>CAWAIM010000032.1:0-177373 GCA_963781895.1 uncultured Alphaproteobacteria bacterium
GCTGGCGCCCAACTTTGCCCGGCGGCCGCTGGCCGCGAGGTTCGGTTCGAACGCGAATTCAACACGTCGCCCGCTTTCGCGAGGCAGGAACGACCGAAAATCCTCCACCCCGCCTCTCGGCCGGGAGGAGTAAGCTCAAGGAAGTCCCGAAACCAACCGCCCGGACAGCTAGGGAAGCGCGCCAAGACGTCGGAGGAAGCGCATATAGGCCTCCATCGGATTTCTGTCAACGAACTTCCGCAAAGAAAATTTCCGCTGTGGAGATCTACGCCGGTCCGCGCCGTTTGGCGTGCATTTTCATGCCGCCCTTTGGGCGCAGCGTCACACGCTGCCGCGGCATGACGCGATGCCCGTCGACCAAATCGAAACGGAAGGCGCGAAGGAGATTGGCCAGAAGAATGATCCCCTCCTGCGTCGCGAACGACATGCCGATGCAAACCCGTGGACCCGCGCCGAAGGGAATGTAGGCGAAGCGGTCGATCCGCTCCCGCCGCTCGCCCAGGAATCGCGACGGATCGAAGGCGTCGGGATTGTCCCACAGACCGCGCCGCCGGTGCAACACGTAGGGCGAAACCGCGATCACCGCGCCGGCGGGAATATGCACGCCCAAAAGCTCATCGTCGGCGATCGCCTGACGGCTCAGAATCGCCGCCGGCGGATAGAGGCGAAGCGCCTCCTCGAACACCGCGCGCAGCGCTTCGCAGCGCTCCAGCGCGGCCGGACGCTGCGGATCAAACGCCTGATCGGCGTCCGCCTCGGCCCGCTCGCGCCATTCGGGCGACTGCGAAAGGAGATAAAGCGTCCAGGTCAGCGCATTCGCCGTGGTCTCGTGGCCGGCGCCGATGAAGGTGACGATATTGGCCCGAACGTCCGCGTCGCGCATGCCGCGTCCTGTTTCGGGGTCTTTCGCGGCGAGCAGCAGGGTCAAAAGATCGGGCGGCGGCGCGGCGCCGCGATCGAGGAGCGCCTTGCGGCTTTCGATGATGGCGTCGACGGCAGAATCGAAAAACGTGAGCGCGGAGCGCCCGCGCCGGCGGCCGATGCGCGGGAGAAAACTGGGGGCGCGCAGCAGATCGAGCGGATCGACGCGGCCGAAACTGTCGAAATAGCTCGACACCGCCCGTTGAAAGGCGCTCGCGTCCCTTCCGAGCCCCTGGGAAAACAGCGTCCGCTCGAGCACCTCGAGCGCCATGCGCGAGGTCAGTTCGCTGACGTCCGTCACCGCGCCTTCGCGCCGAAGGCTCAAGCGCCCGACCGCCGCCTGCGCCGCCTCCTGCATCGCAGGGGCGAAATCGGCGACATGCCGCGGCGAGAACACCGGCGCGATCAAGCGGCGTTGCTGTCGCCAGCGCTCGCCCTCGCTGGTCAGCAGCCCGTCGCCGAGTCCGGGCCGCAAAATGCGCAGCTGGAGATCGTCCTTGCGGTAATTGGCGGCGTTGTCGAGAAAGATTCGTCGCACCGCGGCCGGATCGTGCGCAGCGCCGCGCAGGCCGAGAATGGATCGCCCGAGCGAGATCGGCCGCTCGAAATCCGCCTTGCCCCAGATCTCGATCGGATTGCGCCGCAAGGCGAAAATGGTGGAGAGGGCGCCGCGCGGTCTTTCGGATCGCGGCGGATAGGGTGGGATGAAAGGCTCTGAGGCCGTGGACGCCGCCGACATGAAATCCGCCTTTGCGAGACCCCGGGTTCGAGAATTCGCACCCCGTAATGCTGCGGCGACGTTCTTTCGCTCTGCTTAACTGGGCGAGAACGCCGTGCGTTGCCGCATCGCCGCGGTGAGCGTGCCGTCGTCGAGGTAGTCGAGTTCGCCGCCGACCGGCACGCCGTGCGCAAGCCGCGTCACCTTGACGGAAGCGCCCGCCAAGAGATCGATGATGTAATGCGCGGTCGTCTGGCCGTCCACGGTCGCGTTGACCGCCAGGATCACCTCGCTGACGTCTCCCTGCGCGACCCGCGCGACCAGGGCCGCAAGATTGAGATCGGCGGGGCCGACGCCGTCAAGCGGCGACAGCGCGCCGCCGAGCACATGATAGCGCGCCCGGGTCGCGCCGGCGCGCTCGAGCGCCCAAAGGTCGCCGACCAACTCGACGACGACAATTGTCGTCGCGTCGCGCCGCTCGTCCGAGCAGATCGTGCACGGCTCGCACGAATCCACGTTGCCGCAGACCGAGCAGGCGACGACCCGCTCCTGCGCGACGCGCATCGCCTCGGCAAGCGGGCCGAGCAGCGTTTCGCGCTTGCGGATGAGATGCAACGCCGCCCTGCGGGCCGAACGCGGCCCGAGCCCCGGCAGACGCGCCAGGAGCTGAACGAGACGTTCGATTTCCGGCCCGGCGACGTTGGAGGACATCGGTTCGCTAGAACGGCAGCTTCATGCCGGGCGGCAGCGGCAGGCCGGCGGTCAGCGACTGCATCTTTTCCGCCGCGGCGCGATCGGCCTTGGCCTTGGCGTCGGCGAAGGCGGCGATGATCAGGTCTTCCAACATTTCCCTGTCCGCCGGCGTCAGCAGCGTGGGATCGATGCGAACGCCCTTCAATTCGCCCTTGGCCGTCAGCGTCAGGCTCACCATGCCGGCGCCCGACTGGCCTTCGACCTCGACACGTCCGAGCTCATCCTGCGCTTCCTGAAGCTTGGCCTGAACGGCCTGAGCCTTTTTCATCATGCCCATGAGATCCATGGCGTGCCTCTCTGTTCAAAGATCATCGTCGATTGCGGGATCAGGCTCGGCATAACCGACCTCCTCATCGGGTTGGGTCGCGGCAGGCGACGGCGACGTTTCCGGCCCGCGCACGTCGACAATGCGCGCGCCTTTGAAACGTTCCAGCACTTTGCGCACCAGCGGATGCGTCGCGGCGCCGATTGCGCGATCGGCTTCGCGCGCATTCGCCGCCTCCCGCAAGGTCGGCGCAGTCGCGTTCGCCACCAACGCCACCATCCAGCGCTCGCCAGTCCAATCCTGCAGGCGTTTGGCCAAGGTCTGCGCGAGCCCGGGCGAAGCCCCCTCGACCGGAGAAAAGGCGATGCTGCCCCGCTCGAAGCGGTCGAGCCGCACGTCCCGCTCCAACGCCTGAACGAGCTGGATATCGCGCTTGGCTCGCGCCAGGGCGACGACATCCTCGAAACGCGCGAGCCGGACCGCGGCGGCGGGCGCGGCGGATCTTGCCGGCGCCGAGGCCGCGGGCGCGGAGACGCGCTCGGCCGGGGCCGCGACCGTCGCGGCGAGCCCGAGACGAGCGCGCGGCCCGCCGCCAACGGGCGGCAGCGGCGGCGCGTGGCGAGGGCTCCCGTCGCTCGCCTCGGCGAGCTTGCGCAGCGCCTCTTCCGGCGTGGGCAGATCGGAGGCATAGGCGAGACGGATCAGCGCCATCTCGGCCGAGGCGAGCGGGCGCGGAGAATCCTTAATGTCTTCGACCCCTTTGAGCAGGATTTGCCAGGCGCGGGTCAGCGCGCCAATGGTCAGCTTGTCGGCGAATTCCCGGCCACGGCTGCGCTCGGTCTCGCTGACCGCCGGGTCCTCGGCCGCTCCAGGCGCTATCTTGGCGCCGGTGACGAAATGGCAGAACTCGGCGAGTTCGATCAGAATGTCGGCCGCGTCGGCGCCGGCGTGATGGAGAGAGCGCATTAGCTCGAGCGCCTCGGCGATCTCGCCTTTCATCGTGTGTTCGAACAGCGCGATGACGTCTCCCCGATCGGAGAGGCCGAGCATGTCGCGAACGGCGAGCGCGGTGACGCCTTCGGTCCCTCCGTGCGCAATGCCCTGGTCGAGCAGGGACAGCGCGTCGCGGACCGAGCCTTCGGCCACGCGGGCGATCAGCGCCAGCGCGTCGGCTTCGACCGCGACGCCCTCGGCGGCGCAGATCTTGGTCAAATGTTCGACCATCGCGCCTGAGCCGATGCGCTTCAAATCGAAGCGGATGCACCGCGACCGCACGGTGACCGGCACCTTTTCGATCTCAGTGGTCGCGAACAGGAACTTGACGTGTTCCGGCGGCTCTTCCAGCGTTTTGAGAAGGCCGTTGAAGGCCGGCTTCGAGAGCATGTGCACTTCGTCGATGATGTAGACCTTGGCGCGCGCCGAGACCGGGCGGTAGCGCGCGTTCTCGATGATCTCGCGCACGTCGTCGATGCCGGTGTGGGAGGCCGCGTCCATTTCGATCACGTCGACGTGGCGCGAATCCATGATCGCCTGGCAATGGACGCCGAGCTCGGGCATGTCGATGCTCGGGCGATCAATCTTTCCCGGCACGTGATAGTTGAAAGCGCGGGCCAGGATGCGCGCCGTCGTCGTCTTGCCGACCCCGCGCACGCCCGTCAGAATGTAGGCCTGATGGATGCGGTTGGCGGCGAAGGAATTGGCGAGCGTGCGCACCATCGGCTCCTGGCCGATGAGGTCCTCGAACCGCTGCGGACGGTATTTGCGCGCGAGCACCCGATAGGGCGTGACGGGCGGGCTGGGGGCCAGCGCGGGGGACTCGGCGGGAAACAGCGAATTGGTCATCGCCCGCCTCTCTCGCCCCGCAGGGATCGACCATCTGAAAGCATCCGGAATTCGCTTAGAAAAACGCCGCCATGAAGCGCGATGTGACATCGCCCGCGCCGCCAAAGAGCCTATGCGGCGATCGCGGCGAAAAGCGGGAGGCTGGACACAGCGGGAGGTTGGACAAAGACCCGCCCTGTCTCGTTAGGGCTGCTTCCTTCCGGACCTGACCCGGTTGGCGAGCGGTACGTCCTTCGCCAACCTCCCGCCGCCTATGTGGACCATGAGGCGACGGGGCGCAAGGGGCGGTTATCAAGGGCAGGCCTCGTCGAACAGCTGTTTGACGCCGTCCATCGCGGCGACGTCGAACGCGATCGGCGGCGGGCGCGGATCGGCGATCGCCTGATCGGATTGGCCCCCGCGGGCCTCGACCGGCTCGGCGACGAGGTCGCCGCCATGGGCGAGCCGGCAGAAGCTGGCGAGCGGCAAGGTCGCGCGCAGCGGCGCCTCGCCGGCCGACCTCGTCAGCCGAAATTCACCGCCGTCCGGCGTCACCGTCAGTTTCAGCTCGACATCCGGCGGCATTCCCGCCAGCTTCGTGTCGGCGTCGCGGGTTACGATCGTCGCTTCGACCGCCCCGCCGCCGCGCCTGTAGGCGAAGGTCGCGTCCAGCGCCAGACCGCGGCCGCTGCGCGGGCTGCGCGCTCGGCGCGACGACGTTGGCGGTCAACAGGTCGGGCTGAGGCGGGTCGCCTTCCAAGGCGTGACCGTTGAGGCCGTTGGCGCCGTCGGCCAGGATCGGCGCCGCGCTGTCCAGCCTTTGCGTCGCCAGGCGCGAATCGAGCAGGTCGGCGCCGCTCAGCCAGTGAATGCTCGCCGCCGGCGTTTTTCGCATCAAGGCCATCACCGGATCGCCCACGCCCATTTCGGCCAGGTAGTCCTTCACCTCAGAATCGATCCAACCCTGCTCGTACAATTTTTTCGTCGTCGTCAGATGGGCTTCGCCTTCGACCTCTCTGAGGACAGTGGTGATCTGGTGGACGCCGACCTTCGGCACGGCGCTGACCAGCCGCTCGACGCCGCCGGCGAGAACCAGCGGACAGGCGGAAGCGCAAACCGCGCCGCCCGTGATCGCCTGGCCCCGGGCGCCGGGGCATATCCGAGCGCGCTCCGCGCAATTCGGTATCAAGGTTCTGGCGACCGCGACCGCCAGATGTTTGGCGCGGATGAGCCGCCCCATCGCGATCGCGTCGGCGACCGAGCCGCCGCGCGAGTGAATGAGAACCGGCAACCGACGGCCGCTAAGACCATTGACCAGTTCGGCGAGAGTCTTCGCCGTCCCGACCATGATCCGGCCTTCGGCCGAAATCCATTCGGGACAGTTAGACCCACACGACGAGTCCGAACTCATGACGCGGAAGATGCGCATGGGCGGATCGCCGCTCCGCCGCGGCGGCAGCTTCAGATCGGCGAACGCGCTCGCGCTCGCCGCCGCGACGCATAGCAACGAAAAGATCGACGAAGCAGCGACGCCTGTCCAACAGCGGGCTGCGCGGCCCATCCCGATTGGAGACCGAAGTCCCTTCATGGGACGGATCATCCTCATTCCGGGACCGCTGTCCAGTTCGCCGCCTCCTGGGGCTCAAGCGCGCATCCGCGGCGCCTCGCCGCGCAGGCGCTGAAATTCGAACGCGATCAAACTTGGGCCGTGCTTGCGCTCGAGGCGGCGGACGATGAAGTGACCGCGGGCGATCGCTTGAAAATGCTCGGCGAACAACGCGTTGACCGCAGCCCCGCCGATCGCCCCGAGAATTGGCGCCGTTTGCGCGACGAGTTTTTCGCTGACGACCACGCCGAAACGGGCCGCGATCTGCGCTATCAGCCGGGTCAAAACTGGCGCCGATTGCGCTCCAACTCCCTGCTGCGCGATATAGCGCGCGCTGTCGGTCACGGACTTCGCCAGCGCGGCGCGAACGGCGAAATAGCCGCTTTCGAAAGTCGTCTCGTCCACCCCCTTCCCGCCGAGCGCGAACACCTCGACGCAGGCCAGGCTGGCTCGGGCGTCCTCGAGATCCTCCCCTTCCTCGCGCGCGATCTGGGCGATGGAGCGCAGCAGAATCGCGGTCGAGACCGGAAGCTCAAACGGCAGCGCGGGGAGGCCAAACGTACCGCCAAGTGCGCCAGAGGCGGCGGTCGCGATCTTGTGGGCGCGATTGGCGGCTTTCGCCGGCGTATTGAGGTCAATGGTGCGAAGCGCGATCTTGAGCGCCGCCAACAAGGCGGACTCGCTTGCTCGCGCCACAATTTGCCGGGCGGGTTCCGGAAGGGTTCGGCTCAGCGCCCCGATCGGCCGCCCGATCGTGTCGGTCATGCGGCGCGCAAAGCTCGTCCCTTCGAGGCAAGCAATCGCTCGCCGCAAATCGTCGGTTTCATGGCTCGTCAACCGGGCCGGCATGAGCTCGATGGTCGACATGAGGCCCTCTTTGACGGAAATCGCAGTCCGCGCCCGCGCAGCGAGATATAAGGCGCAAGGCCACCGCGCCAAGTCCCGCTCGCCCCTTACGGCTTCAAAGGAAGGTGAATATCGCCAGGCTGGCGAGGCCTGCGGCCCCGCAATAATAGGCGAACGGGCTCAAGGCCTCGAATTCGTGCTTATGGAAATAGCGCATCAGGAAAACGAGGCTCGCATAAGCGACGACGCCCGCGACCACGCCGGAGAGAACCGCCATCGGACCCAGCGTCGCCCCTGCTTTCAACAGCTTCGGCGCCTCGAGCACATTGGCGCCGACAATGATGGGCGTGCCCATCAGAAACGAAAAGCGCGCCAATTCCTCATGCCGCAACCCCGCCACGACGCCGGCGACGATGGTCGCGCCGGAGCGGGAAATGCCCGGAATCAGCGCCAGACATTGCGCCAGGCCGACCGCCAGCGCGCCTTTCCAGTTGAGCTGGTCGAGCGCGCCGACCGTTTCGCCGCCGATCATGTCGCCGAAATACAGTATAACTCCGTTAATTAGCAGGAAGACCGCCGCGATCACCGGCGTGGCGAACGCGTCGCCCAGCACTTTGCGGAACGTGAAGCCGACGATGACCGCCGGGATGGTCGCCAGGACGACCAACAGGAAGATTCTCCTGTCGGCGATCGATCGCGGCCCGGCCCGGCCGATCAGCGACGTCCCGAAGGCCAACCAGTCGCGCCAGAAATACGCGAACAGCGCGATCGCCGTCCCCAGATGCATCACCACCAGATAGGCCAGCCAGTCCGGGGCCTTCAGATTGATCGACCAGCCGAGGAGGCGCGGCAGGATCACGGCGTGGCCGAGACTGCTGATCGGGAACAGTTCCGTCACGCCCTGCAGCGCAGCCATGACGATCGCTTGCAATGCGGTCACAGAGGAGCCTCGCCTGTCAGCTTATTGTTACGCCGGACAGGCGCGATCATAGAATTCCGTTGTCGCAAGAGTCGCTGCGAGGCTGTTCAGCAGGCGGCGCGCCCGCATTTGTGCACGGAATCGACCTTGTTCTTGAGCTGGTCATAGCCGACCGCCCCGACAACCACATCCTGTCCGACGACGAACGTCGGGGTGCCGTTGATTTGCAGCGAATCCGCAAGCCGCATGACCTCGTCCAAACCGGCCTTGACGTCAGAGCTCTCCATATCCTTGTTGAGCCTGTCCATGTCGAGCCCGAGTTCGCGGGCGACGGCGAGCGCCTCGTTCTTGCCGATCGGCCCATGCATTCCAAGCAGTTTGTAGTGAAAGGCCCAGAACTTGTCGCCCGGCAACTGATTGCGGGCGGCGCTTGCGACTTTTGCCGCCTCGACCGACCCAGGCCCCAGGACGGGATAGTCTTTCAGCACGATCTTGAGGTTCGGATCGTCCTTCATCAATTTGGCGATGTCGGGCAGCGCGCCCTTGCAGTAGTGGCAATTGTAGTCGAAAAATTCGACCAAGGTCGCCGAGGCTTTCGGATTGCCGACCGTCCCCTGAAATTTCGAGCTGAACAGCGGCCCGGCCTCGCTCGTGACCGCTTTCTGGCGCTCATCCTCGGCTACCGCCTTGTCGTGCTTGTCGAGCGCCACGATCGCTTCGCGCAACACTTCGGGGTTGTTGACCAGATAATCGTGGATGAATGCGCCCATCTCCTGCTTTTGCGCGGGCGTGAATTCGTCGGCCCGCACGGGAGCGGCGAGGCAGGCGGCGGCGCCGGCGAGCGCGGCCGCGAGGCCGAGGGCGGTGGTCAGTTTCATGCCGTTCTCCAGCTTGCGGCGTCCGCGCGATGCGCGCGTCGGACGAGGCTCATGGTCAGCCTATTGGGGCGACAATTGCAACTTTGTTATGTCCATCGGCGCGCGTTCTAGCGGATTTCCGCGATCGTGTCTTCCCGCGCCAAGGTGCTGAAGCGGGTCACCTCCGCGTCGAACTGCAGCTCGATCGTGCCCGTTGGGCCATGGCGCTGCTTGCCGATGATGACCTCCGCTCGGCCATGCGCGCTCTCCATCTGCGTCATCCAGGCGATGTGCTCTTCGGTGCCGGGACGCGGCTCCTTGTTCTTGAGGTAGTATTCCTCGCGATAGACGAACAGCACCACGTCGGCGTCCTGCTCGATCGAGCCGGATTCGCGCAGATCCGAGAGCTGCGGCCGTTTGTCGTCCCGCTGCTCCACCTGACGGGAGAGTTGGGAGCAGGCAAGGATGGGGATATTCAGCTCCTTGGCGAGGGCCTTGAGTCCGGTCGTGATTTCGGTCAGTTCCTGCACGCGGTTCTCGCTGCGCGATTTCGACCCCGAGAGCAGCTGCAGATAGTCGATGACCAGAAGGTCGAGCCCTTTTTGACGCTTGAGCCGTCTTGCGCGGGCGACGAGCTGGGCGATCGATATGCCCCCCGTCTGGTCGATGTAGAATGGAATCTGCTGCATCTCGCGGACGGCGTCCGCGACGCTGTGGAAATCGTTTTCGCTGATATCGCCGCGGCGGATCTTGTTTGAGGCCACGCCCGATTGCTCGGCGATGATTCGCGTCGCCAGTTGTTCGGCCGACATTTCCAGCGAAAAGAAGCCGACGACGCCGCCGTTGGCGGTCTCGAGCGCGCCGTCCGCGCGGGTTCGCGCCTGATAGGCTTTGGCGACGTTGAAGGCGATGTTGGTGGCGAGCGCCGTCTTGCCCATGCCGGGCCGGCCGGCGAGGACGACGAGGTCAGAGGCCTGCAGGCCGCCCATGTAGCGGTCGAGATCGGGAAGACCCATCGCGATGCCGCTCAGCGATCCGTCGCGCTCATAGGCCCGGTAGGCCATGTCGACCGCGGTCTTCAACGCGTCCGAGAAGCGCTGGAAGCCGCCGTCGTAGCGTCCGGTCTCGGCGATCTGATACAGGCGGCGCTCGGCCTCCTCGATCTGTTCGCGCGGGCTCGAATCGACCGGCGCGTCATAGGCGACGTTCACGACATCCTCGCCGATCGCGATCAGTTCGCGCCGCAAGGCGAGATCGTAGACGCTGCGCCCGTAGTCGTAGGCGTTGATGATCGTCGTCGCTTCGCTGGCGAGGCGCGCGAGATATTGCGGCACCGTGACGCCGCCGAGATCATGCTCGCCGAGAAACGTCTTCAGCGTGATCGGCGTCGCCAGCTTGCCGCCGCGAATCAGCGATCCGGCGATTTCGAATATGCGGCGGTGAATCTCTTCGACGAAATGTTCGCTTCTGAGGAAATCCGAGACGCGGTCGAAGGCGTCGTTGTTGATGAGGATCGCGCCCAACAACGCCTGCTCCGCCTCGAGATTGTGAGGCGGCGTGCGATAGGCGCGCTCCTGTGGCTCGGGTCCCGTCTGGCGCTGCAGCAATTGTTCGATTGTCGCCATGGCGATGGGAGCGTCTCTCGTTATTCGAAGGTCTGAGGCGAACGCCCGTTCGAGCGATTCGGCGGCGGGCCAGCATACCCACGCGCTGCCGAAAGCGACAAGGGCCGCTTTGGGCCGCAGCCGCCCTCCCCTCGCGCCGGACGCCCCCCTTACGTCCTCATCATGCGCTGAAATTCGGCGCGCACCAATGGGATTCGAACGGCGTCGACAGATTGTCCCCGCTATCCACGAAAAGTCTCGCGACCGATCTTGACGCCGCCTTCGGTCCTAACCGCAGAGGCGTCTTTTCGCCTCCGAGTATTCACGCTGCAGGCGCGCCACGAGTTCGGCCGCCGGCTGCACCGATTTGACGGCGCCGATGCCTTGGCCGCTGCCCCAGATGTCCCGCCACGCCTTGGCGTTCGACGAACCGCCGGAGGCGAAATTCATCGTGTTGACGTCGCCATGCGGCAGGTTATCGGGATCGAACCCCGCCCTGGCGATCGACGGACGCAGATAGTTGCCGAAGATGCCGGTGAACAGTGTCGAACCCACGATGTGGGAAGCGTCGCCGTCGACGATCGCCTGCTTGTAGTCGTCGAACGCGCGCGCCTCGTGCGTGGCGACGAAAGCCGAGCCGATATAGGCGAGATCCGCGCCCATCGCCTGCGCGGCCAGAATCGCCTGGCCCGTGGCGATCGCGCCCGACAGCAGCAGAGGCCCGTCGAACCACGAGCGGATGTCCTGGATCAGCGCGAAAGGCGAGATCGAGCCGGCATGGCCGCCCGCGCCCGCCGCGACCGCGATCAAGCCGTCGGCGCCCTTTTCGATCGCCTTGTGGGCGTAGCGGTTGTTGATGATGTCGTGCAGGGTCAAGCCGCCGTAGCCGTGCACCGCGGAGTTCACGTCCTCGCGCGCGCCGAGGGAGGTGATGACGATCGGCGCCTTCCACTTGACGGTGAGCGCCAGGTCCTCCTCGAGACGCGTATTCGATTTGTGGACGATCTGGTTGACCGCGAACGGCGCGGCGGGAGTTTCGGGATGCGCCCGGTCGTGCCCCGCGAGCGCCTCGGTAATCTCGTGCAGCCACTCGTCGAGCTGCGAAATCGGGCGCGCGTTCAGCGCGGGAAACGCGCCGACGATCCCCGCCTTGCACTGGGCGATCACCAGCGCCGGATGCGAGACGATGAACAGCGGCGCGCCGACGACGGGCAGGCGCAGCTTGTCCTTGAGAATGTTCGGCAGCGCCATCGCGACCCCAAGAGCTGTGAATTCGCTTGCGGCGACAACGCGCCTCGAGGCCGCTGTCGCTCATGATCCGTTCATTCGTTCGCACATAAACTGATAGGGGTCGCGTGGGCAAGGCGGATCCGGGCCGCCGTTCACCTCGGCTCGGTCAACCACGCGCACACATGCGCGCCGCGGCCGTCACGCGCCAGAAGCCCGGCGAGCCAGGGCAGGAGCGAGCGCGCTTCGTCGACCAGCGTGTGCGGCGGGTTGACGACGAGAAGGCCGGCGCGGGCCAAGGGCTGCTGACCGTGAGCGCCGACGCGCCCAGGCCCGACGTCGAGCTCGAGCCGAAGGATATTCGGCGCGCCGATCGCCGCGACGGCGTTGAGAAAGCGCGCATCGGCGAGAGTTTCGCGAATCGGGCGCCACGCGGCGTAGACACCGGTCGGCCATTTGCGAATCGCGCGCGCCAAGGCTCCCGCGACACGATCGGCTTCGTCGGCAGCCTCGAACGACGGGTCGATCAATGCGAGGCCGCGCCGCTCCTTGGGCGGCACATAGGCGTTGAGCGCGGCATAACCATCCGTCCCGACGATGCTGAGGCGGCTGTCACGTCCAAGCGCGGCGATCAGTTTCTCGCGCTCCTCCGGGTGAGCCTCGCACAACGCGATCCGGTCCTGCGCGCGCAGCAACGCCTGGGCGATCGCCGGCGAGCCGGGATAGGACGCCGGCCGGCCGTCGGCGTCGAACGGGCCGATGGCCTGAAGATAGGGCTTGAGCAGGCTGGCGACAGCGGCCGGCGGCGAAGCCTTGAGGAGCCGAGCGACTCCCTCGCGCCATTCCGGCGAGCGCGCCGCTTCCGCGCCCGAGAGATCGTAGCGCCCCGCGCCGGCGTGGGTGTCGATGAAACGAACGGGCGTCTCCTTGCGCGTCAAATAGACGAGGATGCGCGCGAGGATCGCGTGTTTGAACACGTCGGCGAAATTTCCGGCGTGAAAGGCGTGGCGATAGTTCATGGACCGCTCGCCCCCGCCGGACTCGAGTCGGTCGCTCGCAACGTCGCGCTTGTCACCGCACCGGCGCGACGGCGATCGACGAGGAATGGCATGTATGACCGGAGACTTTCGGACAGACCGCGAAGGCCCTGAGGTCCTTCGACAGGCAGAAGCGAACGTCCACCAGTTCGCCGCGGCTGCAGGTGATCGCCATGTTGTCCGGACGCAGATTGGCGTTCGCGGCGACGAAGGCCTGCTGAAGGTCGGCGGGGGACACGCGCAGCCGCTGACGAGGGCCTTGCAAGATCTCCGGAATGACAAGCTGGTCGCGCACATAGCGGACCGCGGCGAAATAGTCACGCGCGCTCATGCCCGTGCAGGTTCCGTGCTGGCGGTATTCGTACGCGGCCAGCCCCTCGGCGGGATAGAGGCCGCGCGTCGCGGCGAGATCGGCGGCGGCAACGTATTCGTCCGGCCGGCACGCTTCCGGGTTCGGGCCGAAGCGGTCGTTCGGCCACAGGCCGTGAACGACAAAGCCGTGGCCCGACCCGACCGCGCATTGCCGCGGCGACTTTTCTTCGCCGCCGAGGTCGCAGAAGCCCGGCGACCACGACAGCGTCATCACATAATAGTCGAAAGTCGCGGTCGCGACCGGCGGAGCGCTCTGCCCGAAAGCCGCCAGCGGCAGCCCGACCAGCGCCAGCGCGCCGGTCGCGATCGTGAGCGCGAACCGCGCAATCATGGAATGGGAGACTTGGGGGCGGCTCAGTAGCGCGCCCTGAGGCCATACTCGCCAAGCCATGGCTGCACGGTGAGCCATCGCTCCACGAACGGCTCGATGACGCTGCAGCCAGGAGCATAGGCGTGCATCGGATCGAGGCCGACGACGCACCATTCGACGCCCCAGCTTTGTCCGATGATGCCGAGATTGTCGACGACGGCGTAGATGACGGTTCGCTGCTTGAGATCGGTCATCGCGGCGCGGGCGACGCAATAGCGGCGCGGAATGTAGGACAGGCCGTTGGCCCGAAAGCCGATTTCCCGCACGCGATCGAACCCGCCGATGCCGAGTTGCGGGTCCCAGAACGTTCGCTGCGTCTGCGCGAACCGGCCGGTGATCGTCGACAAGACGCTGGCGTTGTCGCAGGCGGGCGGCGTGTCCCAGAACGGCGCCCAACGGGCCTCCGCCGGGACCCCGTAGAACAGATCGCCGCGCGGTACGCCGCCCGCGGCGTGCGCCAGCGACTGAAAACTAAAAATCAGTAGCAAAGCTATGATCGCGCGATTCATTGCGGTCGTTCCCCTCTCGCCACCCAGCGCGGCCGGTCCCGGGGGCGTGTCGCTCCCGCGGCCTGGGGGTCACATGCTTTCCACGAAACCCGCGCGCGCCATCTCGACGTCGGACAATGAGACGCTGCGCCGGTCAAATCAAGAGCGCCGCGACCCATGACGGCGCAAAAGGGCGGGACTGGGGTCGCGCCTTTTTTCGCTAGGCCTCAGTTGAGGCGATTCCTCAGTTCGCCAATCTCTCGGGCCACCAGATCGCCGCCGCCCGGGCCCTGCATCTGATCGCGCAGCACGACTTCGGCCGCCTTGGCCGCATGGTCGGCGGCGGCGGAACGAACGTCCGCGGCGGCCTGGGACTCGGCGAAAGCGATCTTGGCCTCCGCCTGCCTGGTTCGACGGGCAATGAAATCGTCCATGCGAATGGCGGCGTCGGCGGCCAGTTGCTCAGCCTGCGAGCGCGCCTCGGCCACGATCGCCGCCGCATTGGCTTCGGCTTCCGCGGTCTTTTTTTCGAAGCTCGCGAGCAGCGCGGTCGCTTCCTGCCGCAGCTTCGCAGCCTGGGCGAGTTCGGACGCGATCGCCTCTCCGCGCGCGTCGAGCGCCTTCAACACCATTCGATGGACGCCGAGATAAAAGAGGCCGCCCACGAAGACGAGGAAGCCGAGAAGGACGAAAAACTCCGCGCCGAATTCCATCATGGGCCTCCGCTTACTGCGATTTGACCGAATCGACCGCAGCCGCCACGGCCGCCGGATCGGCGGGACGCCCGCCGAGCCGCTCGACGATCGCGCCCGCCGCCTCGCGCGCGATGCCGGCGACGTTGGTCATCGCCTGGGCGCGCGTCGTCGCGATCTGTCGCTCGGCCGCGGCGAGCTTGACGGCCAGTTCGTCTTCCAGGGCTTTGCGCTTGGCCTCGGCTTCGGTCGCGAGCCGATCGCGGGCGGCCTGGGCCAGGCTCTGCGCTTTCGCGCGCGCGTCGGCCAGGGTCTTCTCGTGGGCGGCGGCGGCCGCGTCGGCGCGCTGCTGCATCGCGGTCGCGTCGTCGAGATCGCTGGCGATTCGCGCCCGGCGCGCTTCGATCACCGCGCCGAGTTGCGGCAAAGCGCGCTTGGACATGAACCAGTACAGAAAGCCGAACGCGATCGCGAACCAGACGAGCTGCGAAGGAAACGTGCTGGAATCGAACGGCGGGAAGTTCGGATGGTCGGCCCCCTCATGACCGACTGCGGCCTGCGTCGCCTGGGCGGGCGTCGATTGCGCGGACTGGGCCATCGCGGGTCCTTCGAAAGGCCAAGACCCGGGAGGCGCGCCATCGCGCCCTCCCGGGAATCGGGAAGAAGTCTTAGATCGTCAGACGGCGAACAGCAGCAGGAACGCGATCAGCAGCGCGAAAATGCCGAGCGCTTCCGTCACCGCGAAGCCGAAAATCAGACGGCCGAACTGGCCGTCGACGGCCGACGGATTGCGCAGCGCGCCGTTCAGGAACTGGCCGAACAGCGTGCCGACGCCGATGCCGGCGGCGCCGGTTCCAATCGCGGCGAGGCCGGCGCCGATGTACTTGGCGGCGATCGCGATTTCATGCGGCTCCATTCGTAACTCCTGTTTCGCTTGCGAAAGAAACGTCTTCGGGTTGGTCAGTGACCGGGGTGAAGGGCGTCGTTGAGATACATGCAGGTCAACATGGCGAACACGTAGGCCTGCAGGAACACGACGAGCAATTCGAGGGCGTCAAGGCCGATCGTCGCCACAAAGGGCAGCACGGCGAGCGCCTTGGTCGCGGCGCCGGCGCCGAGCAGCATGACGACGAAGCTGCCGAAGACGTTGAGGGTGATGTGGCCGGCGAGCATGTTGGCGAACAGGCGCACCGAGTGGCTGACCGGGCGCGACAGGAAGGAGATGATCTCGATCGCCACGACCAGCGGCAAAATATAGATCGGCACGCCCGGGGGGACGAACAGTTTGAAGAAGTGCAGGCCGTGCTCCATGAGGCCGACGACGACGACGGTGAGAAACACCAGCAGCGCCAGGGCGACGGTGATGACGATGTGGCTCGTCACCGCCATGGAGTAGGGAATGAAGCCGATCAGGTTGCACAGCAGGACGAAGAAGAAAATGCAGAAGACGAACGGGAAAAACCGCATGCCGGCCTCGCCGGCGGCCGATCGCACCATGCCGGCGACGAACTCGTAGGCCATCTCGGCCATAGCCTGCATGCGGCCGGGAACGCCGGCCCCTCCCCTGGCGCCGATCGCGACCAGGAGGCAGGTGAGGGCGACCGCCAGCAACATATACAGCCCGGAATTGGTCAACGAGACGTCATGATGGGCGACGGAAATCTGCACGACCGGATGAATCGAGAATTGCTCGATCGGATTGATCGCCGGTCCCGTCTCGGTCGCCACGTCGTCTAATCCTCGTCGTCATCCGCCCCGTCGAGGGGCTCGCGCGCCCCGCCGGAAGCTTCGCGTCCCCCCTGCGAGGCCGCAGGATCGGCCCCCAGAGCCGATCGCCGCACGTCTTTATCCGGCGAGTTCGCGCGAGACAAGGGCGAATTACGCACGGAAGACCCGCCCTTGGGCGAGGTCGCCCGGATCACGTTCCACACCCCCGCCACGACCCCGAGAAGGAAAAACACGATCAGGAAGGCGGGCTTTGTGCCGAACAGGCGATCGGCCCCCCAGCCGATCGCGGCGCCGACGATCACCGCGGCGACGAACTCGCTGCCCGCCCTCAAGCCCAGCGACATCGCGCTTCCCGCGCTGTCGGCGCGCGGCGCCTCGCCCGGCGGCGGCGCGGCTTCCGGCGCTTTCGCCCGCGCTTTCAGGGCGCCGGAGAGCTTGTCGAGCCTCGCGCGCAGCGCTGCGTCCTCGTCGCGATCGTCGGAACCCGAACTCATCGACGCAGCCCTCGCCTTGGCGCTCGCGACTGGTCGACGAATTTAGGCCTCAAGTCAAATCGAAATGCCGCGAAACGCGATCCTTAGGGATAAGACGCCAGGTCGGCGCGGCGCCAGTCGATGAAATCGAACGCTCGGCGCCCAAATGACATGGTCGCTCTAAAGAGATTTCAGCCGCGCGGAGACGATCCTGCGGGGTACGGCAAAGCGCAAGAAGCGGGTCTTCGCCGATGGCGCCGTGAATGCGTCTGAGCCGACCGGGAGTGCGCGTTCCTGATCGGTCTCGGTACGGAAGGCAAGCGCCATAAGTGGATATTCTGCGATCTGACAGACTTAACACTTGAGTATCGCTAGCATAGGTCCGCAAGTCGCGGACGCTGCGCCCGCGCTGGAATCGCCATGTGGTCTCGTCTGCTCGCCCTCGCTTTGCTCCTGCTACCCGCTCCGGCCCTGGCCGGCGTCAAGGAGAAGGTCGCGGCCCTCGCTCCGTCGGCGTTGGTGCTGGTGATGGACGCCGAGGGTGACGAGCTGGTGGCTCAGAATGCTGATAAGCCCTTCGTCCCCGCGTCAGTGGCCAAGATCGTGACGGCTTGGCTGGCGATGGAGGTCCTGGGCGGCGACTACCGTTTCAAGACCCGCTTCTATCTCGACGACAAGCGGGTGCTCTACGTGCGCGGAGGCGGCGATCCTTTCCTTATTTCAGAGGAACTGGCTCCACTCGCGACCGAGTTGGTCGCAGCAGTCGGCAAGGAGCCGATCACCGGCATCATGCTCGACGCGAGCTACTATCCTTCGAACCTCCGCATCCCGGGCATCGAGGACACCGACGAGGCCTACAATGCGCTGAACTCCGCACTGGCGGTGAATTTCAACACTGTCTACGCCGTGCGCAGCGGCAACAAGATCCGCTCCGCCGAGAAGCAGACCCCGATCACCCCGCTCGCGATCACCCAGTTCCGGGCGCGGGGCCCTAGACGGAATCGGCCGCGTCAGCTTGAGCCAGGACCCCACGGCGAGCCTCCAATATTCCGGCGAGCTAATCGCCGCGTTCATCGAGCGGGCGGGCGGCAGCGTGACGGGCAAGATTTCGACCGGAACCGTACCCAAGGGACTGAAGCCGGTCTACGTTCACCGACAGTCGCGCACCCTTTCGGAGGTCCTCGTCGCGTTGTTCCGCGCCTCCAACAACTACATCGCCAACCAGGTCTTCCTGGAGATCGGCGGGCGCCGCCTGGGCGGGCCGGTCAGCCTCGAGAAGTCGCTCCAGGTAGCGAATGAGATGCTCGCCGCGCACGGCCTCGCCGAGGCCATCCATCTCGAGGAGGGCTCGGGCATCAGCCGCAACAACCACTTCACCGCTCGCGGCCTCGCCAAAGTGCTCGAGCTCTTCGCGCCCCACGCCGACCTGCTCCACGGCCATGACGGCGGAATGGACAAGACCGGCACCATGGAGGGCGTCCGCACGCTCGCCGGCTATGCCGACACCTCAAGCCATGGGCGGGTCCGTTTCGTGATCTCGCTCGCGAGCAATGACGGCGATATGCGCTTCCGGCTGCTCCGGGCTATCGAGTCCGGGCTGTAGCCGGAGTCTCGCCCAGTATTCCGCTTCGGGCGGACTTTGAGTTTACGGGGGCACACGATCGAACGGCAGCTTCCCGCCCGAATTGCGACCTCCGCCGCCGAGACCCGCGAAGAGCACTCAACGTCGATCCACGACATTCAATCGCTCACGACGCATGCTCGGGCCTCTATCCGACGTCTGGCTCGAAGCGGCCGTGCCGCCCGACGCCGCTCTTGAAACGCCCGAGCCCCGCCGCCGTCTCGCCGCTGGCCAGGGTCTTCAGGCCGAGCGCGACTTCGTTGGCGATCGCCGCCGGCTGGTCCAGATCCCATTGCAGGATCGCCGACAGGCGGTCGTTGCGCATCGCGTGTTGCGGAAAGCCGCTAAGCGTCCGGGCGAGCGCCGTCGCGCGGGTCAGCGCCTCGCCGTCCGCGGTCACTTCGTTGACGAGACCGATCCGGAGCGCCTCCTCGGCGCCGACCGCGCGCCCGGTCAGAATCAGTTCGAGCGCGCGGCCATGGCCGATCATGCGCGGCAGGCGGATCGTGCCGAGGTCGACCAGCGGCACGCCGAAGCGGCGGTTGAAAACGCCAAAAACGGCCGAACGCGCCGCGATCCTAAGATCGCACCACAGCGCGAGCTCCATTCCGCCGGCGACCGCGGGCCCTTCGACGGCCGCGATCACCGGCTTGCCGAGCCTGAGCCGGGTCGGGCCCATCGGTCCGAATTCGCCGCCGGGCTCGATCGGTTCAAGCTCGGCCCCGGCCAGCGCCTGAAGATCGGCGCCGGCGCAGAACGCCCCGCCGGCGCCGGTCAGCACCGCGACGTCGGCGTTCGGGTCGGCGTCGAAGCGCTCGAAGGCGGTAAAGAGAGCGCGCGCGGTCGCGGGGTCGACGGCGTTGCGCCGCTCTGGCCGCTCGATCGTCACCACCGTCACGCGCCCGTCGGCGCGCGTGGAAACCGTCGCGTTCATGGGTCGTTGGTCTATGGCGATCGCCATGGCGCGCGTCAAGCGCGGCGAGACCGATATGCGAGGGCCGCCGCCTCGCGGCGACGCCTGCGCCGCGTCAGGCCCGACGCGGCGAAACGCCCGCCCGGCGCCGAGCGCCGCTTGACCCTCCAGACGGCCTCGGGCAAGGCAGGCGCGGTCCAGAACCCGAACGGCCCTCTTCATGTCCAAACCGCGCCTTCCGCCGAAAGCCGACAAGGCTCCAAGCGGCTTTCTGGCGAACGTCGCCCATCGGCCGCGCCTGCTCGCCGGGGCGGTCATCATGGTCGCGACCTATTTCGCCTTTCCGTTCGAGATTCGCGAGCCGACCCGCCTTCTCCTCGCCTGGAACGCCGGCGCCTGGGCGTTTCTGGTCATGATCGGATTGATGATGGCCGACCCGAGCCGGGAGGCGCGCGTCTTTTCGCGGCCCGAGGACGAGAACCAATGGGTGTTGGTGGTCCTGGGAATCGCGGCGGCTTTTGCCGCCATAGCGGCGATCGTCTGGGAACTGGGCCCGATGAAGGACATGACCGGTCTGCCCAAGGCCGAGCGCCTCGCGCTCGTCGGGGCGACGGTTCTGAGCGCCTGGACCTTCCTGCAGGTGATGTTCGCGCTGCATTATGCGGGCGTCTATTTCGCCCCCGTGCGCGGCGGGATTGGCGGCGGCCTCGAATTTCCCGGCGGGGCCGCGCCGGATTGGGGCGAATTCGTCTATCAGGCCTTCGTCATCGGCTGCACGTTCGCGACTTCCGACGTCAACGTCACGTCGAAGCGCATGCGCCGGATCTGCGTCATTCAGGGGGTCGTCGGGTTCTTCTTCAACACGGTCATTCTCGCCCTCACCATCAACATCGCCGCCAACATCGTCTAAACGCCGCGCTCTTGGGAAGCCGCGCTCTTGGAAAATGGAGCTTCAATGACCGAAACCGACGCACCGGGCCGCGTCCGCGCCGCCCTGCCGCGCGGGCTCATCGACCGCGACGCCGCGGACATCGCCGCCGCCGAGGCGATGATGGCCAGGATCCGCGAGGTCTATCAGCTGTACGGGTTCGAGGCGGTGGAGACGCCGTTCATCGAATATACCGAAGCGCTCGGCAAGTTCCTGCCCGATCAGGACCGCCCGAACGAGGGCGTGTTCTCGTTCAAGGACGACGACGAGCAATGGCTGTCGCTGCGCTACGACCTGACCGCGCCGCTCGCCCGCTTCGTCGCCGAGAACTTCGACCGGCTGCCCAAGCCCTATCGCAGCTACCGCGCCGGCTGGGTGTTCCGCAACGAGAAGCCGGGACCGGGCCGCTACCGCCAGTTCATGCAGTTCGACGCCGACACGGTCGGCTCGGGCTCGCCCGCCGCCGACGCCGAAATCTGCATGATGGCGGCCGACTGCATGGAGGCGCTCGGAATTGCGCGCGGCGACTACGTGATCAAGGTCAACAGCCGCAAGGTGCTCGATGGATTGATGGAGGCTCTGAGCGCGGACGGGGCCATTGACGCTCAGCGTCGAACGACGGTCTTGCGGGCCATCGACAAGCTCGACCGCCTCGGGCCTTCAGGGGTGTTCGCGCTGCTGACCGGCGGCCGCAAGGACGAAAGCGGCGACTTCACCCCTGGCGCCGGCCTGTCAGGAGCGCAAGCGGACAACGTGATGCGATTCCTCGGCTATTCCGCGCACACTCAGCGCGGGTACGAGCCCGATCCGTTCCTTAAGCAGGCAGAGGCGAACGTCGCTCGCCTCGAATGGCTCTCACACAAAGTCGAGCTCGGTCCGACCGGCCGGCAAGGCTTGGACGAATTGCGCGCAATCGCCGACCTCGCTGGCGCCGGCGGCTACCACGAAGATCGGATCCTGATCGACCGCTCCGTCGTGCGCGGCCTCGAATATTACACTGGGCCCGTATTCGAGGCGGACCTGACCTTCGAGGTCAGGGACGAGGCGGGCCGCCCGGTGCGCTTCGGTTCGGTCGGCGGCGGCGGGCGCTACGACGGGTTGGTGGCGCGCTTTCGCGCCGAGCCGGTCCCGGCGACCGGCTTTTCGATCGGCGTCTCGCGGCTCCTCGCCGCGCTCAGGGCGATCAAGAGCCCGATCGTCGCGGGGAGCCAGGCGCCGGGGCCGGTGGTGGTGCTGGCGCTCGATCGCGACCCGACGTCGATGGCGAGCGCCCAGCGCCTGGTCGCGAGCTTGCGCGCGGCCGGCATCGCCGCCGAACTTTATCTCGGCGACGGAAAGATGAACGCCCAGCTCAAATACGCGGATAAGCGCGGCAGCCGCTGCGCGGTGATCCAGGGCTCGAACGAGCGCGACGCGCCCGGCGGGCCTTTGGTGACGATCCGCGATCTGAAGCTCGGCGCCGAACTCGCCAAGGCGACCAAGGACCGCGCCGATTATCTCGAGCTGCGCCAGCGCGCGCAAAGCTCCGCGCCCCAGGCCGAACTGGTCGAACGCGTGCGCGAGGTGCTGGCGCGGAAGTAAGCATGCGGCGCGGACGCTGTTCCGGCGGCGGCCGAGGCGGATTCCGCGTGACGGGCGGTCGCGCCAGACGGCGCTCGGGCCCTGGTCAGACCAAGCCAACGCTCGAATGAACCCCTGTTAGTGATGAAATTTTGGCCCTATAAGCGTTCATCCGTCGTCCCAAAATGGACGGGGAAACCTGGGAGGAATACGCTCATGAAAAAAGCTCTTGCCCTGGCGTGCGGCGGCGCTCTGCTTGCGTCGTTTTCGCATCCGGCTTTCGCGATTGAATCGAAATATACGGCGGCGTCCGCCTCTTCTCCAGACGCCGTGTGGGCGAAGGTCGGCGATTTTTGCGGGATCTCGAAATGGGTTCCGGGGTTGACCTGCGCTTTGTCCGAGGACGGAAAGGTCCGGACGCTGACCACCGCGGACGGCGGCGTCATCGTCGAACGATTGGAGAGTCGTGACGATGCGGGGCGGACATATTCTTACACCATTTTGAGCGGGCCGCTTCCGGTCGCCAATTATCATTCCACGATCGCCGTGGTTCCGGCGGGCGCGGGCTCCTCGATTGTCTGGACCGGCAAGTACGACGCCAAGGGCGCGAGCGACTCCGACGCCAAGAAGGTCATGGATGGAATTTACAAGGCCGGCGTCGACAATCTCGCGAAATGAGCGGCGTTGCGGTCTTGCGTGCGGTTGGCCGACGGCCGGCCGCACGGAGCGAAACTCATCGCATTCCATCTCGGCGGGCGCTCGTCGACCGTCACAAGAAGAGCGTTCTTCGACGCCTTTGACGCGCGCCATGGCTCCTCACAACGACGAATGAGCGACCGGCCGTCTGGAAGGCGGATTTGCCTCTCCAGCCGCCGGGGCGGTACAAGTATCGGCGCGTGGGAGAAAGACGAGCGGATGGGGTCCAAGCCGACGAACGGCGCCGCCAGCGAGACCGCGCGCGCAGCGCATGCGCGCCGTTTCGGCCGGGCGCGCGAGGCGCGCGCCGCGTCGCTGCTCGAGGACTACACCGAGCTGATCGCCGACCTTCACGCCGCCAACGGCGAGGCGCGGATGACCGATATCGCGAGCCATCTCGGCGTCGCCCATCCGACCGCGAGCAAGACGATCGCGAGGCTGAAGCGCGAGGGGCTGGCGATCTCGCAGCCCTATCGCGGCGTGTTCCTGACCCCCGCCGGCCAGGCGATGGCCGAGCGCTCGCGCCAGCGCCACCGCCTGGTCGTCGATCTTCTGCTTGCGGTCGGGGCGCCGCGCGAGGCGGCGGAGGCCGACGCCGAGGGCGTCGAGCACTATGTCTCGCAGGCGACGCTGAACGCCTTCGCGGCTTTCCTCAAGCAGCGCGGGTGAGGGCGATCACCCCTGCCCCGCTCAAATCTCGGTCCCCGCCTCGCCAGAACCTTTGCCAGGGCCGATTTTCCGCCGGGGAGACATCCGAATTCCTCCGCGAGGCGGCGACGCTCAGGGCAAGTTGAGGTCGAATCGGCGCCGCCCGTCCGCTGGCCCCTGGTCGCCGGATCGGTCGCGGGACGTGGCGCACGGCCCTCGCTCGCGGTAGCCTGTCGCCGACGCCAGTTTTGAGCGCGAGCAACATGGGAGAATCGACATGCTCTTCGAAGGGGGTTTCACTTTTTCCAATTTTTTGACCGATGTCCTTGCTATATTCATATTCGTCGTCTGGTTTTGGCTATTGATTACTGTGATTGGCGACTTGTTTCGCCGTCATGACATTTCCGGCTGGGGCAAAGCGCTGTGGGTGATCTTCCTGATTTTCACATCCTATCTCGGCTTGCTCGTCTATATGATCTTTCAAGGAAGAGGCATGGCGGAGCGAAACAGCCTGCAAGCCCAACAAGCGCGCGACGATCTGCGGCGTGTCGTCGGCTTCAGCGTCGCGGATGAGATCGTGAAGCTCGAGGGGCTGAAGAAATCAGGATCGATCAGCGAAGCCGAGTTCGCCAGGCTTCGCGCCAAACTGGTGCAATAGCCGCGGCTCGACGAAGGCCGGCGTGCTTACGCGCGCCCGCCGGGAACCGCGCGCCGACAAACGTTTCGTCATTTGCGACGCCTAGCGGCGATCGGCCTTCTGTCGACTAAAGACCTCGCGGCCCTCGCGATCGAGAATGCGAAGTCCGATGGTGCGAGGCGGCCACGCGATATTCGAAGCGGCGACGATCGCGGCGGAGGCGTCCGACGCTTCAATCTCGACTTCCTGCAAAATCGACGGCGCGTGGTCGGGCGCCGCGCCCAAAAATTGGATCCTGAACGGCTGTGATTTCGCGGCAAGAGTACGCTGGTTCTCCACCGGCCTGACCTCCGAGCGAGGGGCGCGCGGAGGCGAAGCGCCGAACCTCCGATTCGGTTTGAAGTCCGCCTCCGTTGCGATTGCGGCGGCGGAATCCGCCTCGATGCGCATTCCCGCGCCGCTCGCAACCGCCAGCGCGACGTGGCTCCAATATCTCGCCGTCGCCTCCGAACTGGCCTCCTCTTCGCGCAGGCGCGCGGCGGAGTATGCGTCCGCGCCGAGGCTGCGAATCAGCGCCTCCGCTTCCGCCTCGATTCTTTCAGCCCTCTCGCGCCTGCTGCGCGGCCAGAATAGCATTTCCTACGCTCATTGCGCGATCGAGGTTGCAATGCTGCGCTTTTGGCCCACCCGCCAAGGCGGTCACACACGCCGCTCCCCCGCCCCAAGTCGGTGCTCCTGTTAAGTAAACACAATGTTTCACATGCCGCAAGCGGCAACTTTACGGTTGAAAAACGCTGGCGCAATTCCCCTCGATCTTCCGCGATCGACGCGCGCCGGTCACTCGCGCAAGGCGCTGTGGGCGAGCGTGACCCGAAGCGCCAGGGCGACAGCGCCGCGAACCCCCATGCCGACGAAAGGCCCCGCGCCGGAAGGGCGGGCGCGGGGCCCGTGCGCGCGCCACCGGGCTGGGGGCGTCAAGGCACGCGCAATCGCGCCGCGATGCGCCGCGGTCAACACTTGCTATCGGCCTTTTGTTCGACTTCATTGCGACGAAAATAATCGGTGACCGAGCAGGGTGAGCGCGAGACGAACCCTTACTCGTGAAATCGCCTTGGTCGCGTCGTCAGCCGTCAAATCCGCAAGCGATAGGGGCGTTCCAGCGATCGCGGGCGATTGCGTAGCGGGTCTCAAATTTGAATTGACGGCGCGACATTGGCCACGTCTTCTCGACGTCACGACGCCGGACAGGCGCGCACTGGGCTCGAAAGCGCAATGAAGGAGGAGCGCCACAATGCTTGGATACATGTTCGGAGCGGCGACGGTCGTCGTCGTCCTTTCGGGGTCTATAGCGACCGCCGAGACATTGATCACGCATCGCATACCTTCGGCCCTCGCAGCCGAAGCGGCGAGCGAAGCAGTCTCCGTATGCGCGAAGCAAGGATATCACGAAACCGCCGTCGTGGTTGACGCCGACGGCGTGACAATCGCGACGCTGCGCGGGGACGGGACGGGCGCGCACACGCTCGATAGCGCCTACGCCAAGGCCTATACCGCGGCCTCGTTCAAGAATGACACGCTGGCTTTGGCTGAACGCGCCAAAGGCGAGGATTCGATCGCGCCCCTGTCTAAGCTTCCCCATGTCATGTTCTTCGGCGGCGGCGTCGTGATCAAACGCGCGGACGAGACCATTGGCGCGATCGGCGCCGCGGGCGCGCCAGGCGGCAAATTGGATGATGGTTGCGCCCGCGCCGGGCTCGAAAAAATTCGCGGTCGTCTGGAATAGGGCTCATCGCCCTCGAACGACGCGAACGTGATGCTCGACGAGCCGCCATTGATCGTCCGGATGCGCGGGCGGGCGGGATTCATGGACGCGCCTTCGGCGTTGTATTATCCGCTGGCGGCAGGCGCCGCCGACCGGTCGGACCCTGATGCGTCAGCGGGGCTGGGGTTTCGCCAGCCCCCGTCGGCGGCGATGATCGCGTCGGCCTCTTTCGGCCCCCAGCTGTGGCGACGGTAAGGGCGCACCGCGTGATGCGTCTTCAAGACAGGTTCGACCACCGACCAGGCGGCTTCGATCGCGTCCTCGCGGGTAAAAAGCGCCCCGTCGCCGGCCATGGCGTCTCCCAACAGGCGCTCGTAGGGCGGTTCCTCGCCGGGCTGTTCCTCGAGCAGGTAAAGCTCCTGCTGTTCGCCGACGAACTCCTTCCCAGGTTTCTTGACGCGGGCGGCGAGGGCGATGGCGGAATCGGGCGCGATCCGGAAGCGCAGATAGTTGGTCCGGCCGGCCGCTGGCGATGAGTCGGCGAACAGCCTCTGGGGCGGAGCCTTTAGTTCCACCAGAACTTCGGTCGCCGTTTCGGCCAGGTATTTGCCGGCGCGCAGGCACCACGGCACTCCTTCCCAGCGCCACGAGTCGATGAAAAGCCGCAGGGCGCAGAACGTCTCGACGTCGGAGTCCTTCGCCACCTGCGGCTCCTCGCGGTAACCGGCGTACTGGCCGCGCACCAGATCGTCTGGCTTCAGCGGGCGCATGGCTTGGAAGACCTTGGCCTTCTCGTTTTGGACAGCGCTGAAATGCCTGCCGGCCGGCGGCTCCATGGCAAGCAGCGCGACAATCTGGAACATGTGGTTCTGGACCACGTCGCGCAGACAGCCGGCGGTTTCGTAGAAGGCGCCGCGGCTTTCCACGCCGAACTCCTCCGATAGAGTGATTTGAACGCTGGCGACATAATTGCGGTTCCAGATCGGCTCCAGAAAGGAATTGGCGAAGCGGAAATAGAGGATATTCATGATCGCCTCCTTCCCGAGAAAGTGGTCGATGCGGAAGATCAAGTCTTCCGGGAATACCGATTGCGCCGCGCGATTCAGCTTCCGGGCGGAGGCGAGGTCGCGCCCGAACGGCTTTTCGACAACGACGCGCGCATGCTCGGCCAGGTGCGCCGCGCCCAGGCCCTTGATCACCGTCTCGAACAGCGATGGCGGGATGGCGAGGTAGTGGGTGGGACGTTGAGCGCCGCCCAGCGCCTGCTTTATCCCCGCGAACGTGCCCGGGTCTTTGTAGTCCCCGCTCACATAGCTGAATAAGGACAGAAGATGTTTGAGAGCAGGCTGGTTATCGAGCGCGCCCGATTGCTTGACGCTGTCCGCCACCTGCTGGCGCAGGCGCGCCAGATCCCATGTCGGCATGGCGACGCCGATGATCGGAACCTTCAAGGCGTCTTTTTTCGCCATGGCGTAGAGCGCAGGGAAGATCTTCTTGTGGGCGAGATCGCCCGTCACGCCGAACAGCACCAGCGCATCCGAATGGGTCACAGTCATTAGGCGTCTCCGTTGATGGCGGCGGAAATATCCCGCTCGATGCTTGGAGCCGGCGCGACGAACAGCGGCCGAGGCGTCGAACGAAAGCGCCTTCGCCGCCAATCATCGGGCAATCGCCCCGCTCGCGAGACCTCGCCGCTGGTCCTCATGTCAATGTCATGGACGCCGTACCGTTTCCGTTCGGCGGCGCCGATCATGCCCAATTCCGCATCGTTTTCCTACCCCTGGAATTTGAGGCGCCCGTTCGTCGCAGGCGACCCGAGCCAACCCGTCATCCCGCGGGAACGCCTCGCGGATCGTCGCGACAATGAAATGAGATGATGGATTCGTGCGCTTCGGGCGAACGCGGTCAGCCGTGGTCGGTCATGCCATGATAAATTCTTACCGGCCACGCGAGCGCATTGGGCAGAGACTCTCCAACGCTGGTGGCGAGTTCCGACGCCGAGGCGCTATTCCACTTGGCCTGAATTGTCGGCGATAGCGCGACGCCAACGCCAACGAGATAGACAATCACCAGCAAGGCAATCAGTGCGCGCATAACGATTGATCCCTGTTCCGCATGAGACGTCGACCCACCATAACGCCTGATGTTGTGCGGAACAGGGACGGAAAATACCTATATGCGCTTCTTTGGCGGATCGCGCGTCCGCTCGCAATTCGGTCAAATCGACGGCGCCCAGGGGCCTGGCTTGACGGCGCTCGCGGTCGCGTCTTCGGCGCGTTTCGCCTCGATCGCCGCGATCGTCGCCCTCAGCGTCTCGGTGACGCCGATCCGCGCCACGGCGGACAGCATGATCGGCCTGGCGCGCTTCTCGCCTTGCGCGACCGGCGGGCCGAAGCCGCGCATCGCGCGCTTCAAACGCTCGGTCTGCTTCGTCAGCGTCTCGTCATCGACGGCGTCGACTTTCGACAGCGCGACGATCTCGGTCTTGTCGTCGAGCCCCTCGCCGTAGGCGGCGAGTTCGCGCCGGACGGCGCGATAGTCGGCGCCGGCGTTGGCGCCGGTCGCGTCGATCAGATGCACCAGCGCGCTGCAGCGCTCGATATGGCCGAGGAAACGGTCGCCGAGGCCATGACCCTCATGCGCGCCCTCGATCAGGCCGGGAATGTCGGCGAGCACGAAATCGCGCCCGTCGATGCGCACGACGCCGAGGCCCGGATGCAGGGTGGTGAACGGATAGTCGGCGATCTTGGGCTTGGCCGCGGAAACGGCGGCGAGAAACGTCGATTTGCCCGCGTTGGGCAGGCCGACGAGACCCGCGTCGGCGATCAGCTTCAGCCGCAGGACGAGCGTGCGCTCGATTCCCTCCTGGCCCGGATTGGCGCGGCGCGGGGCCTGGTTGGTCGAGGTGGCGAAATGGGCGTTGCCGAAGCCGCCGTTGCCGCCCCGGGCGACGACCACCCGCTCGCCTTCGCGTTCGAGGTCGGCGAGCATCGCGCCGCTCTCCTCGTCGAACACCTGCGTGCCGACCGGGACTTTGAGGACCGCGTCGGCGCCGCGCCCGCCGGCGCGTTTCTTGCCCATGCCGTGCATGCCGGTCCTGGCCTTGAAATGCTGCTGATAGCGGAAGTCGATCAGCGTGTTGAGGCCGGCCGCGCATTCGACCACGACGTCGCCGCCCCGCCCGCCGTCGCCGCCGTCGGGGCCGCCGAATTCGATGAATTTCTCGCGCCGGAACGAGACGCACCCCGCCCCTCCGTCGCCCGAGCGGACATAGACGCGCGCGGAATCGAGAAATTTCATCGCCGCCTTTCCGTCACGACGCGCGGGCCAATCCGGCGGACGCCGTGCGGCGGCGCGCGTTTTCCTCCGACCAGGCGTCGCGGCCGAGGCGGAACCTGTGGCACTCCACCATGCCCCCGCGCGCCGGCGCGCCTTGCAGCCCCGTGCCGGCGAGCGCGAAGCCGCACTTTTCCAGCACGCGGCGCGAGGCGGCGTTCTCGATCCTGACGCTGGCCAGGATTTCGATCGAGGCGGTCAGCGAAAATCCCGTGTCGACCATCGCCTGGGCGGCCTCGGTCGCCAGGCCCTTGCCCCAGGCCTCGGGCGCGAGCACGAAGCCGAGCGTCAGGCGGTCCGCGCCGCGCGTCTCCAGGCTGATCGAGCCCAGCGCGTCGCGCCTGCCCTTCCTGGGCGTCATCACCAGGGTGAGGTCGCGCCCTGACGCGTTGGCTTCGCGCGTCGCATAGATGAAGCGCTCGGCCGTGCCGGGAGGATAGGGATGGGGGATGCGGGCCGTGTAGCGCGCGACCTCCCACAGGCCGCAGAACCGCTCGATCGCGGCCGCGTCCGAGCCGCGCGGCCAGCGCAGCCATAACCGCGCCGTCTCGAGGCGGAACACATCGTCTCTGGCGAGATCGGGAAACATGTAAGCTCCGGCCCAGCGGGCCCCGAAGCGGCAGGGCCCAAAACGACGAAGGAGACGCGGGCGACCGCATCCCCTTCGTAAGCTCGAGGCTTACTGGACGACTGAGACGGCTTTTGGCCTTTTGTCTCATCTCGAAGGTTTCAGTTTCGAGAACGTCCGCGGGGCTTGTCGCCTGAGCGGGGTTCTCGTCTTCGACCCCGCTCTATTCACTCGCGCTCGGCGCGCGCACCGTTACATATTGCCGGCCGTCGCCTTTTCGTCCGAACCCGACTTCGCCGGCGGCGGTGGCGAACAGCGTATGGTCCGTCCCCATGCCGACATTGCGGCCGGCATGGAATTTGGTGCCGCGCTGTCGTACAATAATCATGCCGCTGACGACCTTCTCGCCGCCGAATTTCTTGACGCCGAGGCGCCGCCCGTCCGAATCGCGACCGTTGCGCGACGAACCGCCTGCTTTTTTGTGAGCCATGAACCTTGCTCCGAACCTTCACCGCGCCGGCCTGGCGGCGCGGCGGAATTGCGATCATCTTTAGCGCATACGAACCGGCGAGGGAATCGCCGGCCCGCGCCCGCCTTACGCCTGCGCGGCCTGTTCGGCCGGCTGGGCGCCGTCGGTCAGAATCCCGGTCACGCGCACGATCGTGAGGTCCTGCCGGTGGCCGCGCTTGCGCTTCGAATTCTTGCGCCGGCGTTTCTTGAACGCGATCACCTTCGGCCCGCGCGTCTGCTCGACGATTTCGCCGACGACGCTCGCGCCCGCCACATGCGGGGCGCCGACATGGTTCGTCGCGTCGTCGAACAGCGCCAGCACCTGATCGAACACCACCTGCGCCCCGGCTTCGCCGGGCAGCGCCATGACCGTGATCTTGTCGTCGGCGGCGACCCTGTATTGCTTGCCGCCGGTTTTGATGACTGCGAACATCGTTCTTTCCCGTGTTCCGCCCGGCTCGTTGACGCGGACAATTCCGCATCAGGCCGGCTTCTTGGCAGTTGGACCGAAAGTTCGCGGCGCCGATCGCGCCGCGGGCTTTCCCGCTCGGATTTGAGGCGGAGCGCGCATCATGCGCGCAAAACCAAAAGCGCGGCGTAATGCCGCGCTGGAGCGGGTGAGCCTATAGAGCGGCAAGGGCGCGAAGTCAAACCGTTTTCGCGCGGGCTTGCGGCTCAACGCATGCCGGTGATGGAGGCGCTGATCGCGCGCGGGTCGCGCGTCGGCCAGCGGCCGGAATCGGCGTGGGCCAGAAAATCGCCGACGATGCGGTTGAACTCGTCGGGGTCCTCGATGTTGATGCCGTGGCCGCAATTCGGCATCACCGCCAGCGCCGCGGAAGGGATGGTCTGCTTCATCAGAATGCCGGGCAGCAGGCAGGGCCAGTCCTCGTCCCCGGCAAGGATCAATGTCGGCGCCGTCAGCGCCCTCATCTGGTCCTGGAGGTCGTACAGCGAGGGCCGCTCGCGCTGCACGCCAAGCTGGGTGTTGGCCGAGCCGATGGCGGAATGCCCGGCGAGCCGGCGCTTGAATTCGGCGAAGGCGCGCGGGCTCTTGTTCTCCAGTTGCACCCGCGTCGGCCCGTAGGCGTAGCGCTCGACGAATTTCTCCATGCCCTGTTCGCGCAGGAAGGCCGCCGTGTTGGCGGCCTCGGCGCGAAAATCCTCCCGCCTGGCGGGATCGGCCCCATAGCCGCAGCCGGCGACCGTCAGCGAACGGGCGCGCGGCCCATGCCGGAAGCCGAAATGCAGCGCCGCGAACCCGCCCATCGACAGGCCGACCACATGGGCGCGGTGAATTTGCAAATGATCGAGCACGGCGGCGATGTCGTCGGCCGCGCGGACTCTGCGAATACTTGCCCACGTCCTCCGGCGCGTCCGACGGCGGATAGCCGCGGGCGTTGTAGGCGATGGCGCGGTAGCGCTGGCCGAAATGGCGCAGCTGCGCCTCCCAGCTCCCGAGGTCGCCGGCGAATTCATGCGCGAACACGATCGGCGCGCCGGCGCCCGTCTCCTCGTAATAGAGTTTCACCCCGTCATCGGCGGCGGCGTGCGGCATGGGCGCCTCCGGTCGAGCGCGGGGAGGACTCTGGGGTGAAATGCGCGTTGCGCCAAGGGGCGGGAAACATGAGATGGGGCGACGACGACGCAGCTTGCGGCGACGAGGATGGAAAGCCGCAGGCCCGGGCTGAACTGATATTGCCTCGGCGATTGCCGGACCTGCGCAAATTGTCGCAGTCCGAGCCGTCTGGCAAGGCGCCGCGGCCGCCCGCTTGCGCTCGCCCTGCATTTGACGGCAGGTGTGACGGTGTTCCGGGAGATCGCTTCGCGCAGGCGGCGTTTCTCGCGCGATCACGGCGCCAAACCGGCGTATCGTCCGCAAGGCGACGGAGACGTTTTTCCCATGTTTGTCGACTGGCTGCTCGCGAGTCTCCATCATCTGGCGGTGTTTTCGCTGGCCGGAATTCTCGCCGCGGAAATCGCGCTGATGGCCGGCGACGTCGACGGCCGGCGGGTGCTGAGGCTGGCGCGCGTCGACGCCTGGTTCGGGATCGCGGCGGCGATCGCGCTGGCGGCGGGCGTGGCGCGGGTGTTCCTGGGCGCCAAGGGCGCCGGATATTATGGCGCGAACCTGTTCTTCTGGCTCAAGATGGCGCTGTTCGCCGGGATCGTGCTGCTCTCGGTCGCGCCGACCTATTCCTACATCGTCTGGCGGCGCCGGGTTCGCGCCGACGCTTCCTTTCGTCCGCCCGGCGACGAGGTCGCGCAGCTGCGCACGGCGCTTTACGTCGAGGCGGCGCTGTTCGCGGCGATCCCGCTGTGCGCCGCGGCGATGGCGCGCGGCTACGGGATCTGGACGCCGTGATCCCGGGGGTTACGCCTTGCTCGACCCATGTCGGCGTCGCCGACGGTCGCGGCGGCCAATTTTGGTTTCATGCAAGGTGGGGAACGCCGCCTCGGTCAGGCAGGCCGATGGCGCGCGGCTGTCACGCCGCCGCCACCGCAATTTCCCTAAACCCGACAGTCCGGGTTTCGCCTAGTGAGCGGCGAGCAGCGCGCCGCCCGTTCGCGCCCGGCGATACCCTGCATAGCCGAGGCCGGCGAAGCCGAGGAGCAGCATCGCCCAGGTCGAGGGCTCAGGCACCGCGGCCGTGTAAATGCCCGCCCAGCTCTCCTGCGTGACCGGGTCGAGCATGCCGACGCTGATCGCCAGCCGATCGCCGCGGAAGCCGTCCCGCTCCAGCCCGATCGACGACACGATCGACCCCGCCGGGGCCATCGGATCCACGGACTGGCCCAAAGAGTTGGTCGTCAGCAAGGTCTCCAGCGGGGAGGTTCCGTTCCCGAGATAAAGCCCTTCGAGCGCGCCGCTCTGCCCGGTGAAGATGACATTGCCATTCGAATCCGCGACATAGGCGGCGCTCCGCCACCGCGCCGGCTCGCCGTCGGTCGAGTTCACCTGTCCGGAGAAGTTCCAGTTCAGGAAGTCCGTGAATCCGTTCTGCCCGGTCTGGGCGATCATCTTGAGGTTGTTGTCGGCGATATTGAGATCGAAGATGCCCTGATGCACCGGTTCGGTCAGATCGGCCCCGTTGGGATATTGTTGCTTGCAAAAGGCGATGACGCCGGCGTTGCCGTCGGTCGGACAGGACATATGCACCGTCATCGTCGCTGTGCCCCAGGAGGCCCAGAAGCCGACATGATTGCCGTCGAAGGCCAGCCCCTCGCCAAAATTGCTGAAGGTCTGCCCCGTCACTCCGGGCACTGCGCCGCCGATGCTGACGAGCGGCGTCAACACCGGATTCGGTTTCAGGGGCGCGAGGAAGATGCCGCCCGCGGTCGGCGCGTCCTCGACGTCGTAGCCGGTGAACACGACCTTGTTTTTCGCCGCCGACGGCGGCGCGGTCGACCCGAACACGGCGCCGGCGAAGCCGGGAATCGCCTGGCCGCTCTGCGCGATGGCATGGACCGGCGAGGAGGCGCCGCCGGCGGTGTCGCGGTAGAACACGCCGGTTTGGCCGACGTTGTTGACCGTATAATTGCCCTTGAATACGACCGTCGTGCCGCCGGTGACGGCCGGCGCGCCGGGGAACTGGTCGAAGCCTGTGCCCGCCGGCGTATTCGGGACCTGGAACTGGGTGAATCCCGCGTCGCCCAGTTGGCTCGCCCCGGTAATGAGCGTTCCGCCCGGATTGGTGAAGACGCCCGACGTCCCTGACTTGGTGCCGTCAGGGAGCGTGTACACGGGTTGCGACTGGCCGCGGAAGGCGACCGTGGCGGACGTGGCGTCGATGCGCGGGATCGATGGAAACTCGATGAAGGTCGCGCCGGTCGTGTTCGGCGCCGGAACCACGGTGCCCTTGTTGTCGGCCAGCACCTGGATCAACGAGTTCGCGACGCTCATGTCCCTGGTGTAGACGCCCTGGGTGGTGCCGCCGCCGCCCCCGCCGCCGCCCGCCGCCCCCGCCGCTGAGCGGCTTGGCGCGGGCGCGGAACACCACCAGCCCCCAGTCGTTGATCGACGGCTGATTGTAGCTGAAATAATAGGGGATCGACGCCAGCGGCGTCGACGTCGGGGCGATCATGCCATTGTTGACGACCGTCTCCCACGGCGACAAAGACCCGGCCTGCGCTCCGCTCGCCAGGCCGGCGGCGACCATGATCGCGAGCGACGCTGGAGCCAGAACCCGTCCCATCGCCCTTGAGCTTCCCGCCTCCGCCCTCACGTATTCAGCATTCCCGCCCATAGCATGGCGCTCCCATTGTCCAAACATTACGTAGCGGTAATCAAAAAAGCGGCAGAAGGCAATCACAATTGACATACGTCAATAAATAGGTTTTTTATGAATTTACTTTGCACTTTTTATGTTTGTTATTAACGCCCCGTGCAAAAACATAAGGACCCTGGAGTTACGGTGTGGAGCGATGGCCCGACCTTGGGCGCGAGCGCCGCGCGACAGCCTCGCCATGTCCGCTTGGGTTCGGCGCCGCGAGGGCCTGGGGGCGGGCTCACATCGCGCGCTTGCCCCCGATTTTCCGGGTCGGCCCGAAAAGGCGCCGGAAGCCTTTGAAATCATGGAATCCGCGGCCCGAAGCGGCAAGCGCCGTCGCCGGCGCCGCCGGACGGTTCCGCAGGCGCGGCGGATTTTGGCGCTGAATAGGCGCTTGAAAAGACGAGGCCGCTGACAGAGCCCCGTCAGTCGGTCAGCCTGTCGGCCGGGCCGTCTTGCGCGTCGCCGTCAGATGCGCGTCGAGCACCGAGGGGTCGGCGAGCAGCTCGGCGCTCGGCGCCTCGTGGGCGATGGCGCCGCGGTCGAGCACGATCGCGTGGTCGGTGAACGGCAGGATCTTCTTCGGCTTCTGCTCGACGATGATCATCGACAGGCCGCCGCGCGCCAGTTCGCGCAACACGGCGAGCACCTCGTCGACGATGATCGGCGCCAGGCCTTCGGTCGGCTCGTCGAGCAGAAGCAGCCGCGGGTTGAGAACCAGCGCGCGGCCGATCGCCAGCATCTGCTGTTCGCCGCCCGACAATTGCCGGCCCATGTTGGTCCGCCGCTCCTCCAGACGCGGAAACAGCGCGTAGACGCGCCGGACCGTCCAGGGGCCGTCGACCGCGACCGCGGTGAGGTTTTCCTCGACCGTCAGCGACCGGAAGATGTTGCGCTCCTGAGGCGTCCAGCCGACGCCGCGGCGCGCGCGCAGGTGCGGCGGCAGCGGGGCGATGTCCTCGCCGGCAAGAAGAATGCGCCCGCCGAACCGGTCCGTCACGCCGACCAGCGTGTCGATCAGCGTCGTCTTGCCGACGCCGTTGCGCCCGAGCACCGCGAGCGACCTTCCGTCCTCGATCGCGAAGCTGAGGCCCTGAATGACCCGCGCTTCGCCGTAGCCGGCGCTCAAGGCTTCGACGCGCAACAGCTCAGCCATGCGCGTCCTCTCCGAGATAGACCGCGCGCACCCGCGCGTCGGCCGCGATCTCCTCCGGCTCGCCCTCGGCGAGCAGCCGCCCCGCCACCAGCACCGAGATGCGGGTCGCGAAATTGAACACCAGGTCCATGTCGTGCTCGATCAGCAGGATCGCGACATCCGAGGGGAGAGCGGCGAGGGCGGCGAGAATGTCTTGCCGCTCTTCCTCCGGAACCCCGGCGGCGGGCTCGTCGAGCAGCAGCACGCGCGGGCGGGTCGCGAGCGCGAGCGCGATTTCCAGCAGCCGCTGCTTGCCGTAGGGCAGCTTGCGGGTCGGCTGATCCATTTCGCTTTCCAGGCCGAAGCGCGTCAGCAGCTCCGCGATTTCGGCGACGATCGCCGGCCGGGTTCCCGCCACGCGCCAAAAATCGGCCCCGGAGCCGTTGCGCTCGGAGATCGCGAGCCCGAGCGACTCGGCGGGCGTCAGATCGGGAAACAACTGATTGATCTGAAAGGTGCGCGACAGGCCGAACCGCACGCGCGCGCTCGGCGAGCGGTCGGTGATGTCGCGGCCCTGCAGGATGACCTGGCCCTCGGTCGGCTTGAGGACCCCGGTCAGCAGATTGATCAGGGTCGTCTTCCCCGCGCCGTTGGGGCCAATGAGCGCCTGGCGCGCTCCCGGCTGCAGGCTGAACGACACGTTGTCGGTGGCGGCGAGCGCGCCGAACTGACGCGTGAGACCACGCGCCTCGAGGGCCGGCAGGGTCACGCCGCGCCCCCGCCTGCGGTTCTGAACATGACGAGAGAGGCGGCGCGAACCGTGGCGTCCCGGACGCGCTCGCGGCCGACCAGCACCAGCGCGACCAGAAGCGCCCCGATCCAAAACTCCCAATATTCGGGCGTCGCCGCGGAAATCACGTCCCGGAGCACGATGAACATCGCCGCGCCGATCAGGCCGCCGTAGAGATAGCCGGCGCCGCCAATGATGAGCATCAGCATCACATCGGCCGAGCGGTGAAAGTCGAACAGATCTAGCGACACGATTTGCGTCGTTTGGGCGAGCAGAGCGCCGGCCGCGCCGGCGTAGGCGGCAGAAACGGCGTAAATCGCAATGATGCGTCGGTTTGTCGCGATCCCGAGCGCGCCCGCGCGGAGGCGATTTTCCCGGATCGCGGCGAGCGCCAGCCCGAACGGCGATTGCGCGAGGCGACGGGCGATGGCGAATAGGACGAACAGGATCGCGAAGCTGTAGAGCGCCGCGTTGCGCTGCCCGGTGAAATCGATCGGAAACAGACCCAGCACCCGTCCGATCGAGAAATTGAGTCCGTCAGCGCCGCCGGTGAGCCAACTGGCGCGGTTGGCGAGTTCACCGAGCATCAGCGACACGCCAAGCGTCACCATGAGCCGCGTCAGATCGGAGCCGCGCAGCAGCAATGGCGCGGTCGCGAGCCCGACAATCGCGGCGACCGCGGCGCCGACGAGGAGCCCGAACGTCGGGTCGGCGAAACCCGCGCTGGCGAGAATGGCCGCGGTATACGCGCCGAGGCCAAAAAACGCCGCATGTCCGAGCGACACGATTCCCGTCAGCCCGAGAATCAGGTCGAGCGACAGCGCGAACAGGCCGGCGATCAGGATTTCGTTGATGAGCGCCGCGCGCGATGGGGCGGCGGCAATCGCAGCGGGCAAGGCGAGCCAGAAGACGATTTCGGGCCAACGCCAGCGCGCCCGGCGACGTAGATGGGCGGCGAGGCGCAGCGTCGTCGCGGAGGATCCTGCGGCGCTCATCGCCCCTCTCCGCGTGCGAACAGACCCTGCGGGCGCAAAATCAGGGTGACGACCATCACGCCATAGATGATGAAGGCGCCGATCGAAGGCACGTAATACTTGCCCGAGACATCGAGCACGCCGAGCAGCAGCGCGCCGAACAGCGCACCCAGGATTCCGTTCGAGCCGCCGATTGTGACCACGATGAGGAATGTCACCAGGAATTTCACGGGAAAAGAAGGATCGATACCGCCGACGACATCGGCCGCCAGCGCGCCGCCCAGCCCCGCCAAGCCGCTGCCCACGGCAAAAGCGATCGCGAAAATCCGGTCGACGTTGATCCCTAGACCCTCGGCGACGCGCGCGTCATCGACTGCCGCTCTGAGTTGCGCGCCGAAGCGGGTCTTGACGAGAAAGATTTGCAGCATCGCGGCGATGAGGGCGCAGACGAAGATGATAAATAGGCGATAGACGCCGATGCCGGCGCCGTGGATCTCAATGCGCCCGCTGAGCCAGACCGGCAGATTGACCTGCTGCGGTTCATCGCCGAGGAAGAAGTCCGCGATCGGCACCGACATCAGGACAAGGCCGATCGTGAACAGCACCTGATCGAGCGGGCTCGCGCCATAGAGGCGTCGATAGAGCGCGCGCTCGAGCGCGACGCCGAGTATGGCGGGAATGATGAAGGCGGCGGGCAGGGTGACGAGGAACGGAGCGCCGAGCCGGTTCATCATCAGCGCCGTCACGTAACCGCCGACCATCGCAAAGACTCCGTGCGCAAGGTTGATGAAATTCATCAACCCCAGCGTCACCGAAAGTCCGCTCGCGAGCACGAACAGCAACATGCCGTAAGCCACGCCATCAAGAAGGATCGTCAGCATAGGGGACTTAAGTCGACCATCGACTCGCCGCCGCGAGCTTGCAAATCACTGCTTCGCGGCCTTGTATGGGTCCTTCACGTTGGGGATCGTCTCGAACTCGACGTTGTAGAGCGCGCCGTCCTTCTTCTCGACCTTGCGGACATACATATTTTGCACGATGTCGCGCGTTTCCGGGTCGATCGAGACCGGGCCACGGGGGCTCATCCAGCTCATGCCCTTCATCGCGGCGATCAGAGCGTCGCCGCTCGCGTCGCCCTTGGTCTTTTCCAGCGCCTTATAGACGAGCGCCATGCCGTCATAGGCCCCCACCGCCATGAAATTCGGCCGCATGCCGTGGTTGGCCTTTTCGAACGCGGCGACGAAAGTTTTGTTCTCGGGCGAGTCATGCGCCGCCGAATAATGGTGCGTCGTGATGACGCCAAGCGCCGGATCGCCGAACCCGGCAATAAGGTCGTCGTCGGTGACGTCGCCGGTGCCGATCAGCTTAATGCCCGACTTGTCAAGGCCGCGCTCTGCGAACTCCTTCATGAAGATGGCGCCCTGTCCGGACGGAACGAAGACGAACACGGCGTCCGGCGCGTCGTCCTTCACCCGCTGCAGAAAGGGCGCGAAATCCGGATTCTTCAGCGGCACCCGGATTTTTTGCGTCACCTTTCCGCCGCCTTTCTCGAACGTGTCGCTGAACCATTTCTCGGCATCGACGCCTGGGCCATAGTCGGCGACGATTGTGACGACCTTCTTGATCCCGTTCTTGAGCGCCCATTCGGCCATCGGCTTGGACGCCTGGGGCAGCGTGAACGAGGTGCGCACGATGTAGGGCGACTTTTCGGTGATCATCGCGGTCGCGGCGGCGGTCACGATCTCCGGGACTTTCGCTTCTGTCGCGACCGGCGCCGCGGCCAGCGCCAGCGGAGTCAGGCCGAAGCCCATTAGGACCTTGGCGTGATCGTTGCCGACCAGCTCCTCGGCGAGACGTTTGGTCACCTCCGCCGCGCCGGTATCATCCTTGACCTCCAGCGCGATTGTCTTACCGGCAACCGTGTCGCCGTGCTGCTGGATGTAGAGCTCGGCGGCGGCGCGTTCCTGCTTGCCGGTCGAGGCAAAAGGGCCGGTCATCGGCAGGATCATGCCGACGGTCACCGTGTTGTCATCCGCGACCGCCGGGACGGCAAACAGTGCGGCGCCCAGTGCGGAGCCAAGCATCCATTGCTTCGATATCATCCTTTTCCTCCCGCAAATGCCGCGCGCAACATTTAGCGCGCGCTGCGCTTCCCGTAGATATAGCGATCGTAGGATTCTCAAATCTTTCAATCTCGGCGGGACGTTAGCCTCTCCGACTGCGTAGCGAAAGAGGGGTTGGCCCGGCCTGCCTCACTCGCCTTCTTCCTGAGTTAGACGCTCGAGGATTCGGGCTGCGAGAACGCGATAGTCCGCAGCCTCGCTCGCGTTGACGCGCAAACCCAACTCGCCGATCGTCTGCTGCCAGCCGACGGCGGCGCGCGACATCGGGCTCTCCAAGCCGAGCATGTCGACGGTCAGCGCAACTTCGCGCATTTCCGCGGCGCGCCTGACGCCGTGGGTCATCACCCGTTCCAGCATATGGGCTGAGCGTTTCTTCCAGTCGAAGCCGGGATAGGTGTCATCGAGCGAATCGAGCACTGCCTCGATGACGTCGGCTTTTCGACCGGCCAGCACGCATTCGCAGACCAGCGCCTCGAGCCCTTTCATCATGATCGATCGGATCATCTTGACGGCCGAGGCAGAGCCGACGGGGCCATCATGTATCCTGGCCGACATGCCCAGCACGGCGAGCGCTGACGCCGCGGCCGTGGCGTGCGGGCCGCTGACGAGAAGCGGCGTCCGATGAAGACGAGGATGGACCGGCGCCATCACAGCGACGTCGACGTAGCGCCCGCCCGCCGCTTCGACAATTTCGGCCGTGCGCGCTTTAGTCTGCGGCGCGCACGAGTCGCAATCGAAGAACCACGCCCCGTTGACGAGTCCAGGCAACGCCGCCAGAGCCGCTTCATGCGCCTGATCGGCGGTGACGACGCAAAAAACGGCTTCGGCGCCGGCGACAGCATCCGGCGCGGTCGCCGCGCCGGTCACCTTCGCGGCCGAATAATCGGCGCGCTTGCGTGCCCTCACCTCCGAGACGGGGGAGTCGGTCTTGATGTCGTAGGCGGAGACTTGCGCTGCGAAGCCGAACTCCGTTCGCCACCCGTCGAGAAAGGCCCGAGCGGCCTCGCCAAATCCGACAAAGGCGATCGACCCGACACTCGCCTGCGGGACCGTCACGCAGCTCTCCTGCCTTTCAGCCGGCAAGCAAGGCGCCTCGCCGCTCAAGACTTCTTCGGAAGGCCGCGCAAGCGCTCCGACCAGCAAACCGGCTCGGCGTCAAAAAATGGCGAACGAAAATTCCGCATCGGCGATCCCTTGCGCGGTCACGCAAGTTTAGCGCCAATGAGCCCGGTCACGTCAATCGGCTGGTTCCACCCGCGCCCAAGCGCTTGCGGGACGGTCCGGTTCGTATCATATTCGAAGCATTCCGCTCGGCGCCCCCGAAACGAAATTCACATTGCGCCGTCAGGCGGCGGGGAGGAAACGGCGTTCGATGTCCAAGACGTCCCGGACAGCTATCCCTTGCCTCTTCATGCGCGGGGGCACATCCAAGGCGTGGCTCCGGCACGCGGTGGCCCGCGGCAGCCCGTATAGAGGCGCCGCGCGGCGGGGCCAGGACGTCCCGGACCCTGGCGCAGGGACCGACATGAGCGGGCGGATCGCAGGCCTGTCGTCGATGGCGACCCGACATATCCTAGCTGATCTGGCGCGGGACTATGAGGCGCGAAACGGGATACGAGTCGATATCCGATCGATGGGCGGCGTCGAAGCGGCCAAATTGGTGCGGGCAGGGGAACCGACGGACGTCGTCATGCTGGCGTCTAAAGTCATGAAGAGCCTGGAGGCCGAAGGCCATGTCGCCAAAGGCAGCATAATGGATTTTGCGCGGTCGGAGATCGCCATTGCCGTCCCTTCGGGCTCGCCGCGATCTGGCGTCGAGAGCGAACAAGCCGTCCGACAGGCTATGCTCGATGCGCGAAGAATTTGCTATTCGACCGGTCCGAGCGGCGATCACCTGAAGGCGCTGTGCGAGAAATGGGGCGTGAGCCGACTCTGTGTTGGAGCGCGCCCTGGTGGCGCCGCCGGGCGTCCCAGTGGCCAGCTTGGTTGCGCGCGGCGACGCCGATCTCGGTTTTCAGCAAATGAGCGAACTCATAGCCCAACCCGGGATCGAGATCATTGGGGTTCTACCGCCGGAGATCCAGGCCGTAACCGTGTTCTCGGCCGGCGTATCCAGCAAGTCTGCGGAGCCTGAGGCCGCTCACATTCTCGTTGCGTATCTGGCTTCACCGGAAACCGGCGACGCAAAACTACGCTATGGCATGACCCCCGCGTAAATCGGAGGACGGCGCGTCTGAATTCGCCCGTCAGGAGACCTTCGGCATGATCATCGACTGCCACGGCCATTACACCACCGCGCCGAAGGCGCTGGAGACGTGGCGCAACCGCCAGATCGCCGGGATCAAAGATCCGTCCGCGATGCCGAAGGTCGCCGAACTCAAGATCAGCGACGACGAGCTTCGCGAGTCGATCGAGACCAACCAGTTGCGCTTTATGACGGAACGCGGTTGCGATCTGACGATCTTCAGCCCGCGCGCGAGCTTCATGGCGCACCATATCGGCGATTTCGCCGTCAGCTCGACCTGGGCGTCGATCTGCAACGAGCTGTGCCATCGGGTCTCAAAGCTGTTTCCCGACAATTTCATCGGCGCGGCCATGCTGCCGCAGAGCCCCGGAGTCGATCCCAAGACCTGCGTTCCGGAACTTGAGCGCTGCGTGAAGGAGTACGGCTTCGTCGGAATCAACCTCAATCCGGATCCGTCCGGGGGGCACTGGACGAGCCCGCCGCTTACGGACCGCCACTGGTATCCGATCTACGAAAAGATGGTCGAATGGGACATCCCAGCGATGGTGCATGTCTCAACGAGTTGCAACGCCTGCTTCCACACCACCGGAGCCCACTACATCAACGCCGACACGACCGCGGTCATGCAATTCATCCAGGGCGACCTGTTCAAGGACTTCCCGACCCTGCGTTTCGTCATCCCGCATGGCGGCGGCGCCGCGCCTTATCACTGGGGCCGCTATCGCGGGCTGGCGCAGGAACTCAAAAAGCCGCTGCTCAAGGATCACCTGTTGAAAAACGTATTCTTCGACACATGCGTCTATCACCAGCCGGGCGTCGACCTTCTGACCCGGGTGATCCCCGTCGACAACATCCTGTTTGCGAGCGAGATGATCGGCGCCGTGCGCGGAATTGATCCGGAAACCGGCCATCATTACGACGACACCAAACGTTACGTTGAGGCGACCCAGAATCTCACCGCCGAGGAGCGCCACTTGGTGTATGAGGGTAACGCGCGGCGCGTCTATCCGCTTCTCGACAAGGCGCTGAAGGCCAAAGGCCGGTAGGAGCATGCCATGACTGAACTCGGCGTCGTCCAACGCACTGTCAAGCGCGCGGAACGCGCCGCCGTCGACGCGCTCGCGCCGTTCGGCGTCGCGACCGTGCATGAGGCGATGGGCCGAGTTGGTCTGATGAAGCCCTACATGCGCCCGATTTATGCGGGCGCGCAGGTTTCGGGAACGGCGGTCACAGTCCTGATGCATCCGGGCGACAATTGGATGATGCATGTCGCGGCAGAGCAGATTGAGCCGGGGGACATCGTCGTCGCCGCGATCACGGCCGAATGCACGGACGGCTATTTCGGCGACCTGCTGGCGACCAGCTTCAAGGCTCGAGGGGCGCGCGCGCTCATCATCGACGCCGGCGTCCGCGACGTGAAGACGCTGACCGAAATGGGCTTTCCGGTGTGGAGCAAGTGCGTCAGCGCCAAGGGTACGGTGAAGGCGACCCCAGGCTCGGTCAACGTGCCGATCGTCTGTGCCGGCGCCCTGGTCAATCCGGGCGATGCGATCGTCGCTGACGACGACGGCGTCGTCGTCGTGCCGGCCGATTGGGCGAGGAAGACCGCGGATGCGGCCACCGCGCGCGAGGCCAATGAAGGCGACAAGCGGGCCAAACTCGCTGGCGGGCGCGCTTGGGCTCGACATGTACAAGATGCGCGAGCCGCTGGAAAAAGCGGGCCTCAAATACATCGACTGAAAGTGCAACGCTCGTGAACGATGTCTTCAAGCCCGTCAGCGGGCCGTTTGAAAAGACCAAAGGCTGGCTCGACTGGTTCGCGGGGCCGAGCCGGCCGCGTTTTCTGCTGCCCCCGGGCAGCGTCGACGCGCATTGCCATGTGTTCGGACCGGGCTCTCAATTTCCTTACGCGGGCGAGCGCAAGTACACCCCCTGCGACGCGAGCAAGGACGAGCTGTTCGCGCTTCGGGATCGGCTCGGTTTTGCCCGCAACGTGATCGTGCAGGCGACCTGCCACGGCGTCGACAACAGCGCGATGGTCGACGCCTGTCTCTCGAGCGGCGACAGAGCGCGCGGCGTTGCAACGGTCAGGCGCGATGTCAGCGACGACGAGCTGAAGCGGCTTGATCAGGCGGGAGTGCGCGGCGTGCGGTTCAATTTCGTCAAGCGCCTCGTCGACTTCACCCCGAAGGACGAGCTGATGGAGATCGCGGGCCGCATCGCCACGTTCGGCTGGCATGTCGTCATTTACTTCGAGGCGGCGGACCTGCCCGAACTCTGGGACTTCTTCACCGCGCTGCCGACGACCGTGGTCGTCGATCACATGGGACGCCCGGATGTGACGAAGCCGATCGACGGACCAGAATTTTCACTGTTCCTCAAGTTCATGCGCGAGCACAAGAATGTCTGGAGCAAGGTCTCCTGCCCCGAGCGGCTCTCAGTCTCTGGTCCGCCGGCTCTCGACGGCGAACAGAATGCGTATCGCGACGTCGTTCCGTTTGCGCGGTGCATCGTCGAGGAATTTCCCGACCGGGTGCTGTGGGGAACCGACTGGCCGCATCCCAACTTGAAGGGCCACATGCCCGACGACGGGCTGCTGGTCGATTTCATTCCCCATATCGCGACGACGCCGGAATTGCAGCGCAAGCTGCTGGTCGACAATCCGATGCGGCTTTATTGGACCCGGAATTAAGGAGAGGCTGACGATGGCGCTCGACAAGCCCTATGTCGATGTACCCGGCACAACGATTTTCGATGCCGACCAGTCACGCGAGGGGTACTGGCTCAACCAATTCTGCATGTCGCTTATGAAGGCGGAAAACCGTGCTCGCTTCAAGGCGAACGAGCGCGCCTATCTCGACGAATGGGCGATGAACGAGGAGCAGAAGCAGGCGGTGCTGGCGCGCGATCTCAACCGCTGCATCGCGCTCGGCGGCAACATCTACTTTTTGGCCAAGATCGGCGCAACCGACGGGAAGAGCTTCCAGCAGATGGCGGGCAGCATGACCGGCATGTCGGAACAGGAATACCGCGACATGATGGTGAAGGGCGGTCGCTCGATCGAAGGCAATCGTTATGTCGGCGAGGACGGCGACGCGCAGGCTCATCGTCAGCCGCAAGGCGCCGCTGGCAGGAAGAAGGAGGCGTGACATGGCGCGGATTACGGCTTCCGTTTACACCTCCCACGTGCCAGCGATCGGCGCGGCGCTCGATCTCGGCAAAGCGAACGAGCCTTATTGGCAGCCCCTGTTCAAGGGCTATGACTTCTCCAAGCAATGGCTCCGCGATCACAGGCCGGACGTGATCTTCCTCGTCTTCAACGATCACGCGACCGCCTTCAGTCTGGACTTTATCCCGACCTTCGCCATCGGCACGGCAGCGGAATTTCGACCCGCCGACGAAGGATGGGGACCGCGCCCGGTTCCCAAAGTGATCGGCCATCCGAAGCTGGCGGCGCACATCGCCCAGTCGGTGATCCAGCAGGATTTCGATCTCACCATCGTCAACAACATGGACGTCGATCACGGCCTCACCGTGCCGCTGAGTCTCATGTGCGGCCAGCCGCAGGCCTGGCCCTGTCCAGTGATCCCGTTCGCGGTCAATGTGGTGCAATATCCGGCTCCTTCGGGCGCGCGCTGTTTCGCGCTCGGGCAGGCGATCCGCCGCGCGGTCGAGAGTTATGACGAGCCGCTGAAGGTTCAGATCTGGGGAACCGGCGGCATGAGCCATCAGTTGCAAGGCCCGCGCGCAGGCCTCATCAATGCGGAGTGGGACAACAAGTTCCTCGACCGGCTGATCGCCGATCCGAAAGGCCTATCCACCATGCCGCACATCGAATACGTGCGCGAGGCGGGCAGCGAGGGCATCGAACTGGTGATGTGGCTGATCGCGCGCGGCGCGATGGCGGACGTCGCCGGAGGGCCTGCGCCGAAAGTCGTCTATCGTTTCTTCCATGTGCCCGCGTCGAACACCGCCGTCGGACATCTAATCCTGGAAAACGCCGCCTGAGGCGGCGCAAAAGGGAACTCCATGGGCACGACGATCAAAGTCGCCTTAGCGGGCGCCGGCGCCTTCGGCCTCAAGCATCTCGACGCGATCAAGCTGATCGACGGGGTGGAAGCGGTCTCATTGGTCGGACGCGATCTCGACAAGACCAAGCAGGCCGCGGCGAAATACGGCGTCGGCCATGTAGCCACTGATCTCGCCGAGAGCCTCAGGCTGCCCGGCCTCGACGCCGTGATTCTCGCGACGCCCACGCAAATGCACGCGGCACAGGCGCTCCAATGCCTGGACGCGGGCAAGCATGTGCAAGTGGAGATCCCGCTCGCCGACAATCTCAAGGACGCGGAGACGGTCGTGGAGGCGCAGAAGCGCACCGGGCTCGTCGCCATGTGCGGGCATACCCGCCGCTTCAACCCGAGCCATCAATTCGTGCACAAGCGCATCCTCAAGGGCGATTTCCACATTCAGCAGATGGACGTGCAGACCTACTTTTTCCGCCGCACCAACATGAACGCGCTGGGTGAGCCGCGCTCGTGGACGGATCACTTGCTTTGGCACCACGCCGCGCACACCGTCGACCTCTTCGCATATCAATGCGGCGCGCATATCGTCAAAGCCAATGCGCTCCAGGGACCTATCCACCCGACGCTCGGCATCGCCATGGACATGAGCATCCAGTTGAAGGCGGCCAACGACGCGATTTGCACCCTCTCGCTGTCGTTCAACAACGACGGCCCGCTCGGAACATTCTTCCGGTATATTGGCGACAGCGCGACTTATATCGCCCGCTACGACGATCTCTTCACCGGCAAGGACGAAAAGATCGACGTCAGCACGGTCGACGTTTCCATGAACGGGATCGAGCTGCAGGACCGCGAATTCTTCGCCGCCATCCGCGAGGGCCGCGAACCTAACGCCAGCGTCGAACAGGTGCTGCCGTGCTATCGCGTGCTGCAGGCGCTGGAGCGGCAGCTGGGATGAAAGCGACGGCGTTCGCAGAATAATCCGTCAATGTGACTCGGCGCCATGGCGCGTGGGATGACGCCCGTCCAACATGTCGGGGCTGGCGCCATTAGCTTTGACATGGTGGCTGCGCCTTGACGTTTCCGTAGCCATGGCTATGTTTTGAAGGCAAGGCTGAGAAGTCCGGCCGCAGGGGATAGACGGGTGATGAACGCTGCGATGACGATGACCGACCGGACGCTGGCCGCCATGCAGGAGACGCTCGCGGGGCGGGGGCGGACGTTTTCGGCGCTGTTGTTCGTCGGTCCCGCGGTTATCGCCTCGATCGCCTATATTGACCCGGGCAATATCGCCACCAACGTGCAGGCCGGCGCGCGGTACGGCTACGCGCTGCTCTGGGTCGTCCTCGTGGCCAATGTCATCGCAATGCTGTTCCAGGCGCTGTCGGCCAAGCTCGGCATCGTAACGCGGCGGGATCTGGCGCAAATGTGCCGCGACCGACTGCCCAGGCCGGTGGTCTATGGGCTATGGGCGGTCAGCGAAATAGCGGCGATGGCGACGGATCTTGCCGAATTCGTCGGCGGAGCGATCGGGATATCGCTCCTGCTGCATGTCCCGATGGTGTGGGGCATGGCGATCGTCGCCATGCTGACGCTTGCAATCCTACATTTGGAGAGGTGGGGATTCCGGCCGATTGAACTCGTCATTGGCGCCTTCGTCGCGACGATCGGTTTATGCTACCTGATGGAGCTCATCGTCGCGCCGGTCGACTGGCGACAGGCGGCGCACGGCGCGGTGACGCCGCTCTTGCCCGACGCGGCGGCGCTGACGATCGCGGTCGGCATCATCGGCGCGACCGTGATGCCGCATGCGATTTTCTTGCATTCCGGCCTCGCCAGCGTCCGCGGCGTCGCCAGGAGCGACAATGACCGGCGCAAGCTGCTGCGCTTCTCCAATATCGAGGTCATCGTCGCGCTGACCGTGGCCGGGCTCATCAACATGGCGATGGTGATTATGGCGGCGAGCGCCTTCCATGCCGGCCACAGCGACGTCGCCGAGATCCAAACCGCCTATTCGACCCTGACCCCGATCCTCGGCGCGGGCGCGGCGGCGGCGTTCCTCACCGCGCTGCTCGCTTCGGGCGTGTCGAGCTCGGCGGTCGGAACGATGGCGGGGCAGATGATCATGCAGGGTTTCGTCGGCTTTCGCATTCCGGTGCTGGCGCGGCGTCTCATCACCATGGTCCCTTCGTTCATCATCGTCGCCGCCGGCGTCAACGCGACCCATGCGCTGGTGCTTTCGCAGGTCGCGCTCAGTCTGGCGCTGCCGGCGCCGATGATCGCGCTGACCCTGTTCACCGGGCGTCGCGACATCATGGGCGCCTTCGTCAATTCGCGGCTCACTCAGGCCGCCGCGCTCCTCGGCACGGCCGTCATCCTGACGCTCAATGTCGTGCTGATGCTGCAGACCTTCGGCGTGCCAATTCCGGGCCTTGTGGGCTAATCCGACTGACGCCAAAGACCCCGCGGACGGGCCGGGTCTCGCTTCGGCCCGGTCATGCGGCAATCCAGTCCCTTCGCCCGTGCGCTTTTGTCAGCGCGCGTGCGATTTCAACGGCTTGGGCGCCATTGCGGGCATTCCGGAAAGCTAACATACCTATAATTATTGTTATATATTTCAAAGATCAGCCATAATTTGTGATTAACGCCGGCCTCGAAACGCCCCGGGCGCCCCGGCCGGCTCAGATCCGCTCGATCGTCTTGGCCGCGGCGTCGAGCGCGTCGACGACCGCCTGGATCTGCTCGGGCGTCGCGGCGCGGCCGCGCAGGCGCACGCGAACCGTCGCGCGCAGGTTCAGCATCGCGCGCCTGACCGAAATGAATCCGGCGAACCGCTGATCGTCGTCGTCGCCGAACCGGGCGAAGATGGCGTCGATCTGGGCCTTGTTTTCGGCCAGGACCTTCTCGCCCTCGGGCGTCAGCGTGTAGAGCTTGCGCCCCGCCTGGTCCTGGCCCGCGGTGGCGTAGCCCATATCCTCCAGCATCGTCAGGGTCGGATAGACGACGCCGGGGCTGGGGCTGTAATCGCCGCCGACGCGCTCGCCGAGGGCCTTGATGATCTCATAGCCGTGCCGGGGCTTTTCGGCCACCAGCGCCAGAATTGCGAGCCGCAGCTCGCCGCCGTCGAACATCCGGCGCTCGCGGCCGCCGGACCCGCCGCCGCGCCCCCGCCAGCCGCGAAAAGACCCGCGCCCGAACCCGCCGTGGCCGTGACCCTGGCATATATGATCGTCGAAATGACGAAAGAACATTGTTTGACTCCTTAGATGTTAGGACATATCGCGATATGTCTTGATAAAAGATATATCTTATGAGCCGACACGCAAGGGCCGCAAGAAGATTTTCTTGCCTGGCGACCCGGCCGGCATGGATTGCGCCGCGAATGGCGGTGGATTTAAGCGCGTTCCGTCCGAAAACGCCGACGCCGGTTTGGATGGCGCCGCCTGCCCGGCTGGAACGTGCAAATTCGCGCCCAACGATAACCCCACCGTATTTCGGCGTTAAGATATTGATGCGCGTAAGGGATCGCACGACTTATGGGGTTACGTCGGACGCGAGCCGCGACCCCTGGGAAATGCGCCATACCCCACGGGGACGTTTCCGGCGCTTCCCAGAATAACATTGTCACGCTCGTTTGCCGCTACCTCCCACGGCAATTCGCATTACCCGTCCTTACGCAAGGCAGAGGGCCTCGACAGGCGTCCGGTGACCCTTAAGTTGTTGCGCCGGCAGGCATCGCCATTTGGCGCTTTCGTCGGTGCGACCCGCGGCCTGGAGCAGAGCTGCGGAAACGACGATGGGACTGCCGACTTCGCGGCTCAGCCGCTCCAGGCGTTCGGCGACATTCACGGTGTCGCCGATGACAGTGTATTCCAGAAGCTCCTCGCCGCCGAGTGCGCCTGCAAACACTTCTCCGTAGTGCGCGCCAATGCCGACTGCGACCGAAGTCCGTCCGGACTGCTCGCGTTCCAGAGACCACTCTGTCGCTGCGTCGAGGATATCAACAGCGCAGCGCACGGCGCGCAAGGCGTCGTCCGCTCTCTGTATCGGACTGCCGAAAACCGCCATGATTGCGTCGCCGATGAACTTGTCGACGGTGCCCCCGTGCGAAAACACGGGTTTCGCAAGGCGGTTGCGATATTTCGGAGAGAAAGGCGCTGAGCTGGTCGGGCGCCATCGTCTCGGCGAGAGCAGTAAAGCCGCGAATGTCCACGAACAGCACCGCGGCCGGCTGTCGGCGGCCGGCGAGCACCTGTTCCTCATCGCCTTCCGCGAGCCTGGCCGCAAGATTTGGCGAGAAATACCGAGAGAGTTCTGGCCGTACGGGCGACGTGCTCGATCGACGTCATCAGCAGACCCCTCGTCCGGCGACCATTAACGAAGAGAATGAAGGCGGCCAAGGCGATGAGGGCGAGAGGCATCGCCTGGTAGTTCAGCAAACCAGTCATGGCGCCCATGGCCGGCATTCCACTCATCATCCCACTCATCATCGGCTGCTGATCAGCCGCAACAAGGAATGGGCCAAATTCGATCGAAATGACGAACAGCGCGGCCGCGTAGACAACGAGCCAAGGTCGATAGCGCATGGAAGCATGGATCAGGATAACGAAGATCAGTGCCGTCGCCGGCAGGCCGAAGGCAGACGTCGTCTGCATCCCCATCGAGCGGGCCAGCATCAGAACCTGAGCCACCACCAAAATGACGTCGAATGTCACGAACAGATAGCGAATTGCCCGATAATATACCCCGCGCCAAGCGAGCAACAGCCCGACAGCTGTGCCGAGTTCCGTAAAGCGACGCTGCTATCCGTGCGCCATTACTAGAGCCGCCTGCGTCCGTGGCGGACAAGATCGCGGTCGCCAGGAACAAGAACACGATGAGACGTATGCCGGCGAAGGTCTTTTCGGCGTCGAGTTCGGCCTGCCGGAGCAGGTCCTGGACATTGGTCATTTCAAATGTCTTTCTGTCTCCGGCTCTATGGCGCCCGGGAAAGACGGGCCGACGTCCTTGAGGCGACCTCCCTTTCCCTGTCAATCTCTGTCAATCGGAGAGTAAATGTTGACATCTGGGCGATGTGGATGCGCCATTGAAGTCCTACTCGCGGATCTGCCGCTTGATCAGGATCAACGCTGGACACTGACATCCGGATTGAAAAGCTCGCGCGTCTCGGAGGAGTGCTCTCGCCGGCGGCAATGCTTGGATCCTGTCGATTGTGTCGGTCGGTGACGACCGCCTGACATCGCTCGTGAAGGCATGAAACGCCAAGCGGCGCCTCGACGTGCTGGCGCGCGTCAACTGATGCGGGCGGAATATCGGCGGATGCGGGCATGTCGAGGGTATTGTCGCCGCTGATCACGGCGATGCCGCCGCCGCAGCCAACCAGCGCGTGCGCAGGTGAAGTATTCTAGAATAGAATGTATGTTGACTGTCAATACTGCTAATGCTTAGGACAGAGGTTTTCGAAAGCTCGTTTTCAAACAGTGAAACCATTAACTTGCGATCGTCCTCATTCAGATGACAGAGGGCTTCATCAGTAATGATCCATTGAGGTTTATGGACTAGAAGTCGAGCAAAGGACAGATGCTGCTGTTCATCGACCGTTAATTCCCTGTCCCACCGGGCAATTCGATCAAGCAACGGCACGAGATGCTTCAAGTTTGTGCGCTCAAGCGCCCGAATCAAATCGGATTTCGGCAAACTTGGAAGCGCCGGCGGGGTAACCCAACACATCGCGCAGAGTGCCTTCGGGAAGGTAGGATTTTTGCGGGAGGAAGATAGTGTTTTCCCTCGGTGGAAGCCGCAGGCGCCCGGTTCCCCACGGCCAAAGTCCGGCTATTGCACGGAAAAGCATGCTCTTGCCCGCTCCGGGTTTGCCGATAACGAGGACGTGCTCGCCCGGTTTGACCTCGACGTTCGGCTCGTCGACCGTAATGACGCGATCTACCGCATTCACGGTCACGTTCTCGAAGGCGAGCGCCGGCGCGTTCTCAAGAACGGCGATGCGGGTCTCCGGTTGTTCCGCCTTGTCCATGGAAAGAAGCGCGCGTCGGAAACCCATGACGCGCAGAAGCGTTGCCCGCCAGTCGGCGATGTTGCTGGCGTTGTCGACGTACCACCGCAGAGCCTGCTGCACCTGATTAAAGGCTCCGACGACCATCATGAGTTCCCCGAATGTAAGCTGGCCGCCGAAATAGCTCGGCGCGGCGACGACGATCGGGGCCACGATCGCGAACCAGCCGTAACCGGCTGTGACCCAGGTCAGTCGCGCAATGGCATTGGCGATCTCCCGCATGAGGCCGATGACGCCATCGAGCTCGCGGTCGAGTCGCTTACGCTCGTCCTGTTCGCCGCCGTAAAGCGCGATGCCGTCGCTGGACTCGCTTGCGCGCATGAGCCCGTAACGAAAATCGGCTTCGCAGGCATATCGCGTAGCATTGAGCTCGATGAGGTGTCGACCCAAACGCCAGCTCAGCCACGAGCCGGACGCTGAGTAGATCAGTGCGCTCCATACCATGAAGCCCGGAAATTCGAATCTGCGATCGGCAATCTGAACCACGAAACCGCGGGAAAGCAGCCACAGCACCCCCACAAAGCTCAACAGCAACAGCGTCGATTGAAAGAGACCGATCGAAAGAGACGCCGTCAGCTCGGTCAACCGCCGCGCGTCCTCCTGGATGCGCTGGTCTGGATTGCTGCCGATCGGCCCAGCGCCGGCAAGGAGGAAGGCTCTCTTGGGCGTCAACCACTGGATCAAGAGATCGCGGCTGATCCATTCGCGCAAAGAGATTTTTATCACCTGGTCGAGCCATGTCTGCAATACGTTCAAGACAAGCAAGAGGGCGATAATAAACGTAAATATGACAAGCTCATAACCAAAAGAATTGAGGTCCTTGTTCTTGATCGCATCAAAGAACGGTTGGTTCCAGGCGTTGAGCCGAAGCTGCGCGAATGTCGTCGCGCCGATGACGGCGGCTAACCCGGCGGCAAGGGACAGGAGCTTATAGCGACCAGGCGATCTACGAATTGCATCGAGAAAAGACTGAACCTGTTGAGCAAAACCAAGACGAGGATGCTCGATCGACGAAAAGGCCGAGTTCTGTGACATTGCAGCTCGAATTCAGAATTTAGAAAGTACATGCCTCCATCACCGCTTCCGTAATGAGGACCTCGCGAGTTTCCGTTCCAAACTCATCTCGGGCGGACCGATGCCCATTCCGCTGACGATGACCCCATCACCGAATTTGGGTTGTCTCGCGAGAGCGTAGTCCATCTCGAACTCGCGAATCCAAAATCGAAGGTGACGTGAGATTGCGGGTTTTATGGCCTCATGTTCACTATCCGTGTGCGCTGACTTCGATCGAGGTCAGGAAGGCCATTTCCAGACCGTGGCGGCGAGGTGGCGATTTGAAGCGAAATGGGATGGCAGCTCTGCTGTACCCTCCGTCTAAGCCATTGCAAGCAATGGTACCGCCACCCCGGCTCGAACGGGGGACCTCTAGATCCACAATCTAGCGCTCTAACCAACTGAGCTATGGCGGCCAAGCCCCGGCGGTCGGGAAACTAGTGTCAATGGCATGGCGTTGCAAGGCCTCGTTGCGAGCGCTGTCGCGAGCGACGGCGCGGCGGACGGGCACGCTCGGATTCCGATCCGCCGCGGCCCCGACGCGCGAGCAACGCTGAGGCCCGGATCGATCGCGCGCCTTGCCCGGAACAGATGACCGCGCCCATGCGCCTGATGGCCGATCGCCGCGGCGGCGCAGGAGACGCGGGCCTCGATCTCCATGGAGGCCCGCGGGCGTCCGGCGAACGGCCGCGGCCTCCTCGAACCCGCGTCCCGGCTTAAGGAAAAAGACGCTCCTTCATGCCGCGATGATGACCTTCAGCGCGTGCGTATCCGCCGCGCGCCCGAAGGTGTCGTAGGCGTCGAGGATCTGATCGAGCTTGAAATGGTGGGTGATCAAGCGCGTCGGATCGATCTTGCGCGACTGCACCGTCTTCAGCAGCATCGGCGTCGTCACCGTGTCGACCAGCCGGGTCGTGATCGAGATGTTCTGCGACCAGAGCCGTTCGAGGTGAAGATCGACCTTGGCGCCGTGCACCCCGATATTGGCGATGACGCCGCCGGGCGCCACGAGGTCCTCGCACAGCACGAAGGTCGCGGGGACGCCGACCGCCTCGATCGCGACGTCGACGCCGCGGCCCCCGGTCAACGCCTTGACCGTGTCGACCGCCTTTCCGTCGGCGCTGTTGATCGTCTGGGTCGCGCCGAACTGCCGGGCGAGCCCCAGCCGGTTGTCGTCGAGATCGATCATGATGATTTCGGCCGGCGAGTAGAATTGCGCCGTCAGCAGGGCGGCGAGCCCGATCGGCCCCGCCCCGACGATGGCGACCGTCGAACCCGGCGCCACCTTGCCGTTGAGCACCCCGCATTCGAACCCCGTCGGCAGGATGTCGCTCAGCATCACCATGGCCTCGTCGTCGACGCCGGCCGGAACCGGATAGAGACTGGTGTCGGCGTGGGGGATGCGGACAAATTCAGCCTGGGTCCCGTCGATTTCATTGCCGAGAATCCAGCCGCCGGTCGTGCAGTGCGAATACATGCCGCGCCGGCAATATTCGCACTTGCCGCACGAGGAAATGCACGAGATGAGGACCTTGTCGCCGGCATGGAAGGCGGTGACCCCTGCCCCGACGCTGTCGACGATTCCGACGCCCTCATGCCCGAGAATGCGGCCCGGCTTGCAGGTCGGGACGTCGCCTTTGAGGATGTGCAGATCGGTGCCGCAAATGGTGGTCTTGACCATCCTGACGATCGCGTCGCCGGGCGCCTGGATTTGCGGCTTCGCACGATCCTCCAGCGCCTTGAGACCGGGTCCGCGATAGACCAACGCTTTCATGACATCCTCCGTGAATGTTTCGCAGGCTCGCCCAATGGCGGCGCTTTCATGCGAAGGCGCTCGAATTCGGCCGTCCTTGTGTCCGTCTTATGCAGGCGCGGACTGCGCGGCTTGATCTGGCTCAAGTGCGGCACGCGGCGATCCGCATGGCCATGATCGGCTCAATGTCGATCGACGCTTGGACTGTCGTCCGGAGGCCGGCTTGCCGCGTCAGGCTGGCGGAGCGGAGGGAAGGATCACCGGCGGCCCGTGGGCGAACGAATCCCGAGTGCGGCCAGAGACCTTCGAACCACCGCGTCAGGATCGCCAGAGGCGTCGACGCGACGCCATGTGAGCGGGCCGAGATCGGCCTCGGCCTGGCGGCGAACGACGTCAGCCGTGGCGTCGGAAGCGTCGCGGCTTCGTCCCTCGACGCGCTCGATCCGCAGCGCGAGCGGCGCCTCGAGCCACAGCCCATCGAACGGAACCCCGACGGCGCGCGCCACCTCCTCGATCGCCCGCCGCTCCTCGGGCCGCGCATGCACGGCGTCGACGATGACGCTGAATGTCGAGGCGAGCGCCAGTTTCGATTGGCGACGCAGAGCCGCATAGACCCTCGCGCTCACGGCGAGGTCGTAGCCGGCTTGCGGCAGGCGCTCCGTCTCCTCCACCGCGAACATGCGCTTGCGCTCGATGTCGGTTCGCAGCCAGACGCCCCCTGGCATGCGGCCGACGAAGGGAGCAAGCCTGGAGGCGATGGTGGTCTTGCCCGTCCCCGACAGGCCGCCGATCGCCACCAGCCGCGCGGGAACTGGAACCAGAAAATCCTCGGCGAGCGAGAAATAGCGCCGCGCCTCGCGCACCGCCAATTCACGCGCTTGTCCGTCGAGATGCGGAAGCGTGGCGGCGGCGACCTTGGCGCGGATCGCGGCCCTGACGCTGAGAAACAAGGGAAAGGCGGCGAGGCCGACCAGCTGCGCTTCGTCGCTTTCCCACAGATAGTGGTTGAGCACCGCGTTCGCTTCATGATGAAAGCCGCGCTCCCACAGGTCCATGACCAGAAAGGCGAGGTCGTAGAGAACGTCGCCGGTCGCCATCGCCTCGTCGAATTCAAGCGCGTCGAACAGGATCGGCTCGCCGTGCAGCAGCACGATGTTGCGCAGATGCAGGTCGCCGTGGCACCGGCGCACGTAACCACTACGTCGGCGCTCCAGAAGCAGAGCCCGATTGCTTTCCAGGAGCGCTCGCGACGTCGTCGTCAGCGCTTCGATCCGCTGCGCGGGAAAAACCTCCGGATTCTCGGCCAAGCTGCGGGCGTTTTCGAGAATATAGCCGTCGAGCGCGCCCGCGCTGTCGAAATCGCAGCGCGGCGCGCGTTCATGCGATTTCACCACCGCATGAGAAAGGGCGGAGACGAGCCTCGGACCGAGGCCTCCCCGTTGCGCGACATGGTCGAGGGTCGCGTCCTCGTCGAAGCGGCGCATATGAACGGCCCATTCGACGACCTCGCCCTTGCCGCCGAGTTCGAGGCCGCCGGCGCGGCGGGTGATCGGCGCCACGCCGAGATAGATGTCCGGAGCGTTGTCGCGGTTGACTTCGAGCTCGCGCCGGCAAGCCCTCGCGCGCCTGTCCAGGGTGGAGAAATCCATGAACGGAAAGCGCACCGCCCGCTTGATCTTGTAGGCGTCCTGTCCCGCGAGGAAGACGGCCGCGCCATGGGTGTCGATGCGCCTTACCTGTCCTTCGATCCCGTAGGTCGATGATTTGCCCAGGAAATCGAGCGCCTCACTCTGATCAGCGACGTCATGGGTCTCCATCGGAGTGTCTCGGCTCGATCGCTGGATGTCCAGTGACGACCAGCGGCGCATGGTCCCCGGCGCGTGGACATGAGGTCTTCGCCGAAGACTTCTCCGGCATTGTCCTTAACGCAAGGCGGCCGCACGCCGGACGTGAGCCGGCCGCGTTCCATCCTTGTTTTGGACGGAGCCCGCCGGGACCGCCCGGAAGCTGCGCCGATTGGCCCAATCGACCCACGCAAGCGCGAACATCAACGTCGCATAGGCGCCGATCACCGGCATAAGATAGCCAATTTCTCCAACAGTCATCGCATCTTCCCTCCAACGTCCGCCTTTCTTTGGCGCCGCGCAAGGACCTGTTCATTGAGGCAGATCAATCCGGGGCGACACGGGACGTCAGTCCGGCGCACGAACGGGGACGTGGAAGACCCGAGAAGGCGGCGCGCCGTGAAATCGGGTTTGCCACTTGCGCCTCTCCTCGGATAATTCTCGCCGGCGACGGTCGTAATCGGCCGGAGGTGGTCAAAATGTCGGCGCCGAAGATCAATGCCAACGCATCGGCCGGCCTCGCGCGCGGCCAAGACAGTCACCTGCGCGCGACGATCGATGGCGCGGGCATCGGCACCTGGGAACTGAATCTACGCACATACGCCGTGAAGCTGTCGCGCGTCGGCGCCCGGCTCTTGGCGGGGGACAGCGATCCTCCGGCGACGTGGACGGATGTCCTCGCTTTGGCGCATCTCGACGACCGCCAACACATGTCGGACGCGATGGACAAGTGCGCCCGGACCGGCGGTGACTTCGATCGCGACTACCAGGTGGTGACGCCCAATGGAAAAGCCCATTGGCTCCGCCAACGAGGTCGCGCATTCCGGGACGACAATGGTCATCCCGCGGGCATGCGCGGCGTGCTTCTCGATATCGACGAGTCAAAGGGGATGGAACGTGCGCTTCGTGTGCGCGAAAGGCATCTCCAATCCATCCTTCAAACCGTGCCGGACGCGATGATCGTGATCGACGAGAACGGCGTCATGGAGTCCTTCAGCACAGCAGCCGAACGGCTGTTTGGGTTCAAGGCGTCCGAGGTGATTGGACAAAATGTGTCGGTGTTGATGCCAGAACCAGATCGCGGTCGGCATGACGGCTACCTGGCGCGATACAAATCGAGCGGCGAACGCCATATCATCGGCATTGGGCGCGTGGTCACCGGGAGGCGCAAGGACGGCTCGACCTTCCCCATGCACCTTTCCGTCGGCGAAATGCGTTCCGGCGCCGATCGCCATTTCACCGGTTTCGTGCGAGACCTGACCGACCGTCAAGAAACCCAGTCGAAACTCCGGGAATTGCAGTCGGAACTGGTGCACGTGTCGCGCCTGACCGCCATGGGCGAGATGGCGGCGACGCTCGCCCACGAGCTCAATCAGCCGCTCGCGGCCATCAGCAACTATCTCAAAGGGTCTCGCCGGCTCCTCGAGGCGAGCGCCGACCCCGGTCTGGCGCCGGTCAAGGACGCGCTCGGCAAGGGAGCCGAGCAGGCCGCGCGGGCGGGTCAAATCATCCGACGTCTGCGGGACTTCGTCACGCGCGGCGAGACAGAGAAGAGAGTGGAGCGCATCGCCAAGCTCGTCGAGGAAGCAAGCGCGCTGGCCCTGGTCGGCGCCCGCGAGCTTGGCGTCAGGGTCGAGTTGACGATCGATCCGCGGGTGGATTTGGTGATCGTCGATCGCGTCCAGGTGCAACAGGTGCTCGTGAACCTGCTTCGCAACGCCATGGATGCGATGCAGGACGCCCCCCGCCGCGAGCTGACGGTGTCCCTGACCGCCGCCGGCGACAACATGGTGGAAATCGCCGTGGCCGATACGGGGCCCGGCATATCCGATGAAATCGAGGCCAGGCTGTTCCAGCCGTTCGTGACGTCCAAGCAGCACGGCATGGGCGTCGGGCTGTCGATCAGCCGCACCATTGTCGAAGCGCATGGCGGAAAAATATGGTCGGAGCCGAACGCGGGAGGCGGCGCGATCTTCCGCTTCACGCTTCCGGCGGCAAGAGAAAGCCTGATTGATGCCGAATAAAGCGCAAATCCATATCGTCGACGATGACGAGGCGGTGCGCGATTCGCTGTCGTTCCTGCTTGGAGCGGCAGGCCACGCGGTCAAGACTTTCGATTCCGCGGCGGCGTTTCTGGACGCGCTCGGCGGCATGCCCGTCTCCTGTGTCGTCACCGACATCCGCATGCCGAACGTCGACGGCTTGGAGCTCATGCGACGGCTCAAGGCGGAAGGACACCTCTTTCCCGTCATCATGATGACGGGACATGGAGACGTGCCCCTGGCCGTCGAGGCGATGAAGCTCGGCGCCTTCGACTTCCTTGAAAAGCCATTCGACGACGACATTCTGATCGCCGCCATCGGCGCCGCCCTGCGTCATGTCGAGACCGTCGTCGAAAGCCGGCGCGAGGCCTCGGATATCGCTGGGCGCCTCGACCGCCTGACCCCGCGCGAACGACAGGTGCTCGACGGGTTGATCGCGGGACAGCCCAACAAGGCGATCGGCCGTGATCTCGGGATCAGTCCCCGGACGGTCGAGATCTATCGCGCCAATGTCATGGACAAGATGCAGGTCGCCAGCCTTTCGGAGCTCGTTCGCCTCGTCGTCCGGGCTGGAATCGCGTGAATTGATACACATCAAGTCAATCCGGCAACCGTCCAGATATCCATTCCGGAATGTGCGCGCCGTTCCCGCACAGCTCGAGCCGGACTTGCGGAATGATTGTGCGGGCCCCACCCCTGATCCTCGTCGTCGACGACGACACGGCAGTGTTGAATTCGCTTGGCTTCATGCTCGAGGCCGAGGGCTTCGAGGTGCGCGCTTTCCGCGACGTCGGCGAGCTCTTTCTTGCCGATTTCATTCACGAAGCCAATTGCCTGGTGGTGGATTATCGCATGCCGATGATGAATGGATTCGACGTGCTGCGCTCGCTGCGCAAGATGCAGGTCGCCGCGCCGGCCATCCTCATCACCAGCCGGTCCGACAAGACGCTGGTCGGGCGCGCCCTGGCCGCCGGCTTCGCCCGGATCGTGGAAAAACCGCTGCTGGAAGACGAACTCATCGACACCATCCGGGCGCTGACGGCGCAAGTCGGCGACGCCGGCGGCCGGCCCGGCGATTCGACTACGTAGAACTCCCTAAGCAACGAAGCGGAATGTCGCATAAAATAAATTATAGATAGGCATGTGGGGCTCGCACGAAGAAAGGTGGCTCCGATGTTCGTCCAAAGCGCCGCGACAATCCAGCAGAGCTCCCGCCCGACCCGAGTCGGGTCGCCGGCGAGCGACGCCATCCTCTTCAAAGGCTGTCCCGATCTCATCGGTTCCCGCATGACCTATGCGCAGGACGAGGAAATCTACGGCGACGAGGAGGAGGCGGAATTCGTCTACAAGGTCGTCAGCGGCGCGGTGCGCACCTACAAGCTGCTCGGCGACGGGCGCCGGCAGATCGGCGCCTTCCATCTCCCCGGCGACATTTTCGGCTTCGAATCGAACAGCACGCATCGGCTCGGCGCCGAAGCGATCTCCGACGCGGTCGCTCTTGGTCTTCAGCCGCCGCGTGCTGGAAAGTCTCGCCACGCGCAGCGTCGAGGTCGCGCGCGCGCTGTGGGCGTTGACGGCCCGCAGCCTCGACCATGCCGAGGACCACATGCTTCTGCTCGGGCGCAAGACCGCCGCCGAGCGCGTCGCCGCCTTCCTGCTCGAAATGGACGAGCGGATGCTGTCCACCGGCGCGATCAGCTTGCCGATGGCGCGCCGCGACATCGCCGACTATCTCGGCCTGACCCTCGAGACGGTGTCGCGGACCCTGTCCCATCTCAAGGCCGAGGGCACGGTCGGGCTGTCGACCGCGCGGCAGATCACCGTGCGCCAGCGCTCCAAGCTGCGGTCGATCGGCGCCGAGCTCGCCTTCCAGTGAATGTGAAATAGCCCGGGGATCGCCGGGCCGCGCCGCTGGCGACGGTCATCGAGGCGGATCTCGGCGGCCATGCGCGCCGCGATCGCCGGCAAAAGCGGCGGCGGCGAAGGTTTTTCAAAGGGTTAGGCGCCGTTTTCCGCAACTTTCGCGCGGATTGCGCGTCAGGGACGCTCGGACCCGCCCGGCGCGGCTTGCTTCGTGAAGGCCGGGGCCCCTCGCATGGGCGGCGCGGATCGCGCGCGCGAGCGTTCGACGACCCCGCCCCAGGCGCCGACCCCACGCCCTGGCGGCGCCGATACGGCGCGGAAGCGGCGCCGACACGGCACGGAAGCGGCGCCGGGGCGTCATTCGAGTTGCCTTGGCGGAAGTGTCGCCCATCGCCGTTTTGAGCCTTTTCAAGCCCTTGGCGGCGCCGGAACGGCGCCAGCCGCAACGCCCGAGGCCCCCGCGCCTCCCGCCCGGCGATTTCCGCCCTTCCCAGTCCAGGCCCGCCAGTCATTTCCCGCTCCCTTCCCCGCCATGCGACGGCCCGCTCGCCTCGCGGCCTCGATCAGGAAACCACGGGCCAGCCCGCCTGGCAAGAAAATGTCGGTTTTTCAGAACGCGCGCGTCTCAACAGCCCGGCGGCGCTCGTCTGGCCAGATTTGAATTGCGCGTCGCCGCCGGTTTCGAGACGTGGCGAGCGGCGAAAATCCGCCGCTCGTTTCCCACGCAACTCGTCCGCTCAATCTAAGGGGGAATTGCTTAAATGCGAGACCACGCATTGAACGGCGGCAATGCGCAAATTGCGGTCGTCGCCCGACGGCTTGGCGAACGAAGTAAAACAATCCTAAGCGTTAATTTCACCAAGTGCTCTGAGGAGCCTTGGTTCGCGGGATCGCCTGAAGCCTGGCGCCGAGACAGGCGATTCCAGGCGGCCGCTATGCTAAATTGATTTTCGCGCCAGTGCGGACCCGAGGTGAGGGATACCATGGCCGAATCAAGGAGACTCGCCGCGATCATGGCCGTCGATGTTGTCGGCTATTCCCGCCTGATGGGCGAGGATGAGGCGGGGACGGCGAAGGCGGTGCGCGAGCATCGCAAAGCGGCGGCTCCGATCGTCGCAGGTCTCGGCGGCCGGGTCGTCAAGACCATGGGCGACGGTGTGTTGCTCGAGTTTCCCTCCGTCGTCGCCGCCGTCGAATGCGCGGTTACGATCCAAAACATGATGGTCGAGCGCAACGTCGATACGCCTGAGGCGAGCCGGATCGTCTATCGCATCGGCGTCCATCTCGGCGATGTGCTGATCGACGGTGACGATATTTTGGGCGAGGGGGTCAACATCGCGGCCCGGCTCGAGAGCATCTGCGAGCCCGGCGGCGTCTCCATATCTCGGGCCGTCTACGATCAGATCAGCGGAAAGCTTGCTCTCGGTTTCCGAACTCTCGGTCTGCAAAAACTGAAAAACATCGCCAAGGCGGTCGAGGTCTTCGCAATCGATTATGTGGACAGAACGGACGAGACCTCTACGCCAGACGACGCGAACGTGGCGCAGACGATCAAATATTGCCGAGCGCCCGACGGCGTGCGCCTCGCCTATGCGATTTCAGGCAGCGGACCGTCATTGGTGAAGTCAGGCAACTGGTTGAACCATCTCGAATACGATTGGGAAAGCCCGATTTGGCGCCACGTCTTTCGCGGGCTGTCGCGCCGGCATACGCTCATTCGCTACGACGCGAGAGGCAACGGCATGTCCGACTGGGACGTAGGCGCGCTCTCGCTCGATGCCTGGGTGACCGACCTTGAGACAGTCGTCGATGCGGTCGGCGTCGAGCGTTTCCCGCTCCTCGGAATTTCTCAAGGCGGCGCCGTCGCCGTCGCCTATGCCGTGCGGCGCCCGGAACGTGTGTCGCACCTTATTCTGTATGGCGCGTTCGCGCTCGGCGGAAAGAAGCGCACTCCGGCTGAGAAAGAAATGCGCAAGGCAATGGGGACTTTGATGCGTCTCGGATGGGGCGCGGACAACCCAAGCTTTCGGCAAATGTTCACCGCGCGATTCGTTCCAGGGGCAACGCATGAGCAGGCGGACTTTTTCAACGAGCTGCAACTGAAAACGACCTCTCCCGAGTGCGCTGCTCGCTATTTCGACGTCGTCAACAATTTCGATATCATCGATCTGCTCTCGAAAGTGAAGGCGCCGACGCTCGTCATGCACGTGCGGGACGACCAAATGGTTCCCATCGAGGCGGGACGCCAGTTGGCCGCCGGCATCCCTGGCGCCCGCTTCATCGCCTTGCCCGGTCGAAACCATTTGTTCCTGGAGCATGAGCCGGCTTCTGACCGATTCTTCGAAGAGGTCGCCCTTTTCCTGGGGAGTTGACGGGCAGCGGTCCGCACGGCCAGAGCCCGACGTTGAAATGAATGTCCGGATTCCCAGACTGCGATGTCCGCAGTCGCTGTTTGCAACGACCGATCTACGTCGGGTCCGGTCGTGCGCCGCGCGCAAAGAGCGGCCGTTTGTGGACGGCGCGCCGAACGGGTCACGCCGGCCCGGAGCGGCCGATCGCGTTCCGCCGCCCTCGCTAGCGCGCGTGGAGCGGCTGCGTCAGGAACCGTTCGCGCGAAACGGGCAGAGGCGGCTCCTCGGCCGCCGCCGCCTTCGCCTGCTCCGCCAGCAAGGCGCGCAGGATCTCGAATTCCCCGGTGAATTTGCTTTGCACGTTCGGCCATATGCGTTCGTAGAACGGCAGGTCCTTCGGCTTCGGCCTGGCGAAACGCGCCTCGAAATGCGTGCCGCCGTCCTCCCGTTCGCCGAACGCATAGGTCATCAGGATTTTGGCGGGCGCCCGGGATCGGCAGCAGGGTGGTGAAGGTCATGTGCTCGAACGGGCGCCAGTCGAGGATGTCCTCGATGACGGCCTCCTTGCCGTGCATGCAGTGGTTCCGCGTGCCGGCGCCGCGCCGGCCCTTGACCGTGCTTTCGACCACGCTGTCGCTTCCCTGCCAGCGGGGGCGATTTCCCGGCATGGTGACGAGGTCCCAGACCGCCGCGCGGGGCGCCGCAAAGTCGGTCTCGATCACCCCGATCGCGTCGGCGCGCTCGACCACGCTGCGCCTGGCCTCGTTTTCGCTCGACCACGCCTGCTCGAGGTCGCGGACCCAGCACTTCGTTTCGCCGATATGCTCGATCGCCTCGGAATGCTCGGCGAGGCCCTGCGCTTTGGCGTCGATCCCCATCGCCCGCACGCAGGCGTCGGAATAGAGCGCGTAGGCGCGCGCGCCGAACCGTCTTGCCGACGTCGTTCTTGAGCAGGCGGTGGACGAGGATCACGTCCCGGCCGGCCAGCTCCTCGCGGCCGGACATCTTTTGCCGGATGAACTCGCCGTGATGAACGACGAACTTGACGTCGAGGCTGTGCATGCGGCTGCAGGCCTGGCACGCGCAGCTGTTGGCCTGCTTGATGTTGCGGAGCCGCCTGCGGAACGCGAAATAGGCGTGCTCGATCGAATCCTGCAGGAGCGACCCGTCGACCTGGCCGGCGAGCGCGTAGACGAACGCCGCGTCGCCTTCGAACTTGGCGAGGCGGAACGGCGGCCTCAGCGCCCTGACCAGCGTATCCATGATGTCGGCGATGATGTCCTGGGCGTGATCGAGTTCGACGCCGGACACGAAATGCGTGTAGCCGGAAATGTCGGCGATCGCGAAACAGGCCGATTCCGCGCTGGGAAGCATCGCGATCCCCCTCCCGTTCCATCAGCAGCGGAGGCGCCCTGGCCCGCCCCAGGAACGGGCCAAACTAGCATGCGGCAAGCGAACGCGCGAACGCCGCAATCTCCGATTGGCGACGCGCATTGTCGCGCGCCGGGCGGCGCCGCCTTGATCCGCATCAAAACCCTTTTCGCCCCCGAGCCCCATATTGACTCTTCGTCGTTCGGGTCGAAGCATCGCCGCCGGACGCCCGGCCAGCCAGACCATTTTTGAAAGATCATGCAAACGGCAACGTCAACAGGCGCGATCGTTTCGGTCCGGGGTCCGGTCGTCGACGTCGGTTTCGTCGATGGCCCGCTGCCGCCGATCAATACCGCCCTGATCGTCGAATGGGACCGCGACGAGCCGCTGATCCTCGAGGTGCACGGCCATGTCGACGAGGCGACGGTGCGCTGCATCGCGCTGCAGGCGACCGCGGGCCTCGCCAGGAACACGAAAGTGCGCGCGACCGGTCATCCGATCACGGCGCCGGTCGGAGACGCGGTCCTCGGGCGCCTCCTCGACGTGGTCGGCACGGTGCGGGACCGCGGCCCCGCCCTGCCCGCCGACACCCCGCGGCGCGGCATCCACAACGCGCCGCCGGCGCTCGAGGACGAGACCTCGGCCGACGCCCTGTTCGAGACCGGCGTCAAGGTGGTCGATCTCCTGGCGCCGCTCTCCCAGGGCGGCAAGGCCGCGATGTTCGGCGGCGCCGGCGTCGGCAAGACCGTGCTGGTGATGGAGCTGATTCACGCCATGGCCGAGAAATACCAGGGCATTTCGGTGTTCGCCGGGGTCGGCGAACGCTCCCGCGAGGGCCATGAGCTGTTGACCGACATGCGCGGCTCCGGCGTGCTGGCGCGCACCGTGCTCGTCTATGGCCAGATGAACGAGCCGCCGGGGGCGCGATGGCGCGTGCCCCTCACCGCGCTGACCATCGCCGAATATTTCCGCGATCAGAAGCATCAGAACGTGCTGCTGCTGATGGACAACGTGTTCCGCTTCGTTCAGGCGGGAAGCGAGGTCTCCAGCCTCCTGGGCCGGCTGCCGTCCCGGGTCGGCTACCAACCGACGCTCGCGACCGAGGTCGCCTCGCTGCAGGAGCGCATCGCCTCGGTCGCCGGCGCCGCGGTGACCGCCATCCAGGCGGTCTATGTCCCGGCGGACGACTTCACCGATCCGGCGGTCACGGCGATCTCGAGCCATATGGACAGCATCATCATGCTGTCGCGCGGCCTCGCCGCGGAAGGCTTCTATCCGGCCGTCGACCCGCTCGCCTCCTCGTCCGTGCTGCTCGACCCGCTGGTGGTCGGCGAACAGCATTACACGATCGCCGAGCGCGCGCGCGAGACGCTCGCCCGGTTCAAGGAGCTGCAGGACATCATCGCCCTGCTCGGCGTCGAGGAGCTCGGCGCCGCCGACCGGCTGATCGTCAGGCGCGCCCGGCGGCTGCAGCGCTTCCTCAGCCAGCCGTTCGCGGTCACCGAGGCCTTCACCGGCACGCCCGGGCGCAGCGTGCCGCGCGCCGACACGCTCGCGGGCTGCCGCGCCATCCTCGACGGCGAGACCGACGCCTGGGCCGAGAGCTCGCTCTACATGGTCGGAACGCTGGACGAGGCGCGCGACAAGGAGAAGGCGGCCGCCAGCACGGAGGCGCGCTCATGAGGCTGCGCATCGTCACTCCGCTGTCGGTCGTCGTCGACGAGGAGGGCGTGCTGGGCTTGCGCGCCGAGGACGCCAGCGGCGGGTTCGGGATTCTGCCGCGCCACGCGGATTTCCTCACCAGCCTCGCGCTCTCTGTCGTCGCGTGGACGAGCGGCGACGGACAATCCCATTACTGCGCCGTGCGCCGCGGCGTCCTCTCGGTCGCCGGCGGACGGGACGTGACCATCGCGACGCGCGAGGCGGTCGCGGGCGACGACCTCGCGAAACTGGACCAGACGGTCCTGGCCGGCTTCCGCGCGCATATCGAGATGGAGCGCGCCGAACGCGCCGAAAGCACCAGGCTGCAATTGAACGCCATCCGTCAGATCATGAAGCATCTGCGGCCGGACCGTCATGACGGCGCGGGCATGTTCGCATGACCGAGCCTGGCGACGACGATCCATTGCTCAAAAGCGTCCGCCTGCGGGGCAAGCGCCAACGCAACTGGCTGAGCGAGGGCGAACCGTCCGTCGGGCGGCGCCTCGCCCAGATCGGCGTCCTTGGCTGGATCATCGTCGTCCCGATGCTGATCGGCATTGTCGTCGGCCGCTGGCTCGACCGGACGTTCAGCGCCGGAATATTCTGTACCGCGCCGTTGCTGATGCTCGGGCTGGCGCTCGGGTGCTGGTCCGCCTGGAAATGGATGCAGAGCGCATGAGCCCTTGGCTGTTCGACACTCTCGGGACCGGAGCGATGGCCGCGAGCCTGGCGGCGCATCTCGTCGCCGGGCTCGGGCTCGGGTTCGTTTATTTCAACGCGGTCTGGCGGAGCGCGCGCCTCTACGCCGAGGACGGAAGGCCGGCGGCGGCGATCGCCCTGGCGGTCGGCCGCTTCCTCGTTCTCGGCGGCCTGCTGGCGCTGGCGAGCCTCGAGGGCGCATGGCCCTTGCTGGCGGCGGCGGGCGGGGTTCTGCTCGGCCGGCCGCTGGCGATGCGCAGATGCCTGGAGGCCGCGCCGTGAGGTCGCCGCTGGCGAGCGTTACGCTGTTTCATCTCGGCCCCGCGCCGATCGCCGAGAGCGTCGTCGTGACCTGGGCGATCATGGCCGCGCTGGTCGGCGGCGCGATCCTGGTCACTCGCCGCCTGTCGCCGGTTCCGTCCAGCGCCCAGGCGTTCTTCGAGCTGATCGTCGACACGGTCGACAGCCAGATCCGCGACACCATGCAGGCCGAGCCCGCCCCATATCGCGCCTTCATCGGCACGCTGTTCGTCTTCATCTTCATGGCCAACTGGTCTTCGCTGATTCCGGGGGCGGAGCCGCCGACCGCCCAAATCGAAACCGACGCCGCCCTGGCGCTTCTGGTGTTCGTCGCGGTGATCTGGTTCGGCATTCGCGCCAGCGGAGTGCGCGGCTATCTCGGGACCTTCGCTTCGCCCAATCCGATCATGATCCCGCTCAATTTCGTCGAGAGCGTCACCCGCACCTTTTCGCTGCTCGTGCGCCTGTTCGGCAATGTGATGAGCGGCGTGTTCGTGATCGGCATCGTGCTGTCGCTCGCCGGCCTGCTGGTGCCGATTCCGCTGATGGCGCTCGACCTGCTGACCGGCGCGGTGCAGGCCTACATCTTCGCGGTCCTGGCGATGGTCTTCATCGCCGGGGCCATCAGCGAAGCAAAACCGGCGCCGGACGCCTCAAGCCAAAGGACAGCCCCATGAACTGGTTAGCATTCGCGAGCATCATCTCGGCCGCCTTGGCGGTGTCGTTCGGCGCCATCGGCCCGGCGCTGGCCGAAGGGCGCGCGGTCGCGGCCGCCATGGACGCCATCGCCCGTCAGCCCGAGGCCGCCGGCACGATTTCGCGCACGCTGTTCGTCGGCCTCGCCATGATCGAGACCATGGCGATCTATTGCCTGGTGATCGCCCTGCTGCTGCTGTTCGCCAACCCGTTGCTGAAGTGACGTCATGACCATCGACTGGTGGACGCTCGGGCTCCAGACAGTCAATGTCGCGGTCCTGGTCTGGCTGTTGGGGCGGTTTTTCTGGCGCCCGATGGCCGACATGATCGAACAACGGCGCGCTCGCCGCGCAGCGAACCCTCGCCGACGCGCAGGCCAAGCGCGACGAAGCGGCGGCGGCGCTCGCCGACATCGAGAACACCCGCGCCGGCTTCGACCGGGAGCGCCAGGCGATCCTCGCGGCCGCCCGCGAAAGCGCCGAGCAGGCGCGCGCGGCGATTCTGGCCGACGCGGCCAAGGAGGCCGCCGTCTGGAACGCGCGGCGACGGCCGCCCTCGCCCAGGAACGGGAGGCGGCCGCCAAGGCCTGGACCGAGCGCGCAAGCCGGCTGGCGGTCGAAATCGCGCAGCGTCTGGCCGCGCGCCTGAACGGCCCCGCGGTGCGGGAGGCCTTTCTGGATTGGCTCCTGAAGGAACTCCAGAAGTTGCCGGCGCCGGTGCGCCGGGCGATGACGGCCGACGACGTCACGCTCAAAGCGGCGAGCGCGACGCCGCTGGAGCCGGCCGATCAGGAGCGCTATCGGGCCCGGATCGGCGAGGCGCTCGGAGCCCAGCCCCGGATCGCCTTCAGCACCGATCCGGCCCTCATCGCCGGGTTGGAGCTGCGCGGGCCGCATCTCGTCGTGAGCAACAGCTGGCGGGCCGATCTGACCGAAATCCTCGCGGACATCACCCATGACCAGCGACCCTGATATTCTGGCGGACGCCTGGCTCGATCGGGCGCGCGCCAGACTCGGCGCCGCCGCCCTCGGACCGAGGGCCGAGCAGATCGGCCGCGTCGAGGAGGTCGCGGATGGAATCGCCCTCGTCTCCGGCATGCCGGACATCCGGCTCGACGAGCTGTTGCGGTTCGGCAAGGGGCAGTTCGGCTTCGCGCAGGTGCTCGAACGGGATCGGATCGGCTGCGTTCTTCTCGACGACGTCGACGCCGTGGAGGCGGGAGACACGGTGCGCGGCTCCGGCGACGTGGTGCGCGTGCCTGTCGGCCCGGCGCTGCTCGGTCGTGTCGTCGATCCCCTCGGCCGCCCGCTCGACGGCAAGGGGGCCATTGCCGCCGAGTCGACGCTGCCGATCGAGCGTCCGGCCCCGGCAATCATCGATCGCGACCTGGTGACGCAGCCGGTGCAGACCGGCCTGACCGTCGTGGATACGCTGTTCGCCCTCGGGCGCGGCCAGCGCGAGTTGATCATCGGCGATCGGGCCGTCGGCAAGACCACCATCGCCATCGACACGATCATCAGCCAGAAGGGGAGCGACATCATTTGCGTCTATGTCGCGGTCGGCCAGAAGAGTTCGAGCGTGCGGCGCGCCATTGACGCAATTCAAGCCAAGGGAGCGCCCGAACGCTGCATCATCGTGGTCGCGGCGGCGGCGAGCTCGCCCGGGCTGAACTGGATCGCGCCCTTCGCCGGTTTCACCATGGCGGAATATTTCCGTGATCGCGGCCTGCACGCGCTCGTCGTGCTCGACGATCTGACGAAGCACGCCGCGAGCCATCGCGAGATCGCGCTTCTGACGCGCCAGTCGCCTGGCCGCGAGGCCTATCCGGGCGACGTGTTCTACGTCCACGCGCGGCTGTTGGAACGCGCGGCCAAACTGTCGAAGGAGAAGGGCGGCGGCTCCCTGACCGCATTGCCGATCGCCGAGACCGACGCGGGCAATCTCAGCGCCTACATCCCGACCAACCTGATCTCGATCACCGACGGCCAGATCGTGCTCGACGCGAAGCTGTTCCACGAGGGGCAGAAGCCGGCCGTGGATGTCGGCACGAGCGTCAGCCGGGTGGGCGGCAAGACCCAGGCCCAGGCCTTGCGTGAGGCGGCGCAAACGCTGCGCCTCGACTATGCGCAGTTTCTCGAACTGGAGATGTTCACGCGGTTCGGGGGGATGCCGGACACCCGGGTCCGTCAGCAATTGACCCGCGGCGCGCGCATTCGCGAGATCTTGACCCAGCCGCAGCACGCGCCGCTGCGGCTCGCCGACGAGGTGGCTTTGGTCCTCGCCGTCCAGTCGGGACTGCTGGACTCCCTGTCCCCGCCGGCGGTGGTCGCGGTCCGGCAGGGCCTGCGGGACGCGCTCGATCGCGGCGCCGCCGGACGCCGTGCGGCTGATCGAGGAGACCGGCGGCCTGGACGACGCGCGCAGACAATCCCTGCGCGAAACGCTCGACCGGTATGTTCACAGCGTCGTCGCCGTCACGCCGCCTGTCGCGGCCATCCCGCCGGCGGCCCGGCCGTGACCGAGCGTCTCGTCGATATCAACGCACGCGTCGAAGGCATCCGGCAGCTCGGCGCCGTGGTCAACGCGATGCGCGGCATAGCCGCGACGCGAGCCCAGCAAGCCCGTGGCCAGATCGCCGCGGTGGACGGCTACGCGGCGACGATCGCCGACGGCATCGGGCGCGCCCTCGCCTTAACGACGTCCAGCGGCGCCGAAGGCGAAGCGAGACCGGCGCGCCCGGCTCTGGTGCTGTTCTGCGCCGAGCAGGGCTTCGCCGGCGCCTTCAGCGAGCGCGTGCTTGATGCGGTCGGCGCCGATCTCGCCAGCGCCGAACTGTTCCTCATCGGAACGCGAGGCGGCTCCGTGGCCGCCGAGAGACATGTTTCAGCCAGATGGAAGGGCGCGTTGCCGCCGCATTCGCTGGGCGTTCCCAAACTCGCCGATCGCATCGTCGAAGCGCTTTACGCGGGCATTGCGGCCGGCGAGATCGATCGGCTTGACGCGGTGTTCAGCCGATGGCGGCCCGGCCAGGGGGTCCATGTCGAGCGCCAGCATCTGTTCCCTCTCGACATGGCGGCTTTTCCGCGTTTGGCCGCCGCGAACCCGCCACTCGTGAATCTGCCGCCCGAAGCGCTCTTGAGCGGGCTCACGGCCGACTATCTGCACGCCCAGCTGTGCAAGGCCGCGCTCCACGCCTTCGCGGCGGAGAACGAGGCGCGCATGGAAACGATGGCCTCCGCGCGCAGCGAGATCGAAAGGCAGCTCTCCGCGCTGCGAGCGACGCAGCGGCTGGTGCGCCAGGAGGAGATAACGTCGGAGATCATCGAGCTCGCCACCGGCGAGGCGGCGAGCCGGACCGATTCCCGCGACCGCGGCAGATGAGAACGACGCGGGAGCGATCTTTACCCGACGAGATGGTCCTCGGCCGCCGCCCGCCGGCGCGCGATCAGCACCGCCACCGCGCAGGACGCCATCCGCGTTCGCTCCGCGTCGGCGCGGCTCGTCAAGATGATCGGCACGCGGGCGCCGAGCACGACGCCGGCCGCATCGGCGCCGGCGAGGAAGGTGAGCTGCTTGGCGAGCATGTTGCCGGCCTCGAGATCCGGAACGACCAGAATGTCCGCCCGGCCCGCCACCTGGGAGACAATCCCCTTCTCCGCGGCCGCGGCCGGGCTCACCGCGTTGTCGAAGGCGAGCGGCCCGTCCACCAGGCCGCCGGTGATCTGGCCCCGGTCGGCCATCTTGCACAGCGCGGCCGCATCGAGCGTCGAGCGCATCTTGGGATTGACCGTTTCGACGGCCGAGAGCACGGCGACGCGCGGCGTTTCAATGCCCATCACATGGGCGAGGTCGATGGCGTTCTGAACGATGTCGCGCTTCTGCTCGAGATCGGGCGCGATGTTCACCGCCGCGTCGGTCACCAGCAGCGGGCGCGGATAGCTCGGCACATCCATCAGATACACATGGCTGAGCCGCCGGCCCGTGTGCAGGCCGCTGTCCGGCGCCAGCACGGCGTGCAGCAGCTCGTCGGTGTGCAGCGAGCCCTTCATCAGAAGCGCCGCCTCGCCTCTGTTGACGGTTGCGACGGCCTCGGCCGCCGCTGCGACGCTATGGGGGACGTCGATCAGGCGGAACGCCGCGATATCGACCTTGGCGGCCTCCGCCGCCTTGAGGATCTTACCCTTCGGCCCGACCAGGATCGGGGTGATCAGGCCCGCATGCGCCGCTTCGACCGCGGCGCCCAGAGCATTGGCGTCGCAGGGATGAGCGACGGCCGTCGCCAAGGGCTCGTGTCCGACCGTCGCGGCAAGGAGAGCGCGGAACCGCTCATGACGGCTGAGCCGCACCTCCGGCAACTCGACGCGCGGGCGACGGATCTTTTCGGTCGGCGCCCGCACATGCGCAGTTCCGCTGATGGCCAGTTCGCCGCGCTGATTGATGACGCGGCAATCCAGCTTCAGGTCGCTCGTCTTCGCATCTTTCTCGGTCACTGTCAGTTTCGCGGTGATCGTATCGCCGATGCCGACCGGATAGAGGAAGCGCAGATCCTGGCCCAGATAGATTGTCCCCGGCCCCGGCAGTTTGGCGCCGAGAACGCTGGAAATCAGACCAGAGCCGAGCATCCCGTGCGCAACCGCCGGATGGAAAAGGTCGGTCTTGGCATAGACCGGATCCATCTGAACCGGATTGACCTCGCCGGTGAGGATCGCGAAGAGATCGACGTCTTGCTGCGTCACCGTATGCGAGAGGCTGGCGCTGTCGCCGACCGCGATCTCGTCGAACGTACGGTTCTCGATCATCAAATCGGCCGCCGGGGTCGTGATCGAATCCATCGTTGGTCCTCGCTCAGGCTTCGCGCACATAGACGCCCGGGGCGTCGACGATGGCGGGATATCCCTGGTCCGGGGCGGCCAGTCGCGGCGGAGCGACCGGGTCGCCCGACCGCTCGCTCAGCCAAGCGGAATAAGCCGGCCACCACGAGCCTTCATGTCTTTCCGCCGTCGTCATCCACTCCTCTGGCGCGACATAGGGCTCTCCGCCTGGCCGGCTCGCAATGCGGTAGTGCCGATGCGGGTGGCCGGGCTCGCTGACGATTCCGGCGTTGTGGCCGCCGGCGGCGAGCACGAAGGCGATCTCGCCGTTGTGCAAGAGATGGATCTTGTACACCGACCGCCACGGCGCGACATGGTCGGTCTCGGCGCTCACGGCGAACACCGGCGCGTGGATGTTCTCCACGGCGACGGGCCGTCCGCCGACGCGATAACGCCCCTCAGCCAGATCGTTGCGCAAGAACATATGGTGCAGATATTCGGAGTGCATGCGATACGGCATCCGGGTCGCGTCCGCGTTCCAGGCCATCAGATCGTTGGGCTGATCGCGCTCGCCCAGAAGGTAGGTCTTGATCATGCGCGACCAGATGAGATCGTTGGAGCGCAGCAGTTGGAAGGCCCCCGCCATTTGCCTGCTGTCGAGATAGCCTTGCCGCCACATGACGTCGTCGAGCAGCGCGATCTGGCTCTCGTCCGTGAACAGCTGCAGCTCGCCGGCTTCGGTGAAATCGGTCTGCGCCGCCAGCAACGTCACGCTCGCCAGGCGCTCGTCGCCGTCGCGCGCCATCGCCGCCGCGGCGATCGCGAGCAGCGTGCCGCCCAGACAATAGCCGCAGGCATGCGCCTTGTTCCCTCCGCAGATCGCGGTCATGGCGTCGAGCGCCTCCATCACCCCAAGGCGGCGATAATCGTCGAACGACGTGTCGCGGAGGTCCGCGCCCGGATTGCGCCAGGAGATGCAGAAGACCGTGAAGCCCTGCGAAACGAGATAGCGGACGAACGAGTTGTTCGGCGACAGGTCGAGGATGTAATATTTCATGATCCAGGCGGGGACGATGAGGATCGGCTCCGGCCGAACGCGGTCCGTCGACGGTCGGTACTGGATCAGCTCCATGAGTTTGTTGCGCAACACCACCTTGCCGGGCGTCGCCGCGACATCTTCTCCGACGGCGAAGCGTTTCGCGTCGGACGTCGGAGCGCCGCTCGCCAGCGTGAGACAATCTTCAGCGAAATTCCGCCACCCGTTGACGAAATTCCCCCCGAGCTGAGCACGCGTCGCCGCCAGCACCTCCGGATTGGTCCACGGGAAGTTCGAAGGGGAGAAGACATCGAGGAACTGGCGCGCCGCGAAGGACACGACATCGCTGTGCGATTTGGCGACGCCGCGCGGGCCGCAGGCGGCGTTGCGCCACCATTCCTCGCCGAGCAGGAAAGCCTGGGCGATGGCGTTGAAGGGCGGATGCGCCCAGCTCTCGTCGGCAAACCGATGATCGGTCGGCGACGGTTTCAGCCACAGTCCCGGAGAGGCCAGCCGCGACCATTGACGCGCCGCGGATTCCGCCAGTTCGATCCGGCGTCCGGGCGCGTTGGCGAGGTGGAGACTCCAATCGAGAAAGGCCAGCGCCAGGGAAACCGGAGAGAGCGATCCGGTGAACCGGGCCTCGCGCGCGTGCAGGAGACGGTCGAAATAATCCATCTCGCTCGAATCCGCCGCGCGCGGTCCCTCCGGCGCCGGGGTCACGGCCGGCCTCGTGATCGCGGGACGCGCTGTCTCGGAGGCGGCCTTCGGCGCAGCGGACGTGTCAGTATCGCGGTTTCGTGCGGCTTTCCCCAGGACGATCGCGCTATTCGGTCCGATCCTCTTGGCCGGGTCAGGGCCGGCGTGTTTCCCGGTCGTTTGCAAATCAGTCATGTGGAACTCCCGATGAGAGCTGGCTGCCGCGCAGGCTCGAGGCCAAGGAACGACGATCTGGGGCCGCCCTGGCAGGGGCCCGCGCATGCGTAAACGGCTCCGCCACGGCCTCGATCCGCGCCAATTGCGCCGTCGAGCCTCTCATGCCCGACGATGCGCGAGCCTCGCTTGATCAAGATCAACGATTGAACAGGCAGGCGCTGGTCCCCTCAGCGCCGGGCAGTCAGGCGAGGGTCAGCGCCTGAGCGTCGGAAGCCGCTTCGCGATCGTGCGTCGCATAGGCCACGATGCGGTCCGAGAGCCGGGCGAATATCCGCTCGAGAATTCGCCGCGCCTGCTCGGCGTCGAGATGTTCGGTCGGTTCGTCGAACAGCACGATCGGCGCGCCGCACAAAAGCGCGCGCGCCAGGTTCAGCCTCTGGGCCTCCCCGAGCGACAACATGTCCTGGCGGATCCAGGCGTCGAGTCCCCCGGCCTCGCGAATCCGCTCGTCGAGTTCGACACAGTCCAGCGCCTGCCAGACCTCCGCATCGGAGGCCCGCGGGGCGAACAGGTTCTCTCGCACCGTGTCCGACAGGATGGCGGCGTCGTGCAGGCAAAGATGCGACGCGGCGCGGCGCGCGGCCGACGGCATTCTGGCTCCATCGGCCGTGAAACTGCCGCCGTCGTCCGCGCCGAGCCAGCCGGCGATCTGTTTGAGCAGGGTCGTCTTGCCGACCCCGCTCGGCCCTACCAGAGCGGTCGGCCGGCCGGCGCGCAGAATCAGGCTGACAGGCTCGCCGAGGATGCGGCCGTCGATCGCCCGCCGAGGCGCTTCGTGCAGCGCCAACATGCCCATTCCGGCGCCGGGGATCAGCGCGTCGGGCTCGGGAACGGCCCCGCTCGTCCAGCTTTCGAGGCCGTCGCGCGCCGCCGATTCATGCAGCTTGGCCAGCAACACGCGCGACAAGCCCTGGGTCGCCTCGCCCAGCGCAAGCCAGCAGAAGCCGAGAAACGCGGACGCCAGGAGCGCGTTTCCGCGAGCCCCCGCATACCATGCGGCGACAAAGACCGAGATCGCGGCCCCCGGTCCTGCGATGCCGACGAGCGCATCGAGCGAGGCAAGATCGTGGCGCTGGCGCAGCTGCGCCGTCTCGGCTTCGGCGAATGTCGCAAAGCCCAGGTCGAGGACACGGGCGAAGGCGCGCTCGGCCTTGAGGGGCACGGCGGCGGCAAGGGCCGATCCGAGCCGCCGGCCAGCGACCCGACGAGCGAGGCGAAGCTCCGTCAACCGATTCCGAACCCGCGGCGCGACCCGATGGATCGTCGCCGCGATGGCGAACGCCAGCCCGGCGATCGCCGTAAGCGCCAGCGGCGCAAGCCACGCCGTCGCCGCCGCGAGCGCCAGCGCGCAGGCGATCAACACGGCCGCCGGCATGGTGACGCGCAAGCGCGCGTAGTCGACATCCTCGACGTCGTCCATGAAGTCGCACAGACGGTCCTGGCTGCCGAGCTGCCAGCCGGCCGCCCGCACGCGCGGAGCGACGGCCATTGCGGAGAACAGGCTGGCGCGCCGCGCGACCTGATCGATCAGAGCCGCGCGATGTCCCACCAGGCGCTCGCCATATTTTGCGAGCGTCCGGCTCAGCGCCAACAGGCGCACCAAGGCGGCCGGAAAGTGGAAGTTGAACGTCAGGGCCGCCGGGGTGGCGCCGGCCAGCGCCACGGCGCCGAGGAACCACGCGGACACGCCAGTGAGCAGGACGGCGGAGGCCCCGGCGACGAGGGCGAGCGCGATCGCGAGCCGCCATGGCGCCTGGCCCGGCGGAACTCCGGCGGACGCTTCGGCATTCGCAACAATTGTGCGCCTTGTCATGCGGCAATCGCCTTTGCGCGCCCGGCTCGCAGGTCCACGACGTCATGATCACGCGCGGCGTGGATCAGCGCCTCGTCATGCGTCGCCACGATGACCAGGCGATGCCGCGCGACCATCCTGAGAACCTGACGCACGCGCTCGGCCGTTTCGAGATCGAGCTTGGCCGTGGGTTCATCCGCCAGCACGACACGATCCGACAACAGGATGCGGGCGACGCCGATGCGCATGCGCTGTCCGCCGGAAAGATTGGCGCCGCCTTCCGTGATGACCGCATCGAGTCCGCCCGGCAGAAGGCGGTCGTCGAGCAGCCCTGTCGAGGCCGCCGCCTGAACGAGGGCGGCGCGACTGACCGGCGCGCAGTTCCAGGCGATTGCATCGGCCAGCGTTCCCGACGGCACGTAGATATCGGTTGAAATCCAGTCGCATCCGATTGCGGTCGCAAGGGCGGACGCAGCAATCCCTTGAGCCGGCGATTCGACGCCGGCCAGCATGCGCAGCAATGTCGATTTGCCTGAACCGCTCGGGCCGGCGATCGCCACCAGTCCAGTGGACGGCAGGCTTGCCGACAGTTCGTCGCACAGGGGCGACAGGGCGACGACTGTCGCATTGCCGTCGTCCGTCTCCGGCATCGCCGCTTCGCGCTCGCGGAAATACCAGTCGAGTTCTCCGGCCGCGGCCTTTCCTTCCGCCGCAGCGTGGTATTGCTCCGCATAGCCGCGCAGCGGGACGAAGAATTCCGCGGCCACGACCAAAATGAACAGACTCTGCCAAAGGCGAAGGCCGGAAAAGCCCGGTACACGCAGCAACCCGAGATGGCCGAGGCCGAGCAATACCGCGAGCACTGCTATCGACAATGCGGCGAATAGGTCGATAATGCCGGCGTTCAGGAACGCGACCTTGAGCACGCCCATGGCGCTGTCCGCATAGGCCGTCGTTCGGCGTTCGATTTTTACGCGCTCGCGCGCCAATGCGTGATTGGCGAGGATGGTCGGAAGCGTTCTGATGCGATCCGAGAACTGGGCTGCGAGCCGGCCGAACGCTGCCTCCTGCGTTCGCGCCTTTTCCCTTACCGCCTCGCCGATCAGGACAAAGAAAAGAACCATGACCGGCAGGCAAAGGAAGATCGCCAGCGCCGCCTGCCAGGATACGACCGCGATCGCGGCAAGGGCGAGCATGGGGCCGACGCCGAGCATGACCCTTGCGGCCGAGTGGGTGACGACGAGACCGGCCAATGCATCGGGATGCCGCTGGAGGCCGGCGATCAGCGCGCCGGACGGCCGTGATCCGAGGCGCGCCGCCGACATGCCGAGGAGCGCCGCGCTCACCCTTGCCCTCAGCCCACCGGAAACTTCGGCGAGGGCCCGCGCGGCGCTTTGGTCGGCGAGGAATCCGGCGCCGCTCGATAGCGCCAGCGCCGCGAGCGCGGCGAACAGGGCCGGCGCGACGAGCCGCCCATCCTCAATCATCCGTCCCACGAGGACCGACAGCGACGCGGCGAATCCCAGGCGCGCAGCCATGCGCGCCGCCTGCCAGCCGAGGATCGCGCTTAGCCCTGCGCGTCCGATTGCGCGGGCGGTGGCGAGGGCGTCCCGAATGGCCGCGCCCGTGTCGGACACGCCTGTCGTCGCTCGTCCGCGAGCCCTGATCCTCTGAGCGACAGCAAACATGGCGGGTCCATGGCGAATGGTGAAATCGTGCCTATCGTTGACGCTTGAACACGCTTTGATCCATGTCAATGACCGAAGGTCCGCGACGAGCCAGGTCGACACCGAATTGCAAGGGAACTCTCCATGACCAGTCCATTGCTGGTAGACCTCTCGAGGCTGCAGTTCGCCCTCACCGCGATGTACCATTTCCTGTTCGTGCCGCTCACGCTCGGCCTGTCCGTGCTCGTCGCCATGATGGAGACTGTCTACGTCATGACAGGCCGGACCATCTGGCGCGACATGACCAAATTCTGGGGCCTGCTGTTCGGCATCAACTTTGCTCTTGGCGTCGCCACCGGACTCACGATGGAGTTCGAGTTCGGCATGAACTGGGCGTTCTACTCGCATTATGTAGGCGACATCTTTGGAGCCCCGCTCGCCCTCGAGGGGCTCATGGCCTTCTTCCTCGAAGCGACCTTCGTCGGACTGTTCTTCTTCGGCTGGGACAAGCTGTCCGCGCGCGCGCATCTCGCCGTGACATGGCTGGTCGCGCTCGGCAGCAACCTGTCCGCCCTGTGGATCCTGATCGCCAACGGCTGGATGCAGCATCCCGTCGGCGCGGCGTTCAACCCCGACACGATGCGCATGGAGGTGACGGATTTCGCGGCCGTGCTTCTCAATCCGACGGCGCAGGCCAAGTTCGTGCACACGGTGTCGGCGGGCTATGTCTGCGGCGCAACTTTCGTGCTCGGCGTGTCGGCGTTCTACCTTCTGCGCGGCCGCCATGTTCAGTTCGCCAAGCGGTCGTTCGTGATCGCCTCGGCATTCGGCGTCGCGGCCGCCCTGTCGGTCATCGTGCTGGGCGACGAGAGCGGCTATACGATCACCGACAACCAGAAGATGAAGCTCGCGGCCATGGAGGCGATGTGGCACACCGAGCCGGCCCCGGCGGCGATCACCGCCATCGGCATCCCGGACATGGAGACCCACACCACGCGTTACGACGTCGACATTCCCTGGTTGATGGGCCTCATCGGCACTCGCTCTTTCGACAAGCAGATCCCCGGCATCTTCGAGCTGGTTCAGACCACAGAGAACCGTATCCGCAATGGCCTAGTCGCTTACGACGCCTTGCAGAAGCTCAAGGCGAACCACGCCGACGCGGACGCGCGCGCCACATTCGAGCGGACGCGCGCCGATCTGGGCTATGCGTTGCTGCTCAAGCGCTTCGTCGAGGAACCGTCCCAGGCGACGCCGCAACAGATCGAACAGGCGGCGTGGTCCACAGTTCCCAGCGTCCCGTACATGTTCTTCGCCTTCCGCTTCATGGTGCTGTTTGGCTTCCTATTGCTGGGCGTGTTCTTGATTTCACTGTGGCACACCATGCGCGAGGCGGAGGCGCCGCGCTGGCTGTTGTGGCTGGCGCTTTGGGCAATTCCGCTGCCGTGGCTGGCGGCGGAACTCGGCTGGTTCGTCGCCGAGTTCGGACGCCAGCCCTGGATCATCGACGGCGTGCTGCCGACTTTCCTCGCGACCTCCGAGCTCGGCGTCTCCGATCTGGTGCTGACGATCATCGGCTTCACCGGCGTCTACGCGGTCCTGGCCGTGATCGAGGTGACGCTGATGCTGCACGCCATCAGGAAGGGCCCTGACGCCGTCACGGGCGAGTTGGGCGTCTTCGGCGCCTTACCGGCGACGGGAGACCTTGGCGGCGCCGACGCCATGGCGCCGGCGAAGTGATCGCGGCGCGCTCCTTCAAGGAAGCCACATCATGATCCACGTCCTTTCCGACTATGCCATGCTGCGCCTGATCTGGTGGGCGCTGCTCGGCGTCTTACTGATCGGCTTCGCCGTCACCGATGGCTTCGACATGGGCGTCGGCGCGCTTTTGCCCTTCGTCGCCAAGACCGACACGGAGCGCCGCGTCGCCATCAACACCATCGGCCCCGTGTGGGAGGGCAACCAGGTCTGGTTCATCCTCGGCGGCGGCGCGATCTTCGCGGCCTGGCCGGCGCTCTACGCGCTCAGCTTCTCCGGTTTCTACCTCGCCATGTTTCTGGTCCTGCTCTCGCTCATCCTGCGGCCGGTCGGCTTCAAATACCGCTCCAAGCGCGAGAGCGCGGCCTGGCGCCGCAACTGGGACTGGGCGCTATTCGTCGGCGGCGTCGTGCCGCCGCTGATTTTCGGCGTCGCGGTCGGCAACACGCTGCAAGGCGTGCCCTTCCACTTCACCGACGATCTGAGGCCGATCTATGAGGGGACGCTGTTCGGCCTGCTCAATCCGCTCGCGCTTTATTGCGGGCTGGCGTCGCTGGCCATGCTGGTCATGCACGGCGCCGCCTGGCTCACCTTCAAGTCCGAGGGACCGGTGGCCGACCGGGCAGCATCCTTCGGGTCCAAGGCGGCGTTGATCGCCGCGGTCCTGTTCGCCGGCGGCGGCGTTCTGATTTGGCTCGGCCTGTTCAGCGGCTATCTGGTGACGAGCCCGATCGCGTGGGACGGCCCGTCCAATCCGCTCGGCAAGACGGTGGCGGTCAATTCGGCGGCCTGGCTGCGCAATTTCCACGCCACGCCATGGCTGTGGACGGCGCCGGCGCTCGGCGTCGTCGCTCCGCTCCTGGCCGCATTGGGCTTTCGCGCCCGCAAGGCTGGACTGACCTTCCTCGCCTCCAAGCTCGGCGTCGCCTGCATCATCGCGACCGTCGGGCTGTCGATGTATCCGATCATCCTGCCGTCGAGCACGCATCCAAACGACTCGCTGGCCGTGTTCGACGCCTCCTCGAGCCAGGCGACGCTGAGAAACATGCTGATCGCGACGGTTGTGCTCCTGCCGATCGTGCTCGCCTACACCGCCTGGGTCTACAAGGTGTTATGGGGCAAGGTCAGCGCGGCGACCATCGAGAAAGCCGGATCGGCGGCCTATTGATCAGGCGAACGGGGCGACGAAATCATGTGGTATTTTTCCTGGATCCTGGGCCTTGGGCTCGCGGCGACGGTCGGCATTCTCAACGCGTTGTGGTATGAGCTCCGCGAGGTGCGCGAGGCGCCACAGACAAAGCCGCCGCCGCCGACCCCGTGAAGCAGACGGCGAGCTTGGACGCAATGCTCGGGTGTCGGGATGCAGCCGAACCGCCGCTCGGCCGCGCCTCGCAACCGACCATATGCGTGCGGGGCGGCGACGTGCGCCCGGCCGTCCGGACGGCGCATTCATCCGCTTTCGAAGCACTTCGTGTTTCTGGGGCGGTCGGGCTGCGGCAATATCGAAACGCGAACATCGGCTCCGATCATCGAGATTCGATAATGCGCGTTCGAATGCCGATTGGCGCCGTGCAGCAAGGCTGTCGCCGCCGGCTTTTCAGATGAATCCGATCGGCGTTGGCGCTCTCCAGACCCGGAAACAATCGACGCGCTCGGCGAAACGAATCCGGAGCGCCGATCTCACCCACCCGTGCCGGTCAATCCCTGAATCGGCAAGGAATCAAAGGATGTTCCCAACCCGAACGACCACCGCAGCCATTCGAAAACACCGATCATCAAGATCATGACGAGCGTGATCCCCAGGTCTTGCCTGCCGAAGGAAAAGCGCTCGCGTCTTTGACCGACATAGATCGGAAGATATCGCGATAGTTCGATCAGCGTGATGGCGATGATGCCGCCGACGAGCCCATAGAACTTGAGGCTGAGCGGCAGCGCAAAGAGGAGGAGGGTGAATTTGAGGCTGTTGGTGATTGCGCTGTAAGAGGGCTTTCCCAATCCGAGAAGCGTCAATTCGTTGATGTTGGCGACGATGGAAAACCACGACCCGACGACCATGATTGGCAACATCCAGGTGGCGGCGTGGTACCGCGCGTCGTACAAAATCTTCACGGCAAAATCCGCCGTGGCCACGAACAATGAACAGCCGACAGCCGCCACCAACAAGAATTTTGCGCGAACTGAGCCAAGTTGTTCGTGCAGGCTCGCGCGCGGCGTCTCCGAATGCGAAGCGAGGAATGGGAAGACAACATGATTTCCCAGGTTCGCCGTCAACCCCACTCAAAAGCTCGGAGATGGAACGCGCAATTCCGTAAATGCCCAGGAGTTCGAGTGGTACAACTTTGGCGAAGTATAGCCGGTCAAAATTCGTCGATAGAAAATAAACGATGGACGATAGAAATATCCATTTCCCGAAATGAATAATTTCCCAGACGAACCGCTCGGAGATATGGAATTTCTGCTTGATTTCGGGCAAGAGGAAATAGCTTCCGATCGCGGACCCAACGGAAGAGACAAGGCCGCCGAAGACCAGAGCCCATATCGTCGGGCTGAGGTAAGCAAAAAAGACCGTTATGGCAGATGACATAGTCAAAATAATCAATTGAAACGAATTAAGTTTTCCAAATTGCATGCGTTTCTGCAGAATCGATGGACTTACTGACGTAAGTCCGCCAATTATAATACCAAATCCCGTAATCGGCATCACAAAATGCAGGATTGGAGAATTATAAAACTTCGGTATAGGTATCGCGGCCGCTAAGAAAACAAGCCATAGAATGACGCTCCGAATAAGTTGCAAGCTCCAGGCGGTATTATAAAATTCTGGCGTGGATGCATTTTTGTTATGAATTATGTTTTGCCCGATCCCAAGATCTGAAATAAGTTCTATGCCAATTCTCAACGTTAAGACAATCGTCATCAACCCAAATAGCTTTGGCGCAAGAATGTGCGTCAAAACGATGTTTGTCGCGAGACGAATAATTTGACCTGTACCAAAAGCCCCAATTGTCCAGATCGCGCCGCGCAAAAGTATGCCAATGGATGTATTCATAACGATAGCGTCCATTTTGACATGACGACGAATGCGCGGCGCGTTGGCGAATGTGTGCGTTTGTAACGCCTCAGTCTAAGCGATTCGCTTAAGAAAGGAGGCTCAGAGGCGCCCGCACATCATTGTTTCGAACCATGCATGCTGACCTGACCCCCGGGGATTGGCCCAGGAGCGAGTTAGCGCGTAGGGGCGCGGGACTAGCGCGTGTCCTGGCCCAAGACATAAGTGACTGGGGAGTTTCGTCGGCTCGGCGGCGGGATAAGTACTCGGCCAGAATTTTTCGCGCAAGGGCATGGCGCAGTGCGGTCAAAATTGATTCATGACTGTTGCAAAGGCGCCGAAAGGCGTCGGCCGGTTGGGCGATTTCATCGGTCCGCGGCGCTGTTCGCCGCAGACGCGGATTTCGCCAGACAGATCACAGCCTCAACGAAAAGCCGTTGCTCAGATCGCTTTGCGCGCGACGCGGCTCGGACGATTGGCGGCAAACTTTCAATGCCCGCGAACTGGTCGCACCGCAATCGATAGCGCCTCATCGACCTTCACAAAAACTCGCACACGACGCCGCGCGGCGGCTTCGTTCAATCAAGAGCCGTGCGCATGGCCTCCCAAACTGCACTCTGCGGATTGCGTTCGCGCCGTGGCGGCGGCGGCTCCGATCGATGCGCGAGGACCGGCGTGGCTTGCGATGGCAAAGACGCCGGCTAGGAGACGCGCTTGTACAAGCGTGTGATGAAGGCTGTGGCAAAAAGCGGGGTCAATAGGTTTAAGATCGGCACGGCGACGAATGCGGAGATCGACGCCGCCGGCCAGATACACCCGCCATCGGTGTCGTCGACGCAATTCTCTCGCTTGCGGAGGCGGGAGATGACGCATGGCCGCAAGCTCAAAATATTCGCGGCCGAAAAGATAGCCGTTCAGAAGAAAGAACGACGCCACGCCGATCCCTGTGAACACCGTCAGCGCCAGCGCCACGATATTGACGAGGACCGAGAGGAACGTGAACCGAACGCCGATCGTCACGGCCAGCGCCAGCGGCAACGGACGCCCGGGCGGACCGTCAGGATCAATCTCGTGCTCGACGATGCTGGCGATGTCATCAACAAAGAAACTGGCGACAAGCGCTACGGTCGGGGCCGCAAGGAATATCATCCCGACGAACAGACCGAGCGCGATGGCGACCGACAAGAGCGTGGCGAGCCACGAGGGCCCGACATGCGTCAGCGATAACGCCAGACGGTCCAGCCCAATTCCCGCCACAACCAGGATCGCGGCCGTCAGAGCGAGCGACTTCCACATGACACGGCGAAACGGCGGCGAGAAGATTTGCGCCAAGGAGTCGAAGATGTCGGCAATCATCGCGTCGGCCGCCTTGAATTAATTCACCGGCTCTCAGTCGCGGCGTCGGGGCCGCCAGATCAGATTGGTGCTGACGGCGTAGTTCCAGACGACGCTCAACACCGCGCCGGCGAGTCCCGCGACCCACCAGGTCTGGTTCGATTTGTAGAGCCATGATGCGACGTCGATATTGGCGAGCGCGCCGACGCTACACCCGAGCGCGAACGCGACGAAGCCCCCAATCAGGCCAAGCCCGCGGTAAGCGAAGCGTGCGATAGGTGATTTCATTGTTGAGGATGAAATTGCTCGCCATTGCGAGCAGCGTGGCAACCAATTGACCTGAAATAAAGTCCGATGTTCCGAGCCAAGGACGGAACGCCGACAGGGCCAGGATGTGGACGACGAGGCCCAAGGCTCCGATCGAGGCGAACAGGACGAAGCGGATCGGCAAAATGCCGCCCGTCGCGTGATGGACAACCAGGCCGAGGAAGTCGATGCCGACCAGCGGCGTCAATTTCGACTCGCCTGCGAGCCGTTTGCGAAACACATATGGCGCTTCGACGATATTCAGGCCGCCGCCGGCGGAGAGAATGACGTCGACAAGAATCTTGAAGCCATCGGGCGAGAGGCGCGGCGCGAGACGAGCGACGATTTCACGGCGAATCATGAAGAAACCGCTCATCGGATCGCTGACGGCGGCGCCGGCGATCCGCCGGAAGAACCAGGCGCCGAGGTCGCTCAGCCTCTGTCGCGCGGGCGAGAGGCCGCCCTCGGCGGTCGCGTCGCTCACTCGGGTTCCGATCGCCAGATCGACATGAGTTTTGGCGAGCGCGGCATACATTTCGGGCAGGATCGTTTCGTCGTGCTGCAGATCGCCATCGATAACCGCGACGAAGTCGGCGCTCGATGACATCCATCCCTCGACCACAGCGCCCGCGAGACCCGAGCGATTGACGCGCCTCAGGCAACGGAGCCGCCGGTCGCAGGCCGCGAGCCCGAACGCGACTTGCCAAGTCCCGTCCGGCGAATCGTCGTCCACGACGATCATTTCCCACGGCAAACCGTCGAGCGCGACTTTGATGCGGCCAAAAAGCACGGCGACGTTTGCGGATTCGCAATATGTCGGGACGATGACCGAAAGGGTCGGGTTCGGTTGCGTCGGCGCTGCGTCGGAAGACATTCTACGCCATTTATCTCGCGCGGCGTTAACGAACGCTATCTGCCGGGCGCGACCGAATAAGGGATCGGAAGCGGGCGCGTCAAGCCGTCGACGGGAATGAGCGCGAGCGCGATCTCCGCCCGGCCGTAACGCCCGAGCGTAAGGCCCTGAGCTTGCCCGATCGAGGCGAAATAGGGTTTGGCGGCGCTCAGCGCCGCCTGAGCTTCGCCCGCTCGCACAATGAGCACGCCGTCGCGTCCGATGAAGGCGCCGCTGTCGTAAAGAAAGGCCCAGCCCCGGGGATCCGTGGACAGCACAAGGACGGGAATCTCCGGCCCGAGCGCCAGGGCGATCTTTCCCGCATCTGACCATTTGGCGGAGACGACGAAGGCTGGCGCAGGACGAAATATCGGCGCGTCGCGCAGGGCGCGCCATTGGAAAGCCTCTAGCGTTGGGTCGGCAAGGCGCGGCCGGGCGTTCATCAGACGCAACGGCCAGCCCGTCGCCGCTTGTAGGACCGCGATCGCCGCAACGCCTGCCAGCAGCGCCGACGAAACAAGCGCCCATCGCCGCAATGTGCGGGGAGACGGTCGGGTTTCGTCGACCCATGCGCCCAACAGAGCGAAGGCGAAGAACCAGCCCGGCATCGTCCAATGAGGGAGGCCGCGGGCGCCCCAAAGCGGCGTCACAGTGAAAAGAACGATCGGCGGCAGGCTCAGGCAGAGCAGGAACAGGCGGCGTTCATCCTGTCGGTGACGCCAGGCCGCAACCAGGGCCGCCATGAGCGGCGCGAAAATCCACGGCGACAGGTAAGCGATCTCGCCCACGGCCATCGTCAGGACTTGCGTCGGCCGAAAGCCGCTTCCAGGCGCCCCGCGCGAGCCCTGAAATTCGAACGAGGCCCAACCGTGCTTGGCGTTCCACACGATCACCGGCGTTATCATGGCGATCGCCACGACCGCCGCGACATAGGGAGCCGGATGTTTGAGCCAATGCCGTTGTCCAGGCGCGAGAACAATGAACCCCGCGAGCCCGGCGGCGCTAACCACGGCGTTGTACTTCGATAGTCCCGCCAAGCCCAAACAGGCGCCAGCCACGAGCCACAGGCGCCAGACCCCGGTCCGATCGGACGGCGTGGCGAAAAACAGACGCGATAGCGCCAACGCGGCCGCGGCCAAGGCCAAGAGCAATGGACCATCCGGCACGATCCAACTTCCCGCCGAAGCGAAGAAGTAGGGCGTCGCATTCAAGGCAAAGAGCGCGACCAGCGCTGCAATGGGCCCGAACAACTCCAGGGTCAGCCGGTAGTAGATCCAGCCCGTCGCGGCGAACAGGGCGACGAACGGCAGGCGGGCTGCGGCATTTTCCCCGACCGCGAGTGCGGCGAAATGTGCGATCCACTGATGCAGCGGAGGATGGTCGAAATAGGAGAGGCCCAATTTTCGCGAAATGGCGAGGGTGTAGGTTTCGTCGACGCCCAGCCCGAGCGAAAAGGCGAAGGCTAGCCGCGCGACAAAAAAGCCCGACGAGAATCGCCACGGCGAGACGATGGGTTCGTTCGTTCGGTCCCTGTCGTCCGTCGACCCGGGTCCGACTCCAGGTCGGGGCGAGCGTCATGCCGACTGGCGTCCGCGCGCCTCGGACCCCGGCACGAATTGATCAAACGCAGACCAAAACTGCGCCCGCAGGACATCGCGCTCGAGCATGATTTCGTGCTGCGCGCCGTCGATCACGACGATGCTGCCGCCCGGCAGGCGCGAGGCGAACCGTTCGGCCGCCGCGGTGTCGGTCACCCGATCCGCTCCGGCAGCGATGATGAGAATGGGCGTCGACGTCGCACGCGGAAAATTCGGCTCGTCAAAGCGCTTCAGGCAGCGAAAAGCGGCGTGGACCCATCCGATTGTCGGCGCCCCCAAGCAGAGGCCTGGAGCAACCTCGACCACTCTCGCGATGCGTCCGAACCGGGCGGCGTCCGAAGTCAATACATTGCCCGCGAAAGGGCCCGACCAAAGGCTGGACCCATCGCCACCGGGGAGAAAGGCGCCGCCGAGACCGAATATGTCGAACGCTTCCGCGAGAAAAAGCGCCGCGCCGCGATGGTTGGCGCCCTTCACGGCAATCATCGGCGAAGTCAAAACGAGACGTTCGAATGGGGATCGGCCGGCTTCCGCCGCGGTAAGGAGCACCGCCGCGCCCATCGAATGGCCGAGGGCGAACCATGGTTGCGGGCAGTGCGGCTCCAGAACCGCGTCGGTGAACGCGCTCAGGTCGCGTTCGTAGTGAGAGAAGTCATCGACGTGACCCTTGCGCGCGTTTCGCAGCGCCCGGTCAGACCCGCCTTGACCCCGCCAGTCCATGGCCGCGACCGCGAAGCCTCGCGACAGCAATTCACCGATCACTTCGAAGTATTTCTCGATGAACTCGCCGCGCCCGCCGAAAACCGCGATCGTTCCCCGCGCCGGCGACGACGGCGTCCAACGCGCCGTCCGCAGCCGGACTCCGTCGGCGGCGCGGATGTCGGCCTCGACCGCGTTCGGCGGCGGAGGATTGCCGGGCGTCGTCGCCAATGGCATTGGCGCAGGTCTATCAGGCCGCCGAAAAACTTGCAGCACGGCCGCAGTCTCCAGCGCTCAGGGGCGAACAGTCGCCAAGCCCCCTCGAAGCGGGGGACCGCGCCCGCGCATCAGGGGACTGCGGCGCGATCGGGGCCCTGCGGCGTCGCAGTCTCGCAACCGTCGCGCTCAACTCTGATGACCCCCCGACAGCGGCACGAAGGGAATGATCTTGCCGCCAAAGATGTCCGACCGCGCGACGTTGAAGGCGCCGTCCGCGCCGAGCGTTTTGACCACTTTCAGGATGTGTTGCGCTCCGGGCGGCCCGACGGGAATGACCATGATGCCGCCGGGCTTCAATTGCTGCAGCAGGGGCGGGGGAATATGGTCGATGCCGCAGGTGACGATGATCTTGTCGAACGGCGCCGCTTCCTCCCAGCCGTAGTAGCCGTCGGCGCTCCGGGTCGCGATCGCCGCATATTCGCGGTAACCCTTGCTGATGAGCGCATCATAGACGCCGCGCGTGCGCGCCGCGAGCTCGGGGATGATTTCGATCGACCACAGCCGGCTGGTCAGATAGCTCAGCAACGCCGACTGGTAGCCGGAGCCGGTGCCGATTTCGAGCACCTTGTCGCTGGGCCGAACGCCGAGCGCGCTGGTCATGCGGCCCATCGTGCCCGGCGGGGTGATGGTGACGCCGAACCCGATGTCGAGGTAGTGCCCGACATAGGCGTTGTCGCGATCTTCGGGCAGGACGAACTCTTCGCGCGGCGTCATCAGGAAGGCGCGCTTGTCGGCCTTGGTCCACAGATCGTTGAAGGTCAGCAGCACCTTATAGCGATCGTAGCGGCGGCCGAGGAAGGTCGGATCTTCGCCGCGATTGGCCGCCATCCAGGCGACGAACTCGGCGCGGTTCTCCAGCGGCGGCCAGAGGTCGGGCCGGAACGCCTTCGGCGGTTCGGCGTAGGCCGGATAGGCGGCGGCGACGCTGGCCGCCGCGCCGATGAGAAAATCGCGTCTGAGCATGGTGATCCCTTGCGTTGGCGCTCACGCATAAAGATTCGTGCGCGGGCGCGCAAATCGCCGCCGACAGTCCGCCCGGTCTGTGGCGCGAGCAAGGTCGGTCCGGGCCGGCGCGGCGCGCCTATCGCCCGAGCTTCGCCGCCAGGAAATCGCGCAACTCGGACCGGGACCGTCCGGCGGCGTCCTGATCGTATTGCAGCAGCATGCCGAACACCCGCTTTCCGCCGGCGAACGCGGGATCGTCAAACAGGTGGCGGGCGCCGGGATAGACGACGAGCCTGCACGTCGGAGCCGCCGCCCGATTGCCGCTGCGCCAGCCGCTCGCAATCGGCCGCGGGCGTGACCTCGTCCAATGCGCCGATCAGGATCAGGGTCGGGATCTCCAGTTTGACGTTCGCCTGATTGTCGCACGGCGGATAAAAGGCCGCGGCGGCTTTGAACCTCGGACCGTCGGAGCCGACGAAATCGGCGGCGAAGCGCCGCGAGGCGATCTCGAGCGCGGTGTCGGCGCCTTGCGAGAAGCCGATGGCGGCGATTCGGGTCGAAATCGACATAGGGCAGCGCGGCAAGAAAGGCCAAGGCCCCGTAGGCGTCGGACAGCGCCGGCTTGAAGTCGACGGCGCAGGTTTCCTTGACGCCCCTGGTCGTGAAGTCATCGACGAACAGCGCGACATAGCCCCAGCCGGCCAGGACGCCGCCGATCGATCGCCTGTCGGCGGGAAGGCCGAGGCAGGAGTGCAGCAGCACCACCGCCGGAAACGGCCCCTCGCCCTTTGGCCTGGTCAGGTAGCCCTGGATGTCCGGCTTTCGCGCCTGGGCCTGGCGGGGAGCGGCGCTGGCGAACCTGACCAGCGCTTCCGCCGGCGCGGGCGAGGCGTCGGTCGAGCGCGAGCCCCGACAGCGCGGCGATCGCCAAACATCTCCAAGCGAATGCGCGCACCGACGCCGGCCTCAGCTTCCAAGGGCAAGGATCAGGCGCCATCGGCCCGGCGGCGTCAAGGCGCCCGCCCAAGGGGAGCTCGCCGGCCCGCGAGCCTGTGGCCGAGCCCGCCGCGCCGGCGACCGACCCGACCCCGATCCGGCCGCGCGCTTTTGTCAGCGCGCCTGCGATTTCAAAGGTTTAGGCGCCGAATTCCGCAACTCCGGCGGATTTCAGGGCGCGCGTCGGCGCTTGGCTTGCCGGCCGTCGCCGACGCAGATCCGTCGACGAACCGCCATTATACCCAGGTTTCTGGCTTTTCGCAAAGCAATTTCTGAAATTTCTGAAAAGACTTGCTCGAGCCACGGCGCGGGCGCCGGACGCCCGTTCCGCGGCCTCGGCCCGGGACAGGCGCGGCGTCGTTCGTGTACAAAAGCGGGCGCGACCGCGTGTCCGGCGGCCTTCCGCCGGCCCATCTGGCGTAGGGACGCGCGGCGGCCGAGGAGACGTCATCATGGCGGAGTTCACAGTCAATCCGACGCGCTTCGATCCTTACAAGAACTTCAAGTTCCGGCTCAGATGGGACGGGCGGTACATCGCCGGAATCTCGCATGTGAGCGGGCTGAGGCGGGTCACCGCGGTGGTCGAGCATCGCGAGGGCGGCGACCCGTCGACGTCGCGCAAATCGCCGGGCCTGACGCAATTCGACGCCATCACGCTCGAGCGCGGCGTCACCTACGATCACGCGTTCGAGCAATGGGCCGACATGGTCTGGAGGCTCGGCGCGGGGCTCGGGGGCGAGGTCGCGCTGGCCGACTTCCGCAAGGACGTCGTCCTCGAGTTCTACAACGAGGCCGGGCAACTGGCGCTGGCCTACAACATCTACCGCTGCTGGCCTTCGGTCTACGAGGCCCTGCCCGACCTCGACGCCAATTCCAGCGCGGTCGCGATCGAGCATATCAGGCTCGAGAACGAGGGCTGGGAGCGCGATACGTCGGTGACCGAGCCGACGGAGCCGAAGTGAGGCGCGTGAGAGCTGACCGGCGCGAAGGGGTCGAGGCGCGCGGAACGCGCCGCGCGCGGCGGGCCCGGCCTTGACGCCGAGCCGGGTCGGGCGGCCGATCGTGAGTTGCTTTTGCATATGCAAAAGAGTATCATCGCAAAATGAAGTTCGGGGGCTTCGACTGGGACAGCGGCAACTTGCCGAAATGCCTTTCGCATGGCGTGTCGCTGGCCGAAATCGAGGCCCTGTTCGCGGGCGACGTTTATGTCGTGCGCGACACGGTCGTCGCCGGCGAACGGCGGATGCTGGGCTTCGGCAATGGCGCCGGACGCTGGATTTTTTGCGTGTTCCGTGGCGCGGGAATCGAATTCGGCCGGTCAGCGTGCGCTTCATGCATGACAAGGAGGTCAAGCTTTATGTCGAAGAGATTTCCCGACTTGAAAAGCGATGAGGAAGCCGACGCCTGGCTGCAAGGCGCGGACCTCACCGAATACGATCTCTCGGGGATGAAGAAGGTCCGCTTCGAACTGGCGCGCAAGGACGCCTCGATCAGCCTCCGGCTCCCCGCGGCGCTGCTCGCCACGCTGAAGGCGAACGCCGCCAAGGCCAACATGCCGACCCAACGCCTCATCCGCATGATGATCGAGGCGCAGCTCGGGCAAGCAGGCGCAAAGCCGAGACGAAAGCCTCAGCGCAAGACCCCGCCGCGGACGGGAAAGCGGGCGGCTTGACGACTGGCGCCTGCGCGCGAGGCCGTCAGTCTGTCTCCGTGTCATTCCCGCGAACGCGGGAATCCAGGGCGGTGCGCCGGGCGTTCGCACCAGATCCTGGATCCCCCCATGCGGGGGGATGACAGTCGGTTGGGATTATGTCATCCGCGCGAAGGTGGCGGACGAGGCCGAGCATGTCGCAGGGGGAGCGCTACGCCGTCTACATCATGGCGAGCCGGCGCAATGGCACGCTCTATGTCGGCGTGACCAACAATCTCGCAATTCGAGCGCATCAGCATATGACCGGCTCCGGCGGCGCGTTCACGCGGAAATACGGCGTGACGCGTCTCGTCTGGTACGAGCTTTACGCCGATATCCGAGACGCGATCGCGCGCGAGAAGCGACTGAAGAAGTGGGAACGCCGCTGGAAGCTGGAGCTGATAGAAGGCTTCAATCCGGAATGGGCGGATTTGTATCTCACGCTGAGCCAATGAAGCGCAATGCGCTGTCGTTCCCGCGCGGGCGGGAATCCGAGGCGCGACAGGGCCGTTGGCGCGCGAGGCTGGATCCCCGCTTTCGCGGGGATGACAATCGTCTCAAAACAAGAAATGCCTCCGCGCCATCGGCAGCCTGTCCGCCGTTCTCGCAGACCAGCACATTGCCGTTCGCCGTCAGCGTAGGTCTCGGGTCGATCGCGATCTTCGGCGTCACGCCTTTGGGGATCAAGTCTCCATATTGCTCATTGCGCTGGCGTTTCGACGGCCGTCCCCGCCACGCGCGCGCGACAGCCCGCTTGCCGAGCACGATTTCGTCGAGGCTGCGGCGGCGCGCCGCCGGCGTTGGCGCCGGCCGTCGCCCCGCACCCGTCACGGCTTCACCCATCTCCCGTTGGCCTTCGACGACTTGACCGCGGCCTCGACGAAGGCGAGGCCCTTGACGCCGTCTTCGATGGTCGGGAAATGGGCGCCCTTCGGCGGCTTCCTGCCCGAACGCGCCGCTTTGATGGCGAGCGCGACTTCCGAATAGAGGTTGGCGAAGCCCTCGAGATAGCCCTCGGGGTGGCCCGGCGGGACGCGGGTCACCCGCGCCGCCGCCGCGCCCGAATCCGGCCCGCCGCGGGTGACGATGCGGGTCGACTGGCCGAGCGGCGACCACAGCATCTCGTTGGGATTGGCCTGGACCCAGTGAACGCCGCCCTTGGTCCCATAGACGCGCAGGCGCAGCCCGTTCTCGTTGCCCGGCGCGACCTGGCTCGCCCAGATCGCGCCATGCGCGCCGTTGGCGTAGCGCAGCATGATCTGGGCGTTGTCGTCGAGCTGGCGCCCGGCCCCGAACGAGGTCAGATCGGCGGCGAGCTCCTTCAGCTCGAGCCCGGTCACGTAGTCGGCGAGATTGTAGGCGTGGGTGCCGATGTCGCCGAGCGCGCCGCCGGCGCCGGAGCGCTTCGGATCGACGCGCCATTCGGCCTGTTTGTTGCCCGTCGTTTCGGTCGGCCCGCTCAGCCAATCCTGCGCATATTCCGCCTGGACCAGCCGGATCTCGCCGAGGTCGCCGCCCTGGGCCATTTCGCGCATGCGGCGCACCAGAGGGTAGCCGGTGTAATTGTGGGTCAGGGCGAACACCAGGCCGGATTTCTCCACCGCGGCGCGCATCTTCTTCGCCTCGGCCAGACTGACCGTCAGCGGCTTGTCGCAGATGACGTGGATTCCCGCCTTCAGGAACGCGTAGGTCGGGCCCGCGTGCATGTGGTTGGGGGTGACGATCGCGACCGCCTCGATCCCGTCCGGGCGCTGGCCTTCCGCCTTCGCCATGCTCTCGTAGTCGTCGTAAACGCGGTCCGCCGCCAGGCCGAGCGCCGCGCCCGATCGCCGCGCCTTCTCGGCCGTCGACGACAGGGCGCCGGCGACCAGTTCGTACTGGTCGTCGATGCGCGAGGCGATGCGATGGACCGCGCCGATGAACGCGCCCTCGCCGCCGCCCACCATCCCGAGTCTGATCCTGCCGCCCTTCCTGGCGTCGCTGCGTCCCTCGATGGCCATGATCTTCGTCTCCTCCCGAGCGTCGCCGGGCGCGCGCTTGCATTGCTTGTCGTCGACGGCGCCGCCGGCAAAATCGTCGAGCGCCTTTTATTTCGCCGGGCGCCGGCTCCGAGCGCCCTATTCTCACGGGAAAGCGGGGGAGCGCAAGATCGCCGCGGGGCGAGGCCACGCGCCAGACGCAGCGACGGGAGCGGCCGATGGGATCGACCCGCGGCCTGGGCTTCGTGGCGTTGCGCGTCGCGCGGCCTCGGCGCCGGTCAGGCCTCGGGCGCGGCGCGATCCCGCCCGCGCCGCCCAGGCTCGACGCCGCGCCGGCTGGCCCATTCGAACGCCTCCGCGGCGAGCACGGCGAAATCCTGATCGAGTTCGGGTTCCGCCGTCGATGGATAGGCGATCAACATCTGGCGGGCGGCCGCGGCGGCCATGACCCCGGCCAGCGCCCTCGAGACGAGCGGCGCATTCTGGCCGGCGCGCCGCGCGCATTCCTCGACCGCGGCGGCGATGTCGCGGATCGCGTCGTCGGCTTCGACCAAAAGTTCGCGCTCGGCGGCGGAGATTTCGAGCGTGTCGGCGAGTGTGAGCATCGGCATCGGCGAAAACCTGCGACATGGAGCCATGGGCCTTGGCGAAGGCGGATCATGCTGTAAAAGCGCGATCCCGCTCCAGGTCAGCGCGCCGCTTTCATGCCGCGAGGCTGACCAGAGCCGGCTGTCTCGCAACGGCCGCTGGTCGGGCGTTCCGCCCGGCGCGGGCCGGGACGGACGAGAAGCTTTCATTGAGACGGACCCTTCGCTGCGAAGACTTCCGCGAACGTAAGCTCTTTGGCTTGCGCGAGCATGAAGCGCGCCGAACGCTTGCCAGGCGCTTACAAAACAGTAACCCGCAGGCGTTAAGTGACAATCTGTCCGAATGACTCGGACGGTTCCCTTGCGTTATCGCCGGTCGCCCTGTGGACCGGTCGCGGTCGCCATGATGGTCGCCCGGGCGCGTTCATCGAAAGTCGGCTGGAATGCGCGACGCGGAATGCGACGCCGTCTCCAAGATTCGCTCGTTTTTCGCGGCTGAGAGCGCGACGACGGCGTTGCGAGCCCGCTGGCGCCAGGGGGGCCGCCGTCCATGACCGTCCTCGCGCGCCTTCGCTGGCGGCTCGACCTCGTCTATGCGCTCGCCGCCGTATTTCTCGCCGTCCTGGCGCTGACCGCCTGGCGCCTCGGCGGTCCAGGCAAATTTCCCGGCTTCGAACTTCTCCTGTTCGGATGGCTCGGCGTCGTGCTCGGGCGCCTGACGACCGGCTCGAAACTGGTCGGGCGTTCTCCCGGCGCCAAGCCGGCGAATCCGGACGCCGCTGGGATGAACAAGAAGATCGACCAGGTGTTGCGTCACATCGCCAAGGCGCTGCAGGCCCAGATGACCGACAGCGAAACCTTCTCCGAGCGCCTCGACGGCGCCAGCAGACGCCTGTCGCAACAGCCGCTCGCCGGTCCCATCAACGACATCGTTGTGGCGCTCATCGACGACAACCGCGACATGCGCGACAAGCTCGGCAAGGTCAGGAACCAGCTCGAGGAGTCGCGTCTTCGCGTGGTGCAGCTGCAGACGAACCTCGAGCGCGCCGAGGAGGCCGGCATGCGCGACGCGGTCACCGGGGTCGGCAATCGCCGCTTCTTCGACAGCGAGTTCGCGCACGAGGTCGAGAGGGCGCGAAGGACCGGCGACGATTTTTGTGTCGCCCTCGCCGACCTGGATCGATTCAAACTGGTCAACGACCGTTTCGGTCATCTGGTCGGCGACCGCATCCTGCGTCTGTTCGCCGATATCCTGGTGCGGAACGTGCGGGGTCAGGACAAAGTGGCGCGGTTCGGCGGCGAGGAATTCGCGCTCATATTTCCGGGCACGCGCATCGTCGACGCGCTCAACGCGGTGGAGCGTATCCGCGCCATTCTCGAATCGAAACAATGGACGCTCGAATCCAGCGGCGAGCGCGTGGGCAAGGTGACCGCATCGTTCGGGATCGCGAAACTCTTGGCCAACGAGACCGCCGATGACCTGTTGGCGAGAGCGGACGAGCGCCTTTACGAAGCCAAGGCCGAAGGAAGGAATCGCGTCATGGCCGACCGCGCGGGCGGCGACCCCTCGCCCGCGTCGCGACCGGCGCGCGGCAAACGCGTCGTGACCGGCTGACGCCGCCCACAGAGCGACCGGCGATGCTCGACCCTCTGCGAGACCCGTTCGAACGCGCCCTCGACGAAGCGCGCCGGAACGGACGCGCCCGCGGGGCCGACGAAGGGTCCGCGCCCCGCGCGAGGCCTTATGTACGGGTGGGCGCCGATCTTGGCCGGACGCCGGGCGGCGGCGAGGCCCGCTGGGGCTTGGCGATGGACTGGACCGGCGAGCCGCCCGAGCCTGCGGGACCGCCGGCGCTGATCCCGGGCCAATCGGCGCACGCATGCACGGACACGGCCGCCGAAATCGCCACGGAGCTCGGCGTCGACCGGGCGTCGACTCTCGCGCAGCTCATGGCGCTTTGGCGCGACTTCGTTTGGCGCAATCACCCCGACCGGCAACCGGCCGAGGCGCGCGAGCGCGCCAACGCCCGGGTCGCGATCGCCAACACGCTCTATGAGCGGGCGCGACGCGAGCTGACGAAGACGAGGTGAGGCCGGGCGGCCTATTCGAAGATCATCTTGCGGGCGAACAGCGGGGCGCCGTTGGCGCGGTTCGCGACCGACAACAGCGTCGCGCCCTTGTCGTCGAGCAAGGCCCAGCCGCCGTCGCGCGGCACGATCGCGGCGATGTGACCGACGCCGGCCACGGTGTCGCCGGGAGCGGCGGCGCGGATCGATCCGTCGATCCTCAGCCAGACGCGATCCGCCCGGGCGGCGACGATCTCGATCGGACGCGGGATCGGCGCCGGATCGCGCGCGAAGGCGCCGATCGAACCCGTCGGCATGATGTCGACGGATTGACCCTCGGTCGACGGCGGCGCGGGCGCATCGGAAGGGATGGCGTCGGCCGCCGATCCGCGCGGCTGCGCGAAAATCGCCAGATGCTCGATTCCGTTGACGCGAATCTTCCCCCCGCCGTAGGCGAGCATGTATCCGGCGAATGCGATGGAAACGCCGGCCAACGCCGTTCCGACCGCACGCAGCGCGATTTCCTGGGTCGCCGCCATCATCCGCCTCTCACGTTTCGACCGTCTTGCCGTCGCCGCGCAGCGCCGCCGCAAGCTCGATGAAGGGGTCCTCGCACCTCGGCGCCTCGACCGATTGGGTCATCGCTTCATAGACGCGCGGCGCCGACTTGATCGCCTTGTCGAGGAAGGGATCGGTTCCCGGCGCGTATCCGCCCATCAGCCGCAGTTCGCGCGTCTCCTCGTAACGCGCGATCAGCGAGCGCAGGTTCGCGACCAGTCTGCGCTGTTCCGGCGTCCAGACGGCATGGGCGAGCCGCGACACCGAGCCGAGAATGTTGACCGGCGGGTAACGCCCTTCGTCGGCAATGGCGCGATCCAGCACGATATGTCCGTCCAGGGCGCCGCGCACGGCGTCGGCGACCGGATCGTTGTGATCGTCGCCATCGACCAGCACCGAGAAAATTCCGGTGATCGAGCCGGAGCCTTCCGCGCCCGGCCCCGCGCGCTCCAACAGGCGCGGCAGATCGCTGAACACGCTCGGCGCATAGCCGCGGGCGACCGCCGGCTCGCCCGCCGCCAACGCCACGTCGCGCGCCGCGTGGGCGAAACGGGTGACCGAATCGACGATCAGCAGCACCAACTCGCCCTGATCGCGGAAGAATTCGGCGACCGCCATCGCCGTCTTCGGCGCGAGACGGCGCATCATCGGGCTCTCGTCGCCGGTCGAGACGATCGCGACGGTGGAGGCGCGGTTGTCGCGCAGCGTGTCGTCGAGAAACTCGCGCACTTCGCGGCCGCGCTCGCCGACCAGCCCGACGACCACGGTGTCGAACTGGGGCGCACGGGCCAACATGGCCAGCAGAGACGATTTGCCCACGCCCGACCCGGCGAAAACGCCCACGCGCTGCCCAAGGCACAACGGAGTGAACAGATCGATCACACGCACGCCGGTGCGGACGGGCGCATGTACGCGCGCCCGGCGCAGGGCGGCCGGCGGATCCGCGTCGAGGGGGGTCGGCCGGTCGCCGTAAGCGAGATCCCCGGCGCCATCCAGCGGTCGGCCGAGCGCGTCGATGACGCGGCCCTTCCATGACGGGTCGGGCGACAGCGAGAGATTGTCCGTGCGGTAGGCGCGCGCCCCGATCGTCGCGTCGCAGCGCGCGTCGAACGGCTTGAGCGTGGCGGAGGCGTCGTCGATCCTGACCACCTCGCCGATCTGGGCCCGATCGCCTACGTCGACGCTGACGCACTCGCCCAACTTCAGAAAGCGCGACAGGCCCGCGACGCGATAGTGCGACATCGAGACCTCGACGACCGCGCCGCTCACTCGCGCCGCCTGCAGATGACGCAATCCCCACGAAACACGCCGCTCGAGTCGCTCGAGCGCGGGCACGGCGGATTCCTCGGCGGAAGCCTCGCTCACGCAGCGGACCCGAGCGTCTTGATCGCGTCTTGCAGCGAGGTCTCGGTTTGCGACGCCTCGGCGGCCACGCCGTCGAAGGTGCGCGTCACGTCGATCAACCTGGTCATTTCGCGAACCGGATCGACGTTGGAGCTCTCGACCGCGCCCTGAACGATGCCGTCGCGGGTGAACTCGAGGATCGGCGTTGCGGGCCTGTCGGGAATGACGCCCGAGTTTTCCGCCCGGGTCAGGGTCGCTCCGGGATCGATCGCGAACAGCCCGATGGCGCCGACCTGTCTTCCGTTCTGACTGATCATGCCGTCCGCCGAAACATTCAAGGCTCCAGCCGCGCCGTCGACGATGATCGGCGCGCCGCCCGCGTCGAGGATCGGGGCGCCGGTCAGGGTGCGCAACGTGCCCGATTCGTCGAGGCGCGTGCGGCCGTCGCGCGTATAGGCCGTGCCCGACGGCGTTTGGATCGAGAACCAGCCGTCGCCCTGGACGGCGAAATCAAGCGAATTGTCGGTCTTGACGAGCCCGCCAATACGTCGCGACAAATAGTCCGCGCCTGCCGAAACGTAATTCAGCTTCGTCTCTCCCGCCCTGGCCATTTCCGACTCGAACGACACGCCCGTCGCCCGATACCCGACCGTATTCATGTTGGCGATATTGTCGGCGATCGTCTCCAGTCGCCGCTGCAACGCGACCTGAGCCGACACGGCGACGTAGAGTCCGTTCTGCATGACGCGATCCTGACGAGGCCGCAGGGACGCCTCAGGGGTCCGCGTCGACGATCGCCGGCACGGCTTGCCCCGGGCTGACTTCGCCGTTGACAGCTTCGCGTAAGTCTACCGCCCCACATATCGGGGCAGGTTCCGACCGGGAGCGAGTCTTGAATTTCGCCATTGGCCTCCTGATCACCGTCGGGTGCATCCTCGGCGGGTACGCGGCGCTGGGCGGACATCTGGAGGTGCTGGCGCAACCGTACGAGTTCGTCATCATCGGCGGATCGTCGCTCGGAATATTCATCGTCGCCAATCCGATGTCGACGATCAAGGACTGCGGAAAGTCGTTCGGCGAGGCCGTTTTCGACAAGGTGCCGAAGCCGCGCGACTACCTCGACGTCCTGAGCGTGTTGCACGCGCTGATGCGGGAGCTTCGGGCCAAATCGCGAAGCGAGGTCGAAGGGCACTTCGACAACCCCGGCGAATCGGAGATTTTCAAGAGCTTTCCCAAAATGCTCGCCAACAAGGAACTGGTGACGTTCATCTGCGACTATGGCCGTCTGATCATTATCGGCAACGCCCGAACCCACGAAATCGAGGCGCTGATGGACGAGGAGATCGAGACGCTGGCGCACGACCGCAACAAGCCGGTGCACGCATTCCAGGCGGTCGCCGACGGACTGCCCGCGCTCGGCATCGTCGCCGCGGTGCTGGGCATCATCCACGCGATGGGCGCGCTCGATCAGTCGCCGGAGGCTCTGGGCGGACTGATCGGCGCGGCGCTGGTCGGCACTTTCGCCGGGATTTTCCTCTCCTATGCGATCGTCGCGCCCATCGCGCAGAAGATCAAGACGGTTCGGCAAAAGCAACTGCGAATGTTCACGCTCGTCAAGCAGAGCCTGCTCGCCTTCATGAACGGCGCGATGCCGCAGGTGGCGGTGGAGTTCGGCCGCAAGACAATTCCCGCCAAGGAGCGGCCGACGATCGACGTGGTCGAGAGCGAGACGATCTCCGGCGGCGCCGACACGGCGATGAAGGAAGCGGCATGAGCGGTCGCGGTGAAACTCCGGGCGCCGATCGCGGCGCGCGCAAGCTGCAGGGCGCGATGCTCGAACACCAGAGTTTCGCGATCGAGCGCATGCCTGGCCTTGGCTTCGCGCTCGACCGGTTCATCTCCGAGATTCCTCGACAACTCTCGCCGCTGTTCATCGGCCTTTCGGGCGGCGGAACGATCGAGGAGGTGCGCGCCACGACGCTGTTTCAGGCGATAGGCGATTGCGCCGGCCTGACGGCGGCGATCTACGCGAGCGCGGAGCCAGAGGCGCGCCTTCTGATCGCTCTCGACGAGCGCACCGACGATCTCATCGTCTCCTCCATTTTCGGCGAGAGCGTCCCGGGCAAGCTCGAGGACGATCCGAAGGACGACGCGCCCCGGCCGCGCACGGCCATCGAGGCCGCGCTGCTTGAAGAGTTCGCGCGTGCGCTCGGACGCGCGCTGGAAGCGGCGTTCGCGCCGCTTGTTCCGCTCGCGCTTTCGTTCGAGCGGCTCATGACGCTAAGCGACGCATTCGCGCTGGGACGCCGCGATATGCCATCGGCCGCGGTGCGATTTTCGCTGCCGCTGCACGGCGGCGCCTGCGAATGTCTCGTGCTGTTCGCGCAGACATTCCTTCTGCCTTTCCGCAACGAGCTTGCGCACGACCCGATCGCCGAGACGCCGCCCACGGACCGCCGCTGGTCGCGCCTCATCGAAACGAGCGTGAAGCAGACACGGCTGCCGGTGACCGCCATTCTGGAGGACGTTCCCATGAGTCTCGGCGATATCGCCAATCTTCAGGTCGGAGCGGTTCTGCCTCTTCAGATTGGAAATTTTGACTCTGTCCGCCTGGAATGTTCCGGGCGCGGCATGTTCTTGTGCAAGCTCGGGCAAGGCGACGGCCGCTATCGCCTCGAAATCGGCGGCCCGTTCGCACCGGGGCCGGAAGCGGCCATGCCATAGACCACGACGCTTCCGCCCGCCGTTCAACGACCATCCTCGAGTGAGACGCCAAACCATGGACGAAGCCGCCACCCACCCTGAGCCGCCGAGCGCGGCCGAGCAGGCCGGCCCCGCGCCGTCCGCCGGGATTCCCAACCTGAGCGCGATCCTGTCGATCCCGGTCACCGTCCAGGTTGTTCTCGGCTCGACGTCGCTGCCGGTCGCCAGCCTGATGAAGCTCGCTCGCGGCGCGGTCATTTCTCTCGATCAGAGGGTCGGCGATCCGGTCGACATCGTCGTCAACGGGACGGTGGTCGCGCGCGGCGAAATCGTCGTCATCGACGAGGTCAGCCAGCGTTTCGGCGTTTCGCTGCTGGAGATCGTCGCCGGCGCCGGCCTCGAACAGGCCGCATAGAACGGATCGCTGGAGCCACGCCATGTCCGAGTCGACAATTCGCGGCGAACGGGTTCTCAACGGACCGGAAAAGGCGGCAGCCCTGCTGCTGATGATGGGCAAGCCGCCGGCCGCGCGACTCCTGAAGCGCCTGGATCAGCCCGACCTGCGAGCGGTGGTGCGCGCGGCCGCCGGGCTGGGCGCCGTTCCGGCGGCGACGATGGATCGCCTCGTCGAGGAATTCGCGGCCGACTTCTCCGCCGGCGCCGATCTGCTCGGCGACGCGGGCCAAGCCAAGAATATGCTGAGCGACGCTCTCCCGCCCGAGCAGGTCGCCGATTTTCTCGATACCGCTCTCGGGGAAGGCCAGGACCTCGACGTCTGGCAGGCGCTCGCCCGAACGCCCGAAAGCGCGATCATTGCGTTCCTGACCGCCGAACGGCCGGCGACGGCGACCTACATTCTCTCCAAGCTCGATCCCGCGCTCGCGGCCAAGATCGTCAGCGCGCTTCCGCGGGATCGCCGCAACGCGGCCCTGTGCGGGATGGTCGCGCCCGTCGACGTGACGCCGCTCGCCGCGCAATTGATCGAGGGCGCGGTGAACGATGTTTTGAAGAAGCCGAAGGCTGCGAGCGGCGGCGCCGACGGGCGTTCGCGCATCGCCGGCATCATCAACAGCCTCGATCCCGAGGAGGCGGAAGACGTCATGCGCGCGATCGGAGAGGCCCGCCCGAAGGACGCGGCCATCCTCAAGACGATGCTGTTCACCTTCAACGATCTGCCGAAACTGTCCGAACGGGCGCGGGCGTTGCTGTTCGACCGGGCCTCGATCGATATCGTCGTCATGGCGCTGAGGGGCACCAACGCCGCGTTCCGCGACTCGGTTCTCTCCTCCATGCCCTCGCGCGGGCGCCGGCTCGTCGAGGGCGAACTCAATTCCGGAACCAACGCTCCGCCGCGCGAGATCGCCAAGGCCCGCAAGGCCGTCGCCGACATCGTGCTGGGGATGGCGAGCCGCGGCGAGATCGAGACTCAACGCCCCGCCCGCGGACGACGTGATTTGAGATCGACCTCCATGCCGCCGGATTGCGACGCCATCGGGCGAATCGCCCTGATCGACCAGAAACGCCATTCGGGTCCGCTGGAAGGCGCGCGTCCCGGAGGCGGCGGTAGCCGCCGATGAGCGCCGACGTCGATCCGGACGACAAGACCGAGGAACCGACAGAGAAGCGGCTTCGCGACGCGGTCGAACGCGGGCAGATCGCGTTTTCGCGCGAGGCGCCGTTGTTCGCGTCGCTGTCCGCGGCGATGGTGGCGCTTATTTTCATCATTCCAGGCCGCGCTCAAACCCTGCTCGCCGGCCTCGTCGGTCTGATCGACGACCCGGCCGGGTGGCGGATCGAACGCGCCGACGACATTCTCGCCCTCGCCGGGCCGTTGGCCGGGGCTGTCGCGAGCTTCCTCTGGCCGACGGTCGTGCTGCTGATGGTCGCCGGAGTCGTCGCCTCCGTCGCCCAGGGCGCCGTCGGCATCGTGCCCGAAAGAATCATGCCCGACCTGGCGCGCATTTCGCCGCGCGGCGGCCTGCGGCGGATGTTCGGGATGCATGGCTGGACGGAATTGCTCAAGAGCCTCGTCAAGCTGACCGCGGTCATCGTCGTGGCGGCGGCGATGTTGGTGGGTCAGAAGACCCTTCTTTTGAGCTCAGTGGACGCTGATCCAGGCACGTTGCCGCAGCGCATTCTCGATCTCACCGTCAAAACGATCGCCGCCGTGCTCGTCGCGACGCTCGCCGTCGCCAGCGCCGATCTCGTGTGGTCGCGCATTCTCTGGCGGCGCGACAACCGCATGAGCAAACACGAACTGAAGGAAGAGCTCAAGCAGGCCGAAGGCGACCGGATGATCAAGGCGCGATTGCGCTCGCTTCGCCTCGACCGTTCGCGCAAGCGCATGCTTTCGGCGGTGCCGCGCGCGACGATGGTTGTCGTCAATCCCACCCATTACGCGGTCGCGATGCGCTACGTCCGCGCCGAGGGCGGCGCGCCGATGGTCGTGGCCAAGGGCGCCGATCTCGTCGCGCTCAAGATTCGCGCGGTCGCCGAGGACCACGCCATTCCCGTGGTCGAGGACCCGCCGCTCGCGCGCTCTCTCTACGCCGCCGTCGACGTCGACCGGCCGATCCCGGCGGAGTTCTATCGAGCGGTCGCCGAAATCGTGCATTTGATCCAACAGAGGAACGGCGGATGGGGTCAAACAAGGCAATGAATTGGGAGGCCGCGCCGCGCCCCCGCGCGCGCCGCATCGTCGAACGCGAGCAGATCATCGCCGACGCCCTGGTCGACGTGGCGAGCGAGCTGCGGCTGACCGACGCGGCGGAGCTGATCCTGATGATCAGAAACGACCACGCCGCCAATATCGCCGATCTCGTCAATTCCTCCACCGAGCTTTTCTTCAAGAGCGGAACCCTGCGTTACGCCCTTTCCGCCAGCTTCAAGGCGCCCTGGGACGCGACGCCGATCGTCGAGATCGACATGGAGTTTCGTCATGCCGCCGTCTGCGCGTTCTTTCGTCTGACGATTGGCCAGCGCTGCGCGGGAGTCGAGATCATCGACATTCTGTTCGACGAGCAGGGCCTGGACGACTGGAGCAAGTCCGCGCGCCTTTCCTCCGCCTTCGACAGCGCGCGGCTTCGGCCGAACTAGCCGATGAGCGTCGCAAGCTCCGTGCAAGGCCGCGCGCACAGGATCGATCCCGCATCATCCGAGGAAGCCCGCTCTCTTGTCGTCGATCTACCTCTTTCAGGTCGCCTCCCAGAAGGCCCAGTGGCTGTCAGCCCGCCAGACGGCGCTCGCCAGCAACGTGGCCAACGCCAGCACGCCGGGCTATCGAGCTCTTGACGTCAGTCCGTTCTCGGCCGTCCTCGACAGCTCGCCAATCGAGATGGCGGTGACCAACAGCGCCCACTTGTCGCCGCCCCAGTCGGCGCTCGATTCGTTCCGGCGGGTCGAAGTCAATCCCGCGGAAGAGACCTTGTCGGGCAACACCGTCAACCTCGAACAGCAGATGATCAGTCTCGGCGACGTCAATCGCGACTTTACCATGAGCGCCAACATTCGCAGGGCATTCCACCAGCTCATCCTCTCGGCGCTGAAGTGAGCGGCGATGCCGGATCCCCTGCAGACGTCGCTTCTGATCGCCGCTTCGGGCCTGCAAGCCCAATCGACGCGGCTTCGGGTCGTGTCCGAGAACATCGCCAACGCGCAGTCGACTGGCGCGGCGGCGGGCGACGACCCCTACGCCCGCAAGACGGTCTCGTTCGAAAGCGCGCTGGATCGAGCGTCCGGCGCCAATCTGGTCCAGGTCAAATCCGTCGGGGTCGATTCGACGCCCTTCAAGCTCGAGCACGATCCGGGCAATCCGGCGGCGGACGAAAGCGGACTGGTCAAGATGCCGAATGTCGACATCCTCATTGAACTGGCCGACATGCGGGAGGCCAATCGCAGCTATGAGGCCAATCTTCAGGTGGCGAAGCAATCGGCCGAAATGCTCAGCACGACCATCGCGTTGATCAAGGACGCTTGAGGCGTCCCTGCCGACCCCAGGAGGACGGAAGGATGATCGAAGGACTATCGGCGCTCGGCGCCGCGAACCCGAGCCTTGACGTCCGCGGCCCGCAATCGACCGCGGCGCCGACGGGGGGGATGAGTTTCGAACAGGCGCTCGGCCAAGTCTTCGGCGGGGCCGTCGACGCCCTGAAAGCCGGCGAGGCGGTCGCCATCCAGGGCGTCGAGGGCGCGGCGACGCCGATGAAGGTGGTCGAGTTGGTGATGGAGGCGCAGCGTTCGCTTCAATCCGTCCTGGCGATCCGCGACAAGGTCGTCTCCGCCTACCAGGAGATCGCCCGCATGGCGATCTGATCGGGGCGCGATGGCGCGGCTTCGGGCGGCGCTTGACCGGGGCGGCAACAGAAACTGGGCGAGTAAACGGGGACAACGAAATGAGAGCGCTTGCGATCGCGGCGACAGGGATGAGCGCCCAGGAACAGAACCTGGAAGTCATCGCCAACAACGTCGCCAACATCAACACCACCGGCTTCAAACGATCGCGGGCTGAATTTACCGATCTCATCTATCAGACAGAGCGGCTGATGGGCGTTTCGAACCGCGGCCGAGACGCGACGATACCCGAGGGCGCGCAAATCGGCCTGGGCGTCCGCACGGCGGCGATCCGCAGCGTCAATCTCCAGGGCGCCCTCACCAACACCGGCAATACGCTCGACCTCGCGATCGACGGGCGCGGCTGGTTTCAGGTCAACGCGCCGAACGGCGACACCGTGTACACGCGCGACGGGGCTTTCAACACCAACCAGAACGGCCAGCTGGTCACGGTGGACGGCTATCTGGTGACGCCGCCGATCCTCGTTCCGCCGAACGCGACCAATCTCGTCGTCAGCCAGACCGGCCTCGTCACGGTGACGCTTCCAGCGCAGCCGCAGCCGCAGCAGCTCGGTCAGTTGACGATCGCCAACTTCGTCAATGACGCCGGGCTGCAAGCCCTGGGCGGCAATTACTTTCAGCAGACCGCGGCCTCCGGCATACCGAACATCGGCGTTCCCGGAGACACCGCCTTCGGAATCATCCAGCAAGGCTATGTCGAGGCCTCCAACGTCGACCCCGTGGTCGAGATCACCAACCTCATTGCCGCCCAGCGCGCCTACGAAATGAATTCCAAGGTCATCCAGGCGGCGGACCAGATGTCCGGCACCATATCCAACATGCGCGGCTAGGCTTGAGCCTCGGAGGTTGATTGGATGAGATCGACGCGAAGCCTGACGACGCTCGAGGCGGCGATCGCCATGTGTTCGATGGTTTACGCAAGCGCGGCTGTCGCGCAGGACGCCGGCGCGCCAACGCCCAAGATGGTCATTTATCCCGGCGACGTGATCCGCGACGACATGCTCGCCGACGATCCGCAGGGCGGAGTGCGCGAAAGTTCGGGTCCATTCGTCGAATCGCGCGCGCTCATCGTCGGCAAGGTCGCGCGACTGACCTTGCTTCCGGGTCACGCCATCCCCTACTCCGGGGTCTCCAATCGCAAGCTCGTCGCCAACGGAACCCAGGTCAAGCTCGTCTATTCCGAAGGCGGTCTCATCATTATGACGACGGGCGCCGCGCTTCAGGACGGCTCGATCGGCGACGTCGTCAGAGTGCGCAATAGCGACAGCGGCGTCACCGTGTCCGGCGCCGTCCAGCCGGACGGCTCGGTCAGCGTCGGCGGCGGATGATGCGTTCGCTGATGACCGCGCTGATGCTGTGCCTCGCCGTGGCGCCCGCCGCCGCGGCTCGCATTAAGGACATCTCGGTCCTGCGCGGCGCGAGCGACAGTCAACTCGTCGGCTATGGGCTCGTGGTCGGCCTTCAGGGCTCCGGCGACACGCTGCGCAACGCCCCTTTCACGGAACAGTCCCTGCAGGGAATGCTCGGAAACCTGGGCCTCGACTTGCAGGGCGTCGCGCTGCGCAACCGCAATGTCGCGTCGGTCATCGTCACGACCGATCTGGAAGCGGGCGTCCACGTCGGCTCCAGGCTCGACGTCACGGTGTCCGCGCTCGGCGACGCGGTGTCGCTGATGGGCGGAACGCTGCTGCTCACCCAGCTTCAGGGCGCCAACGGCGTCATCCGCGCCAGCGCTCAGGGCGCCGTTTCGGTCAGCGGCTTTGAAATCGGTCGGACAAGGCGAGACGCTTTCGCAGGGCGTGCCGACCGCCGGCCGCATTCCCAACGGCGCCATCGTCGAGCAGGAGATCCCGGCGCCTCCTGATCAGTTGCGCGCAATGCTCGAACTGAAGAACCCCGACTATGCGACCGCCGTCAGGATCGTCGACGCGATCAACGCTTTCGCCTACGCGCGCTTCCGCGTCCGCGCGGCCTTCGAAGTCGACAGCCGGACGGTCGAACTGTTCCGCCCGCGCAACGTCTCGTTCGCGCGCTTCATGGCCGAGGTCGGGGAATTGCAGGTCCAGCCCGATATGGCCGCGCGCGTCGTTCTCGATGCGCGCACCGGCACGGTCGTCGTCGGACAGGACGTGCAGATATCGACCGTCGCCGTCACCTATGGGACGCTGACGGTGCGGGTCGCCGAAGCGCCACTCGTCTCCCAGCCGGCCCCGTTCTCCCAGGGCAGAACCGTCGTCACGCCCAACACGTCGATCGACGTCCATCAATCGGGCGGCCCGATCGCCATCGTCGGCGGCTCGAGCCTGCGAACGCTGGTCAGCGGACTGAACCGGATCGGAGTCAAGCCGCCGGGGATCATCGCGATCCTTCAGGCGATCAAGACCGCCGGAGCGCTTCAGGCCGATATGGTGATTCAGTAGGCCAGGTCAGCCCAGCGCAAGCCGCGCCGCCGAGGATGCCGGCCGACATCGAGGCCGACGCATGCCGATCTCCCGCTTCTCGAGACGCCAAAAGAGACGATCCATCGGCGCGACCCGGCCTCTTCTCGCCCTGATCGTCGCCGCGCTCCTCGCATCGCCTGCCGGCGCCCAGGACCGACGGTCGCCCGAGGCGCAAAAACCCAAGACAGCGGGCGAGAAGACAGTCGCCGACAAGCCGTCCGAGACCGATGCGAGCCGCTATTGCGCCAACGTGGCGCCGTCGGTCGCCGAGGCGCGCATCGCGTGGCAGACCAAGCGCCTGAGCGAACTCGACGCGCAGGTCAAGCAGCGGATCACCGATCTCGAAAAGGCGGAAGCGTCCGCGCGCGAATGGGTCGCCAAGCGTGAGAGCTTTGCTCAACGCGGCAAGCGACGAGCTGACGGCGATCTACGCCAGGATGCAGCCGGAGTCCGCCGCCCGCCAGCTCAGCATCATGGATGATCGGATGGCGGCGGCGATCCTTGGCAAGCTCAAGCCCGTCGCCGCGGGCGCCATCCTCGACGAAATGGAGGCGGACAGAGCGAGCAAACTCGCCGCCATCCTTTCGGGCGCCGGCGCGGCGGAAAAGAAATCGTAATGCGGCCGCCATCGGCGCCTTTGTCGCTCCTGGCCGCGTTCGCCCTCTCAGGTTGCTGGAACAGCGCCAGCGAGTTCATGCGCGAGCCCCTCTTCTCGCCGGTCGGCGCGGGCCTATCCTCGGAGGAGACGGCCGGGATTCAGAACGCTCGCGCCCTCGCCGTCCCGCTACCTCCGCCGATCGGACCACCCCCTTCATTGTACAGCGAGCCGCGCATCAGTCACGTCGGCGACATCGTCACCGTCATCATCGCGATCAACGACAAGGCGACGCTCGGCAACAGCTCCGGTCGTTCGCAAACGACCAAGGACGGCGTGGCGATCGACTACGGGTTCAACAATGGAACGCCGGCGGCGGCGGTCAACCAGCCGGCCAAGATCACCGGGGATCTTTCCAACCTGTCGTCCACCGTCGGGCAAGGCAACATCGACCGTTCGGAGCAGATTCAGGTGTCGGTGGCGGCGGTCGTCACCCGCGTTCTTCCCAACGGCAATCTCGTCATCTCCGGGTCACAGGAAGTGCGCGTCAACTACGAGATGCGTCAGCTGACCGTCGCAGGCATCGTGCGCCCGCTCGACATCTCGCTCAACAACACGATTCGCTACGACCATATCGCCGAGGCGCGCATCTCCTACGGCGGACGTGGCCGACAGAGCGACTTTCAGCAACCTCCCTGGGGACAGCAGGTCTACGACACCCTCAGGCCATTCTAGCCGGATCGACCATGTCCGATTCCGCCGTCGCGCCGGCAGGCTCCGCCGCAAGAGGTTCATTGAAGCGATCGTTGATGGAATTGGCGATCGTCGTTCTGTTGAGCGGCGGCGTCGGCGCGGCCTTCGAGGCGTACCGTCCCGCTCCGGCGAGCGGCGCGGACAAAGCGGCCGGGCCGTGCCGACGTTGTCGCGCCGCCACCAGCTTCGATCCTCTACGATCTGCCCGCGATCGTCACCAATCTGGGGACGCCGCACGATACATGGATTCGGCTCGAAGGCTCGATCGTCTTCGATCCGAAGGCGTTGCCCCACCCCGAGGTCGTGGCGGGCCAGATCAGCGACGACATCCTCGCCTATTTGCGCACCGTTTCGTTGCGGCAAATCGAGGGACCGATCGGACTGGAAGACATCCGTCAGGACCTCAATGAGCGCGCTGCGACCCGCAGCGGCGGAACGGTGCGCGAGTTGGTGATCCGAACCTTGGTGGTGCAATGAGACTTCGGACCGGTGCGGCCGTCGCGCTGCTGGCGACGACCTATCCGGCGTCCGCGCAAAGCGTCGATCTCAATGCCCTGATCCCCGCGGGCGGGGCCTCGGCGAGCGGCCGCATCATCGAGATGGTCGCGATCCTGACCGTGCTTTCGGTGGCGCCTGGCCTGCTCATCATGGTCACGAGCTTCACGCGCTTCATCGTCGCGCTGTCCTTTCTGCGTTCCGGGCTCGGCATGCAGAGCGCCCCGGCCAACCTCGTCCTCATCAGCCTGTCGCTGTTCATGACATTCTTCGTCATGGCGCCGACGTTCGATCGCGCGTGGGAGAACGGGCTGCAGCCGCTGATGGACAACAAGATCAGCCAACAGGACGCGCTCGCCGCGGTCGTCGAGCCGTTCCGCGAGTTCATGCTCTCACAAGTGCGCGAAAAGGACATGGCGCTGTTCGAGAGCCTGTCGAAGGGACGGTTCGACGTCAGCGATCGCGCCAAGGCCGATCTCCGGCTGCTTAATTCCCGCCTTCATGATTTCGGAGCTCCGGCGCGGTTTTGAGATCGGATTTCTCATCGTGCTGCCCTTTCTCGTCATCGACATGATCGTTGCGACGTTGACCATGTCGATGGGCATGATGATGCTTCCGCCTTCGGTCATCTCCCTGCCGGTCAAGATCATGTTCTTCGTGCTGATCGACGGCTGGAACCTGCTGATCGGCAGCCTGGTCCGCTCCGCGACCTGACAAGGCGCGCGGATGCCGCTTTCTTGCGGCCGCTCGCGCTCGGACCGGCGTCCTCGATCGCGGGCAAACGCCAGCCCCGCGCAAGGCATCGGGCCTCAAATGCCCACAGTCGCGGAGGAGCCCCATGACAATTTTGAACGCCAGCGTCTCCGGCATGTTGGCCGACTCGAACTGGCTTTCATCGATCTCGCAAAACGTCGCCAACGCCAACACGACCGGATACAAGAACTCCGAGACGGAATTCGAGACCCTGGTCGACCAGGCGGCGAACGGCACGTCGTATGGCGGCGGCGTCATGACGAGCATGCGCTCGCTCAACTCGCTTCAGGGCGCTGTCGTGTCCTCGACCACGCCGACCAGCCTTGCGGTGCAAGGCGCCGGCTTTTTCGTGGTGTCGGACGCCGGCGGGGCGGTCTACCTGACCCGCAACGGCTCATTCGTTCCCGACGCCTCCGGCAACCTCGTCAACAGCGCCGGCTACTACCTGATGGGCGCGAACGCCCAGAGCGGTTCTCCGACCTTCGCGGCGAACTCACTGGATGGCCTGCAAAAGGTCAACGTCGTCAGCGCCGGCCAGATCGCGGCGGCGACGACCAGCGGCTCGCTGACCGCCAACCTTCCCGCGACCGCGACGCCGGTCGCGGCGGCCAACCTGCCGTCGACCAACTCCGCGACCTCGACCTACACCGACCAGACCTCCCTCGTCATGTACGACAATCTGGGCGGCGCGCACACGATCAATCTCTATTTCGCCAACACCGGACCCGGCTCCTGGGAGGTCGACGCCTTCGACTCCTCGCAGGCCTCGGCCGGCGGCGGCTTTCCCTATGCCTCCGGCCCGCTCGCGACCCAGACCCTGACCTTCAATCCGCTCGACGGGACCCTGACGAGCGGCTCGCCCCTGTCGATTCGCCGTTCCGAACGGCCAGACAATGAGTCTCGATCTCAGCAACATGTCGCAGCTGGCGACCGGCTTCAACGTGACGGCGGCGACCGTCAACGGCAACGCTCCGAGCAGCATCAGCGGCGTGTCGATCGACCAGACCGGAACCTTGTCGTTCGACTACACCGACGGAACCTCGAGGCCCGCCTACGACATTCCGCTCGCCAACGTGGTCAGTCCGGACAATCTGATGTCCGTCAACGGCAACGCCTATCCTGCCCTCGGCGGCCTCCGGACCGGTATATCTCGGAACCCCTGGCGGCGGCGGCTTCGGCGTCATCGACGCCTCTTCGCTCGAAGTCTTCGACCGTCGATCTGGCGACCGAGCTGACCGCGATGATCCAGGCCCAGAGCGCCTACGAGGCCAACTCCAAGGTGTTTCAGACAGGGGCCAACATTCTCGACGTCCTGAACGGATTGAAGCCGTGAGGCCGAATGCCCAAGGGAATCCGCGATGAGCCTCTCGGCCGCGTTCAACGTGATCAGTTCCTCCTTCGTCGCCAACGCGGCGCAGACGGCGGTCGTGTCGAACAACATCGCCAACGTCAACACGCCCGGCTATTCGCGCGAGATCGCGAATGTGGTGACGAATTCATACGGCGGCGCCGACGTGGCTTCGGTCACCCGCATGGCCAACGCCGCCTTGCAGGAGCAGGTCTCGACCTCGACCTCCCAGGCGGCCGCGCAGCAGGCGATTTCCGACGGTCTTTCGACGCTCGCGCAGACGGTCAACGACAGCTCCGCGGCCACCTCGACGTCGGGAGCGAACCAGAACGGGGCCTCGCCGTCGGCCATGCTCGCCAACCTGCAGAGCGCGCTGACGACCTACGAAATTTCCCCGAGTTCCTCATCCGCCGCCGGCGCCGTCGTCACCGCCGCCAGCGATCTCGCCTCCTCGCTCGATCAGGGCAGCGCGACGGTTGCGCAGGTGCGCGAACGAGCCGACCAGAACATGGCCTCGTCGGTGGACACGATCAATTCGCTCCTGAGCCAGTTCACCGCCGCCAACAACGCGGTGGTGACCGGGCTTCACACCGGCGCCAACGTCTCCAGCGCCGAGGATACGCGCAATTCGATCGTGACCAAGCTCTCTCAGCAGCTCGGCGTCTCGACCGTCGTCTCGGCCGACGGCTCCATGTCGATCTATACCGACAGCGGCGTGACCCTGTTCCAGGACACGCCGCGCACGGTCTCGTTCACCGCGACCCCGACCCTCCTCGACGGCGCGAGCGGCGCGCCGGTCACCGTCGACGGCGTCGCGGTCACCGGCCCCAATTCGCCGATGCCGATTCAGTCGGGCGCGCTCGCAGGCTACGCGGAGTTGCGCGACACGCTGGCGCCGCAATATCAGGCGCAGCTCGACCAGATCGCCGGCGGCCTGATCAACGCCTTCGCGGAAAGCGATCAGTCGGCGACGCCGACCCTGCCCTCGCTGCCGGGGCTCTTCACCACTCCAGGCGCGACGAGCCTGCCTTCGATGACGGCGACGACGGGCCTCGCCGGCGCGATCGAAGTTAATCCGAATGTCGATCCGGCGCAGGGAGGCAACGTCAATCTGCTTCGCGACGGCGGGATTTCCGCCCCGGGAAACCCGGCTTATACGTACAACACGACCGGGGCGGCGAGTTTTACCGGGCGCATCCAACAACTGATCGGCCAGATCAGCGCGACGCAGAGCTTCGACCCGTCGGCCGGCCTCGGTTCGTCGTCGAGCCTCGCCGACTACGCCAACGCCTCGGTAAGCTGGCTGCAGGGCGAGAACCAGCAGGCCAGCAACGCCTCCGCCTATCAGAACGCGCTCGCGACCCAGGCGAATTCGGCGCTGTCGAACGCGACCGGAGTCAATCTCGACGCCGAAATGACCAACATGCTGAACCTCGAAAACTCCTACGCTTCGTCGGCGAAGCTGCTGACGACAGTCAACAGCATGTTCACCGCCCTCCTCAACGCGGCATGACGACGATGAGCGCGAACGCCGTGTCGAGTCATTATCTCATGAACAGCCTGATTCTCCCGGTCATGCAGGCGCAGTCGTCGCTGACGACGGCGATGACGGAGGAATCGACCGGTCAATACGCCGACCTCGGCCTGCAGCTTGGCGACCAGTCCGGGTACGAGCTTTCGCTCAAGGAGCAGGTCGGCCATCTGCAAACGCTGACCGGCGGCAACAGCCTCGTGTCGACGAACCTGTCGACGGCGCAAAATGCGCTTTCGGACATCAACTCCAGCGCACAGAAGACCTTGCAGGACCTCGCGACATGGACGCCGTCCGCCAATTCCGGCGCCTCGTTGCAGAACATGGGCCAATCCGCGCTGCAATCGCTGATCGCCTCGACGAACACGACCTCGGGCGGCCAATATGTGTTCGGCGGCGTCAATTCCGCCGTGGCGCCGATGGCGGATTACTATTCCACGCCGACGTCCGCCGCCAAAACCGCCGTCGATCAGGCCTTCCAGACCGCGTTCGGCGTCCTGCCGAGCGATCCGGCCGCGGCGAGCATTTCGGCTTCGGCCATGCAGGGCTTTCTCGCCGGGCCGTTCGCGGCGCTGTTCCAGGGCGCCGCGTGGACCTCGGACTGGTCGTCGGCCTCGAGCACGAACACAAGCGCCGAGATCGCGCCCGGGCAGACGGTGGCGACTTCGACCAACGCCAATCAGCCGGCGTTTCAAGAGCTGGCGCAGGCCTATACGATGCTGAGCGAGTTCGGCGGGTCTCAACTCAGCGGCGCGGCGCAGCAGGCCGTCGCCACCGCCGCGACCTCGCTGGTTTCCCAAGGGCTCGTCTCGGTGACGAACACGCAGGCCGCGCTCGGCGCGACTCAGAGCGCCGTCACCGACGCCAACAATTCGATGAGCTCGCAACTCACCATCCTGCAGCAGCAGATCGGCAATCTCGACAACGTCAACGCCGACGCGACCGCAGCTCAGATCAACAGTCTGACCAACCAGATTCAGATGGCCTACGAACTCACCGCACGCCTGCAGCAGTTGAATCTGGCGCAGTATCTCCCGGTCCCCTGAAGGGTTAAGGATCGCAATGTACGAATTCGCCTACAACAAAGTGATCGAGGATTCGCGCGCGACCATGCGCGCGAGCGAGCGGCAGGCGATGGATCGCGTCATCGATATGCTGCGCGCGGCGCAGGACAAGGGCCCGCTGTCGCGCGAGCGGGTGGAGGCTCTGTTCTATTTGCGGCGCCTATGGGCGATCTTTCTCGACGATCTCAACGACTCGAACAACGAGCTGCCGGGCCAGCTCAGAGCGGGGATCATCTCGATCGGCATCTGGATGAACAAGGAGATCGATCGCGTGCGCGGCGGCCAGACGACCGACCTGACGCCGATGATCGAGATCAACGAACTCATTCGCGACGGATTGAAGTGAGGCTCTGAATGATCATCACGCTCCGCGCGGGCGAGCGCTTCTTCATCAACGGCGCCGTCATCCGCATCGACCGCAAGGCGTCGATCGAATTGCTGAATGACGTGACCTTTCTGCTCGAAAACCATGTCATGCAGGCCGAGAATGCGACGACGCTCATTCGTCAGATCTATTTCGCCGTCCAGATCATGCTGATGGACCCGACGGCCGCGGCCAGCGCGGCCCCCCTCGCCAGTTCGCTGATCGAAGCGGCGCTCAGCGTCTATCGCGCGCCGCAGCTGACGGAGCGTCTGAGGGGCGTCGCGGCGTCGCTCGCCCGCCAGCGACATTTCGAGGCGTTGAAGGCCTTGCGCGGCCTGTTCGCGCTCGAGGACCAGGAGCTCGCCCCGCCAGCCGAGGCGCCGAGCGCCGCTTGAAACGGAGAACGTCATGACAATCGGTGCGACTTCCCCCATTCCGAACCCCGCCGCCGCGACTTCGACCGGTTCGACCGCGGCCACGGCAGCGACCCAGTCGCTCAATTACAACGACTTTCTGACATTGCTTATGGCGGAGATGAAGAACCAGGACCCGACCCAACCGATGGACCCGTCGCAGATGGTGTCGCAGCTGGCGACGGTCTCCGAAGTCGGACAATCCGTACAGACCAACACGAGCCTCGCCTCCCTGCTGACCGCGACGTCGCTCAGTCAGGCCGAGCAGCTCGTCGGCCGGACCATAACTTCGCCCGACGGTTCGACGTCAGGCCAGGTGACTTCGGTCAGCGTAACGAGTTCGGGCGCGGTGGCGACGCTCGCCAACGGCGCGACGGTCCCACTGGCCAACGGCGCGAGCGTGCAATGAACGAGGGCGATGCGATCGACCTCGTGCAGTCGGCGATCTGGATGATCGTCCTCGGCGCGGGGCCCGCGGTGGGCGCCGCGATGGCGGTCGGCGTCGTCATCGCGCTCTTGCAAGCCCTGACCCAGGTGCAGGAAATGACCCTGACCTTCGTGCCAAAGATCATCGCCGTCTTTGTCGCGGCGAGCCTCACCGCGTCGTTTGTCGGCGGCAAGTTCTCGGCCTTCACCCAGAACGTCTACGGGCGGATCGAGCGCGGCTACAATTAGCCGCCCCATTCCCCCCTCGCGCTCGGTGACGCGGGGCGCGCGACTCTAGGCTCCCCTGTCATCGCTTTGTCCTCGCGGTCGCCGGAGGCGCCGTTCGCGAGCCGCCTCTTTGGTCAGCCGCGTTCGCCGAGCGCGGATACCGCAGACTGTCTGCGTCCAGACAATTATTGAGCGTCTGCCCCTCCGGACGCGCCCGCGCCCATTGAACCGCGGCCCGACTGGTCCTAGCATGCCGCTGTAAACGCGGCGGCGGAAGGGGATACCCGGCGTCGGTATTAGGGACACTGCGGTGAGCGACGGGGGTACGGGGCGCGCCCAACCCACATGTGACCGGGTTCGCCGTCAACTGTGCGATTGCGGCTCTTCGGAAACACACCGTAGCGGCGCGACCGTTGTTGCATCGGGCTGGTCTATCCGGGTTCAATTTCGATGATCCGCTGGTTCGCGTGCCCGCGGCGAGTGAGGTCAAATTTCTCGAATACGCGGCCGAGGCCACGAACGATAGCGCCTTCGGACTTCACCTTGCCGAGCAGGCGAACCCGCGCGAGGCCGGGCTTCTATTCTACGTTGTTTCCGCCACGAGAAATCTCGGCGAGGCGATGGCGCTGTTTGCGCGCTTCATCCGCCTCGTCAACGAAAGCGCGCGGGTAAAAATATCGAAGCGGACCGACAGCGTCATCGTCGAGATCGGCTTTGTCGGGATTCGACGGCATCGCGCAAAGCAGATCATGGAGTTTGAGGCGGCGCTGGCCGTCAAGGTCATCCGAGAGATCACAGGTCGCGACATCCGACCGATCCGAGTGGCTTTCGCCCACGCGCGCAATGGCGACCTGCGGGAGTTCGAGCGCTTCTACGGCTGCCCGGTGGAGTTCGGCGCGCCGTCGGTGCAACTTGAGTTCTCGAACGAAACGCTCGCCCTTCCGCTGGTCACAGAAGACCCGCACTTGCTCGAAACGTTGCAGCCTTTCTGCGAGGAGGCGGCGAGGGCCCGCAATACGGCGGCGTGCTCGCTCCGCACTTCGGTCGAGAACGAAGTCGAGCGGTTGCTGCCGCAAAGGCAGGCCAATGCCAGAACGGTGGCCAAGGCGTTGGCCCTCAGCGTCCGGACCCTCTCGCGACGGCTATCCGAAGAAGGGACCACCTTCGCCGCGGTCGTCGAGCAATTGCGCCGCAGCCTGGCGCTCCAGTATCTCAAAGATCCGGGCTTCAGTTTGGCTCAAATCGCTTGGCTATTGGGCTACGAGGGCGCGACCTCGTTCAATCATGCCTTCAAGCGCTGGACGGGACGTTCGCCGTCCGCAACCCGCAACGACAAGCCACATCCAGCGCCCGTATATCGAATTGGATGAGTTGGCTCGAAAAGGCAGAAATATGGCAAAATTTGGCAAGGCTGGCCGCTTCCGGTATGTTGCGCAATCTTGCTAAATGCAGGCGAGGTCGCCGCTCGATGTTCGGCGGGAAAATTCGCATTGAGCCGGGGGGAGATCTCATTGTCATTCAAACCCGACGACAGCGAACGGCGCATCGCGGACCCGAGGTCCAATAATTGCATTGTCGTAAAGGAAATCAAAAGAACGCCCAGCGAGGCCGACATTCTGCTGGAAGTCAGCCATAAATTGCAGCAGGCCCATCAAACTGCGCAACTGTCATGTGATAAAGTGTTGTTATACTTCATTGACATGGCGATATCGCATGTCAATGAAACGCTGCGGAGCCATCTGGATTTGAATTTCGAAAATGGCAAGTCGGCCTGAGTTCGCCGGCTATGCGCGGCTCAGATAGCCGAGTCCTTTGCAGAAGCAGGATTTTTGTCGGAAAACTGGTGGCGGCTTTTCCGAAGTCCTGCCACGAAAATAGCCTGTGGCGGTCGCCCGTCGCCAAACTCGGGCAAACCGGCACGCACCGCCCCCATTTTCATCCATAATGGCGCGCCACAGGCGCTGGTCGGTTGCGTAGCGTCAATCAGAGCATAGCGCCCTCCGCGGAGGCCCGGAAAAAGCCTTCGAACTGTCGGCCGAAGCCTCCCGTCCCTATCCCATTTCGCCGCGCTGAGGCGTCAGGCCCACGAGCCGGAAAGGTTTCGACGCCAAAAATAGTCGCGTCGAGTCCGACCTGGAAATCGACGGCGCTCGCCGGTCGTTCGAGACTGGCGCAAGGTTCGGCGGACACTCTGCCGACACCGGCGCCGCATTTCGGCGGAGCTTCGAGAGCAAGAGGCGTCGATGTCAATGATGGCGGCAGCGGCCGCGCCGGCGGCGAACCGCGGCGGCAAGGATATCGCCTTCGCCGTCGGCATCGTCCTCATCCTTTGCCTGTTCTTTCTGCCCGTGCCGGCGACGATGATCGACTTCGGCCTGGCGTTCTCGATCGCGCTGTCGGTGCTGATCCTGATGGTGGCGCTGTGGATTCAGAAGCCGCTCGAGTTCTCCGCCTTTCCGACGGTGCTGCTGGTCGCGACGATCCTGAGACTGGCGCTCAACATCTCGACGACGCGGCTTATCCTGTCGCACGGCGACCACGGGCCGACGTCCGCTGGCTACATCATCGGCGGTTTCGCCCAGCTGGTGATGGGCGGCGATTTCGTCATCGGGATCATCGTGTTCCTCATTCTGGTGACGATCAATTTCCTCGTCATCACCAAAGGCGCGACGCGCATCGCCGAGGTCGGCGCCCGATTCACGCTCGACGCCATTCCCGGCAAGCAGATGGCGATCGACGCCGACCTCTCGGCCGGCATGATCGACGAAAAGGTCGCGCAGGTCCGCAGACGCGAGCTCGAGGAGGAGAGCGCCTTTTTCGGCTCGATGGACGGCGCGTCGAAGTTCGTGCGCGGCGACGCGATCGCGGGCCTCATCATACTCGCGGTCAACATCTTCGGCGGCATCGTGATCGGCGTCACGCGTCACGGCCTCTCGCTCGCCGCGGCGGCGGACATCTTCACCAAGCTCTCGGTCGGCGAGGGCCTCGTATCGCAGATTCCGGCCCTCATCATTTCGCTCGCCGCCGGCCTGCTCGTGGCCAAGGGGGGCACGCGAGGCTCGGCCGACAAGGCCGTCATCGACCAGCTCAGCGGCTATCCCAACGCCCTGTTTCTCGCTTCGTTGCTGATGGCGGTGCTCGGCGTCATTCCCGGCTTGCCGTTCCTGCCCTTCGCGTTGTTGGGCGGAATCATGACCTTCGTCGGGATCGCCATTCCCAGGCGAATCGCCAGCGATCGCGCGGCGGACGTGGCGCGGCAGGAGGCCAAGGACGAGCACGCGAAAGCCGAGGCGCGCGCTTCGATCAAGGAGCAGCTGAAGTCGTTCGAGATCGAACTCTGCCTCAGCAAGGAACTCAACGCCGCGCTCGTTCTTTCGCGTGACGAGATCGCCTCGCGCATCGCCAAGATGCGGCGCAAGTTCGCCCGGCAGTACGGCTTCGTCGTTCCTGAAATCCGACTCTCCGACGACATCAAGGCGCCGCCGAAAACCTATCAGATCAAGATCCACGGAACGGCGGTCGCGACGCAGGAACTGCGGGTCAAGGACTATCTCGTCGTCATCGGCGACGGACCGCGCCCCAATCTGCCCGGCGACGAAGTCCGCGAGCCCGCGTTCGGCATCCGGGCGATCGCGATCCCGGAGGCTTTCGTCAAGGAAGCCAAACGCCAGGGCTTCAAGCCGGTCGATCCGGTTTCGGTCCTGCTGACCCATCTGAGCGAGGTCATCCACAACAATCTCGCCCAGCTGCTGTCCTATAAGGACATGCGCGCGCTCATGGACCGGCTCGAGCCGGAGTACAAGCGCCTGCTCGACGACATGTGTCCCTCGCAGATCTCGCAATCCGGCCTGCTGGCGACGCTGAAGCTGCTGCTCGCGGAACGCATCTCGATCCGCAATCTCAACCTGATCCTCGAGGCGGTCGCGGAGATCGCGCCGCACGCTCGCCGGCCCGAGCAGATCGCCGAGCACGTCCGCATCCGCCTGTCCCAGCAGATCTGCGGCGACCTCACCGACAACGGCGCGCTCGCGGTGCTGAGGCTCGGCAATCGCTGGGATCTCGTGTTTCACCAGAGCCTCAAGCGCGACGCCAAGGGCGAGGTGGTCGAATTCGACATCGACCCGCGCCTGATGGAGCAATTCGCCGCCGAGGCCTCGGCGGCGATCCGCAAGCGCATGGACGAGCAGCGCCTGTTCGCGCTCGTCACCACCGCCGAGACGCGCGCCTATGTGCGCATGATCATCGAGCGCATGTTTCCGACCTTGCCGGTGCTGTCGCAGCTCGAAATCGCGCGCGGCTTCGAGGTGAAGTCCCTGGGGACCATCTCGTGACGGCCCTCATGCTCGAGGCGGCCGCGGCGGCGCCGCAGGCGCTCGCGCCGAAGGCGGCGCTCGGCGCCTTTGTGCTGTTTTGCCGCATCGGCGCCTGCCTGATGCTGGCGCCGGGCTTCTCGAACAGCCAGATTCCCGCGCAGATCCGCTTATTTGTCGCGCTGGCGGTCACGCTGTCCCTGACGCCGCTCCTGCTGGAGAAGATCCCGGACGTCGCGCTCGGCGACGATCCGATGCTGACCCTCAAGGCGATCGTCGTCGAATCGCTCGTCGGCGCAATGATCGGAATCCTCGCCCGCATCTTCTATCTCGCGCTCGAAACCCTGGCCACAGGCGCGGCGCAGATGCTCGGATTCGCCAACCCGTTCGGCTTTCAGCTCGAGGCGGCCGAGACGATGCCGCCGCTGGCGACGCTCATCTCGCTCGCGGCGCTGGCGCTCCTGTTCGCCGCCGATCTGCACTGGGAGCTCTTGCGTGGGCTCGTCGCCTCTTACGAGGTCGTGCCGGTAGGCGCGGATTTCAATGCTCGGGTCGCGCTGAAACAGGTCGCCGACGCGCTCGGAGAGTCGTTTCGGCTGGCGCTGAGGATTGCATCGCCCTTTGTGATCTATGCGCTCGTGGTCAACTTCGCCCTGGCGCTCGTCAACCGGCTGACGCCGCAAGTCCAGGTGTTCTTTGTCGCGACGCCATTCGTGGCGGCGGGCGGCCTTGTGCTGCTCTACTTCACCATCAAGCCGGCGATCGACGCATTCCTGATCGGCTTCGGCGCCTGGCTTAGCCTTGGATAGGACATGAAGAAACGTCTCGATGCTCTTACCCGTATCGGCAAGTTGCAAGGCCAAATGCACGATCTTGGCCGTTGGCGCCTGTCGGCGATCGAACGCCAGCAGGCGGAGTTGAGCGACGATCTGAGGGCGATCTTCGAGGCGCTCGAAACGGGCGAGCTCGCCTATGGCGCGCAGGCCAAACTGGGCGCGCGCCACATTCGAGCGCTGCAAAAGCGTCTCGATTTGCTCGCCCGGGAGTCCGAACATGCGCGCCGCACGGCACAAGCCCACGGGATACGCGCCAAGCTGGCGGAACAGGCGGCCGAAACCGCCGCCGCGCGCTATCGCGACCACAAGGAACGCAAGGAACTCGCCGAACTCGTCGAGCGGGCGATTGTGCGGCGCAACGCAAGCTCGACGTAAGGCTCGGGGCGGACCCTGCCGGCAAAAGTTCAACACCGGTGGCGCCCATGGCTTTCGATCCTCGCTCCGACGTCGTCCTGGAGGTCTTGAACGCGGCAGATCCGTCGCGCGCCGACCTGGCGGCTCAGCGCCTCAGAGCGCTTGCGGCCTCGAACCAGCCCGCGGGCGATTTCGCGGCCGACCTCGACCAGGCCGCGCGATCGGGCCCTTTCCCGATCGCTGGCCTTTCCAACGCGCGCTCGCGCTTGCCGCTCATGCCGGACGCCCCCGACAAGGCGTCGCGCGCGAAGCTCGATTTCGAGGCGATGATGCTCAACTCCTTCGTCGGTGAAATGCTGCCCAAGGACGCGGGGAGCGTGTTTGGCCAGGGAACAGCGGGCGATATGTGGCGATCGATGCTCTCCGAGCAGGTTTCACGCCAGATCGCGAAATCGGGCGCGCTCGGTCTGGGCAAACGCCTGTTCGCGACGCACGAACTCGCGCCGCGCGACTGGTCCGCCCATCCAGGTCAGGCGGCCAAGGCGGCGAGCGAGGCCGCCCAGATGAGCGCCAACGCCCTGTCGGCGCCCAGCGCCGCCGCCTACGACAACGGCGCCGTCCTCTTTGCCGCGCGCAAACGGTCATGAGCCCCGTGGATCGCCGTCCGACGCCCGCTTCGATGGCCGCCGCGCCCGCGGCTCTGGCCATGGCGCTGCCGATCATTGAACGCCTCAGCCGGACCGTCGAAGCCGAAAACGCGGACATCGCGCGCGGCGGGCCGGTCCCTTACGAGACCTACAGCCTGCGCAAGAACCAGGCTCTGCTGGAGCTCAATCGCCTGGTTTCCGCATTCGAACGGGCGAGGATGAGCGGCCCGTTGCGGGAAGCGCTGGCCGATCTCAACGCCAAGCTCGAGATCAACCGGCGCGCGCTCGCGGTCCAGTTGAAGGCCGCCGCCGCGGTCGCCGACATCATCGCCCACGCCATCCGCGACGGCCAGTCGGACGGAACTTATACCGCGCTGGCCTGGAGTCGCGCGAGAGAATGATCAAGGCCATCGTCATCGGGCTCCTGGCGTCGGCGACGACGATAACGGCCGAGATGGGAACGCGCCAGGTTCTCACCTTTTTCTCGGCGAGGTCGACAATGGCGGTCGCCAAGGCGACCGAGTCGCGCAAAACCCACGAGATCAATGTCCCGCGCATCAAGGACGGCGCGGTCAAGGGCTACGCCGTCATGCTGCTGAGCTATACGGTCGATCTGAGCGCGCTCAAGTCAGCCTCGATGGCGCCCGACTCGATCCTGGTCGACGAAGCCTTTCGTTATGTCTACGGCGACGACACGATCGACTTCGACCATCTCGATCGTTTCGACATCGCGAAGATGAGCAAGGCGCTGATCCGCTCGGTCAACGCTCGGGTGAAGAGCGATGTCCTCGTCGACGTCGGCGTGCAGGAATTCACCTACGCCCCGATCGGAGAGACGCGCGCCTTTCCCTGAAGCGCGCGAAGCTTCGAGGCGACGGCGCCGGCGACGATGGCGCCTTCCCCGTTCCCGGGACCAGCGCCTCCAACGCCAAGACCTGGAGCGAAGTCGAGCGGCGCGCGCGTTTCGGAGAAAGCGGCGCGCGGCGCCGCACCCTGCCACTCTGGCAAAGCGTGGCGCGCGAGCGTCGGCCGCGCCAGGCAATCCAGCATGGCGGGATCGCAGCGAAAGACGACTCTCATGGTCCCCGCGCCGACGAAGGAGCGACAACGCGCGCCACCGCATCGCGCCATCCGCGGTAGCGGGATTCGCGTTCGGCAGGCGGCATCTTCGGGGTGAAACGGCGTTGCGATCGCCATGCGCTCGCAAATTCCTCTGGACCCGGAAAGAGGCCGGAGCGCCAACCGGCCAGAAACGCCGCCCCGAGGGCCGTGGTCTCGACGACGTCCGGTCGGTCGACCGGCGCATCCAGCATGTCGGCGAGGAATTGCATGGTCCAGTCGCTCGCGCTCATCCCGCCGTCGACGCGAATGACGGACCGCGCGCTTTCGCCTTCCAACGTTCCGCTGTCCGCCTGCATCGCGCCAATGAGGTCGCGCGTCTGGTAGGCGACGCTCTCGAGCGCCGCGCGGGCGATTTCCTTTCGGGTCGCGCCGCGCGTCAGCCCGATGATGGCGGCGCGCGCTTCGCTGTTCCAATGGGGAGCGCCGAGACCGGTGAAAGCGGGCACGATATAGACGCGTTGGTCGGGGTCGGCTTTCGCCGCCAAGTCCCCCGTCTCGCTGACATGGTTCACAATGCCCAGTCCATCGCGGAGCCACTGCACCGTCGCTCCGGCGGAAAATATCGAGCCCTCGACCGCGTAAGTTCGCTCGCCGTTCCACTGATAGGCGATCGTCGTAAGCAGCTTGTTCTTCGAGGCCACAGCCTGGGCGCCGGTGTTCAAAAGGACAAAACAGCCGGTGCCGTAGGTCGACTTGACCATGCCGGGTCGAAAACACGCCTGACCGATCAACGCCGCCTGCTGATCCCCGGCGACGCCGCGGATCGGCAGCGCCATGCCGAAATGCTTCGCTTCGAACGTCCCGAACTCCGCGGCGCAATCACGCACCTCCGGCATCATCGCGCGCGGGATCCGAAACAGCTCGAGAAGCTCCTCGTCCCATTCACCCGAATGAATGTTCAGCAGCAACGTGCGCGAGGCGTTGGTGGCGTCGGTGGCGTGGGTCTTGCCGCCGGTCGACCGCCAAATGAGAAAGCTGTCGACCGTCCCAAACGCGAGTTCGCCTTGCTCGGCAAGCGCGCGCGCGTTGTCGACATTGTCGAGCAGCCACGCGATCTTTGTCGCGGAGAAATAGGGGTCGAGCAGAAGTCCGGTCCGTTCAGAGACCATGCTCTCGAGGCCTTGCGCCTTGAGCTTGGCGCAGTGCGGCGCGGTGCGGCGATCCTGCCAGACGATCGCATTGTGGATCGGCTTGCCCGTGTTGCGATTCCAGACCAGCGTGGTTTCCCGCTGATTGGCGATGCCGACCCCGGCCAGGTTTGAGGGGTCGGCGTTCGATTTGAGCAGCGCCTCGCGCCCGGTCTCCAACACGCTTCGCCAGATCTCCTCCGGATCGTGCTCCACCCATCCCTGCCGCGGGAAAATCTGGGTAAATTCCCGTTGCGCGATCGCGACGGGCGCGCCGTCGGCGTCGAAGACGATGGCGCGCGTGGACGTCGTGCCCTGATCGATGACGAGAACGCGTCCTTTCATGCGGCGGCGCCACCCCGTGAACTCATTGCGCCGCCAGCGGCGACCGCTCAAATTGATTCATAAAGTCATTGAGTTCGGCGACCTGGTCCGTCGAAAACCGCAAGCCAAGTTTGCTTCGTCGCCAAAGGACGTCGTCCACGGCGCTCGCCCATTCGGTCCGAATGAGATAGCGAACCTCCGCTTCGCTCAAGTCGGCCCCGAAGGCCTTGCCAAGGTCCGCAAGGGACCGGGCGTCGTTTAGAACATTCGCGACACGCGTCCCGTAGGCGCGCACCAGCCGTCGAATCGTCGCTTCCGGCAGGAAGGGATAGCGTTGGCGAGTCCGCTCCGACAATTCCCTGATCCCCTGCATAGGAAAATCTCCCCCTGGCAACGGTTGACGGCCGGTCCATCCGCCAGCGCGGCGTGATGGCGGCAGATGCGGCGCGACCATCGCCAAAGCGGATTCGGCCAAGCGACGATAAGTGGTGATCTTGCCGCCGAAGATGGTGATCAGAGGCGCCTCGCCCGCCTTGACATCGAGTTTGAGAACATAGTCCCGGGTCGCGGCCTGCGCGACGGAAGCGCCATCGTCGTACAGCGGGCGGACGCCCGAATATGTCCATTTAACCTGACCGGGATCGATCGGCGTCTTGAAATATTCGCTTGCGGCGCCGCAGAGGTAGGAGATTTCGTCAGGCGTCGCCTCAACCTGATCGGGATCGCCAGCGTAATCCTGGTCCGTCGTTCCGATCAGCGTGAAATTGCTTTCGAACGGGATCGCGAACAAAACGCGGCCATCGGAATTCTGGAATATATAGCATCGATCGTGCGAATAGAGCTTCGGCACGACGATATGGCTGCCCTTCACCAGACGGACGGCCGCGGGCGCCTCGCAGTCGAGGCCGTTGGTCAAGACGTCGTTGGCCCAGGGGCCCGCCGCATTCACCAGCGTGCGCGCCCTGATTTCCATGACGCGCGACGTCCTCTCGTCCCGGAGAGTCAATCTCCAAACGCCGCCTTCCCTTCTGCCGACGAGGCATCGCGTCCTCGGCGCGATTGTGGCGCCCATCTCAAACGCATCCATCGCATTGAGGACGACAAGACGGGAATCCTCGACCCAACAATCTGAATATTCGAATCCGCGTGTAAATTCAGATTTCAGCGGCTGACCGGCCTCTTCGCGATCGAGACGCACGGCCCTTGTCGGGGGCAGAAGGCGCCGACCGCCCAGATGATCATAGAGAAACAAGCCCAGCCGCAGCAACCATGCCGGCCGCATACCCTTGTGAAGCGGCAATACGAAGCGCACGGGCCAAATGATATGCGGCGCGATCCTCCACAAAATCTCGCGCTCAACGAGCGCCTCTCGAACCAAACGAAATTCAAAGTGTTCGAGATAGCGGAGGCCGCCATGGATGAGCTTGGTCGAGGCGCTCGAAGTCGCCCCCGCCAGATCTCCCTTGTCGCAGACAAATACCGACCATCCACGCCCCGCGGCGTCGCGAGCGATGCCGCAGCCATTGACGCCGCCGCCGATAATCGCGACATCGAAGAGCGCGGTGGATTGGCTCGTCGTCACTCGGTGCGCCCCGCTCCACCGCCTAATACTGATCGTCCGAGAGGGCCTGGTCCAGGCGTTGTTCGCAATCGTGAATTGCCTGCTTTCGACACAGCCTGTTCACGATCGACCGATCCGCTCCGCCGGGGTGTCGGCGCGAGGCCCGCCCCGGCAAGATGCTCAGACATTTCAGACATTAGCGCCGTGATGGCTTGCTGCGGCGATCCGCCCGGTCGTGGCGAGGCGCGCACTTCGCCCATGGCGACGGTTGATCCCCATCTTGGCCGGCAAAGCGGCTTGGGAGCATCGGTCCGGCCAACAGGCTCGACACAATCTGCAGCGGAATCGATTTGGCGTCGAACCAGGCCGGTTCATTCCGATAGAAAAATCTTGTCCGTCTAACCGATTGACCCACTTGTTGTAATTGGTGCCGCAAGGAGGATTTCGAACCCCCGACCCCATCATTACGAATGACGTGCTCTACCAGCTGAGCTATTGCGGCCTCGAGGATCGCGCGTGCGACGGCGCGGGCTCGATCGCGCCGCTGTGTATGCCAGTTTGCGCCGTCTTGGCAATATCCCTGTCTGGCGCGGCCCGCGCCGGCGCGGGGTCGCGGCGTCGGGCGAGGCCTCGTGCTGGCGCTAGGATGGCGGCGCGAGGTCGCTTACAACCTCGGCGGCGGGCGCCTGAGGGCGACGAGATCAATTGGGAAAGGAGCGCGGCGATGGCGGGACGATTGGCGGGCAAGGTCGCGTTGCTGACGGCGGCGGCGGCGGGCATCGGTCGGGCGACCGCCGAGGCGTTTGCGCGCGAAGGCGCCCGGGTCGTCGCCACCGACATCGACCTCGACGGCCTTGCCGGACTCGACGGCGACAAGCGCAAGCTCGACGTGCGCTCGTCAGCGGACGTCGCCGCGCTGGCGCGCGAGATCGGAGCGATCGACGTCCTGTTCAACTGCGCCGGGTTCGTGCACCACGGAACCGTGCTCGACTGTTCGGACGAAGACTGGGATTTCTCCTTCGATCTCAACGTCAAGTCGATGCATCGCACGATTCGCGCCTTTCTGCCGGGAATGCTGGCGAAAGGCGGCGGCGCGATCGTCAATATCGCCTCGGGCGCGTCCTCGGTGCGCGGCATTCCCAATCGCTACGTCTACGGCGCCTCGAAAGCCGCGGTGATCGGCCTCACCAAAGCGGTGGCGGCGGATTTCATCCGCAAGGGCGTGCGCTGCAACGCCATCTGTCCCGGCACGATCGAGAGCCCGTCGCTCGACGGGCGCATCGCCGCGCTGAGCCGGTCGAGCGGCAAGCCGGTCGAGGCCGTGCGCCAGGACTTCGTCGATCGCCAGCCGATGGGCCGGCTCGGCAGACCGGAAGAAGTGGCCGCGCTCGCGGTCTATCTCGCCTCCGACGAAAGCGCGTTCACCACCGGGCAGATCCATCTCGTCGACGGCGGGTTCGCGCTGTAGGCGGGACGCCATCGGGTTGAACCGTCGTCGTCATCGCGAGCGAGGCGAAGCGATCCAGCCGATCGTCGGGAGGCGGACGGACCTTGGATTGCTTCGTCGCTGCGCTCCTCGCAATGACGAGTCTCGCGTCGAGTTGAAATCATCGCGCTCCGGCCGGTCGCGGCCGGCAGGGCCCGCTGTCCCGTCGTCCCGACCCGGCCGCGCAACGCCTCGAATACCGCCTCGGCCGCAAGCAACTTGTGCGCGCCGCGTTGAGGCGCCGGCGGTCGGCTCCGATGCGCGCATTGCCTCGGGGCGCGCGCCCCCTCTAGGGTGTCGCGCACGCGGCGGCGGAGAACGGATCAGGGAGACCATGGCGTGAAGATCGGCGGGCGCCCGTATCGGACGATATGGTTGAACTCGGACGGCTCGAGCGTCGACGTGATCGACCAGCGATGGCTGCCGCACGAATTTCGCATCGCGACGCTGCGCGGCCTCGCCGACGCGGCGACGGCGATCCGCGACATGTGGGTGCGCGGCGCGCCGCTCATCGGCGCGACGGCGGCCTACGGCGTGGCGCTGGCGATGCGCGACGATCCGAGCGACGCCGGGCTCGATGCGGCGTGGGAACGGCTCAACGCGACGCGGCCGACGGCGATCAATCTGCGCTGGGCGCTCAACGCCGTGCGCGCGGCCCTGCGGCCGCTCGCGCCCGCCGAGCGCGCCGCCGCGGCCTATGCCGAGGCGCGGCGCATCGCCGACGAGGACGTCGACATCAACCGCGCCATCGGCCGCAACGGCCTCGAGATCCTTCGCCGTCTCGCCGCGCGCAAGAAGCCGGGGGAGCCGGTCAACGTCCTGACCCATTGCAACGCGGGCTGGCTGGCGACGGTCGACTACGGCACCGCCACCGCTCCGGTCTATCTCGCCCTCGAAGAGGGCCTGGCCGTGCATGTCTATGTGGACGAAACGCGGCCGCGCAATCAGGGCGCGCATCTGACCGCCTGGGAGCTCGCCAATCACGGCGCGCCGCACACGCTGATCGTCGACAACGCCGGCGGCCATCTGATGCAGCACGGCCTGGTCGACATGGTGATCGTCGGCTCGGACCGGACGACCGCCAACGGCGACGTCTGCAACAAGATCGGCACCTATCTGAAGGCGCTCGCGGCGCGCGACAACGCGGTGCCCTTTTACGTCGCCCTGCCGTCGCCGACCATCGACTGGACGGTCCACGACGGGGTGAAGGAAATTCCGATCGAGGAGCGCAGCCCGGACGAAGTGGATTTCGTTCAGGGCCGGGGCGAGGACGGCGCGCTCACGCGGGTCAGAATTTCGCCCGAAGGCGGCCATGCGGCCAATCCGGCGTTCGACGTCACGCCCGCGCGTCTGGTGACCGGCCTCATCACCGAGCGCGGGGTCGCGGAGGCGTCGGCCGAAGGCCTCGCGGCGCTGTTTCCCGAGCGCCGATAGGCCGAGGTCCGCGGACGCGGGCGAAGCCGCGCTTGCTTCGGCGAGCGGTTCTGTCCTCTCGCGGCCGGCCGTGTAGAGTGGCGGTCGGCGGGACTTGGCTCCGCAGGGGAGAGGTTGGATGATTCGGCCGCTTCAGGGCTTGAGCATCGTCGAGTTCGAGGGCATCGGCCCGGGGCCGCTGGCGGGGCGCATGCTGGCCGACCTGGGCGCCGACGTCGTGGCGATCGTCCGCCCGGGGAAAGCGGCGATCGGCAACCCGGACGGCCGCGGCCCCGACGATCACCTGCGTCGCGGCAAGCGGCTGGTCGCGCTCGACCTCAAGCGCTCCGAGGCGGTCGAGGAGGCGTTGGGGCTCCTCGAAAAAGCCGACGCGCTGATCGAGGGCAACCGGCCCGGCGTGATGGAGCGTCTTGGCCTCGGCCCCGCCGACTGCGCGAAGCGCAATCCGCGGCTCGTCTATGGCCGCATGACCGGCTGGGGACAGGACGGGCCGCTCTCCCAGGCCGCGGGCCACGATCTCAACTATCTGGCGCTGAGCGGCGTGCTGTCGCTCGCCGCGCGCCGGGACGGGCCGCAAATCCCGCCGCCGACGGTTCTCGGCGACGCCGGCGGCGCCCTCGGCCTCGCCTTCGGCCTCGTCAGCGCGGCGTTCGCCGCCGGCAGGACCGGCAAGGGATGCGTCGTCGATTGTTCGATCGTCGACATGGTGGCCGCGTTGAGCGGCATCGCCCTGTGGACGCGCGCCGCGGGAATGCTGGACGCGCCGCGGCCCAGCATTTTTCACGATTCGCCGTTCTATGACGTCTACGCCTGCGCCGACGGCCGATACGTCACGATCGGCGCGCTCGAACCGCAATTCTACGCGCTGCTGGTCGAAAAGCTCGGCCTTGCCGACGTCGATCCGAAGGCGCAATACGACATGGCCGCCTGGCCGGCGCTGAAAGCGCGCTTCCGCGAGCTGTTCGCCAGCCGTCCAAGCGCGCATTGGCGCGCGCTGCTCGAAGGCGGCGACGCGTGCTTCGCGCCCGTGTTGAGCCTCGCCGAGGCGGCGGCCCATCCGCAAAACGCCGCGCGCGGCGTCTACCGGATCGAGCCCGGCGGCCGGCTGGACGCCGCCGCCGCGCCGCGCTTCTCCCCGCTCGGGTGAGGCGGCGGAGGGAGGCATTTCAAAGTTGAGGAAAGCGATGTCGACACACGCGATGCCCGAGACGCTGGAGTTTCCCTGCGCGACGCCGCCCAAGACCGGCGAGGCGATCGAAATTCGTCCGGGCGTGTTGTGGGCGCGGCTGGCGCTGCCGTTCCGGCTCGACCACGTCAATATCTATCTGGTCGAGGACGGCGACGGGCTGGCCCTCATCGACACGGGGATCGACGACGAGCGCACGCGCGCCGCCTGGGAGGCGCTTCTCGCCGGCCCGCTGGCCGGACGAAGGCTGACGCGGATCATCGCCACCCACTTCCATCCGGATCACGTGGGCCTGGCGGGATTTCTATGCCAACGGTTCGACCTGCAACTGGCGATGAGCCAGACGGAATATTTGATCGCCCTCAACATCCGCCTCGACCCGGCCAAACTGAAATCGGAGCCCTATCGCGGATTCTACCGCTCGCACGGGCTGTCCGAGGAAGGGACGGAAATCCTGCTCGGCAACGGACTGCAATATCTGCGCATGGTGTCCCCCCCGCCGAGAACCTTTCTGCGCCTGCTCGCGGACGATCGGGTCAAGATCGGGGGGCGCACGTTCGAAGTGATGACCGGGGCCGGCCACTCGCCCGAGCAGGTGATGCTGTACTGCGCCGCCGACAATCTCATCATCTGCGGCGATCAGATCATGGCGAAAATCTCGCCCAACGTCAGCGTCGAGGCGATGGACCCCGACGGCGACCCGCTCGGAGCCTATCTGCGCTCGCTCGAAAAGCTCAAAGCGACTTTGCCCGGCGACGTTCTGATCCTGCCCGGCCACAATCTGCCGTTCGTGGGCTTGAAAACGCGCGCCGACGAACTGATCGCCCACCACGAGGCGCGCTGCATCGCCATTCTCGAGGCGTGCAAGGTCGCGCCGCAGACGGTCGCCGAACTGGTGCCGGTCATTTTCGGGCGCAGGATCGACGACCCGCACCAGATGGTGTTCGCCTTCGGCGAGGCGCTCGCGCATGTCAATTTCATGCTTCGCCGCGGGCGGGTGCGGGTCGCGCAATCGTCGCGCGGCCTGGAGCTGGAGGCGCTGGAAGCCGCGTGAGCCGCGGTCGGGCCGCCGTCATGCGTGCGCAAGCTCGCGTGAGGCGCGGACGGGCCGCCGTCATTGCGAGCGCAAGCGAAGCAATCCAAGGCCGCCGCCGCAGCCCTTCGATCCGGTGGATTGCTCTTCGTCGCGGTCGCTCCTCGCAACGACGCGTCTGTGAATTCGATGAAGCCGCGGCGCGAGGTTCGCCCCTCGAAATCCTCAATTCGGCTGAAACGACCGTCATCGCCCTATTGATCGCCGGCCCGTCAAAAGCATCGCTATCTTGCAAAGACGGCCTGACGCTGTAATTCCGTAATTTCCGGCATCTTCTGAAAAACCGACATTTTCTTGCCAAACGGGCGAATCCGTGGTTTCCTTTTCGATGGTCCGTCGAGACGACGTCAACGTCGCGCCGGGGGAACGGATGGCGTCTTCCCGCTGCCTTGCGGCCAGCGCCGAAAGGCGGCCTAAGCGTCTGAAAACGCTCAAAACGGCGATGGGCGACTGTTCCGGTAAGGTGGCACGGATCTGGGGTTGGCGCCACGCCGGCTTTGGGCCGGGGCCGTTTCGGCTTGGCGTCCCGATGGCCCTGGGCATGCCCTGCCCGGCGGCGGTTGCGCCTTTGACCGCCCGCGGCGGCGGCGCGGCAATCTTGCCGGAGTTGCAGAATCTGGCGCCTATCTCATTGAAAAACCTCGAGCGGCGTCAATAGTGCAGGCGCGACGGGAGTGAGGCGGGGCCGAGCCGATCGGAGACCCCCGGCCGCGCCCGCCTCCTGCCAGGAAACCGAACCAGTGGACTGACGCCTTTGGCCGGGTTAGGCGGGGAGCGCGGGAAACTCTCGGCGGCCGGCGCGATTCGCCGCGCCCAGCCCGGCAGGAGACCATGGTTCGACTGAACGTCATCTACACCCGGACCGGCGACAAGGGCGAGACCGGCCTCGGCGACGGCTCGCGCCGGCCCAAGACCGATCCGCGCGTCGCCGCGGTCGGCGACGTCGACGAGACCAATTGCGCGATCGGCCTCGCGCGGCTCGCGACCGGCGCCTCGGACGACCCGACGCTGGCGGCGATCGAGCCGACGCTGGCGCGCATTCAAAACGACCTGTTCGATCTCGGCGCCGACCTCTGCCTGCCGCCGGGCGCCGACGAAGCGCCGGGCGCCGTCTTGCGGGTCGCGCCGTCGCAGGTCGAAGCTTTGGAGCGCGCCATCGACGCGCTCAACGCCGAGCTCGCGCCGTTGCGCTCCTTCGTGCTGCCGGGCGGATCGGCGGCCTCCGCCGCCTTGCATCAGGCGCGCGCGGTCTGCCGGCGCGCCGAGCGCAGCGTCGTCGCGCTGGCCGCCAGCGAAGGCGAGCGGGTCGGCGAGACCGCGCTCGCCTATGTCAACCGCCTGTCCGATTACCTGTTCGTCGCCGCGCGAGCCGCCAACGATCGCGGCAAGGCCGACGTGCTGTGGGCGCCGGGCGCGCATCAGACCGAATCGCGATGAGCGAAGGGCGGGACGGCTTGCAAACCGCGATCGGCGTCATCAGCGGCACGTCGATGGACGGAATCGACGTGGCGCTGATCCGCAGCGACGGCGAGGCGCGGGTGGAGACAGGGCCCGGCGCGACCTTTCCCTATCCCGAGCGCGTCGCGCGGCGTTTACGCGCCGTGGTCGCCGACCCAACCGAAGCGCAAAAGCCGCAGGCCGAACTGGAGCGCCTGGTGACCGACGCGCATGTCGCGGCGGTGGAGGCCTTTCTGGAGCGCTACGCGATCGCGCGCGAGAGCGTCGCGCTGGCCGGCCTGCACGGACAGACCATTCTGCATCGGCCGCGCGCGCGGCTCACGCGCCAGCTCTGCGATGGCGCGCGCGCGGCCGCCGCGCTCGGGATCGACGTCGTGTGCGATTTCCGCTCGGCCGACGTCGCCGCCGGCGGCGAAGGCGCGCCGCTCGCGCCCCTCTACCACGCCGCGATGGCCGCCGGGCTCGCGCGCCCGCTGATGATCCTCAACTGGGGCGGGGTCGGCAACGTCACCTATCTCGGCGGCAAGGGCGAGATCATCGCCTTCGACACCGGACCCGCCAACGCGCTGATCGACGATTTTCTGCTGCGGCGGCGCGGCCTCGCCTTCGACGAGAATGGGGCGCTGGCGGCGAACGGCCGCGTCGACCTCCAGGTGCTGGAGACGCTGATGCGGGACCCTTACTTCGACCGCCCGGCGCCCAAATCGCTCGACCGCAACCACTTTGCCGCCGTCGCGGCCTCCGTCGATAGGCTCGACGACGCGGACGGAGCGGCGACGCTGAGCGCCTTCACGGTGGAGGCGACAGCCGCGGCGCTGAAGCTGGTCCCGCAAGCTCCCGCGCTTTGGCTGGTGGGCGGCGGCGGCCGACGCAATCCAATCCTGATGCGCCGGCTCGCCGACCGGCTCGCGGTCAGGGTCGAGCCGGTCGAGGCGATCGGCTTCGACGGCGACAGCCTCGAGGCGCAGTGCTTCGCCTATCTCGCCCTGCGCTCCCGGCGCGGCGCGCCGCTCTCCCTCCCCACCACGACCGGCGTTCCGGCGCCGTTGACGGGTGGAGTCTTCTGGGCCGCGCGCCCTGGCAAAAAAAGATCCCCGCCCGCGCGAGGCCTTCCTGGCTTGCCGTAAGGGCGCTCCGCGGCGCGCCGCCTTAGCAGATGTTCACATAGGTTTGACCGAGGTAGCGGCCGTAAGCGTCGTAAGTCGGCTGATAGGCCCCGCAGCCGCCGCCGTAACCATAGCCGCCATAACCATAGCCGCCCCAGTAAGGATAGGTCGCGATGGCCCCCGCCGCGAGACCCGCGACGACCGCCGGGCCCCACCAGCCGCCGTACCAGCGGCCTCCGTTCCAATAGCCGTTATGCCAGGTTCGGCCGCCATGCCAACCGCCGCCGCGCCAACCGCCGCCACGCCAGCCGCCTCCCGCCATGCCAACCGCCTCCGCCGCCATGCCAACCGCCGCCACCGCCGTGCCACTGGGCCGAACGCCGGGGTCGTCGACGACACGACGGCCGCGGACATCGCCAGCGCCGCCAGCCCGGCGACAATCGTCCTGGAAATTGAGCTACGCATTTTCCACCTCCGTGAACCGACCCGCACCCCAATCAGGTCCGAAAGCAACGATACTCCGCGCATTGCGGCGCGCTGTGACGCTCAACACTCCCCATCGCTCCTATCTTCGATCGCATTTTGATCAAAAAGGGGCGGCCGGGCGCCAATGCTCGGTTTCTTTCCCGCAACTGTCGCTTTTTCGCCGGTCAATGAATAGACATTCATCTTTTCTAGGTTAAGCTTTCGCCCATCCGCGACAACCTAATCCGCGCCGAAGACATCCGCCATCCGCCGTGCGCGAAACCCAAGCCGCCCGAACGGCGCCGCAAAGCGCCGGAGCCCGCGCGCTCGCGGCCTACATGCAGATATTGACGATACGACGGCCGAGGTACCGCGCGCCGCGCGTCCAGACCCTGCGAGACGCCCAGCACCCGTTGTCGCCGGCGTAGACGACGTTGGGCCCCCATCCCCAGCCAGAGCCCCATCCCCAGCCGGGACCCCAGCCCCAACCCCACAGCGGGGATGCCCCAGCCTGCATAGCCCCATCCCGGACCGCCCCAGCCGCCACAGCCCCAACCGCCGCAGCCTCCGCCCCAACCCCAGCCTCCGCCACCCCAGCCTGCGCCACGCCAGCCGCCGCCAAATCCCCCACCACGCCAGCCGCCGCCGTGCCAGCCGCCCCCGAACCCGCCGCCGCGCCAGCCTCCGCCGCCATGCCACTGAGCGGCAGCCGGAGTCGCGGTCAAACCGACGATCGCCGAAAAAATGAGCGCCGCCAGCCCGGCGACTAAGGACTTTGAAGTCGAGACGCCCATAGGCCTCCTCCAAAGAATGGTCGAACCGATCCCGACAACGCGCACCGCCGAAGCTGCGCCGAAACGGTCCGGCAGCACAGTCTCACCAAGTCGAAGGTTTAACCCGAACCATCCATGCGCCATAAACTATGTGTTGAACGCCCGTTTTCTAGATCGCGCCACGAGCGCCGCGCAAAAAATTGATCATTCCGGAAAAGTCGTCGCCGCCGTGGCCCGCCGCGACGAACAATGCGTAAAGCTGCGCGGCTTCGGCGCCGAGCGGCGTGGCCGCCCCGACGCCTGCCGCGGCTTCCTGCGCCAGGCGCAGGTCCTTGAGCATCAGGCTGGCGGCAAAGCCCGGTTTGTACTCGCGATTGGCGGGGGAAGCCGGAACCGGGCCCGGAACCGGGCAATAGCTGGTCAGCGACCAGGACTGCCCTGACGAAGTCGAGGCGACGTCGAATAGCGCCTGCGCCGAGAGGCCGAGCTTCTCAGCGAGGGCGAAGGCCTCGCAGGTCGCGATCATGGTCGCGCCGAGAATCATGTTGTTGCAGATCTTTGCCGCCTGTCCCGCTCCCGCGCCTCCGCAATGGACGATTCGCTTGCCCATCGCCTCCAGGATCGGCTTCGCTGTGGCGAAAGCCTCGGGCGAGCCGCCGCACATAAAAGTCAGCGCGCCGGCGCTCGCGCCGCCGACGCCTCCCGACACCGGCGCGTCGAGCGTCAGCACGCCCGCTGCGGCGCCGGCCTCGTGAGCGCGCTTGGCGCTGTCGACGTCGATGGTCGAGCAATCGACGACGAGCGCGCCCTTCCGCGCGGCGCGGCGAGAAAGTCCGCCCAGCTCGCCAGAACATGGCGTCCGGCCGGCAGCATCGTCAGAACGGCGTCCGCCCCCGCGACCGCCTCGCGCGCACTGTCCGCGATCGCCGCGCCCGAAACCGCCGCGGCGGCGCGCTGAGCTTCGACGAGATCGAAGCCCGTGACCGCGTGCCCCGCCTTGACGAGATTGGCGGCCATCGGCGCGCCCATGTTCCCCAGACCAATGAATGCGAGTTTCGCCATTCCTTTGCCCTCGCGCTCAATTCTCAATCAGGCCGCGCGCCACGATCACCCGCATGATCTCGTTTGTTCCCTCGAGGATCTGGTGCACGCGAAGGTCGCGGACGAGCTTCTCGACGCCATAGTCGGCGAGATAACCGTAGCCGCCAAACAATTGCAGCGCGTCGTTGGCGGCGTCGAAGCCGGCGTCGGTGGCCACCCGCTTGGCCATGCCGCAAAGGCGCGTCGCCTCAGGCGAGCGCTCGTCGAGCGCGCTTGCGGCCCGCCAGAGGATGGAACGAGCCGTCTCCAATGAAGTCGCAATATCGGCGATGCGGAATTGCAACGCCTGAAAATCGGCGATGCGCCGCCCGAACGCCTTGCGCTCGCGCATATAGACGATTGCTTTGTCGAGCGCCGCTTGTCCGCCGCCGATCGAGCAGGCGCCGATGTTGAGACGCCCGCCGTCGAGCCCGGCCATGGCGATCTTGAAGCCGTCGCCCTCGGCGCCGACGAGATTGGCCGCCGGCACGCGCACCCCTTCCATGATCACCTGCCGGGTCGGCTGCGCGCGCCAGCCCATCTTTTTCTCGTTGGCCCCGAAGCTGAGGCCGGGGACGCCCTTGTCGATCACGAAAGCGGAAACGCCCCCCGCGCCGCCCTCACCCGTTCGAGCCATCACGAGATAGACGTCGCTGGCGCCGGCGCCGGAAATGAACTGCTTGACGCCGTCGAGCACATAGTCATTGCCGTCGCGACGCGCGCGCGTCGTCAAGGCCGCGGCGTCGGACCCGGCGCCCGGCTCGGTCAGGCAATAGCTGGAAATGAGCTCCATGCTGGCGAGCCGGGGCAGGTAGCGCGCCTGCAATTCCGGCGAACCGTAGCGGTCCAGGACCCAGGAAACCATGTTGTGGATCGAGAGGAAGGACGCGACGCAGGGACAGCCGGTCGACAGCGCCTCAAAGATCAGCGCCGCGTCAAGCCGGGTCATACCGCTGCCGCCGTGCTCCTCGCGCACATAGATGGCCGCCATGCCGAGAGCGGCCGCCTCACGCAGCACGTCGATCGGAAAATGCTCGGTCTGGTCCCATTCGAGCGCGTTCGGCGCAATGCGTTCGTCGGCGAAAGACTTCGCCATGTCGCGAACGGCGAAGTGCTCGGGAGTGAGTGCGAACATCGCAGGATTTCGGCTCTCGTTCATTTGGGCGCCCAGAAAGCGCTAGACTGCCCTACGTTTCCGCTCTCGACAATCAGGTTGGATACTGAACGATCGTTCCAAGCTTGACCTACCTCCGCCAAGTCCCTATCGACACTGATTTTGGCGGACTGGCCGCCTGTCGCAGTCAGGCCCATCGGGCGTCTTTCTCGGAGCGACTCGCCGCGTGTCGCAATCGTTGTAAGCGCGATATCGGGCGCAAGGAAAGCATCATGGTCCGTTGGGCTCAACTCCTGGGCGCCGCTTCGCTCTCGTTCGCGCTCGCTGCGTCATCGGGCGCGAGCGCTCAGACCGTCCAAAAGCCGGCGAAACGTCAGGCCCCAGCCGGCCATCAGATCATTGTCCGGCCAGGCAAGTCCTATCTGACCGCCGGCACTGGCGCGAACGTCGGCTCACAGAACAAATATGTGACCGACACCTTCAACCAGCCGCCAGCCACAGAAGGGACGTTTACGGGCATGCGCGGCCGGGAGCGGCTCATGAACCAATTTAATGGACCAGGCATACCGCTGTTCCGTTTTTAGACGCTGCGCAGTGCGGCGAATCACGCCCCTCGTGCGCCAAATCGTCCGGGCGGGCGGCGCGAAGCGAGTTTGGGTCCCTCCGCGCTCGCTGCGCTTCCGCGCCTCAGTTCATCGTTGGAATGCTGAAGTTCGCGCCATCCTTGATGCCTGAGGGCCAGCGCGCGGTCACCGTCTTGGTGCGGGTATAAAAGCGGATCGAATCCGGCCCATGTTGGTTGAGATCGCCGAAGCCGGAGCGCTTCCAGCCGCCGAAGGTATAATAGGCGACCGGCACCGGGATCGGCACGTTGACGCCGATCATCCCCACCTTCACTTTGGTCGCGAAGTCGCGCGCCGCGTCGCCGTCGCGGGTGAAGATCGCGACGCCGTTGCCGTACTCGTGATCGTTGCAAAGGCCTAGCGCCTCGCCGTAATCGTTCGCGCGCACCACCGACAGCACGGGGCCGAAGATCTCCTCCTTGTAGATGCGCATGTCTTTCGTAACATGATCGAACAGGCAACCGCCCAGGTAGAAACCGTTCTCGTAGCCCTGCATTTTGAAACCGCGCCCGTCGACCACGAGCTTGGCGCCTTCGTTGACTCCGATATCGACGTAACCGCGCACCTTCTCCAGCGCCGCGTTGGTGACAAGCGGGCCGAAGTCGGCGCTTGGGTCGGTCGACGGTCCGATTTTGAGCGACTCGACGCGCGGAACGAGGCGCCGAACCAACTCGTCAGCCGTCTTCTGGCCAACCGGCACGGCGACCGAGATCGCCATGCAGCGCTCGCCGGCGGAGCCGTAGCCGGCCCCGATCAGCGCGTCGACCGTCTGGTCCATGTCGGCGTCGGGCATGACCACCATGTGGTTCTTCGCGCCGCCGAAGCATTGCACGCGCTTGCCGTTCGCGTTGCCGCGCGAATAGATGTAATGTGCGATCGGGGTCGAGCCGACAAAGCCGATCGCCTGAATGTCGGGATCGTCGAGAATAGCGTCGACCGCCTCCTTGTCGCCGTTGACGACATTGAGAATGCCCGGAGGCCCGCCCGCCTCGACGAAAATCTCGCCGAGCCGCATCGGAACGCCCGGATCGCGCTCCGATGGCTTGAGAATGAATGCGTTGCCGCACGCGATCGCGGGCGCGAGCTTCCATAGAGGGATCATCGCCGGAAAGTTGAACGGCGTAATCCCGGCGACGACGCCGAGCGGCTGGCGCATCGAATAGAGATCGATTCCGGGTCCGGCGCCGTCGGTGTATTCGCCTTTCATGAGGTGCGGGACTCCGAGCGCGAATTCAACCACTTCGACGCCGCGCTGGATGTCGCCCTTGGCGTCGGCGATCGTCTTGCCGTGCTCGCGCGCCAGCGTCTCCGCGAGTTGGTCGTTGTTTTTGGCGATCAGTTCGATGAACTTCATCAACACGCGGGCGCGCCGCTGCGGATTGACCGCAGCCCAGGCGGGCTGCGCCGCCTTCGCGTTCTCGACCGCGGCGCGGACCTCGGCCTTGGAGGCGAGCGCCACATGCGCGCGCACCGTGCCGTCCATCGGCTGAAAGACTTCGGCCGTGCGGCCTGACGTGCCCGCGACCCTCTTGCCGCCGATGTAGTGCCCATACTCGATCATGTCCCGCTCCCGTTGTCATGGTCTGTTGCCCGCTTTATGCCGAAGGATTTTGCGCACAGCAATCTCAGAGATCGCGCAACGGCTGTGCGGGATTGTGCTAAGATGATGTCATGGACTGGGACAATGTCAGGGTCTTCCTCGCGGTCGCGCGCGCGGGGCAGTTCGTCGCCGCCGCCAGGCGGCTGCGCCTCGATCATGCGACGGTCAGCCGGCGCATCGCGGCGCTCGAAGCCGCGCTCGGCGCCAAACTGTTCGACCGGCGTACGACGGGCGCCAAACTGACCAGCGCCGGCGAGCGCTTCATCGGCGCGGCGGAGCAGATGGAGAGCGCCTTCCTGCATGCGCAGGGCGAAATCTCGGGCACGGATCTCGAACTGGCCGGCGAGGTGCGCATCGGCGCGCCGGACGGGTTCTCGACCTATTATCTGACCGAAGCGCTGCGCGAGTTCGCCGAGCGCCATCCGGGTCTGCGTCTGCAATTGATGCCGCTCCCGCAGCTGACTCCGCTCGCGCGTCGCGAGATCGACGTCGTGATCGGTCTCGACAAACCGGAAGCGGGACGCTTCGTCGCCCGCAAGCTGACCGACTACACGCTGGGAATCTATGCCAGCTCCGGCTATCTTGAGCGCGAGGGCGCGCCCAAGGACGTTGGCGCATTACGCGGACGCCGGCTGATCGGCTACGTCGAGGAGCACGCCTTTTCGACCGCTCTCGATTATGTGCGCGAGCTTTATGACGGCGCGCCGACCAGCTTCGAATGCGCGAGCGCGGTCACCCAGCTCGAAGCCTTGCGCTCTGGCGTCGGGCTCGGCGTGGCGCACGAGTTCATCGCCCGCCGTTTCAAGGACTTGGTGCGCGTGCTGCCCGAGCGTCGCGCCATGCGCGCCTATTGGCTGGTCACCCACGAAGACACCCGCGGCCTCGGGCGAATCCGCGCGGTCGCCGAGCATCTCGCGAAGGCGGTCGCGCGGGATCGCGCAATGTTTCTGTGAGAACGCGTGTCAGCGTCGCGCCGCTGATCGCGTCGGCGTTGGGCGCTGCGGTCTTGGCGGGCGGCTTTTGGCGGGACATTTGCGCAACGCCCGGTTCGTTCGGGCGTTTCTCGCGATTGTGCCCTTCGTGAGGTTCGAAGTGTCGCACTCGGTAGGCAAACGCGGAGCCTGAGGCCGATGGCGATCATCGGCGGTCACCGACGGGCGCCGATCGCTCCGCTTGGCCTGGGGTTCACACTTGTCAATGGTCTCGTCTTCGCTGGCCTGCATTCCTACGTCAACGTGTCGCCGCTTCTCTTCGTGCAGGGGATGGGCGCGCGGCGGCGGACCAGCAAGACGCAGATCAAGGCGAGCGCCGCGAAGGCCCCGCCGGGGACGAACGCCGCCCGGGGCCCGGCGATGTCCCAGAGCGCGCCGGTGATCGCGCTGGTCGCGAGCGCCGCCAGCCCGGCCGACAGATTCAATAGGCCGTAGGCGGCGCCGCGCAGATCGGGCGGCGCTGCGTCCGCGACCAGCGCCGCGAGAAGGCCTTGGGTGAAGCCCATGTGCAAGCCCCAGAGGACCGTGGCCAACGCCAGGCCCGCGAGGCTCGTCGACACGATGAGCGCGGCGTCGGCCGCGATGAGAAAGGCGATTCCGATCGACAATATGGTCAGCCGGTTGAAACGATCGGACAGCGTCCCCGCGGGATAGGCCGCGAGGGCGTAGAACACGTTCATCACGACGAAGACCATCGCAACGAACGTGATCTGCAAACCGGCCGTCTGCGCCCGCAACACCAGAAACGCCTGGCTGAATCGCGCCAGCGCAAACAGGGTCGCAAGCGTCAAGATCAGCCAGTAGGCGCCGCCCAGGCGCTTCAGTTCGGATCCTCTGAGCGGGAAGCGAGCCTTGCGCGGCCTCTCGGTTCGTTCCGGCTCGCGCACGGCCAAAGCCAGAAGCGCGACCGCGCCGGCGGCCGGAACGACCGCGGCCCAGAACACCGTCCGGAAATCGTTCGCAGTCAGCCGCATCAGGCCGACTCCGATCAGCGGGCCGAGGACAGCGCCGACCGTGTCGAGCGCCTGGCGCAGGCCCATGCTCGCCCCGCGCGCGTGTAGCGGGGCGATATCCGCGAGCAGAGCGTCGCGCGGCGCGCCGCGAACGCCCTTGCCGACGCGATCGATGAATCGCGCCGCAGCGATCCAGCCGACGGACGGCGCGAGCGCAAAGATCGGCTTTGATAATGCGGCGAGCCCATAGCCGAGCCCGGCCAGCAGTTTGCGATTGCCGAGCCAGTCGGAAAGCGCGCCTGAGAATATCTTGCTGATCGAGGCCGTCGCCTCAGCGGCGCCTTCGATGAGACCGACCGTCGCCATCGACGCGCCGAAGGACGACGACGAGGTAGACGGCAGCAGCGCCTGGACCATTTCGGAGGAGGCGTCCATCAGCAAGGAAACGAAGCCGAGCGTCCAAACGTCCCGAGGGATATCGCGCAGACTCGGTTTGAACCATGGGCTGGGCGGCGGATCGGCGGCGGACATTGCTCTCTGCTCCTGCTATAGGGGGCTTCATGCGCCCGTCCCTGCTCGACCCGCTGTTCGCCCCGGCCGGCTCCCTTCCGGGGATCGGACCGAAAAACGCCAAGCTGTTCGACCGCCTGCTCGACAAGCCGCAGGGCGCGCGGGTCATCGACGTGCTGTTTCACCTACCTTATGCGACGCTCGACCGGCGCGCGCGCCCCAAGATCCGCGACGCGGTCCCCGACACGATCGTGACCATCGAGGCCAGGGTGACCGAGCATCGCGAGCCGCCCAACCCGCGTTCGCGCGCCCCGTTCAAGGTGCTGGTCGAGGACGAGACCGGCGATGTCGAGCTGGTGTTCTTTCTCGCCAATCACGACTGGGTGCGGTCGCGGCTGCCGGTCGGCGCGACGCGCTGGATTTCCGGCAAGTTGGAGCTTTGGGACGGGCGACGGCAGATCGTGCATCCCGACCGGGTGCTGAACGCGGAGGAAATCGAGAAGTTGCCTGCCGTCGAGCCAGTCTATGGCCTGACCGAGGGTCTTTTTCCGCGCATTGTCGCGCGGGCGGCCGAGGGCGCGCTCAAGCGGCTGCCGCGCATGCCGGAATGGATCGGCGCGGAAACCTTGAACCAGCTGAGGCTGCCGGGCTTCGCCGAAGCGCTCGGCCGAATGCATCGCCCCGGCGCTCCCGACGACATCGACCCGGCCGGGCCCGCCGCGACGCGGCTTGCCTACGACGAACTTCTGGCCAACCAGCTCGCGCTGCTGATGATGCGCGCCCGGATGCGCGCGATCGCCGGACGCGCCCATTTCACGGCGGGGACGTTGGCAGGCCGCATCGAGGCCGCCCTGCCCTTTTCGCTGACGGAGGCGCAGCGCCGGGCGATCGCGGAAATCCGCGCCGATCTCGGCGCGGGCAAGCGCATGCTCCGGCTGTTGCAGGGCGATGTCGGCTCGGGAAAGACCGTCGTGGCGCTCATCGCGATGGCCGACGTGGTCGAAGCGGGACGCCAGGCGGCGATCATGGCGCCGACCGAAATCCTGGCCCGCCAGCACTACGAGCGCATGGCGCCGCTGGCGCAGACAGCGGGCCTGCGGATCGCGCTGGTCACCGGCCGCGACAAGGCGGCGGAACGGCGCAGAACGCTGGCCGCCCTGGCGGCGCGCGAAATCGACATCGCCGTCGGCACCCATGCCTTGTTTCAGGAGAGCGTCGCGTTCGCCGATCTCGGCCTCGCGATCGTCGACGAGCAGCATCGGTTCGGCGTGCGCCAGCGCCTGGCGCTCGCCTCCAAAGGCGAGTCGGCCGATCTCCTGGTCATGACCGCGACGCCGATACCGCGCTCGCTGGTGCTCGCCTATTTCGGCGACATGGATGTCTCGGCGCTTCGCGAGAAACCGCCGGGACGCCAGCCGATCGACACCCGCGTCATGCCGATCGACAGGCTCGGCGAAGTCATCGCGCGCCTTTCGGGGGCGCTCGCCTCGGGCGCGCGGGCCTACTGGATCTGCCCGTTGGTGGACGAAAGCGAGACGCTCGACGTCGCCGCGGCGGAGGAACGCGCTGGAGCCCTGCGTGCGATTTTCGGCGACGCCGTCGGGCTCGTGCACGGCAAAATGTCGGGGCCTGACCGGGACGCCGCGATGGAGAGGTTCCAGCGCGGCGAGACCAAGATCATCGTCGCGACCACGGTCGTCGAGGTCGGCGTCGACGTTCCGGAAGCGACGATCATGATCGTCGAACACGCCGAACGCTTCGGGCTCGCCCAGCTTCACCAGTTGCGCGGACGGGTCGGGCGCGGCGCGGGCCGTTCGGCCTGCCTGTTGCTGTACAAGACCCCGCTCGGCGAAACGGCGCGCGCTCGGCTGGAGACCCTGCGCGAAACCGACGACGGCTTCCGCATCGCCGAGGAAGACCTCAAGCTGCGCGGCGAGGGCGACGTGCTCGGCGCCCGCCAGGCCGGCGCGCCCGGTTTCCGATTCGCCCGAACTCGAAGTCCATGGCGGCTTGTTGACCCGCGCGCGCGAGGAGGCGCGGGCGGCCCTCGAGCGCAGCGAACGGCTGGCCGGCGACGACAACCGCGGCCTCAGGCTCCTCCTCTACCTGTTCGAACGCGACGAGGCCGCGCGTCTGATCGAAGCCGGGTGAGGTCCGATGGGCGGGCGCGAACGAGAATTGCCGCCTCCACGCAAAAGTGACTTGCCTTTCACGGGCGCTGGCAACCATAGCCTGCCTCGTCACGCGGGCGGGATGGTCTGGACGACGGGCGTGCGAGCGCGCCCGCCGCCTAGCGCAAAGAGGCGGTCGGTGGCGCCGTTCTTGAAATGCAGGCCGAATGACCAACGCATCACGAATCGGAAGCATCGATTTCTGGCGCGGCGGAGTGCTGGTCGCGATCCTCGTCGATCACATTCCGGGCAATGTGCTCGAATTTCTGACACCGAGGAACTTCGGGCTCTCGGACAGTTCGGAGGCTTTCGTCTTCCTGTCGGGCCTGTCGGTCGGCATGGTCTATGTTCCAAGAGCTCGTAAGCACGGCCTCGGCGCCGTCGCGCGCGGATGCCTGAAACGCGCGCTCAAGCTCTATGGCGTGCATATCGCGCTGACGCTGGCGGCCCTCGCCATCTTCGCCGCAGCCTATCAAATGAGCGGCGTCGAGACGCTGATCGAAGCGCATGGACGCTCCTATGTCTTCAGCACGCCGGCGAGCGGCCTCGCCGGCCTCGCCCTGCTCAGCCACCAGCTCGGCTATTTCAACATTCTACCGCTGTATGTTGTGCTGATGTTGTGGTCACCGGTGGCGCTGGCGCTGACGTTGCACAATCCGCGGCTCGCGTTGCTGGTTTCGCTTTGCATCTATGCGGCCGCTCGGGCGCTCGGCCTGCATCTGCCGAACTGGCCCGAGCCTGGCGGCTGGTTCTTCAATCCGTTGACTTGGCAGTTGGTGTTCACGGCAGGCCTGTTCAGCGCGGTCGTCTGGCGCGACGCGCCGCCGCGGCCATCGCCGGGGCTGGTCGCCGTCAGCGTCGCCACGATCGTCGCCGCGGCGATGGTCGCCACCAGCGCCGGGGGCGTCTCGCCAGGCTTTCGCGAGGCCGCGACGGCGCACCTCGATATTCCCAAGCAAGATCTGGGATTGGCGCGGCTCGCCCATTTCTTCGCGCTCGCCTATCTCGCGGCCGTCACGCCCAGTCTGGCCAATCTCGTCGCGGGGCCGTTCGGCCGCGCGGTGCAGAGCCTCGGCCGCAACAGCCTGGCGGTGTTCGCCTGCGGCTCGCTGTTGAGCGCCGGCGGTCAAGCCATGCTCGCCGTCGCCTCGCCGCTCGCCTCGGCCGAGGTTGAGCAAATGCTCGGAATCGCTTACACTTTGACCGGCGTCGCCGCCTTGTTCGCTTTTGTCCGCTGGATCGAGTGCAGAAACCCATATATCCGCGTCGTTTCACCCTCTGTCGCTCCGCAGCCGCTCTGACGCGCCTGGCGGGCGCCGGTTTATTGGTATTCGCCGCGGCGTCGGCGCGTGGCGATGAGTTGGCCTGTCCAGGCGCCGCTGCGGCGTTCGACGCCAACGGCGCGACATTCGCGCTGCCCACAGGCGGCGCGGGACGCCCGCTCGACATTCTGGCGATCGGCTCGTCCTCGACCGAAGGGATCGGGGCCAGCTCCCCCTCGAACGCTTATCCGGCGCGCCTCGAGGACGAACTCAGCCGTGAGAGCGGCATCGATGCGGACGTCAAAAACGCGGGGGTGGGCGGCGAAACGGCCGTCAAGACCCTCCAGCGGCTCAAGAGCGCGCTGAAGTCTGGCTGGGCGCGGCTGGTGATCTGGCAGGTCGGCACCAATGACGCGATCGTCGGCGTCGACGAGACGGCGTTTCGCGCGACCCTGGAAGGCGGCGTCGCGGCGGCGCGCGCGGCGGGCGTGCAGCTCCTGCTCATCGACCCCCAATTCACCCTCAAAACTCGCGACGCTCTTCGCTACGAACGCTTTGTCGCGATCGTCGACGAGGTCGGCGCGCGCGACCATGTCCCGGTGCTGTCGCGCTATGCGATGATGAAGCGGCGGGGCGCAAAGAGCGCGATGGCCCTGCTCTCGGGCGATGGCCTGCATATGAACGACCTCGGCTACCGATGCGTCGCCCATGTGCTCGCCGAGGCGATCGAGGGCGCGGCCGGAGCGAAGCTCTAGCCCCTCACCGACGCTCGTGTTCTCGCGTGATCGGTTCGCGACATCCGGGTCCCGGGGCTTGACCTTCGCCTTACGCGGCCTTCAAAGCCTCGTTCCATTCCCTGACGTTCGCGCGAGGATCTGAGCGATGCGGCGACGGCGCTTCGGCCACAATGGAACGGTTTCGGCGATCGGCTTCGGCTGCATGAGCTTCGGCGGCTTTTACGGGCCGACGACCGAAGCCGAGAGCATGGCGGCGCTGGCGCGGGCGATGGAACTCGGCGTCGATTTCTGGGACACCGCCAACGTCTATGGCGACGGGGTCAGCGAGATCGTGATCGGAAAATTCCTGGCGGAAGACCCGAGCCGCCGCGCCAAGGTCACGCTCGCGACCAAGTTCGCCATCCGCCGCCAGCCCGACGGCAAGCGCGTGTTCGACAACAGCGCAGCCCACATCCGCGAAAGTCTGGAAGGGTCGCTGAAGCGGCTCGGCGTCGATCGTATCGATCTTTATTACGTGCATCGCGTCGATAAGACGGTCCCGATCGAGGATACGGTCGGCGAGCTCGGGCGCTTGGTCCAGGCGGGAAAGATCGGCGCGATCGGCCTGTCCGAAGTCGCGCCCGACACGCTCCGGCGTGCGGTCGCCGTGCATCCGATCGCCGCGGTCCAGTCCGAATATTCTCTGTGGACGCGCAATCCCGAACTTGGGCTTTTGCAGGCCTGCGCGGAGGCGGGCGCGATCCTGGTCGCATTCTCGCCGATTGGGCGCGGATTCTTCAGCGGCCTTCTGCAAGACGTCGAGACTTTCGACGAGACGGATTTTCGCAATTCGAACCCACGCTTCCAGGGCCTCGACTGGCGGCGCAATCGCGACCGCCTGCCTCCCTATCTGGCGCTCGCCAGATCCTGGGGCGTGAATCCTTGCGCGCTCGCCCTTGCCTGGACGCTCGCCCAAGCGCCCCACATCGTGCCCATCCCCGGCTCCCGCACTGCCGAGCACCTCGAGGAATGCGCCGAGGCGGCGGAAGTCGAATTGACCCCGTCCCGCCTCGCCGAACTCGAACGGGTCCTGCCGCTCGGCTTCGCCGCCGGCGAGCGTTATTCTGAACAGCAATGGGTGGGGATCCAGAAATATTGAGGAAGACACCGCGCCAGCGCGTTCGGCCGGCGCCGCGCGCCTTGGACAGCGCGGATCGCTCGCAGCTCAGCGAATCGCCAGCGGCGCCTGTTCGGACGAGGACACGCCGAACAGCGCCCGAATTCCGGCGAGCAGACTCCGCGCCGGCGGACCCTCGACGAGCATCGAGAGATAGTCCTCCGCCCATTTCTTGATGTCGTATTCCATCAGATGAGCGAGCATCGGCTCATGGCGTTCCCGACGCTCGGCCAACGGCATTTCCAGCGCGCGTTTCAGCGCCGCCGCGACGGCGTCGGTCTCGTGCGGATTGACGATCAGCGCGCGATCGAGCTCCTTGGCCGCCCCCGCGAATTGCGACAGCACGAGCACGCCCGGATCTTCCGGATTCTGCGCCGCCAGGTACTCCTTGGCGACGAGGTTCATGCCGTCGCGCAGCGGCGTCACCATCGCGACGTCGGCGGCCCGATAGAGGCCCGCCAGAACGGTGCGCGAATAGGAACGGTTGACGTAGCGGATCGGCGTCCAGGCCGCGTCGCCGAAACGCCCATTGACCGTGCCGATCAGGCCCGTCACCTCGCTTTCGATGTCGCCGTATTGCTTGACCTCGGAACGGCTCTTCGGCGTGACCTGCAGCAGGGTCACCTTCCCGTGCCACTCGGGATTGTTCTCGAGGAACCGTTCGAACGCCTTCAGGCGGTCTGGAATGCCCTTCGAATAGTCGAGCCGATCGACGCCGAGCACGAGACGGCTGCCGCCGAGACTCTCTCGCACCAGCTCCACGAGCGCCGACCGTCCCGCATTGCGGGCGAGGCGCATATACGACTTGGTCTCGATGCTGACGGGGAAGGCGCCAAGACGCACATGCCGACCCTCGAACTCGAGCGCGCCGCCGCGATTCTGGACGGCGCCCTGACTCGTCAAGTAGTGGGCGAAATTGTCGCGGTCATTCTCGGTCTGAAACCCGACCAGATTGTAATAGGTCAGGCCGCCGAGAATCGCCTTGTGGTGGGGCAGGGTCTGCAGGATGTCCGGCGGCGCGCACGGCGTGTGGAGGAAAAATCCTATCGTGTTGCGATGGCCGCGCGAGCGCAATTCGCGTCCCAGCAGCATCAAATGATAATCGTGGACCCAGATGACGTCGTCGTCCTTGAGGAGCGCGCTCAGTCGGTCGGCGAACATGCGATTGACCCGCATATAGCCGCCGGCGTCGGCGCGGGAGTATTCTTGCAGATCGACCCGGTAGTGAAGAATTGGCCATAATACGCTGTTGGCGAGACCGTTATAGTATTCTTGAATGTCATTTTTCGACAGGTCGATCAGGACGTAAGTGACCTTGTTGACCTCCACCGCCTGCGGCTCGCCGACGGGCATGTCCGTGACCTTGCCGCTCCAGCCGAACCACATCCCGTTGCGATTCTTCAGCGCGGCTTTCACCGCCACCGCCATCCCGCCGGCGAGCGGCGTGCGCGGCGAGTCCGGAACCGCGACGCGATTGGAGACAATGATCAGGCGCGGGCCCATGCGTCCTCCCAACTCGACGACAATCGCGTCGCCGTATTGATGATCCCAGCCATGGAGTAGGTCTGCGGCAGATTGCCCCAGAGCTCGCCGGTTTCCGGATGAATGTCTTCGGAGAGCAGGCCGTAAGAATTGCGGCTTTCGAGCATGGATTCGAACATCTCACGCGCCTCCGACGCGCGTCCGATCTGACGAAGCGCGTCCATATACCAGAAATTGCACGCCAGGAACGCGGTTTCGGGCGCGCCGAGATCGTCGGGCGCGACGTAGCGCATGATCCGCCCGTTGCGGGTAAGTTCCCGCCCGATCGCCTCGCATGTCTTGACAAAGCGAATGTCGGTCGGCGCAAGGAGACCGAGCTCCGAGACGAGCAGGATGCTGGCGTCGAGGACGGGCTCGCCAAAGGCCCCGGTCAGCGCGCCCTGCTTTTCGTCCCAGGCCTCCAAGAGTATGCGCTCGCGCAAGGCCCGCGCCTGCGCCTCCCAGTACTCGGCGCGGTCAACGATATGGAGCCGCCGCGCGATCCGGGCGAGCCGGTCGCAGGCCGCCCAGCACAGCGTCGCGGAATAGGTATGGGCGCGCGCGCGCGTGCGGTATTCCCACAGCCCCGCGTCGGGTTCAAACGCCAGCGCGAGCGCGCGCTTGCCCAGCGTTTCGAGCATGCGATACAGCGATTCGTCTCCCATTTTGGGCAGGCGCTCGTCGAAGAACATCTGCGTCGCGGCGAGCACAACGCTGCCGTAGACGTCATTCTGGGTTTGCAGGGCCGCCTGGTTGCCCACACGAACCGGCCCGTGTCCGAGAAAACCCTTTAATTCCGGCGCGATCGTTTCCTCCAACGACGAGAATGGCACGATGCCGTGCACCGGCTGAATTTTGCTGGCGTCGGTCGCTATGGTCGTAATGTAATGGATATACGACTCCATCGTCTGGGTCTCGCCAAGTCTGTTGAGCGCGTCGACGACGAAATAGGCGTCGCGCAACCAGCAATAGCGATAATCCCAGGTTCGCGTCGATGAAGGCGCCTCCGGAATCGACGTCGTATGCGCGGCGATGATCGCGCCCGTCTCCTTGAAACTGCATAGTTTGAGAGTGATTGCCGCGCGCACAACCGCCGATTGCCATTCGAACGGCACGGCCAGATTGCGCGACCATTTGAGCCAATTGTCGCGCGTGCGGTCGAGGAATTCCCGGCTCGTCGCGTCGATGGCGCTCAAGAAAGGCTCATCTTGACCGAAGATCAGGTTGATCGGACGCGTAAGCGGGAACGTGATTTCGTTGACAATGTAGGAGAGCGGCGCATCGGTCGTCAGACGCATCACCTCGGGCCCGCCGACGTAACGGATGTGGTTGGAGCCGACGACCACATTCGTCGTCGGGCGGCCGTAATCGTGGGTCGGCCTGACGCGGATCGCGATGCGGGGCAGGCCCGCGACCGGTTCGATGCGGCGCATGATCTGCGGCGGGCGATATTCGCGCTCGAACCGCTCGAAGCTTGGCGCGAAATCGGAGATGCGCACCTTGGCGCCGTGCGCGTCGGTAAAAATCGTCTCGACGATCGCCGTGTTGCGCACGTATTGCGACTCGGTTCCAACGCGCCCTTCCAGCACGATGTCGCAGAATCCTTTCTCCTCGTCTCCGGCCAGCAGGCGCGAGAACACCGGATCGGAATCGAAGTGCGGGAAACACCACCATACAATGCGAGCGCCGCTGTCGATGAGCGCGGCGGCGCAGCTGTTGCCTATCAACGCCAGATCGAGGTTCCGATCGCCCGTCCTGCGCTGCTCCGTCATGCGCCACCCCCATGGTCGGCGAAATCGGCAAGCCAGTCGCGCACCGCACTCGGACGCTCGAAAGCGCCGATTGCGCCCGGGCGCCTTCGTCCGACCGAATAAGCGTAGCCTCCGCGCGCCGAAACCACGGCGAAACCGGCCTCGTCGGTCTTGTCGTCGCCGATAAAAACCGGCGTGCGGCCGCGAAATGGAACGGTGGAAAGAAACGCTTCGATCGCGCTGCCCTTGTCAAAGCCCGGCGCCTTCAATTCGATCGCGCAATGGGCGTTCATCACCTGGATGTCTGTCCGCGACTCGCCTTCGACGAGTTTCATGATCCGCTCGCGCAGCGGCGCTTCCGCCTCTGGCGCCAGGCGATAGTGGACCGCGAAACTGTAACGCTTGTTCTCGGCTAACGTTCCGGGGAACTCACGCATCGCCTCGTTGACAGCCGTCCACAAAGAATCCGGCAGCGCGACGACCCCCGGCGCCGAGGCAGGGGTTTGGTCCGGATCGAAACGCACCTCAGCGCCATGCACGCCGCTCGCGCGCAGGCGCAGCGGGTCGAACAGCCGGTCGAGCTCCTCAATGGTCCGTCCGCTGATCAGCGCTAGGGCGCCCGCGAGCTTACGTTCGACTTTCGTCAAGGCCGCGACAAGCCCCGCCGGAGTCACGACCGCGCCCGGCCAGTCGGCGAGATCGAGCAGCGTGCCGTCGACATCAAGAAACAGCGCGATCGGTCCGTTGTTCGGGACCGTGACATCGCCGTTCGCCGCACTCAAAGGCGGCGCCGCAACCTCAACGCTCAACGCGCGCCTCCATGAGCCGAACATAGCAACCTGGCGTGGTTTTAGCCCATAGCATGTTCGCGCCGCCAGCTGTGCGCCCCTTTGCGAGTTCCCGCTCAAGTTCGGATGCGGCTCCGCCGGCCGCACACGATAACCGATATTTGTGGAGATTTGTTCCCGTGGCGCTGCGATTCGACCGCGCCGCGATTCCTGCGATGGACAACGGAGTACCGAGAGCCGCGCCGATGCGTTCGATGGCTTGCGCGCCTCGTGGCGATGCGCAACATGGGCGCTTGCCTCGGAGTTGATCGATGCGCGATGACCGAACCATCTCCGTCACTCCAGACCCGCTGCGCGCCATGGCCTTCGACGTCGTCGTCCGTGACAGCCGAAGCGAAACCCGGCATCGCGTGACGATCGAGGCTGATGACGCGGCCCGCTGGGGCGAGCTCGGCGTCGGCCCGGCAGGCTGCGTCAAGGCGGCGATGCTGTTCCTGACCGACCGCGAGCCAAAAGAATCGATCCTCGCCGCGTTCGACATCCGCGTCATTCAGCGCTATTTTCCTGAATTCAACGACGCTTTTCCCGCTTATCTCGCGCGCCTCGGCCACGAAGGGGGAGAGCGTGGTTAGACGATACGCCAGCCGCAGGAGAAAGCTTTCATGACCGTCGCGCTCGCCCGGTCGGAGGCGACTCTCGAATCCCGCTACGCGTCGAGCGAGGGCTGGTTTTATATGACCGGCATGCAGGCGCTTGTGCGCCTGCCGATCCAGCAGCGCTTGCGCGACGCGGCGGCCGGCCTCAACACTGGCGGCTATATCTCCGGCTATCGGGGCTCCCCTCTTGGGCGCTACGACATCGAGCTGTGGCGCGCCGGGCCATTGCTCGAGAGCCACAACATCGTCTTCCGCCCCGGCCTCAACGAAGACCTGGCCGCGACCGCGATCTGGGGCGCGCAACATTTGACGAGCTTTCCCGGCGCGACCGTCGACGGCGTGTTCGGCATCTGGTACGGCAAGGGGCCGGGCGTCGATCGCTCGGGCGACGCGCTGCGCCACGCCAACTTCACCGGCGTCTCGCCCAAGGGCGGCGTGATCGCGCTCGCCGGGGACGATCACGGCGCGAAATCCTCCACCGCCGTCAATTTTTCCGACACCTCCTTCATCGCCGTCGGCATGCCGGTGCTCTACCCCTCGAACACCCAGGAGCTGATCGACTTCGGTTTGCACGGAATTGCGATGTCGCGCTTCAGCGGCTGCTGGGTCGGCGTAAAGGTTGTGACCGACGTCGCAGAGGGGGGCGGCACCGTCTACGTGGGTCTCGATTCGCCTGCGATCGCGATTCCCGAACGCCCCAGCAATCCGCCCGGCGGCGTCGGCGCGAGGGCGATCGACATGCCGGTGGCTCAGGAGGAGCGGCTTTACAATCACAAGCTTCCCGCGGCGCTCGCCTACGCGCGCGCGAATGCGCTCAATCGCATCGTCGGCGGCGCAAACGCGCGGGTCGGCGTCGTCGGGGCCGGCAAGGCCTGGCAGGATCTGTTGCAGGCGCTCGGCCATCTTCGCCACGCCGGCGGCGGCGCCCTGGATTTGCGTCTGCTCAAGGTCGGCATGGTCTGGCCGCTCGATCCGGTCATCGTGCGCGACTTCGCCCTCGGACTCGATCTCATCGTCGTCATCGAGGAGAAGCGCCCGATTCTCGAGGATCAGATTCGCGCGATCCTCTATGGCTGCGAACGCGCGCCGCGCATCGTCGGCAAGTTTTTCGACGGCGTCGTCTTCGATCCCGCCCACGGCGCGCTCGCCATCCCCAATTTCGGCGAAACCACGCCGGAGCTGGTCGCGCAGGTGCTGTTCGACGCGCTCCGCGCGCGCGATCCGGATTGCCCGCTCGCCGCTCCCCCGGTCTCGATCAGGGCGATCGGCAACCGTCCCGCTCCTGTGCGCAGTCCCGGGTTCTGCGCCGGCTGTCCGCACAACCGCTCGACCCGCGTGCCCGAGGGCAGCCGCGCGCTTGCCGGCATCGGTTGTCACACGATGGCGATGTATGTGAACCCGTTTCAGACGACCACGGTCTCGCATATGGGCGGCGAAGGGGCGATGTGGCTCGGCCAGCAGCCTTTCACGAGCCAGCAACACGTATTCGCCAATCTCGGCGACGGCACCTATGCCCATTCCGGCGTTCTGGCGGTCCGTCAGGCCGTCGCCGCCGACGTGCCGATCACCTATAAGATCCTCTATAACGGCTTCGTCTCGATGACGGGCGGCCAGCCGATCGAAGGCGGCATGACGCCGGTCCAGATTCTGGCCGAACTCGCCGCCGAAGGCGTCAAGAAAATGGCGCTCGTGGTCGACGAGCCGGAGCGCTATTCCGGCATTGCGCTGCCGGCCGGCGTGAGCCTTCGCCATCGCGACGCGATGGACGAGACGCAGCGCGAGTTTCGTGAGTTCAAGGGCGTCTCGGTCATTCTCTACGACCAGCCCTGCGCGACCGAGCGCCGGCGGTTGCGCAAGCGCGGCAAATGGACCGATCCGGCCATCCGCACGTTCATTCACCCCGACGTGTGCGAAGGCTGCGGGGACTGCGGTCGCGTCTCCAACTGCATGGCGATCGAACCGCTGGAGACCGAATTCGGGCGCAAACGGCGCATCAACCAGTCGAGCTGCAACAAGGATTATTCCTGCGTCGAAGGTTTCTGTCCGAGCTTCGTGACTGTTCATGGGGGACGCTTGCGCAGAGTTGACGTCGCGACGCCTCTGAGCCCCTACCTGCCGGCGATCCCGGATCCGGTGTTGCCCGAAATGGGCGAGCGCTACAGCGTGCTGGTGGCCGGCATCGGCGGCTCGGGCGTCGTGACAATCAGCCAGACGCTCGCCGTCGCCGCCTATCTCGACGGGCTTTTCAGCTCCAATCTCGATCTGACCGGCCTGAGCCAGAAATACGGCGCGGTCACCGCGCACGTTCGCATGGCGCGCGAGCCGGGCGCGCTGCACGCGACCCGGATCGCCTCGGGCGAGGCCGACGCGCTGATCGGCTGCGACCTCATCGTCGCCGCGGGCGACGAATGCGTCTCGAAGCTCACTCCCCAAACGCGCGCGGTGATCTCGGCCGATCTGACGCCGACCGCCGATTTCGCGCGCAATCCAAATTGGAGCGTCGACGCGGAACAGTTGATCGAGCGCCTCAGAAGCCTGCTCGGCGACGGGGCGCTTGTTCTCGATGGACAACGCCTCGCGCAGGCGCTCCTGGGCGACGCGATCGCCTCCAACATGTTCATGTTCGGGGCCGCCTGGCAGAAAGGCCTCATTCCGCTCCGGCGCGCGGCGATCGAACGTGCGATCGAGCTCAACGGCGTCGCGATCGAGGCCAACAAGCAGGCCTTCGAGTGGGGCCGACGCGCGGCCCACGACCTGGCCAGCGTCGAATCGCTCGTCGCCGAGGACGAACCGAGGGCCGACGAGGCGCCGTCGCTCGACGCGTTGATCGCGCGGCGCGCGGCGCATCTGACCGAGTATCGCGACGCCTCTTACGCGGCGCGCTACCGCGCGCTCGTCGAGCGCGTGCGCCGGGCGGAAGCCAGCGCCGGGCTCGGCGAGGCGCTGACGAGCGCGGTTGCGCGCTCCTATCACAAGCTGCTCGCCGTCAAGGACGAGTGGGAAGTCGCGCGCCTGTTCGCCGCCCCGGAATTCCAGCGGGCGCTGGCGCAGGAGTTCGAAGGCCGATATCGCCTGCGCTTCCATATCGGCGCCTGGCCCTTCGCCCGCCCCGATCCAAGCACCGGAATGATGCGCAAGGGCGAGGCCGGCCCCTGGGCGATGACCGCGTTCCGCGTCATGGCGCGGCTCAAGTTCCTGCGCGGCACTTGGCTCGATCCGTTCCGCAACAGCGATGAGCGCAAACTCGAGCGCCGGCTCGTCGACGAGTTCGAAGCAGACGTCGAAGAATTGCTCGCGCGGCTTGCTCCTGCAAACCACGCGCTCGCCGTTCGCCTTGCCGGTCTTCCAGAGACCATACGGGGCTATGGGCGAATTAAGGAGGCGAGCGCCGCGGAGGCCGCCAAGGCGCGGGCGACCGCGCTTCGAGAGCTTCGGGCCGCCAAGGCGCCGGCGGACCGGGCCGCGTAAACGTCAAGGGAGGGGAGAAACCGATGCGCGGCAGGACGATCGTGGTTACCGGCGGATTCGGCGCGCTTGGCGGCGGCGTGGCGGCTGCGGCGGTCGAGCGCGGCGCCTCCGTCGCCGTCCTCGACGTCGGCCCGTCCGCGCCTGCCGGTCTCGCCGAGCGGCTCGGTCCCAACGCGTTGCTTCTCGGCCGCGTCGATCTGTCCTCTCCCGAGGGCGCGCGCAAGGCGATGGCCGACGTCAAGGCGAGGTTCGGGCGGCTCGACGCGCTCCTCAACATCGCCGGCGGCTTTCGATGGGAAACCGTGGAGGGCGGCAGCGCCGAAACCTGGGAACGTCTCTATGCCCTCAACCTGAAGACCGCGTTGAACGCCTGCCAAGCCGCCCTTCCCTATCTGCTGGAGAGCGGCGCCGGCCGCATCGTCAATGTCGGCGCGCAATCCGCGCTGAGGGCCGCATCGGGAATGGGGGCCTACGCGGCCAGCAAATCCGCCGTGCATCGGCTGACCGAGGCCCTGGCCGAAGAGCTGAAGCTGAAAGGCGTCACGGTCAATGCGGTGCTGCCTTCGATCATCGACACGCCGGCAAATCGCGCCGACATGCCGAAGGCCGAGTTCGATCGCTGGGTGACGCCCGCGGACCTCGCGGCGGTCATTCTGTTCCTGGCGTCCGACGAAGCAAAAGCGGTCACCGGCGCGCTGATTCCAGTCTCCGGCCGCGTGTAAGCAGCGGTTCGGCGCGAGGCAGGATCGTGGTATAGACCTCGGCGGGGGTCCACCCCGCTGACATTCGAGAGGCGCTCCGCGCATGGGCCAATTGCTCAAGGGATCATGGCGCGCCGAGGGCGATTTCCCTCACGACAAGAGCGGCCATTTCGTGCGGCCGGACGCGCCGTTCCGCAACTGGGTGACGGCGAGCGGCGAGCCGGGACCAACCGGCGTCGGCGGCTTCAAGGCGGAGCCGGGCCGCTACCACCTGATCGTGTCGCTCGCCTGCCCCTGGGCCCATCGCACCCTGATCTTCCGCCGGCTCAAAGGTCTCGAGGGCATGATCTCGCTCTCGGTCGTCCATTGGCTGTTGCGCGAGCGCGGCTGGACGTTCGACGACGGGCCCGGCGTCATTCCCGATCCGATCTTCCGCGCGAGGGCCTTGAGCGAATTCTATCTCAAGGCGCGGCCCGATTTCAGCGGACGCGTCACCGTGCCAGTGCTCTGGGACAAAAAAACAGGCACGATCGTCAACAACGAGTCGTCCGAGATCATTCGCATGTTCAACAGCGCCTTCGACGCGGTCGGCGCCGCGCGAGGGCGACTATTATCCGAGCGAGCTCAGGGGCGAGATCGACGCGCTCAATGCGCGCATCTATCAAACCGTCAACAACGGCGTCTATCGCGCCGGATTCGCGACCACGCAGGCCGCCTATGAGGAGGCGTTCCATGCCCTGTTCGAGACGCTCGACTGGCTCGAGGCGCGGCTTTCGGGGCAACGGTTTTTGCTCGGAGACCGGGTTGACCGAGGCGGACTGGCGCCTGTTCACCACGCTCGTCCGGTTCGACCCGGTCTATTTCGGTCACTTCAAGTGCAATCTGCGGCGGATCGTCGACTATCCGGCGCTTCAGCGTTATCTCAGCGAGCTCTATCACTGGCCGAAGGTCGCCGAGACGGTCGACTTCTTCCATATCAAGCATCACTATTACGCGAGCCATTTGCGGATCAACCCGACCGGGATCGTGCCGCTCGGGCCTGCGTTGGCTCTATGAAGCCACGGCGATCGCGTCGGCCAATGCGACAAGACGATCGACGCGATCGCCGTCGGGAGCGAGCGTCGCCTTCATCGGACTGCAGAAGAAGTGACGCCGTCCCTTGCCGCACGCGTCCCGCCGTGGCAATCGACGCGCATGACCGAAGCCGCACCCCCCGCGCAGCGTTCCGCCCCGCGCATTTCCTTCGTCTCGCTCGGCTGCCCGAAGGCGCTCGTCGACAGCGAGCGGATCCTGACCAGGCTGCGCGCCGAAGGCTACGAACTCTCGCGCACCCACGCCGGCGCCGACGCCGTCATCGTCAACACCTGCGGCTTTCTCGACAGCGCCAAGGCGGAGTCGCTCAGCGCGATCGGCGCGGCGATGGCCGAGAACGGCAAGGTGATCGTCACCGGCTGCATGGGCGCCCAGCCTGACGCCATCCGCGACGCTTTCCCCGAGGTCGCGGCGATCACCGGCCCGCAGGCGTTCGAAAGCGTGATGGCGGCGGTGCGCGAGGCCGCGCCTTCGCCGCATGATCCGTTCGTCGATCTTATCCCCGGCGAGGGGGTGAGGCTGACGCCGCGCCACTACGCCTATCTGAAGATCTCCGAAGGTTGCGACCACCGCTGCACGTTCTGCATCATCCCGAGCTTGCGCGGGCCGCTCGTCTCCCGCCCGGCCGGCGAGGTGCTGCGGGAGGCGGAAAAGCTGGTGAAAGCGGGCGTCAAGGAACTCATCGTCATTTCGCAGGACACCAGCGCCTACGGCCGCGACCTCAAATATTCCGCGAGCCCCTGGCGCGACCGGGAGAGCGCCCGCGCGCTTCCTCGATCTGACGCGCGAGCTCGGCTCGCTCGGCGCCTGGGTCCGCCTGCAATATGTCTACCCCTATCCCCATGTCGACGAGGTCATCAGCCTGATGAACGGCGGCAATGTGCTGCCCTATGTCGACGTGCCGTTCCAGCACGCTTCGCCGAAAGTCCTGAAGGCGATGCGCCGGCCGGGCAATCAGGAAAAGACGCTCGAGCGCATCCGCGCCTGGCGCGCGATCTGCCCGGAGATCACCATCCGCTCGACCTTCATCGTCGGCTTTCCCGGCGAGACGGAAGATGACTTCGGCTTCCTGCTCGATTGGCTGGACGAGGCCAGGCTCGACCGCGTCGGCGCGTTCCAATATGAGCCGGTCAGGGGCGCACGGGCCAACGATCTCGGGCTCGAACCTGTGCCGGACGAGGTCAAGGCGAGCCGCCACAAGCGCTTCATGCAACGTCAACAGACGATCGGCGCGCGGCGCCTCGCCGCCAAAGTCGGCAAGCGCTTGGCCGTCATCATCGACGAAGGCGGCGTCGGAACCGCCAAGGGCCGGACCAAGGGCGACGCGCCGGAAATCGACGGCGCCGTCCACATCGCCGCCCGGCGCCCGTTGCGCGCCGGCGACATCGTCACCGTCAAGATCGAGCGCTCGGACGCCTACGATTTGTGGGGGATGGCGGTTTAGAGCGCTGTGGTTCGTTGCCGTTTCCGCTCATAGTCCACGAATTCGAAATCCGCCTCGTCGCGCGGGCCGCGTTCGCCCCTTTGGCGCGTAACTTCCCGCCAAATGCTTCGGTCGATCGGGGGAAAGCGCACGTCGCCTTCAGCCTCGAGCGCGACTTCAGTGATGTGGAGCCGGCTCGCACGGTGAAGCGTCTGCGCGTAGATCTCGCCGCCGCCCGCGACGATAATGGCGTCCGCGCCCATCGCACGGGCGCGCTCCGCGGCGAGAGCGAGCGCCGCCTCGAGGCTCGGGACGACGAGCGCGCCGGCCGGAGAGAAGGCGCCGTCTCGGGTCACGACAATGGTTTCGCGCCCCGGCAGCGCACGGTTGATCGACTCGAATGTCTTGCGCCCCATCACCAGCGGCTTGCCCCAGGTCAACGCCTTGAAGCGCTTAAGGTCGCTGGACAGGCGCCAGGCAAGCCCGCCGTTCGAGCCGATGACCCCGTTGCGCGCGACTGCGGCGACGATGGCGAGGGGAACGGCCTCGGCGTTGGCCCTCACCCCAGCGCTCTCCCGCAAGCGGCAGAGGGCTGACGGGAACCCTTCTCCCGCTTGCGGGAGAAGGTGGCCGACGAAGTCGGTTGGATGAGCAGCCCGCGCGATCCTCACACCGCCACCGGCGCCTTGATCGCGGGCCAGGGATCGTAGCCTTCGAAGGCGATCGCGTCGGCGTCGAGGTCGAAGAGCGGGCCGACGTCGCCGAGCTTCAGTCGCGGCAGGGGGCGCGGCTCACGCGAAAGCTGCTCGCGCGCCTGGTCCTCGTGATTGCGATAGAGATGCGCGTCGCCGAACGTGTGGATGAACTCGCCGGCCTCGAGACCGCAATCACGGGCGACGAGATGCGTCAGCAGGGCGTAGCTCGCAATATTGAACGGCACGCCGAGGAAGATGTCGGCGGAACGCTGGTAGAGCTGGCACGACAGCTTGCCGCCGCTGACATGGAACTGGAACAGGCAATGGCACGGCGGGAGCTTCATGCGCTCGATGTCCGGCACGTTCCAGGCCGAGACGACGAGGCGGCGCGAATCCGGGTTGCGGCGGATTTCCTTGAGCAGCCAGTCGATCTGATCGTAAGCGCCCCCGTCCGGCCCCTCCCAGGCGCGCCATTGTTTGCCGTAGACCGGGCCGAGATCGCCGTTGGCCTCCGCCCATTCATTCCAGATCGAGACGCCATGCGCCTTGAGATAGGCGACGTTGGTGTCGCCACGGAGAAACCAGATCAGCTCGCGCACGATCGACTTCAGGTGCAGCCGCTTGGTGGTGACGAGCGGAAAGCCCTGCGCAAGATCGAAACGGATCTGGCGGCCGAACAGCGAGCGTACCCCGGTCCCGGTGCGGTCTTGCTTGACCGCGCCGTTCTCGAGCGCATCGCGCATCAGATCGAGGTAAGCGCGCATCTCTGGCGATCCTTATAAGCCGGCGGACCGCCCTCATCTATCCGATTCCGCCGCGCCGGACACCGCCCCCGCCGGCGCTTCTCCACATGGCGAGAAGGTCAGTGCAGGCTGACGGTCTGCAGCTCGTGTTCCCAGGCGTTGGCGATCGCCGCATCCCTGGAATCGGTCAACATGATCGGCGAGCCGTCGGCGCCAAGCAACGCGAACAGCTGGACGCCGGGACGCAGCGCGGGCGCCTGAGGGAAGAGACGCGCGACCTCCTCCGAGCTGATGGTCTTTACATAGGCGAGCGCGCCATCGCCGAGATGGGCGAATTCCTGCGGCGTCAGCGCCAAGGCCTTATCGGTTACGGTCATCATCGCATCCTTCCTTCCCGGCGGTCCTTCGAACCCGCCGCATTTCGCGCGCACCCTTCAATCGCGCGCGGAAATCTGTATCTTTTTCACCACCCGCTCCGGCTGCGGCCGGACGAGATCGATCGACAAAAGCCCCTGGGCGAGATCCGCGCTCAGCACCCGCATGCCCTCGGCAAGAAGGAAGCTGCGCTGGAACTGCCGCGCCGCGATGCCGCGGTGCAGATATTCGCGCGTTTTTTCCTCCGCCTGTCGGCCGCGGATCGTGAGTTGGTTCTCCTCGACCGTGACCTCGATCTGATCCTGCAAGAAGCCGGCCACCGCCAGCGTAATGCGCAGCCTCTCCGGAGCGCCGCCCTCGGCGGCGATCCGCTCGATGTTGTAGGGCGGGTAGCCGTCCGCCGCCGTCTTCGCGACTTTATCGAGCGCCCGCTCGATGTCGTCGAAGCCGAGCAGCAGCGGAGAACTCAACGCCGTCACTCGCACCATGTTCGAAGCCCCTTCCGGCGCTTCGTGGCCCCAGGACCTTCGCAAAAGAAGCGCCCCGGCCACGTTTCGTGTCGCCCGGCCGTCGGAAGCAACGCCCGCCTGCCGGACAAGTCGATATAGGTTCGCGGACCGAGCATTCAAGTCGAGGACCCGAATGCGCGACCAAACGGGAGGTTCGCCCTTCACTTCGAACGAGCGCGCGTAAAGCCGGGGCCGGCTGCGCTTCTTTTGCCAATTCTGTTAAAATGCTGCGCTCAATTTCTGAATCAATCGTTGATTCGCGGCCGTCGCGGTCCGAGGGGCGAACGATATTGGCCAAGAAAAAGCTGGCGTTCGGCAGGCTCGGAACCAAGCGCCTGTGCCTGGTCTGCGGCGCCAAATATTATGATCTGGGCCGCCAGCCGCCGGTCTGCTCGCGTTGCGGGGCAAAGGCGGCGCCCCGGCGCCGGAACGCGGAAGCGAAGTCATCGGCGCCTCCGGCCGATGCGCCGCCCGCGCCCGCGCCGGCCCGCGGGGTCTCGACGCCGATCGGCCGCGAATGGTCGCGCGAGCAGGCCGAGGCGATCGACCAGGTCGGGCGTTGGCTGAAGCAGGGCGAGCCGCAAGTCTTTCGCCTGTTCGGCTACGCCGGCGTCGGCAAGACGACGCTTGCGCGCCACGTCGCGGAGGGAGCGCAAGGGGGAACCGCGTTCGCCGCCTTCACCGGCAAGGCGGCGCTGGTGATGCGCGCCAACGGCTGCGCCGGCGCGACGACCATTCACGCGCTGATCTATCGGGCGAGCGAAGGCGCCGAGGGCGCGCCGACCTTCACCCTCAACGAGGACGGCCCGGCCTCGCGCGCCGGGCTGATCGTGATCGACGAATGCTCGATGGTCGACGCGGAGCTGGCGCGCGACCTTCTGTCCTTCGGCAAGCCGATCCTGGTGCTGGGCGACCCGTTCCAGCTGCCCCCGGTCAAGGGCGGGGGCTATTTCACCGAAGGCCAGCCCGACGTGATGCTGACGCAGATCCACCGCCAGGCTGAAGATAATCCGATCATTCGCCTGTCCCAGATCGTACGGTCGGGCGGGGAGCTCAAAGAAGGCGTCTATGGCGAGACGCGGATCATTCGTCGCGGCGATGTGGATGCGGCCGGGGTGCTCGGCGCAGACCAAGTGCTGGTCGGCGTCAATCGCACGCGCCGCGCCTACAATCAGCGCATTCGCGACCTGAACGGCTTTAAGGAGCCGCTGCCGGTCGCGGGCGACCGGCTGGTCTGCCTTCGCAACGACCGGACGAAAGGTCTGATCAACGGCGGCCTGTGGCGGGTCGAGGCCCTCGGCGGGGTGCAAAAGGACTTCGTGCGCTTGACCCTGCGCTCGGAGGACGAAGGGGCCCGTACGTCCGTGAAGGTCGCGGTGTTGAAGAACTTCTTTGAAGGCTCGGAGGGCGAACTCAGCCATCTGGCGAGGAGAGAGTCCGACGAGTTCGATTATGGCTACGCGCTCACCGTCCATAAGGCGCAAGGGTCGCAATGGGACGACGTGATGCTGTTCGATGAGAGCTTCGCCTTCCGCGAGCACCGCGCGCGCTGGCTCTACACTGGCCTCACGCGCGCGGCGCGGAAGCTGACGATTGTCAGGTGAGGACGGCCGCCACATTTTTTTTGCGTTAAACCCTCTCGACTCCGGCCCGGAAATGGCGGTAGATTGACGCTGCGGCGCCGGAGAACATTCCCATGCGTAACTCCTTCTCGATGAGGGCGGCCCGCGCGTCTGTCGCGGGAACTCTGTTTCTTTCGCTTGGCCTCGCGCCCGCGCTCGCGCACATGGCGGCTTTCCCGCACGGTGGACCAGTCGGCCGGCCGGGGATGGCGTTCGGCCACGGCCAGCGGTTCGGCGCGCATGGCCTGAGCCGCAACGGCCTGAATCGGGGCGTCGTGGACGGCCGGGGCCAATTCGTTCGCAATGGACCGAGAGGCAAAGACTCGAATTTCAATCAGGGTCTGCTGTTCGGCTGTTGCGGTTGGGGCGGTTGGGGCGGTTGGGGCGGGCCGGTCTCGGCGCCGGCTGAGCCAATCATCGTCGGCGGTCCGCCGTTGGTGATCAATGTCTCACCCGCCGCCTTCTCAGGCGCCGGCGCCGGCGGTTCCGGCGGCGGTTGCGTGACCCACGAGCTCCAGTTCGACAGCGACGGCAACTATACCGGCGATCGGCAATTTTCCGAGTGCTGAGGAAGCGCCGAGCCAGTCATTGAGGGCGCATGACCAGGGCGAGCGCCCCACGGCGCGCGGACCTTCGCAAGGGGTGGCGCGGCGTCCGAGGACGAGTCGCGACAAAAATCTCAGCATCTGGGCGACCAAAAAACAAACATTGACGATAGTGGCTCATCGCGGCTTAGCTTCGCCAATCGTCCCCGCATTGGACGGATTATCCTTGGGTCCCCAGGGCCGGTCCGTTCTGTGTTCTTCACCGGTCGAGCCTCGAAGCCAATATCCCGGAGACCTTGATGCTCTTCAATTCGCCGGAATTCCTGGTGTTCTTCGCGCTCGTTTACGGTCTATATTTGCTGCTTCCGTTTCGGCCGCAAAATTTGATGTTGCTGCTGGCAAGTTATATATTCTATGGCTGGTGGGACGCTCGTTTTCTTTTTCTAGTCGTATTATCCACGGTTGTGGACTTTTGGGTAGGTTTATTGCTTGCAAATGATCAGTTGACAATTAGGCAACGGATTTTACCGGCCGCTTATCTTGTCTTTTCGGCCGTGATATTTCTCGGCTTTAACTTTAATAATTTGAACCTATATGGATTTGACCGTATTTCGCTACAAGGTATCGTCCAATTCGACGCGCTGCTGACCGCGCTCTTTGGGGTGTTGGTCTATCTTTCATTTCTCTCTTTATTGTATTACAGTTTACAGCGATCGACTTCGTCCAAAAAGCGATTGTTGTATCTGATGATCAGCCTCGTTACGCAATTGGGTTTACTCGGTATATTTAAGTATTTCAATTTCTTCGCCGATAATCTTGCAAGCGCTCTCAGCGATGCGGGCATCGAGGCCAATCGGTTGCACCTAAATATCATTTTGCCGGTTGGCGTCTCGTTCTATACGTTTCAATCGCTTAGTTATACCATAGATATTTATAGAAAGCAATTTAAGCCAACTGATCGGTTCTTTGATTTTGCGCTCTTTGTGGCGTTTTTCCCGCAACTGCAGGCCGGTCCCATCGAACGCGGCCGACAATTGATCCCTCAGCTCTCACGTCCTCGTTCGGTAAATATAGATCAACTATCTCGCGGAGCGTACCTTATAGTTCTCGGGTTCTTCAAGAAGGTCGCCATTGCTGACGGCGTCGCGCCAATCGTAGATCAGATATTTTCGAGTACTGGTCGCGTAAGCTTTATCGATGTTGTCGTTGGCACGGTGCTTTTTGCAGTTCAGATTTATTGCGATTTTTCCGGATATACGGACATTGCTCGAGGGATTTCGAAGCTCATGGGAATAGAAATGATGGTTAACTTTGAACACCCTTATTTTGCAACAAATCCACAGGATTTCTGGCGCCGTTGGCACATCAGTTTGTCCACTTGGCTCCGAGATTATCTTTTTATACCGCTTGGAGGTAGTCGCGGAAATCTTATTATTTGTGTGCAGAAATTTGATGATTACTATGTTGCTCGGAGGTCTATGGCATGGCGCCGCATGGAATTTCGTGTTGTGGGGCTTTTATCAGGGCGCTCTCCTTTGCGTATATCGTATCTGGACCGAACTTCGATTTACAGCCAACCCCCAGCAATGGCCCCCGCCAATTTGGATATGGCGGCGCAGAATGCTCCATGTCACGGCAAATCTCATTTTCTTTTTGTTCGTTTGCTATGGCTGGCTGCTGTTTCGCGCGCATTCCTTCTCTCAAATTTTTCATTTTTCGTCACTCTTGGTTAGCGACTTTGGCGACCTCGACTACGGCGGCGAAGTCCCAAGGCTTTCTTCCGTGATCGGCATCCCCCTGCTAACGTGTCTTGAGATTGTCCAGTACTGGTCAGGGGATGTTCGCTACTATCGGCGCCTTCCGCCCCCGTTGCGCGGCTCGCTGGTCGCAGCCCTTTTGGTAATCACGATGATGGGGATGAGCAATGAACCGGCTCAATTTATTTACTTTCAATTCTGATCGCCCAAATGGTCGGCCTATCCTCGACTCAATTCATGTGCTTGTGTGGGTGATCATAAGCCTTGCGATGATTGACGTGTTTATTAACACGGTTTTTGCGTTTCCGAGCGATCCCAAAATAACAAATCCTCCACATCTCCGACTTTATTTTGATTACGGCCGTTCGACCGAGGGCAAATTGGCGCGAATGACAAGGGACGACCCGTCCCAGACGGCGCCAATTACACTTTCTGGTTGGTATAATCCATTGCAGGTCAACGAAACGCCCTCGGCGGTAGCAAGACCGATCGTGACTTTCTATGGCATGTCGCACGCGGTCCGACTCGCAAACGCGCTCACCCGCACTTCCGACCGATTTTCGTCTCGTGTGGTGGGAGCGCCGGGGGCGACGACGAACTGGTCATATGGCGCGTATCTTCGCGATCGTGGCGGCGGCAAGAGCCAAGTCGTCGTGCTCGCCCTTATGTCTGTCAGCTTGCCAATGATTACGTCCTTGTCGCCATTGACCTACAATTATGATTTCGCGGAGCCTTACACTTCGGATAGATTTTACATAGACAAGGATCGGCTTCGAGTTGTTCGTCCACCATTTACGTCGTTTAAGGAGTATACACAAGCGTTTTACGATCCAAAAGAATGGGCAGCGGCTCGAGACGTCTTTGCTGAACATGACCCATTGTATAATCGGTTTCTTTTTAGAGCCAATATTTTCGACCATTCTTCGTTATTTCGTCTAATTCGCCGCGCATATGCGCAGCGAGTGACCCGAGAGGAACGCAAGAATGTGCTTGATACAAATGGCTTCAATCCAGACTGTGAACAGGTCCAAGTGGCAAACGAAATTGTCCGCGACTTTGCCAGACGGGCCAGATCTGACAAGTTGATTCCGGTGATTTTTATTGTCAACAATTTTGGATATTCCGATTTTATGTACCAAGCCATTCGCCCGACTTTGGACGCCGAAAAGATTCCTTATTTGAGTTCCCACACTATCGTCTCTCCGAGCGATCCCCGCGGATATTTGCCGGACGGTCATTTTACCGACGAGGTTGACGATAAGCTTGCTCGCGCCCTCGCGGAAATCATCAAAGCCAATCTGAATCGACCAAGCGGCACATGATGGCGTCAGACTTTTTTAGTCAACTCGGTGACCCGCTCTTGTTCTTTCGCCCAGCTCCAATCGAATTGCCGGCGAGTCTCGGCACGGCTCCCGCGCGGTGGGCGGCGAAACGTGCTTTCAGGCGGCGATCGCAAGGAAGGCGTCCAAGGCGAGACGTAGATCATCCGTCGCGACGATGTGGATGCAGCCGGAGCGGCCAATAATACGATCTTGCTCACGCTTTCGCTCGCCCCTCCGGTCTTCGAGTTGGATTGACTTGCCAGGTTGGGCTTTAGCCTCTTCGGGAGCGTAAACCCGAATTGGAAGCCGACCCGTTCGAACAGTACGGCCACAGCTATCGGAATGTAGAGGCCAGCCACCATGCCGAGCACGAGATGTGGCGCCGGGGCTGATATGTGGGCGAATTTGAGCAACGTGATCCTGACGCCCGCCATTGCCATCGTGTGAACCACGTAAATTTCCAGCGAATGGCGACCCAAAAATCGGATCGCGGCGCCGAGCTTGGCCCTGTCGGCAAGAAGGGCCAGCGCGACGACGGCGGCAATTCCGCTAACCGCGAACATGGACGTGGGCAGGAATGCGTGCCGATAGGGCAGTTCTGACCAACCCGCCAACGAAGAAACCAACAACCCGGCCGCGACGCCTAACGGCAGCCAGCGAACCGGCGCGCCAGAAATCGCCCGAATGTTTTGCTCGCTTCCAATGAAGACGCCGAGGCCAAAATACAGCGCCATCAACCTCGTCATGTTGAGAATGCCAAGACCAAATGAGGAGACTGGCAGTAGTCCTGGATATAACAGGACCGCCGCAACGAAAATCACCCAGGACGGGAACCCGAGTTTGAGTCCGGCCGAAGCCACCATCAGCAGCAGGAATAGCGCGTATAGAAACCAGAACTGATCGATGGGCTGGTAGAAGATAAGCGGGAAATCGGAGAGATCGTAAGGATGATTCGTCGCGCTCCCAAGCGCCGCCTTGACCAGCAAAGTGATCACGGACCAGACGAAATAGGGGTAAGCGATCGTCCGAAGTTTGTCGGAGGCAAACTCTAACCACGGCTTTGTCGTCGATCGAAATAGAAAGAGCCCGGACAGGAAGAAGAACAGCGGCATGTGAAAGGCGTAGATCCAGTCATCGACAAAGTGAAATGTCGGCGTCGCCGCCATAATATCGCTGGTGACCAGCCCTCTCAGCGCATGCCCTAAGACGACGAGTATGATCCCGAAACCCTTGGCCGCGTCGACCCATGCGAAATGAAATGGGCGCGCGGCGGCCGCAGGCGGCGGAGGGGAGCTGGTCAAAAGCGTGCGCGCCCGAGTTTGTTCCATGAATAATGATGACAAGGATTTCCTTAGCTGCCAAGGAGGCCCCGCGCCTCACCGGGAATCGAAAACAAAGAGAATTTTGCCGGGCAGGCGTCTTCCACTTTCGCAAAAGTCGGCTTTCGCGGGCGCTCCCGGGGCGCCGAGCCGATTGAAACCATGCCGTCCCGTCGTCCGGACAGCCGGATTGCGTCGGCCGACAAAAGTATTATGCTGTTCGGCGTTGGGGGCGCTTACGTCGCAGGCCGGGGAGACACGCCATGGCGTCGAACAGCAATTCTGGACAGAAATTCATTTCGCGCAATCGCAAACCGCGCGTTCACATTACTTACGAAGATCCCTATGACGCCGAGCGGCTTGTCGAGCTGCCATTCGTGATGGGCGTTCTCGCCGACCTTTCCGGCAACGCCTCACAGGTCGCCAAACCGGATATGAACGAGCGAAAGTTTCTCGACTTTGACATGGACAACTTCGACAAGCGCATGGGAGCGATCGAGCCGGCCGTTTCGATGAAGGTTGCGAACAAGCTCGGCGGCGACGGGGGGGAAAAGCTGTCAGTCAACCTCAAATTCAACAAGATGGATGATTTCTCTCCCGCAGCAGTCGCTCGCCAGGTGCCAGCGACGGCCAAGCTCCTGCAAGCGCGCGAGCAACTGACGAATTTGCTTCGTTATATGGACGGCAAGGTCGCGGCCGAGGATGCCTTGAAAAAGCTTCTCGCCGACCCGGAACTGATGGCGGCGATGAAATCGAAGCTGGCTCAAAAACCGTCCGATGACGGCTCAGCCCAATAGAGGAAACGTTCGATGGCCACGCAGCAGGAACAGAAAGACGTCTCCGCGCCGGCCCCTGCCCTTGCCGAAGCGGACGAATTCGCCGCACTGCTCAAGCAGAATTTCAAGCCGCGCAGCGCTCGCGCCGCGAGCGAAGTCGAGAGCGCGGTGCAGACGCTGGTCACCCAGGCGCTCGCGGATTCGAGCCTTGTCAAGACCGATGTGATCGACACGATCGAGGAGATGATCGCACGGTTGGACGAGAAGCTGTCCGACCAAATGAACGCGATTCTGCACGCGCCAGAATTCCAGCAATTGGAGAGCGCGTGGCGCGGCCTGCACTACCTCGTCTATAATTCAGAAACCGACGCGACGTTGAAAATTCGCGTCCTCAATGTCGGCAAGTCGGAGCTCTATCGCAACCTCAAACTCTATCCCGGCGCTCGATGGGATCAGAGCCCGTTGTTCAAGGCCGTTTACGAGAGCGAGTTCGGCCAACTGGGCGGCGAACCCTATGGAGCCCTGATCGCCGACTATCACTTCAGCCATACGCCCACCGACGTGCAGCTGCTGCGCGATTTGTCCAAGGTGGCCTCGGCTTCGCTGGCGCCCCTGATCACCGGCGCCGACCCGAACCTGCTGGGGATGGATTCCTGGACGGAGCTGATGAATCCGCGCGACATCGGCAAGCTGATGGATACGCCCGACTATGCGGCCTGGAAGGGTCTGCGCGACAGCGTCGACAGCCGCTATGTCGCGCTGTGCATGCCGCGCGTCCTGTCCCGACTGCCGTACGGGGCGAAATCGGAGCCGGTCGAAGAATTCGCGTTCGAAGAAGAAACCGACGGCCACAAGGGCGAGAAATACGCCTGGATGAACGCCGCCTATGCGATGGCGGCGAACATCAACCGCGCCTATAAGGAATACGGGTGGACGGTGCGCATTCGCGGGGTTCAGTCCGGCGGCGAGGTCATCAACCTGCCGACCCACACTTTCCCGACCGACGATGGCGGCGTCGATCTGAAATGCCCGACCGAGATCGCCATCACTGATCGGCGAGAGGCGGAACTGTCGAAAGTCGGGCTGATCTCGATCGTTCATCGCAAGAACACCGACAAGGCGGCATTCATCGGCGCCCAGTCGGTCTACAAGCCCAAGCTATACGACAAGGTGGAAGCGACCGCGGCGGACAATCTGTCCGCGCGCATCCCTTATATGTTCGCGGTGTCGCGCTTCGCCCACTATCTCAAGTGCATGGTTCGCGACAAGATCGGCTCGACCAAGGAGAAGGATCAGCTGGAGAAATGGCTGAACGAATGGATCACCCTCTATGTCGACGGCGATCCGCAGCATTCGAGCGAAGAGACGAAAGCGAAGCTGCCTTTGGCGGCGGCGAGCGTCAAGGTCATCGAAGACGAAGCGAACCCCGGCTATTACTCGGCGAACTTCTATCTGCGGCCGCACTTCCAGCTCGAGGGAATGGACATCGGCATGAGCCTCGTCTCCCGACTGCCGCTGGAGAAATCTTGAGGCCCACGGGCGAAAATTGAGCATTTGAATTGGGGAGGGGCGACCACCGGGGACCTCGCGATCAGTATAGTGGGATCGATCGTCCGTTGGTGGCCGGGCGTCCAACCCGGGTATTGGCCAGATTAATCATAATCATCTGAGGAGGGTGTATCATGCCTGCCGACACGTTTCTCGAGTTTCAGGGGAAAAATTCGTTCAAGGGCGAGTCTCAGGACGATAAGTACAAAGACACGATTGAGATTTTGTCGTTCTCACTTGGCGTGTCGAACTCCGGCTCGGGCGCCGTCGGCGGCGGCTCCGGCGTCAGCAAGGCGAGCTTCACCGACTTGAGCATTCAGAAACATGTCGATAAATCCTCGCCGAATTTCTTCATCACCTGCGCCAATGGCGCGCACATCGACAAGGCGATCGTCCACATTCGCAAGGCCGGCGAGAACCCGCAGGAATATTTGACGATCACGATGGAGGAGGTTTTCATCTCCAGCTTCAGCCACGGCGGCAGCGACGGCGCCGGCCTGCCGATGGACAGCGCGGGCCTCAACTTCTCCAAGATCGAGTTCAAATACAGCCCGCAGAAGAAGGACGGCTCCCTCGACGCCGCCAATCCCAAAGGCTGGGACCTCAAGGCGAGCAAGAACTACTCGGCTTGATCGAGCGCATGGGCCGGCCCTCGCCTGAAGGGTCCGGCCCCGGCCCGCGAACCCGGTCGTCAAGCGATGAGGCGTCGTGACCTCGATGGTCGGGCCAAAAAACGATCGTGTGGCGCCGCCGCTGATGCACGCGTTTCGGTCCGCGCATTTGGAGCGCGACGCGAAGGTTCCAGTCGACATTCGAGATCAGGGCGAGCGCGTCATCGCGTCGCGGCGGGTGACGGCGCGCGCGCCGATTTCCGAGCGGGAGTTGCGCAGGCTCGTCAATTCCGATCTGGTCGCGCTCCTCAATACGATCAACCTCGATTCGGCCGAAGATCTGTCGAGCGCCCCCGAAGCGCGCAAGTCCATCCTCAATTATGGATTTCCCGACCTCGGGCGGCGCACGATCGACGAGCAGGGCGTATTCGATATCGCGCAAGAAATCGAAACGGCGCTCGCCGACTTCGAACCGCGGCTCGCGCGCGATTCCATCAAGGTGCGGCGGGACAACACGGTCATGGCCGACGAGTTGCGCATACGATTTTTGATCAGCGCGGAACTCCGCGTCCATCCGGTGAACCTGCAAATGGAGTTCGTCGCCGAAGTCGAACTCGAATCCGGCAAGATCAAGGTTGATCGGCTGTAGGCGATGAATCGGGAATTCCTAAAATTCTACAATCAGGAACTCGCAATTCTTCGCGAACAAGCGGCCGAATTCGCCCAGGAATATCCAGGCGTCGCGGAGAGATTGGGCGGGTTGCTCGACGATCGGGTCGATCCGATGATCGGCGGTCTGCTGGAAGGGGCGGCCTTTCTCGCCGCCAGAGTCCAGCTCAAGATCAAACACGAGTTTGCCGATTTCACCACCAATCTTCTCGATCAACTCGCGCCGCATTATCTGGCGCCGACGCCGTCGTTCGTTCTCGTCCAGGCGCGGCCGAAGTTTGGCGACCCCGCGCTGCGCGACGGCCGCACGGTGGCGCGCGGCGCCAATTTCGAAGCGACCTATCGCGAGGCGCAACGCAACATCGCCTGCCGGTTCATGCTGGCCGAACCGATCAATCTGTGGCCCTTCGACATCGTCAACGCCGAGTATTTCACCAGCGCCTCCGCGCTGCAGGCCCTGATTCCGGATGTCGGCGTCGACTGCGCCGCAAGCCTTCGGTTGCAGCTTACCGTGCGGGCGGCGACGCGCCTGGAGGACGAGCCCGACGACAAAGAGGCGCAAGCGCGGCCCGAACTTCGTTTTTCGTCGTGCCGGGTGAAGTCGCTGCGCTTCCGCCTGCTCGGCCAGGAAACGGATGCGATCGCCCTCTACGAGCAACTGTTCGCGCATTGTCGGGGCGTCTATTTTCGCGTTCTCGACGCCTTCGGCGATCCGATTGTCGTGCCAGGTCGAACGGACATGATCCGGCAAATCGGGTTCGAGGAAAACGAATCCCTGATTCCGAATGACAAGCGGTTGTTCCGTGGTTTCGACTATCTGCGCGAGTATTTCGCTTTTCCGCGGCGGTTTCTCGGTTTCGATTTGACCGATCTCGGCACGGTGGCGCCGCGCCTGAACGCCAAAACAGTCGACGTCCTGCTGGCCTTCGACGACATCAACCCCCAGCTCGCCGCGGCGGTGCGCAAGGAATCTTTCGCGCTCTATGCGGCGCCGGGCGTCAATCTGTTTGAAAAGCGAGTGGATCGAATTCCCGTCAAGTCCAATCAGCACGAATTTCTGGTGGTCCCGGATCGCAGCCGTCTGCTGGAGTTCGAGACGAACCGTGTCATCAGAGTGTTCGCTCATATTCCCGGCGCGCCGCAGAAAATTCCGGTCGAGCCGCTGTATTCCGCGACGGCGGCGCGCAGCGCGACCGGACTGAGCTACACAATCCGGCGGCTTCCCCGCCGGCGCACGATCGAAGAAAAGAAGTACGGGCCGGTGTCCGACTATGGCGGCACGGACGTGTTCCTGTCGCTCGGCGAGCGTTCCGATCCCGAGGAGGTGCGGCGGGTGGCGGAGCTCAGCGTTGACGCCCTTTGCTCCAATCGGCACCTGACGGAACATCTGCCGATCGGCGAGAGCGGGGCCGATTTTCGCTTCCTCGACGATGTCGATCTGGAGGTGCGCTGCGTCGCGGGGCCCACGCGACCGCTCGAACCGGCGCTTACGGTGCTTGACGGCAAGGGCGAAAACGCTTCGACGGGCGAGGTCGCGTGGCGCCTCGTCAGCATGCTCAGCCTCAATCACCTGGGGCTGATCGAACGCGCGGCGGGCGACGGCGCCAAAGCGCTCCGGGAGACGCTCGTGCTGTTCGCGGACCTGGCGGACAACGCCACCGACCGCAAGATCCGCGGCGTCCGCAGCGTCGACGCGCGGCCGATCGTCCGGCGGCTGCGCCAAGCCCAGGGAGCCGCGGCCGCTCGCGGGCTCGAGATCACCGTGCTGTTGGAAGAGAAGGCCTTCGAGGGCTCCGGAGTGTTTCTGCTCGGCGCGATCCTCGATCGCTTCTTCGCCGAGTATGTGGCGATCAACCATTTCACTCAAACGGTCGTGCGAAGTTCGGAGCGCGGCGAAATCATGCGCTGGCCGCCGCGACTGGGCTTGCGAGGCATTGCATGACTTTCCGCGCTGAGCTCGCCTCCGAGCCGTGGCGATTCGATCTCTTCGACGTCTTGCGGCGCCTGGAGCGCGAAAATCCGAACCGGCCGCGCATCGGCGACGCTCGAAAGCTGGCCGACGATTTCGTGGTCCTGTCGCAAAATCCCTATCTGGAGTTTCCCGCCTCGAATCTCGAGGCCGCGGAGGTCGAGCCCGGCGGCCGGGTTCGATTGACGGCCAGATTTCTCGGCATGTTCGGCCCGCAGGGCGCTTTGCCGCTGACGACGACCGAAGAGGCCTACGGCTGGCTTCGCGACAGGGACGACGCCTTCGCGCGTTTCGCGGATGTCTTCCAACGGCGCTTCCTGGCGCTGTTCTTCCGCGCCTGGGCGGATCCGCGCCCCGTAGCGCAGAACGATCGCCCGAACGAAGATCGCTTTCGCGCCTATATCGGCTCGATGATCGGGATCGGAACGGCCGCCTTCCGCGATGCCGATTCCCTCTCGGACTTCGCCAAGATGGAATATGCGGGATTGCTCGCGCCGCGAGTCAAAAGCGCTTCGCGATTGCGCTCCTTCCTTTCGGGTCTTTTGAAAGCGCGCGTCGAAATCGAGGAGTTCACCGGCGCCTGGCTCGAATTTGATCCGGGCGAACGCTCCCGCTTGGGAGGGGCGAGCAGCCGGCTCGGCGTGGACTGCATGCTTGGCGCGAGCATGTACGGCGTCAGCGACAAATTCCGCGTTCGCGTCTACGCCCGCGACATCGAGAATTTCAAGCAATTCCTGCCGGGCTCGCCGCTGGCGCTGGAGATCGCGGACGCCATATACCTCTATGTCGGAGAGGAATACGACTGGGACATGGAGCTGGCGATTCCGGCGGGGGAAATCACCGCGGTTCGGCTTGGTCAGGGCGTCCAGCTCGGCTGGACGAGCTGGATGTCGCCAAATTGGTCGAAGACCGATGAAACGATCCGCACGGACGCCCGATTTCACGTGGTCAGCCGTCTCGCCCGTAACCGCCGGGCGCCGGGCAAGAGTTAGTCAGGGGGTGGAACCATGGGAGCGGACATCAGCGTCGAGTCGGTCGCCGGAAAGCTCAACCGGATCGGTTACGAGAGCTTCATCCAGGCGTTGCGGCAGGCCAAAAGCGCCGGCAACCGCAATATTGAGCTCGGCCATTGGATCCTGCATCTGTTGCAGAAGGACCGGACCGACCTTGCCCTGACGGCGGATCACTTCAAGCTGAGCCGCGCCAAGCTGCTCGCCGACACGACAGCGGTCGTCAACAGCTTCCGCAAGAACGAGACGGAGATGCCCGGCATCTCCAACCAGGTTGCGGACGCGCTCGACCGCGGATGGCACTATGCGACGCTGCTGTTCGGCGAGACGCAGATCCGCACCGGCCATCTGCTGGTGGCGATGCTCAAATCGATCGAACTGAGACGCGCGCTGATCGGAATCTCGCAGGAGTTTTCCAAGATCCCCGCCGACGAAGTCGCGGTCGGCCATCGCGCCATCTGGGCGCAGTCCGAAGAGGGCAATCTTCGCCCGATGGACGGCTCCGGCGTCGCCGCCGCGAGCGCCGAGGGCACGACCGCCGCGCCCGGCGCCAAGGGGACGACCGCGCTCGACCGTTTCAGCCAGGATCTCACCGCCAAGGCCAAGGCGGGCGAGATGGATCCCATCCTGGGCCGGGACGAAGAAATCCGTCAGATCGTCGACGTGCTGATGCGCCGGCGCCAAAACAATCCGATTCTCACCGGCGAGGCGGGCGTCGGCAAGACCGCCGTCGTCGAGGGCTTCGCACAGCGCGTCGCCTCGGGCGACGTGCCCCCGCCCCTGCGCGGCGTCACGGTGCGCGCGCTCGACGTCGGCCTTATGCAGGCGGGCGCCTCGATGAAGGGCGAATTCGAGCAGCGGCTGCGCTCGGTCATCGACGAAGTGCAGTCCTCGCCGACGCCGATCATCCTGTTCATCGATGAAGCCCACACCTTGATCGGCGCCGGCGGCGCGGCCGGGACCGGAGACGCGGCCAATCTCCTCAAGCCGGCGCTGGCGCGCGGCACGTTGCGCACCATCGCCGCGACGACGTGGGCCGAATACCGGCAATATTTCGAGAAGGACCCGGCGCTGACGCGACGCTTCCAGTCGATCTTCATCGGCGAGCCTGACGTCGCCACCGCGGCGGTGATGTTGCGCGGCCTCGTCGGGCCAATGGAAAAGCACCACAAGGTCCGGGTCACCGACGAGGCGATCGTCGCGGCGGTGAACTTCTCCAATCGCTACATTCCCGCCCGGCAATTGCCCGACAAGGCGGTCAGCCTGCTCGACACCGCCTGCGCGCGGGTCGCGATCAGCCAGAACGCCAAGCCCGCGGCGGTCGAGGACGCGGAAGTCGCGATCGCCTCGCTCGAAACCGAAACCCAGTCCTTGGCGCGCGAACGCGATCTGGGCGCGGCGAACGAGGCGCGCATCGCCGAGATCGAGGCCAAGATCGCCGAGCAGCGCGAACGCCTGGCCGGGATCGAAGCCGATTGGAAGAAGGAGCGGTCGCTGGTCGAGGAAATCCTGGCGCTGCGCGGCAGGATCGCCAACGACGCGTCTCGACCGGCCGCGGCGCCGACGACCGCGGAGCCGCCGATCGCCCCGACCGCCGCCGAGGAGTCGAAGCCCGAGGGCGAGCCGGCTCCGGCCGAACGCGAGACCTTGCTCGCCAAAGTCCACGAACTCGGGGCGATCGAGCCGGACAAGCGCATGATCTACGCCCTTGTCGACGAGCAGGCGGTGGCGTCGGTCGTTTCGGACTGGACCGGCATTCCGGTCGGCAAAATGGTCGCCGACGAGGTCGAGACGGTGCTCCACCTCGCCGACATTCTCAACCGGCGCATTGTGGGTCAGAGCCATGGCCTGAAAATGATCGCCAGGCGGATCGAGACCAATCGCGCCAAGCTCGACAATCCGAACAAGCCGATTGGCGTTTTCATGCTGTGCGGCCCCTCCGGCGTCGGCAAAACGGAGACGGCGCTCGCCCTCGCGGAAACGCTCTATGGCGGCGAGCAGAACATTATCGCGATCAATATGTCGGAGTTCCAGGAGGCGCACACCGTCTCGACCTTGAAAGGCGCGCCTCCCGGCTATGTCGGCTATGGCGAAGGCGGGCGCCTGACGGAGGCGGTGCGCCGGCGGCCCTACAGCGTCATCCTGCTCGACGAGATCGAAAAGGCCCATCCCGACGTGCACGAGATCTTCTTCCAGGTGTTCGACAAGGGGGTGATGGAAGACGGAACCGGCCGGCGGATCGACTTCAAGAACACGCTCATCCTGCTGACCTCCAACGTCGGGACGGAGGTCATCATGCGCGCCGCCGAAAGCGGCGCCGCCTCCGACCCGGACGCCCTCGCCGCGCAGTTGCGCCCGGCGCTGCTCGAGGTTTTCCCCCCGGCCCTGCTCGGACGCATCGTCACGATCCCCTATTATCCGCTGTCCCCGGACATGCTCGCCGGCATCGTGCGCCTGCAGCTCGGCCGGATCGGCAAGCGGATCGAGGATCACCATCGCGCCAAATTTCACGCCGACCAGAGCGCGATCGATCATATCGTCTCGCTGTGCAACGATCCCGACTCGGGCGGGCGCGTGATCGACAACATCATAACCAACACCATCCTGCCGGCGCTGTCGCGCGAAATTCTCGCGCGCTCGCTGGCGCGCGAAGACATCCACGAAGCAAGAGTGTCGGCGGCGGACGGGACGTTCGTCTACGATGTGACCTGACAATCGCCACCCCGCATTCTGGCTCCGAACCGAGAAGGAGCGAACCATGGCCAATCGTTTCGAACAGGTCGATGAGGTCGTCGGCGACGCCATAACGATCGTTCTCGCGCAGCGTCCCGACGGGCGATGGGCCAAGGTGTTCTGCCCGCGCAGCGCCCACAATTCGCTCGCCGCCGACCGCGTGAGCGAGGCCATCCCGCCCACCGACGCGCTGTCTGGCGCGGTCAGGCTCGCCAATGAGTTGAAACTGGCGATCGTCATCGTCGATCCCGACGGCGTCTGGAAGCCCGAATGGGGCGAACTCTATCGCGAGCAAGATGACGTCGAGGGTGAGTGAGGGCGAAGGAGGTGGCGCGCCGCCAGCCGAGCCCGCCGTTGCCGCAGCGCCGCGCGGAGGGCCGGGCCTTTGGCGAACGGCTATCGCCCTGGTCCTTCTTGTCGGTTCCCGCGGACCGTCGTGGGCCGACTTCCGCGTCTGCAACAAGACGAGGGCGCTGATCAATCTTGCCGTGGGAACCAACGCCGGGGCCGAATTTGCGACCGAAGGTTGGTGGACGGTGACGCCGGGATCATGCGCGACGCCGATCCGCGGCCCGTTGACGGCGCGTTACGTTTATCTCTACGCCACCAACATCGACAACGCCGACGTGCTCAAGGGCACGGTCTCGATGTGCGTCGATCGCGGCAAGTTCAAGGTCTTCGGCATCGGCGATTGCTGGCGGCGCGGTCTGCAGGCGGTCAATTTCGCCGAGATCGACACGCTGGATTCGTCTGACTGGACCACGTTTCTCACCGAAGTCGGGAAGTAGCGCCAGCAGCGCAGCGTTCCCAGCCGCTCGATCCCGTGACCCGCTCCTCCGAACTCAACGAACCTCGCCGGTCATACCGAACCCGTTTGACGATGACCCGCTCGTCCGACCAAGCTTGGCGCCCGCGCCGCATCCAACTCTGCGAGCGAACGTTTCTTGACCATGTTCTTTCGCAAAATCAGAATCCATGGTATGCTTATTTTTGTGATCACTCACGCGATCGACGACCCATGCTCTCCAGGACAAGAATTTGACGCCGCCCGCCGTCGGGGCTCCCGAACGCTTTATCACACAATCCACATGTTCTTCATAAGAACGAAGTTTTTTCCCCTGGAATCGTCGTAACCTATTGAAAAGTCTCGATTCGGACGAATGAATCCAAGGAAATCCAAGGATTTTTTTCTTGGTTTTATTTGGTTTTCTTTGGTTCTGTTTGGTCTGGCGCGGTTCGGCTTGGAAAAATTTGGCCTGACGCCTCCCGCCGTCGTGATGAACCTGGCTCAGTCGCCGCGCCGCCGCCCCTGTCGCCGAC
>CAWAIM010000033.1:0-12191 GCA_963781895.1 uncultured Alphaproteobacteria bacterium
GACGCAAGGAGTGCTTCGCTTCGTGCGCAACGCCCGCGATTCCGGCCATTCCTGCATTTTCATCGCCCACAACATCCATCACGTCTTTCAGGTCGTCGACCGCATCGTCGTCATGCGCCGCGGCCGGATCGTCGCCGACGACATCGACCCGAAGCGGACCTCGGTGGCCGAGGTCGAGGATGTGATCACCGGCGAATTGTCGGAAGGGGCGCGCTGACGCGTTGGCGCGCCAGCAGGACGAAGGGCCTGGCGTTAAAAATCGCCGGCGAGACCCGCGCAGCGCGTCACTCGATCCGCTCGCAGCGGGCGGCGGCGGCGATCCAGCGACAGTCGCGGCAAGTCGCCGCAATAAAATTATGGCTCTTATCGCGTTTGCTGTTGGTCACCGGAAGATCGGGCCGTTGGGGCCGAAGATCCTGCGAGGCTGCAACGCGTCATGGCCGGGCTCGACCCGGTGATCGACGCGGTTGGGCGCGTCGAGCCCCCGGACACCAGCGGCGGCGAAACGCCTCAAGTCGTTAGGGCTTTGCGGCGGCGCGGCGCTGGATGGCCGGGTCGAGCGCGGTCATGACGACCGGGGATCGAAGGCATACGAGCGACTGCGGCCGACCAACATCTTAACGCGATACGAGCCAAAATTATTGTTGACATTTAAGCACCGAGTCATACTGGTAACATAATTGTGAACTATAGCTATTATAAGTACAACTTGCGTCTTCGAAACGACGATTTCCGATTATGACAGAATTGTCTTTTGTAATTTCAGCACATTGGAGGAGACCGTGGGCGTGACCTATCGTCGATCGCTCGCAGACAGGTCGGAGTTGTTGAAGGGCGAGGCGCCCCGAACACCACGGGACGACCTATGGGCGCGGCGCGAAACTCCGGCGCCCGCCGGCGCCTGCCCCGGAGTTTCCGGTTTATTTTGACCGCGACATTTACCCTGCGCTTTGAACGCTGCATAATCTTGATAGATTGCCATCTAAGCTCATAAATTATTAAAGAAGCGCCCAATCGCATGTTGACATCATTTGGTATCGTTTATCGCGAATCGATAGTGAAGCAGCCACTATCCTTTGCTATACTGAGACTGATTTTCTCCTTGCGGATTCTACTGTTCCCACGCGTGATGTTTCAGTTTCGTTCCATGAACGTGTTGGAGAAGCTGCGCAATCCAACGCGGATACACGATCCTTTGTATTTCCTTGTGCATAATTATTATATTTCTCGACGCTTCACATTGGGGCAGCGGGTGCGGTCCGCCATGAATCACCACAAATTTGAGCTGGAGAATTATAGAAATGAATATATGAGACGCGTTTATCGCGCAAGCGGCGTTGTGCTTTGGGAGAGACATGTCGATAATTCTCACTTCACTATTGTCCTGGTCGCCACGGAGGACAATCGCCACGAAGGCGACCTCAGCGTTATTTTGTCTGTCAATAATACGAGATTATGCAGGATGTCGTTCTCTTACCTCGATGCCGGAATTTTTGGGCTGGCGTCGAATATTACGCTGCTGATTTCGAGAAATCAGACTGATAGAATCCCATGTCGAGATTCTTTCACTCGATGCTTCGGGCAGAATACGCCACAATTCTTTTGTCTTTCGGCCATTTGCGGAATCGCCATGACGAATGCGTTCGAGACGATGCTGGCGATCAAGCACGATGCGCAAATCGCCTATGAGAAGGCGTTGGACTCGGGCTTTCGCAACTCATATTCGGCGTTGTGGGAAAAGTTCGAAGGCGTTGAAATCGACCGTCACGTCTACAGATTGAACGTGCCGCTGAAACTGCGTGCATTAGAGTCCGTGAACCGCGCGCACCGCGCCCGCGCCCGAGATCGGCGCAGATATTGGGACGACATCGCCCAAAGCGCGCGCTCGGTCTTGAACAATTACCGCATGGCTTCCGCTTCGTGAACGGACGTCTGAACCGCCCCGCGTGGGTGGGACGGATTTCGTGGCCGCCAAATCGCCTGTCCTTCCGCGGGGCGTCCTTGTCAGACCGGCAAACGCGCGGACGCCGCCGCTGATCCTGCCCCGCTTGCCCGCATTCCCGCTACCACTTTCCCGCCTGCGTGATTTGCGCCAAATCGCGACAGGAGGCCAATCAACGGCCGCAACCGGCCGAAAAATGGCGATGGGCGGGCCTGTCTTCCGCCTCACGCCTCCTGCGCGCGACCGCCCGGATGAACGCCGGCCCGCTGCGGAACGACGAGGATGAGCGCGACGATGACCGCCGCGAGGACGCCCGAGGCCAGATAGCGGCTGATGTCCAGGCCGCCGTGATCGCGCGGCTTGTCGAGCGAGATCGCCGAGCGTCGCGCCGAGCGGTCGGGTCAGGATGAACGCCGCCCAGAACAAGAGCGTGCGCGAGATCGAGGTGTAATAATACGCGGCGGCGACCGCCGCGAGACCTGCGGCGAACACCACCGCGCCAGCCTCGTAGCCAATGCCGTTGGTGTCCGCCATCCAGTCGCCGAGCGCCGTGCCCAGGGTCTGCGAGAACAGGATCGCCACCCAGTAGAACATCTCGACCCTCGGCGTGGCGACGGTGTCGACCGAGATCGAGCCCTCCGACCAGCGCCAGACGGCGAGGGAGGCGATCAGCCCCGCCAGCAGAATCGACGAGCCGCCGAAATAGCCGACGCCGAGCGAGCGATCGACGTAATCCGCCATGGTCGTGCCCAGGGTCGTCGTGGCGACGATCGTGATCCAATACAGGAAGGGATGGAATTTTTTCGCCGCGATCTGGGCGATGACGGCGACCACGAAAACGCCGAGAAAGATGAAGCTGCCGACCGCGTAGCCGAGATTCATCGACATGGTGACGGAATCGCCGCCCGTCTCTCCGAGCGTGGTCGCGAGAATCTTGATGATCCAGAAGCCGAGCGTGACTTCCGGGACCTTGCTCAATGCGCCAGCCAGCGTCCTGCTCATGCCGCGATCCTTAATCCTTGCGAAAACGAAAATCGGCCCTCGCGAAAACGAGAGGGCCGATGGCCTTTTCTGTTCAAAAGGTCGGTTCGCTAATCGGGGTTCTTGCCCTCTTTGGCGTTCTCCAAGACGCGCCCTGTTCTCGCGTCGACGCCCACCTCTTGCGTGGCGCCGCCGCTCTTGATGTCGAACGAATATCGAAGGCCCGTCCCTCCGCCTTCGCGCTCCAGTTCCTCGTCGACGATCTTGCCGGGATGGGCCTTGAGAGCGATGGCGCGCGCTTCGGCAATGCCGACTTTGGCGTCCTTGGCGAGTTGTTCGCCGGTGAAGGCGAACGCCGGCGCGAGGCTCATCAGAACGCCCGCCGCTCCGACGGACGCAAACAGCAGGCGTCGGGGATTCGTCTTTTGCTTGACTTTCATCGTGTTCTCTCCAGACGCGCCGCCCGTTCCAGAACGTCGACCGCGCCTTGTCTTTCGAACCAACATTGGTTTCCGGACCATGCTCTATTGCGCGCGAATGAGCGGAGAATGAGCTAGCCCGCCATGGCGTCGCGCCGTTCGCCGATCGGCAGTTCGACGCGGGCCAGCACGCCGTTGCGCCCGTCCGGGCGATTTTCAACCGTCAGGCCGAGGCCGTTGCGCTCGGCGATGCGCTTGGCGATCGCAAGGCCCAGACCGCTCCCTTCGCTTCCCGAGGCGCCGCGATAAAATCGATCGAAGATGCGCGCCTGCGCGTCGGGCGAAAGTCCGCATCCGGTATCGAGCACCTCGACGACGGCCCGCGAATTCAGGAGCTTGACGCTGACGTCGACCGCGCCTCCCGGCGGCGTATAGCGAACCGCGTTTTCGATCAGGTTCGAGAACAAGACGCGCAATTCCTCCCTGTTGCCGACGAGCCGCGCCTCGGCGGGCGCGTCGACCCCCAGGTCCACCCCCTTGCCGTCGGCGACCACGGCATAGTCGCCGACACAGTCGAGAATGAGTTGCGCGATCTCGATCTCCTCCAGGGGCGATCCCGCCGGCTCGTCGAGCCGCGCCAGCCGCAGCAGTTGATCGACGAGCGCGCTTGCGCGGCGCACTCCTTGCGCGAGCGCGGCTTTGCTCGCGGCGAGCGAGGCCGGGGTCGCCAGCGAGAGGCCTTCGACCTGGATCTGCATCGCCGCCAGAGGCGTTCGCAATTCGTGGGCGGCGTCGGCGAGGAATCGCTTCTGCGCGTCGAGAGCGGCGCGCAGCCGTTCGATCAGGCCGTTCATGCTCTTCACGACCGGGACGACCTCCGTCGGGATTTCGGCGAGCGGGATCGGCGCGACGGCGCTCGCCCCGCGCTCGGCGATGTCCCTGGCGAAAAAGTTGAGACGCCCGAGCGTGCGGTTGATCGCCCAGCCGACCACCAGCCACGAGAGCGGAATAACGATCAGGACCGGCGCCGCCGCGCCGATCGCCGCGCCTCGAGCGATTTCATCGCGCACGGTCATGCGCTGCGCCACCTGCACCGCGCGCCCCTCGTCGCTCGCGGTGTAAACGCGCCAGCGCTCGCCGTTCGCGGTCACATCCGCGAATCCCGCTCGCTTCTGGCGCGGGATATCCAGGTCCGGCGGCGAGGCGTGAGCGATGCGTCCGTCCTTGTCCCAGATCGTCACCGCGAGCTCGTCTTCCGGGTCTTGATCGACGAGGGGAGCAGCGGCGGCCGCGCGCGGTCCAATTCCCGCGTTCAACGCGACTTGGCGGAGCTGCCCGTCGAGGAACTCCGCCGCCTGATCGCGCGCCAATCCATAGGAGATCACGGCGGTCGCCAGTCCGACCAGCGCCAGAAGCACCGTGATCCAGACCAGCGCGGTTCGCTTGAGCGAGGGCAAGATCGTCATTTGGGCGTCAACCAGCCGGCGCCGCGCACATTGAGAATGATGTCCTTTCCAAACTTTCGCCGGATCGAATAAATCAGCGCGTCGACCGCGTTGCTTTCGACCTCCTCTCCCCATCCATAGATGCGTTCCTCGATTTGCGCGCGGGACAATATGCGGCCGGGGCGCTCCATCAAGGCGTGCATGAGCGCGTATTCCCGGGCAGGCAAGATTTCGACGATTCCCGCGCGCGACAGTTCGTGCGTCTCCGGATCGAGTTGGGCGGCGTCGGCCACAAGGCGCGAGACGGCCCGGCCCTGCCGGCGGCGAAGGATGGCCCGCATTCGCGCCAGCAGCTCCCGAACCTCGAACGGCTTGACGAGGTAATCGTCGGCGCCGAGATCGAGGCCCCGCACCCGATCCTCGAGCCCGTCGCGCGCCGTGATCACGAGCACCGGGGCGTTCACCCCCTCGCGCCGCGCGGCCTTCAGCAGGTCGAGACCGTCAGCGCCGGGCAAGCCCAGATCGAGCAGAACGATCGAATGCGCGCCGTCGCGCAACGCGGCCTCGGCCTCCCTTCCGTCGCGCACCCAGTCGACGGTCATGCCTTCCGCCTTGAGCGCGCGCGACAGGCCCTCGCCAATCATCATGTCGTCTTCGATCAGCAGAACGCGCATTATATTCGACCCGGCAAATCATGGCGCGCGCGAAGTGACGCGGTCGAATCGCCGATTGTCCGGCGAATGCAACAGCGGGCCCGCGAGAGTCTTCTCGAAATCAGCGGAGGTCGGCGGCAATGGTTCAGAACGTAATCACCCGTCACCGGTCTGGTCCAGGCTGTCATGCCGGAGCGGATCCAGCGCGAGCAGCAGCGAGGCGACGCGGTTGACCGACGATAGGCAGTCCGCCAGGCCGGAACAATTGTCGGCCAGCGAGTTGAGCGCCGCCTGCGCCGTAATGACAGCGGCCGTCGCCTGAGCGTCCTCGCCGAGCGACATTGTTCCGACCATGTGTTTCGACGCACATCGAATCCAGCCGATGACGGGCGCCAGCAGCACGTTTCCCTTGCGAGATCGGCGTGGCGCGCATCAGTTGGAAGCTCAGCTTGCGCCAAGACGAGATGACGTCGTCCGGCGCCCCGCTGAGCAAGCGACGTTGCTCGGTCCTCGCCGCCGATCGTGGGGGCGTCAAGCGACAGCGTTCGGCATCCCGACTACGGGATCAAAGCCGCCCGGTCAGAAGCAAGACTATCAGGACGATCAGAATGACGCCGATCACACTGACGCCGCCATGACCGTAACCATACCCGTAGCCGCCAAAGCGGCCGCTGAAGCCGCCGAGCAAGAAAATGACGAGCAGGATGACGAGTAAGAGTCCGATCGACATGAGCTATCTCCGGTCGCAACGCCTATCCGACTCGGCTGAATGTCGGCTGATCCAGACCAACGATGACTGCTTGTGGGCTTCGCATTATCGCCACAGGCGAGGATTAAGCAAGGGTTCGGCCCGAGGGTTCAGCCTGAGGGCATCGTTGGGCTTTCCGAGGAGGAAATCATGGACAAGGATCGAGTCGTCGGATCGGCGAAGCAAGTCAAGGGAGCAATGAAGCAGGCGGTCGGCAAGGCGGTCGGCGACGCCAAGCTCGAGTCGGAGGGCAAGGCCGAAAAGATCGAGGGCAAGATTCAGAACGCCGTCGGCGGCGTCAAGGACGCGCTCAAGAGGAAATGAGCGTCGCCGCCGCTCGTGAGGCCCGGTTCCGCGCAGGCGGCGGATGTGATCGCGGGCGATATTTCGGACGCGGCCCGGCGAGGCGGCGGCGCTAGGACAAATGCGCTGGCGATTTGGTCGGCCATTCGCTCATCAGGATTCCGCGAGTGGCGGACGAATGCCTTGCCCTTGAAATTCAGCTCGGTCACATCGTTCCCCGCTTAGAACTCGAATCATTCGTGGACCGGCGCAGGAGTGAAAGCTCGTAGCGCCGCAGATCGGCGATCGTTCGTGGCGATCGACTTCGAATTCTTAATTACATTTCTTATTAGTATAATACGGCTCGTTGACCGGGCGGCGGTAAACGAGCGTCCAACCCTTTGAAAAGACACGACCTGCCAGGTCAAAGCGGCGGTAAAACCGGTCAGGCCGCGCTCGGCCTTGCGCCAACGACCGTTCTCACGCGTCCCCGCCGCCTTTCGGTCGCGCCAGCGGAAACACGGATTCGACGAAGGCGTAATCCTGGTAGCCGCAGCGGGCGAGCGGATGGGCGCCGGCGGTGTCGAAGCGGCCCTCGCGCAGATAGCGCTCGTCGATGTGAAAGGCGACGATCTCGCCGAGCGTCAGCACGCTGCCGCTCCACGCGCCGCTCAAGGATTTGATCTCGACCACCTCGACCACCTTGCATTCCATCGAGGCCGGGCTTTCGGCGACGCGCGGGGCGGCGACGAGACGGCATTCGGCCATGGTCAGGCCGGCCAGGATGAATTCGTTGTCGCCGCGCGGAACCGGCGCCGATGTCGTGTTCATCGGCAGGCGCAGATCGTGGGTCGCCAGGTTGGCGACGAACTCGCCGCTCTCGCGGGCGAAAGTCGCCGAATCCTTCCAGCCCTCGCTGGAGAAGCCGACGATCGGCGGCGCGCTGCAGAATCCGTTGAAGAAACTGTAAGGCGCCAGATTGACGCGCCCGTCGCGCGCGCGGGTCGAAATCCAGCCGATCGGACGCGGCGCGACGATCGCCTTGAACGGATCATGAGGCAGCTTGGTCCTGTCGCGCGCGGCGGTCTCGTAATACATGATTTTAAGCCCTCACCCGGGAAAGGTCGTCACGATCGTCTCGAGCGGCGGCCGAGGGCGATCCTCGATCGCCGCGGTCGCCTTGCCGACGTGGATGAAGCCGGCGACCCGTTCATGTTCGGCCAGGCCGATCGCGGCGCGAAAGCGCGCATCGTACGCCACCCACTCGGTCAGCCAGGTCGCCGAGAAGCCCAGCGCCCGAGCGGCGATGATCAGGTTCATGCACACGGCGCCCGCGGACAGGACCTGCTCCCACTCGGGGATTTTGACGTGCGGGGCGGCGCGCGAAACGACGCCGACCACCAGCGGCGCGCGGGCGAACCGGCGCAACTCCTCAGCCCTGCCCGGCTCGTCCAGGTCCGGCTTGTCGGCGAGGCGAATGTCGAGCGCGATTTGGCCCGCGCGCTCGCGCGCCCGGCCCTCGAAGATCACGAAACGCCAGGGCGTCAGTTTGCCGTGATCGGGCACCCGCGAGGCGATCGTCAACATCGTCGACAATTGCTCGGCCCCCGGCCCCGGCCCGGTCATCATTGGGGGCGGAACCGAGCGGCGGCGCTTCAGCAGCGCTATCGTGTCGTTCATCGGCCATATCCTTGGCGGCGTGATCGCTGCTTGGCTGAATTTGCGCGGGCTGTAAACCGCCTTCGATCTGCCTCAATATGACGGCACGAGCCGATCCGAGGCGCTCCGGCGCTATCGAGGGACGCCGCCGTTTCGCGGCGATGCGAGGCGGAATGAAAGCAATCGGGCGCGGATTGGCGACGGTCTTCGCATTGGTCGCTGTCATTGCGCTGAGCCGGGCCGTGAGCGCCCAAACGGCGACCCCCGAGCAGGGGCAGGCGACGCTCAACCTCTCGGCGGCCCTGAACGGCCTCAATGCTCCGTTGACGGGCGGACTGCGGTGGCGCGTGTTCGCCGCGCAGGCCGACGCCGACGGCTCCCATCCCGAGATCGTCGAATCCAAACTCGCCCAACCGACGCTCACCCTTCCAGCGGGCGATTACGTCGTGCATGTCGCCCTCGGGCTGGCGAGCGCCGCCAAGCGCGTGAGGCTCGCCGCCGAGGTCCGCTCCGAGCGGTTGACGCTGTCGGCCGGCGCCTTGAAGATCGAAGGCACGGTCGCCGACGCGCCAATCGACCCGTCCAAGCTCTCGCTCGCGATCTATGTGCCGCAAAACCGAAATCCCCTGGGCAAGTTGGTCTACGCCAAGGCGAAAGCCGGCGATTTGATCGTGCTGCCGGAGGGCGTCTACCATATCGTTTCGACCTATCTCGATACGGTCGGCCCGTATTCCACTGCGGCGAGCGCGGCGGCGAATTCGGGCAAGTCTGCGGTTCCCGCGCCGCCGGCGTCGATTCCCACCAACTCGATTGTCAACGCCGACATCAAGGTGATCTCCGGCAAACTGATCGACGTGACCCTTCGCCATCGCTGCGCGACATTGACGCTCAAACTCGTCAACAAACCGGGCGCGGAGGCGCTTGCCAACACCATCTTCACCGTGCTTACCCCGGGCGGCGACGTCATTCGCGAACTGGTAGGCGCATTTCCCTCGCTCGTTCTCGCCGAGGGAGAATACGTCGTCGTCGCACGGCACGAAGCCAAGACCTACCAATCGACCTTCAATGTCCAGTCGGGTATGGACCGAGACGTCGAAGTTGTTGCAAAAGAGAACGGCGATTAGGGGCGGCAAGCCGATGCAGACATTTTTCGTCCAGATCAAATGCGCGCTCGGTCGCACCTACGAGGTCGCCGACGCGCTCGCCGAAGCGGAGATCGCTTCCGAAATCTATTCGATCGCTGGCGACTACGACATTCTGGCCAAATTCTACGTTGAGGCGGACGTGGACATCGGTCATTTCGTGGGCCTGAAGGTGCAGGTCATTCCCGGCATCGTCGACACGCGCACCATCATCACGTTCAAGGCCTTTTAGTCCGACGCGCGCCGCCGAGCGAAGGCCCCGGTCCGGAACCGTACACGCTCTCGCTGGTTTCATTGCATCCCTCCAAAACAAGCGGCCAATCGACAATGCGCTTAAGCCTCCCCCTCGCTTTCGTGATGCTCGCCGGGACCGCCCGGGCGGCCGAGACGGAATTTCTATTCGACGTTCTCCATGGCAGGACCGCCTATCACGCGTCCTGGGACAGGCTGATGAAGCTGGTTCAGCCCACGCCGGACTGGCTCGTTCGGTTCAACCGGGACTTCGACGGCGTCGCCAGCCAGATCACCAACGTGACCGTCGACGGCAAGCCGTATTCGCTGTCCTTCGTCTGCAAGCCGTCGGACTGCGAAGGCCACAAATTCGTCGTGCTGTTCGACGCCGCCGGCGCCCGCGCCTACGGCGCGCTCGGCGGCAAGGACAACGCGCCGGCGTTTTACGGCGCCCCCTCCCCGGCCGAACAGGATGCGATGGCGAAGGCGGTGAAGCAGTAATGCCGAATTCTCGATGATCGAAACCGACCTTCGAGTTTCGAAAGCTCGAATGCGCGCTCGCGCTGACGCGCGGAATCTGCTGAGCGCGACGAATCGCGCTCTGCAAGACTTGGTATAATTGGGGCGCAATCGCGTTTCCAAATTCCGAGGAAGGCCTGCCGGACCCGCCCTCGCGATCGAGTATCGACCATGAGCTTCCTTCCTTTATAGAAGCGGGGAGAGGGGAGCCGGCTGAACATGGTCGAGACGTTTCAAATTCTGGTCATGCTCCTGGTCGTGATTTCCGCAGTCGCGGTTGTCGCGAGGCGATTGAAGATTCCGCCGGCCATCCTCCTGGTGATTACCGGCGTCGTTCTTGCCCTCGTACCGGGGCTGCCGACGCTGCAACTCGCTCCCGATCTGGTCCTGGTGCTGGTGCTGCCGCCGGTCATCTATTCGTCCGCGGTGGCGATGAGCTGGCGCGAATTCCAATTCAACCTGCGCCCGATCGTGCTGCTGGCGGTGGGTTGCGTCGTCTTCACCACGGTCGCCGTCGCCGCGGCGACGCATTGGCTTTTGGGCTTTCCCTGGCCGGTCGGCTTCGTATTGGGCGCGATCGTTTCTCCGCCCGACCCCGTAGCGCCGCTGGCGATCGCGCGCAGATTGCAAATTCCGAGGCGGCTCCTCGTCGTCCTCGAGGGCGAAGGGCTCGCCAACGACGCCACCGCGCTCGTCCTCTATCGCTTCGCGGTGGCCGCCGTAAGCATCGGATCATTTTCATTCGGCGAGGCCCTCGGGAGCCTGGCGTCCATCGTCGTAGGGGAGATCGTGTGGGGCGTCGGCGTTGGTTGGCTGATGCTTCGATTGCGCCGCTGGGTCCGCGATCCGAGCGTCGAGATCATGCTCTCGGTGCTGACGCCGTTCGTGGCATATTGGCCTCCGGAGCGGCTTGGGGGCACCGGCGTTCTGGCCACGATGGCGGCCGGACTCTATATCAGCTGGAACGGCCTTCGGTTGATCAGCGCCGCAACAAGGCTTCAGGGCATTTTTTTTTGGGACTTCCTGATCTACCTGATCGAAGGCTTGGTGTTCCTCATCACCGGCTTGCAGGCGCGCACGCTGTTCTCCGGCATTCGCCCGTATTCGATTTTCGAACTGTCCATGACCGCCGTTGTCGTCTGCGCCGTGGTGATCGTGACCCGTTTCGTCTGGGTGTTTCCCGCAGCTTATTTGCCGCGATGGCTCTTTCCCGCGATCCGCCGCAAGGATCCATCGCCGCCGTGGCAATGGCTCTTTGCGTTGGCGTTCACCGGAATCCGCGGCATCGTCTCTCTTGCGGCGGCGCTCGCGATCCCTTTTGCCAGAGCCGACGGAAGCCCGTTTCCCGACCGCGACCTGATCCTGTTTCTTACCTTCAGCGTCATTGTCGTGACCCTGGTCGGCGAAGGCCTGACGCTGCCCGCCGTGACCCGCGCGCTCGGTCTCGCTCATGCCGGACGCCGCGAACGACAGGCAGAGCGGGACGAGGAGTTCCGGGCTCGAAGGCGCGCCATCGAGGGGGCGATCGACCGTCTCGACAGAATGGCGGCCGAACGTCAGCTCCCGGAATCCGTTGTCCGACCGATTCGCGATCTTCACCGCGACCGGCTTGAAACCATCGACTATCGCAGTGACGGTGATGGTCATCACAAAAAGCTGGTCGAGATGAGCGACGAAATCGAGCTCTTGCTGATCGAGGCCGAACGGGACCTCGTCAATGAACTCTTTCGCGGCGGCGAACTGAAGGACGAGGCCCGGCGGCGCATCGAGCGCGAACTCGATCTCCGCGAGGCGCATCTAGCAAATCTTCGGGCTGAGGAATGACAGTCGACAGTCCTATAGAACGAAAGTCGGGTTGACAGCCGCACCCCGGCGGCAAACAGATCGAGATGGGCGCAAGATCGCAACGAATGTCGCTGCTTCGCGACTTCGGGTCTTGCTTCGTAATTCGCCAGGAAGTACGGCCGGCGAATGCGAATAGGGGCGCTTTTCGGGAGGAATTCTCATGGCTAGAGGCGAATTTTATGGAAGAAACCTCGATTCGGGCATGTCGCGACGCACATTGCTCGGGGCTGGCGCAGGCTTGGCCGGCGGGGCGTTGCTGCCGTCGGGTCTGATCGTTCCGGCGCTCGCCGACGACCACCCGGCGCTGGGCACTTATCCCGCCGGC
>CAWAIM010000034.1:0-80381 GCA_963781895.1 uncultured Alphaproteobacteria bacterium
CAGTCCATTTCGCCGGACAGCTACACGCTGCGGATTGGCGGTCATTCGCCGCTGCAATTGGATTCGGGCGCGACATTGGCGCCCGTGACCATCGCCTATCAGGTCTATGGCGAGCTCAACGCGGATAAGTCAAACGCGCTGCTGGTCTGCCACGCCCTGACCGGCGATCAGCACGTCGCCAACCCTCACCCGATCACCGGCAGGCAAGGCTGGTGGGAGACAATGGTCGGTCCGGGCCGGCCCTTCGACACCGATCGATTTTTCATCATCTGCGCCAACGTCCTCGGCGGATGCATGGGCACCACCGGCCCGGCTTCGATCAATCCGGAAACCGGCGAGCCTTACGGGCTCGACTTTCCGCTGGTCACGATCGCCGACATGGTGCGCGCGCAAGCGCTGCTGATCGACCATCTCGGCATCGACACGCTGTTTTGCGTCGTGGGCGGCTCGATGGGCGGCATGCAGGTTCTGCAGTGGGCGGCGAGCTATCCAGAGCGCGTGTTCGCCGCCCTGCCGATCGCCACCGCGGCGCGCCATTCCTCCCAGAACATCGCCTTCCACGAGGTTGGCCGACAGGCGATCATGGCCGACCCCGATTGGCGCGGCGGGCGCTATCTCATCGAGCGCACCAGGCCGTCGAAGGGTCTGGCGGTCGCGCGCATGGCCGCCCACATCACCTATCTTTCCGACAGCGCGCTGCATCGCCGCTTCGGGCGCAATCTGCAAAACCGCTCGGCCCGCACGTTCTCCTTCGACGCGGAATTCCAGATCGAATCTTACCTGCGGCACCAGGGCGCGATCTTCGTCGAGCGCTTCGATCCCAACTCCTATCTCTACATGACCCGAGCGATGGACTATTTCGACCTCGCGGCGGACTATGGCGGATCGCTTGCGCGCGCCTTCAAAGGTTCGCGGACGCGGTTTTGCGTGGTCTCCTTCACCTCCGACTGGCTGTTTCCGACCAGCGACTCGCGCGCCATCGTCCGCGCGCTCAACGCCGGCGGCGCGTCCGTCTCCTTCGTCGAAATTGAAACCGATCGCGGACACGACGCCTTTCTGCTCGACGTGCCGGACCTCATCGACACCACCAGAGGCTTCATCGACGCGGCGGCCCGCGCGAAAGGCATCGCTTGAGCCTGGTTCGGGCCCCCGCCCCGCTCCGCGTCGATCTATTGCGCGTAGCCGAACTCGTCGATCCGGGTTCGCGCGTGCTCGATGTCGGCTGCGGCGATGGAGAGTTGCTGCGGCTGCTGGCGGATCAGCGAAGCGCCGACGGGCGCGGAATCGAACTCTCCCAACAGGGCGTCAACGATTGCGTCGCCAAAGGGCTTTCGGTCATCCAAGGCGACGCTGACGCCGATCTGGCCGATTACCCCGACGACGCTTTCGATTATGTGATCCTGTCGCAGACTCTGCAGGCGACGCGCCATCCGAAGGTCGTGCTCCAGCACATGTTGCGGATCGGCCGCCGGGCGATCGTTTCGGTGCCGAATTTCGGCCACTGGAAAGTGCGGGCGCAGCTCGCCCTTTCCGGCCGCATGCCGGTGACCGAGAGTCTGTCTCATTCCTGGTACGACACGCCGAACATTCACTTTTGCACCATTTCTGATTTTATCGCGTTGGCGCACGAGGTGGGGGCGACAATCGACAAGAGCGCCGTGCTCGATCGTCATGGCCGGTCGCTGCGTCCCATCTGGCCGAAATGCGCCTGGAATCTGTTCGGCGATCAGGCGATTTTTCTCCTGCATCGCGGCCGGTAGGGTTCGGCGCCCCCTCGCTTCCTGTTGACAGCGCTTCGGCCGCGCCGTCAACTCCATGGCGTTTCCCAACGGAGCCATATTTCGATGCCGATCCATCAAGCTGTCCAGGACTTGGTTCCGGACGCCCAGACTTGGCGCCGCGAAATCCACCAGAACCCCGAGCTGCTTTACGACGTCGAGCGCACCGCCCAATATGTCGCCGACCGGCTCAACGCGTTCGGCTGCGACGAAGTGAAAACGTCGATCGGCCGCACCGGCGTGGTCGGCGTCATTCGCGGCGCAAAGGGATCGGGTTCGCGCTCGATCGGCCTTCGCGCGGACATGGACGCGCTGCCGATCGAGGAGGCGACCAACCTCCCCTATCGCTCCAGGGTCGCGGGCCGGATGCACGCCTGCGGCCACGACGGGCATACCGCCATGCTGCTTGGCGCGGCCCGTCATCTTGCGCGAACGCGTAACTTTTGCGGCAACGCCGTCGTCATCTTTCAGCCGGCCGAGGAGGGCGGCGCGGGGGCGATGGCGATGATCGAGGACGGCCTTATGGAGCGTTTCGGCATCGAGGAGGTCTATGGCATGCACAATATGCCGAACCTCCCCATCGGGTCTTTCGCCATCCGCAGCGGCCCGTTGATGGCCGCCGCGGACGAATTCACCATCGATATCGAGGGCAAGGGCGGACACGCGGCGATGCCGCACCGTTGCGTCGATCCCATCGTCGCGGGCGCGCAAATCGTGACGGCGTTGCAAACGATCGCCTCGCGCAATGTCGATCCGCTCGACTCCTGCGTCGTCTCGGTCACCCGCTTCGAGGCCGGCTCGGCCAACAACGTCATTCCGCAGTCGGCGTGGCTGAACGGGACGGTGCGCACGCTCCAGGCGGCGACGCGCGACTACGTCGAGAAACGCATCCACGAAATCGTCGCGGGCCTCGCCACGGCCGCCGGGGCCTCGGCCAAGGTCGAATATCGCCGTGGCTATCCGCCGACGGTCAACCATGCGGCGCAAGCGGAGTTCGCGGCCGCGATCGCCGGCAAGGTCGCGGGGCGAGACCATGTCCGTTCAGAACACGCCTCCGGTGATGGGCGCGGAGGACTTTTCCTTCATGCTCGAGGCGCGGCCCGGCGCGTTCATCTTCGTCGGCAACGGCGACAGCGCCGGCCTCCATCACCCGGGCTATGACTTCAACGACGCGGCTCTGCCTTACGGCATGAGCTACTGGGTGGAACTCGTGGAAACCGCGCTCGCGTCTTGACAACGGGCGATCCGGTCATTGGCGGCGTTCGTTCGCCGCGAATCCAAGAATGGCCGCCCCCTGGCCGGGATCGCGTCAGCGCTTGCCCTTCCCGTTCGCGGCAAGAACGCGGCGCGTCGCGTTGGCGAGCCAGCGGCGGGTCGGCGCATCGACGAGCGGCGACAGGGCTTTGCGGACGCGAGCATGATAAGCGTCGAGCCAGGCAATTTCGTCGGCGTCCATGAGCTTCGGCTCGACAAGCCGCAAATCGATCGGCGCCAGCGTCAGCGTTTCGAAGCCCAACATCTGCCGTTCGGCGCCCTGGATCGTCCGCGGCTCGACGACGACAAGATTTTCGATCCGGATCCCGAATGCGCCGGCCGCGTAGTAGCCCGGTTCGTTGGATAGAATCATGCCGGGCGCGAGCGCGGTCACGCCCGTTTTGGCGATGCGCTGCGGCCCCTCGTGAACCGAGAGATAGGATCCGACGCCGTGGCCCGTGCCGTGGTCGAAGTCCAGACCGGCGCGCCAAAGAGGGATCCGCGCCAACGCGTCGATCTGCGCGCCGCTGGTCCCGCTGGGGAACACCGCGCGCGCGATCGCGATGTGACCCTTGAGCACCCGGGTGAAGCGATCGCGCATCAGCGCCGTGGGCCGACCGACCGCGATCGTGCGGGTGACGTCGGTCGTTCCATCCTCGTACTGCCCGCCGCTGTCGATGAGGAAAATTCCGCGTTCGATCTTTCGATTGGACGCCTCGGTGACGCGATAGTGCGGGATTGCCGAATTCGGGCCCGCGCCCGCGATCGTCGGGAACGATATATCCTTCAGCTTCCCGGTCGCGCGCCGAAAGGTTTCGAGCGCTTTGACCGCGTCGATCTCTCTCAACCGCCCTCGCGGCGCCTCGATGTCGAACCACACCAAAAAGCGGGTCATCGCCGCGCCGTCCCGCTCGTGCGCGGCCCGCGCGCCAGCAAGCTCCACCCGGTTTTTCGCGGCCTTCATCAGCGTGATCGGATCGGCCCCGACCTCGGCTTTGCCCCCGGCCCGTTCGATCGCCTGGGTCAAGAACGCCGGCGCCGTGGCGACGTCGAACGCCACGCGAACGCCGCGGCCGCCGAGCCTCTCGACGAAGGCGAGGAGGACTTCGGGCTCCAAAATCTCGGCGTGCTTGCCGATGCTTTCGCGGGCTGAGCTGGTCGGTTTCCGGCTATCGAGAAACACGATCGGGCGTCCCTCGCGGGGAACATAGGCGAACCCGATCGGCAAAGGCGTATGCGACACGTCGGAGCCGCGAATGTTGAACAGCCACGCCAGATTGTGCGGGTCGCTGATCACGAGTCCGTCGGCGGTCTTCAAGGCCTCGCGCACCCGCGCGATCTTCGCCGCGGCGCTCTCGCCGGCGAAGCGAATGTCGCGCTGGGTGACGGCGCCGACCGGCGGCCCGGGCCGGTCGCGCCAGATCGAGTTGATCGGATTGGCGTCAAGCGCCGCAAGAGCTGCGCCGGCCTTTTCACACGCTGCGGAAAGTCGCGATACGCCGTCGGGAGTGTGAAGGCGCGGATCGTAACCGAGCTTGTCGCCCGGCCGCAGGTTTCGGGCGAGCCACTCGCTCGGCGGGTCGTCGACGACATGATGCAGTTCGAATACCGAACTTTCGGTCTGCGTTTTCGCCTGCTCCACGTAGCGCCCGTCGACGAACAGCGCCGCCTTGTCGGCCAGCACGACGGCGGTCCCGGCCGAGCCCGAGAACCCCGTCAGCCACAGCAGGCGTTCCGCATTCGCGGGCACGTATTCATTCTGATGCTCATCGGCGCGCGGCACGATGAATCCGGCCAGGCCCGCCGTCTTGAGCTGCCGCCGCAATTCCTCCGCGCGCTCGGCCCCGTGCGATGGCCCGCCCAATTCAGCGAAGGATTGAAATCGACTCTCAAGCACGCCAGCGGCCTCTCGGAAAAGGGAAAGGATCAGGCGGCGTCTTGCGCGGTGACGACGCGGCCGATGAACGGCAGCTCGCGATAGGAATGGGCGACGTCCATGCCATAGCCGACCACAAAGACGTCGGGGCACACAAAGCCGATAAAATCCGCATCGATCGAGACCGCGCGTTTCCCGGGCTTCTCCAGCATGACGCAGATGAGCACCCGCCGCGCGCCGCGCGCGACCAGCAAGTCCTTGGCGAAGGCCAGCGTCCGGCCCGATTCGAGAATGTCGTCGACGAGGAGCACGTCACGGTCGCGCACTGAGGATTCGATGTCGCGCAGGATCTTCACGGCGCCGCTCGAGACGGTCCCTTCCAGATAGCTCGACAGGTGAAAAAACTCGACTTGCGGCTCCAACCCCACCCTGTGCAGGGCGCGAAGAAGGTCAGCGGCGAACATGAAGGACCCCTTGAGGATCGCCACGACCAGGAGGTCTTTCGGACTGGCCGCGGCAATCTCCCGGGCGAGCGCTTCCGTGCGCTCGGCGATCGCCGCTTCGTCGTAGAGGACCTTGACCTGCCTGTCGCCGCTCATGAACCTGCCCCTGCTGAACAAATCCTTATCCCCCGGCCGGACGAAATTTACCAGCGCGCCGTCAGCCCTCTACTGAGCCGCGGGCGGTTGCGCCGCGAGCCACGCGCGTGCGCCCCGTCAGATGAAACTTCGGCGGCCTCGTTTGACGCCGGAGCGCCGGGTCGATGGCGCGCGGGCCGACTCGAGCCAAACTCGCCGCGGCCATGAACCTGCATGTCGCGACGATCAATGAAAGCGCCCGCCTGCCGGAAATTCGGTCCGGAATGTCGTCACGGTTCGAGCACGACTTGCCCGACCCGCGTCGCTATTCGAAACTTCCATTCTCAGCGGCGGCCGATCGCTGGCGTTTGGTTCGAAACGCGGCTAAAGCCGGATGAGCGGCCTGCCTCCGCCATTGCCCGAGGATCGTGTTGCTACGCTTCGAAAACGTCGGTTTGCGTTATGGGATGGGGCCAGAGGTCGTTCGCGATCTGAATTTCTCCATCGCGCCGCAGAGCTTTCAGTTCGTGACCGGCCCCTCCGGCGCCGGCAAAACGACTCTCCTGCGACTGATGCTTCTGTCGCTTCGACCGACGCGCGGCGCTGTTCATATCTTCGGCCAGGACGCGACCGCATTGAGCAAGGATGACCTCACCGCGCTGCGGCGGCGCATCGGCGTCGTATTCCAGGATTTTCGCCTGCTGGATCATCTGACGACCTATGAGAACGTCGCCCTGCCGCTGCGGGCCATGGGACGCGCGGAATCCGTGTATCGCGCCGAAGTCATTGAATTGCTGCGCTGGGTTGGCCTCGGCGAGCGCATAAGCGCTTCCCCGCCCGTTCTTTCCGGCGGCGAAAAGCAGCGCGCCGCGATTGCGCGCGCGCTCATCGTCCGGCCTGAATTGCTGCTCGCCGACGAGCCGACCGGCAATGTCGATCCCGGCCTCGCGCGTCGGCTTCTTCGATTGTTCGTCGAGTTGCATCGGCTCGGCACGGCGGTCGTCATCGCGACCCATGATCTCCATCTCATGGATCAGTTCGGCTTCGCGCGCCGGCTCGTGGTCGGCGATGGGAAGCTCACGATCTTCGACGGCCAGCCGCCATGAATGACCCGGCCGTGGAAAAGCGCTTCGTCCTCGAGCCGATCGTGAAGCGGGACATGCCGCTGATACCCGGCGACTCGGTCGCCGGACGCGCGTTGGTGGTCGTCGTCGCGATCATGACATTCCTCGCCTGCCTGACGGCCGGCGGCGCGCTGCTCGTCGCCAACGCCTCGCAATTCTGGCGCTCCGACGTGTTGCGCGACGTTACGATCCAAATCAAGCCGCGGCAGGGCGACGACGTGGACGGTCTTGTCGCCAAGGCTGTTTCCGTCGCCTCTCACGCTCCCGGCGTCGACGAGGTTCGCCCCTATTCCAAGGCCGAGTCGGAAAAGCTGCTCGAGCCGTGGCTCGGCAGCGGCCTCGATCTGAGCCTGTTGCCGATCCCTCGTCTCATTATCGTTCATATGCGCGGCCAAAGCGCACAAGACCTCGCGGCGCTGCGAGCGGCTCTCGCGCCCGCCGTTCCACAGGCGGACCTCGACGATCACCGCGCCTGGGCGGCTCGCATTGGGACAATGGCCAACGCCATCGTTCTGCTGGCCGCCGCGCTGTTCGCTCTTATGATCGCGGCGATGGGCACGGCGATCGGCTTCGCGACTCGGGGAGCGATGGCCGGCAATCGCGAGATTATCGAGGTGCTGCATTTCGTCGGGGCCTCGGACGCGTTCATCGCCAGGGAATTCCAGACGCATTTCCGCCGCCTCGGGTTGCGCGGCGCGCTGATCGGCGGTTCGGCCTCCATCGCTTTCTTCCTCGCAGCGTCGGCGCTGTCGGCCTGGTGGGCGGACTCGCCGGGCGCCGAGGAGATCGCCGCGATGTTTGGCGCTTTCTCTCTCGGTCCCGCCGGCTATGCCGCGCTGGCGCTGGTCGTCGCCGCCGTGACGCTGCTGACCGGCTTCCTGTCGCGAGAGATCGTCTTCCGCCAGCTGCACGCTCTCCAATGACCCTGCGGGCGCCTCCCTATACGTTTCTCCGATACGGCGGCCCGCCATGCTGACGGTCGCGCTCCCTGCTGTTCAACTTTCTGTTTTACGTGAATATTACCGTTCTGATGATCATCGGCCTGCCGATGATGCTGGGCGGACGACGCGGGGTGTTCGCACTGGCTCGTCTCTGGGGCGCCGTTTCGGTGTGGCTATTGGAGACAATTTGCGGCCTGCGGGTCGAATACCGCGGCGTCGAGAACATTCCTTCCGGCGCCGTCCTGATCGCCGCCAAGCATCAGTCCTTTCTCGAAACCTTCGCCCTCCTCAAATATGCTCCCGATTTCGCCATCATTCTCAAGCGGCAATTGACCTATCTGCCGCTGTTCGGCCTCTATCTGATCGTGTCGCGGCAGATCGCGATCGACCGCGGCGCGCGGCCGTCAGGCCCTGCAGCAAATCGTCGCCGGCACAAGACCGGTGCTGGCGGCCGGCCGCCAGGTCTTCATCTATCCGGAAGGCACCCGCCGGCCTCCCGGAGCGCCGCCGAACTACAAACAAGGCGTCGCGGCGCTCTATGTCGAAACCGGCGCGCCCTGCCTGCCGGTCGCCCTCAACACCGGGCTGTTCTGGCGGCGGCGCGGCCTCCTGCGCCGGCCGGGCGTGGCGGTGATCGAATACCTGCCGCCGATCGGCCCCGGACTCGATCGCGCCGCCTTCAGCGCGCGGCTGCAGGCCGCAATCGAGACCGCCTGCGCCCGTCTCAACGCGGAAGCGATCGCCCGCGATCCGTCGCTCGAGGCGCTGGTGGCGGAGGGCGCTCATTTCGACGCCGAGCGGCGGAAGAAGCCGTGAAGGCTTTGGGGGATAGCGCCATTCGATGCGAACGGCGGTGTGGCGGACGGGAGCCACCCCCAATGGCCAGACGTCGCGGACGGAAGACGCGCGGGCTTCATCGGGTCGTCGCCTGAGCCTGCAAAGTCGCGCGAACAATTCTTTGCTGAAAATCACAAATGATGGTACTCTGCCCTCTCGCCAAGAACGCGAGCGAATGGCCGTTTCGCGCCGGGCGGACGTGCGCCGCCGTATTGGTCTGTTGGTATGAAGCGGCGCGATGGATTTTTGCTTTCGAATCGCCGTAACTCATTGAAAAGTCAGGATTCGGACGAGAGAATCCAAGGAAATCCAAGCCTTTTTTCCTTGGTTTTTCTTGGTTTTCCTTGGTTCTGTTTGGTCTGGCTTGGTTTGGCTTGGCAAAATTTGGCGCGGGCCAGGATAACACGCCTCCGATCGGCGGCTTCTCGGCGCCGCCTGGGTCACGCCCGATCGCGCGACGGCCGCCCGGCGCCGGGCGGCTCTGGATCGCCGCGGCGCCTGGCGGGGTTCGGCGGGCGCGCGCTCCGCAGTCTGGCGCTGAGCCATTCCAGCTCGTGGTCGCGGACGCCGATCGCCAGCAGGTGGTCGTGCGTCTCGGTCACGTAAGCCGCGTTGTCGCCCGTTCGCCCGGCTGCCGCCGCGCACCAGGTCGAGCATCGCCTCCCGCTCCAGGCGCCCTGCATATTGGGGATGCCGCCGGTCCGCGACATAGGTCAGCGCGCGAACGCGGCCGCCGCCGTCGAGCGTGATCGGCGCCATCCGTTCGATATAGACTTCGGTCGCCTGTTCGCGCTCGCGCAAATAACGGATCGTCGCCTCCCGCCGCGCCGCGTCGACCCGGAAAGCGACGCCGGAACACGCCCCGCCGCGATCGAGCCCGAGCACCAGACCCGGCCGGTCCGGCGTCCCGCGATAGACATGTGAATAAATGCAGAGGCATCTGCGCCAGCCCCGCAGCGTCGCCCTGCATTTGAGCGAATAGGCGAACCCCGGCCGCCACATCAGCGACCCATAGCCGAACACCCAAAGTTCGCCGTGCGGCTCCGGCCTGGCGTCCGCGGTCGGCGTCACGAAATCGGCTCGTTGGCCTCGGCGTCCCGCCGGCCGAAGTCCGGCGCCGTCGTCTCCTGGCCCTCGGCGACGATGCCGCGCCGTATCGCGCGGGTCCGCGTGAACAAGTCGAACAATCCGTCGCCGTCCTCGCGGCGTATCATCCGCTGCAGCGCCGTCAGATCTTCGGTGAACCGCCCGAGCATCTCCAGCACCGCATCCTTGTTGTACAGAAAGACGTCGCGCCACATGGTCGGATCCGAAGCCGCAATGCGGGTGAAATCGCGAAAGCCCCCCGCCGAGAACTTAATCACCTCCGAGCGGGTGACCTCCTCGAGATCGGCGGCGGTGCCGACGATATTGTAAGCAATCAGATGCGGCACATGACTGGTGATCGCCAGCACCAGGTCATGATGCGCGGCGGACATCGTCTCGACATGCGATCCGAGCGCCTCCCACAGGGCGCGAACCTTCCCCACGGCGTCCTGGTCGACCCCATCGGGCGGGGTGAGAATGCACCAGCGGTTGATGAAAAGCGTCGCGAACCCGGCGTCCGGACCCGACTGCTCGGTCCCGGCGACCGGGTGGGCGGGGACGAGGCGCGCATGCGCCGGCAATACCGGTTTCAACGCCGAGATCACCGCCCCTTTGGCCGACCCGACGTCGGACACGATCGCGCCTGTCCTCAGAGCGGGTCCGATCAGGCGCCCAATTCCGTCGTTGGCGCCGAGCGGCGCGCAGAGGATGACGCAGTCCGCGTTCCTGACCGCCAGCGCCAGATCGGCGGTTGCTTCGTCGCCGAGACCGAGGGCGTTCGCTCGCTGCAGAACGTCTTCCGATCGATCCGCCAGGACGATCCGCCGCGACGCATTTCGCCGTCGGACGGCTCGGGCTATCGAGGACCCGATCAGCCCGACGCCGATGATCGCCAACTCGTCGAAAATCGGCTCATCGAGCGGCGGCCCTAGCCGCTCAACCATGGTCGCCCCGCATGAATTGCGTCAGCGCCGCCACCACGCCGCGGTTCGCCTCTTCGCTCCCGACTGTGAGACGCAGGCAATCCGGCAGGCCGTAGGCCGCCACCGCGCGCAGGATGAAGCCGCGCGCGCTCAAGAATGCGTCCGCGTCCATGGCCGTCCGCGCGAGCGCATCCTTGAATCGCAATAGCAGAAAATTGCCGACGCTTGGGGTCACTTCGATTCCCAACGCCGAGATCGCCTCGCTGAGCCATGGCGACCAACGCGCGTTATGAGCGATCGCCGCCTCGACGTGAGCCGTGTCGCCGAGGCTGGCGACTCCCGCCGCCAGGGCTGGCCCATTGAGGTTGAACGGTCCGCGGATGCGGTTGAGCGCGTCGAGGACGTGAGGCGGCCCGTAAGCCCAGCCGATGCGCAAACTGGCGAGCCCGTAAATCTTCGAAAAGGTGCGCGTCATCACAACGTTTTCGCAGGTCGCGGCGAGTTCGATGCCCGCTGCGTAGTCGTTGCGGGTCACATATTCGGCGTAGGCCGCGTCGATGACCAGCAGCGCGTCGGCCGGCAGGCCCGCTTGCAGGCGCTTGACCTCCGAAAAAGGGATGTAGGTCCCGGTGGGATTATTGGGATTGGCGAGATAGACGATTTTGGTCCGCCGGGTCACCCTTGCGAGCATCGCATCGACGCTCACGGTTTTGTCCGTCTCCTTGGCGATGACCGGCGCGCCTCCGGCCGCGCGGATGCAGATCGGATATTCCAGAAACCCGTACTCGCTGTAGAGCCCTTCGTCCCCGTGCCGCAAGAACGCGTGCGCGAGCAGCGCCAGGATTTCGTCCGACCCGTTGCCGCAGATGATTCGCGACGGCTCGAGCCCGTAGCGGCGGCCGATCGCCTCGCGCAACGCCGACGCCGAACCGTCTGGATAGCGTGCGAGATCAGCCGCGCTCGCGCGAAAGGCCTCTATGGCTTTCGGCGACGGGCCGAGCGGAGATTCATTCGACGACAGCTTATGGATCTTCGCTTGGCCGGCGACCCAGCTCTTGCCGGGCACGTAGGCGTCGATCGCCAGGATTTCTGGGCGCGGCTGTGGACGGACGGGCGCGTTGGACGGCATGATCGCTTCGAATAGCCTCAATTCGCGCGCCTGCGCAACGCCGAGGCCTTAAAGCGATCGGCGTGAGCGCCGACCTCCACGCTGCGCACGTCCGCGGCCCCCGCAGCGCTCAACGCCACGCTGACCGCGTCGGCCGCATTCGCGCCGGGCCGCGCGACCAGTAGGCCGAGCCCCATGCCGTTGGCGGCAGAACCGATGATCTCGGCCCCGATGATCTGCAACGCATGCGGGAAATCGGCTCGCCAACGGTCGAGCGCGATCGATTCCAGCACCACTTCGCGCGCTCCGCCATCGGCGAGCGGCTTCGAGACCACGAACACCGGCATCCCTGCCGGATGATCCACTCGCTCGATGAAGGGCAGGCGGGCGATCACCTTCGGCGCTCCGGGCGGCGCGAGCCGCGTCCACCAGGCCCCAGCGCCTGGTCCACCGTCGAGAGCGAACATTCCCAGATCGCCGCTGGATCCGGCCACCGCCGCGATGACGTCGGCGGCGCTGAGATGCGGCACGCAGGGGACAGTGAAGCCAAAGTGAAAACGCGCGGAATCACGCATCGCCGAATCCCCGCGCGACACGTCCACATGAACGCTATAGGGCGCTTGGACGTAGGTGAATGTCGAAATGATGATGCGCCAGATGCCCTCGACCGTATCGAGCGGCAGGAGACCACGATGCCGTTCGGCGATCGCGCGCATCATCGACGCTTCGCGCGCCGGCCGGAAGGCGGAGCCGCCGCCCTGACGCGCCTTGATTTCGATCAGCCGATCGATGATGCGCCCGCGTTCGATCAGCAATTCGTGCATCGCCTGATCAATGCGATCGATCTCGACGCGCAAATTGGCGAGGGCCCGCTCCGGCGGTTGGTGCACTGTCAGGGCCTCGCCATTGGCGCTTTCGTTCAGTCATCCGGCCGAAAGGCGGCTTTGTCCTTCCATCCCGGCGACGTGCGTCACGTGTTCATCGATTCGAAGAAATTCGCGTTGGTTTTTGTTTCGCGCAGCTTGCCGAGGAGGAACTCGATCGCGTCGACTGTGCCCATCGGGTTCAGGATCCGGCGCAGGACATACATCTTTTTGAGAATGTCGGGCGGCACGAGCAACTCCTCCTTGCGGGTGCCCGAGCGCGTAATATCCATCGAGGGAAACGTGCGCTTGTCGGCGACCTTGCGATCGAGGATGATTTCCGAGTTTCCGGTTCCCTTGAACTCTTCGAAAATCACCTCATCCATTCGCGATCCCGTATCGATGAGCGCGGTGGCGATGATTGTCAAAGAGCCGCCCTCCTCGATGTTTCGAGCCGCGCCGAAGAACCGCTTCGGTCGCTGCAGGGCGTTGGCGTCGACGCCTCCGGTCAACACCTTGCCCGACGAGGGAACGACGGTGTTGTAGGCTCGTCCCAATCGGGTGATCGAATCGAGAAGGATCAGCACGTCCCGCCCGTGCTCGACAAGCCGTTTGGCCTTTTCGATCACCATCTCGGCGACCTGAACGTGACGGACCGCGGGCTCGTCGAAAGTCGATGAAACGACCTCGCCGTTCACCGAACGCTGCATATCCGTCACTTCCTCCGGGCGTTCATCGATAAGCAGCACGATCAAATAGCATTCCGGGTGATTGGCGGTTATCGACTGGGCGATGTTCTGCAGCAGCACCGTTTTGCCCGTCCTGGGCGGAGCGACGATCAGCGCCCGCTGCCCTTTTCCGATTGGCGCGACAATGTCGATGACGCGTGACGACAGGTCCTTCCGGGTTGGATCTTCCACCTCCAGCCGCAGCCGCTCGTTGGGATAGAGCGGCGTCAGGTTGTCGAAATGGACCTTATGGCGAGTTTTTTCCGGATCTTCAAAATTGATGGCGTTGCATTTGAGCAAGGCGAAATATCGTTCGCCCTCCTTAGGGCTTCGAATCACGCCCTCGACCGTATCGCCGGTTCGCAATCCCAATCGACGTATTTGCGACGGGGATACATAGATATCGTCGGGGCCAGGCAGATAATTCGCGTCCGCCGAGCGTAGGAAGGCGAATCCGTCTTGCAAAATTTCGACCACTCCTTCGCCAATAATCTCTACGTCGACACTGGCGAGCTGCTTGAGGATCGCGAACATCAACTCCTGCTTGCGCATCGTCGATGCGTTCTCGACATCATTCTCCTCAGCGAAGACCAATAGATCCGTCGGAGATTTTTGCTTTAACTCTTTGAGTTTCATTTCCCGCATCGGCGGACCTTATAGTTCGGACTGTCAGGTCTGGGAATCCCCGAAGTCTCTGACTTTTCGGAAGAACAGCTGGCGCTTCGGAATCGGCGCTCGGCCTCGATGAGGCCGCTACAGCCAAAGTCGGATCGGGCGATCCATGGCCGCAAGACACTCGCGGTTACGAGTAGGCCCGCTTCATAATCTCATTCGCTGAAAATTTCAACGGGCTTTAGCGCGAATTCCCGCTCGGCCAACATTTTGGAAGGTTCTAGAACGGCTTAATCACAACAAGAATGACGATCAAGACCATGAGGACCGTAGGAACTTCGTTGAGGACGCGAAAGAATCGCGGCGACCGCTCGTTCGCGTCCGCGGCAAAGATTCGCACGTATCGCGCGAAATAGCCGTGCAGCGCGGCCAGCCCGAGCACCAGCGCGAATTTCACGTGGAACCAGGGCGCCCGCCAAAATCCCGTCTGAAGAGCGAGCGCGATGCCGGTCACGAAGGCGAGCGCCATCGACGGGTTGACGATGCCTTTGAGGAGGCGCCGCTCCATGATCTTGAATGTCTCCGACATCGCCGAGCCCTTTGGCGCCTCGGCATGGTAAACAAACAGCCTGGGGAGATAGAGCATCCCCGCCATCCAGGCGATGATGGCGATGATGTGAAGGGCCTTGAGCCAGAGCTCCATCGGCAGCTGAATCCGTTTCTCATGAAAGAGCCCGCGCATCGGGTTACGCGCGGGCTTAGAGGCTGCGCTGATCGGATGCAAGGCGGTTGTCCATCGGCAAACAAACAAGATTGATTATAGAGAGTTGTTTCTTCTTCTACTGACGGGATGGGACAGTTCCTTCTTATCCCAGCGAGCGCCGAGCGGCCCGGGTCAGATGGGCGCCTGCGGTCGATTGACGACAAATCGAAAGGATTAACCTTTTGTTAAGGAATATAGGGAACATGGCAAAAACCATATCGCGCCTGTTCTGAATTGTCCCCAGAGTTCACGCTGGTCTGTTTCGTCGAGCCAATTTCGTCCTGGCGAGTTTGCATGTGAATTGTCCGACGCGCCGTATTCTGTATCCGCCGGAGAGTTCGGCTCGGGCCTAGCGATCGTCCACTTCTGTCCACAGACGTCGGCGCCGGTTATAAGCGTGTGGATTCACATTCGAGGGCGCCGCGTTGGGTCGCAGTTATTTCCATCTGCACCTGGTTTCCGATTCGACCGGCGAGACCTTGATCGCCGCGTCGCGCGCCGCGTCAGCGCAATATAGCGGCATTGCTTCAATCGAGCACGTCTACCCGCTTGTGCGAACGCCGGCTCAACTCGATCGAGTGATTGCGGAGATCGAGAATGCGCCAGGAATCGTGCTTTTCACCTTGGTCGATTCGAATCTTTCGCGGCGGCTCGAAGACAGCTGCCAAGCGTCGGGCTCGCCGTGCCTGTCAGTGTTGGGACCGATTCTCACGTTGTTTCAGTCTTACCTTGGGCAGAATTCAACGCCGCGCGCCGGCGCGCAGCACATGCTCAACGCCGACTATTTCAAGCGGATCGACGCGCTCAATTTCAGCATGATGAGCGACGATGGCCAACTTCCGGAGAACCTGGAGCATGCCGACATTGTGCTCGTGGGCGTAAGCCGCACCTCCAAGACCCCGACCAGCATCTATCTGGCCAATCGTGGCTACAAGACCGCGAATATCCCTGTCGTTCCGAATGTGCCTTTGCCGCCTGAGCTTGATCATTTGCGCCGCCCGCTCATTGTCGGTCTTGTCGCCTCCGCCGATCGGATCGTACAGATCCGGCAGAATCGCTTGCTCTCGCTCAACGCCGATTCGCGGACCGAATATGTCGATCGCGTGGCGGTCGCCGAGGAAATCGCGGCCTCGCGCCGGCTGTTCGTCGAGCAATCGTGGCCGATCATCGATGTTTCCCGACGGTCGATCGAGGAGACCGCGGCGGCGGTGCTCGACCTCTATCGAGCCCATCGCCTCAAGTTCATCGCCGACGGCTGACTGGAATGAAGGGGCACGAGACATCATCGGAGTCATCGGGCCGACGGCATTCGCTTTGGTTGGGCGCCAGCCCGCTCGTTCTGGCCTCGCAAAGCGCAAGCCGGCGCGCCCTGCTCTCCGCCGCCGGCCTTGATGCCGAAGCCATGGCGGCTGACGTCGACGAAAGATCGCTCGAGCGCAGCCACTTCGCGGGCGGTGGTTCGCACGAGCAACTCGCACCGAAACTGGCGCAAGCCAAGGCGCTGGCTGTTAGTATGGTGCGGCCGGACGCCTTCTGCCTGGGGGCGGATCAGACGCTGAGCCTCGAAGGGCGGCTTATGCACAAACCGCGCGACTTGGCTGAGGCCGCGCACTCGCTGGCGGCGCTCGCGGGCCGGACGCATCGGTTGACCTCGGCTTTCTGCGTCGCCCGTTCCGGTCAAACGCTCGTTGTCGAAACCGATCACGCAGATCTCCGCATGCGCCCGCTCGACGGCGAAGCGATCGCGCGCTATCTCGATCTTGCTGGGCCCGACGTGCTCTCGAGCGTCGGCGCCTACCAGATCGAAGGTCTTGGCGTGCATCTGTTCGATCGTATCGACGGCGACCTGGGCACGATTCTGGGAATGCCGATGTTCAAGCTTCTGGCCTGGCTGCGTCTCAAGGATTTGATCTCACTGTGAATGAGAGCATGGTTCGCCGCGCCGGGGTGGCCGGATGGCCGGTCGCCCAGTCCCGTTCGCCGATGATCCACGGACATTGGCTCATCGAGCTCGGCATTTCCGGCAGCTATGAACGATTTCCCGTTCCGCCCGGAGAGTTCGGTCGATTCGCCGCCATGATCGGCCGGGATCGCCTCGTCGGATTAAACGTCACGGCGCCGCACAAGGAGGCGGCGTTCGCGGCCTGTGATTGCCGAACCGCGGTGGCCGGGGCCCTTGGCGCGGTCAATACGCTCTGGCGTGAGGGCGAGCTGTTGTGGGGCGACAATACCGACGTTGAAGGGTTTCTTGCGAATATGGACGATGGCGCCCCCGGCTGGGCGGCGCAACCGAGATCAGCGGTCGTCATTGGCGCGGGCGGCGCCGCGCGGGCGATCGTCTACGCGCTCCTGTCGCGCGGTTTTCAGCACGTCGTCATCGTCAACCGGACGGAAGCCAGGGCCGTCGCGCTCGCCAGGCAATTCGGCCGGGCGACGATCGCCTCGCCCTGGACCGGCCTTGCCTGCGAACTCGCTGAAGCCGATCTGGTCGTCAACACGAGCGTGCTTGGCATGATCGGACAGCCGGCGCTCGACATCGACTTGCGCGGGTTGCCGAAACACGCCGTCGTCGCCGACATCGTCTATATTCCATTGCGTACGCCGCTCGTCGAGGCGGCGCGGGCGCGCGGCTTGCGCGCGGTGGAAGGGCTCGGGATGCTGCTCCACCAAGCCGCGCCCGCCTTTGCGCGATGGTTCGGCCCACGGCCGGAGGTCACACCCGAGCTGCGCGCGCTGGTCGAAGCGGACGTGCTGGCGGCGCATGGGGAAAACCGATGATCATCGTCGGCGTGACGGGCTCGATCGCGATGGGAAAATCGACCGTGGCGGCCATGTTCGCCGAACTCGGCGCTCCGGTCTTCGACGCCGATGCGGCAGTGCGCGAGTTTTACGCCGGCGACGGCGCGCAAGTGATCGAGGCGGAGTTTCCAGGCGTGTTGGTCAATGGATGTGTCGATCGCGAGCGGCTCGCCAAACAGGTGTTGGGCGACCCAATGGCTCTGAAGCGGCTCGAAGGCCTGGTGCATCCAGCGGTCGCCAACGCGCGACTGCGGTTCGTCGAGCGCGTGGCCGCGGATGGGGGACGATTCGCGATCGTCGATGTGCCGTTGCTGTTCGAGACCGGCGGCGACTCCGGTGTCGATATCGTTGTGGTCGCCAGCGCGCCCACGGCGATACAACGTTCGCGAGCCTTGGCGCGCGCGCGTATGAGCGAGGCCAATCTTGAGGCCATCTTATCGCAACAGACCTCGGACGCGGAAAAGCGTCGGCGCGCCCATTGGGTCATCGACACACGTGGAAGTCTGGAACAGACTCGCGCTCAGGTTCGCCAATTCATGCGCGCCGCCGCGCCGCTGGAGGGACAGAGAGGCCGTCATGCGTGAAGTCGTCCTGGATACTGAGACAACTGGCTTGAATCCGACCGAAGGGCATCGCGTGCTGGAAATCGGCGGGGTGGAAATCATCCATCAAACCGCGACCGGGAAAGTTTTCCACGCGCTCATCAATCCGGAGCGCGACGTTCCCGAGGATGCAGCGCGGATTCACGGCCACACCACCGCCGCGCTCAAGAACAGACCGGTCTTTGGCGACATCGTCGGCGACTTTCTCGCCTTCATCGGCGATGCGCGGCTCGTCATTCACAACGCCGAATTCGACATGCGCTTCCTGAACGCTGAACTGGCGCGGCTTGGACGTGAAACGATTGGCATGGATCGCGTCGTCGACACGCTCGCGCTCGCCCGAAAAAAGCACCCCGGGCAACCGAACGGCTTGGACTCGCTTTGCGACCGCTATCGCATCGACCGGTCGCGGAGGGTGAAGCATGGCGCGCTGCTCGACGCGGAAATCCTGGTCGAAATCTACGGTGAGCTCACAGGAGGTCGGCAGCGCTCGCTGTCCTTTGGAGACCAGCCTCGGACGAGCGTTCCCGACGCTTTTGCGCTTTCACTTCTTACGAGGGCGCGTCGACCGCGAAATTCGCTGATCAGCGATCAAGAAGCGACCGCCCACGCCAAGCACGTCGACACGCTCGGCGAAGGCGCGGTCTGGCGGCGCTATCACCCCATCCGGGGCTGAGCGCCCCTATTCAATGAAATCAGGCGGTTTGCTGCTGCTGCTGCCCGCCGGCCGCGGCCAGGCGCTGCAGATAGAGCGCTTGGAAATCGATCGGATCGAGATAAAGCGGCGGATAGGCGCCGCCCCGCACGGCTTCGGCGATGATCTGCCGCGCGAACGGGAACAACAGACGCGGACCCTCGATCATTACCACCGGCTGCACCTGCTCGGGCGGGAAGTTCTCGACCCGGAACACGCCGGCGTAGTTGAGTTCGAATTTGAACATCGTTTCAGCGCCCTGGCCCGCGCCCCCTTCAAGCATCAGGCTCACCTCGAAATCCGTCGGGGCGAGCTGACGCGCATTGACGTTGATTTGCACAGAAATATTGGGGGCGTTCTGTTGCGGACCCAGAGTCCGCGGGGCGTTGGGATTCTCGAAGGATAGGTCCTTCGTATATTGGGCGAGAATTGAGAATTTGGGATTGACCTGCGGGGCGCCGGCCCCGTTTCCATCCTGTTCAGCCATCGTCAATTGCTCCCTTGTCCGCTAAGCCGGAGCGCTCTTGGCCGCTGTCCGAGCAATCCGAATTCTCGCGCGGCGTCGCCTAGCACGACCCCACCAGCCAAACAAGCGTTTGACGGCGCCGCTTCACGCCTCCCGCGATCGACCTAATGGCGGCCAAGGCGCGTCTGGAGTGAAAAGACTCGCCGGTTCGATGAGAATTGCGACGTTGTAGCGGTCCTGTTGAGATAGTTCGCAAAAACGGCGGTCAAATTTGGGCGCGCCACCATTTTTCATAGCCTTACGGCGTTGACTCGACCCGAGGCCAGGAAAAATCGTCTGCGCGGCCCGCACGGGGTTCGGGGGCCTGACCCAGACGCAGGGCGCGCGCCTGCGCGCCCGCAACGTCCGCGGATGCGCTGAGGGTTCCGACAATAGCCCCGTGCGGGGAAACCGGTCGAGCGGTCAAGGACAGAATGGGTCCCGCCAGCGGCCTCGCAGGAGCGGCGATGTCGCCGGCGCCCAGCTTGTCGGCCCCCATTTCGCGGCGAATCTGAGCGTTGATATCGTCCGCCTCCTGCTCAATGTCAGGCGGCAAACTCGCGATATCGCCTTGAGGCTTCAATTTGTCGAAGGCGTGGCGGATATCCGGCTCAACGAACTGGGCGAGTTTCCGGGCCCCGGCTTTGGTGAAATAAATGCCATTCGGGCCGGCGCGAAGCTTGACGTTTTGCCCTTCGACATCGGGCCCGAAGGCGGCATACTGGCCGTTCTGGTCGGCGAAGGCGTCCCAAATGTCAATGTATTTGGCGCCGGCCTTTTCCGCATGCTCGCGGTAGATCTCGTTGAGCGCGCTCGCCTGGCTATTGAAACGTTCATCGCGCATCGGCGGCAGGCCGACCCAGAGAACAGGAATATGAGCGCCATGAAACGGCGCCGCAAAGTTTTCGAACTCGCTGTGCATACGCATCGCGCCATTTCTCGGTGAGCGGATCGAGCGTGTCGGCGCCGTTCTTTAGCGGCTGCAAATCGTTGATCCCGATCATGATGACCACGACGTCGATCTTAGGGTTGCCAGCCACGAGGTCGCGGGCGGTCTTCGGCCAATCGTAGTAGTCGTCACGCGTAAGGCCCGACAGATCGCGCGCCAAGTTGGTGATCGAAATTTCTGGCTTGTCGGCAAATGCGTCGCTCAGGCCCTGCGCGGCCAGGATGGCAAGGCTGTCGCCAAGGACGGACACGAAAAAAGTCGGCTGAACGGGTTCCCCGCCCGGCGATCCTGGCGCTCGCGTCGCGGTGGTGGAAACGAAGTCTTGTCCTTTCTTTCGTGGCTTGTGCGCCCGAGCCTTGGACGGGGCGGTTGATTGAGGCGCGGCCTGCGGCTTTGGCGGAAAGCCAAAGAGATGCTGCAGAAATCCTGGCAATCCGCCGGAATCCTGGGCGCGCGACGCGGGTGCGGCCAAGACCCAGCAGCAAATCGCCAGAACAGCGATCCGCCCTAGGAGCACCAAACCCGATGAGATGCCGCGAGGCGACACGTCACGCCCCTTGTTGTCGGCGGGCAATTGTCTGGAAACGCCGACCGCCCGTCATCGCCCGGCGTCCACTCGTTTCAGCAACGCCAGATTGGCGTAACCGTCCGGCGAGAGCCCATTGCGCTCTTGATACGAGCGAACCGCGGAGCGGAGCGCGTCTCCGACTTTCCCGTCGATCTCACCGACATCATAGCCCATTTTTTTGAGTTTGGCCTGTAGTCTTCGCACCTGAGTTTCGCGCAGGGGAGGGCCCCCGACTGGCCAATGCGCAACGAGGCCGCCGCCGCCCGTCGCCGCATCGCCGAGCAGGGCGACCGCGAGCGCGTAAGACGTGGAATTATTGTATAATTTTATAGTGTCGAAGTTGTCGGTGACAAGGAATATCGGACCCCTGCGCCCGGCCGGGATGAGCAGACGTCCCTCGCCCGAATTTGGCAGGGGCGCGCCATCGGCCCGCTTGACGCCACGAGCGGCGAAGGCTTCGAAAGCAGCTGACCGCGAGGAATCGGCGTCGGTTAGCTTGAATTCCGCCGGCAAACGCACCTCGAAACCCCAAGGCAAATCTGCTCTCCAGCCGTGCGCGGAGAGAAAGTTGGCGGTCGAACCGATTGCGTCGGCCGCGCTATTCCAAATGTCGCGCCGCCCATGGCCTTCGAAGTCGACAGCATAAAGAAGGTAGCTCGAAGGCATGAATTGCGTTTGCCCCATTGCGCCAGCCCAGGAGCCGCGCATTTTGCGCGGGGTAATATCGCCCTCCTGCAAGATCACAAGCGCCGACAACAATTCGTCGCGGAAATAGTCGCCACGAAAGCGAGCGAATGCGAGGCTCGCCAGCGCTCTGACGACGTTGTCCGATCCGGCGAACGCGCCGAAATCCGTCTCCAGCCCCCAGATCCCCAATATGACGCCTTCGTCGACACCGTAGGCTTGGGTCGCCTTGGTGAGCCAGGCGCGTTCCGCCTGCGCCTTGTCGCGGCCGCGCTCGATGCGGGCGGGCGAGACCGCACTTGCAATATATTGCCAGATCGGACGCGCGAACTCGGCCTGTCGTGTCGTGTTGGCCACGACCTTCGGATCGAATGAGACGCCGACAAAGGCGCTGTCGAAGGTGGCGCGCGAAATTCCCCTCTCCTCGGCGAGCGGCCAGAGCGAGGCGATGAATTCGTGAAACGACTGCCGGTGTAAATGGGCGGTTCGCCTCTCAGCCGCTGCGCTCGGGGGGAAAGTCAGGCACAATGACCAGAGCGCGACGACGCACACGCCAAGGAATGCGCCGGCCCCTTTCTGGAACGTGGATTTGCGGAACCTACCAGCGACCATAGCCTTTGCGTTCAGCGGTTCGCGGGAGACGTATTGGGCCGGAACTCCATCGAAAATGGTCCAAACGCAACGGCGCTGTGTGAGCGGGCGGGGCACGACGGGGGGCTTTAACCCTGCACGTCGTCCGGGCGAGGCATCGAAATGATGTTGTAACCCGCGTCGACGAAATGGACTTCGCCTGTTACGCCCTCGGACAGATGGGAAAGAAGATACACTGCGGCTCCGCCGACGTTCTCGATCGTGACCGTACGCCGCAGCGGAGAATGAGCCCGCTGGAAGTTGAACATGAAACGCGCGTCGGCGATCCCCGCGCCAGCCAGTGTGCGGATTGGTCCGGCCGAGACCGCGTTGACGCGGATGTTGTCGGGACCGAAATCGGCCGCCAGATAACGCACGCTCGCCTCCAGCGCGGCCTTGGCGACGCCCATGACGTTATAATTCGGGGTCACGCGCGTGGCGCCGCCGAAAGTGAGCGTCAGCATCGCTCCGCCGGACGGCATGAGGTTCGCGGCGCGCTTGGCGGTTTCGGTAAATGAAAACGCGGAAATCAGCATTGTGCGGAGGAAATTCTCTCGGCTCGTGTCCGCGTACCGGCCTTTCAGCTCATTCCGGTCGGAAAATCCAATGCAATGGACCAGGAAATCGAGGCTTCCCCATGCCAACTCGAGCGCAGAAAACGTTGCGTCGACCGTAGACACGTCCTCGACGTCACAGGGAAAAACGAGCCTCGAGCCGAGGCTTTCTGCAAGCGGCGCGACACGCTTGCCAAGCGCTTCGCCCTGGTAAGTGAAGGCCAGTTCCGCGCCTTCGGCGGAGAGCGCCTGGGCTATGCCCCAGGCGATCGAGTGATCATTGGCGACGCCCATCACCAGGCCCCGCTTACCGCTCATCAAGCCAGTCGCCATCGCACGCTCATTGAACTGGATTTCACCGGGCTGGAGGCCAAGGCCTTGGGCCATGATCGGCCTAGGCGTCGATGTGCTTAAGCACCAATGTCGCGTTGGTGCCGCCAAAGCCGAAGGAATTAGAGAGAACAGTCCGAAGATTGACGTTATCGCGACGCGCGCGCACGATCGGCATGTCGGCGAATGCCGGATCGATTTCATCGATGTGGGCGCTCTCGCAGATGAAGCCATTGCGCATCATGAGCAAGGAATAAATGGCCTCGTGTACGCCGGTCGCGCCCTGGGAATGGCCGGTGAGCGATTTCGTAGCCGAGATCGGGGGACACTTTTCGCCGGAGCCGAACACCTCACGCAGGGCCTCGATTTCCTTGAGGTCACCCACTGGCGTCGAGGTCGCATGCGGATTGATGTAATCGATCGGCGTCTTGACGGTCGACAACGCCTGACGCATGCACCGGGCGGCGCCCTCGCCCGAGGGGGCGACCATGTCAAAGCCGTCCGAAGTCGCGCCGTAGCCGACGATCTCGCCGTATATCTTCGCCCCGCGAGCTTTGGCGCGTTCGTGCTCCTCCAGAATCAGAACGCCGGCGCCCGCGGAAATAACAAAGCCGTCACGACTTTTATCATAGCTCCGCGACGCGCGCGAGGGCGTATCGTTAAAGGCGGAGGACATCGCGCCCATCGCGTCGAACAAGACGGAAAGCGTCCAATCGAGTTCTTCGCAGCCGCCCGCGAACATGACATCCTGCTTGCCCATGAGGATGTGTTCGTAGGCAGCGCCAATACAGTGATTGGATGTCGCGCAGGCGGAGGAAATGGAATAGCTGACGCCTTTGACCTTGAACCAAGTCGACAGGGTCGCCGACGCGGTGGAGCACATGGACTTGGGGACCGCGAATGGGCCGACGCGCTTGGGACTCTTGGCGCGAGCGATGTCGGCGGCCTCGACGATCGCGCGCGTCGAAGGACCGCCTGATCCCATGATGAGGCCGGTTCGCTCATGGGAGACTTCATCCGGACCAAGTCCGCTGTCGACGATCGCCTGATCCATCGCGACATGGTTCCAGGCCGTACCGCCGCCATGGAAACGCATCGCCCTACGATCGACGACCTCTTCGGCGTTGAGCGTTGGGGCTCCCTGGACCTGGGAACGGAAGCCAAGTTCTGCGAATTTCTCCGCGCGGGTAATCCCGGATCGGCCAGCGTGCAGGCTCGCGGTCACTTCTTGCGCGTTGGAGCCGATCGAGGACACGATGCCCATGCCGGTGACGACGACGCGTCTCATCTATCGGTCTCCATGATTGCGCGCCACGGCGGCCTCGCTGCTCAAGCCGGTCTTGCGCTCGACGGGCTGAATAAGCCGACGCGGATGTCGCTGACGTCATATATCCGCTTCCCGTCCGCCTCCAGCCAGCCATCGGCGACCCCGAGAATAAGCTTTCCTTTGAAGACGCGCTTCACGTCGACGCCGTAAACGACCTTCTTGACCGTTGGGAGCACCTGATCTGCGAACTTGACCTCGCCGACGCCGAGCGCGCGGCCACGGCCTGGCAAACCAAGCCAGCCGAGGAAGAACCCTGTCAATTGCCAAAGCGCGTCGAGCCCAAGACAGCCCGGCATCACGGGATCGCCCTTGAAATGGCAATTGAAGAACCAGAGATTGGGATTAATGCCGAACTCCGCGCGCACTTCGCCCTTGCCGTTGGCGCCGCCAGTCTCGGAAATCTCGCTGATCCGATCGAACATCAGCATCGGCGGCAACGGCAGTTGGGCGTTGCCGGCGCCGAACAGTTCGCCGCGGCCGCATGCGAGGAGTTCCTCATAGGTAAAGCTACTGCGCCGTTCAGTCATTTGCGCCGTCTATCTTGCGGATCGCGCGGCGCAGCGACGCGCGGGACCCTTTGCGCCGCTTCCTAACACATGCTTGCGCTTATCGAAAGCATGGCATGGGCCGCCCCACGAACCGAGGTTGTTGAAGCGCCGCGGTCTTGGATATGCCCGATTCCGGCGCCAATCACACTCGGGCCAAATGGAAGAGCGCCGCGCTCGGCACAATGCCGAGGCTCTGACAATGCGCAAGTCGACGGCGGCCCGTCAATCCGGCGGGGTTTCCGCCGCGGCGATCAACCCCTCATTGGTCAGAACGACCCATCGATCGCCTCGGCGCTCAATGCGCTCGACCCGCCCGGCCCCGGGAAGAAAGTCGCCGGGCCGCACTTCGCGTTCGCCGTAGCGTCCGCCGATCAGGGCCGCGTCATATCGGGCGTCGAGGACGATATAGCCCTGCAGCACCGGCCTTTGTCGTTGAATCGAACCCGTCGTCTCCATGGAAACGTTTGAGCCGGACCTCAGCGCAAGGGCGGGCGGTTTTGTTCGCGAGGGCGGGGTAGGAATGGACTGTGCGACGCCGATCGGCGCCGCGGCCCTCCTTTCGAGCTTTTCGATACGGGCCGACAGCTCAGCGTTGCGCGTGCTCGTGTCACGGTCGACGCGCTCGCCGAGCTTGTCGACTTTTACGCTCTCGTCATGATCCAGTTTTTCCAATCGTTGCGAAAGTTGCGCGAGCGCGCCGCCGAGATCGCGGCCGGAAGCGATGCCGGATTTCAGTTCGCCGATCGACCGCCGCAATTCGACTATGTCGTCGCGAGACTTCGCCCTTTCGATCGCATCGAGGCGCACGCCCAGCGCTTTCACAGATTGCGCGAGCGACTCGGTTTCATGTGCGCTCACGGCGAGCAGATTGTTTTGGCGATTGTGTTCGTTCACCAGCACGCCCGCAGCGCCGATGACGGCGGCGAGCGCCACAGCCGCTGCCGCGGCGAGGCTTGTCCGCAGGAAGGTCCCGGGCGGAGCGATAGGCTCAGATTCGAGCCATTCCGGCTTCAGTCTTAGGGGAACCACGGCCAGCATGCGCGCCGGTGCGCCCCCCGCCCTGTCCGGCGGAGACTGCGAAGCCCCTTGCGTTTCGCCGTCGCGGGGAATGATATCCGGGTCGGGCGGCGACTTCGCCTCGTTCGACAGCCGGCCCAGGCCGGAGTCCTCGTGCTCGCTCATGAGTTTGTGCCCACGCGTGATGCAATATTCGTCTTATTGTCGACCAACGGGCTTAACGAACCGTTGACCATGTCGGTGTTGGTCGCGCAGAGATTGGTTGCGGCGAAATTTTCGAGCGCCTGCGTTGATCGCCGAAGGACGGATGGACGCATACTGGAAACAGGGATCAGATGACGATGAAAGTGTTGAAATTCGGTGTCGGCCAACCGGTGCGGCGCGTTGAAGACGACCGTTTGGTTCGGGGCGAGGGCGTCTACACGTCGGACCTCGCGCCCGAAGGCGCCCTCCACGCCGTTTTCGTCCGCAGCCCGCACGCTTATGCGCGCTTTCGCGTCGCCGACCGCAACTCGGCGCTCAAGGTCGCCGGAGTGAAGGCCGTGCTGACTGCGTCGGACTTCTCTTCTCTCGGGCCAATTCCCTGCTTGGCGCCGACGCGAAACTCGGACGGCGCGTTGACGCCTCTGAAGCCCTACCCGGTCATGGCTAGCGCGGAAGCGCATCACGTTGGCGATATCGTCGCGATGGTCATCGCGGACTCGGCGTTCGCCGCTCGCGACGGCGCCGAGGCGCTCGGAATCGACTGGGAATCCTTGCCGCCCGTCGTCGATTCCCTGGCCGCCATCGAGCCGGGCGCTGCTCAGCTCTTTTCCGGCGCCCCGGGCAACGTCGCCTTTGACGCCCATATCGGCGACAAGGCCGAGACCGACGCCGTTTTCGCTCGGGCCCCTCATGTGGTCTCGATCAGGGTCGTCAATCCACGGGTCATTTCGAATTTCATGGAGCCGCGCGCGGCCGTTGCCTCCGTCGACCCTGGCGGCGGTCGCCTAACCCTTCACGTCGGCAGTCAGGGGGTGCATGTTTTGCGCGACGTCCTGGCCGGAAAAGTGCTGAAGATACCGACAGAGAAGCTGAGGGTGGTCACCGGCGACGTCGGAGGGGGTTTCGGCACCAAAGGGTTTCTCTATCGCGAATATCCGCTTGTCCTGGAAGCTGCGCGGCTCCTTGGCCGCCCGGTCTCGTGGCAGGCTGACAGGTCGGAGCACTTCGTTGGAGACGCTCATGGTCGCGATAATGTGACGAGCGCCGAGATGGCGTTGGACACAGACGGGCGGTTTCTCGCCCTTCGCGTGGATATTCTCGCCAATTTAGGCGCATACCTGTCCCTCTATGCGCCTTACGTGCCCTGGCTCGGCGCCTCGATGGCCACTGGTCCCTACAAAATCGAAACGCTGCACGCGCGGGTTCGCGGCGTTTACACGCACACGGTGCCCGTTGACGCCTATCGCGGCGCCGGACGGCCGGAAGCCGCCTATGTCCTGGAGCGCCTTGTCGACCGCTGTTCGCGCGAGCTCGGCCTGTCGAAGGAAGCGATCCGCCTGCGCAATTTCGTGCCCCCCGCGGCGATGCCCTACAAGACGCGGACGGAGCGGACCTACGACGTCGGCGATTTCGGCGGCGCTCTGAAGAGGTGCCTGGAAAAGGCCGACGTCGACGGCTTTGACAAGCGCGCCGCGCAAACCAGGGACCGGGGCGCGATCCGCGGGCTTGGCGTCGCCAGCTATATTGAATGCACGGCCTGGGGAGAAGGCGAGACCGGTTCGCTCGCGCTGGAGAAGGACGGCTCGTTCACGCTGCTGATCGGCACGCAATCCAGCGGACAAGGGCATGAAACGGCCTACGCGCAAGTCGTCGCCCAGCAATTCGAGGTGCCGCTCGAGCGCATCAAAGTGGTGCAAGGGGACACGGATCGGGTTTCAACCGGGGCTGGGACGGGCGGTTCCCGTTCGATCCCGATTGGCGCGGTGATGACGACGCGGGCCGCGAAGAAGCTCGCCCAATCCTTGAGGGATCTTGCTGCCGATGAGCTGGAGGCGGCGAGCGCCGATCTCGAAATCGTCGACGGGGAAATTCGCATCGTCGGCACCGACCGATCACTTTCGCTGGCGCAAATCGCCGCGCTGCCTTCGGCCAGCGCGGAGCGGCTGCGGGGCGTCGAGTCCTATACGCCCGAATCCGCGACCTATCCCAATGGGACCCACATCTGCGAGGTCGAGATCGATCCCGAAACGGGCGCGACACGAATCGACCGCTACACGATCGTCGACGATTTCGGCTTCACGCTCAACCCGCTGCTCCTCGAGGGTCAGGTCCACGGCGGTGTGGCCCAAGGGGCGGGTCAGGCGCTGATGGAGCGGGCCGTGTACGACGGCGACGGGCAGCTTCTCTCGGCGAGCTTCATGGACTATTGCATGCCGCGCGCCGATGATTTCGCCTCGATCGATTTCGAGACCCGCAACGTTCCCTCGACGACGAATCCCCTCGGACTGAAGGGTGCGGGCGAAGCTGGTTCGATCGGTTCGACCCCGGCGGTCGTCAACGCCATCGCCGACGCGTTGTGGCGCGCTTATGGCGTGACGGATATCGATATGCCCGCCACTCCACAGACCGTGTTTCGGGCGATTCACGGACCTGGCGCTCGGAAACAAGGCGCCGGCTGACCCACCCGGACGGCGGACGAGCGAGCAACGATCAAATTCACGACTGCGTCGCTCGCGTCGCCGAGGGCGGCGATCCGATCTGCAAGCCGCGCACGCTGGCGATGGCCCGGCGCGGGAGGGTTGGGGCCCTTCCCGCGCCTTGCTTCCCGGCGCTTCTACGCCTAATTCAGGACGAACCGGCGCGCTTGCGCGTCCCCGGCAGCGAGATCGCGTATGTTGCAAACTCTTCTGGCCGAGGACCGGCCGCTGCTGGCGGATGGGGCCATAGGCACCAATCTGTTCGCGATGGGCCTGACCTCAGGGGACAGTCCCGAGCTGTGGAACGCCGAGCAGCCCGAGCAGATTCAGGCTCTCCATCAGGCCTTCGTCGACGCCGGCTCGGACATCATTCTGACCAACAGTTTCGGCGCCAACCGCCGGCGTCTCGCGCTGCACGGCCTTGACCCCCGCGCGCGCGAACTCAATCGCCTCGCCGCGGAGAACGCGCGCAACGTCGCCGACAGGGCGCGGCGGCGTATCGTCGTCGCCGGTTCGGTCGGGCCGACTGGCGATCTTATCGCCCCGCTCGGACCCTTGAGCGAAGCCGAAGCGGTCGAGGTCTTTGTCGAGCAGATCGAGGCCTTGCGCGACGGCGGCGCCGACGTCGCATGGATCGAGACGATGTCCGCGCCCGAAGAAATTCGCGCGGCGGCGCTGGCGGCCGCAAAAGTCGAAATGCCGTTCACGATCACTGCCAGCTTTGACACCGCCGGCCGCACAATGATGGGGGTCGCGCCCGCCGCGCTCGCCGCCCTCGTCGAAGACTTCGACCCCAGGCCGCTCGCCTATGGCGCCAATTGCGGCGTCGGCGCCTCCGATCTTCTGCTCGCGATCCTGGACATGGGCGCGGCCAGTCCAAACGCCGCGCTGATCGCAAAGGCCAATGCTGGGGTGCCCCAATGGCATGGCGCGCACATCCACTATTCCGGCACGCCAGAGCTGATGGAACTATACGCTGGGCTGGCCGTCGATTGCGGCGCGCGCATCATCGGCGGCTGCTGCGGCAATACGCCCGCCCATGTCGCGGCGATGCGGCGCGGGCTCGACGCCCATAAGCCCGGAATTCGCCCGAGCCAAGAGAAAATCGTCGCCGCGCTCGGCCCTGTCATGGCCCCGGCCGCCGCCGTGACGGGCGAGCGGAAGAGACGCCGTGAGCGCGTATGACCGCCATGGCCAAGCGCCGTTTCGAGAGGAGCGGGAACGAGACGGAGCGCCAGCCGAGCGTTGAAGCCGCGCCCAATGGACCCTTGGTCGCGCCGTCGGGAGTGCAGGTCTTCGACGTCGACACGCCGAGCGCGGGCGAGCGGCTCGACCGATTCCTGGGCTGGGCGGCGGCCCGGCGGCGCATCGCGCTGTCGCGCACGCGGCTCAAGACGCTGATCGAGGCGGGAGAAGTTAAGGTTGACGGAGCAGTCGCGCGGGAGCCTTCGATGCGGCTTCCCGAGGGCGCGCGGATCGCGTTCGAGGCGCCGCCGCCTGAGGATTCGCCGCTAATCGGCGAGGACATGCCGCTCGACGTCGTCTACGAGGACGAGCATCTGATCGTCATTGACAAGCCGGCTGGCCTCGTCGTCCATCCGGCGCCGGGCCACGCCGATGGCACGCTGGTCAATGCGCTGCTCCACCACTGCGGCGCGAGCCTTTCCGGCATAGGCGGAATCAGGCGGCCGGGCATCGTGCACCGGCTCGACAAGGACACCTCCGGTCTCGTGGTCGTCGCCAAAACCGACGCCGCGCATCGCGGCCTTGCCGAGCTTTTCGCCGATCACGGCCGCGCCGGGTCGCTTGTGCGCGAGTATCTTGCGCTTGTGTGGGGCGAGTTCCCGTTGATTGCGGGGAGGATCGAGGCGGAGATTGGCCGCCATCCGCGTCATCGCGAAAGAATGGCGGTCGCGCCCGATGGGCGCGGCCGGCGCGCGGTCACCCATTGGCGGCTCGAAGAGGCCCTCGGCCGCGCGAGCCTCCTGGTTTGCCGGCTTGAAACCGGACGGACTCATCAGATTCGCGTCCACATGGCCTCGATCGGTCACCCGCTGCTCGGCGATTCGGTTTACGGCGCGGGGTTCAGGACCAAGGCGACACAGCTCGCGAAGGGCGCGCGAGACGCCCTTGGGGCGCTCGGGCGCCAAGCCCTGCATGCCGCGGTTTTAGGGTTTGAACATCCGATCACCGGGGAGCTATTGCGTTTCGAAAGTCCCGCGCCAAAGGATCTTTCCAAACTTATCAAGGCTCTGCGCTCCGGCGAGTGATGAAGAAGGCCGCGGATTGCGAGAAAAAAAATGAACTAACGTTCATCGTCGCTTCATTCTGCTCTGGCCGTTCGGCCCTTTTTCGGCCACGCTTGCCGGAACACTATTGGGCAACCGGCCGTAGCGCCGATGGGGACGGTCTAAAACCGAGACCCGACTGGAGAATAACATGGCCGCGTCCCTTCCCGTCATCGCGGGCGAATCTGGGCTTGCCCGTTATCTGCAAGAGATCAAGCGGTTTCCGATGTTGGAGCCGCATGACGAATACATGCTTGCCAAGCGTTGGCGCGAGCACGGCGACCGCGAAGCCGCGCACAAGCTCGTCACTTCGCATTTGCGGCTGGTGGCCAAGATCGCGATGGGGTATCGCGGATATGGCCTGCCGATCGGCGAGGTGATTTCCGAGGGCAATGTCGGGCTGATGCAAGCCGTCAAGCGGTTCGAGCCGGATAAGGGTTTCAAGCTCGCCACTTACGCGATGTGGTGGATTCGGGCCTCGATTCAGGAATACATCCTGCGCTCATGGTCGCTGGTGAAGATGGGCACCACCGCGAGCCAGAAGAAGCTGTTTTTCAATCTGCGCAAGGCGAAGAGCCGCATTTCGGCGCTCGACGAGGGCGACTTGCGCGACGATCAAGTAGAGACGATCTCGAAGCGTCTCGGAGTCGCCAAGCAAGACGTGATCGAAATGAACCGCCGCCTCGGCGGCGACGCCTCGCTCAACGCGCCGTTGCGCGAAGACGGCGAAGGCGAGTGGCAGGATTGGCTCGTCGACGAAAGCGCCGATCAGGAGACCCGCCTCGCTGAGCGTGAGGAGTCGGACGCCCGTTTGGAAGCGCTCAGGGGTGCGCTTACGGTGCTCAATCCGCGCGAGAGGCGGATCTTCGAGGCGCGACGTCTCGCCGAGGATCCCATTACTCTCGAGGAGCTATCCGCCGAATTCGGGGTGTCGCGCGAGCGGGTGCGACAGATCGAAGTGCGCGCCTTCGAAAAAGTGCAGGCTGCGGTCAAGGCGGGCGTGGCCAAGGTCCAGATTCCAAAGAAGAGGGAGCCGGCCGCCTTGACGGCCCGGTAGGGAGGCCAAGGGGGCGATCGAAGAATGGCGACCGGACGCGTTGGGCGTTCTCTGGCGAATGCTCGCCATTCAACGATTGATCGTTGGCGCGCGCCAAGCGGGGAAACGCTCGCGCCGCCAAAGCGAATCTGAGATAGACTATCGCCGACTGGCAAAATTGTTTCGCCGAACTGCAATAAGGTCCCACATGCCTTCGAGTCGATTTCGGCTTCGTGTCATTGGCGCGGTAGTGCTGGCTGCGACGGTGAGCGCGCGCCCTGTTTCTGCCGCGGATAGGCCCGCAACACCCGAGGGCGCGCAACAGCTGCGGGACTTCTTCGGGAGATTTTTGCCAGCCTCGGCGCCCGCCTTCGTGACGGTGAAGCCCGAAGGCTCCGACTACCTGATCTCGGTCGACCTCAGCGCGCTCAACCCGTTGTTGAAGGCTGCGGGGGCGGGAGCGTCTTACGATCCTACGGTCCTTGCCTACAAAGCGACCGAGCAGGATGATGGCAAGTGGCGGGTCACCCAGGATTCTCTGCCCAAAATCTCCTCGGGCGCGGGAGACGTAAGGAGCAGCTTCGAAGTCACGAATTTCCACCAAAAACTTTTGGTCGATCCGGCGATCGCCTGGTATCTCAGCGGCTCGGCGAGTTCGGATAAAGGCGTCATCAAAACGCATTCGCGGAAGTTCGATCAGACCATCGATTTTGGCCCGACCCACGCCGACGCGACGACCATTGTGAACGGAGACGGTTCGATCTCGACCACGGTTAAGGAGGATATTACTGATATCGGCGTAAAAGCGAGCGCTGTCGACAAGGGCGACGCGCCAGGCAATATCAGCGGACGCATCAGTAAGGCGCTCGTTCAAGTGGCGGTGGACGGGCTGAAGACTCGAAAGGCGTTCGACCTTTTGACGCTTGTGGCGGCGCATCCTTCTCGGGCCGAACTCGCGCCAAAGGAGGCGGAGCTGAAGGCCGCGCTGAAGGAGTTGGCGGCGCCGGGGCTCAAATTCGTGGAAGCAGGCGAAGCGCAAAAGACTGTGATCGAATCGCAAATCGGCGCCGTGGCTCTGTCCAACCTCAAAGGCCAGCTCGGCATGGCCAACGCCGGAGCGCAAAGCTCGATCAGTTTTAGCCTCTCGGCCGAAGGGCTGAGCCTGCCCGTTGGTTTGGGGCCGCCCGGCGCCGCCGATCTGACCCCCTCGAAACTCGACTTGGCGGCGACATTCAAGGGATTCGACCTCACCGCTGCGGCCAACGAGGCGATCACCGACATGCATTTGCAAGGCGACGATCCGCCAATTTCTGATGCGGACTCGGAGAAAGTGATGGCGGCGCTGCTGAGCGCCGGTCCGATGAGGCTCGACATAGCGCTGTCCCATGTTCGTGCGCCGGCGATCGACGCGGATTTCCAGGGCGTAGTGCGCTACGTTCCTGGCAAGCCCTCAGGCGTTGTAACCATTCATATGCGTGAATTCGACAAGACCATGGCGGCGGTCAAAGCGCTTGGACCGGCCATCGCGGTCAAGGCCCTGCCTGGATTCGCCATGGCCAAGGGCCTCGCCAAGAGCGAAAGCGACGGAAGCCTGAGTTGGGTCGTCGAAGTTGGCGAGGATCGGTCGATCAAGGTGAACGGCCTGCCGCTCGGCAATGCGCCAGAGTGAGCGGGCCGCCTCAATGCTCCAATCGCGCCGCGAGCGCGGCGTAGAGCGCGAGCGCGGCGCTGGCGATCACGTCCCATCCCGCCAGCGAGAGACCGGCGATGCGCAATTGGACCTCGTCGCAATCGACGATTCTGGTAGAATTGAGATCTTTCATGAGGTTGTTGACGTCGACGGATCCAGTCAGCGCGCCGGTGCAGGCGGTTGGCCCCGGCCACCAGTGATATTCGACGCCCGCATGATAGGCTGCGAGAAGCGCGTTGGCGAGGAAGGCGAGCGCCAGCAGGGCGAATCCGCCCCGCGCCAGACCGTGCGCGGAGCGGCTGGCGAGAACTGCGGTGAGGGCCGCCAACGGGACGCCAACGTAGAAAGCGATACGCTCTTTCAGGCACAGTTCGCAGGGCTGGTAGCCGAACCATTGGAGGATCCATACCGTCGCGAGCGTCGCCGAAGCCGCGGCAAGGAGAAGCACCGCCCTGCGGGTCTGCGACGGGGGCAGGGCCTGCTCGACGACAGTCATCAGAATACCTTGATCGCAATGACGAAGCCGGCGAGGACCAGCGCGGCGAACCCGCCCAGGACGGCCGCGAAATTGCGCTCCATCGCCGCGCGCAACGGCTCGCCGAACCGGTTGATCGCACCCGCGACCAGAAAGAATCGCGCGCCGCGCGTCAGCGCCGAAAGCGCGACGAACAGCAGAAAATTATAACCGAGAAGGCCGCTCGTGATTGTCACCAGCTTATAGGGGATCGGAGTTAGGCCCTTGATGAGGATCACCAGCCAACCCCATTGGGCGTAGGTCTGCTTCAGCGCCTCCATCTTCGCGCCATAGCCGTAGAGATTGACGAGCCATTGCCCCAAAGTGTCGTAAAGTGCTGCGCCAATCGCATAGCCGAGCATGCCGCCAAGGACCGAGGCGACGGTCGCGACAAGCGCAAACTGCCAGGCGCGCCGCGGCTGGGCGAGCGTCATCGGCACGAGCAGCACGTCAGGCGGAATGGGAAAGAATGAGCTTTCAGCGAAGGCGACCACGGCCAGCGCCGGCATGGCGCGTGGACTGGAGGAGAGGGCGTTGAGCCGGGCGTAGAGCGATTCGAGCATAAAATCCTCGACAGTCGCGGAAGCTTTACGCGTTCCGGACTGCCTCGTCCACGCGCCAGACTTGGCGAAAGGGCCTTATGGTCGGTAAACGCGACATCCCGGCGCAGTTGGGACGCCTAGCGTTGACCCTGCGCCCCGCGGCGTTCTATATCGCGTCCGTCCGCTTCGAGGCGGGCCCCTATGGCGGAACTGGTAGACGCGTCCGACTCAAAATCGGATTCCGCAAGGAGTGCTGGTTCGATTCCGGCTAGGGGCACCAATCTGTCGCGATTTCGTTTCTCGCGCAACGATAATGCGGAGTGTCGCGCCAATTCGCCGTGGACGCTGGCTCTGTGACCCCGGCTTCGCCCACCGACCCGATCGTCGCGGCCGGTCCCGACCAGACCCGCCAGGCGTGAACGCGATGCGCTCGCGCTAAGGCCGATGACGGCTCGGTCTGTTCGATTGCCCGACCGTTAAAGACTTGGCTTGGGTGAGCGTGCTGACCCTCATGGGACGCCTCGGTCCAGCGCTTGCCGCGGACAACCTAGCGCCGGCGCCGGACATATGCGTCGCCGCCGCAGTCGTCGCGACTGGACAGCCCGTGACGACGGCGGCGCTGGACGCAGGCGCGCTGGAGACGCCGGTGTGCACGCCGGCATTAGCGGTCGCCGGGCCGTGGACCCCGGCGCTCGTGTGGACGGAGGCCGAAGACATGCACGCCGCAAGCGCTGGACCGGGTGCGTTGAGCGCAAAAACGGCGACAAGCGGAGCGCCGGCGAGCAATGCGGCGAGCGATTTCGCAAGGCGAAAGGCCACGAATCCAACGGCGTTATGTGCGTCGGACGAAGCGACGACGATTCCAATGTTGGCTTGCATTGCAGCCTCCGGGATTATTTCGGCGCGAAACGCCGGACCACTTGCCCAATTCAAGGCCTGACGAATTGCGAAGTCAACACAAAGTGTTGTTACCATAATCGACAGCACCGTTATGGAATTGCCGATGTGGAAATACAAAATCGCGGAGCTAGCGCGCATTTCTCACGCAGTGATGTTGTGACGCGTCTGATTGGGCGCGGACGCGGATTTCGACGCCATCCTGGATGCGCCGCAGTACGCACAGCGGGCGATGCCTGCCAACAAGGTCGGCCGTTCGACCGCGCGAGGCGGCGCCTTTCTTGGGCTTCGGCTCAGCGGCAGCGCCTGGACGGCATTGACCTCATCGACACGTTACGGGTTGCCGCGGCATGCGCATGTAGATGAAGCGTCTCGCCGAGACCTCGTCAGCAGGATCGCCAAGCGCGCTCTGGAGCCCCAGCGCCTCGGCGAAATGCTGCGAAACCTACGTCTCCGCGCCGGCTCGGGGCGCGAAGCGCAGAATCGCGACCGCCCAATTGGCCTGAACCTCCAGCGGGACGAACTGGCGAAGGATGCCGGTTGCTTGCAGCGACATATCGCCACAGGTACGCCTCAGATCACGCCGGAAAAGATCGAGCGGCTGTGACCCCACCTGCCTCGTGACAAACTGCATCACGGACCGCCTGGGTTCCGGCAAGCTTATGCCCGGCTGCTCAAGGATTAGGCGACATTCAGGACGAGGAAATCCGCATCAGCCGCTCCAACGCCGTGCGGTGCGTAACCGCTATGACTTTCCTGCCGCGCCTGCGGTTCTCACTTTTGTTCGGGAGTGGCGTCCCGGAAGGGAGTCGAACCCCTGACCCCAGGTTTAGGAAACCTGTGCTCTATCCTGCTGAGCTACCGGGACTTGATGACAGCGCTGCGCGTCCGGAAAGACGCTATAAACGATCTCGCCTCGACACGGCAAAGGCTTTAGCATGATTTTCCGTCTCGCGCACCGCCGCTGCGTACAAGTCGCGCCTTCTCGAGTCGCGGTCCGTTTTCGCGGCGGCTTCGTGTGCCTGACGCTCGGTTTGGTTGGCCCCGCCTTCGCGGAGTGCGGTTCGCCGGCGGGAATGGCGCGGGTCGTCGGCGTCGATCAACGCCTCGAAATCGCCCTCGAGGACGGCAGGCTCGTGAGGCTCGCGGGTCTCCAAACGCCCGACCCCGTGCGTGGCGCGCCGGAAACAGCGAAAGCCGCACGTGATTTTTTGATCGCCCGTCTCCTTGGTCGGAATGTGGAACTTAGTTTGATGGCCGACGGCACGGATCGATGGGGCAGGGTCATGGTCGATCTGTCCCTCCCCGGGGTTCCGGACGGGGCGCCCAGATCAATCGCGTCGGCGCTTCTCGGGGCGGGCTTTGCCCGTGTTTGGCCGGAATTTGAAACGCGCGGTTGCTCCGCCTCGCGCCTTGCCATCGAGGACGGGGCGCGACGGACTGGGCGTGGAATGTGGCGCGACCCTGAATATTCGGTGATCCAATCGTCCAACGCGTCCGAGTTGCGGAAACGCGACGGTCAATTCGTTGTCATTGAGGGCAGGGTGCGCAGGGTTGGCTTTGGCCGCTCGCGCCTTTATCTAGACCTTGCTCCCTTTGGCGGTCCAACGATCGTCATCGCACGCAAGCTGGAGCCGGCTTTCGAGCGAGCGGGCCGTCCGGTAGGCGCGCTCGTTGGACAGACGATCCGGGCGCGCGGCGCGCTCGACGACCGGTTTGGCCCAAGAATCGAGGTTGGCGAACCGGCGATGATCGAAATTATGCGTCGTTCCGACGCATTTGGAGAGGCGAAACCGCGTCCATGAGCGAGTGCCAACCAGGAGACGCGACGACACCCGCCGCGCGCGCACGCCGAAAGCGCGTCGCCTTGTTCCTGGCAAGCGCGCTCAGCCTTGTTGTCGCGGCTTGCGCAACCATCGATCAACCGCCCGCGCCCGGCAACGTCGCGCCCGTAGCCGTACCGCGGACCACCGGCGGCGCTCCTCCCAGTCCGGAGCGCAAACGCCTGATGGAGGCCTTCGGCGGCGTGTATTATGCGCCCGCGACGGAGGCTTTTGTGAATGACGTTCTCGTCAAGTTGGCGCCGGCCCCGGTCTCATCTGGGCAGCCCTATCACGTCACTCTGCTCAATTCGCCTGTCGTCAACGCCTTCGCCCTGCCCTCTGGCGATCTCTTCGTCACGCGCGGCCTAGTCGCGCTCGCCGACGATACATCCGAGATCGCGGCCGTGATGGCGCATGAGATCGCCCACGTGACGGCGCGCCACGCCGCTCAGCGGGCCGAATTCGAAAAGACGACGGCGCTGTTCATGCGCGTGAATTCGCAGGTGCTTGACCACTGGCAGGCCCCGGACGAGGTCGAAGCCCGCTCGAAACTGTCGATCGCCCGCTTTTCCCGTCAACAGGAGTTCGAGGCGGATCAGATCGGCATCAAGAACATCGCCAAGGCCGGATACGACCCGTATGCCGCGGCGCGGTTCCTCACCGCGCTTGGCGAATGGAGCGCGCTGAACTCCTCAATCAAGGGCGCGGGATCAGCCGACCGCCCGGACATGATGGCGACTCATCCCTCGACCCCAGAGCGGATCGCCCAGGCCGTCGCAGAAGCCAGGCAATTCGGCGCGCCCGGCATCGGCGAGGCGGGACGTAATGCCTATCTCGCCGCTATCGACGGCCTGGCCTTTGGCGACGACCCTTCACAAGGGGTGGTGCGCGGAACCGCGTTCATACATCCGAAACTCGGCTTCGCCTTCGAAGCGCCGGAGGGCTTCACCCTGGAGAATCAGTCAGCCGCTCTGATCGGTGTCGGCGAGGCGGGCGGACAGGCTCTGCGCCTGGACAGCATCCCGATCGCCAATTCCACAAGCGTCACCGGCGCGATCGCCTCGGGCTGGATCGATAGTCTCAAAACTACCTCGGTCGAGACGATGCAGATCGGCGGCCTCGAGGCCGCCACCGCAGTGGCGCAAGGCCAGCAGTGGAGCTTCCGTCTAGGCGCGGTGCGGCTGAACGGACGGCTTTATCGGCTCATTTTCGCCGCGCATACACTTTCTCCCGCCGTCGACGCCCGGTTTCGGGCCTCACTCGAGTCGTTTCACTTGTTGAACGCGCAGGATTCGGCGCTTGCCGCCGCGCAGAGAATCAAAATCGTGGAAGCGGCAGGCGGTGACACGCCGGAGACAATGGCTGCGCGGATGTCATTCCTACCGAGTTCGCTCGATCAGTTCTTGATCCTCAACGGCCTGGAGCGGGGCGCGCCCTTGGTTGCAGGTGAGCGGTACAAGATCATCGCGGAATGAGCGTGGAAACCACTCCTCTGGGCGCGCATCGCCGGCTCTCCGGACGGGTTGTCGCCGCGACCCACAATGCCGGCAAGCTGCGCGAGATGCGCGAGCTTCTGTCCCCGCATGGGATCAACGCGGTCGGCGCTGCGGAATTGAATCTTTTCGAGCCCGAAGAGACCGGATTGACCTTCCGGGACAACGCCGTGCTGAAGGCTCAAGCCGCCGCGCACGGCGCGGGCGTGACGGCGCTTGCTGACGATTCGGGACTCTGTGTCGAGGCGCTCGGCGGCGCGCCCGGGATCTATTCCGCGCGCTGGGCGGGCGACGCCAGGGACTTTACTGTGGCGATGGCGCGCGTCGAGAGGGAACTCGGCGCCATCGGCGCGCCTCCGCCATGGCGGGCTCATTTCATCAGCGTGCTGGCGCTCGCTTGGCCGGACGGGCGGGTCGAAACCTTTGAGGGCCGCGTCGACGGCGATTTGGTCTTCCCGCCGCGCGGGACGACGGGCTTCGGCTACGATCCCATTTTCCGGCCCGACGGCCATGCGCGGACCTTCGGCGAAATGAGCGCCGCGGAAAAGCACGGACTGCCGGCCGACGGTTCGCTCGCCTTGTCGCATCGCGCCCGGGCCTTTCAGAAGCTTGCGCGTGCAAGTTTGTGAAATCCCCCCGAGCGGCGTGCCTCACGGACGACGGGCGACGCAGCGCCGAATTAAGGAAAAGCGCGGTCAGGGGTGGCGATGGGCGGCGGGTTCTGGCAAGGAATGCGCCGCCCGCCGGGCAGCCGGCGAGTGGATTCGATTTTTGGTCGGCAGGCTGAGCGATGCGGGTTGAAAACACGGCCATTCCAGCGGTCAAGATCCTGACGCCGAAGAAACACGGCGATGAGCGCGGTTTCTTTTCCGAGGTCTACAGCCGATCGGCTTGGGAGGCAGCCGGCCTAGACTTCGTGTTTGTGCAGGACAACCATTCGTTTTCCGCCGCTGTAGGCACGTTGCGCGGGTTGCATTACCAAACGCCGCCCTTTGCGCAGGGCAAACTCGTGCGAGTCACCCGGGGCCGCATCCTCGATGTCGCGGTGGACATTCGCCGATCGTCGCCGACATTCGGAAAATTCATCGCGGTCGAGCTGTCGGCCGACAATTGGCGCCAGTTGTTGGTGCCGGTCGGCTTCGCGCACGGTTTCCTGACACTGGAGCCGAACGCCGAAGTTCTCTACAAAGCGACCGCGCCCTATTCGCCGGCCCACGATTTCGGCGTCGCCTGGGACGATCCCGATATTGGGGTCGATTGGCCCGCTCCGGCGGTCGAGCCGATATTGTCGGACAAGGACCGGCGTTGGCCCCGGCTCAAGCATGCGCAGGCATTGTTCGAATGATGCGGATCGTGGTCACGGGATCCAAGGGCCAGGTGGCGACCTCGCTGATCGAGCGCGCGGGCCCCGAGTTTGAGATCGTCGCGCTCGGCCGCCCGACTTTCGCTCTCGAGGATCGCGACAGCGTGCTCGCGGGCCTGGAGGCCTCGCGAGCGGACGCGGTGGTCAACGCCGCGGCCTATACCGCGGTCGACAAGGCCGAGACGGAAGAGGCCGTCGCCTGCGCCATCAACGGTGAAGGCGCGGGGCATGTCGCGGAAGGCGCCGCCCGGATCGGCGCGCCCTTGCTGCACCTTTCGACGGACTACGTGTTCGACGGCGCGCTCGATCGACCTTACCGCGAGGAGGACCCGACCGGTCCGACCTGCGCCTACGGCCGCTCCAAGCTGATCGGCGAAAAGCTGGTCGCCGCGCGCTGTCCCAACAGCGTCATTCTGCGCACCGCTTGGGTCTACAGCCCGTTCGGGGCGAATTTCTTGCGCACGATGCTGCGGCTCAGCGAGACGCGCGAGGAGATCGGGGTCGTCGCCGATCAGCGTGGCAATCCGACCTCGGCCCAGGACATCGCCGACGCACTGCTCGCTGTCGCGGCCAGGGTCCGGAGCGATTCTTCCCCGATGCTGCGCGGCATTTTCCACATGACCGGATCGGGCGAAACGACTTGGGCGGACTTCGCCGAGGCGATCTTCCGAGAGGCCGCAGCCCGTGGGCGCCGCTCCACGCGGGTCAAACGCATCGCGACGGGCGATTACCCCACCCCAGCGCGCCGCCCAGCGAATTCCCGCCTCGACAACGAAAAGCTGCGCCGGGTATACGGCGTCGCATTGCCCGATTGGCGCGAGTCGGTGGCGGCATGCTGCGCGCGGTTGATCGTGTGATCGATTGGCCTCGGGCGGCAAGCTTGCCGATCGATCGGCGGATCGACGGTCGCGAGCCAAAATAGTTCGCCCCGACCTTGGAGATTCCATGGGAGATTCGATGCAACGTAGGGTTCTGGTAACCGGAGGCGCCGGGTTTATCGGGTCTGCCGTGTGCCGGCATCTCGTCGGAGCGGGCTGCTCGGTTTTGAACGTCGACGCGCTAACCTATGCCGGCAATCTGCAATCGCTGGCGACGATCGACAATTCGCCGAACTACCGCTTCGCCAAAATCGACATCTGCGACCGGCGCGCGCTCACGGAGGCGTTCGCGGCCTTCGAGCCGGAGCAGGTGATCCACTTGGCCGCCGAAAGTCACGTCGATCGCTCGATCACGGCGGGCGACGCGTTCATCCAGACGAATATCGTCGGCACATTCTCGATGCTGGAAGCGGCCAGAGCTTATTGGCAAGCGCTGACCCCGCCCAGGCGCGACCGGTTTCGCTTTCTGCATGTGTCGACCGACGAGGTCTATGGCTCGCTTGGCGATGACGGCTTGTTCGCGGAGACGACGCCTTATGATCCGAGTTCGCCCTATTCGGCATCGAAGGCCGCATCTGATCACCTGGTCTCGGCCTGGGCGCGCACCTATGGCTTCCCCGCAGTGATTTCGAATTGCTCGAACAATTACGGGCCCTATCATTTCCCCGAGAAGCTGATCCCACTGATCATCCTCAACGCCATCCACGAAAAGTCGCTGCCGGTCTATGGAGCGGGGGGGAACGTGCGCGACTGGCTGTTCGTTGAGGACCATGCGCGCGCCCTCGATCTCATCGTAAGCGGCGGACGCATCGGGGAAAAATACAATGTCGGCGGTCGGAACGAGCGACGCAACATCGACGTCGTGCGTCGCATCTGCGCCATCCTCGATCGTCTGCGCCCCGCCGGCCGGCCACACGAATCTTTGATCACTTTCGTCTCTGATCGGCCCGGGCATGATTTGCGCTATGCGATCGACGCCGCCAAACTCGAGCGGGAACTCGGCTGGCGCCCGCTGGAGACGTTCGACAGCGGCATCGAGAAGACGGTTCGCTGGTATTTGGACAACGAATGGTGGTGGCGCCCGTTGCGCGAGAAGGTCTATGCCGGCGAACGGCTGGGCGCCCTCGACGAGGAGGCGCGGCGAAAGCCGGCGAACGCGCCACCCGCCGCCGAGGCGCCGGCCACAACCCAGGGCTGATCGATCGATGAAGGGCATCATTTTGGCGGGCGGCGCGGGCACGCGCCTGCATCCGATCACTTTGGCGGTCTCCAAGCAGCTGATCCCCATCTACGACAAGCCGATGATCTATTATCCGTTGTCGGTCGTCATGCTGGCGGGGATTCGAGAGGTTCTCGTCATTTCGACGCCGCACGATTTGCCGCTGTTTCGCCGTTTGCTCGGCGACGGAAGCGAATGGGGCATGCGGATCGAATATGCCGAGCAGCCGAAGCCCAACGGACTCGCGCAGGCGTTCGTGATCGGCGAGACGTTCATCGGCGGCAGTCCAGCGATGCTGGTTCTTGGCGATAATATGTTCTACGGCGCAGGATTGGGCGAGCAGCTCCGCCGGGCGGCCAAACGTCGGCACGGCGCGACCGTTTTCGCGTATCACGTGCCTGACCCTGAGCGCTACGGCGTCGTCGAATTCGATCGCTCCGGGCGCGCCATCTCCATCGAGGAAAAACCGGCCGAGCCCAAATCGCATTGGGCGGTGACCGGGCTCTATTTTTACGATTCCAGAGTGGTCGAGATCGCCAAGGCGCTGGAACCCTCGCCGCGCGGCGAATACGAGATTACCGACGTCAATCGCATCTATCTCGAAGCCGGCCAACTGAATGTCGAGCGCATGGGGCGCGGCTTCGCCTGGCTCGATACCGGAACCCCGGATTCGCTGGTTGACGCGGCGAGTTTCGTGCGAACCCTCGAATTGCGTCAGGGATTCAAGATCAGCTGTCCCGAGGAAATCGCCTTCGATCTCGGCTTCATTGACGCCGCCCAGTTCGAGCGGATCATCGAGCGTTTCGGAAAGAACGCATACGGCCAGTATCTGCGCTCCGTGCTGGAGGAGCACCGTCAGAGGCCGAGCGGACTCTGACTTTTGTGCGGCCGGTCGCTTCTACTTATCCTGAGCTCCGCCCGCGCCCCGACCCAAAGACGGCGCCCGAATTGCGACGGCCGCATCGCCGAAGTAACATCGCTCCCGATCTCGGCAGCGAGAAAGGAAGGGCGATGAGCGAAAAGCCGCGACGGGACGCCCCGCGCGCGGGCCAGCCGAGGGCCGGCGATCTCGGCTTTGATATCAATCGCGCCCTCAAATCCATTGTCACGATCCAGTCGTCGATTCCGGAGGATGCTTTCACCGCCCAGACGCTCGGCGACCAACGGTCAGGCAGCGGCGTTGTCATCCGCGACAATGGCCTCGTGTTGACGATCGGCTACCTCGTCACCGAGGCTGAAAGCGTCTGGCTCGGCAACGCGGATGGCCGCGTCGTCCCCGGCCACGCGCTTGCGGTCGATCCGGAGACTGGGTTCGGGCTGGTGCAGGCTCTCGACCAACTCGACTGTCCAACGCTTGAATTTGGCCGCTCGGGCGAGGCGAAGCTCGGCGATCCGGTGATTGTCGCGGCCGGCGGCGGCGCGAAGACCGTGCGCGCCACCATCGTCGGCAAACAGGAATTCGCCGGCTATTGGGAATATTTCCTCGACGAGGCGATTTTCACCGCGCCCGCTCATCCCTTCTGGGGCGGCGCGGGCGCCATCGACGGCGCAGGCAGGCTGCTGGGCGTAGGCTCCCTGCACGTCGAGCAGGTGAGTGCGCAGGCCGGGACGCGCGACACCAATATGATCGTGCCGATCGACCTCTTGCCGCCGATCCTCGACGATCTCCTCGCCTATGGCCGGGTTAACAAGCCGGCGCGACCGTGGCTTGGGGTTTACTCGGCCGAACGAGATGACGAGATTGTCGTGGCGGCAGTGGCGGAACGCGGCCCGGCGGCAGCGGCCGGGCTGCGCCGCGGCGACATTGTCGCGAGCGTGCGCGGCGCGGAGATTGCCGATCTTGGCGACTTCTATCGCAAGGTTTGGAATTGTGGGGCGGCCGGCGTCGAAGTTCCGATCGAAGTCATTCGTGACGGACGCGCGCTCGCCCTGCGGATCCAGTCGGCTGATCGAACCGGATTCCTCAAGCGGCCGCGATTGCAGTGAGGGCGCGAAGCGGGCGGGCGACTACCCGTCCCTCGGCTACGTGTCAGGTCCCTGCGCGACTTCCTTGACGAGCTTTCGCATCATCGCCTCGCCGAAGCTCTTGAAATCGTCGATCGGCACGACGAACGCGCCGGGCCCGCCGATCACATTGTCGCGATAATATTGCTCCAGGCCGCCGGGCGGGTTGGTGTGGAGCGCCAGATAGCCGCCAATCGCCGCAGCGCGGCGATTGAAGATCGCCAACCCATTGATGACAGCTCCGCCTCCGACCGCAGCGTCCCGCGCCCCCCTGACCGGATTGCCTTGATTGCTGGCGCCGTCGCCCGAGACGTCAATCACATGGCGGTCGGTCTCGAAGACGGTCTCGCCGAACAGGGCAAAAGCGAAATCGATCGCCGAACCGATCGCGGTCCGGCCAACGAAGGATCGCGGCGCGGCGATCAGGGCGGCGGCGAAGGCGTGCGCGTCCGCATGATTGCGGACGACGGCCCAGTCGACCACGACCTTCTGTTCGCCCTCTCCCGCCCACTCGACATAGGCGAGCGCAATCGCGCCATGCGGGCCGGTCGTTATCGCATCGAGCAATTGCCTGCTTTCGATCGCCTCGGCATAGCCCCGGCGTTCCATCGCGAACTCGCCGTCGTCGATGCTGCGCGAAACATCGGCCGCCAAGACCACCGCGGCGTCGACCGCGACCGTCGCCTCGGCCGCGCCCCCGCGCCGACCGCCTGGCGCGGCGAGCGCCAGAACGACGACGACGCAAGCCCCCAAACACACCCGCACGCAATGCACCGCTGTCTCCGTCGACCCCCTTGGGCGAGAATAAACATGACGCGCGGAAACCGCCAGCCGACCCCGCTCGCGTAGCGCGACCAAACCCACGCGTTCTTGAAGTGCGCTATTCGGGATTGAGGGGGAAGAGCCGCACAATGCCAGGGGTCAGCGAGGACCGCCGCTTCCCGCTCGGCTCGCGACGCGCTCTACCGAAAATCAGAGCCGCAGACAGCTTGCCGCGGGTCTGCGCGCCAAGCCCGGGCGCGAGGGGAGCTCGAAATCAAGGACGGCCCGAAAAGGGCCGCCGCCGGTGGCGGTGCGTCCCGTGGCCCGTCTTGCAAGACCGTCGCCCACGTCGCCCAATGACGCATCCTTGACTTGGAGCTCCTCTCGCGCCGGAGCCTGCCGCCTATTTCGTTCGCAAATCGCCGCGCAACGTATGGCCTTCTCCGTCGAGCAGAGTGTACGCGATATCGTCGATCCGCCACTCGCCACGCTCGAAGACCATGGCGTAAGTCAACTTCTCGCGGGCGCCGTCGCCGCGCGCGAACTCGGCCAGCACTCTCGCCGCGTCGCCGTTTTCGGAAATCGGGGAAATCGCCAAGTCGACGACATGCGGAGCTTGGTCGCTGAAGGGCTGGCTGACAATCGCCGGCGCGCGGCTCAGCGTGTCTTGCCGAACGTCGAAATCAATGGCTCGCAAAAGCGAGCGCGAGAAGAACCGGGCGCGCAGCGCCGGATCGACCATGACGCTGTCGGCGCCGCGCTCGATCGCCGGTTGATCCGCAACATACGCGGCCTTAACCACCGACTCCGGCCCGTGCCTGGAGAGCGCCGCTTGGCCGGTGAGCACGAATGGGAGAATAAAGGAGACTGCGATGAACGCCCTCATGACGTGTTCCTTCCGTGCGTTAAGCGAAACGTTAACCACGGTCCCAGTGCGCGTCGCTGTGACGGGCGTCACACTGCATTGGGGAAGAGCCTGGGCTCGATCGGTATGGGTCCGTTTGACCGACGTTTCGGTCGAGCAATTCCGCGAACCGCGCTTGCGCGGGCTCTCGCGTTGCGTCAGTCCGCCGCTATCGCCACGGATCCGGGTGGTGGAATGTGATCACCATCCCACGTCGCGGCGCCTTAGCGCGCCCGCTCCCAGCCGCCCTCGTCGCCTTCGCGCCAATAGCTGATCGCATGGCCCTCGTCCTTCAGGCGCTTCCAGCGGACGCGGGCCTCGGAGATCGCCTCGTCGTCGCGCCCGTCGAACAGCATGACGACCTCGTCGAATGCCCCGTCCTCCGCGGCCGTTTCGGCCCCGGACAGCAGGACCAGCATCGTCGCGCCGTTCGGGTTTTCCGCTTGCGCGGTCAGGAAAACCCGTTGCGACGCCGGATCGCCATCGCCGGCGGCGCCGTGGGGAAGAAAGCTCGCGTCATCGTAGGTCCAAAGCCGATCATTGAGCGCCGCGACCATCTCCTCGGATGGGGCGCGCACGACGACGCGCCGCCCGCTTGTCAGCGCGCGCTCCAGCAGCTCCGGCAGCGCCTGATCGATCCGTCGGCGTTCAAGATGATAGAACCGAAACTCGCTCACTCGCCAGCCGGGCCGACGATGACGAAGGTGCGGTCCGAATCGGTCGCCATCAACCCAAGGCTGACGCCGCCGGGCTCGTGCTCCTCGATCTTGCCGGCGACATAGACGTCGCCACGTTCCCGCGAGGCGTTCAGGTATTCGCGCGCGTCGGCGCTCATGCTACGCAGGACGCCGATGCTTTTGGCCGCGTCCCAGCCGAGCGCCGCGTGCAGGGCGGCGGCCTGAAACCGCTCGAAGTTGGTGGTGGTGCGCGCTTTGGCCGGTTCGCCGATGCGCGCCTCAAAGCGCACGAATTCGTCACCGTGGCAGGTCAGGGTCGCATCGACGTCGACCCTGGTCGTGACGTCGAACACATTGGCGTCCGACCTGGCGCGCGAGACCACGATCGCGTGCGAGAATTCGACCTGCATGTCGCTCGCGGCAAGGCGCAAGGCGGCGGAAAAGGCGTCGCAGCCCGCCAGCGCCCAAGCCGATTCCGGGTTCGCGCAGCATGCCGCCAGCGCAAGGGCGAAGACCGTGGATCGCAGCCCCATTGTGATGTCCCCGCCCATATCGTCGAGCCAATCCGAGTCGTCGTTTTCTGGACTTCGCGATCCTAGTCTTCGTATGAGTCGGCGATGAGACGGTTCAGAAGGCGTACGCCCCATCCCGAGCCCCAGGACTGATTGATTTCTGACGCTGGCGAACCCATGGCCGTTCCCGCGACGTCGAGATGCGCCCAGGGCGTCTGCTTGATGAAACGCTGCAGGAACTGCGCGGCCGTGATCGAGCCGCCGTGGCGTCCGCCAGTATTTTTCATGTCGGCGAACTTGGAATCGATCATCTTGTCGTAAGCCGCGCCGAGCGGCATGCGCCAGACCTTCTCGCCCGTCGCTTCGCCCGCCGCGATGAGCCGCTGCGCCAACTCGTCGTTGTTCGAGAACAGGCCGGCGTATTCCTGCCCGAGCGCGACCATGATGGCGCCGGTCAGCGTCGCCAGATCAATGATCGCCCGCGGGGAAAACGTCTCCTGCGCATACCAGAGCGCGTCGGCGAGAACCAGCCGGCCCTCGGCGTCGGTGTTGACGACTTCGATCGTCTGTCCGGACATCGAGGTGAGGATGTCGCCCGGCCGCATCGCGTCTCCATCGGGCATATTTTCGACCAGGCCGATCACGCCGACCGCGTTGACCTTCGCCTTGCGCGTCGCCAGCGCATGCAGGAGCCCGACGACGCAGGCCGCGCCGCCCATGTCGCCTTTCATATCCTCCATGCCGGAGGAGGGCTTGATCGAGATGCCGCCCGAATCGAAAGAGACGCCTTTGCCGACGATAACGAGCGGCTTTGTCCGCCTTGAGCGGGCGCCGCTCCAGCGCATGGTCACCAGTCGGCTTTCGCGCGCGGAGCCGCGACCCACTCCGAGCAAGGCGTTCATCCCGAACTTGCCCATCGCCTTCTCGTCGAGCACGCGCGTCTCGACCCCGAGCTTGTCCAGAGTTTTGGCGCGATCCGCGAATTCGGCCGGAAAGAGCACGTTTGGCGGCTCGTTGACGAGGTCGCGCGCAAACTCGACGCCTTCGGCCACCGCAAATCGCTCGTGCGCGATCGCGCGCGCCGCCCCGGCATGGCTCAATCCGATGTAGAAATCGGGCGTCTCGACGTTCTCCTCGTCTGAATCTTTTTTACGCGTCTTATACTTCTGGAAACGATAGCCGCGCAGGCGTAGGCCAAGGGCGAAGTCCGCCGCCGCCCCACTGTCCCAGGTCCCCACTGGCGGTTCGAACGCGACCTCGACTTTCTGGGCGCCCGTCAATTTGCCGAAGGCAAAGCCTCCGAGGGTAACGAAGTCGATCGCGCTGTTGTCTTTCCCAGGCGCGACACCGACAACCACCAGCCTCGAAGCGTCGAGGCCCGCCGGCGCGAGAATATCGAGCGCCGTGCGCTGAGCGCCGCGGAAGTTCGACGCCTTGGCGGCGGCTCGGATCAGGGGCTCGATATCGCCAAACTGGGCGGTCACCGCCGGGGCGGGCTTCATATCCGCGCCGACAAAGACGACAAGCGCGCTTCCCTTGGGCGCGGACAGCGAACCAAAGGCGACCTTGACGACTTCGCTCATAACCATCTCATTCCCATGTCCGCATGCGCTGCTGCGCCGCTCGACTCGCCGATGCAGTCCGTCGGCCGCCGGGGTCGAGATATCGGGGGTTTGCGGCGCTCGTCAATAAGCCGCCGCGATTGCGGGTCACAATTCTCCGGGTTGAGCGTACGGTTCGCTTGGAGGGGCCCGCCTTGCAAAACAAACGGGTACGGATTAGCGCCGGCGACCAGCGGCGACCAGCGGCGGACGCGGTCGGCGCCTTACGATGCGGCGGCGATGACCCGAATTGAACGCTATTTGTTCAGGAGCACTTCGACAGCCTTTCTCTCGGGCCTCGTCGTTCTGACCGGCATCATCTGGATTACCCAGGCCCTGCGACAGATCGATCTGTTGACGAGCAAAGGCCAGACCATTCTTATATTTCTTATGATGACGGGTCTCGCCGTGCCGTCGCTGGTGGCGATCATTGCTCCCGTTGCATTGTTTGGGGGCGTCCTCTATACGCTCAACAAGCTCAACGGCGACAGCGAGTTAGTGGTCATGTCCGCCTCTGGCGTTTCGCCAGAACGGCTATTGCGCCCACTGGCGCTGCTGTCCGGTTTGGTGTTTGCGGTGGTGGCGGCGCTGTACATCCAGGTTCTGCCCTGGAGCTATGGCGCGATCCAGAACCTGACGACTTTCGTTCACGCCGATTTCATCGCCAACTTCGCTCGACCGGGCGCCTTTACCCAGCTCGAATCGGGTTTTGTGTTTCATTTCCGCGAACGCACGCCCGACGGCGCGCTGCGCGGGGTTTTCATGCAGGACTGGCGCGACCCTTCTCACATCACGACTTACATCGCGGAGGCCGGCAAGACCGTCGATCGCGACGGCGCGAGCTATCTCCAGCTCTCGAAGGGCGTCCTTTTGCGGCCGCAGTCGTCGGGCGATTCGGCAATCGTGACCTTCGACGACTATACCATCGATCTTTCCCAATTCATGCGCGCCGTCAGCTCGATCAAGAAGCCGCGAGAACGATCCACCGCGCAGTTGCTGAGGCCTGACGCCCAGGATCGGGCCGACCCGGCGCTGGCTGGCCATATCCGAAGCGAGTTGCTCGACCGTCTGGCGAGCCCGCTCTATGCTCTCGTCGCCGGACTCTTCGCTTTCGCGGCGCTCGGAGAGGCGCGCACGACCCGGCAGGGGCGCGGCGTCGCGATCGGGGGAGCAATCGGCGCATTTCTTGGCGTGCGCATGCTCGGCATCGCGGCGACGACGCTGGTCGTCGCGGATCCATCCGCCGGCATATTTGTCTGGGCGATTCCAGTTGCCGCATGCCTCGCCGCGCTGGCGATCATCTTCCGTCGACCGCTCTTGGGTCAGCGGGGGCGCGGCGCTCTGGGGAGTCCAGCATGATCGGCCGGACGCTCTCGTTCTATTTGGCGAACCGCTTTGCGCGGACGGTAATCGCGGCGTTCGCGTTCGTCTTCGTCCTCATTTACGCTGTCGATCTGGTGGAATTGCTGCGCCGCTCGGGCGACGCGCGGCGCGCGACCGGAATCGCCATGGCCGGCCTGTCGTTCCTTCGGACGCCGACGGTCGCCGAACAGGCCCTGCCGTTCGCGGTTCTGTTTGGCTCGATGATCGCCTTTCTTAACCTGTCGCGCAAACTGGAGCTGGTGGTCGCGCGGGCCGCGGGCGTATCGGTTTGGCAGTTCCTGACCCCGCCGCTGGTCGTGAGCACTGTGATCGGGATTGCGTCGGTCACCCTATATAATCCAGCATCCACGTGGATGAAACAGAAGTCCGACGCAATCGAGGCCAGGGTTTTTGACGGTCTGGCGCCTGGATCGGGGGGGATGTGGATCCGGCAAAGCAGCGTCGACGGCCAAGCGGTCATTCACGCCAATGGAAGAGACCCTACTGGGACGCAGCTCGCACGCATCGAGGTCTTCAACTTCGACGGTAAGGGCAATTTCGTCGAGCGCGTAGACGCGGCCTCGGGCGAACTGATGGACGGTTACTGGTTGTTGCGCGACGCAAAGGTCGTCAGTCCAGGTTTCGAAACCCTCCCGGTCTCGACATACCTGCTCGCGACCAACCTCAGTCGCCGGGAGGTCGCCCAGGCTTTCGTGGCGCCCGAGACAGTGTCGTTTTGGAGACTGCCTGAGCTCGCCAACCAGACCGAACGGGCGGGTCTGGATCCTACCGCCTATCGGCTGAGATATCAGGAGCTTTTGGCGCGCCCGCTGATGCTGGCCGCAATGGTGTTGGTCGCCGCGTGCTTTTCGTTAAGATTCTTCCGAATGGGCGGAGTCGAATATATGGTTTCCGGTGGCGTCACGGCCGGGTTCATGCTTTATGTCATGACGAAAGTGATCAACGACCTCGGCGGCGCCGGGTTTATCAGTGCGCCTGTGGCGGGCTGGTCGCCCGGGGTCGTCGGGTGTTTGTTTGGCGTTTATGTGTTGCTGCAGCAAGAGGATGGTTGATGGGGCGCGCCGTCAGCTCTTCCCTTGAGCCGAAGACGCGCCGCACCCGAGTCACGCGGTCCGGGCCGCTGATCCTCGGGATGTCGGCGATTGCGTCCTTGACCCTTTGGCTCGTCTGCCCCGCTACGGCGCAAGACGCTAACGCCGGCGCGCGGCCCGGGCAAAGCGCCAATGCTTCTGACAAGAAAGCTCCCGAAAAGCTCGTCATTGATGCGGACCAGCTCGTCTACGACAAAGACAAGAACACAGTCTCGGCGATCGGTTCGGTCCAACTGTTCTATCAAGGCCGCATCCTTCAGGCCGACCGCGTGACCTATAACAGGACCACGAAGCGGGTCTACGCCGAAGGCCACGCCAAGATGACGGACGAGCACGGCGACGTTGTTTACGGCAGCCGATTCGAGCTTAGCGACAATTTTCGCGACGGCTTCATCGATAGCGTTCAGATGCTTACTTCCGATAAGACGCGCTTCTCCTCGCCACGGGTGGAACGCACGAATGGCGACATTACGGTGCTGCGCAAGGCCGCTTACACCGCCTGCGAGCCTTGCAAGAATCACCCGGAGCGGCCGCCGTTCTGGCAAGTGCGCGCGACGCGCATCATCGAGAATCAGGTGACTCACACCGTATATTACGAGGATGCGCAACTCCTTTTCTGGGGCGTCCCGTTCTTTTGGATGCCCTATTTTTCCTCGCCGGACTCGACCGTCAACAAACAGACCGGCGTCCTGGCGCCTCAGTTCGTTCAGGGGGCAAGTCTCGGCTACGGCATCGGCATCCCCTACTTTATCAATCTCGCGCCCAACTACGATCTGACGCTGATCCCGACCTACCTGTCGAAGCAAGGGCTTTTGGGGGAGGCCGACTGGCGTCAGCGGCTGACGAACGGCACCTATAACATTCGGGTGACCGGCATCGACGAGCAGGAGCCCGGCTTGTTTCCGCTCTACCCTTACGGCGCCGGCAACAGCCGTCTGCGCGGCTCGATTGAAAGCAAGGGCGACTTCCTGCTCAACGACATGTGGCGGTTCGGCTGGAACGGCACCTGGATGAGCGATAAGTTTTTCCTCAACGATTACAAACTACAAGGCATTGACTTCAGCGATTACTATTTTCAGGATGTCGTATCGTCGATCTACCTGCGCGGCCAAGCCGCGCACAGTTACTTCGATCTCAGCGCCTATCGGTTTGTCGGCACGACGCCGAACGACGACAATCGCACCCTGCCCATTGTCGCGCCGGTCCTTGATTTCAATCGCGTCATCAACCTTCCCGACGACCGCACCTATGGGCTGGGGGGACAGCTCACGGTCGATTCAAACGTCGCCAACATCGATCGCACCAATGCAGCGTTTCAATCGACCGGCCTGCAGACCTTCGACAACGCCTACCACCTTTACAACGTCTGCGAGACGCAGGTCGCAAACGCCTTCGTGCCGACCTATGTCCCGGGCAAGTGCCTGCTGCGCGGCATTGCGGGCGACTACGCCCGCGCCTCCGGCCAGGTCTCCTGGCAGCGCAGCTATATCGATCCAATCGGCGAAGTCTGGAAGCCGTTCCTTTTCGCGCGTCTCGACGGAGAATCGACGCAACTCGATGAAACCGGATCGATCACCTACGCCAGCTTCATCGGCTCGAGCACGGTCGCCAATTCGAGCCAGGCCGCCTTTTTCTCCGGTTCTCAACAGGGCTCTTTCGCTCGCGGCATGGCGGGGATCGGCCTCGAATACCAATTTCCATTCACTTACAGCTCGTCGTGGGGCACGCAGACAATCACGCCGATCGGGCAGTTCATCGCCCGGCCCAACGAGATCCTGCCGCGAATCCAGCCTAACGAAGACTTCGCAAAGCCTCGTCTTCGACGAGACCAACCTGTTCGCATGGAACAAGTTCTCGGGCTACGACCGGGTCGAAGGCGGCACGCGCCTAAACTACGGCGTCCAATATACCGCCGACTTCGCCAACGGCGGCCACGCCAATGTCGTGGCCGGCCAGTCGATCCAGGTCGCGGGGCAGAATTCCTACACGCTGGTCGATGTCGCCAACACGGGCCTGAATTCGGGACTGGACAGGACGCTTTCCAATTTTGTCGCCGGCGAGACGTTGCAGCCGTTCTCGACCCCGATCTCCGTCACCACCAAGCAGCAGTTCGACAGCGCGACCCTGCAGCTCGACCGTTTCGACGCGATCGCGAAAGCCAGCTACGCCGGCGTGACCGGCAGCGTCGATTACGCGCTCTATGCGGCTCAGCCGGCGCTCGGCTGGGAATTTCCGCGCGAGGGCCTGACCACAAATCTCGCCTACAAATACAAGGATCATTGGTCGTTTGACGGATCGCTCATCCTCGACATGTCGCGCCATTTCTACGACACGGCAGGCCAGACGACCCCGATCTTCTACCCCATCGGCTATTCATTGGGCTTCGGCTACAAAGACGAATGCACGACCTTGACCGTCCGGTACTCGTCCAACCTCAGTGCGCCGGCCGCTTACCCCGTGTACGTCGGCGGTCCGGTCGTTTACAACCCGACCGTGCGCATTCAGACGCTGATGATCCAGCTGGTTTTGCGCACGCTCGGCGACGTCAAGGGGAACGTCGGCCTCTGACGAAACGGTCGTCCCAGCCGGCGGAGCTCCATGGATGTTGAGCGACAAGCCGCCCCTGGCGATGACGATGGGCGACCCGGCCGGCGTCGGCCCGGAGCTGGCGCTGGCGGCGTGGCGCGACCGGTCGCCCGGCGACGCGCCGTTCTTCGTCCTTGCCGCGCCCGCGTTTGTCGCCGCCGTCGCCGCGCGCATCGGATCGGAGACGCCCGTCATCGAGACGGAAGCCGCCCGCGCCGCAAGCGTTTTCGAAGCGGGTCTGCCGGTCGTCCCGCTCGACAGCCCCTTCCAGGCCGAGTCCGGTCGGCCCGACGCCAGCGCCGCCGCGGCGACGATCGAGTCGATCACGCGCGCGGTCGAAGCGGTCCGCCGAGGCGAGGCGCGCGCCGTCGTCACCAATCCGATCGCCAAGGCGGTGCTTTATCGGGCCGGCTTCCGCTTCCCTGGGCATACCGAATATCTGGGCGCGCTGGCGAACGCCTGGGGCGCGCCAGCCTTTCCGGTCATGATGATCTGGTCCGAGGCGCTCGCCGTCGTTCCGGTGACGATCCATGTCGCGCTCGCCGAAGCGCCGAAGGCGCTGACCGCGGAACTGATCGTCAAGACCGCGCGGGTGGTCGATCGCGACCTGCGCGCGCGATTCGGCCTCGCCCGGCCTCGCCTCGCCCTGGCCGGCCTCAACCCGCATGCCGGGGAGGGGGGCTCGATGGGGCGGGAGGAGATCACGATCATCGCCCCGGCGATCGAGGCCTTGCGGGCCGAGGGGATCGACGCGATCGGGCCGCTTTCCGCCGATACGATGTTCCACGCCCAGGCGCGCGCGCGCTACGACGTCGCGCTGACCATGTATCACGATCAGGGGCTGATCCCGGTCAAGACGCTCGCCTTCGACCAGGGCGTCAACGTCACCCTCGGACTGCCGTTCGTGCGCACCTCGCCCGATCACGGCACGGCGTTCGACATCGCGGGGCGCGGCCTCGCCAATCCGTCGAGCCTGATCGCGGCGCTCAAGCTGGCGGACCGGCTGACGCGATGAGCGTCGCCGCAGACGGGCTGCCGCCGCTGCGCGACGTCGTCGCGACGCACGGATTCAGCGCCCGCAAGGCGCTCGGCCAGCACTTCCTGTTCGATCTCAATCTGACGCGCAAGATCGCCCGCGCCGCAGGTCCGCTCGACGGCGTCGTGGTGGTCGAAGTCGGCCCCGGACCTGGCGCGCTCACCCGCGCGCTGCTGTCGGAGGGCGCGAAAAAGGTGATCGCGATCGAGCGCGACCCGCGGGCCTTGCCCGCGCTGGCCGAAATCGGCGCCCGCTGGCCCGGCCGGCTCGAGGTCATCGCCGGCGACGCGCTTGAAGTCGCTTCCGAAACGCTGATCGCGGAGGCCGGCGGCGCGCCGCTGAGGATCTGCGCCAATCTTCCCTATAACGTCGCGACGCAGCTCCTGACCCGCTGGCTGGAGGCCGAGCCCTGGCCGCCGTTCTTCGACCGCCTGACGCTGATGTTCCAGCGCGAGGTCGCGCGGCGCATCGTCGCGACGCCCGCCGAGCGCGCCGACTACGGCCGCCTCGGCGCGCTCGCGGGTTGGCGGACGCGGGCCAAAGATCCTGTTCGACGTTCCGGCCGCGGCCTTCACCCCGCCGCCCAAAGTCACGTCCAGCGTGGTCGAACTGATCCCGCGCGCCGCGCCCGAGCCGTGCGATCCGCGCATCCTCGGCGCGGCGACAAAGGCCGCGTTCGGCCAGCGCCGCAAGATGTTGCGCCAGTCGCTGAAAGGCTTCGCCGCTGCGCGCGGCCTCGACCTTTCCGCTCTCCTCGCGGAGGCCGGGCTCGAGCCGACGATGCGGGCGGAGGAGGTCGACGTCGCGGGCTTCGCGGCGCTGGCGCGGGCGGCGGCCAAGGACGGCGGCCGGTAGCCGCGGCGTCCGTCCCCTGCAGTTTTGTCAGGCCGGCAATCTTTTCAAAGGCTTGGGCGCCGTTTTCCGGACTTTTCGGCGGATTCTCGGACTAATCCGTCACCGTCATCGCCGCTAAAGTCCGTCGAAAGACGGACGCCCGTCGCGGCGCCCCAAATCCCGGCTATCCGCGCGCGGCAATGCCGCATTGATCGCCTTCGCCGCCAATGCAAATCCTATAGCGATCAAGCTAGCACGGATTTCTGATTTTGGCAACCAGAAATCCATAAGCCATTGTTTACGTTGGTCGAAAGGACCGGTTGGTCTCTGTCGCAATCGATTATCCCCGGCCGGGCGAGGCGCGAGGCGGCGCCGCAAACGTCCGCTTCGCTGCGCTCAGCGGCTTCGGCAAAGGCAACGAACGCCGCGCCTGGGCGCTGGCGGTCATCAAGACGATTTCGCAGAAGCGGGCGGCGCGACAGCGGCCCCGATCTCAGGGCGGGAGGGGAAACATCGGGTCGATTGACATGCATCAAAGCCGAGCTGTTCAGAATTGATTAACGAACGAATCCTGCGCAGGGCGCGGGGTTCGCTCATCGTCGTCCAGGAGAAGCGCAAGAGAGGAGTCGGCGATGCTCCGCACATCCCCTCCCTCCGGCGACTCGACGCGGCTAGACGCCGGGTTGCGCGCCCTGTGTGGAATCGCAGCCTATTACCGAATTGGCGCTGACCCCGTGCAGCTCGCGCGGGAACTGGCGCTTGGAGGGCGGGACGCCGACGAATTCGATCTAATACGCGCCGCCAGTCTCATCGGCATGAAGGCCCGGCTGATTAGCGGCGCGAGCGTCAAGCGACTGTCGCGGTTGCCGGCGCCGGCCATCGTACGGCTCAGAAGCGGCGCCCTGAACATTCTCGGCGGACGCGGTCCTGAGGGGCTTTATCGGCTCGTCGATCCGATCACCCGGGGAGCGACCGAGATTTCGCTCGAGGAACTTGCCGCCGAAACCGGCGGTCAGGCGTTGCTGGTCGCGCGCCGGGTCGGCGGCGCCGGCGTCAGCCCTAGCATGTTCAGCGTCCGCTGGTTCCTGCCGACGCTGTGGCGGTATCGCCGGCCGCTCGGCCACGTGCTGGCCGCGTCGTTTTTCGTTCAGATCTTCGCGCTGACGACCCCTTTGTTCTTTCAGGTCATCGTCGACAAGGTGCTGACCCACAGAGGCTACGAGACCCTGTTCGTGCTGATTGCGGGGCTCGTGATCATCGGCCTGTTCGACGTGGCGCTTCAATATCTGCGCACCTACGCCTTGTCTCACACCACCAACCGCATCGACGTCGAGCTCGGCCAGCGTCTGTTCGCCCACCTCTTGCGCCTGCCGATGAGCTATTTCGAAAGCCGCCCGGCCGGACAGACGGTGGCGCGCGTTCGCGAACTGGAAACCATCCGAAGCTTCCTCACCGGGCAGGGCCTTTTTTCCGCGATCGATCTGTTCTTCACCTTCGTTTTCATCGCGGTCCTGTTCGCCTACTCGCGGAGCCTCACGCTCATCGTGCTCGCTGCCGTTCCTCTTTATATCCTGATCGGGTTCGGGGTCAGGCCGCCGCTGCGCGCTCTCATCAATGAGAAATTCAATCGGGGCGCCGCGAGCCAGCAGTTCCTGGTCGAGACCATCGTCGGCGCCAACACGATCAAGTCGGCCGCAGTCGAGCCGATCATGCGCTCGCAATGGGAGGAAAAGCTCGCGGCCTATGTGAAAACGAGCTTCGAGGCGACGATGCTGGGGACGGGCGGGCAGCTCTCCATTCAGTACGTCAGCAAACTCTCGACCGCGGGGATTCTGCTGTTTGGCGCAATCGCGGTCATAGACGGCGACCTGACTGTCGGCGCGCTTGTCGCCTTCAATATGATCGCCGCGCAGGCGGTGCAACCGATCCTGCGGCTGTCGCAGATCTGGCAGGACTTCCAGCAGGTGCAGATCTCGATCGAACGGCTGGGCGACATTCTCAACTCCGCGCCCGAGCCCGCCCCGATGACGCGGCTCGCCCTGCCGACGCCGCGCGGCGCGATTGAATTTCGCAACGTCAGTTTCCGCTACCGGGCCAACGGTCCGGAGGTTCTCAAGAACGTTTCGATCACGATTCAGCCGGGCGAAACGATCGGCGTCGTCGGGCCGTCGGGTTCTGGCAAGTCGACCCTGACCAAGCTAGTGCAGCGCCTCTACATCCCGAACGAAGGACAGGTTCTCCTCGACGGCGCCGATTTGAGTCAGGTCGATCCGTCGTGGTTGCGGAGCCACATCGGCGTCGTGCTGCAGGAGAACCTTCTGTTCAACCGCACCATTCACGAAAACATCGCCTTCGCCTTTCCGGCCATGCCGCGCGCGGCGGTGATTGAGATCGCGCATCTCGCGGGCGCCGACGAATTCATCGACAAGCTGCCCGAGGGCTATGACACGATGATTGAGGAGCGGGGCGCCAATCTGTCGGGCGGCCAGCGCCAGCGCATCGCGATCGCCCGTGCGCTAGCGACCGATCCGCGCATCCTCATCCTCGACGAAGCGACATCGTCGCTCGACTACGAGAGCGAGCGCATCATTCAGCGCAACATGCGCCGCATCGTGCGGGACCGCACGGTCATCATCATCGCCCACCGGCTCGCCGCCGTCCGCGGCTGCAACCGGATCGTCGGCATCGTCGACGGGCGCGTCGTCGAAGTCGGCACGCACGCGGAACTGCTGCGGCGGCCCGGCGGCCTCTACGCCTATCTCTGGGGGCTCCAGAGCCAGCCGTCGGAGATCGCATGATGACTGAAGCCGCCCGAGTCGTCGCCCGCATCGAGCCTGCGCCGCCGAGACAGGCGCAAGCACGCGCGCTCGCCAAAGTGACCGCGTCCGGCAAGGACCTGTCCGACAGGGAATTCCTCGCGCCAGCGCTGGAAATCCTGGAGACCCCAGCCTCGCCGGTCAAGGTGGCGTTCATCTGGATCATTTGCGCGCTTGTCGCGGTCGCCCTCGGGTGGGCGTATATCGGCCGCATCGACATCATCGCCACTGCCCAGGGGAAGTTCCAGCCGGCGGGCCGCGTCAAGGTCATCGAGCCGGTGGAGACCGGCAGGGTCGCCGCGATTCACGTCGTCAACGGCAGTTCCGTGAAGGCGGGCGACGTTCTGGTCGAGCTCGACCGCTCGGCCGCTGAGAGCGACGTTGCGGCGGCGAAAGGAGAACTTGCGTCCGCCCGCGCTGAAGCGCTTCGCCGCCAGACTGCTTTGGACACGGTGAAGGCGGGAGCCTTGTCGCCGTTGCCCCAGATCGCTTGGCCCCAGGACATTGAGCCAACGCTGCGCAGGCGTGAAGAGCAGGTGCTGGCCGCGGACCTCGGACAGCTTGGCGCCGCCCGCGCTTCCTTTGACGCCCAGCGGGCGCAGAAGGCCGCCGAGCGTGACACTCTCAGCCAGGCGATCGAGACGCAGAAGAACCTCATCGCGACGCTTCAGGAGCGCGTCGATATGCGCTCCAAGCTCGTCGAGGCAAAGGCGGGCGCGAAGGCGGCGCTCATCGACGCGACGGAAACCTTGCAATACCAGATCACCCAGCTCGCCATGCAGGAGGGGCAACTCGCCTTGCAGACGACCGGACTCGAGATCATCGGGCGCGACTCCGAAAAGGCGGTGCAGACTTTCCTTTCCGACGATGCGCAAAAGCTCAGCGACGTCGAGCGGCGCACCGAGGACGCCACGCAGCGCCTCGCCAAGGCGGAGGCCCTGATCGACCATCTGACGCTTCGCTCTCCGATCGCCGGCCACGTGCAGTCCTCGATCCTCGCCAGCGTCGGCCAGGTCGCCTCCAGCGGCCAGGAAATCATGCGCATCGTCCCACAGGACTCGAAGCTGGAGATCGAGGCCTATGCGCTCAATCGCGACGTCGGCTTCGTCAAGGTCGGGCAGGAGGCGATCGTCAAGGTCGAATCCTTCCCCTTCACCCGTTACGGCTCGATCAAGGCGCGGGTCGTTCGGATCGCCAAGGACGCGATTCCCGCGCCCGACGCCAGCGCCATCGAGGGCGACCCGGCGCGCGGCTCGAACGCGGCGGGATTCGCCGGCGGCGAGCGGACGCAGAATCTGGTGTTCGCCGTGGTGCTCGAGCCGGAAGCCGCGACGATGTCGATCGACGGAACGGACCGGCCGCTCACCTCGGGCATGGCGGTGACGGTCGAGATCAAGACCGGCTCGCGGCGGCTGCTCGAGTATCTCTTTTCGCCGCTGGTCGAGGTTGGTTCACGCGCGATGCGTGAGCGGTGAGGGGCGCCGGAAGGGCGCGCGCAGCTTGTTCCGTCAAAGGCCGCGCCTGTTCGCTATTGCGTTGGCGGTGCGGCCTAAGCCGCACCGCCTGCACAGTCTTACGGGCTATCCCCGAAACTTCGTCTCTTCGCCTTCCGAGCCGCTACACGAAGCGGATGGTGTCATGGATATGTACGTCGACGGCGCCGCCGGGATACGGGGAGGGGTGCGGGCCAAGGGGGGTTACGCTGCCGCCGAAGTCGAGCGTGAGGGTCGTGCCCTTCGGTTGTCCGTTGATGACGGCCCAATAGCCCACAGCTTGCGAGGGGGCGATCGCCCCCGCAAGTCCGTACGCTTCGGCGACCGAGCCCGGCTGCACGGTTCCGGCCGAGAACCAGGGAGTCCGGACCAGGTCTGTCTGAAGATTGTCGACCGGTTGGCCGTTGATCGAGAGGAATACGTTGGAGACGTCCCTCAACCACTGGGCCTCCGTCTGGGCCCCGCCGCCTTTGCCGCCGGTAAAGGGATCTCGGCCATGGCCGCTATATTGAAGTGCGGCATCGTTGAGAATCGGGACCAGCAGCGGCTCGTTGGCTGGAACGTCGATGGTGCGGGTATAGTCGCCGCTGCCGAATGTCCCGGCCACGAAGAACATCGACGGATTGGTGTTGCCGACGCCGGCGTATTGGCCCGTCGTGTCGAACTGCGGACTGGTCGCATAGGGCGACTGCAGCGCCCATGTCCACCACTGCTCAGTCCACTGGTTGACCGTTTCGCCGTTGATCATGCCGTGCGAGTTCATCAGATAGGCGTCCGCCGGCGAGGCGGCGTAAGACGCTCCTTGCAGATTGCTGTAGGCGAGAGTGGCTGTCATCTTTCCCTCCATCGTTGACCTTTCAGGCCGACGCCGACCTCGGCGCCAGCCTGAGCGCGGTCGGAACGTTGAGGTAGGCCGCCATCGATTGTTCGACGGATCCCTACAAATGGAAAGTTAACCATAATATCGCCCTGCGCGCTTTGATGCGCATCAATTTGCCCTGCCCTCGCGGCGAATTGAGACCGCTCCGGCCACGGTCATCGGGGCTTGCGGGGACGCCGTTATCCCGGAGGCGACGCGGCGTGGAGGGGCCCAGAAAAAGATAGTTGCGGCAACGTCGCCGTAATTCGCAGTTCCGATTGACCTTTAGTCGGAACAATTATTTTTGAGCGGAAAGCGGCTCATTGGGCCCATCCGACCGGCGAAGCCAGATCTCGCGCCAGTAGGTCAATTCGCAACGCGCACAATCATTCATGCCGAAGCCGATATAGGCGCATCCGCAGGTCGAGCCTTCGAGGCTCACCGTGTTGCGAAGCTTCCGCATCTGTCCCGTCCCATCGACGATGATCCTGTCAAGCCGACCCCTCACCCGAAGCCGCCGGCCACACAGGCGGCGCATGTCGGCAGTAAAGGCCATCCCACGATTGAACCCGTGCTTGTTCAACGTGCCGATGATGCTCGGCAACGACTTCACTTCGACCCATTCTCCAGGCTGGAGGTTCAGGGACTCCATGGGCGTGGACCTGTTGCTCCCTCGCGCGTACACCCCGAGGAATATCCTGCGGATTCTCCAGAACGCCCAGATTGCCATGCTCTGGACCATCTCCAGGGCGGTGAAGTTGCCGGCGCGGAGGCTGCTTAGATATCCTGTTATTCTTTCCTTCTTTGATAGCGAGTGGGTGGCTCTCTTCAGTTCGCTCGCCTGACAATAGTAGGTCTCGGGGCCAGTCGAGACTTTGAGACGGGCTTGCAAGTTCTCGGCGCTTCGTGAACCAACCTGTGATCGGGCTGCTGCGTCGTCGACTTTTTGCAGCCATGCCTCGCGCCAGAAAATCGTACATGATTTCTGACACCCGCCATGAGCGGCGCCGGAACAGCGGACGCCTTCGAGGGTCACGACGTCATCGGTATTGAAACCAAGGGGCGTGCCAGGTTCGTAGATGCATACCGTGTTGGCGCGCCTGGAGACGCGAAATCTTTGCCCGCAAAGTTCGAGCATCTCGGGCATGAACGGAAGATTGTCCAATGCGCCGGCGGCGTCCAGCGTCCGGACGATTTCATCCGCCGTCTTCACTTCGACGAGGTCGCCGTGGCGGAGTCTTGCGTTCTGCTGCCCCATGTGGCCCCTCAAAATAGCGAGTTTGAGCTGGAGGTAAGCGACCGGCCGTTCACGACCAAGAATTGCCCCGCCTTAGCCCCATGATCCGAACGAGCTTGTGGCCAGCGCGCACGGCTAAGCCCAGCGGACGCGGCAGGTCCTTGCGGGTGATCGCAATCTTTTTGACCGGTCGAGTGACACGCCAGTTGCAGGAAACGCCGCCAGGGAATACGGCCGTATCGCCCGGGCCAAGGCGTCTCTCTTCGCCGGTCCCGGTCGAAATGAAGACTTCGCCGGAAATGATGTAAACCGTTTCGTCCTCGCCATAATGCCAGACGAAGCTGCCTTCGGTGCATTCCCAAACCCAAACAATCGAATTGCCGTCGTGGCTCGCGTCATTTTCGCCGCGCTGAACAAAGGACTCGTGCGACACGCTCGACGCGATCGCGGGTCGTATAGTAGGAAGAGCCACGCCATGACCGATCTTGCCGCCTCAATTCGCACCATCCCGGATTATCCGAAGCCCGGAATCCTGTTTCGCGACATCACCACCCTGCTCGGCGACGCGCGGGCGTTTCGCCGCGCCGTGGACGAACTCGTGCAGCCCTGGGCCGGCACCAAGGTCGATAAGGTCGCGGGCATCGAGGCGCGCGGATTCATCCTCGGCGGCGCGGTGGCGCATCAGCTCTCCGCCGGATTCGTTCCGGTGCGCAAGAAGGGCAAGCTGCCGCACGTCACGGTGTCGATCGCCTATTCGCTCGAATACGGCCTCGACGAAATGGAGATGCACGAGGACGCCATCGCGGCGAACGAGCGCGTCATCCTCGTCGACGATCTGATCGCCACCGGCGGCACCGCGGCAGGCGCGGTGAAGCTGTTGCGAAAACTCAACGCCGATGTCCTCGCGGCGTGCTTCGTCATCGATCTGCCGGATCTGGGCGGCTCGAAGAAACTGGAGGCCCTGGGGGTGTCGGTGCGTTCGCTCATCGCTTTCGAGGGACACTGACCGGCCGCGCCGACCCGACGCGCCAGACGCGCGCAACCGGCGCGGCGCCCGGCGCTTCGCGCCGCGAATTCGTCCAGGAACGACGGCGGAGGCCTCAATGACGGATCGAACGCAGCCTATCGTCGCTCTCAACGACGGCCGATCCATGCCGCAATTCGGGCTTGGGGTGTTCCAGACTCCGCCGGAGACGACAGCTCAGGTCGTGAAGGCGGCCGTCGAGGCAGGCTATCGCGCCGTCGATACGGCCGCGGCCTACCGCAATGAGGAAGGCGTCGGCGAGGCCCTGGACGGCCGCGCCGACATTTTCGTCACCACCAAGCTCTGGAACGCGGACCACGGCTTCGACGAGGCGCTGCGCGCATTCGAGGACAGCGCCAGGAAGCTGCGCCGCCACAGGCTCGACCTGTACCTGATCCATTGGCCGCGGCCCCGGATCAATCGCTACGTCGAGAGCTGGAAGGCGCTGGTCCGTCTCCAGCGGGAAGGCCGGGTATTTTCGATCGGCGTCTCGAATTTCAATCCCGACCACCTCGAACGAATCATCGGCGAGACCGGGGTCACGCCCGCGGTCAACCAGATCGAACTTCATCCCCGCTTTCAGCAAAAGGCGTTGCGAGCGGTTCATGACAGATATGGAATCCAAACCGAGTCCTGGAGCCCGCTCGGGCGAGGGGCCCTGCTGAGCGATCCGGCGATCGTCAAGATCGCCGCGAAGCACGGCAAGACCCCGGCGCAGGTCGTCATCCGCTGGCATCTCGACAGCGGCCTGATCGTCATTCCGAAATCGGTGCATGTCGATCGCCTCGAGGAAAACATCGGCGCGCTCGACTTCCGTCTCGATAGCGATGATATGTCGCGCATCGAGGCGCTCGACTCGGCCGACGGGCGCATCGGTCCCGATCCGGCCACCGCGACGTTCTGATCGCCACTGCGGATTCCCGCGCCAGGCGCGCTGAGCGAAACGATTTGAGATCACGCGCTCGCGGCCGGGCCGCCGAGCCCGGCGGTCGAGGAAACGGACCATGAATGACGACAGGCAAACGGCGTCGGCGCGGCTCGGGCCAGGCGGGCACTGGCGCAACTGGGTCGGCAACCAGTCCTTCATCGCCCGGCACATGGCGGAGCCCGGTTCGGAAGACGAATTGTGCGCGCTGGTGCGCGAGGCCTCGCGTCGAAACCTCTCCATCCGCGTCGCCGGCTCCGGCCATTCCTTCACGCCGATCGTTGCGACCAGCGGCTTGCTGCTGAGCCTGAAAAACATGCAGGGGCTGGTCAGCGCCGACCTCGATCGCAAGCGCGTGGTCGTGCGCGCGGGCGCGAGGATCGGCGACATTGGCCGCGCTCTCAAAAAGATCGGGCTGTCGCTCGCCAATCAGGGCGATATCGACAGCCAGGCGATCGCCGGCGCCCTTTCGACCGGCACGCACGGGACCGGACTGGGTTTCGGCTGCATGTCGTCCCAGGCGGTCGGCATGCGGCTGGTTCAGCCGGACGGGTCGGTCATCGACGTCGGGGCCGAGCAGGATCCCGAGACGATGGCCGCCGCCCAGGTTTCCATCGGCATGCTCGGCGTGATGTCGACAGTCACGCTGCAGGCGGTCCCCGCCTACAATCTCAAGGAAAGGCTGTGGCGCGACGATTTCGAGGCCTGCATGGAAAGGCACGACGAACTGGCGGCGGGCAATCGCCATTTCAGTTTCTTCTGGTGTCCGGTCGCCGAGTCCCGGCGTCTCTACTGCCTGCCCGACGTCGCCGCCGTGTCGCCGGTCAAGCGCGAGCACGACGTGTGCGAGATGAAGGTGATGAACGTCACCGACGAGCCGCCCTATGCGAACGAAAAGACGTTCGAGCGGGTCGCCTACAGTTCGGAAATCTATCCGATCGAATACGTCCCGAACTTTCACGAACTCGAATACGCAATTCCGGTCGAAAACGGCAAGGAGGCCCTGCGGCAAGTTCGCGAGCTGATGCTGAGCAAGCACACGAATTGCATCTATCCGGTGGAATATCGTTTCGTCGCCGGCGATTCAGGCATGCTGAGCCCTTATTACCGGCGCGCGAGCGTGACGGTCTCCGTGTCTGGCGGCCCGGGGATCGACTATTGGAGCTATCTCCTCGACGTCGACGCGATCCTGAGGCGATACGGAGCGCGGCCGCATTGGGGCAAGCTGCATTTCAACCGCGCGGACGACATGCCCTCGCTCTATCCGCGCTTTCACGACTTCCAGGCGATCCGCCGCAAAATCGACCCGTCCGGCCGCTTCCTCAACGATCACTTGAGAAATCTGTTCGAGTGAGGTTCGCGGCAATTCCGATCAGTTCGCGGCGGCGGAAACGCTGGATCGCCGCGCTGACGCTCGCGATCGCGCTGACGCTCGCGTGACGAGAATTGCGCGCGAAAGCCGCCTCCGAAGACTGATCGCCCGCCCCCGGCTCGCCGCGCCTCAGGCGTTCAGCTCTTCCCGCGTCACGCCTTCGAAGCCGAGGATGTAATCGGGGCCGAAGGCGAGGCTCGGGGTCTGGAAGCCGGGCTTGCAGCCTCCCGCCGCGACGCGCATGGCGGCGTCGAGGCTGGTCCTGGCGGTGAGCGTGTAGCCCTCCGGGGTCTTGAGGCGCGCGCGGACGGTTTCGCCCTTCTTGTTCGTCGCGGCTGCGACCAGGACGGCTTGCCCCTCGAGCCGCGCCTCCTCGCTCGGCCCCTCGGGCTGACGGTCGACCATCGCCTTCAACAGTCGTTGCGCGGGCGAAAGCGCCAGAAGCGAGCGCACAGGCCCCGGAACCCGCGCGAGCGCCCGCAAGGCCGGCGCCGCCGCGAAGTGAACTTCGATGTTGGGGATTCCGGTCGAATGGAAGGCGGTCGAGACGTCGCCCCAGCCGATCTGGATCGTCGGCCTTTCGCCCCGCCCGAAGTCGCACGAGCCCATGTTCGGCCGTCGAAGCGTGACCAGGCGCCCGTCGCGGCGGGCGCGCGCGCCGCCGGCGATCCCTTCGATCATCGTCTTGGCGGTGCCGCGCGAAATATTGGGTCCGGCGGACAGATAAATCGTCAGATCGGTCGCGTCGGGAAGCCGGCGCTTCAGATGCGCGGCCAGGCAATCGCTCGGAACCACGTCGAAGCCGACGCCGGGCAGCAGCGTCACGCCGGCCCGCTTCGCCTCGGCGTCGCGCGCGGCGAGCCGCTCGAACACGTCGATCTCGCCGGTGATGTCGAGATAATGCGCGCCTCTCCTCAAGCACGCGTCGGCCATGGGCCGCGCGGTGGCGGAAAACGGGCCGGCGGCGCTGAGGACGACGGCGACATCCTCGAGCGCGGCGTCCAGCCGGGCGCGATCGGCGAGATCGAACGCCCGCCACGGCAGGCCGAGCGGCGTGGCGACGGCTTTCAGCTTGTCGGCGTTTCGGCCCGCAAGGACGACGCTCGCGTGCTTCGCGCGCGCCTCCCGGGCGATCAGCTTGCCGGTGTAGCCGGTCGCGCCATAGAGGAGGATGGTTCCCGTCATTTCGCGCCTTTCCAACGCGCGTCCGCCTTTGCGACCGACAGAAGCGCGTTTTCTCAAAGCATGCGAGCCACCCTGGCGCCGATATGCGCCCAGCGCCAGCCGCAGGCGGGTCGACGACCCGGTCGGATCGCCGACGGGCGACTGAACCGAATTCCGCGCGATCAGTTGGCAGAGGCGGCATTCACGCGCAATCGGCGTCATCGCGAGCGTAACGCGGCGATCCAGCATTTCCGCCGCCGCGATCTGACCAGAAACGGGAGCCCGTCGGGACGCGCGCGCGGCGGTGGAAAGACAGGATCGCCACGGCGCTTCGCGCCTCGCTGGGACGGCGTCAAACGAGCCGACCGGTCAACGCGTCCCCGCCGCCGCCGCAAACGGAAACCTCGCCGCCGCTCGCAGGTTCTCAAACAATTGCTTCTGGAAAACCGGAATCCGTGCTAGCTTGTTTCCGGTCGCCGGATTGGAGACGCGCCTCGCGCGAAGGCGGAACGGAATTCGGCTCGGACAGTATCACCGCGACATTATGTGTTTACCGCGGCCGTCCGGACCCGGGGAGATGGCGAGGGAGTTGCAGAAAATCGCGCCTAAAGGATTGAAAAGAATGGCGCGCCGACAAAATTGCGCGCCGGCCAAAGGGGCGGGGGCGGGCGTCTCAAAACCCAAGGGGGACCGGTCGTGGAGCAACGCCGCGAGGCAGGCGCGGGGCGTAGGATCGCGGCGGGCAGGCGAGGGCCGAATACGGGCTGCCGTGCGTTGACAGCATCGGATTGTAGTAGGGATCGCTCAACAGGACCTCGCCCCATGCGGCGCGCAAATTCCGGAGATCCAATGGTATTCGGTTGACGTCGTCGATCGCCCGGAATGGGTTCGCGGCGCGCAGGTCCGTGGCGCAGCAGCCTGGCTCTGGGGGCCATCACGACGCGATACCCGCGCGCCCTGAGCCGCAGGCAATAGTCGATGTCGGCGTATTCGACCGGGAAGCGAATGCCGTCGAAACCGTTGAGCGCGCCAAAGAGGCTGCGCCGGGTCAACAGGCACGCCCCCGAAACCGCGCTGCGCTGATGAGCGACGACCAGCTGATCGCAATACCCAGGGTCGCCGTCGATCCGGTCGTCGGACGCCGAGCCGGCCGCCAAGCTGCATGCCCAGCACCACGCCCCCGTGCCGCACGACGCCGCTGGGCCACAGAAGCGTGGCCCCGACCGCGCCGACGTCGGGCTCCGCCGCCCGGCTCAGCATGTCCTCGAGCCAGTCCTCCGAAACCGCCTCGACGTCGTTGTTCATGACGAGCAGGAATTCCCCAGTGGCCACGGCCGCCGCCGATCCGATCAGGCGCGCGAAATTGTAAGGCCCCCTGATATGGACGAGGCGCGCGCCCTGCTCCGCTTCGGCCTGGAGGCAATCCAGAGCGTCAGGATCGGACGAGTCGTTGTCGACGATGATCAATTCGTTGTCTTTCAAGGCCATTGTTCGCTTCAGCGACTCGAGACACGGCCTCAGGAGATCGGCGCGGTCGCGCGTGGGAATGACAATGGAAACCTTGGCCTTGGGCCTGCCCCTTCGAACGCGGACGGAGGGGAAAACTTCCTCCGCCCGAGGGCTCGATCGCCGCCGCGACGCCGCGCGCCCGCAGATGAAGGTCCGTCGCCAGGGCGAGCTGCATTGAACCGTCGCCGAGATCGAGCGGCGGAATGCGGGCGAGAAATCCGGGGACGTGAACGGGCGCGGCCCCGGCCTCGATATCGGCGTTCGAGCGATCGGCCGACCGTCGATGGTCGAGCGCCGCATTGGCCAGCCGAAAAAGATTGCCGGCGCCGGCGTCCGCAGCTTCCCGGGCGCTCGCCATCGGCATCGCGAACACGTAGGCGCAGTAGCCTTGCTCCAGCATCCTTTCGTAGTCGAAACTCGGAAACGCGATCGGCCAATCCTGGCCGTCGTCGGTCGCGATCGTGAGGTCGCAATAGGCGAGCCGGGCGCGAGGAAACAAGGCGAAGCCTTCGCCCAGGCGGCCGAGCGCGTTGTGGTGAAACACGGTTCCCGACAGGCTGAAGACGACGATGTCGCAACCTTCGGCCGCGTCGGTCAGAAACGCGGACAGGCTTCGGTTGCTGAAAGAGGTTTGACTGTCGTCTCGGCCGAACACCCCGGCGACCCAATCGATCCCGGATTGCTGTTCGAGGCTGGTCAGGGTTGCGGCGGCGGCCTCCATGCCTCCGATGATCGCGACCGCATATTTGCGCTTCGCGCTCGCCGCCGCCGCCACAGGATAGGAACCGGCCCAATCGGCGAACGCGGCAAAGGGCAGGGATTGGGGAAAAATCTGGTCGAATAGCCGGCTGCGTATCTTCTCCAACTCGATGGTCGCGCCCGCGCCGAGACATTCGTAGAGCCCGTCCCGGAAGGCGAAAAACAGGCAGGGGCTTCCACGCAGCGGTCTGCCGATGGTGTCGACAATTCTCGCTTGTCGAACCCGGCCGTCGGCGAAAGCGGCGGGAAGATGCAATTCGAACCCACGAACCGCGACGGCGTCGCGTCCCTGGCCAATATGCGTCCAGCGGACCGCCTTTGTTCGGGCGACGCAGACGCCGTCGATGAATGCCCGGACCTCCTGGAGCGGAGCGTCAGGCTCCTCGTTCAGCCAGCCGAAAAGGCGAAGCCCGCCGCCCCAACTTACGCAGCCGGCGTCGACATTCCCGTTCTCACGCTCCCGCTTGGCGATGATCGGAATCGGGCGACCCAGAGACTCGCCCCAATTGGCGAGCCGAACCTCGGCGGAATGCGTTGACACCAGAAAATCGGGATCGACGGCGAACGCAAAGCGGTAGCAGCCGTCGCCGACGCCCTTTTCCTGCAGGCGCCCGTCGTGCAGCTGGGCCCGCATCAACCCCGCGGGCCGACCATCCAGCATCAGCTCGACCACAAAGCGATCATCGAGATTGTCCGGATCATAGACAAAGCCGTCGATCTGCGCGCTTGGCTGCAGCGCGACTTCGGAGACGAGTTCGCGTGGCCGGCCGTTCAGGCCATGATCGTGAGGGCGTCTCATGGCGGGACGTCCTCAGCCGACTGGTCACAGAGCCAATCAGCGATCTGGAGCGCGGCCCGCTCGTCGCAAGCCCGCGGATCCAACGCCAGATCGCCCGTCTCGTTGACAAACGACCCGTAGGACCAGTCGAAATAGGCTTTGGGCAGCTGCGCCGCCTTCGCCAGCGCATCCAGAAGCCAAAAATGGCTTGTTCGATAGGGGGAAAAGAGCCGTCCGATTTCATACTGGTCGATCGCTCGCGCGTAATCTTCGGACTCAATCGCTCCGGCCACGAAAAGATTGCCGGTCGCCATGAGCGCGATGTCGTCGATGCATCGTCCCAACACGACGATCGTCGCGTCGATCCTGGAGACAATGAGGCGCCGGCTGAGCGACATCACCAGACGGTCAGCATTTCCGATTTGGCATGGCGCCAGAATCCCCAATGCTAATTTGCTCGATACGGGCCGTCCGTTGGGGCGCCAGGCAGGCGTCGCCCAACACGGCCCGACCGCGACGCTTCGGAGATGAGCGCTGGCAAAGGCGGACGCCATTCGATCCAGGGGAATGAGCGCACTCGCTTTGGCCAGGGCCTGCGAGAGGCGATTCGCGCCACGGTCAGGGATTCCGGGATCGCCTGGCAAGCCGGCTTGCGAGCGCGCCAGGCAGCTCTTGCACGTCCCGCGAGCCGCAATATCGCTGCAACTCCTTCGATCGTGGTCTGGCTTTCACCGAGCCATTGCGAGTCCGCAAGGACAATACGAATCGTCACCGGCAATTCGAGCAGCGCCGACAGAACTTGAGTGGGGATTGCCCGGACGTCAAAAAGTTCGACTGCGCTCAGATCGAGCGCCTCGAGGTAATAGCGCAGCCTCGCGACTCCCACGGGATCGGAAACAGGAAACGCGAGCGTCTGCGGCGCGCTCCCTGCCGCGCCTCTCAAGATCGCCGTCGCGTCGAAATCTCGGTACACACAGGAAATGCACGATAAGCGGCTGTCAGCGACTGCGATTTGTCTTGCCCGCTCGACCGCGGCCAAGCGAGCCGATGCGCCGGCCGACACCAGGAGGACAGCGGGCGACTTGGGCGTGAGGCATTCCTCAATTCGCATGCGGGCCGGAGCGAGCGGGTCGGCCTTCAAAAATGCGGCGCATTCGAGCCGATAGCGAGGAAATCGAGCTTCGAGAATTCCAAGATTGCGGAGGACGAGGCCACGTTTTTCGCCTCTGAACGACTTCGCCCCGGCATGCCCTACGAAAACGCCGGTCGCGCAAACGTTTCGCAACCCACGCTCTGATGTCGTGAGACAAAATTCGACATCCTCGTAATAGCCGCGAGAGTAAAGCTCGGGAAGACCTCCGACCGCGTCCAAGCAGTCTCGTCTGATATAAAGGCAAAATCCCACCCCATTGGGCAGATCCACGACGTCGGCGCCGTTCATAGTCCAGGCAATTTTGTCAATTGACCTGACGTCCTCAATTGAACCTAACGGGTTGGCGACATTCGGTTGGGGAAAACTCGTGAATTCCCCGTTGTTGGAGAGTGGCGTGACCGTGCCGATGTCGTTGGCGGAATACGCCGCGATCGAGAGCTTATCGATCACGCCTCGGGGCAGGAACGCGTCGGCGTTGACAAGCAGGACGTCGTTGTCTCGGCAACGCTCGAGCGCCCGGTTGACGGATCGCGCGAAGCCGAGATTGCCTTCGTTCCTGATGAGGACGAAGGCGCCCCGCGAGGCGCGCTCGACAAGGAGCGCCCTGAGACGATCGTTTGGCGAGCAGTCGTCGACCACCAAAATTCGCTTCCGGATAGTCGAGTCTTCCCGCTCCAAGCAGTCGAGACAGAATTTCGTCGCTTCATAATCGTCATAAACCGGCACAATGACATCGACGCCAGTCGACCCAACTCGGCGTGAAGCGACTTGGACTAATGAGGAAATCGATCGTTGTCGGCTCTGTTTCAGTCGCGTCGGCGGGGAGATGTGCGTTTCGAATTCGACCGTCGAGGCGGAAACCGACCGATTCCAACTCTGAGCTTCCATCCTCAATCGAGATTGCCGCGGCTGACCAACCTTCCCCTGCCAATGGATGGTTGCAATCAGGCTCCAGTCGAAAAGCCGCCTCTTCGTTCTCCCGACGAATATGCAGTTCAAGCTTGGCGTCGTCTTTCCAGAGGGCCCAACCGGCGAACGTGGCTTCACGCTTTCGAAGCCTCGTAATGATGCGGGCGCCGGCCGATCTTCAGCGCTTGCAGCGCCAGAACGAGAGTTTGGCGATCTTCCGAACTCGCCCGCGAGGAAATTGGCGGCGGCGAGGCTGCGCAAATCGCCGGTTCCCCAAGTCAAAGCGCTGGAATTGACCAAGTCATCGACTGGGTCGATCTCCAACGCCCGTCTCAGGTCGTTTGCGGCGTATTCACGATAGCCGGCGCGACGGGACGCTTCTGCGCGCAAAAGATAGTCGCGCGCGGTCGGGGTCGGGTTTCTGCACCGCCGATCCGCGAACATAAAGGCTAGGCCGGGTTGTTGAGCGCTCAATGCCGCGCTCGCCAGCAAGGCCAAGGTTTCAGAATGACGTGTGGAGTCAAAAAGACCAGATTCCAACGACTCGACTGATAGAACGTTTCTCACCATGCGAATTCGAAGCGCCTTCCCATGATATGACGGGCCTAACACTTCGGTCAGCCCATGTGACTCCCTTGGAGATAGACAATCCAAGCGAGGATGGAATTCCCATAAGTTTTGATCAGCAATCGTGCGCCTTTCCATCGACAGTAAGCGCCTATTAACACGAAATCTGATTGCATAAATCTCCAGCACTCTTGGCGAACGAATTATCGATGGCTACGGAGCCCTCCAAATAAAGATTAGTGATTTCTCATTTGCCTATGAAAACGATCTGGAATTGATCGAAAATCGGTCAACAATTTTACCTCAATAGGCACAATGAATTGATTTGAGTGGAGCAATCACAATTTTAGCTTAACGCAAGCTAGAGTTTGTCACTCTCCATTCTGTAAGCTACAAAAGCTTCAGTAAACACATATAGATGAATCCGAAATTTCTGAACGGAGGCGGGAAGTTATGCACCGGGCCCAATCCGTCGACCGAGAGTCGTCGCTGTTCGTCGCACGGGGGTTGTACGTGTTGCGCTACGACGCGAGCGCAACGGGGCTCGAACATCCCTTGGCGATCGTGCGAGCGGCGCCTGGGCACGAATCGTCCGTCCAGATCGTCTCCGCGCCCGGACGCGCGCCAGGTCAGCTCGACGGCCCGGGAGCGGCGCTCGTCATCCGCGCCTCCGAGCACGGAAACCTGCAAATCGGCATCCGCAGAACTCGCGAACACGGTTCCTTGGACGCAGCTTTGAAACTCGAGTCCGTGGGGAGTTTCGCAGAGATCGAGGCCCATGGCGCGACTTCTGGCTCGCGCAGCGAAGAAAGAGCCCCGAGCTCGGTCCGGCCCGCCGAGATCCTATTCGTCGCGCATGTCGCGAGACGCGGCGATGTCGTGTTAGGTCCGAACCAATGGGCGGCCGGTCCAGACGCGCCTGCTCCTATCGAAGGTCTCGAGATTCGACCGTTGGCGAGCGATGGGCTGCGCGTTGAAATTCAAGTCATGACCGCCGGCCGCGCGTCTGCGTGGTCCGAGTGGGCGAGTCCCGGCAAATTCGTGGGAACGCGCGGGCGAAATCTGCCGTTGACCGGCCTACGGCTTCGACTCGTCGGCGACGAAGCGGACCAATTCCTCCTCGGTTCCGACGCGCTGTTTCTCGGGTCGGCGATCGCCAACAGGCGCGGGCGCGAGATTGAATTTGTCAGCGCCTCGGGCCGAGACCCGCTCGTGGGCTTTCGCTTTGAAATCTGTTCCGAGCGCCGAGCCGGCGTTCGTCACGCGGTCGCCGCAGCGCGAGATTCGGAGCCGCGCATTCGGGTCTTTAGAGCCGCTGCCGGGCGGTAACTGGAGCCGGCTCGCCGGCGCAATGGAGAAAGTGAGATCGCCATGGCCACCTACAACTTGAATTACAGCAAACTCGACTCGCTGCTCGATCGCAACGTCTCGCGCGCGACGGAAAACGCGATCATCGAAGCCTTGAAAAGCGCGGGCGACCTTGGATGGAGAGGCGGAAAAATCGGCGTCGAGACCGAATCTTCGAGCGGCGCATATACAGTGAGCGCAGGAGATCGCCTCTTCCTCGATGTCGGCAAATCCAATCACATGACGCTGACGACCAGCGGAGGGACTATCGTCGCCGCCGGCGACGGCTCGACCAGCATTCTCGACCAGGGACCTGGCGGCGACACGCTCATTGGCGGCACGGGAGCGGAAAACCTTCAGGTCTCTCACGGCGACAACCGTCTTTTGGCCGGCGCTGGAGAAAACACGCTCGTTGGCGGCGCGGGCCATGACATTTTGATCGGTGGCGGGTCAAGCCTCCTTCAGGCGGGCAGCGGCGGCTCGATGCTTCTCGGGGGGCTGACCCACCAAACGGGAACGCGGGGCGGCGATTTCGGCGGCGATGGCGGCGATGACTGGAGTCGAGGCCGTTACGGTTGGTTTCGAGGCGCCGACGGCGCGAGTGGAGGCGGCGCCGGCGGCGGACATCAAGTTCCGTCCGATACATTGATGGGCGGCTCAGGCGCCGACTTGCTCACAGTCGCGCATGGAAACAACGTGCTGATCGCAGGCGGCGGTCATGACACGCTCTTCGGGGGCGATGGGAACGATACGCTCTATGGCGGAAGCGGCCACGACACCATCAATATCGCGGTTGGCGATGAGGTGATTTTCGGCGGCACTGGCCACGACACGGTCAACGTCGGATCGACGGGCAATGACGTCATCTACGGCGGGGCGGCGACGACGGTCCATGTAGATCAATCGTCACACTCGATAAAGCATGAAGTGGACGTGCACGGCGTCACCACAATCACCTTCAGCAACCACCAGGTCTTGACCCTGAGCAAGGTGACGATCGACTTCGCGGACGGCGCGCACAAGACCGTGTGAGACGTTCGGGTCAGCCGCCCCACAATTGGTCTCGCCGGCCCGCCGCGTTCGGGGAAGCCCGTTCGCGCGCCGAGCGAGACCCCTTCAGTCGAGCCTTTGCAAGGGCCCCGATCGATTTTTGGTCGGAATTCGGGGCGTCCGCCACAATCCGCGAGTCGCATGAACTTTCTGTTCGTTCACAACAATTTTCCCGCGCAGTTCCGCAATCTGGCAGAGGAGCTCGGAAAGGATTCCTCGCATCGGTTGGTCGCGATCGGCGCCCATACCGCGCAACCGATCAAAAACGTCGTACTCCACCGTTACGAATTGCCAGCCTATGACGTGTCGTCGACCCACCCCTTTGCGCGACGCTTTGACGCCGAATGTCGCCGAGCGGAACAAGTCCTCTTTACGGCGAGCGCGCTGGCGGTCTCGGGATTTTCGCCCGACTATGTGCTCGCCCATTGCGGTTGGGGAGAAACGATTCCCCTCCGGGCGGTCTTTCCGAAGGCGAAGATCGTCATCTACTGCGAATTTTTCTATCGCGCGGAAGGGCAGGACGTTCACTTCGATCGAGAGAGCGCAAAACTCGGCGCCGACGGAGTCGCCGGCCTGCAATGCAAGAACGCCAGCACGCTCATCGCGCTGACGGAAGGCGATCTCGGCGTCTCGCCGACATTTTGGCAGCGCTCGACTTTTCCCAAAGAGTTTCAAGAGAAAATTCAGGTCGTCCACGAGGGCGTCGATCTCGAGATGTTCCGACCAGACAAAGCCGCCCGCTTCCCCTTGCCGGGAGGAAAGGTCCTTTCGAGGGCGGACGAAATCGTTACGTTTGCGTCCCGCAATCTGGAGCCGATGCGAGGCTATCACGTCTTCATGCGCGCAGCGTCGCAGATTTTGCGTTCGCGGCCGCAGGCGGAAGTGGTCATCGTTGGCGGCGAGGGATCGTCCTACGGCCCACCCCCCCCCAAGGGCACAAACTGGAAGGCCCACTATCTCGAAGAGAATCGCGAGACGCTCGATCTCTCACGCGTGCATTTCGTCGGTCGCCTCCCCTACCACACATATATCAGGCTGCTTCAGGTATCGTCGGTTCATGTCTATCTGACCTATCCATTCGTGCTGTCATGGTCGCTCTTGGAAGCCATGGCGACTGGATGCGAAATCGTCGCATCCGACACGGCGCCCGTCAGGGAGGTCGTCAAAGATCGCGAGAACGGCGTTCTGGTCCCTTTTCACGACAGCGAAGCCCTCGCGGAGGCGGCGGTCGAGGCTCTCTCCAACCGGCCGCGCTTCCCCGTGCACGGTCGGGCCGCGCGAGAGACAATAGCCGCGCGCTACGACAAAAGGGCCTGCGTGCGTGAAGCGCTGCAAGCGTTGGGAATCGCAGCGCGCTCCGACATCGAGGCGGCCGTCCGATCGTCTCAGAGCGCCGCGATCCAACGCGAGCGCGCTCTCGCGTCATCGACTGCAAACAGGGCCGCGGATCCCCACCGGCTCTCGTCCGGCGCGATCCGGGATCTCAGGCAATGACAGCGATCGCCGTCGAAACGCCGACGCGAACCAAGCGAGGCGACAGGATCCCGACGGGCGTTGAATGCTTGGCCATCGTCGCCCGGCATCATGGCTTGCACTTATCGCCGCTTCAAGTTTTACCGGAAGGCTTATCCAGCCTCCGGCGAACTTTCGACCGATGATTTGCTGCGCTGCGCGGTCCGCGCTGGGCTGAAGGCGAAGTCGGTTCGCCTTGATTGGCGCGGACTGAGGCATTTGAAAAGAGCGCTCCCGGTCATCGTCATGCTGAAGAGCGGGGCGACAATGGTGCTGACGCGCATCAATGACTCGCCAGAGAACCCTACGGCCGCGTTGCAGGATCCTGCAGCAGGCGAAAGCGTCAATCTGATCGTCGATCGGGCGCGCTTCGAAGAAGCCTGGACCGGTGACGTGCTTCTGCTTCGACGCGATCACGATCTCACCGACGAGGAGCAGCCTTTCAGCCTCGGGCTCATCATGGCGCTCATCTTTCGCGAACGACGGGTGGTGCGCGACCTGATGTTCTGCGCAATGACGCTGAGCATTTTCGCATTGGCGCCGATCGTGTTTTGGCGGCTGCTCTCGGACAAGGTCATCTACTACGGGAGCATGAACACATTCGTTGTGTTGTGCATCGCCATGTTCACTGTGACGATCTTCGAGGCGATATTCGCCTATCTGCGATCATTCTTGGTTCTCTTCATAACCGCCAGGGTCGACGTGCGCCTGTCGGAATACGTATTCGACAACGTGCTCAAGCTGCCGATCGACTATTTCGAGCGAACCCAAGTCGGCCTGATCGCGCGCGACATGAACGAGATTTGGAAGATCCGCGCGTTTCTCACGGGACAATTGTTCGGCACGGTTCTCGACTCGTTGACGCTGCTGATCTTCCTGCCGGTCATGTTCTTCTTCAGCCCCGTGCTGACCCTGACCGTGGTCGCCATTTGCGCGCTGATCGTTGGGTGGCTCGTTCTGATGTTGCCCGTGTACCGCAAACGCACCAGCGCGGTGATCGTGGCGGAAGGCGAAAGGGGCGCGTTTCTGTTCCAATCCTTGCAGGGAATTCGCACCGTCAAGTCGCTCGCCTTGGAGGAGCGTCAGCGCCGGCAGTGGGACGTGCATGTCGCTCGAATCGCCAAGCTGAAACTCGCCGAAGGGTTCATCTCCTCGGTGATTCAGGCCGGGGTGCGACCGCTCGAACGTCTTGCGGTCAATGGAAGCTACGCGCTGGGCGTCTATTTCGCGATCACGACCAAGGACCCGGTCTATATCGGGGCGCTTTTCGCCTTTCTCATGCTGACCCAGCGCGTCTCAGGACCCCTGATGCAAATGGCGCAGCTGATAAACCAGTATGACGAGGCGCAGTCGGCGGTCGGGATGGTCGCCAGGCTGGTCAATCAGCCCAAGGAAGAGGCAAACGCGGAACACGGGGTCCGCACGCCGCTGAAGGGGCACGTCGAATTCGTCAACGTTCGATTCACATACAAGGGCGCGACCGCGCCCGCGCTGGACGCGGTCTCTTTCGAGGTCCCGGTCGGGCGCACTGTCGGGGTCGTGGGACGCAGCGGATCGGGCAAGACGACGGTTACGAGGTTGCTGCAGCGCCTGCACCCGGACTATGAGGGGCTGATCAAGATCGATGGCGTCGATGTCCGCGAATACGACGTCAGTCACCTTCGCCACAGCCTTGGCGTCGTTCTGCAAGAGAATTTCCTTTTCCGGGGAACAATTCGAGACAACATCACCGCGGCCAAGCCTCATGCGGGTTTCGAGGAGGTTGTTCGCGCGGCTCGGCTCGCGGGAGCGGAGGAGTTCATCGATCGGCTGCCGCGAGGTTATGAGACGCACATCTACGAGGGCTCGCCAAATCTTTCGGGCGGGCAACGCCAAAGGCTGGCGATCGCGCGCGCGTTGATCCTGGATCCTCGCATCTTGATCCTCGACGAGGCGACAAGCGCCTTGGACCCGGACAGCGAAGCCATCGTCAACGAAAACATTCGAAAGATCGCAGCGGGTCGCACTGTCATTGTCATTTCGCATCGGCTGTCGTCGCTGGTCGCTTCGGACGCGATACTCGTGCTCGACAAAGGCAAGGTCCTGGCCCTTGGCAAGCACGCGGATCTTTTGGAGACCTGCGACATCTATAGCGGCCTCTGGCATCAGCAAAATAGACATCTCGCAACGGCGACCGCAGCCGCGGGCGGGTCTCGGGGGACCTCTCGTGCCTCCTGAACCAAGCGCGCCCGCCAGCGTTCGACAGTTTCAGTCGGAGATCGCGAGCATCCGCGAGGCGGAAGAGCCGCTCAGCGTTCGCGCGACCGTCCGCACGTTCGCGGTCTTGCTGCTGGCCTTTGCTGCGATCCTGGTGTTCGCGCGCGTGGACCGGGTGGTTTCGAGCACGGCGGGGAAGATCATTTCGGTTGAACCTCCAACGATCTTTCAAGCGTTGGACCCGTCGATCGTCAAAAGCATCAATGTGAAGGAGGGCGAGATCGTCGAGAAGGGACAGCTGCTGGCGACGTTGGATGCGACATTCGCGGCCGCCGACGTCAATCAGCTGAGAGATCAGATCGAGAGCCTAGACGCCCAAATTGTGCGCGAGGAGGCGGAACTGTCTGGCGCGAGGCCGAAGTTTGCGCCCTCGTCCAAACTCGAACTCGGGAAATATGAAGCGCTGCAAAAGCAGCTGTTCACGCAGCGCGCGGCCCAATATGCGGCGCAGATCGAGAGCTTCGATCAAAAGATCGCGCAGACGCAGGCGACAATCGACAAGTATCAAGGGGATGAGGGTCGCTTCAAGGAGCGGCTGCAGATCGCAAGTCAAGTTCAAGACATGCGCAGCACCCTGTTGGAGCGCGGCGCCGGATCTTTGCTCAACGTTCTTGTCTCGACCGACGCCAAGCTCGAGGCGCTTAGGACAATGGAATTCGGCCATAACAGCCTGGTAGAAGCGCAACATCAAATGTCCTCGCTCCAGGCGGATCGCGACGCCTTTAAGGACCAATGGTTTTCCGGAATAAGCCAAGACCTCATTTCAGCGCGCGCCAATCGAGACAATGCGCAGAACCAGCTGGATAAGGCGGTAAAGCATCAAGACCTCGTGCGATTGTCGGCGCCGCAGAGATCAATGGTCCTGACCGTCGCCAAGCTGTCCGTCGGATCCGTTCTCAAAGAGGGAGATACCCTGCTCACCCTCGCGCCGATGAGCGCTCCATTAGAGGCGGAAGTGCAAATCGCGAGCCGAGATGTCGGCTTCATGCGGCCCGGAGATCCGGCGACTTTGAAGATCGACGCATTCAATTTCGCGGAACATGGCGCCGTCGCGGGGAGGGTCAGGTGGATAAGCGAAGACGCTTTCACCACGGACGACAACGGCGTGCCGACACCGGCCTACTACCGGGCGCGCATCTCCATTGGCGCGATCAAGCTCGTTGATGTGCCAAGCACCTTTCGGCTGATTCCGGGGATGACGCTCGCGGCGGACGTCAAGGTCGGAACGCGCGCGCTCGGCGCGTATATTCTCGGGGGTCTGATTCATGGCGTCGGCGAGGCGATGCGCGAGCCATGAGCCCGGTCGTCAATTCGCCGTTGCGAGCCGCTCGGGACGCCGTCCGACGAGCGAGAGCGACCCGCAGTCTAAGGCGCGGAGTTGCCGCCTATAAGAGGCAATACTATTTCGCGGCTCTGCAGCGTTGGCGCCTTGCGCACAAAATGGGTTCAGGCGAAGCCGCGTTCCGAATCGGGGAGCTCTACGCAAAGAGCGAGGGCGTGCAGCGCAATCTCGCGGACGCGGCCGTGTGGTTCGGCGAAGCCGCGCGGCGCGGTCACGTGGAGGCCCAATTTCGGCTTGGGCTGATATTGCTGAACGGCGGCGTCGGCGGATCGGTGTCGGTCTGGAATGCGGCGGCGAGCTTGAAGGATGCCGAGCTGGCCGAAAAGAACGCGCAAGCGCTGTTTCCGCATGGATTTGAGGTTCAGGCCGACCCCGCCGAGGCGATCAAGTGGTTGCAAGTCGCAGCCGGGCGGGGTTGGCGCGAAGCGGACGCGACGCTGGGCGCGCTTTGGCTCGAAGGACGAGGTTGCGAGCGCGATTTGGAACGGGCGCAAGAACACCTCATGCTCGCAGCGGCGGCGGGCGTGGCGTCGGCGCAATTCAATCTCGGCGATATCGCCTTTCGAGGCCTGTGCGGCGATGTCGACCTTGTAGCCGCCGCGCTGTGGTACGAAAAGGCGGCGGCGCAGGGGCATACGCGAGCCCAGCTCGCGATGGCGACCATTCTCGCGACGGGCAAGGGCCGTCCGGTGAACAAGGAGGCGGCGGGCGCCTATTACGTGCGGGCGGCGGAAGGCGGCGATCCGCACGCGCAGTATTGCGCGGGCCTCATGCTCTTGAGCGGGGAAGGGTTGGTCCGCGATCTGGATCTTGCCGA
>CAWAIM010000035.1:0-118667 GCA_963781895.1 uncultured Alphaproteobacteria bacterium
ATCAGGACACTTTTTGAAGGGGGCAGTTCCGTCAGGGAGATCGCCCGCAAGCTCGGTCTTGGTCGCCGACGGGTCGAACGTTGGGTTCGTCGCATCGATTTGCCGGACCTCAACACAATGGCGTCAAACCCTTGCACCCCGGCGTATTTCGGCGCTTTGCTGGCGCGGCGTTGGGCCGAAGGCATTACAAAAGTCCGGCATCTGTTCGCAGAGATACGCCATCGTGGCTATACCGGGTCCTACAGTCATCTGGCGCGTTTCCTCGCTCCCTGGCGCAGCTGCGAGCCTTCATTCGATGGCGACGAGCAGGTGCGTGCCGAGCAGGAGGAGCCAGCACCGGTCCGCGTGCGAACACTGGATCCGATGACCGGTCGTGCGATCTCGCCGCTGACCGCGGCGGCGCTTTGCGTCAAACCCCCTGGCCAGATGACCGCCCGGCAGGTCGCCAACGTCGATGCGCTGAAGGCGGCGTCGGCGGAGTTCACCGCGATGCGGCATCTGGCGATGCGGTTTCGAGGCCTGCTTCGCGGTGGAACGCCGGAGAGGTTGGATGCTTGGCTGATCGATGCACGCGCATCTGGGATCTACGCGATGCAGCGTTTTGCGAGGACGATACGCCAGGACCTGGAGGCTGTTCGGAACGCTGTGTTGGAACCTTGGCGCAACGGGCAGACCGAAGGACAGATCAACAAATTGAAGACCCTCAAGCGAGCGATGTATGGTCGCGCCGGTGTCGACTTGCTCCGCGCTCGGATGATGCCGTTGCTGGAAGACAGCTTGCACCAAGAGTAAATCAGACCCTAATTAAGTGCCAACCGACAGGCGGCTTACGAGATCGGCCTTGCGCGCGAGGCATTCACTCAGCAACGCGGCGCACTCGAAACGCTGGCGGACGTTGCGTTTGCACGCCTGAAGCAAGCTGCAGAGCTTATCGCGAAACATGCGGGAGCCGTTGCGGCGGCCATTCAACTCCGAGCGGACGCGGTCCGTTCGTCTGAACCGCAACATCCAAGTCCGCCTTCGCGGTCTCCTAACGGTCCCAGCTTATAAGCATCACTTAACTAAAGGACCGCCCTCGCACCCGTTGCGGCCATTCAACTCGACACCATGAACGGGGAGAAAGCCAGGAGCGGACGTCCTTCAAGTTGTTGCAGGTTGGACAATTGACCTCCCGGGGGTCAGTTCTCGGCAGCCAGCGGCAAGGTTGCGAGGCGGTTCCCTTGGGCCCTTGCTCGGAGAGCTTACGGCGATTCTGGTGCGTAGTGGAGCGAGGCTATCCCGCTCGATCATCGGGCCGACGCTCGTTTCGAATTTTGAAAGCCTGTCGAGGGGGTATCGCGGGCCGTCCCAGTTCGAACTAGGGCCCATCCAGCATCGTTCAGACCTTTCGAATTTCCTGCGGAAACGATTTCTCCTGGCGGCGCGACTCAACATCTGCCCATTGACTCGTTGCATACGATATTATTGTATTACTTATTGGAAGCGGCCGGCAAAGAGCGAATCGTGCTCAGTTACACGTTGCCGGACGACTCCAAGAGGTTGATAACATGGGAGGAAATGATGCAAGTAATGAAATGGCTGGGGTGCGCGGCCGTCGGCGCGACGATGCTTTTCACCGGAAGCTCGGCTTTCGCCGTGACCATCGGCTTCTCGCAGGTAGGCGATGAGGGCGACTGGCGCCCCGCGTGGTCCAAGGACATGCAGGAAGAGGCGAAGAAGGAGGGCATCGACCTCAAATTCGCCGACGCTCAGGGCAAGGAGGAGGAACAGCTAAAGGCGGTGCGCTCGTTCATCGCCCAGAAAGTCGACGCAATCATCATCGCGCCGGTTGTCGTCACAGGCTGGGATCAGGTGCTCGGCGAGGCGAAAAAGGCCGGCATCCCGGTCTTCCTCGCCGACCGCGACGTCGACACCGCAGATAAATCTCTCTTCGTCACCCGCATTTCGGCGGACTTTAATCTCGAGGGCCGACTTGCGGGCGCGTGGCTCGCCCAGGCGAGCAAGGGCAATTGCAACATCGTCGAACTTCAAGGCACGACCGGCGCAGCGCCGGCGATCGAGCGCAAGAAGGGATTTGAGGCAGTCATTTCCCTCTTCCCGAACATGAAGATCGTCAAGACACAAAGCGGCAACTTCACCACCGACGGCGGCAAGCAGGTGATGGAGGCCTTCATCAAGTCGACCGACAACCTGAAAGGCATCTGCGGCGTGTTCGCGCATAACGACAACATGCAGCTCGGCGCGATCCAGGCGATGAAGGAAGCCGGGCTGAAGCCGGGCAAGGACTTCCTGATGGTGTCCGTCGACTATGTTCCGGCGGAGAAGGAAGCGCTCGCGGCAGGCGACGCAAACGCCTCGGTCGAGCTTCGCTCGGCGATCGGCAAATACATCTACCCTGTGGTGACCGACTACCTGAAGGACAAGAAGGAGCTGCCGAAGTGGATCGTGATCCCCTCCGATCTGCATACGGCCGCCACTCCCGGAAACTGAGGCGAGGCTGGTTGCAACACTGACTGTCGAGCGCGCCCCGCCGGATGCTATTGGTCCGGCGGGGCGCGTCCTTCGCGGTCGGGCGAGCTTGTGCGAAGGTCACGCCCTGACGAGCGTTCGTTAAAGTCCGCGGAGACGGTCGGTGGGGCGGAAACGATGACTGCGCGCATTGAAATGGTCGGCGTATCGAAGGCGTTTCCCGGCGTGCGCGCCCTGGAGCGCGTCGACATCCGGATCGAATCGGGTGAAGTGCACGCGCTGATGGGAGAAAACGGCGCGGGCAAGTCGACGCTGATCAAGATCATGACCGGGGCGCTTAGAAGCGACGAGGGCGAAATCCGCCTCGACGGCCGTCCCGTCCAACTCGACAGCCCCGGCCACGCCCGCGCCTTGGGAATCGGGGCCGTCTACCAGGAAGTCAACCTCGTTCCGACCATGTCGGTGACCAAGAACCTGACGCTCGGCCGGGAGCCGCGCCGGTTCGGCCTGATCTCGTGGCGCGAGGCGCGTGTCCGCGCGCGGGAAAAGCTCAGGCGGCTCAAGCTCGATATCGACGTCGAGCGGTCGCTGGGCTCCTATTCGGTGGCGGTTCAGCAATTGATCGCGATCGCCCGCGCGCTTGAAGACGACACGCGCGTCCTGGTACTGGACGAGCCGACCGCCAGCCTCGACGCCAACGAGACCGAACTTCTGTTTCAGGTCGTGCGCGATCTGAAAGACCACGGGCTGGCCATCGTCTTCATCACCCATTTCATCGACCAGGTTTACCAGATCGCCGACTGCATCTCGGTCTTGCGCAACGGCCGCGTCGTGGGCGTGGCTCCGACCGCGGAACTGCCGCCGCTCAAACTGATTTCCCTCATGCTCGGACGCGAGCTCGAGCACGTCGAGGAGCGGCTCGCGGGTTCGGCCGCGCTCACGGCGGGAGAGCAGGTCCTTGTGGCCGAAGGGCTTGGCCGCCGGCAGTCCATGGCCCCCTTTGACCTATCGCTGCGCGCGGGCGAAGTGGTCGGGCTCGCAGGCCTCCTGGGTTCGGGGCGAACCGAGGTCGCCAAACTCATATTCGGCGCGATAAAGCCCGATTCCGGACGCCTCGAAGTTGGCGGCTCGCCCATGACGACCCGCTCGCCGCGACAATCGCTGCGCCGCGGGATGGCCTTCTGCCCCGAAAACCGCAAGGCCGAAGGCATATTCGGCGAGCTCACCGTCCGCGAAAATATCGTGCTTGCGCTCCAGTCCAAGCGCGGGTGGCTGCGCCGGCTGCCGAAGAACGAGCAGGACGATCTGGCGGAGGAGATGATCAGGACGCTTGCGATCGCGACTTCGGACGCGGACAAGCCCGCCGGCCAGTTGTCGGGCGGGAACCAGCAGAAGGTCATGCTCGCGCGATCGCTGGTCTCCGGACCGCGTATTCTCATTCTCGACGAGCCGACGCGCGGCATCGACGTCGGCGCGCATGCGGAAATCGTGATGCTTATCCGCAATCTCTGCGCCCGCGGCCTGGCGCTGCTGGTGGCGTCCTCCGAGCTTGACGAACTGGTGACGGTGAGCAACCGCATCGCCGTGCTGCGCGATCGGCGGAAGATCGGCGAGATTTCCAGCGCCGACATCACCCGCGAAGCCGTCATTCGCACGATTGCTGGCGCAAGCTCATGACTCCCGAACTCATGACTCCATCATCAAAATCCGAGACGAGCGCGCCGCATTTTCCACAGCTGCGCGCGCTGGCCGGGCATCGCGCGGTCTGGCCGCTGCTCGGGCTCGCCCTCATCTTTGCCGTCGACGGCGTCGTATCGCCTGGATTCTTCCACATTCGCGTCGTTGAAGGCCGCCTGTTCGGCAACTTGATCGACATTCTCTACCGGGCCGTGCCCACGGCGGTGGTCGCGCTCGGCATGGCGGTCGTCATTGGCACGAAAGGAATCGATCTGTCTGTCGGCTCCGTGATTGCCATCTGCGGGGCCGTGATCACCTGGCGGATTCATGCCGGCGATCCGCACTGGTTCATTCTCTTGAGCGCCCTTGGCGTCGGCATTTTGTGCGGATTGTGGAACGGTTTCCTCGTCGCCATTCTCGATATCCAACCGATCATTGCGACCCTGATCCTGATGGTCTCCGGCCGCGGCATCGGGCTCATGATCAATCTGCTCTACGGGGGCACCAATCCGAGTTTCACCAGTCCGCTGCTGCAGGGTCTGAGCGTGGGCCATATAGGCCTCATTCCGACGAGGCTCATCCTCGCCGCCGCGATTTTTGCCGCGCTATGGCTCCTCATCCGGCGCACTGCGCTCGGTTTGTTTCTCGAAGCGGTCGGCGGCAATTCGGCTGCCGCCAACTTGGCCGGCGTCGATGCGCGCCTCGTTAAGTACGCCGCCTATCTCATCTGCGGACTCTGCGCCGCCTTGGCGGGCGTGATTCTGGCCGCAGACACCCATACTTCCGACCCAGTGAGTATCGGCCTTTATATCGAACTCGACGCGATCCTGGCCGTCGTAATCGGCGGCGGCTCGCTTGCCGGGGGCGGCATCTACCTCGGCATGACGGTCCTCGGGGCGCTCGTGATCCAGACGCTAACCACGTCCATCCTCACCAGCGGCCTGCCGCCCGAGTATAATTTGGTGGTCAAGGCAGTCGTCGTCGTCATCGTGCTGCTGCTGCAATCCAACAATTTGCGCAGCGCCTTGTTTGCAGGTTTCGCGAGGAAACCAAGATGAATGAGAAGTACTTGCCGCTTGTCGCGACGATCGCTGTCTTCTTGGCGTTGTTCCTGATCGGAGGATTCCTGTACAAGAATTTCCTCTCGACGCTGGTTCTCGGCGACATCCTCGCCGACAACGCCTTCATCATCACCGCTGCGATCGGCACGACCTTTGTCATTCTCTCCGGCGGCATCGATCTCTCGATTGGATCGATGATCGGCTTCGTCGGGGTGGCGATGGCCAATCTCGACGTGATCGGATGGCATCCTCTCATGTCGGGTGGACTTATGCTCGGGTTTGGCCTCCTCTTCGGCGCGTTGCAGGGGCTCATCATCGACTTTTGCGAAATTCAACCGTTCATCGTCACGCTGGCCGGGCTGTTCCTGCTGCGCGGGAGCTGCTTTATGGTGAATCTCGATTCCGTGCCGATCCGGCATCCGTTCGTCGCCTGGTTTGCGGGGCTCAGCATTCCGCTTCCCGGAGAGGGCGAACTGAGGAGTTCGGCGATCGTCATGCTCATCGCGCTCGCGGTCGCGATCGTCATCGCCCATTTCACCCGCTTCGGCGCCAACGTCTACGCCATCGGCGGCGACCGCGTCTCCGCGGCGCTGATGGGCGTCCCGATGCGCCGGACGACAGTGGCGATCTACGCCCTTGGCGGCGTCTACAGCGCGCTGGGCGGCGTCATCTATGCGCTCTATACATCTTCCGGCTACCCGCTCGCGGGGACAGGAAACGAGCTCACCGCGATCGCCTCCGTCGTCCTGGGCGGCACGTTGCTGACGGGAGGCGTCGGGACGGTGGCGGGCACGCTATTCGGCGGAATGATTCTTGGGTTGATTGCGACGCTGATCAATTTCAACGGATCGCTGAACGGCGCGTGGATCATGATCAGCGGCGGAATTCTCCTCTTTCTCTTCATCGTCATGCAGAGATCTCTCGTCGGCTCCTTAAAATTGCGGAATACAGCCTGAGCAGCAGACATCCATGGAGCGGACAGCCAAACCATCGAGCAGCGCAGCGTCCGGGCGCCGGACGGCCTCGCCGTGGGCGATCGCCGACGGGGTCGTGCAGCGCGGCCGCGACGAATCGGCATTCGAACGCAACCTTCACAGCCAGCTCGCCGGTCGCCTCGGGCGGGACATCGTAGCCGGGGTCTATCCACCCGGATCCCTGCTGCCGAGCGCGACGGAAATGTGCACGCGCTTTTCCGTCTCGCGAACCGCGCTGAGGGAAGCCTACAGCAGGCTAAGCGCCAAGGCGCTGATCGTCGCGCGGCCGAAGATCGGCACAAGGGTCCGCCCCAACGCGGACTGGAACCTGCTCGATCCCGAAGTACTCGCCTGGCACCTACAGGCGCGGCCGACCGAACATTTCGTCGATGATCTCTTCGTTTTGCGCCAGATGGTCGAGCCCGCAGCAGCGGCTCTGGCGGCGTCGTCGCGTTCCCGCGCCACAGTCGAACGGATCGCCGAAGCCTACGGCCGCATGGACCGGTTCAAGAACGGCGCGGGCGACCTGATTGGCGCGGATCTCGATTTCCACATGGGGATTCTCGAAGCGACCGAGAACCCGTTCCTGGCCGCCCTCGGCGGACTGATCCAGACCGCGCTCGAATGCACATTCCAGCTCAGCTGGCAGGGCGCGGCGCGCATTCAGGACGATCGTCTGCTTCAGCACCGGCGGATCTTCGAAGCGATCCGCGACCACGCCCCGGAACTGGCAAGGGACCAGATGGCGGAGTTGCTCAGCGACTCGATAGGAGACGTTCGCGAGTTCCTCCGGCAGCGCGAAGCCAAAAGAACCGAACGGATAGCCCCGTAATCCCGAAGCGTCCAGAGGCTAAAGAATGGGATCAAAACCTCAACGAGTCGACCTTATCTAGCGCGCACGAAGACCCGTTGGGGTACCGTCAAGTTAAGTGGCGCTGGGCTGCGGAAAGGCGATTTTTCTGAGAGGTGAGGTCAGGCTGTTGCGCACATCTTGGAAATCTCGCGCCAAGCGGCAAAGGCTCGCCCGCGTGAAGCGCGGCGGTGATCAGCAGTGGCGGATTCAGGATAAGGGATGTGGAAGAGGTTCGCGACCTGATCGTGAACCGATAAGAACCGTTGCGCCTGTCGGGCCGACTTGAACCGCTTCATGATCCGCTCGCGCCGCCGTGTTGGCTGATGAGAGTTCTCCGCTCGATTGTTTAAGCCCTTGTGCTGGCGATGTTCGACGCGAAGGCCCATCTTCGCTCTCGCGGCCCCATAGGATCGGAGCTTGTCCGTGATCATCACTCGCGGAGGCGTCGTAGCGGATTTCAGGAGCCTCTTCATGATCTGCTGCGCTGCCTTGGCGTCCCTTCGGCGCTGCACCAGGACGTCAAGAACGAAGCCATTCTGATCGACGGCGCGCCACAGCCAGTATGTCTCGCCGGCGATCGAGACGACGACTTCGTCCATATGCCATTTGTCGCCACGAGCAGGCGCGCGCTGGCGGATCCGGTCGGAGAACGCCTTGCCGAACTTCTGTCCCCATTGGCGGACCGTCTCGTAGGTCACGCAAATTCCGCGCGCCGCCAGCATCTCCTCGACCATGCGAAGGCTCAGAGGAAACCGAAAATAGAGCCAAACCGCGTAGCTGATCACCCCTGGAGGAAAGCGATGACGGCGATAGAGAGGATCACGGGCTGTCGCCATGCCCACCGCTTACCCCGTCGACCATTCCCAACTCGTTAAGCTGACGGTACCCCCAAGACGTCAAGTTCAGCCGGTTTTTCGCGCGAGTTCCGTCACGATCGCATCCCCCATCTCGCTCGTGGACACGATGCGGCAGTCGTCGCTGCGGATGTCGGCGGTCCGCAGGCCATCGGCGAGCACGTTGGCGATCGCGGCGTCAAGCCGATCCGCCGCCTCGTTGAGGCCGAACGAATAGCGCAGCGCCATGCCGAACGAGGCGATCATCGCGATCGGGTTGGCGAGGCCTTTGCCGGCGATGTCGGGCGCGGAGCCGTGGACGGGTTCGTAGAGCGCCCGGCGCTTGCCGGTCTTGGGGTCGCTGTCTCCGAGCGAGGCCGACGGCAACATTCCGAGCGAGCCGGTCAGCATCGCCGCGACGTCCGAGAGCATGTCGCCGAACAGATTGTCGGTGACGATGACGTCGAATTGCTTGGGCCAGCGCACGAGCTGCATGCCGAGCGCGTCGGCGAGCTGATGCTCGAGGCCGACGTCCGCGTATTCCCGTTGGTGGAGGGCGGTCATGACCTCGTTCCACAGCACGCCGGTCTTCATCACGTTGCGCTTTTCGGCCGACGTGACCTTGTTGCCGCGCTTGCGCGCGAGATCAAAGGCGACCCTGCCGATGCGTTCGATTTCGTACGTGTCATAGACTTGCGTGTCGATGGCGCGCTTTTGCCCGTTGCCGAGATCGATGATCTGTTTGGGCTCGCCGAAATAGACGCCGCCGGTCAGTTCGCGCACGATCATGATGTCGAGCCCCTCGACCACGTCGCGCTTCAGCGAGGAGGCGTCGGAGAGCGCGGGATAGCAAATGGCCGGCCGCAGATTGGCGTAGAGCCCAAGGTCCTTGCGCAATCTCAGAAGGCCCGCCTCGGGGCGAACCTCATAGGGCACGCTGCTCCATTTCGGGCCGCCGACCGCCGCGAGCAGAACCGCGTCGGCGGCGTTCGCGAGCGCCATGTCGGCATCGCTGATCGCCTGGCCGTGGGCGTCATAGGCGCAACCGCCGACCAGCCCCTTCTCGATCTCGAACTTCGCCACGCCTGCGCTCGCGAAATGGCCGATTGTCTTTTCGACTTCGGCCATCACCTCGGGGCCGATGCCGTCGCCAGGCAGCAGAAGGAGCTTAAAGGTCGTCATGGTCGCTTCATCGGTCTCGACAGGAATGGGGTCGGCGAGTGCTAGACGATTTCCTTTTTGGGCGAAAGCCGTCGTGGGCGCGAAAGTCTCGACATCGAGCGCCGCTCAGGCAAAATGCGCGCTTGGCGCTTGACGGAGGCGCGGGGATGTGGCCCGACGGACCAGAACGCCGGCCGACAGCCGGAGTTCGGTCGCGAGGCACAGGATGACCGTCGTCAAAAGCGCCGCCGCCGACGGCTTCATTCAAAGGATGCCGAAGGATGTCCGCTTCTGCCTCGTTCACGGATCGGACGAGGGACTGACCCATGAGCGGGCGAAGGCCATTGTCCGCAATGCGCTCGCCGGCGACACCGATCCGCTGCGGTTCACCCGACTCGAAGGCGACGCCGTCGCTCGCGAGCCGGGCGCTCTCGCCGACGAAGCCTATGCGACCTCGATGTTCGGCGGCAGCCGGGCGATTTGGATCGACGCGCAGGGCCGCGATTTGCTGCCGGCGTTGGAGCCGTTGTTCGAAAGACCGCCGAGCGATTGCACGATCATCATCAAGGCTGCGCAGCTGAAGAAGGGAACGGCGTTGCGCAACGCGTTTGAGAAGATGTCCAGCGGGGCTTCGATCGAGTGCTATGCGGACGAGCCGAAGGAACTGGGGTCGCTGATCGACGCGGCGATGCGCGAGGCGGGGCTCACGATCGCCGCCGACGCCCGGGCGGGTCTGCAGGCGCTGCTCGGCGCGGACCGGCAGACGACGCGAAACGAGATCGCCAAGTTGATGCTTTACGCGCATGGGCGGTCACGGATTGAGGTCGCGGACGTCGAAGCGATCGTGTCCGACGCCGCTCCCTCCGTGCAAGACGAGGTCATCGATCGCGCGCTGCTCGGCGATCTGCCCGCGGTGGCGGCCTATGCCGCCCGTTTCTTCTATGAAGGCGGCGACGTTCAGAATTTGATGAATCGCCTGATTGCGCGACTGACGCTGCTGCATCGGCTGCGGCTCGAAATGGATCAGGGCCGGCCGTTCGAGGCGGCCTGTCAGGCGGTGTTTGTCAGGCTTCCCCAGGCCGCCCGGCGCGCGCTCGGCGATCAGGCGGAGCGATGGACGTCGGAAACGATCGCCCAGCAGTTTCCCGCGGTGCGCGCGGCCAGCGCCCGGGTGCGGGCCGAGCCTCGTCTGTCCGAATTCCTGGCGACGCGCACTCTGTGGGCGCTCGCTTCCCGCTCCAGCGCCAGAAGGCGCTGAACAACGCCGGGAGCGCCGGCTTTAGACCATGGATCGCCCTCGAAGGCGTTGATTCATTTATGCTTTCGCGCCGCGCCTGGCGTCATGCGGTCGAGGGTCGGCAAAGCCGGCGGCAGATATCGTCGAGCTGTTCGAAATTTCCGAAAGCGATGCGTATGTCGCCGGCCTCGCCGGAATGTCGGATGGTCACTTTGGCCCCGAGCGCCAGCGCGAGCTTGTCCTGGAGGGCGAGGGTGTCGGCGTCGACCCTGACGGCCTGTTTGCGCGGCCTGGCCGTCTTGCCCGAATTCGCGCCCAAACGCTCGATGTCTCGCACCGTCAGACCGTCCGAGACGATCCGGTCGGCGAGCGCGTCCGGGTCGGCGACCGCGAGCAGGGCGCGCGCATGCCCGGCCGAGATTTGGCCGCCGGCGAGGAGCGCCCGCGTGTGCTCGGGCAGATTGGCGAGGCGCAGGGTATTGGCGACATGGCTGCGGCTTTTGCCGACGGCGCGCCCGATATCGGCGTGTGAATACCCATGGTCGGCGCCCAATTGGGCGTAGCCCGCGGCTTCCTCGAGGGCGTTGAGATCAGAGCGCTGCACATTCTCGACGATGGCGATTTCAAGCGCCTCCCGGTCGCCGGCCTCGACGACGATGATTGGGATTTCGTGTTGTCCGGCCCGCTGCGCCGCGCGCCAGCGCCGCTCGCCGGCGATGATTTCATACGCGTCGGCGATCCGGGGGAGGGCGCGAACCACGACCGGCTGGATCACGCCGCGCTCCTTGATCGAGGCGGCGAGTTCGTCGAGTTCCGCGTCGTCGAACCGCCTTCGGGGGTTGCGCGGATTCGGCCGCAGGAATTCGATCGGCGTCTGCCGGACGCCGTGCGATTGAGCGAACGCGGTCGGCTCTTCGCCGGCGGCCCCGAGCAGCGCGGCGAGGCCGCGCCCAAGGCGAGGCCGATGGTCGGTTCGTGCGGCTTCGTCGGCCATGAATCCTCAGTCTCCCTTGCTGTCCTTGCGCGCTTTCAAGCGGCGCGCCAACGCCCTTCCCGCTGAATGACTTCGGAAGCGAGCCTGAGATAGGCTTGGCTGCCGGCGCATTTGAGGTCGTACAACAACACCGGCTTGCCGTGCGACGGCGCTTCCGAAACCCGCACGTTGCGGGGGATCACCGTGTCGTAGACCTTGTCGCCCATGTGCGCGCGCACGTCCGCGACCACCTGTCCGGCGAGGCTGTTGCGCGGGTCGAACATCGTCAGCACCACGCCATGAATGATCAGCGCCGGGTTCAAGGCGCGTCGGACCTGGTCGACCGTGGTGAGGAGCTGCGACAAGCCTTCGAGCGCGAAAAATTCGCATTGCAGCGGCACGATCACGGCGTCCGCGGCCGCGAGCGCGTTGACGGTCAACAGATTGAGCGAGGGCGGACAATCGACGAGAACGTAGCTGATCCGTTTGACGTCCTCGGCGGTCGAGGCCGCGAATAACCGCAGCGCGTTGCGTAATTTATAGGAACGGTCCGCCTCGCCGGAAATCTCCAGTTCGACGCCGAGCAGATCCATGCTCGAGGGCGCGATGGACAGGCGCGGCACGGCGGTCGGCATCATGACGTCGGCGAGGGTTCGCTCGCCGATCAGCATGTCGTAACTCGACACGACGCGCGATTTGCGATCGATCCCGAGGCCGGTGGAAGCGTTGCCCTGCGGGTCGAGATCAATGATGAGGACATGCTCGCCGATGGCGGCCAGGGCGGTGCCCAGGTTGATCGCCGTGGTCGTTTTGCCGACGCCGCCCTTTTGGTTCGCCATGACCAGGACGCGCGGGGGCGCTCCGGGAGCGCGATCGCCGGATGGAGGAGGGGTCGCGGTCATGGATCGGATCTCAAACGGCGCGAATGCGCAGGATGCCGGCCTTGACGTCGACCGCGCTGGGAAGGACTTCGACCGCGTAGCCGGGGCCAAGCGTCAACGCCTCGAGTTGGTCTTCAACCGAGCGGCCGCGTGGAAACACCCCGGTCGCTCCTTGCTCCAACCACACTCTGGCCAGTTCGAGGGTGGTCGACAAGGGGGCAAAGGCGCGTGCGGTCACGGCATCCACAACTCCGAGGCCCGACGGGTCGATTGTCTCGATTCGCGCGGCATGGATTTGCGCCGGGGCGCCGGTCGCGCGCACGACTTCGCGCAGGAACGCGCATTTGCGCTTGTCGCTTTCGACGCAGTGAACGAGGGCGCCCTGGACGCCGACAAGCTGAATGGCGATCACCAGACCGGGAAACCCGGCGCCGGAGCCGATGTCGAGCCATCGTCGGGCGCCCGGAACCAGGGCGGTCAACTGGGCGCAATCGGCGATATGGCGGGTCCAGACCGAGGCGAAGCTCGACTCGGAGATCAGGTTGGTGACGGTTCGCCAGCGCGCCAGCAGGTCGACATAGACCGCGAGGCGCTGTTCCGTTTCACGTGAAACAGGAACTTGGCGCAGCGCGGTCTGGCGATCGCTTTCCATGCGCTCGGCCAAATCCCTCGGCGCAGGGCTGGGTTGACGCCCGCGCCTCATTCGGCCGGCGACGCGGCGGCGATTGGCGAGGGCCGGGCCGCCGCCCGTCTCACGTGCGCTGCGACCAGCGCCAGCGCCGCCGGCGTCACGCCCTCGACGCGGCCAGCCTGGCCAAGGCTTCGCGGACGCACCTCGATGAACTTCTGCCGCATCTCGTTGGAAAGGCCGGCGAGGCCGGCGTAATCGAGGTCGTCCGGCAAAGTCATCGACTCGTCCCGGCGATAGCGGGCGACATCCTCGGCCTGACGATCGAGATAGACCGCGTATTTGGCGTCCGCTTCGAGCCGCCGCGCGAGAGGAGGGGAGATCTGGGCGAGCTCGGGCCACACGCGCGCCAGAGCCGCGATGGAGAATTGCGGCTGAGCCGCCAACTCGAAGGCCGAGCGCCGGATCCCGTCCTGATTGACCGGCAACCCGGCCGCCAGAAGAACCGACGGGGTGGCGCTCGCCGCGTTGAGCATGGCGCGGGCCGCTTCCAACCGGGCGCGGGCGCCTCGGTAGGCGTCCGCCCGTTCCCGGCCGACGCAACCGAGCGCGAGGCCTTTTGCCGTCAAACGCTCATCGGCGTTGTCGGCGCGCAGCGATAGGCGAAATTCCGCCCGCGATGTGAACATGCGATAGGGCTCGGTGACGCCGAGGGTCGTCAGATCGTCGAGCATGACGCCGAGATAGGATTCGGCCCGGTCCAGGGTCGCCAGCGACTGGCCGCCCGCCCGGCGCGCGGCGTTGATTCCGGCGAGCAGCCCCTGGGCGGCCGCTTCCTCATAACCGGTCGTGCCATTGATCTGGCCAGCCAGGAACAGGCCTTCGAGCCGCCGCGCTTCGAGCGTGGGATCGAGACCGCGCGGATCGATATAGTCATATTCGATCGCATAGCCGGGACGAACGATGCGGGCGCGCTCCAGGCCGGGAATGGTCGCCACCAACGCCCTTTGGGTCTCTTCGGGCAGCGAAGTCGAAATGCCGTTCGGATAAACGGTCGGATCGTCAATTCCCTCGGGCTCGAGAAAGATCTGATGGCTTGGCCGATCGGCGAAGCGGATCACCTTGTCTTCGATCGAGGGGCAATAGCGCGGACCGCGGCCGGAGATCGCGCCGGAATAGACCGCCGAGCGATGGGCGTCGGCCAGAATGATTCTGTGCGTCTCGGCATTGGTGCGGGTGATGTGACAGGGCGCCTGGGGCGCGGCGAGCGACGTCGTGGTCGAGGAAAAGAACTCCGGCGGGTCGTCGCCGTGCTGGATTTCGAGCGACGCAAAGTCGATCGTCGCGCCGTCGAGCCGTGGCGGGGTGCCCGTTTTCAGCCTGGCGAGAGCAAAGCCCGCCGTTTCGAGGCTTTGCGCAAGGGAGACGGACGGCTTGTCGCCGTATCGCCCTGCCGGCCTGCGCTGATCGCCGAGGTGAATGACGCCGCGCAGGAACGTGCCAGTGGTGATGACGACGGCTCGGCAGCGAAGGAGGCGGCCATCCGCGAGCTCGACCCCGGCGACTTCGCCGTCGCCGGAAACAATGCGGGCGGCTTCGCCCTCGACCACGGCCAGGTGTTCGGCGGCCGTGATCAGCGCCTGCATCGCCTGGCGATAGAGGCGCCTGTCGGCTTGTGCGCGGGGGCCTTGCACCGCCGGGCCCTTGCGACGATTGAGGACGCGAAACTGAATCCCGGCCGCGTCGGCGGCGCGCGCCATCAATCCGTCGAGCGCGTCGATTTCGCGCACCAGATGGCCCTTGCCGAGGCCGCCGATCGCCGGGTTGCAGGACATCTCGCCGATGGTGGCGAAGCGATGGGTCACCAGCGCGGTCGCCGCCCCGCATCGCGCCGCCGCCGCCGCGGCTTCACACCCGGCATGCCCGCCGCCGATCACGATGACGTCAAAGCTGGTCATGGCGAGACTGGTCATGGACAATGGATCTGTTTCACGTGAAACGCCAATCTCGGCGATCCTTACTTGCCGACGCAGAGCCGGGAAAAAATCTCGCCCAGCACGTCTTCCGCGCCGATCCGACCGACCACGCGATCCAGGGCCGCGGCGGCCCGCCGCAGATCTTCGGCGATCAACTCGGGCGCGGCGGCCTCGGGCGCCAGCGCCGAACACAGAGCCTCGCGCGCGTCCTCAAAGGCTCTTTTGTGCCGCTCGAGCGCCAACAGCGCCGGCTCGCGCGACGACATCTGCTCTTCGGCCAAATCGGCGATGGCGTCAAGAAGCCGATCGAGGCCTGCGCCGGTCCTCGCCGATATGGCGATCGCCGATTCCGGCGCCGGCGAAGATTCGCTTCGTCCCGGTCGGCCTTTGTGCGCACCAGCAGCGTCGGACCCCGGGCGATCGGCGCCTGATGGAACGCGCCGTCATCCAGCCACAGCGTCAGGTCGGCGCTTTGGGCGCGGCCGCGGGCCCTCGCGACGCCCTCCTGTTCGATCGGGTCGTCGCTGTCCCGGATTCCGGCGGTGTCGACGAGGGTCACTGGATAGCCGCGCAATTCGAGAAAAACCTCGATCGGGTCGCGGGTCGTCCCGGCGAAGGGCGAGGTGATGGCGACCTCGCGGCCGGCCAGGGCGTTGATCAGCGTCGACTTTCCCACATTGGGCGGCCCGGCGATGACGACGCTATAGCCATCGCGCAAGCGCTTGGCCGCGCCGGCGCCCGCCAGCGCGCGTTCGATGCGGGCGGCCGCGCCGCGAACCGCTCGCCTGACCGTTTCCAGGGTCAGTTCGTCCGCATCCTCGACGTCGGAAAAGTCGATCTGCGCCTCCAGGCGCGCCATCGCTTCGACCAGGCCGGCGCGGATCGCCTCGCACTCCCGGCGCAAGGCTCCGCCGGCGATGCGTTGGGCTTGGCGCCGCTGCGCCTCGGTTTCCGCGTCGACGAGGTCGGCGAGTCCTTCGACCGCCGAAAGGTCGATCTTGCCGTTGACAAAGGCGCGCCACGCGAATTCCCCCGGCTCGGCGATGCGCAGGCCGGGGATCGAGGCCAGCGCCTTGATCATCGCGACCGTTACCGCCCGGCCGCCAGTCACGCACACCTCCGCCACTTCCTCGCCGGTGAAGCTCCTTGGCGGCGCGAAGCGCGTAATCAAAGCCCGATCGATCGGCTCCCGGGACTGAGGATGAAGCAAGGTCTTCAAGGTGGCGCAACGGTCGGGAAACACGGCGCCTGGCGCCAGCGCCTCGAGCGCCGCGGAACAGCCGGGCCCCGAGATCCGGAATACGGCGATCGCCGCCCGTCCGACGCCCGACGCCGGCGCGAAAATCGTATCCCGCTCGTTCGCAAACAAGACCGAACCGCCTTTGTCGATTTCAGTGGAAGCGCCGGATGGGCCGCGTCAATCCTGCGCGCCGTCGCGCTCCGCCGCGGCGCCCGGCCGAAGCGCCTGTCTCCGGCGCGCGCTTTTATAGGCTATTTCCACTCGGGCGTGCAGACGACGTACTGGTCCGCGATCGCTTCGTGGTCGCCCTGCTTCTCGCGCTGGAAGTACAGATAGCAAATGCTGAGGCCGCCGGTGCGGTAATCGACGCGGAACACGCCGCCTTCCTGCTCATGGCGGGTGGCGATCAGTCCATATTCGCCAGGCTCCTGCTTGGTCGCCCCGTCGCCGCCGCGATAACAGCTGGTGACGCCAAACGCCCCGGGTCCGACGTCGGTTCGGCCCGGATTGTGAGCGAATTGGCAGGCGATCACGTCGCCCGTAAGTTTATCTAGTCGATAGACCAACGACAGATTGATTTGCGGCGCCGCGAGAAACTCAAATTGACCCGCTATCGCGGCCGGCGCCAGGGCGCATGCCGCGATCGCCGCAAACCCGAACGCCGCAGTCTTGGCCACCATCGCTCGTCTCCAACGAACCGCGAATCACCTCGGATCAAGTGTAGCCGAGGCGCCCCGCGAACGGCAAAACAGACCCGAGATCGCCCGTTACGCGGTCAAAATCTCCTTTGAGGCCACGGTCGAGTCGGCCTTCAGGTGATAGACCAGGGGCACGCCGGTCGCGAGCTCCATTGAGGGAATGGTTTTTGGGCCGAGGCGGTCGAGAACCATCACCAAGGCGCGCAAACTGTTGCCATGCGCCGCCACCAGCACATGCTTGCCGTTGAGCACGGCCGGAAGGATATACTGGCAATAGTAAGGGAGCGTGCGCGCAACCGTGTCCTTGAGGCTCTCGCCGCCGGGCGGCTGCACGTCATAGCTGCGCCGCCACAGATGGACCTGCTCCTCACCCCATTTCTTGCGCGCGTCGTCCTTGTTGAGCCCGCACAGATCGCCATAGTCGCGTTCATTGAGGGCCTGATCGCGCATTTCAGGCAGGCCCGTCTGGCCCATCTCGGCCAGGGTCAAGGCGAGCGTGTGCTGCGCGCGGACAAGGGCCGAGGTGAAGGCGAGGTCGAATGTGACGCCTCGCGCCTTGAGCCGGCGGCCGGCCTCATTCGCCTCTTCGACGCCCGCCGGGGTCAGATCCGGATCGCGCCATCCGGTAAACAGATTCTTCAAATTCCACTCGCTCTCTCCGTGGCGCAACAGGACAAGCAGACGATCCGCGTCGGACATGGCTCTTCACCGGGTTGGAGGGTTGACGAGAGGCTGTAAATCATGGGTTCGGATCGGCGACAATGCAACAGCCCGCATCGACCAGACAATGTTTCCGATCAGGCCTGCCGGTGAGCGCTCGGCGCCAGAGCCGGATGGAGCGGAGCGAGCCTGGTCCGTGCGACCGCGCGCACGCCCACCGGGCGATGGACTTGCTTGATCGCCTCGACGATATGGACGCCCGCGAATGGCAGTCCGAGCGCCGCGCCGAGGCGTTCGATCGCCGGGGCGGAGCGGATCATGAAACGCCTGGCCACCGGCGGCGCATAGAGCGCCTCTCCCCAGAAGATCGGCGAGAACAGCGCGCGCAGGAGGAGGTCGCGCAGCTGCGACTTCGAATAGGGCAGGCCCTGCCCGTAGGGCGTGCCGTCGGCGCGCGCCCAAACGCCCCGGCGCGAGGGAACGACGACGATCATGCGCCCTTCCGGCGCCATGATGCGCCACACCTCTTCCAGCAGCACGCCAGGCCGGTCGGCCGCCTCCAGCGCATGGGCCAGCAGCAGCCGGTCGATCGAGCCGTCCGGCAAAGGCAGCATTTCCGGGTCGACCAGGGCAGCGGCGCAACGCTTGCCTTCCGGCCAGATGACGACGCCCTGCTCGGCCGGCATCATCGCCACGCAGCGCACGGCCTTGTCGCGGAGCCGGTCGAGATAGGGCGTTCCATAGCCGAGCGAGCCGACGGACAGTCCCGCGCAGGTCTCCCATCGGGCGCGAATGACGCGGCCGACCAATCTGCGCGAAACCTCGCCGAGGGGCGAGGCGTAGAAGGACTGCAGATTGTGGATGTCGACAGACATGGGGGTCGCGCCAGTGCGGAGCCGCGACTTTGTACGACCGTCCGCACTTTCGCAATGCGCCGAAGCGAGGTCGCGAGCAAACGGAGGGCGAAAGACGAAAGACACCCGCCGATCTATGCGCTATATCCGATCGCAACGGGTTTCGGCCCGCGCCGTCGGCGAACGCCAACCGGCCTGGCGGCGCCGAAATCGCAATGGAGCCGCCCCGCATGACGACCAGCGTGCATCAATTTTTGTGCCTGACCGATAATTACGGCGCCCTGGTGCACGATTCGGCGACCGGGTCGACCGCCTGCGTCGACGCGCCGGAGTCCGGGCCGATTCTCGCGGCGCTGAGCGAGCGCGGGTGGAATTTGACCGACGTGCTGATCACCCATCATCACGCCGACCATATTCAGGGCGTGCCAGGCCTGAAGGCGAAGTTCCCGGCGCTCAAGGTCCAGGGACCCGCCAAGGAAGCGGCCCGCATTCCGTTTCTCGACGTCAAGCTCGGCGAAGGCGATTACGCCCATGTCGGCTCGCTGGAGGCGCGCGTGCTCGAGACGCCCGGCCATACGCTCGGGCACATCGTCTACCATTTCGAGGAAGAGGATATCGCCTTTTGCGGCGACACGCTGTTTTCTCTCGGCTGCGGGCGCGTGTTCGAGACCCCCTACGCGGTCCTGTGGAGTTCGCTGCTCAAGCTCGCCGCGCTCCCCGGCGAAACCCAGGTCTATTGCGGACATGAATATACCGAGGCGAACGCCCGTTTCGCCGTCACGATCGAGCCCGACAATCCGATCTTGCGGGCGCGGATCGCGGAGGTGGCGCGGCTGCGCGCCGATCGGCGCCCGACCTTGCCGACCACGATCGCGGCCGAACTCGCGGCCAATCCGTTCCTGCGCGCCGAGGAGCCGTCGGTCCAGGCCGCGGTCGGCATGACGGGAGCGGATCCAGCGGCCGTGTTCGCCGAGATTCGCGCCCGTAAGGACCGGTTCTGACGCCGTCTCAGTCTTTTTTGGCCAGCGACTCGAGCCGCTTCTGCACGTCGGAAAGCTGGTTTCGCAAGTCGTCGATCTCGTCGACCGAGGCCGATTTTCGCGGCGTCGGCTCCGGCGGCGCGACCACGCCGGCGAATGGCGAGAAAATGCCCAGCGCCTGGTTGAAGGCGGTCAAGTTCTTCTTGGTCAATTCTTGCAAGGTCGCAAAGGAGCCGGCGGAAAACGCCTCGGAACCGAACATGCGCGCCGCCGCTTCCCGCATCGTCTGCTTCTCGCCGTTGAATCGATCGATCGAATACTCCAGAAAGCTCGGCAACAGCGCCTGCATGCTGTCGCCGTAGAAGCGGATCAACTGGCGAAGGAAAGTGGTCGGCAACAGCGATTGACCCTCGATGCCTTCCTGCTCAAAAATAATCTGCGTCAGGACGGATCGGGTGATGTCTTCGTTCGTCTTGGCGTCGTAGACGACGAAATCCTCGCCGCTCTTCACCATTTTGGCCAGGTCCGCCAGGGTCACATAGGCGCTCGACGCCGTATTGTACAGACGACGATTGGCATATTTTTTGATCGTGGTCGGAATGGAATTGGTCATCTCATTGAAGGTCCCAGAGTTACGCGGGCCCTTGCGGGTCAACATAAGATAGTCGTTTTTTCCTCCATCCGGAAACTTTTTTTGCGGCGCAACTCTCGCAGTGCGGCAATCTTGGTCGGAAGGCGTCGATTTCGCGGGCGGGACGCCAACTTTGGTTCTATAGGATGGTGGCGCAGTCCGGCCGGGATCGTGTACAAACACCCCAGTCCATTTCGCTCGCGCGCCAAAGTTCGCAAGGGAGACCAGCATGCCTGCCACAGACATTGTCATCGCCAGCGCCAAGAGAACCGCGGTCGGCTCGTTCAACGGCGTATTCGGGTCGACGCCGGCGCATGACCTCGGCGCGGTCGCGATCAAAGGCGCGCTCGAGGCCGCCAAAGTCGAACCGAAGGAAGTCGATGAAGTCATTCTCGGGCAAGTTCTCGCCGCGGCCCAGGGCCAGAACCCGGCGCGCCAGGCGGCGATGAAGGCCGGGATACCGCAGGAGAAGACTTCTTTCGGCGTCAATCAGCTGTGCGGCAGCGGCTTGCGCGCGGTCGCGCTCGGCCTGCAGCAGATCGTCAACGGCGACGCTCAGATCATCGTCGCGGGCGGCCAGGAATCGATGTCGCTTGCGCCCCACGCCGCCTACCTGCGCAACGGCGTGAAAATGGGCGAAATGAAATTCCAGGACACCATGCTGCGCGATGGCCTGATGGACGCCTTTCATGGCTATCACATGGGCAATACGGCGGAGAACATCGCCACCAAATGGCAGATCAGCCGCGAGGAGCAGGATCGGTTCGCGGTCGGCTCGCAGAACAAGGCCGAGGCGGCCCAGAAAGCCGGCCGCTTCAAGGACGAGATCGTTCCGGTGACCGTTTCGACCCGCAAGGGCGACGTGGTGATCGCCGACGACGAATATATCCGCGCCGGCTCGACCTACGACCAGATGGCCAAGCTGCGCCCGGCCTTCTCCAAGGACGGCACGGTCACGGCCGGCAACGCTTCGGGCATCAATGACGGCGCGGCGGCGCTGGTCGTCATGACCGCCGCGGAGGCGAAGCGGCGCGGCTTGACGCCGATCGCCCGCATCGCTTCCTGGGCGACCGCCGGCGTCGATCCGGCGATCATGGGCACCGGTCCGATCCCCGCTTCGCGCAAGGCGCTGGAGAAGGCCGGCTGGTCGGTCAAGGATCTGGATCTGATCGAAGCGAACGAGGCGTTCGCCGCCCAGGCGCTGGCGGTCAACAAGGACCTCGGCTGGGATCCGGCGATCGTCAACGTCAATGGCGGGGCGATCGCGATCGGCCATCCGATCGGCGCCTCGGGCGCGCGCGTTCTGACCACGCTGCTGCACGAAATGGGTCGCCGCAACGCCAAGAAGGGCCTCGCCACTTTGTGCATCGGCGGCGGCATGGGCATCGCGCTGACGGTCGAGCGGTAGAAACGAGACCAGCCGGATCGGAGAGAGAACCCAAGGCGCGCCGTCCGGCTGCGCGGCGCGCGCTAAAGACGTCTTCATGGAGGGAACATGGGCAGAGTTGCTGTGGTCACCGGCGGCACGCGAGGCATCGGCGGCGCGATTTCAAAAGCGCTGAAGGCGACCGGATGCGCGGTCGCCGCCACCTATCATTCCAACGACGAGGCGGCGGCCAAATTCAAGGCCGAGACCGGCGTTCACGTCTACAAATGGAACGTGGCCGACTATGAGGAATGCGTCGCCGGACTGGCCAAGGTCGCCAAGGACCTCGGGCCGGTGGAGATTGTCGTCAACAACGCCGGCATCACCAAGGACGGCATGTTTCACAAGATGACCCCGGATCAGTGGTACAGCGTCATCAACACCAACCTCAATTCCCTGTTCAACATGTGCCGCCCGGTAATCGAGGGCATGCGCGAGCGCGGATTCGGCCGCATCATCAACATTTCCTCGGTCATCGGACAGAAGGGGAATATGGGTCAAACGAACTATTCCGCCTCGAAGGCGGGCGACCTCGGCTTCACCAAGTCCCTGGCGCAGGAGAACGCCAACAAGGGAATCACCGTCAACGCCATTTGCCCGGGCTATATCGCCACCGAAATGGTCAAGGCGGTGCCGAAGGACGTGCTCGAGAAGGCCATCCTGCCGCAAATCCCGGTGCGCAGGCTGGGAGAGCCGGAGGAGATCGCGCGCTGCGTCGTGTTCCTCGCCTCCGACGACGCCGGCTTCATCACCGGCTCGACGCTGTCGGCCAATGGCGGGCAGGTGATGACCTGACGGCGCCGAAGCCGCACAGCGAACGTCATGGCCGGGCCTGACCCGGCCGGCCACGCCTCGCACTGCAAAATCCGCCTGCGGCGTCGAGTCTCAATGTCCGCCGCGCCCGGCTCAAGTCTCCGGGACGGTGAACACCGCGCAGGGCGAGGCGATGCCGCGCAGGGCGTGCGTTCCCAGCGGGATCAGCGGCGCGCTCGCTTCGGCGGCGGCCGCGCCCGACACCAGGACCGTGCGGCCGAGCGGCCGGCACAGTCCCTCCAGCCGGCTGACCAGGTTGACGGCCGGGCCGATCGCGGTGAAATCCAGCCGGTCGGCCGCGCCGATATTGCCCCACAGGATCTCGCCCAGATGCACGGCCGCGCCGAACGGCAGCGGCGCCAGCCCCTCGACCCGCCGCGCCGCGTCGAGATGCGCCATTCCGGCCCGGGCGGCGGCGACCGCGCTGAGCGCCGCGTCGCAGGCGGGGCGGGCCGAGCCGCCGGCGACCGGAAAGATCGCCAGCATGCCGTCGCCGAGGAATTTCAGCACTTCGCCGCCGAACGCATGCACGGCGCCGGCGATGCGGTCGAACCAGGCGTCGAGAACCGCGATCACCGCCGCCGGGGCCATGGCCTCGGACAGCGCGGTGAAGCCGCGCAGATCGGCGCACAGCAGCGCGGCCCGGATGGTCTCGCCGACGCCGCGCCGCAGCGGCGAGGCCAGCACGCGCGCCGCGCTGCGCCGGCCGAGATAGGCCTCGAGCGCGGCGGTCAGCGTCGCCCGCGCCGTCAGGGCGGCGAGCGGCGCGGCGGCGAAACGCGCCGCTTCCCGCAGCCGCTCGGTCTCGGCGGCGGTGAACGGACGCGGCCCGATCCAGCCGAGCCCCGGGCCGTCCGGCCCCGGCCCGACGACATCCTGATGCGCCGGGCCGCCGCCGAGCGCTTCCAGCCAGACCCGGCCGGTATCGCCGGGCGGCGCCGCCGGCCCGGCGTCGGCGAGCCCCAGGCCCGCGAACCCCAAGCGCCTCGATCACCGTCCCGGTCTCGGCCCGCCACAGCCAGGCGCGGCGGGCGATGAGCGGGTGCGGCGCGGCGAGGGTGAGCGCGCCGCCGGCGAGCGGCAAGGCGTCGTCGATGAGCCGCGCGCCGAGCTCGGCCAGGAACCGGTCGGCTTCCGGCGAGGCGCCGGCCGCGTCGACCAGCCAGGCGAGCGTCGGGGAAAGCTGCATGGATTCGATCATGCGGGCGGGGCGACCGGTTGTCACCAGCCGCGGGCGCGAAAGTTAACTCTTGCGCGCCGATGTGCTCTTAATCACGGCCGCAGGCCATCGTCCGCTCGCCGCCGCCAAAAAGCGGCCTCGTCGATGTCGAACGGCCGCGCGCTGGCGCGTCATAGGAGCAAAGCAGGAGACTTGCCATGGATGAATCGCTTGTGGTCCGGCGCGAGACCCACATCGCCGCCCCGCCCGCGACGGTGTTCGCCTTCCTGACCGATCCCGAGAAGATTCTGCGCTGGATGGGGACGGAGGCGACCGCCGAGGCGCATCCGGGCGGACTCTACCTCCTCAAGGGCGTCGGCGGGCGCAGCGCGCGCGGCGCCTTCCGCGAGGTCGTGCCGGTCCACCGCCTCGCCTACAGCTTCGGTTGGGATGGCCTCGAGGCGGTGCCGCCGGGATCGAGCCTGGTCGAGATCGACCTGATCGACCAGGATGGCGGCACATTGGTGCGCATGACCCATACCGGGCTGCCCGACGCGGAACAATGCGCTTCCCACGCGCGGGGCTGGGCCCACTATCTCGGCAGGCTGTCGATCGCCGCCGCCGGCCGCGATCCGGGCCCCGATCCAGGCGTCGATCCCCCGTCCGGGCCGGCGTGACGGAGGCGCGGCCGCAAACCGCGCGCAAAAGCGACCGCTGCGGCTCGATTGGCGACGGCCGGCTCGATCGTCGCAAATGGGGGAAAAGCGGCCGTTCGAGGCCACACACTGGACGACGGCAATTGCGCCAAACCGCGCTCGTTCGCCAACGGCGCCGCAAATCGGGCAAATCGACCCGAAGGCGGGTGCGCGCGTTGCAAATGCCGAGATATTGGCGACACGCGATTGCGAGGGAAAAATCAGGACTTCTGAGAGAGTGAGCGCGGCGCGGCGCGAGAAGCCCATCATGCGGCGGGCGACGCGTCAGACTGTCCGCGCCTTGCGTCCTTCGTCGGGGTAGGGGGTTCCGTCCTTGCGCGTGTAGGTCTCCGGCCTGCCGCCCGCCGGCGCGGCCATGTCGATGTCCGAATAGACGGTGGCGTCCTCGGCGCCGCGCGTGCCGATCTCGAGCACAAGCGCGTCGCGCGCGGAGCGGTTTTGCAGGCAATGGCCGTTCGGTTCGCCGGCCCTGAAGCCGGCCGCCTCTCCCGCGCGCAGCAGCTCGAAGCCGTCGTCGGCGGCAAGGGTCACTTCCCCCTCCAGCACGTAGACGAATTCGTCCGAGGCCGTGTGCCAGTGGCGCTGGCTCGACCACGCGCCCGGCGGCAAGCGTAACAGGTTGACGCCGAACTGCGTGAGCCCCGCGGCGTCGCCGAGCCGCCGGCGTTCGAGCGAAAGGCAGGGCGAGTCGAACGGCGCCGGATAGGTCGTCCCTAAAACTGGGATCAGGGAGGCGATGTCGATCTTTCGGCTCATGAGCAAACTCCAAGTTGGCGCGCGCTCGCGCGACGACGCTGACTCTACCCATTTTCGTTCGGCGCCGCCTCAATCGTCGGCTCTGACGGAATTGCGGTGACACGCCCGTCTTTAACCTTATTGATCCGCGGCGGCGGCTGGCTTCGCGGCTTGCGGCCGCGCTTGCCCGGCGCGAGCGTGCGCCCGAGACGCTTCTCGATCTCCGCCACAAAGCCCGCCGAACCGAGCGGCCGGCCGATCAGCTCGCTCCGTCTCAAGCGGACGAAGGCGGCGGCGTCGGCTTCGCCCTCGATGAGGTCGGCGAAACGCGGCGCGCGGTCGATGAGCGGCTTGACGCGGACCAGCCCGTCGTCGCGCCCGGCAAGATGCGCGCTCACGCTCGAATGCGGCCAGTCTTCGGCGCGCTGAACCAGCCGCGCCCGCACGGGATTGAGCGCCACATAGCGCGCCGCGTTCATCAGATGCTCCTCGTCGAGCGCCGCCGAGCCGAACCGGCCCTGAAACAGATGGCCGGTCTGGCGCGCGCGGGCGTTGACGAAGCCGGCGTAGAGCCGGTGCGCCCGCGACAGCGCCAGCGCCAGGCCCTCGCCGTCCTGCGGCGTCAGGATCAGATGAACGTGGTTCGGCATCTGGCAATAGGCCCAGACCTCGACGCCGAAGCGGCGGCAGGATTCCCCGAGCCAGTCGCGATAGAGAGCATAGTCGCCCTCCTCGAAGAACGACGCGCTCCCGCCGGTCGCCGCGCTCACGTCACGTGATGCGGCAGGCCGGGAACGACGGCGCGGGCGATGCGGGTCATGGGCGACGATTAGCATGGGCGCGATATAGGGTAAAGACGGGCGTGTCACCGTAATACAGGATCAGGTGAACGTGGTCGGCGTCTGGCAATAGGCTTCATGACCTCGACGCCGAAGCGGCGGCAGGATTCGCCGAGCCAGTCGCGGTAGAGGGCATAGTCGCCCTCCTCGAAGAAGACGCGCTCCCGCCGGTTGCCGCGGCTGCACGTCACATGATGCGGCAGGCCGGGAACGACGGCGCGGGCGATGCGGGTCATGGCGACGATCAGCATGGGCGGGATATGAGGTAAAGACGGGCGTGTCACCGTAATCCAGCGCAGGTCCTCGCCGTCCGCGGATCAGGTGAACGTGGTTCGGCGTCTGGCAATAGGCTTCATGACCTCGACGCCGAAGCGGCGGCAGGATTCGCCGAGCCAGTCGCGGTAGAGGGCATAGTCGCCCTCCTCGAAGAAGACGCGCTTCCGCCGGTTGCCGCGGCTCACGTCACATGATGCGGCAGGCCGGGAACGACGGCGCGGGCGATGCGGGTCATGGGCGACGATTAGCATGGGCGGGATATGAGGTAAAGACGGGCGTGTCACCGTAATACCACGTCCTCATCGCCTTTCTCGCCTATCGCCTGCACGTCACCGTCGGTCTTCGCCTGAAGGGACTGGCGCCGGGCCTGACCCCGCGCAGCCTGTTCGAGAAATTCGCCGCCGTTCAGATGATCGACGTCCACATCCCCACCACCGACGGCCGCGAACTGCAGCTGACCCGCACCACCCAGCCCGAGCCCGAGCTGACGCTGCTCCTCAACCGCCTCAGATTCGAACTGCCCAACCAGCCGCCCCCCAAAATCACCGCCGCCGAGGCCGCCGCCGCCAACCCCCTGTAGTGCCGACCTACGGCGTATGGCGACAGCGTTCTCAACGCGTTAACCTCGCCAAACCCGACCAATCGGCTAAGTTCGGCTAGCGGTAGGGCGCAATGCCGGCCTCCGGCGTGCACTACGTATTTTTACTTCGCTTTGTCAGAACCGGAACTTTGCTGGTCATTTTCCGAAACTCGAGCCCTGAAACTGCGCCTGACTGGACAGCGCTTGCTGCGGCCGTCACGTATGTTGCCCAGCTCGGATTTCGCACGGTCAAAGCGAAATTTTGCTCTGTGTCCTTTGGCGGGGTGCGCCGGAGCCTTATGAACGGAAGGTTCAAATCCACGTTTGATCGGGCCCGCGTCATCTGAAAAATGGTTTCGGTGTGACGCGCATCAACTTGTCGCGGTGCAGATTTACTGAACTCCACTGCTTCTTTGCGGCGAAGAGGAATGAGACGATCGGCAATCTTTAGAAGGTCCGCCTCCTCGGTGTGCTGGCTAAAATACAAGTTTTCATGGGCACTTTCCCATTGAAGTTCGTTTATCAATGATGCGTGTGTCGAATTAACCAAACGCACGATGTTGCTGGTTGGTACCCCAACGTTGTATGCGTGCTCGTCGTAAAGTAGAATAGCGCGCGACGGTCCAAGCGGTAGAATTATCTGAAGCCCAGCGCTTCCAAATCCAACTAATCCGTTCCGGAGAAACTGATTATGAAATACGACCGGGGCATCGGAGGTTGTGAACGCGCAGGTGCTGGCGTTCACTATTAGCTTGTATTTTAGATCGTAGAGTATCGGAGCGACGAGCATGGCGTCTCTCACAGAGTCCATGATGTGTCGGCTAACTGTGAGGTTGGGCAGGTGCTTGGCGAGGTCCGGGTCAGTTATGGAGCGGCTTAGCATAGACCGAGCTACTTTTGTTGCCTGCTCGTTCATTTCCGCTTCTGCAGACGTGGTTCTCGCCAGCTGAACAACAACAAAATAAACGAGTGTATGATGCTCTGCACTATATCGCGATGGCAACCTGTTGTTGGCCAGAATTCGATTCAATAATTTCGCAGCTTCCGCCTCAATTGTGCTCAAATTTCGTTCAGCCCGAAGGTCTCTACCGTAATAGTATGGTTTGCAGGCCTGATCCCGTACGCTTGCGCTTCGCACGACCAATCGGCGTCTCAAGTTAAACATACCGATGGAGCGTCCTTTGTTGTGAGCGAAGTATCCTAGGTAAAACTTCGGGACGAAGTGCTGTTGCTTGTTATTGGGCACCGGGACGACTCGATTTGCTTCCTTGCATTGCACTCGAAAGCCGCCGGACGCAAAACGCGATCGGAGCTTTCGTGCAGAAATCAGGTGCAAAAGCGGTCCGCTTCCCGCCTATGACCGCTTGACGTCGACTCCGGTCACCCGCCTCTCTGAGACCTGTCCAGTGATTTCGTGATGCGCTGCCAGGAGCGCCAAGAATTTGCGCACATTCTGGCGACATTCACCTTGCGGAAAATCAGAATTCGTGGTATGCTGTTTTTCAATGTGATTGGCCATTGGAGTCCGCCAGGTTGCAAATCGCGCGCCGCCGTCGACGACCGTCCTCGTCCTTCGAGACGACGCGGTTCGCGCCGGCGCCTTGGGAACAGGGCGCCAAGGGTGGCCGAGCGGACGGGCGCTCGGGACTTGCGGAATTGCAGAAAATGGCGCCCAAGGGATTGAAAAGACTGGGCTAGAGACTCAAAATGGCGGCGGGCTCAGTCCCCCGCCGATCGCCCGTCTCGATCGAACCGCGCCTCGACCTCCGCGACGATGGCCGCGAGAATGGCGTTGATCTCGAAATCCTTGGGCGTATAGACGGCGGCGACGCCGGCGGCGCAGCAGCCGTTTGGCGTCGTTGGGCGGGACAATGCCGCCGACCACCACCGGAATCCGCTCGAGCCCGGCCGCCCGAAGGTTGGCCAGAATCTCCTCCGTCAGCGCCACATGCGAGCCTGAGAGGACCGAAATTCCGACGCAGTGCACGCCGGATTTCGCCCGCTCGGCGATCTCCTGCGGCGTGAACCTTATCCCCTCATAGACGACGTCCATCCCGGCGTCGGTGGCGCGGACGGCGATCTGCTCGGCGCCGTTGGAATGGCCGTCGAGGCCGGGCTTGCCGATCAGGAATTTGATCCGCCGGCCGAGTTTCAGCGACACCCGCTCGACCTCGCCGCGCAGCGCGTCGAGCCCGGCCGCCTCCTGGCGGGCTCGCGGCGAAACGCCGGTCGGAGCGCGGAACTCGCCGAATTCCGCCCGCAGGGCGTCGCCCCATTCCCCGGTCGTCACGCCGGCCTTGGCCGCCGCGATCGAGGCCGGCATGATGTTGGCCCCGCCGGCCGCCGCCAGGCGCAGGGCGCGTAGCGCCTCGCGAACCCGGGCGCCGTCGCGCTCCGCGCGCCACGCCTTCGAGGCTGGCGATCTGCTCCGCCTCGGCCTCGGCCGAGGGAACCATGATCGAGCTCTCGCCGGCGGTCAGCGGCGAGGGTTCCGAATTGGCGAAGGCGTTGACGCCGACCACGATCTGTTCGCCGCGCTCGATCGCCTCCAGGCGGCGGGTGTTGGATTCGACCAGACGGGCCTTGAGGACGCCGGTCTCGATCGCCTTGACGGCGCCGCCCATGGCGTCGATCGCCGCGATCTCGGCCAGCGCCTCGCGCTTGAGCCGCTCGACCACCGCGGCGATTTCCTTGCTGCCGTCGAACAGGTCGCCGAATTCGAGCAGATCGGTTTCATAGGCCATGATCTGCTGCAGGCGCAGCGACCATTGCTGATCGAACGGCCGCGGCAGGCCGAGCGCCTCGTTCCAGGCGGGCAGTTGCACCGCGCGGGCGCGCGCGCCGCGCGACAGGACCACCGACAGCATCTCGATCAGGATGCGATAGGCGTTGTTCTCCGGCTGCTGCTCGGTCAGCCCCAGCGAATTGACCTGGACGCCATAGCGGAAGCGCCGCTTGGCCGGATCCTTGACGCCGTAGCGGTCGATGGGTGATCTCGTCCCAGAGTTCGACGAACGCCCGCATCTTGGCGAGCTCGGTCACGAAGCGCATGCCGGCGTTGACGAAGAACGAGATTCGCCCGACCACCTCGGCGAAACCCGCCTCGTCGACTTCGGCCGACTGGCGCACGCGATCGAGCACGGCGACCGCCGTCGCCAGGGCGAAACTGAGCTCCTGCACGGGCGTCGCGCCGGCTTCCTGAAGGTGGTAGGAGCAGACGTTGATCGGGTTCCACTTCGGCGTCTCGCGGGCGCAGAAAAGGATCAGGTCCTTGGTCAGGCGCAGGGATGCGTCGGGCGGAAACACATAGGCCCCGCGCGCCAGATATTCCTTGATGACGTCGTTTTGGGTCGTGCCCTGGAGCTCGCCGCGGGGCGCGCCCTGCTCATCGGCGGTGGCGATATAGAGCGCCATCAGCCACGGCGCGGTGGCGTTGATGGTCATCGACGTGTTCATCGAGGCGAGCGGAATGGCGTCGAACAGGGTCCGCATGTCGCCGATGTGGGAAATCGCCACCCCGACCTTGCCGACTTCGCCGCGCGCCAGCGGATGATCGCCATCCAGGCCGGTTTGAGTCGGCAAATCGAAGGCGATCGAGAGACCGGTCTGGCCCTTGGCTAGATTCTGGCGATAGAGCCGATTGGATTCGCGCGCGGTCGAATGACCCGCATAGGTGCGAAAGATCCATGGCTTGTCTCGGCGCGCCGGGAGGGTCCGCCCATTCGCCTCGGCCATCGCACTCCTTCCGCGCTCATTCGGGACGGCGCGGCCGCGATCGGCGGGCCGAAGCGCGGAATGATCACGCCGCTTCGTCCCGGCCGCTCGCGCCGACCGGCATTGTGCGCGGCACAATGGCAGAATTCGCACTGCGGCGCCAACATCATCAATCCGAATCCGCCGCGCCGCGACGACCGGCGCTCGATCGAACGTCGGGCGTCCTGAGGATCGTTTGGCCGGCGGCCGGCAAGCAGGCGGTCCTTCGGCGCCGCTAAACCCAGCGCTGGGTGATTGCGGTCATGCCCATGACCACGGTCAGGAGACCCCCGAAAACCAGCACGCAGGTCAGATAAGGTTCGAGGGACCCGTATTGGCGAAGGTAGAAATCGTGAACGCACAGTCCAACGTAGGCGCCGAGCGCGGCGTAGAGGGCGTTCCAAAACGGGCCCATTCCCTGGCGGCTGAGAACGTAATCGATGGCGAACCCCGTCGCGGCCAAGCCTACGATGGTCGCCAACAGGAAGATCGTCAGTTCAAAGCCTTCGAGATCTTCGACAAATTGAACCAGTGGCCACGGTGACATGACCGCGTGTCCCTTGCGCTGTGTACGTCGCCGCCGAAGATCTGAATGACTCGCTGCAAAGTCCGCGGCCGCAATCGACCTCATTACGCGCCAATCGCTGTGAAAACGTAAACGCCGCCGCGAGAACGATCGGCTTCAGGCCGACGAAAGCGGGATTGATTTTCGTGAGCCGAAGCGTAATGCTCGATTGTGCGGCGCAATATCGCGCCGTTCAGACCTGCGCGCCATCGCCAAGACGCCGTCCGTAGAGGAAGTTCATGAAGTCTCGCCCCGCCGGCAACGAGCCGTCGGCCGAAGCGCCGATCAAGGATCTCTACGAGGTCGGCGAGATTCCGCCCTTGGGCCACGTCCCCTCGTCGATGTACGCCTGGGTCGTCCGTAAGGAACGACACGGACCGCCCGAACAGTCGATGCAGATCGAAGTCGTTCCGACCTGGACGCTCGATAGCCACGACGTGCTCGTGCTCGTGATGGCGGCGGGCGTGAACTACAATGGCGTCTGGGCGGCGCTTGGCGAACCGGTCTCGGTCCTCGACGTGCATAAAAACCCCTATCATATCGCGGGCTCCGACGCCTCCGGCATCGTCTGGGCGGTCGGCTCCAAAGTACGCCGCTGGAAAGTTGGCGACGAGGTCGTCGTCCACTGCAACCAGGATGACGGCGACGATGAGGAATGCAATGGCGGCGATCCGATGTTCTCGGCCTCGCAGCGCATCTGGGGCTATGAGACGCCGGACGGCTCCTTCGCCCAGTTTTGCCGCGTCCAGGACCGGCAGCTGATGGCGCGCCCGCTCCACCTGAGCTGGGAAGAGAGCGCGTCCTATACGTTGACGCTCGCGACTGCTTATCGGATGTTGTTCGGCCACGAACCCCATCGCTTGAAGCCGGGCGACAACGTCCTGGTTTGGGGCGCCTCGGGGGGTCTTGGGGTCTTTGGAGTGCAGTTGTGCGCGGCGGCGGGCGCAAACGCCATCGGCGTCATTTCAGACGAAACCAAGCGCGAATATGTGATGTCGCTTGGCGCGAAAGGGGTCGTCAACCGGAAGGAATTCGACTGCTGGGGACCGTTGCCCAAGGTCAATTCGCCAGAATACGCCGCGTTCATGACCAAGGCGCGCAAGTTCGGCAAGGCGATTTGGGACATCACCGGCAAGAAAGACGTCGACACCGTTTTCGAACATCCTGGCGAGCAGACCTTTCCGGTCTCGTGCTTTGTGGTCAAGCGCGGGGGCATGGTGGTGTTCTGCGCCGGCACGACAGGCTTCAACCTGACGTTCGACGCGCGATTCGTCTGGATGCGCCAAAAGCGAATTCAGGGGTCGCATTTCGCCAATCTCAAGCAGGCCTCCGCAGCCAACAAGTTCGTTGTCGAACGACGCATCGACCCGTGCATGTCCGAAGTTTTCCCCTGGGCGCAGATTCCTGTCGCGCACACCAAGATGTGGAAGAATCAGCATGCGCCGGGCAATATGGCCGTTCTGGTCAACGCGCCGGCGACGGGTCTGCGTACTCTCGAAGATGTGATCGAAGCGGCGCGAAGGTAAGCGCCAGACCGCGTCTTGCGGGAGCGCGGGACATTTGCCTTCTCTTGCTTCAGCCGCTAAAGCGACGTCGCGCTTGGCTTGGCTGCTCGCTGCGGCCGCGCATGACAGACTTTTCGGATTTCGGTTCCGCACGGCTCCTCAGCGCCCTCGGCTCGGCGATTGAGGCGCCCCCGAGGCCGAACGAGGCGGGGGACGACAGGCCATGACGGCATCGGCGGACACCGACCGCCAGAAACGCGCGGCGGCCGAACGGGCGCTCGAATTCGTCAAACCGGGAATGAGACTCGGCCTCGGTTCCGGTTCGACCGCGCGTCATTTCGTCGACCTCGTCGGGGAGAAAGTCGCCGCCGGACTCGATGTCCGTTGTGTTGCGACGTCCGAGACGACGCAGGCCCAGGCAAAAGGTCTTGGCATCCCGCTCGCGACGCTTGAGGAGCTTCCTGAACTCGATCTTACCATCGACGGCGCGGACGAGATCGCCCCTGACCTTAGCCTGATCAAGGGAGGCGGCGGCGCGCTGCTGCGCGAGAAAATTGTCGCGGCCGCCTCGCGGAGGATGGTCGTCATCGCCGATGCGCGCAAGGTTGTCGCGTGTCTCGGCGCCTTTCCGCTGCCAGTCGAGGTCGTTCCCTTTGGCCTGGCGGCCACGCGACGCCACATCGAACGCGCCGTCGCTGAGCTTGGACTCGGCTGGTCGATCGGGCTGCGCGGAGGATCAACGCCTTTCGTCACCGACGGAGGCCACTACATTCTTGATTGCTCGCTCGGCGCAATCCCCGATCCCGAGCGGTTGAGCAGGAATCTGTCTCTGATTCCCGGCGTCGTCGAACACGGCCTGTTCATCGGCCTCGCCCGCACGGCGATCATCGCCCGAGCCGAGGGCGTTGAGGTTCTCGGCGAGGCGGGGTGAGATTCAAACGTCCACTCAAGGAGTTGTCATCATGATCGCCGCCGCGCAACCTGCCAAACGCTTTCTCGCCGCCTTCGCAATTCTTGCCGGACTGACCGCAGGCGCATGGGCCGCCGAGAAGAACCCGCCGCCGGCCGCCCCAGCGCCTGCGGCTCCAGCGCCTGTCGCCCCCATGCCGTCCGCGGCGCCGCCGCCCGCCGCCGCTGTCGCCGCTGCGGGCGATATCCTGGGCGATATCGGCATCAAGGAGAAGATCGCGCTCGTTGTTCCGGCGATGATGGCCGAACTCGAACGCAACGTAACCAATACGCGTCCAGAGATTAGGGATAGCCTCCGGCAGACCCTTCGCTCGATCCAACCCGAGTTCGACAAGACCGCACAGCAGACCTTCGACGAAGCTGCAACGCTTCTCGCTTCGCAGATGTCCGAGAAGGAGCTTCAAGACGTAGCCGGATTTTTCGCGAGCCCAGCGGGCAAGAAATACCTCGCGGTCGAGCCGGTCTTCCTTCAGAAGCTTTCCGCGATCGCGGAGCCTTGGCGGCAGAAGCTATCGACCGACATTCTCACTCGCGCCCGCGAGGAGATGAAGAAGAAGGGTGTCGAATTCTGAAGCCGCGTGCGCCGTCGCGACGGAGGGCGTGATCCGTGGCCTTCGACGTAGACTTCTTCGTCATCGGCGCGGGATCGGGCGGGGTGCGGGCGGCGCGCGTCGCCGCCGGTCACGGGGCCAAGACGATCGTGGCGGAGGAGAGCCGGATCGGCGGCACCTGCGTCATCCGCGGCTGCGTGCCAAAGAAGCTCTACGTCTATGCGAGCCGCTTCGTCGATGATTTCGCCGACGCCGCTGGCTTCGGCTGGAGCGTCGGGACCCCTTCGTTCGACTGGCGGACCCTGGTCGCCGCGAAGGACAAGGAAATCGCACGACTCTCGGCGGCGTATCGCGCCAATCTCGAAGCGTCCGGCGCGAGGCTGATCGAGGAGCGGGCCGTGATCGTCGGTCCCCAGCGCGTTCGGCTCGAGAGCGGGAAGGAATATTCCGCCCGCCATATTCTCGTCGCGGTCGGTTCGCGCCCGACGCTTCCTCCAGAGGTCGAGGGGCTCGAACACGCGATCACCTCGAACGAAGCCTTCGACCTTCCGGTCTTTCCTCGGCGGCTGGTGGTGGTTGGCGGCGGCTATATCGCGGTGGAATTCGCGTCTCTGTTCCAGCGGTTGGGTTCGCAGGTGACCCAGGTCGTGCGCGCGCGGAACGTGCTGCGTGGCTTCGACGACGACATGCGCGCCGGCATGCGCGACGCGATGGCGCGCGCCGGCGTCGAGTTGCGCTTCGATTGCCTGCCGCGCCGCATCGCGAGGCAGGCGGGCGGCGGTCTCAGGGTTACGCTTTCGGACGGCGGCGTGGTCGAGGCCGATCAGGTTATGATGGCGACCGGCCGCTCGCCCAACACCGAGAGGCTCGGCTTCGAGACGGCGGGCCTCGAGCTCAGCGCGCACGGGGCGGTGAAGGTCAATGAGGATTTGACCAGCGCCGTGCCGTCGATTCATGCGGTCGGCGATGTCACCCATCGCGTCAACCTGACCCCGGTCGCCATTCGCGAGGGCCATGCGCTGGCCGACCGGCTGTTCGGCTCGGGCGGGGGATCAATCCGGTACGACACGATCGCCCATGTGGTGTTCGGCACGCCGGAACTGGGCGCAGTTGGACTGACGGAAAGTCAGGCGCTGGCGCGCTTTCCCAGGATCGAGGTTTACAAGACCGAGTTCCGGCCGATGAAGGCGACGGTGTCGGGAAGCGCCGAGCGCACGATCATGAAACTCGTGGTCGACGGCGCGACGCAGAAGATCGTCGGCGCGCATCTGTTGGCTTCACAGGCCGGCGAGATGATCCAGCTCGTCGCGGTGGCGATGACTATGGGCGCGACCAAGGCCGACTTCGACGCGACCGTGGCGGTGCACCCGACCGCCTCGGAAGAATTGGTGACGATGCGCTACCCCTCGGCGTGGTACGAGGCCGGCAAGCGGATCGGCTGAGGCGGCGACGGGGCCCACTTGAGAGCCGCGCCTCCGCGGGCGCCGACCCCAATCTCCGCGCCGCGTAGGCCCGCGTATCAGGCAGCCACGCCTCGCCGCAGCCGAGACTGCGCATCGAACCCGTTGACATCGCGACATAGCGCTGATTGACGACGAGTTTCGGCCCTACGTCTGCGGTTGTGGCTCCAGGCCCCCAGCTTCGGGGCCGATCGGGCGGGGCTTGCCGGTCGAGGGGACGGCGGCGCGGGGAGCGGTCGGAGGCTCTCTGTCGGTCGCCGACTCGCGCACCGGCTTAACGCCCTGCAGCAGCCCGACGATCTCGTCGCCGGTCAGCGTCTCGAACTCCATCAGGCCGGTGGCGAGCGTCTCGAGATCGGCGCGCCTTTCGGTGAGAATGCGCGTCGCCGTATCGTGGGCTTCCTGCACCAGACGCCTGACCTCCTGGTCGATCGTCTCGGCGGTCGCTTCTGAAATGTTCTGCTGGCGGCCCATCGAATAGCCGAGGAACACCTCTTCCTGGTTCTCGCCGTACATGACCGTCCCAAGCTTGTCGGAAAAACCGAGACGGGTCACCATGGCGCGGGCGATCTTGGTGACCTGCTGGATATCGCCGGCGGCGCCTGAGGTCACCTTGTCCTTGCCAAAGACCAGCTCTTCGGCGACCCGGCCGCCCATCGACATCGCCAGCATGGCGATGAGTTGCTCGAAGCTCTGTGAAATCTGATCGCGCTCGGGCAGCGACTGCACCATGCCGAGCGCGCGGCCGCGCGGGATGATCGTCGCCTTGTGGATCGGCGTCGAGGCCGGAAGCGAAACGGAAACGAGCGCGTGACCGGCCTCGTGATAGGCGGTCAGCCGCTTTTCCTCTTCGGTCATGATCAGCGTGCGCCGTTCGGCGCCCATCATGATCTTGTCACGCGAGTCCTCGAACTCCTGACGCGTGACGACACGCTTGCCGCGCCGGGCCGCGAGCAGCGCCGCCTCGTTGACGAGGTTCATCAGGTCCGCGCCGGAAAAGCCCGGCGTGCCGCGCGCTACGACCTTGAGGTCGACGTCCGGAGCGAGCGGAACCTTGCGAACATGGACCTTCAGGATCTTCTCCCGGCCAATGAAATCCGGGTTCGAAATCACGATCTGCCGGTCGAACCGGCCGGGCCGCAGCAGCGCGGGGTCGAGCACGTCAGGCCGGTTCGTCGCGGCGATGATGATGATGCCCTCGTTCTGCTCGAAGCCGTCCATCTCGACGAGCAGCTGATTGAGCGTCTGTTCGCGTTCATCGTTGCCGCCGCCGAGCCCGGCGCCGCGATGCCGGCCGACAGCGTCGATTTCATCGATGAAGATGATGCATGGCGCGTTCTTCTTCGCCTGCTCGAACATGTCGCGCACGCGGCTCGCGCCTACGCCGACGAACATCTCGACAAAGTCGGAGCCGGAAATGGTGAAGAAGGGCACGTTGGCTTCGCCAGCGACGGCGCGGGCGGTCAGCGTCTTGCCCGTCCCGGGCGGGCCGACCAGAAGAACGCCGCGCGGGATGCGCCCACCGAGCTTCTGGAACTTCTGCGGATCGCGCAGGAACTCAACGATCTCCTGCAGGTCTTCCTTGGCCTCGTCCACGCCGGCGACGTCATCAAAGGTGACGCGCCCCTGCGCCTCGGTGAGCAGCTTGGCCTTTGACTTGCCAAAGCCCATCGCCTTGCCAGCGCCGCCCTGCATCTGCCGGGTCATATAGATCCAGAGGCCGAGGAACAGCAGCACCGGCAAAACACTGGAGACGATCGTAAGAAGCCAGTTGTTTCCGTCCGACGGAGGCTTGGCCGTAATCGTCACGTCTTTCTTATAGAGGGTCTGGACGAGGCTGGGATCGCTCGGCGCATAAGTCTGAAATGCGTGTCCGTCTTTCATATGGCCAGTGATTTCCTGGCCCGCGATCGTGACGTCGCGGATATTGCCGGCGTCGGCGTCGGTCAGCAACTGGCTGAACGTGATTTCGCTCGACGGAGCCTTCTGGCCCGGGCTCTGGAACAAAGTCACCAGCGCCAGAACGAGCAGAAAAATGATAACCCAGAGGGCGAAATTTCGGTAATTCGCGTTCATGGACTTCCTGTGACGGAACGGTCGCATAGGATTTCCCCAGCCTTGCCGATCCTATCCTCCTCGCACATTTAAGCGCGCCTAACCGAATTGCCAAGAGAACCTTAATTCTCTGAATTGTAAGTGAAGACCACAATTGCAGCCTTTTGGCGGCGCCAGAGCGGGGGATCTACTGAGGCCGGGGAACGGTCAGGCGGTCTTTTCCTCCGCGAGCGCCAATTCCTGCATCATGGCCTGGCGCATAAGGAACTTCTGCGCTTTTCCCGTGACGGTCATCGGGAAAGCCTCGACGAAGCGCACGTAGCGCGGGGTCTTGTAGTGCGCGATCGAGGCCCGGCAGAAGGCGACGACGTCCTCTTCGCGCAAAGCCGCGCCCTCACGGCGTCGAATCCATACGCAAAGCTCCTCGCCGTACCGACGATCGGGGACGCCGAAAGCCTGAACGTCGGCGATCGCCGGGTGCGTGTAGAGGAATTCTTCGATTTCGCGGGGATAGATGTTCTCACCGCCCCGGATGACCATGTCCTTGAGCCGTCCGACAATGTTGCAATAGCCGTCCGCGTCGATTGTCGCCAGGTCGCCGGTGTGCATGTAGCGCGCTTCGTCGATTGCGCTGGCCGTCGCGACCGGGTCGTCCCAATAGCCGCGCATCACGCTATAGCCGCGAGTGAGCAACTCGCCCGGAACGCCGGGCGGCGCAATGCGGCCGTCCGCGTCGATGATCTTGACTTCGATGTGAGGCTGGACGCGCCCGACCGTTGAGACCCGTCGCTCCACGGGGTCGTCATAGGCGCTTTGGAAGCTGACCGGACTCGTCTCGGTCATGCCGTAGGCGATGGTCACTTCGCTCATGTGCATGCGGTCGACCACCCGGCGCATGACCTCGACCGGGCAGGGCGAGCCAGCCATGATCCCGGTGCGCAGAGTCTTCAGGTCGAAACGGCCGAATTCGGGATGATCGAGCATGGCGATGAACATCATCGGCACGCCGTGCAGACCGGTGCAGCGCTCCGCCTGAACCGCCTCCAGCGTCGCGAGGGGATCAAAGCCTTCCGACGGGCTCACCATGCACGAGCCGTGGGAGACGCAAGCGAGATTGCCCAACACCATGCCGAAGCAGTGATAATAGGGGACAGGGATGCAAAGCCGGTCTTCCGGCGTCAGGCGCATGGCCTCGCCGATGAAATAGCCGTTGTTGACGATGTTGTGATGCGTCAGCGTCGCGCCTTTCGGCGCGCCGGTGGTGCCGGAGGTGAACTGGATGTTGATCGGATCGTCAAACTGGAGGGTCGCGCCGAAGGCGGCCAGCGCGCTGCGCTCCTCGTTTGTCGCGGGCTTGGCGACATCGTCGAAATTGAGCATGCCCGGCGTCTTGTCGGCGCCGAGGCGAATGACGATCTCGAGCTTGCGCAGTCCCGCTGACGTCAGCTTGCCCGGCTCGGCGGCGTCGATCTCGGGCGCGCTCGACCGCAAAGAGGCGAAATAGTCGTTGTTCTTGTGGCCGGCGCTCAGAATCAGCGCCTTGCAGCCGGATTTCTTCATCGCGTAGTCGAATTCATGGGCGCGATAGGCAGGATTGATATTGACGAGGATGAGTCCCGCCAGCGCGGCGCCGAACTGCGCCAGCACCCATTCGCTGTTGTTGGCCGACCAGATGCCGACGCGGTCGCCCGTTTGCAGGCCGAGCGCGCGCAGGCCGACTGCGAGATCTTCGGAGCGGCGCAGGAGATCGGCGTAAGTCCAACGCACGCCCTGATGGCGGACGACCAGCGCGGGCCTTTGCGGGCCTTCGTCGACCGTTCGGCGCAAGAGCGCCCCGATCGTCTCGCCGAGCAGCGGCGTCGAACTCGCGCCGTGAACGTAGGATTGCATGAGAGGGGTCATGGCGTTCGCTCCCTATTCTCGTTCGACCGTGATCGCCCCAGGCGGCCGCGCGGCGTCCTGTCTGCCCGTCTCCTATCACAATTCGCGCAGGAAGGCCGCCGGCTTCTGGCTGAGGATGCGCCAGGCGCCGATCATGCCAAGCCCGACAGTCAGCGCAAGGCCCCCGCCCGCCGCCGCAAGCGTCGGCGGCCATTCGAACACGAAATCGAACTGCATGATGCGTCCGACCACCCAGTAGGCGGTCAGCGCTCCCGCGCCGACTCCGAAAACGGCCGTCGCCGCGCCAAGAAGCGCATATTCGATCAGGAACATCGCGATCAGCCGAGATCGCGTCGCTCCGAGGATCTTGAGGATCGTGGCGTCGGCCAGGCGCGCCCTGCGATTGGCGGCAAGCGCGCTTGCGAGCACCAGCGCCGACGTCAGAAGCGCGACGCCGGTCGCCGCGCGGATCGCCAACGCCAGCTTGGCGACGAGCGTCTCGACGCTTTCGAGCGCGTCGCGCACCCTGACGCTGACGACATCGGGAAAATCGTGCGCCGTCGCGCGCAGGAGCGCGATCTCGTGGTCCGGCCCGTCGCTCGCCGGCAGAGAGGCGGAGACCAAGGCGCTGTAGGGCGCGCCTCTGAAGGCGTTGGGCGAATAGACCAACACAAAATTGATCGCGAAGCTGCGCCAGTTGACCTTGCGCAGATTTGCGATCTTCGCTGCGATGTCGCGCCCCAGCACGTTGACGACGACCGTGTCGCCGATCGCCAAACCAAGACCCTCCGCCACCTCCTTCTCCATCGAGACGAGCGGCGGCCCGGAATAATCGCTCGGCCACCATTCGCCCGCGACGACCTCCGAGCCTTGCGGCGGTTTGGCGGAGAAAGTGACGCCCCGGTCGCCCTCGAGCGCCCAGGCGACGCCGTCGCGAGGCTTGACCGCTTCAACGGGCTTTTCGCCGATCCTCACAAAACGGCCGCGCAGCATCGGCGTCTCGGAAATCTTGGCGCCAGGCGCCTGGCGCCTCAGGAAATCGAGGAATGCGCCGACGTCAGCGCTTCGCACGTCGAGGAAGAAGAAGCTCGGCGTGACGCCTGGGTCGGCCTGTCGAAGCTCGGCGCGCATGTTGAAGTCGATCAGCGTCAGCGCAACCAACGCCGCAAGTCCGAGGCCGAGCGACAGCACGACCGAGGACGTCAGCGCCCCCGGCCGGTGGATCGCCGCGAGCGCCATGCGCAACTCGACGACACGGGTTGCGGGCGCGTTGCGGGCCAGGAACGCGATCGCCAGAGCCACGATGCGCAGCACGAGGAAGGCGGCGAGGGTCGCTCCCGCGACGGTGGCCGCGACCGACCGCTGGGGGCTCGTTGCGATCGCCAGCCCGACCAGCGCCGCCCCGGCCAAGGCTGAGCCGACGAAATAGCGCTTGGGAGGCCGACCCTGGCGCTCTTCAGCGAGATCGCGGAAGAGGGTGGTGACAGGCAGGTCGTGCGCCCGTCCAAGGGGCAGGATCGAGAATGCGAGCGCGGTCAGAAGCCCGTAGACGAGGCCGAGCAATATGACGTCCCACCGGACTGACGGCGACAGCGGGATAGGCAACAGCGAGCCGAACAGCCGATCGACGATGAACGGAATCGCCGCGCCCAGCGCCGCCCCGGCGATCGCGCCGAGCAACGCGACAGTGAGGAACTCGACCAGGGAGAGCAAGACCACGCTCGTTCCTGTCGCCCCGATCGCCTTCAGCACCGCAAGCGTTGCGCGTTTGCGCTCGACAAAGCCATGCGCCGCGTTGGCGACGCCGACTCCCCCGACGACGAGCGACAACAGGCCGGCCAAGGTCAGGAACTCGGCGAAGCGGTCGAGGTCGCGGCTGAAACCGGGCGAGACGGCGAGACGCGAACGCGCCTCCCAGCCGGCCTGGGGAAAAGCTTGCTTAGCCCTGCCGAGGAAGGCTGTAACCGCGGCCTCGTCTGGCGCGCCGCCTTTCCCGCTCATGATGACCCGGGTCGTCCAGCGCACCAGCGATCCGGGTTGCACCAGCCCCGTCGCCTCGAGCGCAGCCTGCGAGATGAGCATTCGAGGCCCCAGCCCGACGCCAGCGGCCAAACGATCCGGCTCGCTTTTCACGACGGCGCGGAGCAAGAATTTCGCTTGACCCAGCCGCACGACGTCGCCGAGCTTCAGATTGAGGCGGGCGAACAGGGCGTCTTCCGCCGCCGCGCCGAAAACGCCGTCCTTTTCCGCGAGGGCCTGAGCCGGCGACACCGGCGGCGCGAAAACCGCGGCGCCGATGCGCGGCCAGGACGGCTCGACGGCCTTGACCTCGACCAGCGCTGCGTCCCCGCTCTCGGTTCGGGCCATTGCGCGCATTGTTGCGATCGTCGACAGCGAGCCGTAGCCCTCGAGGAAAGCCTGCTCGTCGGGCGCGAGGCGGCGGTGGATAAGCGAGAAGGAGGCGTCGCCGCCGAGAATGACGCGACCCTCGCGCCCCAGGCCGTCGTCGAGCGCCCGCGCCAGGCTTTCGACGCCGACGATCGCCGCGACTCCGAGCGCAATGCAGAGCAGAAGGATGCGTAAGCCCGCAAGACCTCCGCGCAGATCGCGCAGGGCGAAGCGCACGATCGGCGGGCGGCCGGAGGCTCGAGGGAACTCGGCCGCCGCATTCATGCCGACACGGGAAGGGGCGCTGCGTCCTCCAGCGCGCCTGAGCGCATCCGGATCAGGCGGTCGCATCGCGACGCCAGCGCCGGATCGTGGGTGACGAGCGCCAGCGTCGCGCCGCGACGCGCCGGCAAATCGAACACCAGGTCCATGATCGCGCGGCCAGTCGCCTCATCGAGATTGCCCGTCGGCTCATCGGCGATCAGCAGCGAAGGGCGTGGGCAGAGCGCGCGAGCGAGAGCCACGCGCTGCTGTTCGCCTCCCGAAAGCTGGGCCGGATAGTGGCTGAGCCGATCGCTCAGCCCCACCTGCTCCAGTTCGATCCTGGCGCGCGTCATTGCGTCGCTCGCGCCGGCGAGCTCCAGGGGCGCAGCGACATTCTCGAGCGCGGTCATGGTCGCAATGAGGTGAAAGGACTGGAAGACGATGCCGACGCGCGCGCCACGAAATCGCGCCAGCGCGTCCTCGTTCATTGCGCCGAGATTGACGCCGTCGATCTCGACTTCGCCTTTATCGGGCCGCTCCAATCCGGCCATGATCATCAGGAGCGTCGATTTGCCGGAGCCGGAGGCGCCGACAATGCCGACCGCCTCGCCTTTGGCGATTGTCAGAGCGACGTCGCGCAAGATATGCACGCGGGCGGCGCCTCGGCCCAGGCTGAGATCGACGCCGCGCATCGCGACCGCGGGGAGGGTCATAGTGTCGGGATTCCTCAAGGCAGGGTCGCCCTCATATGGGCATTTGCGGCTCTGCGTCCAGGCGCTGGCGCTTATCGCGGCTTTGGCGCACGCCGAGCCAGCTGGCGCACGCGCGCTACGCATCGTCGTGCTGGGCGACAGCCTGACCGCCGGGCTCGGCCTGCCCCCCGGCAAGGCGTTTCCGGACCGGCTCCAGGCCGCGCTACGCGCCAAGGGTCAAGACGTGGATGTCGTTAACGCCGGCGTCTCCGGCGATACCGCGGCGGACGGACTTGCTCGCTATGAATGGGCGGTTCCGGCGGATGCGGGAGCGCTGATCGTCGAATTCGGCGCCAATGACATGTTGCGGGGCCTGCCGCCCGAGTTGACAGAACGGGCGCTCGCGGCGATTTTGGCCAAGGCGCGCGCCGCCCATCTGCCGACCCTCATCGCCGGCATGCGCGCCGCCCCCAATCTTGGCGCCGACTACGGACGTGATTTCGCCGCGATCTATCCCGCATTGGCCGAAAGCTATGATGCTCGGCTTTATCCATTCTTCCTTGACGGCGTGGCCGGCGACGCGAAGCTGAACCAAAAAGACGGCATGCATCCGACCGCCGCGGGAGTGGACGTCATCGTCGCCCGGATCCTGCCCGCGGTCGAGGAACTCATCAACCGCGTCAAACCGTAAGCGCGGCGCGCGCCTCAACGGCGGCGGAGGGCGAGCCGACGCGACCTTGGGCGACCTTCGCCCTTGCGCTTCAGACCCGCTCTGCCCTAGCAAAGCGCCGTTGGCGCGCCACCATGGGATGAGCGAGCCTCGAATGGAGTCCCGATGTCGGGCGCGCGCTATATCCTCACTCTGTCTTGCGTCAATCGCCCCGGCATAGTCGCTAGGGTTTCGACCGCGCTCTTCGACGGCGGCTTCAACATTCTCGATGCGCAGCAATTCGACGACACCCAGACTGGCAGCTTCTTCATGCGGGTCGTGTTCAATGCGGCCAAGGCCGAGTTGGACGTCGCGGTCATAGGCGAGACTTTCAAGGCGATCGCCGCCGATTTCGTCATGACCTGGTCCATGCGCCCGGCCGATCAGCGCAAGCGGGTCGCGCTCGTGGTCTCACGCTTTGACCATTGTCTCGTCGATTTGCTGTACCGCTGGCGCGGCGGCGAATTGCCGATGGACCCGGTCGCGATCATCGCCAACCATCCGCGTGAGACTTACGCCCACATCGACTTCGGCGACATCCCCTTCCACTATCTGCCCGTCACCCGGCAAACCAAGATGGAACAGGAAGCCCAGGCGTGGGAGGTCGTCAAATCGAGCAGGGCCGATCTCGTGGTGCTGGCGCGCTATATGCAGATTTTGTCGGACGGTTTCGCCGCCAAGCTGCAGGGGCGCTGCGTCAATATCCACCATTCCTTCCTGCCCGGCTTCAAGGGCGCCAAGCCCTACCACCAGGCGCACGAGCGCGGCGTCAAGCTCATCGGGGCGACGGCGCATTTCGTCACCGCCGATCTCGATGAAGGCCCGATCATCGAACAGGATGTCGAGCGCATCAGCCACCGCGATACGCCGGAGGATCTGGTGCGCAAGGGGCGCGACATCGAGAGGCGGGTGCTCGCCCGCGCCATCGCCAACGTACTGGAAGATCGCGTGCTGCTGAATCACGGAAAGACCGTGGTGTTCGCGGGATAGGCGAAGCCAGCCTGCCGGCCGAAGGACACGGACCGCCGCGGCGGCCTCATGTGGGGCCGAAGCGGTCCAGCCGTAACGCCGACTGTAGCGCCCGCGAACAAGGGCTTGCCGGCGACTTCGTCGGCTGTGATAGGATCGCCGCAAGGAGGACCACATGGACCAAGGCCGTTTCCCGGTCACGCACACCGAAGCCGAGTGGAGAGCGATCCTTTCTTCCGAGCAGTACGCCGTGATGCGCGAACACGGCACCGAGCGGCCGGGCAGCTGCGCGCTCAACTACGAGAAGCGCCCGGGCGTGTTCGCTTGCGCGGGGTGTGGGCAACCCCTGTTCGAGAGTAGGACCAAGTTCGAGAGCGGCACCGGCTGGCCGAGCTTCAACACGCCCGTCGAGGGTTCGGTCGAAACGACGACCGACCGCAGCTTGGGCATGACCCGCACCGAGGTGCACTGCGCCCGCTGCGGGTCGCATCTCGGCCACGTGTTTCCTGACGGTCCGCCCCCGACCGGGCTGCGTTACTGCATCAACGGCGTGGCGACGAATTTCACCCCGGCCGCGGAATGATGCGGCGGCGAGACGCAAGAAGGCGGATGCGCCGTTCTGACCCGCGTTCGTCATGGACCGGCAAGCGTGCCTCCAGCCGAAGCATGGATCGGCGCTTGCCCGGTCGTGGCGAAACGCGGGCTAGAGCCGCGTGAGCGCATCCGCGCTACCCGCCGGCCACCCGCCGGTCATTTTCGGCAGGATCGGGGTGCTGATCGTCAATCTCGGCACGCCCGAGGGCACGGACTACTGGTCCCTGCGCCGTTATTTGAGCGAGTTCCTGTCCGACCGAAGGGTCATCGAAGCGCCGCGCGCGATCTGGCTGCCGGTGCTTCAGCTGATCCTGCTGAGACGGCCTGCCGCGAAGGGGCGCGACTACGCCTCGATCTGGAACGAGGAGCGTGACGAGAGCCCGCTCAAGACGATCACGCGTTCGCAGAGCGAAAAGCTCGCCGCGGCGCTGAGCGATCTGGGAAGCCGCATCGAGACCGACTGGGCGATGCGCTATGGCCTGCCGCCGATCGCCGAGCGATTGCGGGCGTTGAAGGCCAGCGGCTGCGATCGGATTCTTGTTATTCCGCTCTATCCGCAATATTGCGCGGCGACGACCGCGACCGTCGCCGACAAGGTCTTCGACACGCTGAAAACCATGCGCTGGCAGCCGGCGGTGCGGGTCGCCGCGCCCTACTATGACGATCCGATCTACATCGATGCGCTCGTCCGCTCGATCGGCGCCGGCATCGAACGACTCGATTTCGAGCCTGAGCGCGTGCTCGCATCCTTTCACGGCATCCCGCGGTCCTATTTTGACAAGGGCGATCCGTATTATTGCCACTGCGCCAAGACGACGCGGCTTTTGCGGGAGGCGCTCGGTTGGGGAGAGGATCGTCTGCCCATGACCTTCCAGTCCCGGTTCGGCCGCGCGGAATGGCTGAAGCCCTATACGGCCGAGACCGTGCGCGAACTGGCCAAGAGCGGCGTCAAGCGTCTCGCGGTTATCACGCCAGGCTTCGCGGCCGATTGCCTGGAGACCTTGGAGGAGATCGGCGTCGAGAACGCCGGTTATTTTCGAGAGGCTGGCGGGGAACGCTTCGCTGCGATCCCCTGCCTCAACGATAGCCCCGACGGCGTCGCCGTGATGGAGGCGGTGGCGCGGCGGGAGCTGAGCGGCTGGATCTAACCGTCAATATCTCGCCTTTGGCGCTCGGTCCGCAGTCGCTGGGAATCGAGCCGAAGCGCCCGTGCGGCGGATGGCGCTGGCCGGCTGCTTTCGGGTGACCCTCGCTATCTCGCGGCCGGCTACCCGGGCGCGATCGTCGTGCTGGTCGCGATAGCGGCGGAGTGGAGCAAGACTGACGGTGGACGCCATGCTCGACTCGATCGCAGCCCTGGGTTTTGGCGCGCTTGCGGTTATGCTGGCGGGGCTGGCGATGGCGTCGTTTGCGCGCGGCTATTCGGGTTTTGGCTTTTCCGCGCTGCTGGTGGCCAGCTGGTCGTTGGTGGGCTCTCCGGCGCGGGCGGTCGCGGTGGCGCTGGTGCTGGAGGTGACGGCGAGCGTACTCCAGGCCGCTGCCGTCTGGCCGGACATCCCATGGCGTCGGGTGGGGCTGCTGATGGCGGGCGCGGTGCTGGGCACGCCTCTGGGCACGCACCTGCTCGCGGTGACCGACGAGCGGACTCTGCGTTTCGGGATCGCGGTCTTCATCCTGCTCGCTGCGGGGGCGCTGCTCGCCGGGCTGCGGCTGATGCGGCGCGGCCCCCGTCCGTTGGTGCTGGCGGTAGGCGTTGCCTCTGGAGCCTGCAACGGGGCAGTCGCGATGGGCGGTCTGCCTGTTGCAGTGTTCCTGACGGCCGAGGACGCCAACCCACGCGTGCTGCGCGCCTCGGTGGTCGCATATATCTTCCTCCTCGACCTGACCGGCCTCTTCTTCCTATCGCGCGAAGGTCTGGTGGGGCGGGACACGCTGTCCGTCGCCGTTTTCTGCTTGCCGGTGCTGGCGGCCGGCATGTGGCTAGGCGGCCGGCATTTCCTCGGGGCCACGCCGCACGGCTTCCGGCGGGTAACGCTCGTGCTGCTGATGCTGCTGGCGTTGCTCGGCATCGCGCGCGGGCTGACATGACGGGCAGCGCCGATATCCCGCCTTCTCCTTGACAGGGCGCCGCGATTTGAGCGCCGAGCAATTGATTTTATCTGCTGGCCTCGGCCGCGAGGACGTTCGAAATGGCGCGCGGCCGCAGGCCCGCGATCGTCGCTACGATGGCGACCGCATCGTCTTTGTCCGCCAGTGGCGCGAACCGGCCGGCGCTTCGACGTCGCCGCTGCCCGGCTGGTAATGGATTGGCGGTCCCGGGAGGCGGCCGGCCTCGAGGGCGCGCAACGTCGGCGCGTCGGTCACGTCGAAGGAGTCGAAGCCGCAGCGCAGCATCAGCGGGATTTCGTCGATGAGGACGTCGCCGATCGCACGCAGTTCGCCGCCGAACCCGTACCTGTCGCGCAAGAGCCGCGCGTACGAGAAAGCCCGGCCATCGGCGAATTTGGCGAAGGCCAGAGCGAGCAGCGGGCGACCGGCGAGTTCAGCCAGATGGGCCTGCGCGTCGGCGCCGGCGTCGACCGCGACCCCGACCGCCGCCGCGCGCGCCGCTAGAGCTTGGCTCTCGGCGAGCCACCGTCTGAGCGAAACGACAACCGCGCCATCGGCCGGCGCCGGGTCATCGTCGGCGAGAAAGGTCCAGACGCTCTCGGAAAAGCCGTCGCGCCGCCACAGCGCCATCAGATGTCCGCTCCCGCGTCGAGCGAGCCGGCGTGAATGCCGCATTCGGTCTTCCCGCGCCCGCGCCATCGACCGGCGCGCTCGTCCTCGCCCGGGTTCACCCGGCTGGTGCAGGGCAGGCAGCCGATCGAGGGGAAGCCTTTGGCCACGAGCGGGTGGCGGGGAAGGCCGGCCTCGGCGATATAGTTCAGCACTTCGCTAGCGCTCCAGCCGACCAGCGGATTGACCTTGACCCGATCGCCCTCGGCCTCGAACAGCGGCAGGCTCGCCCGCGTCACGCTCTGGAAGCTCTTGCGGCCCGTGATCCATGCGTCATAGCCCTCGATCGCCTCGGCGAGCGGGCGGACCTTGCGGATATCGCAGCACCGGTCGGGGTCGCTGGCGAAGAGAAACTTCTCGGGATCCTCGACCGCGATCGTTTCGGCGCGGGGACGGGCGACGCGGATATTGCTCAGGCCGAGTTTGCCGCAAAGCATGTCCCGGTAGGCGAGCGTCTCCGGGAAGTGCTGGCCAGTGTCGACGAAAATCACCGGCGTGCGCGGGTCGACGCAGGAGACCATGTGCAGGAGCGCGGCGGCGTCAGCGCCGAAGCTCGACACCAGCGCAATCCGGCCCGGGTAGAGATCCTCGATCGCGAGCCTGACCAACGAGGTCGCCTTGAGGCGCGCGAACCGGCTCTCCAGCCGGGATGCGGCGATCTGGTCGCCGAACAGCCTGACGTCATGCGCGCTCATCAGATGTCCGATCCGGCGCTTCGCTCGTAGAGCGCTTCCTTGAACGGCGCGAGGCCGACGCGCCGGTAGGCTTCGAGGAAGGTCTCCGTCTCGCCGCGCCGGAGCCCCAGATAGGTATCGACGATGGTTTCGATCGCTTCGACGACATTTTCCGAGCTGAAGCCGGGTCCGACAATCTGGCCGATCGCCGCATTTTCGTCAGCCGAACCGCCGAGCGTGATCTGATAGGTTTCCTCGCCGGCGCGCTCCAGGCCGAGAATGCCGATGTGGCCGACATGGTGATGGCCGCACGCGTTGATGCAGCCGGAAATCTTGATTTTCAGCGGACCGATCGAGCGCGCGCGCGCTCCATCGCCGAAACGCTGGGCGATGCGCTGGGCGATCGGGATCGATCGCGCGGTCGCCAGCGAGCAATAGTCGAGGCCCGGGCAGGCGATGATGTCGCTGATCGCGCCCGCGTTCGGCGTCGAAAGTCCGACCGAGGCGAGACGGTCGTAGACCGCCGGCAGATCGTCGAGGGCGACGTGCGGCAGGATGAGGTTCTGCTCATGCGAGACGCGGACCTCGTCGTGCGAGTAATCCTCGGCGAGGTCGGCGACCGCGTCCATCTGGTCGGCGCTGGCGTCGCCCGGCGGCGCGCCGATCGCCTTCAGCGACACCGTGACGGCGACGTAGCCCGGCGTTTTGTGGGCGATGACGTTGGAGGCGAAGAAGCTGGCGAAACGCGCATCCTTGCTCTTGCGGCGTTCAACGCGGTCGCTGACCGGCTTCTTCGGGTCCAGGACGGGCGGAGCGAAGAAGGCGGCGACGCGGGCGACGTCCTGCGGCGGCAGGTCGAGCGCGTCGTGGCCGCTTGCGGCAAATTCCGTTTCGACGGCCTCGCGCAGCGCCTCGAGGCTCTTCTCGTGCAGCAGGATCTTGATTCGGGCCTTGAATTTGTTGTCGCGCCGGCCTTCGAGGTTGTAGATCCGCAGGATCGCCTCGACGTAGGCGAGCAGGTCGCGCTCGGGCAGGAAGTCGCGGATCTTGCGGCCGATGAGCGGGGTGCGGCCGAGCCCGCCGCCGACATAGACGGTAAAGCCGATCTCGCCCGCTTCGTTCCGCACGACCTGAAGGCCGATGTCATGCGCCTGGATGACCGCGCGGTCATGCGCCGCGCCGTTGACCGCGATCTTGAACTTGCGCGGCAGGAACGAGAACTCCGGATGGAGCGACGACCATTGCCTGAGGATTTCGGCATAGGGGCGGGGATCGGCGGTCTCGTCGGCGGCGACGCCGGCGAAGTGGTCGGCGGTGACGTTGCGGATGCAATTGCCCGAAGTCTGGATCGCATGCATCTCGACGCTGGCCAGTTCGGCGAGGATGTCGGGCGTGTCCTTGAGCGCCGGCCAGTTGTATTGGATGTTCTGGCGCGTGGTGAAGTGGCCATAGCCGCGATCGAAGCGGCGCGCGATCTCGGCGAGCTTGCGCATCTGGCGCGAGTTTAGCGTCCCGTAGGGCACGGCGACGCGCAGCATGTAGGAATGCAGCTGCAGATAGAGGCCGTTCATCAGCCGGTGCGGCCGGAACTGCTCCTCCGTCAGTTCGCCGGAGAGGCGCCGCGCGACCTGATCGCGGAACTGTTCGACCCGCGCGGCCACGAACGCGGCGTCGAAACTGTCATAGTGATACATGTTCGGGCTCCGTCGCGGTCTTGGGGCCGGAATGCGGCGCAAGGCCATGCGCCTGCTTGCCGAGATCGCGCCTTATCGTCGGTCCGGCCGCGCGGATCGCTTCGCGCAGGGCTTTAGGCGAGAGATGGCCGTTGCGCACTTCGACGGGGACCTCATAGGCGTCGACGACGAGGTTGCGCGTCTCGTCGTCCTTCGCGCGGGCCAGGGCGGCGGCGGTCGACGGCTTATCGGGCCACAGGGCGGCGCGGTTGAAATCTTCGGTCCAACCGTGGTCGGCGCTCTGAAAAACCACAACGCCGTCGGATAGCCGATTGGCGGTGATCACGTCTGGCATTCGCGTCTCTCGAAGGGCGCCGGGGCGCCGTCGCGGAAGCCCTAACATATTATACGTCGTAAAACTATAACTACTTTTATATCACATTATACTATATGATATAATAACCGTCGAGGCGCCCGATCGTCGTGCAACGCTCGGCCTTCGCTCGTCGCGTCGGCAACTTCGCTGAATTGGGCTAGGGTGGCCTCCTTTCGCCGCGCCGCCGGGGGTGCGACGGCGAGACGCTGCGCGATTCCGTCCGCGACCTTCGCGACGAACCCTTGGGAGAGAATGATGCCTCTGTATCGCGCCGCCGCAGCGGGTCTCGCGGGCGCAATTTTCGCCGCGTCGCACGGTGTCGCGGACGACAATCCCGCTGCTGGCGGCCAGCGAGCGCCGGACGCAAAGCTCGAGTGCAGCGGCGAGCTTGCGCTCGGCCGGGGACTGTCCTCGCTCGCGGTCCGTGCCAAGCTGTCCTTCGAAGTGTCGATCTCCTTTGGGGAAGGCGAGATTCTGGCGCTCGTCGATCCGGAATCGAGCAAGGTCGAGAAGGTGATTTACGACGCCGAATTGACCAGCGGGTCAATGCGTCTGGCCGACGGATACGAGGCGACAATCGTCTGGACCCGCATGTCCGGCTCGGCAGGTCCGCTCGTCGGTCAGGCCATCACCGGCGACGGCGACGTCATCGCCCTCTCGGTCGATCGGGCGGCCGCCGGATCGACCGAGCGGCCGTTCGTCCTGTTCGCGGCCGCCAGCGCCAGCGCGTACCGCGGAACGTGCGCCTCGAATTCGCGGCCGGACTGACATCCGGCCCGCGCATTTCGTCAGTGCGGGATGATGCCGGGGAACACATATTGCTGCAACGCGACCAGCACGCCGAGCAGAAGCGTCAGGATCACGCTGTGCCAAAACGTGCGCGCGAACACGACGCCCTCCTGCCCGCGCAGGTCGGTCACCGAGACGCCGGTCGCGATATTCTGCGGCGAGATCATCTTGCCCATCACGCCGCCCGACGAATTGGTGGCCGCGAACAGCACCGGATTGAGATTGAGCTGTTTTGCCGCCACCACCTGGAGGTTTCCAAACAGCGCATTGCCCGACGTGTCGCTTCCCGACAGGAACACCGCAATCCAGCCGAGGAAAGGCGACAGGAACACGAACGCGTGCCCGACCGAAGATGCGCCGAGTCCCAGTGTGTAGGCCATGCCGGAATAGTTCATCAGATAGGCGAGAGCGACAATGAGGCAGACGGTCAAAACCGCGATCCACGCTTGCTCGATTGTCGTTTTCACGCAGCGCATGAAGTCCGAGACGCCCATTTTCACCACGACCGCGGTCACGATCGCCGACAGAAGAATGGCGGTGCCGGTGCCGAGCGGCTGGAACGTCCATACCGCGGCGTAAGGCTTGTCGTTGTACAGCGTGATCGAGATCGCCTTATCGAGACCCGGCCACGGGATCGCGTGCTGGCCGATCGCCGCGACTCCCGAACGAAGTCCATAAGATGACGATCACGGTGACGATGAGCCAGGGCACCCATCCCTGCCAAGGACCGACGTCCGAACGGACGTGGATCAGGTCAGCCTCGCCCCTGACGGCGAATTCGGGCGTCGGGCGCGGGCTTCCAGACCTGCAGGAACCCCAAGCGTCACGATCAGCGAGCCCAGCGAGGCCAGGACGTCCGTCAACGCGTAGTTGATGAAATTCGACGAGATGAACTGACTGAGCGCGAACGAGCCCCCGGCGACCAGCAGAACGGGCCAAAGAGCCCGCAGCGAGCGCGCCCCGCCGTAGAGAGCCATCACATAGAATGGAAGAAGGAGCGCGATGAACGGCAACTGGCGGCCGATCATCGCGCCCAGAACGTTGGCGGGCAGTCCGGTCACTTGGCCGAGGACCGTCACCGGAACGCCGAGGGCGCCGAAGGCGACCGGGGCGGTGTTGAAGATCAGAACGAGCACCAGCGCATCGAGCGCCGGAAAGCCCACCAGGATGAGAAGCGACGACGTGATCGCGACGGGGGTGCCGAAGCCGGCGATGCCCTCCAGCAGCGCGCCGAAGCAGAAGCCGATCACGACCAGCACCACCCGACGGTCGTTGGGCAAATGATTGAGAACCCAGGCGCGAAAGGCGTCGAATCGCTTCGACTCGACAGCGATATTGTAGAGGAGCAGCGCGTTGACGACGATCCACATCACCGGCCAAAGCGCGAAAACGACGCCGTTGGCGATCGAGTTGATCGCCAGATTGGCCGGAAGGCTCCAGACTGCGATGGCGATGATCAGTCCGACGACGAGACCCGCCAGGGACGCCTGCCACGCCGGCCGGCGCAAGACGCCCAGCAGCACCAGAACGACCACGACCGGGAGCGCCGCGACGATGAACGACAGCAGCAGGCTGTCGGCGACCGGCGTAAGCAATTGACGGAACATGTAACGCCCTCCCAAGCGCGACCACAGACGACGCGCCGCCAAATCGTTTCTGCCAAAACCAAGCCGCGCCCCATTTCCTATCGACTAGCGCGGCTGCAAAGCGCGCCCGGCTCATCCGCCGGGGATCTTGCCCACCGTAATCTCGATCGCCGAGTAGTAAGCCGCCAAATCCTCGATGTCGGTCGGCGTGAGGTCCGTGATCACGATCGACATCATTTCGTTCTTGCGCTCGCCGTCCTTGAACGCGCCCAGTTGTTTGACCAGATAGTTCTCGTTCTGCCCGGCGAGATTGGGCGCCTCGGCGATCTTCGCCATCCCGTCGAGGCCATGGCAGACCGCGCATTTCTCGGCTTTGTCGCGCCCCGCCTTCACGCTGCCCGCCCCCGCGGCTCCGCATTGCGCGGAGACGCACAGGGCAGCGAGCATCGCGAGAATTGCGCCTCGCGCCAGAACTCGCCGCACTCCTCGCATGAATCCTCCGGACAGATGGCGCTTCGCCGCAAAAAGACGGCCCCGGCATACGCCGGAGCCGTCTGTACGTAGTTTCGGCGGACTACTTGCCGTCATACCAGATGCGATAGACGGCGCCGACGAGATCGTCGGAGACGAGCAGCGAACCGTCCCAATACTGCTGGACGTCGACCGGGCGGCCGAGATAATGGCCGTTGTCGTTCCAACCTTCGGCGAACGGGATCGAGGGCCCCGCGACGTGGCCGTCATCCTTCAGGAAGGTGACCATGAGGCGCGCGCCGACCGGCACGGTGCGATTCCACGAGCCGTGCTGGGTCGAGAAGATCGCGCCCTTGTACTTCGCCGGGAACATGTCGCCGGTGTAGAAGATCAGGCCGAGGTCCGCCGCGTGGGCGACTTGCTCGACTTCAGGAAACACGACATCGGCCGGAGGCGTTTCGTTCTTGTATTCGTTGGTGCGCACATGTCCGCCGCCGTACCACGGGAAGCCGAATTCCTCTCCCATCTTGTCGATACGGTTCATCTCGCCGGGCGGGATGTCGTCGCCCATGCCGTCAACCTGATTGTCGTTGCTCCACAGCGACTTGTCCTTCGGATTGAAGTCCAAGCCTTCGGGGTTGCGCAGACCGGTCGCATAGATCTCGCGGTTCTTGCCGTCCTGGTCCATGCGGATGATGCCGCCCATGCCGACCTTCCGATAGAGCGCAGCCTTATCCTTCGGCGGCACGTTGTAGGGTTGGCCGAGCTGGATATAGAGCTTGTTGTCAGGCCCGACCCGGCACTCGCGAGCGGTATGATTGAAGCTTTCCTCGGCCGGCGGGATCAGCTTGCCCTCCGGCACGACGACGCCAACCGCGACATCGGGGCTTTCATAGAAGAACTCGGCCGCCGGGTATTGCAGCACGCGGTTTTGCTCGACCACGTACAGAAATCCGTCCTTGGAGAAGCACGGGCCGTTGGGCAGCCTCTTCGCCAGGGTCGGCGCGAACTCCTTGACCTCCACCCCCTCGGAGAGACCGGCGCGGGAGCGATCGGTCACCGCCCAAATCTTGGTCTTGCGCGTGCCGACGAAAGTGACGATGCCCTGCGGCCCGACGGCCATATGCCGCGCGTCCGGGACCAGGGCGTAAAGATCGATATGGAAACCCGGCGGCATTTTGATCTTGGTGAGAATCTCTTTGACCGCGTCTGCTTTGGGCCCGGTTTGCGGAACGGTCGGCCACTCGACCGGCGCCGTCATATGCATGCCTTCCAGCGTTTCCAAATTGTCCGCGCGCACGCCGCAAGTTCCGGCGATGAGCGCGGTTACCGCTACTGCGGAAGCAATGCAAAGTTTCATCTGTCTCTCCCTGGTTCCTCGAATGACAATCGTTGTTTTTGCACACCGCGACGCGTGTGAGTTTGCCTAGAAGGCCGCCCTATTCGACCCCGATTTGTGCGCTGACACATTTTCAAAATGTCCCGCGCCTTTTCTTGATCGAAGTCTCGTTTATACACGCGGTTGATTGTTGAGTCTCCCCGTGATCGCGCCGCGGCCACGCCGCGTCGGCGTCCGGTGGGCGCCCTCTCCCACGCCCTTCCCTTGCTGATACCCCTCTAAGCCGAAGGTTTGCAGCCGAGATCAAAATACCTCAACCATTTTCGCGCCAAAGAGCTTTGGCGATCTTTTCCGCATCGTGGAAACGCGATCTCGATCGTTTGGCGGATCCGTATTGGGAGGCGCGCCGATATCGACGCGAAAGGTCTGCGATAAAACCCATCGGCGCGACAGAGGCGTAGATCCCCTGATCGTTGCGGAAGAATTCTTCGCTCCGAGTCGGCCTTCCTGATCAGGCCCGGCGGTTCGAGCCCAAGTGGCGGCGCGTCAGTGCGCCGGCCCCTCAGGATTCGCCTTGTAAGCGTCGACGAAAGCGTTTCGATTGGGCATGACCACCCGCGGGAGCGAGCTCGCGTCGAGGGTCGAGTCTGCGGGAACGAGACCGTTCAGGAACAGAATATAGGCGCAAACCGCGTACACCTCGTCCGAAGACAATGACTGCGGCGCGGTGAACGGCATGGCGCGGTGGATGTAATCATAGAGAGTCGTTGCGTAGGGCCAATAGCTTCCGACGGTCTTCACCGGCTTTCTCGTCGCTATGGTCCCGACGCCGCCGGCCAACCGATCCATTGGCCCGCCCTGTCCGTGAGCGCCATGGCAAGAGGCGCATTTCTCGGCGTAGATCGCCTCGCCTTGATGCACGCTCCCGCGGCCCGGCGGCAGTCCTGCGCCGTCCGGCGCGACGTCGATGTTCCACCCCGCGATCTCGATTTGCGTCGCGGCGCGGCCAATGCCGTAATCCTCCCCGGCGCGGGCCACGCTCGCTGTCAGGACCAGAGCGGCCAGCGGGCCGGCGCAAGCGGCAAAGCTAGCCCGCATTGCTGACCGCGCCGTCTTCGGACACTCGCCATCTCTGCATGGCGTTGTAATGATAATAGGACCGGGCGTCGCGCTGCTTGAGGAGTTGGTCGCGGCTCGGCTGGATATACCCTGTCTCATCGGTGACGCGGCTCGTCAGGACCGCTGGAGCGCCCTGCCAGCGCCAGGGCGCGCGGAAGCGCGTCAAGCACTTCGACAGCACCGGCTCCTGTAGCGCCGCCTCGGACCAGGTCGCGCCGCCATCCGTGCTGACCTCGACTTTCGCGACCTTGCCGGCGCCCGACCACGCGAGGCCCGATATCTCGTGAAAACCCGGCGCGGCGAGCCTCTGTCCGCCCGAGGGCGAGGTGATCACGGACTTGGCCTCCATGACGAAATTGAATTGCCGAACCGTCCCGTCAGGCATGATCCAGCTGTATTTTGAAGTCTCTTCGCGCGTCTGCCAAGGTTCGACCCCGAACTTCAAACGGCGCAGCCACTTGACGTTGGTGTTGCCTTCGAAGCCCGGAAGAAGCAGGCGAAGCGGATAGCCCTGCTCGGGCCGCAATTTCTCGCCGTTCTGCCCGTAGACCAGAAGCGCGTCATCGAACGCCTTGTCGATCGGTATGCTGCGAGTCATGGCCGCGGCGTCGCCGCCCTCCGCGAGCATCCAGCGCGCTTCGGGCTTCACGCCGACTTCGTCGAGCACCGTCTTGAGCGGAACCCCGGTCCACTCGCAGCAGCTCAGCAGCCCATGCGTGTCCTGGACCGTGAATTCGGCGACCGGCTTGCCCCAATTCTGGGTATTGCCGGAACACTCCAGGAAGTGGATCCGCGATACCGCGGGGAAACGCATGATCTCGGCCGGGCTGAAGATCATCGGCTTGGCCACCAGGCCATGGATGAGCAGCCGATGCTCGTTTGGATCGATCGCCGGGACGCCCGCGTGATGGCGCTCGTAGTGCAAACCGTTTGGCGTGATGATGCCGTGCAGGTCCTGCAACGGAGTCAGACTGGCCGCCGCCGTGCGCGTCGGATAGGGCGAACCGCCCGTGCGATCGCGACGAATGACGTCGGCCTCGAATTTCGACGGCCGCCCGTAGGGCGGACTCATCACGTCGTCGCCCTGCATTGTCTGCCACTTCGGCGTCGGCAGCGGAGCATCGGCGGGCGGCGATGCGGCGTCCGCGACGGCCGGCAGCGGCGCCGTCGCCGCTCCGGCCGCAAGGCCCGTCGCCAGGCTCAACGCCTGTCGGCGGCTGACCGCCGCAAACTCGCCACTGCCGCCGGATTTCACCATTTCGCCCGTCGCTGGCTTCGGAGACGCGCAGACACGATGTATCCTATCCATCGAAGATTGAAATTGTCGAATCGAAAACATCGGCCGAACATGGTTCGCAGCCCGGCCGGTCAGCGAATCTTGCGCCAATCCGGCAGGACGCCGCCGAGCCGGAGGGTGATCTCGTCGGCCTTTCGCCGCACGAGGTCGCCTAGATCGGCGATGCGTTTGTCGGAGATGCGCACCGCCGGGCCGGATATCGATATCGCGGCCAGCGCCTCTGCGGCCTCGTCGAACACCAATCCGGCGACGCAACGAAGCCCAAACGCGTGCTCCTCATCGTCGATCGCAAATCCGCGCTCGCGCGTCAGGGCCAAATCGTCGCGAAGCGCCGACCTGCTGGTGATGGTCTTTTCGGTCAGCCGCCGCATGCCATGGCGAGGAAGCGCCCCGGCGACGTCGCCGTCGGGCATCGCGCTCAGCAGCGCCTTGCCGACGCTGGAGCAATATAACGGGACGCGCGCGCCCGGCCGCGCCAGCACGCGCATCATCTGGCGGCATTCGACCTGCGACAGGTAAACCGCCTCCTGTTCATCCTGGACGGCCAGATTGACGGTTTCCGTGCTCTCGTTCATCAGCGCGCGCATGTAGGGGCGCGCGATTCCGATCAGGTTGCGGGTCCTGAGAAAGGCGCTTCCCGCGACGAATGTCTGCAAGCCGACCGACCAAAGCCGTCGCTCGGCGTCAAAATGTACGTAGCGCTCTTGTTCTAAAGTGGTCAGCAGCCTGATGCGCGGTCGAGGGGGCGAGTCCGACGGATTCGGCGATTGTCGTCAGCGTCATCCCTTCATCGGCTCTCGCGAGCTGATTGATGATCCCCAGGGCTCGAACCAGAGACTGGACCTGATCCGATCGCGCCGCCGCGCCAGCGGTCGAGGCGGCGTCTTTCGGCGCACTTGGCCGACCCGCCGCCCGACCGGCATTGCGCGGCGCCTTCACATCATCCTCCAATTCAAGACCATGAGAACACGCGCACGGAGCTATTCCGAACGTCCCTTCGAGGAAACGATTCGCGCTAATCGTCCATGTCCCACTTCTCGGCGCTGGCGCCGGCGAGTTCGCGCACGCGCCGCTCGTCGGCGCCGAATTCGCGCGCGTCGCCCTCGTAGACGATCTTGCCGTCATCGAGCACGTAGGCGCGGTCGGCGATTTCGACCGCCGCGCGCACGTTCTGCTCGACCAGCAGCACCGACACGCCCTCGCGCCGCGCGGCGACGACGATCTTGAACACGTCCTCGACGATGAGCGGCGCCAGGCCCTGCGACGGTTCGTCGAGCATCAGGAGCTTCGGGTTGAGGACCAGGGAGCGCGAGATCGACAGCATCTCCTGCTCGCCGCCCGAAAGTTGGCCGCCCTTGTTGGACTTGCGCTCGGCCAGGCGCGGGAAGGCTTCGTAGATGCGGCTGACGGTCCAGGGGCCCGGCCGCTCGACCGGGACCAGAAGGTTCTCCTCCACGGTCAGATTGGCGAAGATGCGCCGCCCCTCCGGCACATAGCCAACGCCCATCTCGGCGATCCGGTAGGGCGGAGAGCCCGTCACGTCGGCGCCGAAAAGGGTGACGCTGCCCTCACGCGGCCGGTTCAGGCCGATCAGACTGCGCAGCGTCGTGGTTTTCCCGGCGCCGTTGCGGCCGAGCAGCGTGACGATCTCGCCCTCGCGCACTTCGAGGCTCACCCCGTGCAGGATGTGGCTCTTGCCGTAGAAGGCATGGATCCCGTCGGCTCGCAGCGCGATCATGCGACCGCCTTGCCGAGGTAAGCGGCCTGGACCCTTTCGCTGTCCGCGATCTGTTGCGGCGTTCCCTCTTCGAGGACCTTGCCCTCCGCCAGCACCATGATGCGGTCGGCGAGGTTGAAGACCACGCGCATGTCGTGTTCGATCAGCATGATCGTCAGCCCTTCCCGCCGATGCAAGCGCCGCACCAGCCGGGCGATGTCGTAGGTCTCCTGATCGCCCATTCCGGCGGTCGGCTCGTCGAGCATCAGGAGGCGCGGCCGCAGCGCCAGCGACATCATGATCTCCGCGGCGCGCTGATCGCCGTGCGACAGCACGCCGACGCGAATTTCCTTCTTGGCCGCCAAGCCGCTCATGCCCAGGAGCTCGGAAACCCGCGCCTCGACGCTCGCGCGCGCGGCGCGACCGAGCCACGGCCTGAGGCGGTAGCCGGCCGCGATCTCGACCGCGACGCGGATGTTGTCGGCGACCGAAAGTTCGGGAAAGATCTCGGTGATCTGGAAGGTGCGGGCCATGCCGCGCCGCACCCTCTGGTCGGGGGCGAGCGCGGTGACGTCACGGCCCTCGAACAGGATCGAGCCCGCGGTCGGCGCGAACAGGCCGCTGACGAGATTGAAGAACGTCGTCTTGCCCGCTCCGTTCGGGCCGATGATCGCGCGCAGTTCGCCGGGCTCGATGGTCAGCGACACGTCGTCGATCGCGACCAGGCTGCCGAACCGCTTCGAAGCGCCATTGACCTGAAGCAGGGTCATGCGTTGGCGCCGCCGCGCAGCATGCCCAGAACCCCGCGCGGAAAGAACCGCACGACCAGCACGAACATGAGCCCGATCACCGACATCCAATTTTCCGTGCGGCTGGAGACGAAATCCTGCATCGCGACGAAAATCGCCGCGCCGAGCAGCGGGCCCCAGAACGAGCGCATGCCCCCAAGGACGGCCATGATGACGAAATTGCCGGACAGGTCGAAACGCAGCGCGCGCGGATCGGTGAAATTGTTGAGCAGCGCGTAGAGCGCGCCCGCGACGCTGACGAACAGGCAGGAGATCACGAACGACAGCCAGACGTGAAACTCGATCGGCACGCCCAGAAACCGTGCGCGCCGTTCGTTCTCGCGAATCGCGATCAGCGAACGCCCGAACGGCGAATCGAGCAGCTTCGCCATCGCGGCGACGCAGACCGCGAAGACCGCGAGCGCGAAATAGTAGAACGCCTTGTCGTTGCCGAAGATGTCGAGCTTGGCGAAGCCGAAGTCGATCGGCAACCGGTGCCAGCCGGTCAGGCCGTCATCGCCGCCCGTGACCGAATTCCAGCGGAAGGCGAGGAAGTAGAACACCTGGCCGAAGGCGATCGTGACCATGGCGAAATAGACGCCGCGGCGCTTGACGATCAGCGCCCCGATGATCATCGCCGCCAAGGTCGCCACGACCATTCCGAGCGCGATCGCGGGGATCGTCCCGACGCCGAGATACTTGATCCCCATCGCCGCGCCATAGGCGCCGAGTCCGAAGTAGGCCGCATGGCCGAAGGACAGGACGCCGGTGAAGCCGAGCAGGAAATTGAGCGACATCGCCGCCAGCCCCATGACGACGACGCGAGTGGCGAGCTCCGTGTAGCCGCCGATCGCGCCCATCCAGAACGGCATGAACAGCAGCAGGACGCAAACAACGACGTCGAGGCCGCGCGCGCGCACGACGTTCAATGCAGCCTCCCCTCTTCGCCGAGAAGACCGCGTGGTCGAACCAGCAGCACCAGCCCCATCATCACATAGATCACCGCCTCGGTGGCGGAGGGAAAGTAGACGGCCGCGAGGCCGGAGGCGACGCCGATCAGCAGGCCGCCGAGCAGGGTGCCGAGCAGGCTGCCGAGGCCGCCGACGATGATCGCGACGAAACTCGGCATGATGAGCGAGGCGCCCATGGTCGGCGAAAGGCCGAGCAGGCCCGCGGCCAGCACGCCGGCCAGGCCGGCCATGTAGATGCCGATGCCGAAGTTGAGGCTGCGCAGCAGCCGCACGTTGACGCCGAGCGTCGAGACCGTGTCGAGATCGCGGGTGCCGGCGCGGATGCGAATGCCGAGCCGCGTATAGTTGAGCACCGCGAACAGACCGCCGACCGCCGCCGCGACGATGACGATCATGAACACGCGATAGCCGGTGACGAAGAAAAACTGGCTCGACAGCGACGTCATGAGCCAGGCGGGGACCCGAAACGGCACGCTCTGCGCGCCCCAAATGAAGCGCGTCACATCCTCGAAGATATAGGCGAGACCGAAGGTCAGCAGCAATCCGTAGAGCGGATCGCGGCCATAGAGCGGGCGGATCAACAGGCGCTCGACCACGAGACCGAGCGCCGCGGTCAGCAATGGCGCGACGATCAGCGCGCCGAAGAAACCGATGGAGGGGATGAGCGTATAGGCGAGATAGCCGCCCAGCGCCAGAAATCCGCCATGGGCGAAATTGATGACGCCGCTGAGGTTGAGGATCAACGACAGGCCGAGCGCCATCAGCGCATAGAACGCCCCGACGATCAGGCCGTTGAAGACATTGAACAGGACGACTTGAGTCATGCGATGGGTTCGTCGCTCGCGTCGGTGGCGGCGGCGGGAGCAGGCGCGCTCCCGCCCGTTCGCATGGCGCTCAGGCCGGCCAGGTCATCTTGCAGCCGCTCTCCTCGACCGTGCCCGCGACGTCGGCGCCGTTGACCACCTTGGTGACCTTGAACAGATCGTCCGGCGCCGAGCCGCTGGCCTGCGCGTCGCCGACGAACAGCGTGGCGATGAGCTGGTTCTGGCCGGCGCGATAGAAGGCCGGGTTCGGCCCCAGAGCGATTTCGGGCGGCAGATGGAAGTCTTGCAAGGCCTTCGCCATCTCGACCGCCTTCAGCGAATTGGCTTTGGCCGCCGCCAACGCGCAGGTCCAGGTCGAGACATAGCCGAACCAGGTGCGCGCGGTCGGCACGCGGCCGGTGCGCTTTTTTGTCGCCGCGACGAACTCGGCGACATGGGGCACGCCCGGCTGGTTCCAGTACCATTCCAACACCCAGGTGCCGATGCGCGCCTCGGGCGGCAGGCCCTCGAGCGGCTCCAACTCCTGCTGCGCCCCCGCGAGGTGGACCTTGTTCTGCAGCCCGAACTGCACCGCCTGCTTCAAGGCGTTGAGCATGTCGTCGCCCTGGACGAGGAAGATGATGACGTCGGGATTGGCCGCCTGCGCGTTGATGAGATAGGAGGAGAAGTCGACGGTCCCGAGCGGCGTCAGGTCGCCGCCGACCCGCACGCCGCCGAGCGCGGCCGTCGCCTTGATCATGCCGGCCTCCAGCGTGTGGCCGAAGGCGTAGTCGGGAGTGATGTAGTAGAACTTCTTCCCGTATTCCTTGATGAGCGCGCTGGCGACCGCGTTGGCCTCCATCTGCGTGGTGTTGCAGACTCGAAAGACGTTCCAGTGGCAGGACGAGCCGGTGATCGCATCGGTATGGCCGCCAGGAACGATGTGCAGGATGCCTTTTTCATTCGAAACCTGGGCCATGGCGAGCGCCAGCGCCGAGTTCACGTTGCCGAGCAGAAAATCGACCTTGTCGCTTTCGATCAGCTTGCGCGCTTTTTGCACCGCCGCGCCGGCGTCGCCGCTGGTCGAGTCCTCGACGACCAGTTCGACCGGACGGCCCAGAATGCCGCCCTTGGCGTTGATCTCGTCGAGCGCCATCTGGCAGCCGGTCAGCTCGTTCTTGCCCGGGGCGGCGTAAGTTCCGGTCAGCGGATTGTCGAGGCCGATCTTGACGGCGTCCGCGGCGCGGGCCCGGATGACGAAGGGGCTGGCGATCTGAGCCGCGGCAAGCACGACGCCAGATTTCACGAGCCTGCGCCGATCAATGCCGGCGCGCCAATTGGATATGAGCATATTTTCCTCCCTGCTCGCGACCAGTCGGCTTGGGCCAATGCGCGCGCGCTCTGGCCCTGTCGATCCGGCCGCTCGTTGATTGTAGGACACATTCGTCCAAGCGGGTCCATGCAGTCAAGCGCCGCCGCCGCGGGGCGGGCGGCAACCGCCGGTCGCGCTTCGTTTCAGATCACCGGCGTCGGCAGCGGCCGGCCGGCGAAATGGGCGGCGAGATTGTCGCGCACCAGCTGGCCCATCGCCTTGCGCGCCTCGATCGTGCCGCTGGCGTGATGCGGCTGGACGATGACGTTGGCGAAGCCGAGCAGGCGCGGGTCGATGTTCGGCTCGTTCCAGAACACGTCGAGCGCGGCGGCGCCGATGCGCTTCTCCTCGAGCGCGGCGATCAGCGCTCCTTCGTCGACCACCGTGCCGCGCGAGACGTTGACGAACAGACCCTCCGGCCCGAGCGCCTCCAGCACCGCGGCGCCGACGAGACCGCGCGTCGCCGCGCCGCCGGCGGTCGCGGCGACCAGGACGTCGCTCGCCCGCGCGAGCGCAACCGGATCGGGATGATAGGCGTGCGGCGCCTGCGGGTCGCGCGCGAGGTCGCAATAGGCGACGCTCATGCCGAAGGCCGGCGCGCGGCGGGCGATGGCGCGGCCGATCCGGCCGTAGCCGAGGAGGCCGAGCGTCTTGCCGCCGAGGCTCTTGCCCAGCGGCAGCGCGCCTTTGGCCCAGGCGCCGGAGCGCACGAACGCCTCCCCCTCGACGATGCGCCTGAAGCTCGCCAGGATCAGCGCCAACGCCATGTCGGCGACGTCCTCGGTCAGCACGTCCGGCGTATTGGCGACCCTGATCCCGCGCGCCCGCGCGCGATCGAGGTCGATGGCGTCGAAGCCGACGCCGAAACAGGCGATGATCTCGAGCTTCGGACAGGCGTCGATCAGCTCGGCGCCGGCGCCGAGCACGCCGTTGGTCGCGATGGCGCGAATGCGCGGCCCGACGTCGCGCAGGAGCCGCGCGCGATCCTCGGCGAGCCACAATTTATGGACGACATAGTCGCGTTCGAACAGCGGCGTCTCCCAGTCGGGATAGCGGCCGACCATCAGCACCTCCGGCTTCGCCATGCAGCCCTCCCTTGCTTCATCCTCAGCCGACATCCGCCGGAGTTGACCGCGCCTTCCCGCGAAAATGCCGCGATGGGGGAATTCTGGCAAGGCGGACGCGCGCGTCTCGCGCCTTGCGTCGACGGCGCGACCGGGATGACGACGGACCGCCTTCGCTTCGATGGCGCAGGCGCGCGCGTTCGACATGACAGTCGGACCTTGAGCACGAGCCGAAGCTCCGGCGGTCGCGGAGTCTTGGCTTGCGCTTTCTGATTTCCTTTCCGAAAACCAAATATGTGCTATTGTGGACATTGTTTCCGTTCGAATTCATAGAAAGTGTCGGATTCTTCTTTTCGAAAAACAAAAATCGTGCTATCATTCAGATTGTCCTTGTTCTCAAAGAACCCGCCCGTGTCCGAACCTCGAGCAACCGACAAACAACCCTCCGCCCGCCTCGACAGGTCCGTCACGGCGCTCGAGGGGCTGACGCAGACGTGGATGCGCCGCCCGGCGCCGCCGCGACTCGCGGAAGTTGCAGAAAGTAGCGGCTTAGCCATTGAAAGGATTGAGCCGTTGACGAAAGTGCGGGCCTCGCCGACGGGAAGGCGAGGCCGCGGAACAATTTCCGCGTCAATTCGAAGCGGCTTTCCAATCGACTGAGGGCGTCAGACCCGCGGTCCGGATGCGATGGCCTTGAAAACCGGCGTTTCGCGCGGGCTCGCCTTGCCGGCCCTCGGGGCGGCGGCTATAAGCGCCCGCGCTTTTCCTCGAAGACAGTCACGCCGAAGAGACCGAACGCCCATGGCCGTCCAACGCACGTTCTCGATCCTCAAGCCCGACGTCACCCGCCGCAATCTGACCGGCGCCGTCAACCAGCGGATCGAGGCCTCCGGCCTGCGCATCGTGGCGCAGAAGCGGGTGCGGATGACCCGCGGCCAGGCGGAACAGTTTTATGGCGTGCATCGCGAGCGGCCGTTCTTCGGCGAACTGGTCGAGATGATGACCGCCGCGCCGGTCGTGGTGCAGGTGCTGGAGGGCGAGAACGCGATCCAGCTCTATCGCGACGTGATGGGCGCGACCAATCCCGAAAAGGCCGCCGCCGGCACCATCCGCAAGGATTTCGCCCTGTCGATGGGCGAGAACTCGGTCCACGGCTCCGACGCGGCCGAAACCGCCGCGGTCGAAATCGCGCAATTCTTCTCCGGCAACGAGATCGTGGGATAAATCGCCGCGGGCGTCGCCGGATGTCTCGAGGGAGAGGGCAGGGCCGGACGCCTACTTGGGCGCTTTGCCGGGACGAGCGGGCGCCGCGCGGCGCGCTTTCTTCACCAGCCTCGGCGAGGCGCGCAGCAGCGGGCCGAGCATGCGCGCCAGCCCGTTGTATTCGATCCGCCAACGGTTGTATTCGACCTGCAGCATCCCGGCCGACCGGATCGCTTCCGCGATCGTCGATCCCTCCGCCGTCAGCGCTTCGACCATTTGAAGCCGCGCGACGATCTCCCGCGGACTGGGTTTCGCCCTCGCCATTTCGCGTCCTCCGCCGTTCCCGAAGGGGGAAACGCGCTCGCCGCCCCGATAGGCGGCGCGGATGGCCCCGCCATCCCGCCGCTTGCATTGACGCGAGGAAGGGCGACGCGTCGTCCTTCCTCTCTTTTCGCCGCGCCGACCCGGCCTCAGGCCTTCGGGAACGGGATCGCCACGAAACGGTCGCCGGAGGCGGTATGGACCTGCATCAGCACGGCCTTCTTGCCCTCCTGCCTGGCGGCGGCGATATCCGCCTTGACCTGATCGGGACTGGACACCGGCTTGCCGGCGACCTGGAGGATCACGTCGCCTTCGGCGAGGCCCTTGTCCGCGGCCGCGCCGTTCGGATCGACATTGACGATCACCACGCCCTTGTCGCCGGCGCCCGACACCTGCTTGGCGGGCGCGAGCTCGACGCCGAGCAGCCGCCCCGAATCGTTCTGATCCATCTCCGCCGCGGCGACCTTGTCGTTTTTCAACGCGCCGAGCGTGACATCGACCGTCTTGTCGGCGCCGTCGCGCAGGTAGGTGAGCTGCACTTTGTCGCCCGGCTTGAACGATCCGATGCGAATCGTCAGGTCGGCCGCATCCTTGACCGGCTGCCCGTCGACTTTGGTGATCACGTCGCCCGATTTCAGGCCGGCCTCCGCGGCCGGGGTTCCCGGCGTCACCTGATCGACGATCGCGCCGGCCGCGGTCTTCAGTCCGATGCTTTCGGCGATATCCTGGCTCACCGGTTGAATCGCCACGCCGAGATAGCCGCGCTTGACGACGCCGCCATGCTCGAGCGCGTCGACGACGCTATCCACTGTCTTGGCGGGGATCGCAAAGCCGACGCCGACGCTGCCGCCCGACGGCGAGTAGATGGCGGTGTTCACGCCGACGACTTCGCCCTTCAGGTTAAAGGTCGGACCGCCCGAATTGCCCTTGTTGATCGGCGCGTCGATCTGCAGGAAGCGGTCGTAGGGGCCGTCGCCGATGTCGCGGCCCTCGGCCGAAATGATGCCGGCGGTCACGGTGCCGCCGAGCCCGAACGGATTGCCGATCGCCACCACCCAATCGCCGACCCTGGGCGCCTCCTTGGCGAAGGACACGAACGGATAGTCGCCCGCCTCATTGACCTTGAGCAGCGCCAGGTCCGTCTTCGGATCCGTGCCGATCACTTTCGCTTCCAGGATTTTGCCGGCGTCCGTGGTCACGGTCACGGTTTTGGCGTTCTGCACGACGTGACTGTTGGTGACGATATAGCCGTCGGCCGAGATGAAAAAGCCGGATCCCTCGCCGATCATCGGCTGCGCTGGAGCGCTCGGGAAGACGCCGTTCTGGCCGCCGAAGCGTTTGAGGAATTGCTGGATCTCCGGCGGCAGACTGCCCATCTGACCCGACAGATTGTTCCCGTCTGCGGCGGCATTGAGGATCTTGACCTTGATGGACACGACAGCCGGCTTCACGCGCTCGATGAGCGGGGCGAAGGAGGGCATCGGCTGCGCCAGCGAATCGGAAGACCCGGCGGCGGCCGCATGAACGGGCGTCGACTCGGACCAAGCCATTTCGCCCATCGCGCCGGACGCCGCGAGCGCGAGAACCGCCGCAGAAGCAAGGATGCGGCCCCGGGTGAAGCGAGCATTGGCGAAACTGAAGTGTGACATGACTGTCTCCATTGTCGAGCGACCGCATGCGGCGATCGAGGGCGGCATCTTGCGCTTCGACGCCTATCCGGAATTTGACCGGCGCATTATCGTTTCTCAATAAAGGGCGATGGGCCTGAGACCCCGCGATGCTGGCAGACCGCGCGAGCGCGGCACTCGTGAGTTGGGCGCCGGAGCGGCGGCGTCCGCCGCCGGCGCATTGCGGCCGGACCCCCGGTTCAGCCGACCAGAGGGCGTTCGGACATTAAACGAGCTTTGCGGGAGATGTCGGGGAGAGGGCCGGCGCCCTAGGCGCGCGGCTTCGCCTTCGTCGCGCGCGCGAACAGCGCCTCTTCCATCCGCTCGGCGATCTCGCGCAAGTAGGGGTTGCGGGCCTCGCGGCCCGCCCGGCCGGAATCGAGGTCGCCCTGGAAGCCGTCGCGCTGCGGCCAGTGTTCCGACAGAAGCTCGAAGCCCGCGTCCTCGATCGTCTCCACCGCACGGGCGAATTGCGATTCGGAGCGGCCGACCTTCGACAGGACGAGCACGATGCGCCCTTCCGCGCCGCGCCGCGCGAGCTTGCGCGCCAGCGCCAGCGTCGGCCTGAGATCGTCCTGCGACACGCCCGTCGGCAGGAACACGACGTCGCTGTCCTCGGCGATTTCGGTCGACAGATCGTCAGCGAGGCCGCGCGTGTCGACGACGACGAAATCGGCGGAATCGTCGTCCCGGCGCAGTTTTTTCAGGCTCTTGAACGCCCGGGTTTCGACCTCAGGCTCGAGGTTGGAACGCAGGCGCAGCGCGCTCCATTCGACGCAGGTCAACTGATCGAGATCGAAGTCGGCAAGCAGCGTCTTGCGGCCGCGATGGATCGCCCCGACCGCCAGCAGGCGGGCGAGCGCGCTCTTGCCCACGCCGCCTTTCTGGCTGACGAACGCCGCGGTCGTCTGAGTCTTCGGCTTGGCCATCTCCCGCCCCCTCCCAAGCGACTGTCAGGCTGACGCCGATCAAGCGCTTGGGCATGGGCGGGCCTCGTGAGCGTCGCTCATGCTAGCCGCCCGCGCGGCGATGGCAAGAGCGACACGCGGGCGAGAGCGACGCCGAGGCGGAAGCCGACGCCGTGCCGATCGACACAGTTGGAGCGCCGTCCGAGATTTTTCGAAGCGGCGAGGGTGAAGCCGCGAGGGCGTCCTGTCCAAAGGAGCATACAATTGCGGAAAAACCGAAAACTGCGCTATCATGAAAAATGGCGCAGGCGGATCGAAAGCGCTCGCGACGAGGCAAGCGGCGATCCGTCGGGTTCGCCAATAATTTTTTTCAGGCCCAGCGTCGTAACCCGTTGAAAAGTCTCGATTCCGACGAAGGAATCCAAGCAAATCCAAGGATTTTTTCCTTGGTTTTCCTTGGTTTTCCTTGGTTTCCTTTGGTCCTGCTTGGATCGGCTTGGAAAAATTTTGGCCGGGCTTGGAAAAACGGCTTAAAATTGATATCTACAATGCTAGTGTGTTATCAATATCCTTGCGCCGCTAAGACTTGACCTGGCGCGCCGTCGCCGCTCGAGCCGATGCGACCCGGAGTCGATCCGCCCTCATTTCCCGCTTGACCGCCGTCGGCGTTTGGCGTCCCGATAGAAGCCCGAGAGGCTTGAAATGGATCGGCGCGAGTTCCTGATCGGCGCGGCGAGCGCGGCAAGCGCGGCGGCGGCGGGGGCCGCATCCGCCAACGTTCCCACGCCCTACGACTGGAGCGCCTCGCCGCCGCGGCAGAGCCGCGAGGCGTTCGTCGAATGGATGGCGCGCGAGCGCGGCGAGGACCCGCGCTTTCTGGGGCAACGCTGGGACCGCTTCCAGCAGCTCGTCGCCCATCACGACGTTTGGGACGAAGCCGACATGCGCGCGTTCCTCCTGACCCCGCGCGAGGAGTTCGTCACCGCGCAGAACCTCGATCGCGCCTATGAATGGCATCACCTCAACATCGGCTTCGGCGTGACCATCACCGGCCCGCACACGGTCGCGCGCATGACCAATACCCTGAAGCTGAAGCGCGGCGACAAGGTGCTCGAGATCGGCACCGGGTCGGGCTACCAGTCGGCCTATCTTGCGAACCTGACGCCCAACGTCTGGTCGATCGAGATCATCCCTCCCTTGGCGAAGCGCACGCGCGAACTCTACGATCGCCTGATCGCGCGCGGCTACAGCGAATATGGCGCGATCCGCACCCGCAACGCCGACGGCTATTACGGCTGGGAGGAGGCGGCGCCGTTCGACGCGGTCATCGTCACCTGCGGCATCGATCACATTCCGCCGCCGCTGCTGCAGCAATTGACGCCGGACGGAATCATGGTCATTCCGGTCGGGCCGCCGGGCGCGCAGCATGTGATCAAGGCGGTCAAGCAGCGGTCGCCGGACGGCTCCGTTTCGGTCGTCCGATCCGACATTTACGGCGGGGCCATTATTCCGTTCGTGCCGTTCACGGGGGCGCACGGATCGTAGGCCGGCCAGCGGTCCGCAGGCTCGAGCGAGAGAGGAAAGCATGTCCGCGGAAACGAGCCTCGCCGCCGCGGCGCCGCCCGGCGCCGCCATCAACCCGATCGGATTCGTCTGGGTCGCGCTGGCCTTCGCGACGGTCGCGGCGGCGGTGGGCTTCGGCGGCCTCTGGGCGCTCAATTTCGTTCATGTCATCGCCGGGGTGATGTGGACCGGCATCGATCTGTTCATGGGTTTCGTGATCGGGCCGATCCTGCGCGCCGCGCCGTTCGAAGCGCGCCGGGCGATCATCACCCGCCTGACGCCGAAGACGCTCTTCCTGATGCCGACGCTTTCGATCTCGACCGGGACGAGCGGCTGGTTTCTCGCCGAGCGGCTCGGCTTCCTCGATCTGGCCTATCCGCAGTTCTATTGGGTCATCGCCGCGCTGGCGATCGTCACCGTCCTGACGATTCAGGGGCTCGGCTATCTGCTGCCGACGAACCTGCGCGTCTACCTCGAATTGCGCAAGCCCAAGCCCGACGGGGTCAAGATCAGCGCTCTGATGAGCCGCTACTTTTATGTCGTCGCCTTCCAGGGCGCGATGCAGGTGGCGATCATCGTCGTGATGGCGAAATTCGCGACCGGACTTTGAACCCGGCGCGTGGGCGCCGCGAGGGTCAGCGGAGTTTATCGTCCGTCTTCAAAGTCCAGCCCAACGCGGCGAGGTTCCGCCTCGCCAGCGGCGTCGCCGTGCCGGTGATGACAAGGGTCTTGGCGCCGGTCGCGCCGCTTCGCCGAGCCTCGGACGTCATCGTCTCGACGGTCCTTGCCGTCTCTGGCGTCCAGGACAGGCTGTCGATCGGAAAGACGCCGACGATTGCGCCGCTGGCGGTCAGGCACAGCGGGTACTCGAGGTCGCCCGCGCCCACGAAAGCGGCGATGTTCCCATTCCGGCGCCGATAGGCCGCCGTGAGCTCGATCCGGCGGCGGATGAAATAGGCGGTCTCGCGGCTGTCGGCGGAGGCGGCGCGAGCGACCATCGCGTCGAGGTTTTTCACCCCGCCGATGCCCGACAGGGCTTCGACCATCGCGGTGACGTCGAGGGGAGTGTAGTTCCGGTTGGCGAACAGTTGGTCGGCGACCGCGCCGCTCACCCCCAGCCGGCCGAGTTTTTCCCGGTTCATATCCATGAGCTGGGCGGCCGAATAGTCGTTGATCATTCCGGGAAGCGTGCTGGCGGTCGACGCATCGGAGGCGATCACGCCCGCCCCGCCGGGAACCGCCATCAGCGCGCCCGAGACCGCGAGGCCGCCGACCGCGGCGGCGCCGGCGAGGCTGTCGAGCTTGCTGGCGAGCGGCTGGAAGTCCGTATAGGGATCGACGCCGAGCTGGGTCGCGATCAGGCGTTTCTGGCGGGCTTCGCCGGTGAGGCTGGCGACCGCGTCGTCGCGAGACTTGCCCATGTTGTTCAAGCCCGACCCTACGCTGTTGAAAAACTGGCCGACGCCGGCGAAGGTGTTTTGCGTCGTGTCGACCGGATGGGCGATCAGGTTTCCGGCGAAGACGACCGGACCCAACCCCGCCTTCACCGCCCCTTCGCCGAATTTTTGCGCCCCGTTGGTCTTTTCCAACGCATTGAGGGCATTGAGCTCCTTGATGCGCGCGAGCATCAGCTGGTCGCCCGCCGTCTGGAACTCGCCGTAGGAGGTTTTCACTCTGTAGTGACGAAGGACGCCATCGGAGGCGACTGGGCTCAAAACGACGTAATTGGCCCCCCGCGCCGCAGCGCCGAGCGCGGCTGTCGGGCTGTAGGCGGGCGGCCGCTCGAACTGCCCGGCGGCGTCGGCGCCCGCCGCCGTCGCGATCAGCGCCACGGCCCCCAGCCAAGCTCCGGCGTTCGAAATCGACAATTGCTCCGCCCTCAAGAAATCGTCCGCCCAGGTTCGAATCGGATCCGCGCGAACGGCTAAGTTAGCGAAGAGGCGTAAATAAGGTGGAGATCCCGCCGGCGTTCGACGACCGACGCCGCCTTAACTCGCCCCGATCAGAATGCCAGCGGCCAGCACCAGCGCCCCGCCGATCATCACCTTGGCGGCCGCGGAGAGCGGCGGGACGTCCATATAGCGCCACTGGATCCAGGCGATCGTGGTCAATTCGACGATGACCACGGCGACCGCAACGACGGTCGCGGTGTAAAAGTGGGGAATCAGAAACGGCAGGGTATGGCCGATCCCGCCGCCGAACGTCATCAAGCCGCAGACGAGGCCGCGCAACAGCGGCGCGCCGCGCCCCGACAGTTTGCCGTCGTCCGACAGCGCCTCGGCGAAGCCCATCGAAATGCCGGCCCCAATCGAGGCCGCGAGCCCGACCAGAAAGGCGCTCCAGGTGTTTTGGGTCGCAAACGCCGCGGCGAACACTGGCGCCAGCGTCGAGACCGAGCCGTCCATCAGGCCGACGAGGCCGGGCTGGATGATCTGCAGGATGAAGCGTCGACGTTCGTTCTCCTCCTCGCTGTGGCGCGCGGCGTCGGTCAGCAGCTCCTTTTCGAGAGCGGCCGCGGTCTGGTCGTGCTTGTCTTCGGCTTCGGCGAGGTCTCCGAGCAGCTTGCGGATCGAGGCGTCAGTGGTGTGTGTCAGCGCCTGCCGGTAGAATCGCGCCGCCGCGCGTTCCATCTCCCGCGCCCGCGCCCGCACCGCCTCGATGCCGAGCGGACGGACCTGCCAGATCGGCCTTTGCGGGATGTAGCCGTGGATGTCCTGGCGCCGCACCAGCGGAATGTGGTCGCCGAACTTGGAGACGAAGAGATCGATCAGCCGGCGGCGGTGTTCGTTCTCTTCGCCGGCCATTTCCTTGAACACCTGCGCGCTGGTCGGATAGTTCTCGCTGAGGCCGTCGGCGAAATCGGCAAAAATGCGGCTGTCCTCTTCCTCGTTGCTGATGGCGAGGGCCAGCATTTCGCGTTCGGATAGATCGTCGAAATTGCGCATGGCGGCGTCCTGTGAAGTCTTGCGGCTTCCGATTCCTGTCCGATTGTCGGGCGCGTGGGCAATGCGGAGCCGAAAGGTCTGCGGCGCCCGGCGCCGTTGCGCTCGAGGCGTCCGGCGCGGCCGATGTAAAGGGAGGCTGTCGCAAGGGTCAAGGTCACGCGCCTGATCGTGCGGATCATACGTCGATGGCTCGAATCCGGAGCGACGCGTCAAGTCGCGAATAAGGATCCAATCCTTGCGACAGGACCTGCGGCGGAGAGGCGCGACCGGGCCAGACCGGCCAAGAACGAGCGCCTTGCCATCCCTGTCCCGCTGCTCTAGACGAAAAATGCGCTCGTTTCCCTGTATTTTTCGCGCGATCGAGCGCGAAACCCCTTCCAACCCGTCGGCCGTGGCTCAGGTTCCCTCACTCGCTCAATTCAACCGCCTAGTCGTCAAAGTCGGCTCCTCCCTCGTGGTCAATTCCTCGCGCGGCGTCGTCAGGCAGCCGTGGCTGGAGGCGCTGGCGGCCGACATCGCCGCGCTGCATGGCCGGGGCGCGAACGTGCTGGTCGTATCCTCCGGCGCGATCGCGCTGGGGCGCACGATCGCCGGACTGCCGAAAGGCCCGCTCAAACTCGAAGACAGCCAGGCCGCGGCCGCGATCGGGCAAATCGCGCTGTCGAGCGCCTGGTCGCGGGCGCTTCACTTGCATGCGATCGTCGCCGGGCAGGTGCTTCTGACTTTGCAGGATACGGAAGAGCGCCGCCGCTATCTCAACGCCCGCGCGACGCTCGGCCGCCTGATCGCGATCCGAGCCGTCCCGATCATCAATGAGAACGACACGGTCGCAACCAGCGAGATCCGCTACGGCGACAATGACCGTCTGGCGGCCCGCGTCGCCACCATGGCGAGCGCCGATCTCTTGATCCTGCTCTCTGACGTCGACGGTCTTTACGATTCTCCGCCGCATCACAACGCCCGCGCGAGGTTCCTGCCCGTCGTCGAGCGCGTCACGCCCGACGTCGAGGCGATGGCGGGCGGAACGGTCTCGGAATTATCGCGCGGCGGCATGCGCACCAAGATCGAGGCCGCACGCATCGCCACCGCGGCCGGCACGCACATGGTCATCGCTGACGGGCGGGTCGCGCATCCGATCGCGCGCGTCGCCGAAGGCGCGCGTTGCACCTGGTTCCTGACGCCCTCGAACCCGGTTGCGGCGCGCAAGATCTGGATCGGAGGCTCGCTGGAGCTCAAGGGCGCGGTGTTCGTCGATGCCGGCGCGGCCGCCGCGCTCGCCGGCGGCAAGAGCCTGTTGCCGGCCGGGGTCACGCGCATCGAGGGCGTGTTCGCGCGCGGCGATTGCGTGGCCATCCGCGACGAACGCGGCGCCGAGATCGGGCGCGGGCTCATCGCCTATGACGCGCTCCACGCCGAACGGATCCGAGGCCGCAACTCGCGCGACATCGCGCATATCCTGGGAACCGCGGGGCGAGCCGAAATGATCCACCGCGACGACATGGCGCTTGCCGATCGGTAAGGCGACGCCGTTTGCTTCGGTCGCGCGGCCGCGCATAAGTTCGACCATGACGCCTCGATTCGTCGCGCGCCGCGCAACGCCGCCATGTCGCCCCTGCCGCGTCCCGCGCTGATCGCGCTCGCGGGGTTGCGCGCCCGCCTGCGTGCGGGCGAATTGGCGCTGGTCGCGCTCGCGGTCGGCGTCGGCGTGCTGGCGGGGCTCTCCGTCGCCGTGATGACGTCCATCGTCAACGTCGCCCATGTGCTGATCTACGGCATCCCCTTCGACGTGCGCCTCAGCGCCGCTGAGCGCGTTTCCCCGTTCGCCGCGTTCTTCGCGCCGATGCTGGCCGGCCTCGCGCTCGGAGCAGTCGACGCCTGGCGCGCGCGCAGGAAGATGTCTCCCGTGGTCGATCCCGTCGAGGCCAACGCGCTGCGCGGCGGACGGATGTCGCTTAGGCAAAGCGCGCTCGTCTCGGCGCAGACGGTGGTGTCGAATGGTTGCGGCGCATCGGTCGGCCTGGAGGCGGGCTATGCGCAGATCGGCGCCGCCATCGCTTCGCGCCTCGGATTGGGGTTGCGCTTGCGGCGCCCTGACCAGCGGATGCTGGTCGGTTGCGGGGCGGGCGGCGCGATCGCGGCGGCGTTCGGCGCGCCATTGACCGGCTCTTTCTATGCTTTCGAGCTCATCATTGGCGCCTATTCGCTCGCCAACGCCGTGCCGGTGTTCGCCGCCGCGCTCGCCGCGACGCTGACCGCCAAGGCGATCAGCGGTTCGCCGTACGAAATCAGCGCCCCGGACGTCGGCGCGCTGACCTTTGTCCACTATGGCGCGTTGATCGGGCTCGGCCTCGTCGCCGCGGCCGTCGGGGTCGGCGCGATGCGGGCGGCGGCGCTGATCGAACGCGCCTTCCATGCCGCCGTCCCCTCTCGCCTCTTTCGCCCGGTCGTCGGCGGGTTGATGGTCGGAGCGATGGCGCTCTACACCCCGCAGGTGCTGGGGGCGGGCCACGGCGCGCTCGGGCTCGATTTCTATTCGCCTCTGTCGGCGAGTGAACTGACGATTCTCATCGGGCTGAAGCTGTTCGCGAGCCTCGTCTCGCTGGCGTCCGGCTTCCGCGGCGGCTTGTTCTTCGCTTCGATCTTCGTCGGCTCCCTGCTTGGCAAGCTCTATGCGATCGGCGTCTATGCCGCGTTTCCGTCCCTCGGACTCGACACGACGGCCTGCGTGATGGTCGGCATGGGCGCGCTCAGCGCCGCTATCGTCGGCGGACCGCTGACGGTGACTTTTCTGGTGCTCGAGAGCACCGGCAATCTCAGCATCGCGGGCGGGGTGCTCGCCGCCTCGATCGCGACCACGCTCGCCGTACGCGCGACCTTCGGCTATTCCTTCACCACCTGGCGTCTGCATCTTCGCGGCGAGACGATTCGCGGCGGACAGGACGTGGGCTGGCTGCGCGACCTGACGGTCGCACGCATGATGGTTTCCGCGCCGCCAAAATTTCCGGCCGAAGAGAGCGTCCGCGCGTTTTGCCGGACCTATCCGCTCGGCAGCGCCAACGTGGTGGTCGCGGTCGCCGAGGATGGCCGCTACTATGGGCTGATTCATGTTCCCGAAGCGCACGCCATTGCGCTGAACGAGGGCGACGACGGCGGCCCGATCGGCGCCATCGCGCGCCTTCCCGCGACGACCCTGCACCCCGACGAAGACGTCCGCACGGCGCTCGATCTGTTTGGCGTCGCGGGCGTCGATACGCTCGCCGTGACCGCGCGCGAAACCGGCGCGGTGCTCGGCACCCTCGGGGAGGCCTTCGCCGCGCGCCGCTACGCGCAGGAGACGAACGCCGCCATGAAAGGGGTGCTCGGGGGCGGGTAGCGTGCGAAGCGGAGGGAAGGGTCGTGGCGTTTGGCGACGGCGGCGACCGGCTGGATGCTGACCACAGACGCGTTTTCGGGCTCGCTCGCCGTTCAGCGGCTGCATTCGGCTCTGGCGCACGGCGTATCGCCGCTGGTTGCTCTGCGCTTCACCGGCGGTGTGCCGGCAAGCGTCCGACGCGGGAGAGCCTTGTTCGGACAAGGGTCCATGGCGACAAGCAGGCGGCTGAACCCGGCGACCTCGCTCGGCCGCCGATCGGCGGTCATTCGTCCGGGTCGGCGCTCGCCAAGGTCACTTTGAGTCCGGGATGGTTGTCCGAGGCCGTGCATTCGAGCCCGTGCAATTCGGCGATGGCCGCCACGAGGCTGAGCCCGAGCCCGCTCCCAGGGGAGGCTCTGGCCGCAGCGGCGCGATGGAATCGATGAAAGATCGCCTTCAATTCCTGCGGCGCGACGCCCGGGCCGTTGTCGGCCACGGAGAGCGAGACGCCGTGAGGCGTTCGCGCGCCCGACACCTCGATGCGGACGCCCCGAGGCGTGTGCCTCAGGGCGTTGTCGAGGAGATTGGCGATCATCTGGGTCAGCAGCTCTTTGTCTCCCGACATCGGCAACGGCGCGTCGAGATGCGAAAGAAGCGCTTTTGCCTCCTCGTCCGCGGCGGGCTGAAAAGCCTCGACGACGTCGCGCGCGATCTCGGCAAGATCGAGCGGCTTGAACGCCGCCCGCCGCGCGCCAGCCTCGACCTGCCCGATGCGCAACAAGGCGTTGAAGGTCTCAAGCACGCCTTCAATCTCCGATATCGCCGTTTCGATGGCGCTCCTGACCGCCTGGGACGACGCATCCTTCCGCCGCGCGGCTTCGAGGCGGCGCAGCATGCTCGCCAACGGCTTTCGCAAGTCGTGCGCGATGTCCGCGCTGACGTGTTTGTTGGCCAACATGAGCTTTTCGATGCGGTCGAACAGGCGGTTGAAGGTGCGCGCGAGCGCGGACAGATCGTCGTCGATCGGCGTCAGCGGAATGCGGCGACTCCAATCGCCGGCCATGATCCCCTGTGCGGTCAGTCTCATGGCGTCGATGCGGCGCAGAAATTGCGCGCTGAGCCAAAGGCCGCCGGCAATTCCCAGCGCAATCGTCGCTCCGACCGCCCAGCCGAACGCCGACAGGATGCCGCGCAACGCTTCGTCGGAGCGCCGCCGCTCGTCGCCGACGATCAGAATCGATCCGTCTGGCAGCCGCGACACCAAAGCGCGGACGATCTCAGGCTTGTCTTCTGGAAGTTCATCGCTTTCGACTTCCTTCAGTTCGGTCCAGCCGACGCGTGCGCCCCCCGCGCCAAGGACTGGCGCGCCGAGTTCGCCCGCCAGCAGCTTGCCGTCCGGACTTTCCAGACCATAGGTAAACGCGCCGCTGTTCGACCCGCGCGCGGCGATGATCGCGGCGAGCCGATCACGGCCTTCTTGCGCGAACGCGCTTTGAAGCGCGTCCGTTTCCTCGATGATCCTCGCATCGAAATCGGCGAGAATTTCGCGGCGAACGGAAAGGTAGACGAACACGCCCAAGCCCAGCGCCGACAATGAGAACAACGCAAGATATATGGTCGCTAGACGAAAACTGGCCGTTCTAAGCAGTCGATTTCGGGACACGCAACGAATATCCTGCGCCGCGCACGGTTTGAATCAGCGGCGCCGCCCGGCCGCGGTCAATCTTTGTCCGCAAGCGGCTGATCTGGGTTTCGACGATATTCGTTTGCGGATCGAAGTGAAACTCCCACACTTGTTCGAGCAACATTTTGCGCGTGACGACGCGGCCCTCGCTGCGCATCAGAAACTCGAGCAAGCGGAATTCGCGAGGCTGCAGGTCGATCTCCTCGCCGCCGCGCCGCACCGTGCGCGCGACCAGATCCATTTCGAGATCTCCCGCGACGAGCACGGTCGGCGTCGACCCCAAGGTCGGCCGGCGCGCCAGCGCGGCGAGCCGAGCCATCAGCTCCTCGAACGCAAACGGCTTGACGAGATAGTCGTCGCCGCCCGCCTGCAGCCCTTCGACTCGATCGTCGATGCCGGAGAGATTGGTCAGAAACAGCACCGGCGTCGATATTCCTTCCGCGCGCATCAGGGTGACGACGCCAAGTCCGTCGAGCCCGGGCAACATGCGGTCGAGAATGATCGCGTCGAAAGGCTCCGCGACCGCCAGCGCAAACCCGTCGCGGCCGTTCTCGGCGATCGTCGCGTCATGTCCACGGGCCTTCAGACCTGCTGCGACGAAGGCGGCGGTTTCTTCATCGTCCTCGATGATCAGGATCTTCATTATGCTCCAATCGAAATGCGGCGTGTTGTCCCCAGTCAAGGCAATCCGCAAAAAGCCCATCGCTTCGGCCGAACGCGCGATCGTGGGCTGAGCCTGCGATGAGGGACCTGCGGGTTCGGCGACTGATTTGACGCCCTATTCCTTGATTTGGCGTCGGAGCTCCTCGACGAACCGCGCAAGATCCTGATCGTTCGGCATGAGGCTCGCCAGCCGCTCGGCGTATTTGAGGGCCGAGGCGAGGTCTCCCGCCTGGCGGCTGATCTGCACGAGCCCGGTCAATAGGTCACGATTGTCCGGGCGCCGCGCCAGGGCGTCGAGCAGGACCTTCCGGGCTTCATCGCCCCGGCCGGTCGAATTGAGCGCGATGGCGTAGACATAGACGTCATGAGCGTTCTCCGGCGCCAGCTCGGAGGCTTGGCGCAATTCTCCAAGCGCTTCGCCTGGCCGTTTCAGGCGGATCAAAGCGAGGCCGAGCGCGTAATGCAGTCCGGCGTCTCTTGGCGACGCGGCAAGCGCGGCGCGCAATACGGCCTCGCCGTCGCCGTCGCGCTGGGTCTGCCGATAAAGGTCGGCGAGATTCACCGCCGCCGGCGCGAACTGGGGCGCAATCTTCAGCGCGGCCTTGTATTCGGCCTCGGCTTGCGCGGTTTCGCCACGACGCGCGAAAAAGCTCCCGAGCGTCAGTCGCGCTTCCGGCCGGTCGGCGTTGAGACGCTGCGCCGCGATGAACTCGGCGGCCGCGCGGTCGAAGTTTTGGCGATCGGCGCCGGATAGGCTAGCGGCTGGAACCGCCGCCAGCAGATCGGCCGCCCTGACGCGCACGCCGCGAACGGAATCGGCAAGGGACGGCGCGGCGAGGGGCCAGACGTCCTCGGCACGGGCGTTCTCCAGCATGTCGAGGGCGCCGATCCGCACCATCGGATCGGGGTCGGAAAGGCTGGACTTGGCCAGGCCGACGATCGACGGCGAGAGAAACGGGGCCAGCTCGGCGAGAGCGCCGGCGCGGGCAAATCCCGGCGTCTGACGGTCCGAAACAACGGCTGACAGCAGCGCCTCGGCGTCCGCCTGGTCGGACCAGGCGTCGTGAAACGCCTGGCCGTAATGCTGGAACCCCTTTCGCTCGGGGCCGTACCAAGCTTGGATCGCGTCCGCCGCCCATTGCGCGGACTTGTCGGAGTGGCAGTCGTTGCACGCGTTCGGCGTTCCGAGTTTGACCGACAGATCAGGGCGCGGAATGCGCAAACTGTGGTCGTGGCGTTTGTCGACGACCATGTAGGCGCGGGTCGGCATGTGGCACGAAGGACAGCCGAGCGGAGGGCTGACGCCCTCATGCCGGCCATGGGCGGCGACCGCATATCTGTCGGCCGCGTGGCATTGCAGGCAGACGGCGCCGCCCGGCAGGCGCAGTTTTGAGCTGTGCGGGTCGTGGCAATCGCTGCATGTGACGCCCTTCGAGAACATCTTGCTCTGCTTGAAGGAGCCGTAGTTGTAGACCTCGTCTTCCATTTGCCCGTCGGCGAAATAGAGGCCGTGGTTGAGGGGCGAGACGGCCTGCGTGTCGCTGAGCCATCGTCCGGGGACCCAATCCTCGGAGATCGCGCCGCGGCGGGCGTGACAGAACCCGCAGGTCTCGACCTCCTTGCGCAATGTGGCCGGGGCCGACGCGCGGGCGGCGTTTCCGGTCGCCGGGTCGATGGTCCAGGCGGGGCCGGCGCGCTCGTCGAATTGGACGACGAGACCTTTGGCGCCATCGGCGTCGCTCGAAGGCCGCCAGCCCGGGTTCTCGCGCGCCCAGGCGACATGCGCGGACCCCTGTCCGTGACAGGTCTCGCAGCCGACGCTGATCTCGGCCCAGGTGGTGGCGAACGCATCCTTCGCCGCGTCATAGTTCTTGCGCACGCCGGTCGAGTGACAGGCGGCGCACATGAAATTCCAGTTCTGATTGAGCTTCGTCCAGTGCAGAATGTCGTCGTGACCGACCTCCTCGTTCGGGATAGAGATGGAGCCAGCGCTGTCCGCCCTGGTCTTTGGGCCGGCTGTCCCAGGCGATCGAAAGGGCCTGCAGTCGGCCGCCGGGAAATTCGATCAGATATTGCTGCAGCGGATAGACGCCGAATGTGTACTTGACCTCGAACTCGGCGAGCTTTCCGTCGGCGCCGTCGGTCTCGACGAAATACCTGGCCTCGCGGCGGAAGAAGCGCGACCGGACCCCATAGTGGTCGAAGGTCGCGCCGGAGAAGTCGCCGAGGACCGACTTCTCGGTCGCATGATCCATGGCGAGCTTGTGGTGCGAGCGGCTCCAGAGCCGGGCCTCGTCCTGATGGCAGGAGGCGCAGGTCTCGCTGCCGACATAGGCGAGCGGCGAAGCGGTCTCGGCGGCAAGGGCGCCTGCCGGGCGCTTCCCGCCGTTCGGCGCAAGCCAGGCGCCAGCGCCGGCAAGCGCGAGCGCGGCCAGGACGGTGAGGGCGCGCAGGGCCGAACGCGGACCGACGCCGGAGCGCGCGGAAACGGAAGATTGTCCGCTCCCCGGCGGGACGGGCTCACCCGATCGGGGGTCCATCGAATTCAACCGCCAGGGCCGCAAATGACCGTCCCTCCATGAGCGCGGGATCGACGCCTGACGCCCTCGGCGGGCGGGCGGCGTTATGGCGTCAGCAGTTGTGGCGGGTCAAGCCGGCGACCCAACCGACAAATAAGCTCGAGACGGCGCTTGCCCGAGGTTTTTGCCGCAGGCAAACTGCGATTCGGTTGGACCTGCCGTAAACGCAAAGCAGGCTGGGCGAACCGGAGGGGGCAGGAACCTTGAGATTTGTGAGGCTCCTTATCCAGCGCTTGGCGGTTCTTGGATTGGGAATCGCCAGCGTCTGGTTCATCGTTTTCGTCGTCTTCCGGATCACCGATCGCAGGCTGCCCTGGATTCTCGCGCTTAGCGTAACCTACGCCGTCGCGGCCTACGTGATCCTGCCGCGGGTGGTTCACATGAGCCTGAAAATCCTGCAGCGCCGAAGCGTGCCGAGCTTCACGGTCACCGGCGACGGATTCCCGGGGGACCCCGTCAACCTCGTGCTCATCGGCGAATTCCAACAGCTTCGCGCCGCCTTCGCGACCGCGGGCTGGACCGAGGCGGACCCGCTGAACCTGACGAGCTCGTGGCGCATGGCCGTGGCCTTCGTGTTCAACCGACCCTATCCGGCCGCGCCGTTCAGCACGCTCTACCTCTACGGACGCGGCCAGGACATCGGGTTCCAGAAGGCGATCGACGGCAGCCCGCGCAAGCGCCATCACATCCGATTCTGGGCGTTGAATCTCGAACGCGGCGAAGAGACGCTGGGAACCGCCGACTTCTGGCTCAACACCGACCGCCCTCCGCTCGACGCCCCGGCGCTGTGGGTCGGCGCCGGCACCAGGGACACCGGCTTCTCGCTGACCAAGTTCACGTTCCAGGTGACGCACGCGACCGATGCCGACACGAACGCCGAACGTGACTTCATTGTCGGAGAGCTGGCGCGCGTCCAGGGAATCGTCAATGTGGCCTCGTATCGCGCTGGCGAGCCGCTGGCGACCGGGCGCGTCAATCGTTACGTCACTGACGGCGAAGTCGCGGTCGCGAGCCTGGCATAGCCGGAGCGCGCGGGGCGCAGGCCCAGCTATTCCCAGCGTCCCGTCTGGCGCACGGTTACGATTTCGATCCGGCCGCGCGGACCGACGAAACTGGACATGACCCAACTCGTCAGGCTGACGACGATCGCGGTGAGGATCGCCGGCCATAGGCCGTCGACCACGAACCCGCTGAGAAAATGCGACACCAGCTCGATCATCAGCCCGTTAATGACGAGCAGGAAAAGCCCGAGCGTCAGCAGCGTGATCGGAAAGGTCAGAATCACCAGAATGGGTCGAACGATCGCGTTGACGATCCCCAACAGCAGCGCTGCGGCGATCAGGCTCTCGGTGGAAAGAATATGAACCCCGGATACGATGTGCGAGGCGAGCCAAAGGCCGATGGCGACCACCACCGCGCGGATGAGAAATCCGATCATGACGCGAACGCTCCTGTCATTGACAGGCAACTTAAGCGCGCGGCGCGCGATCCGCCAGAGCCCGCCCGATGACTTGACGGCGCGGAGCGGCTATGGAGCGCGCGGAGATCCGCCATGTCCGAAGCCGATCCGAATCGCCCCGTCGCCCTCGTCGCCGCCGACGCCCCGGCGCGCCTGAAGCCGTCGAACTATCCCGAGCCGTTCGCGTCGCGCATGGCGGGGCGGGTCAAGCGCCCGCTTGGAGACCTGTTCGGCCTCGCAAATTTCGGCGTCAATCTGACGCGTCTGGCGCCCGGCGGGGCCTCGGCGCTGCGCCATGCGCACACCAAGCAGGACGAGTTCGTCTATATCCTCGAAGGGCAGCCGACGCTGGTCACCGACGCCGGCCGTATTGCGCTCAGGCCAGGCATGTGCGCCGGGTTCAAGGCGGGGACGGGCGACGCGCACCATCTCGTCAATGAAACCGCCGCCGACGTCCTCTATCTCGAAATGGGCGACCGCACGCCGGGCGACAGCGCCGCCTATCCCGACGACGATCTCGCCGCCGAAGCGGTCGACGGCAATTGGCGATTCATCCACAAAAATGGCGCGCCATACGATTAGAGCGCGCGCCGACAAACCGCGCCTTCATGCCGGGCTACCGCGCCAGGCTCGCGATATACGCGCCGAGGTCCTTGGTTTCGTCGCGCGACAGCTGCATGTCGGGCATCTTCGGGTGCGGATCCATCAGGAACCGCGCGATCTTTGACGCGCTAAATCCCGGCTTCTTGGCGATCGCGGCGAAGGTCGGCACGTTGTCCGCCCCCTGCTTCTGGTCGTTGGCGACGATATGGCAAGACGCGCACCATCGCTTCGCCAGTTTCTCGCCTTGTGATGCGTCGGCGGGCCTGGCGTCGGCGCTGGCATACGAAGCGCACAGGCCGACGGCGACCGCCGCGAGGCGCAGGAAGAGGGCGGCGCGGCCGAGACCAGGTCGGCGGCGGGTCGTCGGTTTCGTCACGAAAGGCTGCTCCTTGTTCGGCGCGCCGAGCGCCGGCGCGGAAAGAATCAACTCGACGCCGCAGGATATGCCATGGCGGTCGCCTGACAAGGGGCTCAATTGTCGCGGACGCAGTCGCCGCGGCAAAAAGGGCGGCCCGAAGGCCGCCCTTTCGTTGGTCGGGGACCCATGAGCCTCAGTAGGAATAGTACATGTCGAACTCGACCGGATGCGGCGTCATCTCGAAACGCTGGACCTCGCCCATCTTCAGCTCGATGTAACTGTCGATGAAGTCGTCCGAGAACACGTCGCCCGCCTTGAGGAACGCGCGGTCCTTGTCGAGGTTGCCGAGCGCCTCGCGCAATGACCCGCATACGGTCGGGATCTTCTTGAGCTCCTTCGGCGGCAGGTCGTAGAGATCCTTGTCGATCGCCGGCCCCGGATCGAGCTTGCTCTTGATGCCGTCGAGGCCCGCCATCAGCATCGCCGAGAACGCGAGATAGGGATTGGCGCAGGGGTCGGGGAAGCGAACCTCGACCCGCTTGGCCTTCGGATTGGCCGTCCACGGAATACGGCACGAGGCCGAGCGGTTGCGCGCCGAATAGGCGAGAAGCACCGGCGCCTCGAAGCCGGGGACCAGGCGCTTGTAGCTGTTGGTCGAGGGATTGGTGAAGCCGTTGAGCGCCTTGGCGTGCTTTATGATGCCGCCAATGTACCACAGGCATTCCTGGCTGAGGTCGGCGTATTTGTTGCCCGCCATCACCGGCTTGCCCGCTTTCCAGATCGACTGGTGGACGTGCATGCCCGAACCGTTGTCGCCATAAACCGGCTTGGGCATGAAGGTCGCCGTCTTGCCGTAACTCTGCGCCACCATATGGATGCAGTATTTGTAGATCTGCATATGATCGGCCATCGTCACCAGCGGTCCGAACTTGAGGCCGAGCTCGTGCTGCGCCGAGGCGACCTCATGGTGGTGCTTCTCGACGACGGCGCCCATCTGCGCCATCGCCGCCAGCATCTCGCCGCGCATGTCCTGCGCCGAGTCCTGGGGCGGCACCGGGAAATAGCCGCCCTTGGTGCGCACGCGATGGCCGAGGTTGCCGCCCTCATAGGGCGTGTCGGCGTTGGTCGGCAGTTCGATCGAATCGATCTGGAAGCCGGTGTTGTACGGGTCGGCCTTGAAGCGGACGTCGTCGAAAACAAAAAACTCCGCCTCGGGACCGAAAGACGCGGTGTCGCCGATTCCGGTCGATTTCAGATAGGCCTCCGCTTTCTTGGCGATGCCGCGCGGATCGCGGTTGTAGGGCTGCCCGCTCGCCGGATCGAGAATGTCGCAATTGATGACCATCGTCGACGCCGCGAAGAACGGGTCCATGCACGCGGAGGTCGGATCGGGCATGAGCGTCATGTCGGATTCGTTGATCGCCCTCCAGCCGGCGATTGAAGAGCCGTCGAACATCAAGCCGTCGGCGAACGCCTCCTCGTCGACCAGTGTTTGATCGAAGGTCACATGCTGCCATTTGCCGCGAGGGTCGGTGAAACGCAGGTCGACATATTTGACGTCGTTGTCCTTGATCGCCTTAAGGACATCCTTCGCGGTCTTCATGGTCTGCCTTTCCTCAAGATTGAATTTGGATTGTTCCCCTCCGGCCGCGGGAGCGGCAGGTGGCCCTTCGATGAACGCGCGCCACGGCTCAGACCGCGTCCGCCCCGGTTTCCCCGGTTCGGATGCGGATGGCTTCCTCGATCTGCGATACAAATATCTTGCCATCGCCGATGCGCCCGGTCAGCGCCGCGCCGCGGATCGCCTCGATCGCCGAGGCCAGGTTTTCGTCGGCGACGACGACCTCGATCTTCACCTTCGGCAGGAAGTCGACGACGTATTCGGCCCCGCGATAGAGCTCGGTGTGACCTTTTTGGCGGCCAAACCCCTTGGCTTCCAGTACGGTAATTCCTTGGATTCCCGCCTCTTGCAGGGCTTCCTTCACTTCGTCGAGCTTGAAGGGCTTGATGATCGCCTCAATCTTTTTCATCCTGGCGAAACTCCCGTCCTTGGGTTGCGCGGCGCCGGTCTGCCCCAACGGCAGGCGCGCGGGGGCGCTCATAGCATTGGTTCATGAATCGCGCCATGGGGCGCCTTCCATGTCGTCATGAAGCCGGACCATTTCCGGGTGCGCCTGATTCTTGGGCAATTTGACGTAAAAATGGGCGGTTCAGACTGTCGGACCCCATTCGCCTGAGCCAAAGATTCGCCAGGACGCCAGACCGGCCTTTGCGACCACGATGCGCCCCGACTTGGCGACCGCGACGAGATGCGCGAAGACGCGTGGATGGCGCCAGGCCATTGGCCGCTCGGGCGCGCAGACGGCCCGGTATTCGTCGCTGTCGGCGTCTTCCATCAAGATCGTGCCGACCAGATCGGGTCTCATTTGCCGCGGAAGATCACGGCGCGTCAGCCATTCGCACTCGAAGTCGCGGCAGACCTGCGGGCGCGCCCCGTAGATCGCGCAGCCGCCGCCGGCCCGGCAATTCACGCACAGCGGGCCTGCGGGCTTCTCGAGGTCCGCGATTTCCAGCGCTGAGCAGCACATCGTGCATGCTCCGCAGGCCTTTCCCGGCGCCGCCGCCATCGACCCTCTCCCGCCGCAGTCCTGAATCGCCAATCGAATGAGACTGACGAACCTCTCCCTATCACTGTTCGAGGGCGAGCGAGAGGCGAGCGGCCGTCAATTGCGCATCGAGATGGACCGGTCCGGCGCCCGCCGCCGGCTTCAACGCGCGTTTCATCGCCAATGCGAGCAGCGCGAGGATCGTCAACGGGGCCAGCGGCAGGCCGAGCCCGCCCGCCGCGAGGCGCGAAATCAGCGGCAGCAGAAAGGCGAAAGCCATGATCGCCTTCTCAAACGGAAGAAACCCGGCCCGAAGCCCTTCGCGAAGGAGCCAGGCGAGCGGGATGGCCATGAGAGTGAGGTCATAGTCGAGCAGAAAGGGGGTCGCGAGCAGGCCGGCGCACACGACGGCGGCCGCTTCCGCGCTCGATCGAAACGCCCGCCGCTGCAGATAAAGGAGCGCGGCGAGCGCGCCCAGCGCCGTCGCCGCCTGCAATCCCCAGGCGAGCATGAGCGAACCATGCAACAACCGGACGGCGGCGAAGACGCTCTGCATCTTCTCGTTGCCGACAAGATTGTGCTCCAGCGCGGACCGGGCAAGCGAGGAGTCGGCGAGGAACGCGCTCCATGCGGGCGCGCCGAACGCGAGCAGCGACAGAAGGCAGAAGCCTCCCGCCGCAGCGGCCGCGGCGGCCAACGTCGTCCAGCGGCGGGCGAAGATAAGAGCGAAAGGCAGCGCCAAAGCCAAATGCGGCTTGAACGCCATCGCGCCGAACAGAAGGCCCGCAAGCGCGGGCCTGCGGTTCATGACGAGAAGACCGCCGCCGATCAAAGCCGCGCTGAGGAAGCCGTTCTGGCCGTGGGCGGCATTGATCAACACCGCCGGAAACGCCGCCAGCGTCGTCGGATCGAGACCGGGCAGGAAGCCGCGCACGACGCGAAAGTACGCATAGCCGGTCGCCCCCAGCCACGCCGCGAGCGACCAGAAATAGGGAGCGAGCGCCAGCGGCAGACAGATCAGCAGCGCGGGCGGCGGGTAGAAAAACGCCGTGTAGCCGAGCTTGGGGCCGAACAGCGCCTTCTGCGCCGCCCAATGCGCGCCGACGTCGTAGGCGAGATCCGGCCGGCCATCCAGCGCCAGATGTGAAGCCGTCCAAAAGCCGACGTAGTCGGCCCCGATCGGCTTGCCCTCGCGGTCCAGGCCGCCGGAGCTGAGCGCGATCCAGCAAAGCGCGATGGCGAGCGTCACGCCGAGCAGGATGCGGCTATAGGCGAACGCCCGCTCGCGGTCGAGCCAGTCGAAATCGCGCAGCGCCTTTACGGCCGTGGCGAGGGGCGCGCCCATATCGGAGAACTCGCGGCTTGGTCGGTCGAAGAAAGCCTAGGCGCGTCTGGTTAATGGCCGATAAGCGCGCCACTCGATCGCCCGGCGCCGCTCGCCCACGGCCTTTGCGCGACGTCGCTCGGCATGACGTTCCCTTGACAACGCCTGCCGAACCTGTGTTTTTCCGCGCCCGGCAAAGCGGAGTCCTCCATGAAGACGGCCCTCGTGTTTCCGGGTCAGGGGTCGCAGGCGGTCGGCATGGGCAAGGCGCTCGCCGCGGAGTTTTCCGTCGCCCGCGACGTGTTCGCCCGCGTCGACGCCGCGCTTTCGCAGAACCTTTCACGGCTGATGTTCGAGGGACCGGAAGCCGAACTCACATTGACCGCCAACGCCCAGCCGGCGCTGATGGCCTCCAGCATGGCCGTCCTGAGGGTGCTCGAAACCGAGGCTGGCCTCGACGTGGCGAAGGACGCGGCGTTCGTCGCCGGCCATTCGCTCGGCGAATATTCGGCCCTCTGCGCGGCGCGGTCGCTGACGCTCGAGGCCGCCGCTCGCCTTCTGCGCCTTCGCGGGGAAGCGATGCAGAAGGCCGTCCCCGTCGGGGAGGGCGCGATGGCGGCGATCCTCGGACTCGATTTTGGCGTCGCGACCAGGATCGCCACGCAAGCCGCCAGCGACTTCTATCTGACCGGCGCGATCTGCCAGGCCGCGAACGACAACGGCGGCGGGCAGGTCGTCATCTCGGGCACGACCGCCGCGGTGGAACGAGCGATGGAGCTCGCCAAGCTCGCCGGCGCCAAGCGGGCGCTGCTTCTCCCGGTATCCGCCCCTTTCCATTGCGCGCTGATGCAACCGGCGGCGATCGCGATGAAGGCGGCGCTCGAAGGCGTCGCAATTCTTCCTCCGGAGCCCCCGCTGGTCAGCAATGTCGCCGCGTCGGCGGTCTCCGACCCGCAAGCGATCCGGACCGGCCTCGTCGCGCAGGTGACCGGAACCGTGCGATGGCGCGAGAGCGTGGCCTATATGGCCGCCGAGGGCGTGACGCGATTCGTCGAAGTGGGGACTGGGAAGGTGCTCGCCGGGCTCATCAAGAGGATCACTGAAGGCTCGACGGCCCTCAGCGTCGGGACGCCCGCCGACATCGCGGCCTTCAAGACCTCGGCGAAACCGTAAGAACACCGCGCGGGAGGACAGGACCCTTGTTCGATTTGACAGGCAGAAACGCGCTGGTCACCGGCGCCTCGGGCGGATTGGGCGGCCGCGATCGCGCGCGCGCTGCACGCGCAGGGCGCGACGGTCGGGCTCTCGGGCACGCGCAGGGGCGCGCTCGAGGATCTCGCCGCCGAGCTGAAAGACCGCGCCCATGTGGCGCCCTGCGACCTTGCGGACCCGGCCTCGGTCGAGGCGCTCGTTCCGGCGGTCGAGTCGGCGCTCGGCTCGCTCGACATTCTGGTCAACAACGCCGGCGTGACGCGCGACAACCTGTTCATGCGCATGAAGGACGACGAATGGGATTCCGTTCTCGCGATCAACCTGACCGCGGTTTTCCGGCTGTCGCGGGCGGCGCTGAAGGGGATGATGCGGCGTCGCTTCGGCCGCATCATCAACATCGCCTCCGTCGTCGCCGTCAGCGGCAATCCGGGCCAGGGCAATTACGCGGCCGCCAAGGCCGGCATGATCGGCATGTCCAAGGCGCTCGCCAGGGAGGTCGCGACACGCGCCATCACCGTCAACTGCATCGCCCCGGGGTTCATCGCCAGCCCAATGACCGACGCGCTCAGCGACAAGCAGCGCGAGGCGATCCTCGCGTCGGTCCCGATGGGACGTTTGGGCGAGGGCGCGGACATCGGCGCGGCGGCTGTCTATCTTGCGAGTTCGGAAGCGGGCTACGTCACCGGCCAGACGCTGCATGTGAACGGCGGAATGGCAATGATTTGAACGCTTTGCGCCATGATGACGCCAGCCCGACGGCGCCTCTGGCGCCCTCTCGCATTGATCGGAAAGATATGCTATCGACCGCATTTAGGGTGGGCGCCGGAGGGGCAAGTGGGTAGAATTTCAAGCTCTCCCGTCTGCGGAGCCCCTGCAATGCTCGAAGCGCCGCCCGTGGCGCGTCGTGTACGACCGAATGGTTGACGTTTCCAAGCGGCGGTCGATCCGGAATCATTCACAAGTCGGGAGGCGAGACCCGACAGATAAAGGAAAAAAGACATGAGCGATGTCGCGGAGCGCGTAAAGAAGATCGTCGTCGAGCACCTCGGCGTGGAAGCCGATAAAGTCGTCGACAGCGCGAACTTCATCGACGATCTGGGCGCCGACTCGCTCGACACCGTTGAGTTGGTGATGGCTTTCGAAGAAGAATTCGGCGTCGAGATCCCCGACGATCAGGCCGAAACGATCGTCACCGTCGGCGATGCGGTAAAGTTCCTGGAGAAGGCTTCCGCCAGCAAGTAGCGGCGGCTCGGCGGAGCGTGGCGCGCCGCCGCCATTTGGTCGAAGCATATGCCTGAAGCGCGCGAGGGCCGGCGTCCAGTCCGGCCCTCGTCGCGTTGAGGCTTTCGCGCCGCGCCGCGCGGTTCGTCCTGGGCGTTCGGCGCTGGTGAGGTAAGGGCATGGAGCGCATGAGGCGGGTCGTCATTACAGGTCTCGGCATGGTGTCGCCGCTGGCCTGCGGCGTCGAGGCGACGTGGCGCAGGCTTCTGGCCGGCGAATCCGGGGCCGGCCGGGTCGAGAATTTCGACGTCTCGGACCTTCCCTGCCAGATCGCCGCGCAGGTTCCGCGCGGAAGCGCTCCCGACGCCTTCAATCCCGACGACTGGATGGAGCCGAAGGAGCAGCGGCGCGTCGACGACTTCATCGTCTACGGGATGAGCGCCGCGACGCAGGCGTTGCGCGACGCCGGCTGGGCCCCGAAAACCTACGACGAGGAAATCGAGACCGGCGTGCTGTTCGGCTCGGGGATCGGGGGCCTGGGAGGCATCTACGACGCCTCGGTGACGCTGCATGAGAAGGGGCCGCGGCGCATCTCGCCGTTCTTCATTCCCGGACGGCTGATCAATCTGGTCAGCGGCCAGGTGTCTATCGCCAACAATCTCAAGGGCCCCAACCACGCGGTCGTCACCGCCTGCTCCACCGGCGCTCACGCGATCGGCGACGCCGGGCGGCTGATCGCGCTCGGCGACGCCAATGTGATGGTGGCCGGCGGCGCGGAATCGGCGGTCAACCGCCTGTCGCTCGCGGGCTTTTGCGCCTGTCGCGCGCTTTCGACGGGGTTCAACGACCGGCCGACCCAGGCTTCCCGCCCCTACGACCGCGATCGCGACGGATTCGTCATGGGCGAAGGCGCCGGCTGCGTCGTGCTGGAGGAACTGGAGCACGCCAAGGCGCGCGGCGTCCGCATTTACGCCGAGCTGGTGGGCTACGGCCTGTCGGGCGACGCCTATCACATCACTTCGCCCGCGCCGGACGGCGACGGCGCCTATCGCTCGATGAGCATGGCGCTCAAGCGGGCCGGACTTTCCGCTTCCGAGATCGACTACGTCAACGCGCACGGCACCTCGACGCCCGTGGGCGACGAGATCGAATTGCACGCGGTCGAGCGCGTGCTGGGCAATTCGGCCGCCACGACGACGATGTCGTCGACCAAATCCTCGATCGGCCATCTCCTCGGCGCGGCGGGAGCGGTCGAGGCGATCTTCTCCGTCCTCGCCATCCGCGACCAGATCGCGCCGCCGACCCTCAACCTCGACAACCCGACGGTCGAGACGGCGATCGATCTTGCGCCCCATGCGGCGCGCAAGCGTCCGATCCAGGCGGCGCTCTCCAACTCGTTCGGATTCGGCGGCACGAACGCGTCGCTGGTGTTCCGCGCGCCGGCGGGCTGACGGCTCCCCATCGGCTATTCGTTATTTCGTCAAAGTCCGCGGTGATATAGACTTGCCCGGCTTCGGGCTCGAGCGCGAGGCGGACGCGTCAGCCCCGCGCGCGCTTTTGGCTCTATGACGAGGGGCGGCGTCCAAGCGGAGGACCGGCAGGCGGCATGAGCGGAGACATGAATTCGGGCGACGGACAGGAGCCGCGGCCGCGGGTGAGCCTGTTCGGCCGCGCGCGCAAGCCCGCGCCCGCCGCAAACGAATCCCCGCCGCCGCGAAAGGCGCCGCGCAAGAAGCCCCGCCGTTCGACCCTGTCGGCGGTGAGCGGCTTTCTCACCTTCGCGTTGTTGGGCGCTCTGTTGACGGTCGGAGCGCTCGCCTGGCTGATGATCAACTCGCGCAAGCCCGGGCCGCTGACCGCCGACAAGGTCGTCATGATCGTGCGCGAGGACGACGCCGGCAGCATCGCCGAACAGCTGGAGCGGGCCGGCGTCATCGACAGCGCGATGTGGTTCAACCTGCTGACCCTGCTCGACGGCAATCGGGGCGTGCTGAAGCGCGGCGAATACGCCTTCAAGGCGGGCGTCAGCATGAACGAGATCGAGAGCGAGCTCGCGGCCCGCCGTGTGGTGCAGCATAAGCTCACGGTGCCGGAGGGGCTGACCAGCGAACAGATCGTGCAGCGTCTGCGCGACGACGACGTTCTCGTCGGCGACGTCAGGGAAATTCCGCGCGAGGGCTCGCTGATGCCGGACACCTACTATTTCGAGCGCGGCGACACCCGCCAGTCCATTCTGGCGCGCATGGCCAAGGCGCAGACGAAACTGGTCGACGAGGTCTGGAAGAGCCGGGCCAACGGTCTGCCGATCAAGTCGCCGGGCGAGATGGTCACCCTCGCTTCGATCGTCGAGAAGGAGACCGGCAAGGCCGATGAGCGCCCGCGCGTGGCCGGCGTGTTCGTCAACCGGCTGCTGAAGCACATGAAGCTCGAGTCCGACCCGACGATCGTTTACGGCCTGGTGTTCGGCAAGGGCACGCTCGGCCACTCCATCACCAGGGCCGAACTCACTCAGGCCACGCCCTACAACACCTACGTCATCGACGGCCTGCCGCCGGGACCGATCGCCAATCCCGGCAAGGCGGCGCTTGAGGCGGCCGCCAATCCCGCGCGCGGCAAGGACCTCTATTTCGTCGCCGACGGAACCGGCGGGCACGTGTTCGCCGAGACGCTCGATCAGCACCTGAAGAACGTCGCGCATTGGCGCCAGATCGAAAAGGACGCCAAGGACCGGCTCGCGCCCGACGTCACGCCGCCGGCGGCCGCGCCCTCGATCCGCGGCTCGATCGAACCCGTCGATCCCGCGCAGTTCGGCGCGCTCGCCGCGCCGGCGCCGTCGCCGCGGGCGCCCGCCGCCGTTCTTGCGCGCCTGGCCAAGATCGGCGCCCGCCGGAATGCGCTGGATGCGACGCTGTCCTCGCTTGCGCCGTCTCGGGGCGGCAAGTCGATCGAGGAGCTCGGCGCCGTCGTCGCCGGCGTCAACGACGGGCCGCCTGAAGGCGACGCCTTCGCCGACGGCGATCCGCCGGCGACGGGGACCGGGCCGATCGCCCAAGTTCCCCTGTCGCCCGCCATGCTGGCCGATCAGAAGGCGCGCCAAGCCAAATACGGGACCCCGCCTCTGACGACAGGCGCCACCGACGCCGGCGCCGCGCCGGCGCCGGTCGCGCGGTTCGGGACGGCCTCCGGCAACCCGCGCATCTTCGACGCGTCGGAGGGCACGCGGCTCGATCCGCTGCTCAACAAAACTTATGATCTCAGCTACGCCAAGGTCGTGCCGGCGCTGCAATGAGGCGAGCGGGCGGAAGGCGACGAGCCGCGCCTGAAGCGCCTCGGTCGTGCGCGCGCTGACGGAGGCTCATCGGGCGGGCGCGCTCGCGCGATTCGTCCCTGTCCGCGGCGTCGAAAGCAGTGGACGGCCCTCCGCGCGCGGCTACAATGTCGCCGTCATGTACACGGCGGTCACGCATCGGATCAAAGTCACGGTCGAGCCGACGTTCGAGCCGGAACGCTCCGATCCGGACGAGCGCCGCTTCTTCTGGCGCTACGCGATCGAGATCGCCAATCTCGGCGACACATCGGTGACGCTGATGGAGCGGCATTGGCGCATCACCGACGCGGACGGGCGCCAGCAGGACGTGCGCGGCCCAGGCGTCGTCGGCGAACAGCCGACGATCCGGCCGGGCGAGGCGTTCCGCTACGCCTCCGGCTGCCCGCTCACCACGCCGAGCGGCATGATGGCCGGGGAATATCGCATGGTCGGCGAGGACGGGCAGAGCTTCGACGTCGCCATCCCCGCGTTCTCGCTCGAACTCGCCGCACGGGAAGCGGGTGCTGAATTAGAGCTGGCCACGCGGCCCAATCGGCTCTTTGTGCTATTCCGCAAGGCGCGTGACGACCCCGGAAAAGGAATGGAAGTAACCTGCAGCTAATGATGATGTAATGCGAATAAAAGCGTTTGCGGGGGACGCGCCGGTGGAGACAATTCAACGTCCTTCAGCCGATCCAAACCGGCCTGCGATCATCATGGCGCGGTCAGGCGAAACGATCACGCATGGACAGCTACAGGCCCGACGCAACCGGCTCGCGCATCTGCTTCGCGCCGCCGGTCTGAGACGTTCAGATCATTTCGCCGTGTTCATGGAGAACCATCCGCGCTACATCGAATGTGGGATGGCGGGCGGCCGCTCTGGTCTCTACTACACCAACGTCAATTCCTATCTCACCGCGAGCGAACTCGCCTATATCGTCGACAACAGCCTGTCGCAGGTGCTGATCACCTCGCAGTCGCATCGGGCGGTCGCGCTCGAGGCGCTCCGGGATTGCCCGCGGGTTAAACTGTGCCTGGTCGTCGACGGCCCGGGCGAAGGCGAGCGCATCCGCAATTTCGACGCCGCCGCCGCCGAATTCCCGGACACGAGGATCGCCGACGAATTCGAGCGGAATGGCGATGTTGTACTCGTCCGGAACGACCGGCCATCCCAAGGGGATCTTGCGCCCGCTCCCGGAAACGCCGCCCGACCAATTGACGCCTCTGGCCGCGGCGTTCGCAAAATTCTGGCGCATTCGGGAGGGGCAGATCTGCCTGGTTCCAGCGCCGCTCTATCATTCGGCGCCCTGGGCTGCGGCAATGTTGACGCTGGCGTTCGATGGGACGGTGGTCGTCATGGATCGCTTCGACGAGGAACAGGCGCTCAGAGCGATCGAGGCGCATCGCGTCACACATGCGCAGTTCGTGCCGACGATGTTCTCGCGCATGCTGAAGCTGCCGCGCCATATACGAAGCCGATACGATCTCTCCTCGCTCGAATGCGTGCTGCACGGCGCGGCTCCATGCCCCGTGCCGGTCAAACAGGCGATGATCGACTGGCTCGGCCCCATTATCCACGAATATTACGGCGCAACGGAAGGGCTGGGACTGGCGATGTGCGACAGCGAGCAATGGCTCGCCCACAAGGGCACGGTCGGCAAGGCCGTTTTCGGCGAGCTGCGCGTGCTCGACGACGACATGAATGAAGTTCCGTCCGGTTCGATCGGACGGCTCTGGTTCAAGACCGCTTCCCCGTTCGAGTATTTCAACGATCCCAAAAAGACCGCGGAGGCGAATTCGCCCGACGGGACCATGAGCACCGTCGGCGACATCGGCTATGTCGATGACGAGGGTTTCATCCATCTGACCGACCGCGCCGCGTTCATGATCATTTCGGGCGGCGTCAACATCTATCCGCAAGAGTGCGAGAACCTGCTCGTAACCCATCCCAAGGTGCGGGATGCGGCGGTATTCGGCGTCCCCAATGAAGAGATGGGAGAAGAGGTCAAGGCGGTCGTGGAACTCATGCCCGGCTTCGAGCCGGGAGAGCAAATGGAGGCGGAATTGATCGCCTTCTGTCGAGAGCGTCTCGCGCACGTGAAATGTCCGCATTCGATCGATTTTGCGGCCGAGCTCCCGCGGCTTCCGACGGGAAAGCTCTATAAGGCGCCGTTGCGCGATCGCTATTGGAAGGGACACAAGAGCCGAATCCTATAGGAATGGAGCGATTGACGTCGTGTATCGCCACAAAGCGCGGTCGCTTCAGAAATCCGATCGTTCGGCTTCAATCCGGGCCTTATGCGGGCGGCGGGACAGGGCGACAGGCTAGAGCGCATTTTGCCCGACATGAGACGTCATTGCGAAGAGCGACAAGCGACGAAGCAAAGCAGCGGCCGAAGGTTCGCGGCGGTTGCCCGCCGGATTGTCGCTTGGCGCGCAATGACGCCGACGATTCCGGTCGACCGGAGCGCGCTCCGTGTCGCTCTCCGGCAAAACGCGCGCGGCTCCAGCCGGTCTTTATGCTATCCTGCCTCTGCGTGAGGGCGCCATGGCGGGAACCCGGAAAATCGCGGCGATCCTGGTCGCGGATATCGTCGGCTACAGCCGGCTCGCCGGCGCCGACGAGGATCGCACCTTGTCGCGGCTGCGGGGCTTGCGCGGCGACCTGATCGATCCGGCGATCGACGCCCACCACGGGCGCATCGTCAAGCGCACCGGCGACGGCAGCCTGATCGAGTTCCGCAGCGTGGTCGACGCCGTGCGCTGCGCCGTCGAGGTGCAGAACGGCCTGGTCGAGCGCAACGCCGGGGTCTCCCCGGACAAGCGCATCGAGTTCCGCGTCGGCATTCATCTGGGCGACGTGGTCGAGGAGGCCGACGGCGACCTGATGGGCGACGGCGTCAACATCGCCGCCCGCCTGGAGGGCATCGCCAAGCCCGGCGCGATCTGCCTGTCCGAGGACGCTTATCGGCAGGTCAAGGGGCGGCTCGATCTCGCGGTCACCGATCTCGGCCCAACCCAGCTCAAGAACATCGCCGAGCCGATCCGGGTCTATTCGCTCGACGTCGGCCGCCCGCCCAGGCGAAGCCCGCGCCGACCCCGGCGCCGGAAAAATCCGCCCCGCCGCGCCTCTCGATCGTCGTCCTGCCGTTCGCCAATATCGGCGGCGACGCGGAGCAGGAGCATTTCGTCGACGGGGTCACGGAGAGCCTCACCACCGACCTCTCGCGCATTCGCGGCGCTTACGTCGTCGCCCGCAATACGGCGTTCACGTTCAAGGGCAAGGCCGCTCGACGTGAAGACGATCGGGCGCGAGCTGAACGTCCGTTATGTCCTGGAGGGCAGCGTCCAGCGCGGCGGCAACCGCATGCGCGTCAACGTCCAGCTCATCGACGCTGAAACGGGCAATCATCTGTGGGCCGAGCGGTTCGATAAGCCCCTCGCCGATCTCTTCGACATGCAGGACGAAATCGTCGCGCGCCTGGCAAACGCGCTGAACGCCCAACTCGTCGCCGCCGAGGCGCGGCGGGCGGAACAGGCCCCGAACCCCAACTCGATGGACCTTTATTTTCAAGGTTTGGCTTGGTTCAACAAAGGTCGGACCCCTGACAACGTGGCGCAAGCGCGCAGCTTTTTCGATCGCTGCGCTCTCCGCCGATCCCGACAATGTCGACGCGCTCATCGGATCGGCGCGCGCGGACGTGAGCGATGGCCGTACTTTCCTTTGTGACCGATCCCATGGCGGCCTTCGCGGCGGCCGAAGCGAAGTTGACCAAAGCCTTGTCGTCGGTCCCGGACCATGCGCTCGGCCATCTGTACTTGGGATTTGTCGAAATATTCACCAAGCGCGCGGCCGAGGGCATCGCCGAATGTGAACATGCGTTGGAGCTGGATCGAAATCTCGCCAACGCCCATGCCGCTATCGGGTTTGGCAAGATTTTCATCGGTCGCGCCGAAGAAGCAGAGGCTCACATTGCTGAGGCCCTGCGCCTCAGTCCGCGCGATACGATGGCTTACACCTGGATGACTATCGCGGGCCTTGCGAAGCTCCACCTCGGCAGTTACGAGCAAGCGGTCGCGTGGTTTCGGCGGGCGATCGAGGCCAATCGAAATAATCCGCATCCACATTTTGACTTGGCCGCCGCCCTCGCGCAGCTTGGCCGACTGGACGAGGCGCATTCCGCCGTCAAGGCCGGTCTCGCGCTCAACCCGACCTTCACCATCTCTCGCGCCCGTGCCGCCTGGACGGCGATGAGCGACGACCCGACGTATCTGGCCGAGCTCGAGCCGCATCCTCGACGGCATGCGCAAGGCCGGAGTCCCCGAACAATGACCGCCGCCCGCCGCCTCGCCGCGATCCTCGCCGCCGACGTCGTCGGCTATTCGCGCCTCATGGGCGAGGACGAGGCTGGGACGGCGCGGGCGGTGCGCGAGCATCGCGACGCCGCGCGGCCGATCGTGGCGGGCTTCGGCGGCCGGATCGTCAAGACGACGGGCGACGGCGTGCTGCTGGAGTTTCCCTCCGTCGTCGCCGCGGTCGAGTGCGCGTCGCGATCCAGAAACTGATGGCCGAGCGCAACGCCGCGACGCCGGAGGCCAAGCGCATCGTCTATCGCATCGGCGTCAATCTCGGCGACGTGCTGGTCGAGGGCGACGACATCTTAGGCGACGGCGTCAATATCGCTGCGCGGCTGGAGGGCATCTGCGAGCCGGGCGGCGTGCTGATCTCGGGCACGGCCTACGACCACGTCCGCGGCAGGATCGACGCGGAATTCGTCGATCTCGGCGAGAAGAACCTCAAGAACATCGCGCGGCCGGTGCGGGTCCATGCGCTTCGTGTCGGCGAGATAGCTCGGGCGAGCGCCTCGACGCCTCCAAGGCCCGCCGTCCCCGTAAGACTACCAGCGCCGGCGCTGTTGGGGATCGCGGCCTTGCTCATCGTGGTTGCGGCTGGCGGGTGGTACGGGTTCAGCGCCAACCGGCCTGCCGCCGTCGCCACAGGTCCGCCCGCGCCCGTGGCCTCGAACACAGCTGCGCCCGCCGAGGCCAAGCATCCCTCGATCGTGGTGCTGCCGTTCACGAACCTCTCGGGCGATTCGACCCAAGACTATTTCGCCGACGGCGTCACCGAGAGCCTGACCACGGATTTGTCGCGCCTCAGCGGCTTCTTCGTGATCGCCCGCAACACCGCCTTCACGTTCAAAGGCAAGAATTTCGACGCCCGGGAAATCGGCAAAGAGCTTGGCGTCGGCTATGTGCTTGAAGGGTCTGTCCAGCGCGACGCCGGCCGCATGCGAGTCAATGCCCAACTCATCGACGCGGAAAACGGGAAGCATCTCTGGGCCGAGCGCTTCGACAAGCCTCTAGCCGATCTCTTCGAAATGCAGGACGAGATCGTTGCCCGCCTCGCCAATCAACTGGGGGCGGAACTGACGTCGGCCGAAGCGCATCGGGCCGAACGAGCATCGAATCCCAATTCGATGGACCTCTTCTTTCAAGGGCTGGCATCGCTCAACAAGGGGATCAACCTCGAAAATATGACGCAGGCGCGCGGCTATTTTGAGCGTGCCCTGACGGTCGATCCCGACAACCTCGACGCTTTACTCGGCGTGGGACGGGTCGACTATTCAGTGGGCGGAGCCTTGCTGTCGGACGACCGGGACGCCCGGCTCGCGGCGGCCGAGGCGGAGATAGCCAGGGTGCTTTCTCTGAGGCCGAACGATGCGCTGGCCCACGAGATCATGGGCGGCATCCTGATTCAGACCAAGCGCGCGGACCAGGGTATTGCCGAGTTCGAGCGAGCGTTGGCGCTCGATCCGAACCTGGCCGCCGCTCACGGTGACATCGGTCTCGCCAAGATTTTCGCAGGTCACCCCGAAGAAACTGCGGCCCATGAAAACGAAGCCTTGCGCCTCTCTCCGCGCGACAGTTTCGCCTGGCTCTGGCTGCCACTTCGCGGGCGCCGCCAAGATGACTCTGGGCGCCGAGGAGGAGGCGGTCGGATTGTTTCGCCGCTCCATCGAGAACAACCGGACTATCCCGCTAACCCATTTCTTCCTCGCCGCAACGCTGGCGAATCTTGGAAAATTGGAAGAGGCGCGAGCCGAAGCCAAAGCCGGCCTCACGCTCGACCCGGGCTTCTCGATCGGTCGCTTTCGCAGCGCGGGCCAGACGGACGAACGCCTGGAGGAAGGCATGCGCAAGGCCGGAGTGCCCGAACAATGACCGCCGCCCGGCGGCTCGCCGCGATCCTCGCCGCCGACATCGCCGGTGCGGGTCTATTCGCTCAAGATCGGCCCGGAAGGCGCTGAGCCCGCGCTGTCGCCCTTGGAGCCGAACAAGCAAGGCCCTCCGCGCCTGTCGATCGTCGTCCTGCCGTTCGCCAATATCGGCGGCGACCCGGAGCAGGAGCATTTCGTCGACGGGGTCACGGAGAGCCTCACGACCGACCTCTCGCGGATACGGGGCGCTTACGTCGTCGCGCGCAATACGGCGTTCACGTTACAAGGGCAAGCCGCTCGACGTGAAGACGATCGGGCGCGAGTTGAACGTGCGCTATGTCCTCGAGGGCAGCGTCCAGCGCGGCGGCAACCGCATGCGCGTCAACGTGCAGCTCATCGACGCCGAAACGGGCAATCATCTGTGGGCCGAGCGGTTCGACAAGCCGCTCGGCGATCTGTTCGACATGCAGGACGAGATCGTCGCGCGACTGGCGAATGCGCTCAACGCGCAGCTCGCCGCCGCCGAGGCGCGACGGGCGGAACAGGCGCCGAACCCTGACTCGATGGACCTCTATTTTCAAGGCTTGGCTTGGCTCAACAAGGGTCACGACCCCTGACAATGTCGCGCAAGCGCGCAGCTTTTTCGACCGCGCGCGTCGACGCCGATCCCAACAATGTCGACGCGCTCGTTGGATCGGCACGCGTCGGACGCGCTTGAGGGCGCAAACTCCTTTGTGACCGATCCCACGGCGGCCTTCGCGGCGGCCGAAGCGAAGTTGACCAAAGCCTTGTCCGCGGTCGCCGGACCATGCGCGCGGCCATTTGCACTTGGGAATTGTCGACATATTCACCAAGCGCGCTGCGAGGGCATCGCCGAATGTGAACATGCGTTGGCGCTGGATCGAAATCTTGCCGACGCCCATTCCGTCATCGGACTTGGTAAGATTTTCGTCGGTCGCGCCGAGGAAACCGAGGCTCACATTGCCGAAGCCCTGCGTCTCAGTCCGCGCGATACAATGGCTTACATCTGGATGACCAACGCGGGCATGGCGAAGAACTACCTCGGCAGTTGCGAGCAGGCTGTCGCTTGGTTTCGACGGGCGATCGAGGCCAACCGAAATCTATCCGCTAGCATATTTCCATGTTGGCCGCCGCCCTCGCGCAGCTCGGCCGACTCGACGAGGCGCGTTCCGCAGTCAAGGCCGGTCTCGCGCTTAACCCGAACTTCACCATCTCCCGCGCCCGCGCCGCCGGACGACGATGAGCGTCGATCCGACGTATCATGGCCCAGACCGAGCGCAATTCTCGAAGGCATGCGCAAGGCCGGAGTGCCCGAGCAATGACCGCCGCCCGCCGCCTCGCCGCGATCCTCGCCGCCGACATCGCCGGCGCCTCGCGACTGACGGGCGAGGACGAGGCGGGGAAGGCGCGGGCGGTGCGGAAGTAAGGATTCATAACGCGGCTGTGAGCGTCCCCGAGGGACGGGCGCCGCGGGCGCGAGATATCGCGCGCGCAATTGATAGTATCGGACTAAAACCCTATAAAGCGCGGGTCACTTGAGACTTGGGCGTCCGTCTCTTGAGACTTGAAGGAATCCTCGTGGCCGCGCAACCCGAAAATATCGTCATCGAGCATCTGCGCGGCCTGCGCAAAGACATCGGCTTAATCAAGACCGATGTGCAGACGCTGAAAGCGGGAATGGCGACCAAGTCCGATCTCCATTCCCTGCGGGCGGACGTCGCCTCCGACCTGGCTCAGATGCAATCCGACATGTCTCAGATGCAAAAGGACACCCGCGAACAGATCGTCGGACTTCGCCGGGCGGTGGTGGAGTATCATTCCGCCGTCGTCGGACACGGGCTTATCATCAGCGAACGCGAGGAGCGGGTGCGCCGGCTGGAACAGCATCTCAAATTGCCGTCGCTGGAGCCTCGCTGAAGCGCTCTTTGCCGGTTCGCGGAAATGGGCGCCCGAACAATGACCGCCGCCCGCCGGGCGCGGCGGCGTTTGGCGAAGCGCGAACAAATCCGCGCCAACAAAACCTTTCTGAAAATCAAAATTCGTGCTACAATTCGCATCGTCATGAAGATGCGATCAGTCGCCGATGCGCGGCCGCGTCGGAGAAGGCCGTTTGTTTTCGCCGCCAAACTGGAGCCGATATGAATTCTTGCCCCCCGGCCGCTAAACCCTTGAAAAGGCTCAAAACGGCGATGGGCGGCTATTCCGCTAAGTTGGCATCAATGCCGGTTGGGCGCCATGTCTATGCGGGGTCGGCGCCACTTCGGCTTCGGGTCGGCGCCATTGGCGCGATCGCCGCAAGCGCGAACTCCTTCCGCCCCGCGCCCGGAAAAATGTTCGCCGGCGCTGCTTTTTGGCGCCTAAAGCCTTGATAAGGCTGGGCCGCTGACGAAAGCGCGGCCGCGTCGCCGCCAGAACCGCTAATTCATCGCCTTCAGGATCTGGGGCTTGACGTCGCTTTCCAGCGCCTCGGCCGTGATCGGGCCGACGACCTTGTAGGCGATCACGCCGTCGCCCTTGACGATGTAAGTCTCCGGCACCCCGTAGACGCCCCAGTCGATGCCGGCGCGCCCGTCGGCGTCGAGGCCGATCTTGGCGTAAGGGTCGCCCTTGGCGCCGAGAAATCGGCGCACGTTTTCGGGCGAGTCCTTTTGCGCCACGCCGTAGATCGCGACCCCCTTGGCCTTGAGGGCCGGGTCGGCGGCCAGCGCCATCAGGTTTTCGTGCTCGAGATGGCACGGCTCGCACCAGGAGGCGAACACGTTGACCACGCTGACATGGCCCTGGCGCAGGTCGGCGCCGGCCAATCCGGGGCCCCCGTCGAGGCCGGGCAGCGTCAGCGGCGGCGCGCTCTGGCCGATCAGGGCCGAGGGCAGCCGCGCCGGATCGCCGGCATAGAGCCTGACGAACAGCAGCGCCGCCAGAACCGCGAACGCGGCCAGCGGCAGGAACGCCAGCCAACGGCGCGGGCCGGGGCGAGCTTGCGCCTCGACGCTCATGATCGCGCCGCCTTCTCGGGGCCGCGCGCCGCTTCGAGCGCGCGCGTCGCCTCGTCGAGCTCGGCGCTCAAACGGCGGTAGTCGGCGAGGACGTAGGCGATCATCGCCCCGATCACGGCCGCCGCGATCGCGTAAGCCGCGACGACGAACCCGATGTGCGGATCGGCCATCATCGGCGTCAGGCGCTTTCCGCCGCCAGTGCGGGGGCGAACCGATCGCCTTCCGCGGCCGCCAGCATCGCCACGCGCGCGATGCGCCGGCGCAGAATTTCGTTGCGGATCGCCATCAGATGCAGCGTCAGGAACAAAAACGTGAAAGCAAGCGACATGACGATCAGCGGCCACAACAGCGCGGGCGCGATCGTCGGACCGCCGAGGCGAAACACCGAGGCGGGCTGATGCAATGTGTTCCACCATTCGACCGAGAATTTGATGATCGGAAGGTCGACGCAGCCGACCAGCGTGAGGATCGCCGCCGCCCGCGCGGCGCGGCCCGGGTCATCGATCGCCCGCCACAGGGCGATCAGCCCGAGATAAAGGAGAAACAGCACCAGCACCGAGGTCAGGCGCGCGTCCCACACCCAATAGGTCCCCCACATCGGCTTGCCCCACAGCGAGCCGGTGGCGAGGCAGATGAAAGTGAAGCCCGCCCCGAGCGGCGCCGCCGCCTTCTGGGCCGCGTCGGCGAGCGGGTGGCGCCAGACCAGCGTGCCGAGCGCGGCGACCGCCATCACCCCGAAGATGAAGGTCGCCATCCACGCCGCCGGCACGTGCAGATACATGATCTTGACGGTTTCGCCCTGCTGGTAGTCGGGCGGCGCCATAAACGACAGAGTGAGGCCGAGGGCGAACAGCGCGACGGTCGCCGCCGTCAGCCAAGGCAGCACGCGGCGCGTCAAATCGACGAAAACCGTCGGGTTGGCGAGATTGATCATTGACGCGCCTTTTAGCCCCGGTCGACGGCCGGAGCAATGCCGCCTCGCGGGCGAGCGTTAAGGCGCCGTTGCGAGGGTCGCGGCAGAGAACCGGCCAAGGCCGCCACGGCCGACTCGCGCAACGACGCGGCCAGCGCGTCGATCGCGGCGCGGCGCGGCGGGCCGCGCCGATAAACCAGCCTGACCAGGCGCGACGCGCCGCCGCCGACGACCCTCGAGCCATCGAGACCGGCGCCCTGCCGCCGCCAGCCCGCGAAGGCGAGCAGCGGCGCCAGCGTCTCGCCCTGTCCGGCCGCGGCGAGATGACGCAGCGTCTCCAGGCTCGTCGCCCGCACATCGGCGCCGGCAGGGGCTCGCTCCGCCGCGCCGCAAAGAGCGAGCGTCTGATCGCGCAGGCAATGGCCCTCCGCCAGCAGAAGCAGCGTCTCGGGATCGATTTCATCGACGCGGATCCACTCGCGCGGGGACGTACGCGGGCGCCGGGCCGAGACGAGATAGAACGGCTCTTCGTAGAGATCGATGGAGTCCAGCCGGTCGTTGTCCGGATCGGTCGCGATCACCGCCCCGTCGAGCGCGCCGTCGCCGACGAGCGCGACCAGCCTATCCGTCAGGTCCTCGATCAGGTGCAGAGGGGTTCGCGGCAGCGCCTTGATCGCTTTCGGCAGGGCGAAGGGCAAGAGATACGGCGCGACAGTCGAGATCATGCCAATGCGCAGGGACCCGGCGAACGGGTCGCGCGCCGCCCGCGCGGCGGTCGTCACATTGGCCGCCGCCGCCAACGTGGCGCGCGCCTCGGCGACGACTCCGGCCGCCCGGACGTCGACCCGCACGTTGCGGCCTTCGCGCCCGAATAGCCGCAGGCCCAACTCGGCCTCGAGTTTGAGAATCTGGCCGCTCAACGTGGGCTGGCTGACATTGCACGCCGCGGCCGCCCGGCCGAAATGGCCGTGATCGGCGACGGCGACGACATATTCCAGGTCCCGAAGATTCATGGTCCGTCCATCGGCCACAACGATGAAATCTCATGACATTATCGATTTGACCAATTGTCAATCGCGCTCTATTTTTTCGCGCAAGCTGGCTTCGCGGCTGGCCAATGGAGAGGAACGCTCACGATGACCCAATTGACCAGGACTGCCCGCGCGCAGGTCGCGGGCCCTCGGATCCGCCTCCTCGATCCATCCCGACGTCGGTGACGGCGGCGCGATGCGCCACCGGCCATGAGGCGGGTTTACGTTTCAGGGATTGATGATTTTCACTGACTCAACCGAAACAGCGGAAGACAATCGGAGAGACCATGTCAAGTGAAAGCAAGTGCCCTGTCGCGGGCGAGGCCCGCGCGTACAGCAATCGGGACTGGTGGCCGAATCAGTTGAACCTTCACGTTCTCCACCAGCACTCCGCCCTGTCTGATCCGATGGGCGAGGCGTTCGACTACGCCAAGGAGTTCAAGAGCCTCGATCTCAACGCCGTGATCAAGGACCTTCATGCTCTCATGACGAACTCGCAGGATTGGTGGCCGGCGGACTTCGGCCACTACGGGGGGCTGTTCATCCGGATGGCGTGGCACAGCGCCGGCACCTACCGCATCGGCGATGGCCGCGGCGGCGGCGGACGCGGCCAGCAGCGCTTTGCGCCCGTCAACAGCTGGCCGGACAACGCGAACCTCGACAAGGCGCGCCGACTGCTGTGGCCGATCAAGCAGAAATACGGCCGGAAAATCTCCTGGGCGGACCTCTTGATCCTCGCCGGCAACGTCGCCCTCGAGTCGATGGGCTTCAAGACGTTCGGCTTCGGCGGCGGGCGTGAGGATACCTGGGAGCCCGACGAGGACATCTACTGGGGTCCCGAAGGCAAGTGGCTGGAGGACGAGCGCTACTCGGGCGACCGCGACCTCGAGAATCCTCTCGGCGCCGTGCAGATGGGTCTGATCTACGTCAATCCGGAAGGACCGAACGGCAAGCCGGATCCGGTCGCCGCGGCGGTGGACATCCGCGAGACGTTCAAGCGCATGGCGATGGACGACGAGGAGACCGTCGCGCTGATCGCCGGCGGCCACACCTTCGGCAAGACCCACGGCGCCGCCAAGGACACGGAATATCTCGGCCCCGAACCCGAAGGCGCTCCGATCGAGCAGCAGGGCCTCGGCTGGAAGAGCAGGTTCGGCACGGGAAAGGGGGATGACGCGACCACCAGCAACCTGGAGGTGATCTGGAGTCAGACGCCGACGAAGTGGAGCAACAACTTCTTCTCGAACCTGTTCGGCTACGAATGGGAGCTGACCAAGAGCCCGGCCGGCGCCTATCAGTGGACGCCCAAGGGCGGCGCCGGCGCCGGCGCCATGCCGGATGCGCACGACCCGTCGAAGCGCCACGCGCCCACCATGCTGACCACCGACCTCTCGTTGCGGTTCGACCCGGCTTACGAGAAGATCTCGAGGCGCTTCTTCGACCATCCGGAACAGTTGGCCGACGCGTTCGCCCGGGCGTGGTTCAAGCTGACGCACCGCGACATGGGCCCGGTCGCGCGTTATCTCGGCCCGCTCGTTCCGAAGGAGACGCTGATTTGGCAGGATCCGATCCCGGCTGTGGATCATCCGTTGATCGGGGAGCAGGACATCGCGGCCCTCAAGGCGAAGATCCTCGCCTCCGGCCTCTCGGTGGCTGAGCTTGTCTCTACGGCTTGGGCGTCGGCGTCGACGTTCCGCGGCGGCGACAAGCGCGGCGGAGGGAACGGCGCGCGCATTCGGCTCAGCCCCCAGAAGGACTGGGACGTCAACCAGCCGTCTCGGTTGGCGAAGGCGCTGCAGAAGCTGGAAGCGATCCAGAAGGAATTCAACGCTTCCGCGTCGGGCGGGAAGAAGGTCTCGCTCGCCGACCTGATCGTTCTGGGCGGCGGCGCGGCGATCGAGAAGGCCGCCAAGGACGCCGGACAGGACGTCAAGGTCCCGTTCACGCCGGGTCGCATGGACGCCTCGCAGGATGAGACCGAGGTCGAATCCTTCGAGCCGCTCGAACCGAAGGCGGACGGGTTCCGCAACTATCTCAGCGGCAAGCAGCGCCTGTCGGCTGAGGAGCTGTTGGTGGATCGGGCGCAGCTGCTGACGCTGACCGCGCCGGAGATGACGGTTCTCGTCGGCGGCCTCAGGGTCCTCGGCGCAAACGCCGGGAACTCCCCGCACGGCGTGTTCACCAAGCGGCCGGGGACGCTGACCAACGACTTCTTCGTCAACCTGCTCGACATGGGCACGGAGTGGCGGCCGGCCGCGGGCTCGGAGGGCGTGTACGAAGGCCGCGACCGGAAGACGAACGAGGTCAGGTGGACCGGAACCCGCGCCGACCTGATCTTCGGTGCGCACTCGCAGCTTCGCGCCATCGCGGAAGTCTATGGTTGCGCCGACTCGAAGGAGAAGTTCGTCAAGGACTTCGCGAGGGCGTGGGCCAAGGTGATGGATCTCGACCGCTTCGACCTCGCCTCTCGCGAGCGGCCCATCGCAATGGCGGCGGAGTAACGCCGCCGGGCCGCGCGCCGCCAAGGCGCGCGGCGTTCTCCGCACGAGGCGTCGGCTCCGTTTTCAGCCGGGTTTCGCGCGATTCCAGAGACTTGCGGCGCCATTTCCGGCCGGCGGCGACTCCCAGGCGCCCCCTCCGCCCGGCAGGGAAAGCGGAACAGCGCCCAATGAGCGCCGCCGCAATGTGGCCGCGCCTGGCCCGAGCGCGGATCTCGCCGGGGCCTCAGTTCCGTGAACGACCCAATGTTTTCAATCGCTTGGGCGCCAAATCGTGCAACTTTGTCCCGTTCTCAGCTCCCGGCCCGTTCTTTTGAGTTCCGCGAAGGGGCTGGCGCCTTTTTGGGTCGCGGATTGCGTCTTTTCAATCGCTTGCGGCGCCATTCGGCGCCAATTCGGCGACCGCTTGCCATCGCGAGACCCGTGAGCTGCGCTTCGCCCCCGGATCATCCCCGCGAACGGGGAAGGGACCGGGAGCCGGACTGGGCTTTGTTCAAGGCGTCCCGGCATGGGCGTCCGCTCGAACCGATTCCGGTTTCGGCCCGAGCGGACGAGGCGCCAGCCCCAAACCATGCCGACTGCTTAAGACGTTGTGCCCGTCGCCGTTTTTCAGCGTGTCAACTCGCCCGCATGAAGGCTTGAAAGCGGCCGCTGCCCTCGGCGCCACAGGCGCGCCTCGATCAGCGACGTGGAAGACCATACCATGCCTTCTGATTTTCTCAAAGCGATTGTTGAGAAAAATGGATTTTCGAAAACTGACGGCGCCCCAACTCTCGACCCCCGCGTCACTCAATTGACGTGTCTCACCGAGGGGCGCAGTCCAACCCGACAAAAGGAGAATTGAGTTCGTGTCAACGTAATACCGAGGTCATAGCCACAGCCGAGCCCTGCGCTCGGTCGCCGACCGCCTCCTCAACGTCGCCTGCGCCATGCTCAAATCCGGCGCCGCCTTCAACCCATCCTCAGCCGCTCAAAAACCGGCTTGATAAACCGTGGGGAGTCCCATCACCGTAAACCGAGATGGTGTGACACTCGCAGACGAAAGAGCGAGCCAAGAGGGAAGACGAACTTCGGCCTAACCCGGCGCGCCAGTCCCCGACCCTACTGATGAGCGGGGAAGAGAAACGGAGCGATTGGCAAAGCCTCAAGCCGCCGCGCCCTTCCTCGACTCTACCGTAAATCCGCAATCTTATTTGGACGCCAGCGGCACATAGACAGTGACCGCGAGAGCGGACTGTAGGTCGCGCCAAAAGTCCGGCGGCATAGCGGACGCGTCCGACATGCGCATTTTTACCTGATCATTCGAGCCGTGTTCGCGGTCCCAAGTGACGATGGCGCGGGCGATTTGCTTCGGATCGTAGTCCACCGTTCCCGGAACCGCGTACTTGGGGTCGATCGCGGCGTGACAGGTCCCGCCTTTTGCGTCAGTGCATTCCTCGCGGGTAAGACCTCTGTGGCGTTCGGCTTCCATCTGGGCTTGATTCCACGACTGGATCACCACGGCTTGGAACCAGATGTCCGCTGCGCACAGGACGGCCCAAAAGACTGCATTGGCGATCTTGCGGCTGAATAAGTCAATCATGGCCTTGAGCCCGAGCCAGAAGATCAAGAAAAAATTCAAGAAAAACAATAAGAACGCCGCGAGCGCGATCAAAAGAACTGCTGCGACGGCTGCGCCGCCTTCGGCCCTCTTGCCGTTGCCGAAGCTTTCGCCGATGCGCCAGCCGCCGCCGAGCGGCGCTGAGATCCATGAGGCCATGAGGTGATTCCTCCTTCTATGAAAAACCACCGAATTCTGGGCAGTTTATTCTTGTGACACGGAAAACAAGAAAGTTAAATCCGCGACTGGACCTCGAATAGATGCAATAATTGATTCCCAAACGCTGCGCTATGACATCGCCTAGCCATTCAAACTATTTCCCCGCTGTGCCCAGAGCGCGCGGTCAACAGTACGTGGCGTCCACTTGTTGATGTTGCCGAACGCTTTGTTCAGTTCGCGCGCTTTCTTGTTCATCGCCGCAATCATTGCCGCCGCATCTTTCACTCGAATCGCACCTGAATTGACCTCGAGAAAGAGTCCGACGGCGTTGAATTCCCTTACAACCATTTTGTCGACGCAACCGAATTCCTCCGGGTACGTGAGGGCCAACAGGCCAGTTGCGCCAGCGACGCCGAGGCCATGAATTCCGCCGTTTTGCCCCAGCACCATCTCGATCATGGCTTCCGCGTCGAGGCCGTTTCGATTAACGAGGCGACGGCGAACGCGTTCCAAGCGGTCCATCTGACCCAAGCTCTTATGCTTGGCCAAATAACTCTGTTGCTTACCAAGATACTGATCAGTGAATTTCCATGGAAAATACTCGTTTCGCAGGAAGTCATAGAACGGATTTGTCGTGATAGTCGCGAGACGGTCGCGTAGTCCGTCCCTCTCGAGCCGACGCTCAAGCTGCCGGTTGCGAGGCTTCACGCGGCGATCGTAGAGCGGCCCCTCGGCGAAATCCCAAGCCGACTGAACCGTCGCTAGCCATAGGTTTTTGGTGTTCATAGGTCCTCTTCAGCGATCTTTAACACAGTTAATATGTTTATTATCGGCAGCTTAATTCTTGCTTATCGCAAGTTGCCCGCCCTACAGCGCCGCGGTAATTGAGTAAACTTCGTCGATTAATCGGTCGCGGAAGTCGGCGCCGCCTCGCACTGCCTTCTGGAAACTGTATGGTGCGGGTAGATTAGGCCGAGCGCTGGAGCCCACCAACCGATATCCCGAAGAAATTCTTTGGCGATGTTTCAGAATACTGGATCCGATAGTTCGAGAACTCGTGATCGACGTTAAGCAAAACAACCTCGCGGAACCGTTTTTTCATTGTGGAATTGTAATATGTGCTCGCCCGTTTGTCGGCCTCGGTGCGTGGAACGACGTAAATTGAAATGTCGTTCTCGTCATGCCAGATTACGAATACAAAGTAGTCGCAGGGATCTCTGTCCTTCCACGTCACGAAATTGTGAGGCCTTTCATTGAAAGTTCGTGCAACAACAGTAATAATCTGGTTGTTATTTGCGAACACTAAGTCTCGTGGGCCCTTTTTGATGGCGGGCATCCCATGAAACGTCAAAGCCAATTGAGCGATTTCAACGCTCTTGGCATGAAGTCCCTTCTTCTCAATGCGCATGACATGTATCCTTTCAAACAGAATGAAAACTTCGCCAGTGCTGGCGCGGGAGCTTCCGAGATACGGGAAAGCACCGAGCAGAGGCCTGGCGAGGGCGACGACTAGATTTTGGTGCTGCGGGCGTTCAGGTCGCGATCACGGCGCTTAATCGCCATGATTCCAACGATAAATCGTTGAAAGCCTCTTCGAACGGGACTGCGACCACACACTGGCCTGGCCCATTATCATTACCACACCGTCAACTGCCTTGGCAAGCAAAACGTTACTTTTCCTTGTGAATTACGGTGATGGGGTGGACATCCGGGCCGCGCTGGACGAGCGCGGGCGATTGAGCCGAAAAGCGGCGGAACGCCATGGCAGAAGCCGCGCGCGGGCTCAGACGGGGGCGCGGCTTCCCATGCTCGATATCCGCTCCAGGGCCAGGTTCGTCGTTCGCGGACCGAAGATGCCGATCGTCGCCATCACGATCGCCATGGCGACGGCGATGAAGGCGAACACGCCGAACGCGCCGAACGCTTCGAGGATGAAGGCGATGACGAACGAGCTGAAGATGACGGAGAGCCGGCTCCAGGAATAGACGAAGCCTGAGGCGCGCGCTCGAATGCCGGTCGGGAACAGTTCCTGCTGATAAGCGTGGAAACTGTAAGACATGGTGTTTGCGCCGAGCGTCAGGCCCACGCCCATCGCGATGATCAGCGCCGCCTCGCGCGCTTGCGCGAAAGCGAGGCCACACACCAGAATGAGCCCGGCCGCGGCGACGATGATGGTTTTGCGCTCGAACCGGTCGCCGAGAAAATAGCCGAGCAAAGGCCCGACCGGCGCGGCGAGCGCGATGAGGGTCGTGTATCCGAGACTTGTCGACACCGTGATCCCCTGCTTGACGAGCAGCGAAGGGACCCAATTGTTGAAGCCGTAATATCCAATGGTCTGAAAGATGTTGAATACGCTCATCAGAATCACCCGGCCCCGGACGCCCGGGCGCCACAGGTCGACGAAGGCGCTGGCCGCCGAGATCGGCTCTGGCGGTCCGGGCGGCGGCAGCGCCGAGCCGTATTCGGCGCCGACCTTGGCCTCGATCGCGCTCAGCACGCGGTCAGCCTCGGCGAGCCGCCCCTGTTTCGCCAGCCAGCGCGGACTTTCGGGCAGGCCGCGCCTGAGGAATACGACGATCGGCGCCGCGAGCGCGCCGATCAGCACCACCCAGCGCCAGCCCTCGATGCCGAGCGGCGCCAGGGGCACGAGCATGTAGGCGAGAAAGGAAATGACCGGCACGCAGGTAAAGCCGATCGCCTGGTTGACCGCGAAGGCGCGCCCGCGCATCGCCTTGGGCGCGAGTTCGCTCAAATAGGCGCCGATCGTCACCATCTCCAGGCCGAGCCCGATGCCGGAGACCAGGCGCCAGGCGTTGAGGCCGAAGGCGTCGCTCTGCAGCGCCACCATCACATTGGCCGCCGAGTACCACAGCAGCGACCAGGTGAAGATCGCCCGACGGCCGTAGCGGTCAGCGAGAAAGCCGCACAGGAGCGTGCCGATGAAAAGGCCGGTGAACAGGGCGGCAATGAAGCTCGCGACCCCGGTCGTTCCGAACAGGCCCGGGGTCTTCGCCGTCAGCACGCCCGATTTGACCAGGCTCGGAGCGACATAGGCGGAAAAGAGCAGGTCGTACAGCTCGAAGAACATGCCGAAGCTCAACAGCACGACATAGGTCCAGATCGTGCGCGTCGGCGGCAGCCGGTCGATGCGGGCCGAGATCGCCCCGGCGCTTAAATGCGCCGAATTGCCCGCTGTCATGTCTCCTCCGCCGCGAACGTCGGCGCAATTGTCCTGCGCGCCGTGGGGCCAAAAGACGCCCGGTTCAGGCGTCGTGTCAAATACCCGGCGCCCGTTCGAGGGAATGGGGGTTCCCCGCCTTCCTACTCCCGCACATGCCTCAGCGCCGCGGCGGCGGCGAAGGGGGCGGCGGCGATGGCGAACAGCGACATCGCGCACAGCATCAGGAACGGGGTCAGGAACGGGGCGGCGCCGCCGCTCGCCGCCGAGGCGGCCGAGACGCCGAAGATCAGCACCGGGATCGTCAGCGGCAGCACCAGCACCGCCATCAGCAGTCCGCCGCGCCTGAGCGACACGGTCAGCGCCGCGCCGATGGCGCCGATCATGGTCAAAGCCGGCGTTCCGGCGGCGAGCGAGGCCGCGACGAGCGCGAGCGGCAACGGCGCCATCGCCAGCATCAGGCCGAACAGCGGGCTCAACGCCACGAGCGGCAGGGCGCTCGTCGTCCAATGCGCCGCGCATTTGACCAGTACGGCGAGCTCCAGCGGCAGCGCGCCGTTCAACATCAGGTCGAGCGAGCCGTCTTCCTGATCGGCCTGGAACAGGCGGTCGAGCCCGAGCAGGGTCGCGAGCAGCGCCGCGATCCAGAGGATCGCCGGACCGAGCCTGGCGAGCAGGTCGAGATCGGGGCCGAGCGCGAACGGCATGATCGCGACCAGGATCAGGAAAAACACCGCGCCGACCGAGACGCCGCCGCCGATCCGCCGCGCGATCCGCCATTCGCGCACGAACAGGGCCAGGGCGGGGCTCATGCGCTCGTCTCCCTTCTCTCCGTGCGGGAGAAGGCATAGCCCGGCGAGAGACGGGCGATGCCTTCCCCGGCAGAGGGGAAGGGAGACTCCGGACTGCCGTCACGCCTCCGCCCTCTCGACTGCGCCGAGCCTCAGCTCCTGCGCGCCGTGCAGCCCGAGCGGCGCGTGGGTCGCGGCGACGATGATGCCGCCGCCGGTCAAATGCGTCCGCATGATCGCGGCGAAGGCGGCCTGGGCGGCGGCGTCGAGCGCCGCGGTCGGCTCGTCGAGCAGCCAGAGCGGACGATGGGCGACGAGGAGGCGGGCGAGCGCGACGCGCCGCTTCTGTCCGGCCGACAGGATGCGCACCGGAAAGTCGATCACATGCGCGAGACCGACGCGCCCGAGCGCTTCGCGTTGCTGTTCGCGCGCGGGGTCGGCGCCGAGCGCGCCAGCCCAGAAGGCGAGGTTCTCGCCGGCCGTCAGCGCCCCTTTGAGCGCGTCCGCGTGGCCGAGGTAATGGGCCTGTTCGCCGACCGTCAGCTGGTCGTCGGCGGCTTCAAGCGCAAAGCCGCCCGCCTGCACCGGGAGAAAACCGCAAAGCGCGCGCAGCAGGCTCGATTTGCCGGCGCCGTTCGGACCCGTGACGATGATCGCGCCGCCCTCGCGCCGCCTCGAACGACAACCCGGCGAACAGGCGCCGCCCGCCGCGCTCTACCGTCAAGTCCCACGCGCGAAGGCGCATCGCGTCCCTTTCGTCCGCGCGCGCCCGCGCGACCCCGTTCAGACAATAGATTGTGTAGCCCGCCCGGGGCGTATTATCTATAAGCCGCCGATCCTTTCCCACCCTGATTTCGGAGTGCGCGCATGGCCAGCCTCGACAGTTTCAAATGCCGCAAGACGCTGACCGTCGGGGCGAAGACCTACGAATTTATTCCCTCAAGGCGGCGGAGAAGAACGGCCTCAAGGGCATCTCGCAGCTGCCCTTCTCGATGAAGGTCCTGCTCGAGAATCTGCTGCGCCACGAGGACGGACACACGGTCACCAAGGACGACATCAAGGCGGTCGCGGCCTGGCTGACAATCGAGGCACGGAAGGACCGCGAGATCGCCTTCCGCCCGGCGCGCGTGCTGATGCAGGACTTCACCGGCGTGCCCGCGGTGGTCGATCTGGCGGCGATGCGCGACGCGATGAAGACGCTCGGCGGCGATCCCGAGAAGATCAATCCGCTGGTCGCCGGTCGATCTGGTCATCGACCATTCGGTCGATGGTCGACAATTTCGGCACGCAGAATTCCTTCAAGAAGAATGTCACGCATCGAATATGAGCGCAACAAGGAGCGCTATGCGCTTCCTGCGCTGGGGCCAGCAGGCCTTCGCCAATTTCCGCGTCGTGCCGCCCGGCACCGGCATCTGCCATCAGGTCAATCTGGAATATCTCGCCCAGACGGTGTGGACGCGCAAAGGCAAGGACGCGACGGCAAGACCGTCGAGATCGCCTTTCCCGACACGGTGGTCGGCACCGACAGCCACACCACCATGATCAACGGCCTGGCGGTGCTGGGCTGGGGCGTCGGCGGCATCGAGGCGGAAGCGGCGATGCTCGGCCAGCCGATCTCGATGCTGATCCCCGAAGTCGATCGGCTTCAAGCTGCACCGGCAAGCTGCGCGAAGGCGTCACCGCCACCGATCTGGTGCTGACCGTCACCCAGATGCTGCGCAAGAAGGGCGTGGTCGGCAAGTTCGTCGAGTTCTTACGGCCCGGGCCTCGACGAGATGTCGCTGGAAGACCGCGCCACCATCGCCAACATGGCGCCGGAATATGGCGCGACCTGCGGCTTCTTCCCGATCGACGCGGAGACGCTCGACTATCTGCAAGACACCGGCGCGCAAACCGCGCGCATCGCGCTGGTGGAGAAATACGCCAAGGCGCAGGGCCTGCTATCGCACGCAGGCGAGCCCCGATCCGGTCTTCACCGACACGCTGGCGCTCGACCTGACGACGGTCGAGCCGTCGCTGGCCGGCCCGATGCGGCCGCAGGACCGCGTCGCGCTCGGCCGACGCCAAGGCACGGCTTCGCCGGCCGCGCTGACCAACGACTTCAAGAAGGACGAGAACGCCGGCAAGCGCGCCACGGTCGAAGGCACGAATTTCGACTCGGCCATGGCGATGTGGTGATCGCCGCGATCACCTCCTGCACCAACACCTCCAATCCCAGCGTGATGATCGGCGCGGGCCTGGTGGCGCAGAAGGCGGTCGCGCAAGGGCCTGAAGGTCAAGCCCTGGGTGAAGACCTCGCTGGCGCCGGGCACCCAGGTGGTGCACCGATTATCTCGACAAGGCCGGGCTGGACAAGTCGCTCGACAAGCTCGGCTTCAACCTGGTCGGCTATGGCTGCACCACCTGCATCGGCAATTCCGGCCCGCTGCCCGAATCTCGGCGAGCGATCACCAAGCACGATCTGGTCGCCGCCGCGGTGCTCTCGGGCAACCGCAATTTCGAAGGCCGCGTCCATCCCCAGGTGCGCGCCAACTATCTGGCCTCGCCGATGCTGGTGGTGGCCTATGCGCTGGCCGGTTCGATCAACGTCGATCTGACCAAGGAGCCGCTCGGGCACGGACAAGAACGGCGAGCCGGTCTATCTCAAGGACATCTGGCCGTCGCCGGAGGAGGATCGCCGCTCATCGAGACGACCATGACCGCCAAGATGTTCAAGACGCGCTACGCCAACGTCTTCGACGGCGACGCGAACTGGAAGAAGGTCAAGGTTCAAGAAGGGCCAGACCTATCAGTGGGACATCGGCTCGACCTATGTGCAGAACCCGCCCTATTTCGACGGCATGACCATGACGCCGGCGCCGGTCAGGGACATCAACGGCGCGCGCGTCCTGGCGCTGTTCGGCGATTCCATCACCACCGACCACATCTCGCCGGCCGGCTCGATCAAGCGCCTCGGCCCGGCGGGTCACTATCTGCAGGAGCATCAGGTGCGCCCGAAGGATTTCAATTCCTACGGCTCGCGCCGCGGCAATCACGAAGTGATGGAGCGCGGCACCTTCGCCAATATCCGCATCAGGAACGAGATGATGGCGGCGCGGGCCGAAGGCGGCAACACGATCCATCAGCCCTCGGGCGAGCGCATGTCGATCTTCGACGCCGCGATGCGCTACCAGGCCGAAGGGACGCCGCTGGTCGTGATCGGCGGCAAGGAATACGGCACCGGCTCGTCGCGCGACTGGGCGGCCAAGGGCCCGAAGCTGCTGGGCGTGCGCGCGGTGATCACCGAAAGCTTCGAGCGCATCCACCGCTCCAACCTGATCGGCATGGGCGTGCTGCCGCTGGTGTTCGAGGAAGGAACGAGCTGGGACTCGCTGGGCTCAGGGGCGACGAACGGGTCTCGATCCGCGGCCTGGGCGAGACCTGAAGCCGCGCCAGACGCTGACCGCCGAGATCAGGCACGACGACGGCCGGGAGAGCCGCGTGCCGCTCACGTGCCGCATCGACACGCTGGACGAGCTCGAATATTTCCGCAACGGCGGAATTCTGCCCTACGTGTTGCGGCACCTGGCGAGCTGATCGATGAATTCTGACGATCGATCAATTGATGTCGCAAACGAGCCGCCTAAAAAACGGGCGCTTCGGGCGACGGTCAATCGGGGCGCGAAGCGCCTTGGCAGTTGATCCTGGAATGGAGCGCGGGCCGATGCTCGGTCTTGGAGCGACGAGGAGTTAAGCGTAGAATCAGGCCGCTGCGCGAACGGACGCGGCGTCCAAGGCCTCTTGTCGGCGGGCGACGTGCGCCGCCTGTGCGGCGATGCAGGGCCGAACGCCGCGCCGGAGTTGCGGTCGCGATCCGCCTCCCTACGGGCTCCAGCAGACCGCTGGAGGCTCCAACAGACCGCTCGAGGCGCCGAGGAAACCGCGGGGGCGCCGATGGCGAAGCGGCGAAACACGGCCAAGCCCGCCAACAATTCTGGAAACTCAAGGAGGAAGATCATGACCGACCCGTCCGCATCGAGCGCCCTCGGCACGTTCGTCTGGTACGACCAGATGTCCAACGACCTTCCGGCGGCGGAGGCGTTCTACACCAGGGCCATCGGTTGGACGCTCGCCCCGAACACGATGAACGCCCAGCGTTACACGCTGCTCAAGGCTGGCGACGCCGCGGTCGGAGGCCTGATGCCGATTTCCGAGGACGCCGCGAAGATGGGCGCGCGTCCGGCATGGATGGGCTATATCGCGGTCGACGACGCCAAGGCCTTCGCCGACAAGGTCAAGGCCGCCGGCGGCGCCATTCATCGTCCCCCGACCGATATTCCCAATGTCGGAACCTTCGCCATCGCCAGCGATCCGCACGGCGCCGGGTTCATTTTGTTCAAAGGAAACAGCGACGACGCGCCGGCGCAGGATCCCGCGACGCCCGGCCACGTCGGCTGGCACGAACTGCATGCGGGCGACCAGGCGACCGCCTTCGCCTTCTATTCGGGCCTGTTCGGCTGGAAGAAGGGAGAGGCAATGGACATGGGTCCGATGGGGATCTACCAGATCTTTTCGACCGGCGACCGGCAGGGCGGCGGCATGATGACCAAGACGGCTCAGACGCCGGCGCCGTTCTGGCTCTACTACTTCACCGTCGATGCGATCGACGCGGCGGCGGGGCGGGTCAAGTCCGCGGGCGGCCAGATCGTCAATGGCCCGATGCAGGTTCCCGGCGGACAATGGATCGTGCAAGGCCTCGATCCGCAGGGCGCGATGTTCGCGATGGTGTCGCCGAAGCGTTAGAACTTGCCGCTAGGTCGCGAAGGCCGCAGGCCCTCGCGCCGGCCCCTCCGCCGCGCTCCGGAGAAGGCGAGCGCCGCGACGCCGGATGATGGCCTTCGCGCCTAGCCCGCGAAGCAATGCAGTGTTTCGGCCGCAGGCAAGGGTCCAGCCGCAACAAGGGGAGCAAAGACCGATGCGCGTCATGGTGATCGTCAAGGCGACCGCGGAATCCGAGGCCGGCGTGATGCCGAGCGCGGAACTGATGGCGGACATGGGGGCATTCAACCAAAAGCTGATCGACGCCGGCATTCTCGTCGACGCGGCCGGACTCAAGGACAGCAGCAAGGGCGCGCGGGTCGCCTTTTCCGGCAAGGATCGCAAAGTGACGAGCGGGCCGTTCCCGGACGTCGGCCAGCTCGTGGCGGGATATTGGATCTGGAAGGTCAAGAGCCTCGATGAGGCGATCGACTGGGTCAAGCGCTGTCCCAATCCGATGCCGGGACCTTGCGAGATCGAGATTTGCGAGCTGTTCGAGATGGAGGACTTTGGCTGAGCGGCGTCGAGCGCTTCGCGCTCCGCCTGCGCTCCATCTTGACAGGCGTTTGGCAGGCGGCATGATGCCGCAACGGCAATCGATCGGGTTTTTGGAACAGTCGCCCGATGCGCTATTCGGGAGGGGTCGAGGTGACTCGGAGATCCAGGCTTGCGAAGGCCCTTGCGCTCGGCGCTTACGCCGCCGGCGCGCTGCTTGGCGTCTGCTCGGCCAAGGCCAGCGTCTACTCGGCCGAATATGTGTTCGGGGACAGCCTCTCCGACCGCGGCAATCTCGCGGAGTTGGCCGGCTTCAACTTTCCGGACCCGCCGAGCTATCACGACAGCTTTACCAACGGGCCGGTCGCGGTTCAGGATCTCGCGCGGAGCTTCGGCCTCAACGCCGATCCCTCCCTCTGGGTGACCGGATTCCAGGATCCCCACGACCTGTTCGGCGGCGCGTCGTTCATGCCGGGAACGAATTACGCCGTCGCCGGCGCGACCTCGGCGACGCCGTCGCCGCTGGGCATCGACCTGCTGGACCAGGTTGGAGCCTATAGCCTGTTCGACCACGGAACAGCCGACCCGTCCGCGCTCTATGTCATCATGATCGGCGGCAACGACGTCCGCAATGCGGCGCTGAACGGATCCGGGTCAGCCGTGGACACGGCCCTGATCACGGCCGGGGTCGACGCGGAATTGGCGGCGATCTCGACGCTCTCGAGCGAGCACGCCAAGCACTTCTTGGTCGTGAACGTTCCCGACGTCGGAATCATCCCGGAATTCGCCCAGGACAATCCGACGCTCGCCGGGGCGGCCACGGCCGACAGCCAGCTGTACAATATTGAGCTGGCCGCGGGACTGTCGGCCATCGACCCGACGCTGGGGCCAGGCGCCTCGCTCGACGAGTTCAATCTTTATAATTTCGACGCGAGCATTAAGGCCAATGCCGCTTCCTACGGATTTACGAACACGACTGACCGCTGCTTCACCGACACGCCGGTAAGCGATGCAGCAACCCCGCAATGCGGCGGCCAGGGCGGCCCGGACATCTCCAGCTTCGTCTATTGGGACTCGATCCACCCGACGGAGAAAGTTCAGGCCCTATGGGCTCAGGGGATGGAGCAAGCCGTTCCCGAGCCCTCGACCTGGGCGATGTTGCTGATCGGCTTCGCCGGAATGGGCTTTGCCGGATACGCGAGCGCGCGAAGAGGCGCCGCCGCGGCTTGATCTCACGCGTTGGCGGGGCGGCGGCGTTGACACTCGCCCCGGTGTCACATGCCGCTGTCGCCGGCCGCGCCTTTCTCGTCCCAGAGCGCGTCGAGCGCGTTGCGATCCAAAGCCGCCGCTCGTAGGCTCCTCCACTTCGCCGCCGCGCGCGCCCGTTCGCTTTGAGTCTCTGCGGGCCGGATCAATCTGATGTCGAGTTCGGCCGGCGGCCCAGCGGTCGAGGGGACATCGGATGGCCAATCTCTACGATCGCGTCCGCT
>CAWAIM010000036.1:0-144942 GCA_963781895.1 uncultured Alphaproteobacteria bacterium
CGGCGCGTGTCAGGCCGGCGAGCCGCGGGCGAGGGCGAACCGGGCGGCGGCCAGACGCCACTCGTCGGCCGATGGACAGGCGGAGGCGAAAGCGATCTTCACCCGCCGGGCGCTGACCTTGACCAGCGCGCCGAGCTTCAGCAGCTTCAGGCGGATCGTGCCGGCAGGTCGCGTTGGCCAGCGCCGTATGGGCGAGCCCGATGCGGCGCAGGGCGCAGATGAGAACGTAGGCCATCGAAGCGAACCATAGCCGGATTGATTGGCGCGCATCGTCGCGGTCGAGGTCCGGTCGGCGAACAGGTGCCCTGACATTCCTTGATCCGGTTCTCCATCTCGCCACGGGCGCAATAGAGTTTTTCGTAGAGCGGTCTGGCCCGCCAGGCGTCGGGTTTGAGGGAGGTGACGAGAAAGCGCGGATTCGGCCTCGCCACGCGCCCATTCCGCCTTGCCGACCACTCGCCGCCGGCGCGACCAGCTGTCCCTGGTCGACCATTCAAAGTCGCGAAACGCCCGCGCCGGCTGGCCCGCGTTCGCCATCGACTGGAGCCGCGCCTCGTCCAAGTCGTCGGCGATGCGTTCCTCCAGCCGCGCGTTGCGGGCGAGACCAAATACGTAATCCACCTTGTTGGCCTCGCACCACGCCATCAAGGCCTCGCGTGCGAAGCCGCAATCGGCGCGCAGCACGATCTTCACACGAGGCCAGCGCTCTCGGATCTGAGCTGCGATGCGTCCATCTCCTCGACCGCCCCGGCGCTACCGTCGATGTCGGAGCGCCTGAGCTTGGCGGCGATGCAGATGCCGGCCGCAGAATACATAGAGCGGCAGGTAGCAGTAGCAGTCGTAATAGCCGTGAAAGAACCGACCTTCCTGATCGCCGTGCAGCGGGTCGTCGGTCGCGTCCAGATCGAGCACGATCTGGCGCGGCGCTCTTTGATGCGCGTCGAGAAACAAGTCCACGAACAGCCGCTCGATCGCCGGTCCATCGTGGCCGATCTTGTGATAACGCGGCGCCTTGCCCGCCCCCGGCGCATGCTCCAGACGGTTGAGCGTGCTCTTGCCCGCCAGCGGCGCCGGCGCCTCGGCGGCGCGCTCGAGCTTGCCGAGCAGCACGCCCAGAACCGGATCGCCGCGAAGCTCATCGTGGTCGTTGAGGTCCTCGTAGCCCAGCGCCAGGCCGAAGACCCGCTGCGCAACCAGAGCCTTCAGCGGGTGGACGGTCAAAAGCGGGCTGCGGCGGTCGCCAAAGCAAGCCGAAAACCGACCCGTCAATCCGATCGCCTTGTCCGTCTCGCTCAGCAACAGCGCCCCGGCGTCGGACGAAACCATCCCGCCATCGAAATCCGCCACAACCCGCCGCCCGCCGGCCCTTCCAAACACCAGCTCTCTCGGCCTACACTGCGTCCGCATCGGGGCGTTCCTTCGAATCAGCCTAACTCGTTGATCGCAAAACAAGTTTAGCTGATTTCTAGGCCCCGATGCGCCTAGCATTGTGAGAAATGCGGGCTAGAACCCGAGAACGCCGTCTTTCTTCAACCAGCGAAAGAGGCTGACCTCTCACACGGAGTGGCCGCGATGCTTCCCCGATCGCTTCCGGATGACCGGCGCCAAGCACGACAGACGCGACGCCGAGGTCCTTCTCCCCACGAGAATGCGCGAACAATTTCGAGGTCGCGGAATCTGAGCCGGCGATTCGCTCTACCGATAGGGACCCGCTCGGAAGCGTCCGTAACAAAGCGACGTGTTCGCTTTGGGATCGGGCCTTCCCGAACCGTTTCCCAGCAAATTGACGTTCCCGGTCGGCGGAAGGCCGGTTGGGGCGTTGCGATACTGAGGGTAAACACAAAAAGCCGCGCCAGTTGGATCGTAGAAGTTATTCGATATGTCTATGTTTGTGATGGTCATCGCGTGATTATCGCCAATTACTGCTCTGGCACTTGCCGCATAATAAGTCGAATGCTTTCCCAAAAGCTGAACCGTCAGCGGGCTTACCGCCGGCGACCCTGAGCAGCCGTCAACCGATGCGGTCGCCGAATAGCGGCACGGGGGCGACGAACCAAGGACGTCCGCATCGGCTGGAATTGAGACAAAAACGGTCGCCAGGAAAAGGAGGAGCTTTATCATTCGCACCGACTTTCGAGAGCGCGACGAATGTCGCTTTAGCGTCTTCTTGCCGCTGGCCGGCGACGCAAATTTTGCGCTCGCCTCGGCGGGCCCGCTTCACGGCCGCCCTGGAGGATATCTCAGCACTGTCTGCATATTCTACAACGAGTTCGGTCTCGCCGCCCTTCTCATTTTCGTCGCGGCGGAGGGCCGGTCGGCTCGGTCGGCGGTAAAGGTCAGTATCGCCAATCTCTCACGGCCGGAAGGCGACAACCAGCCGCTCCACTCATGCACTTCAACCCAAGGCCTGCGTCCGTCCGACATTACGCAGCAAGAACCTCAGGGAGCCCCTTGCGGGCAGCTCGTGCGACTGCCTGGTCGCCGCTTCATCCGCCGCCGCGACATCTATTGACGCGGCTCGCAAAACCGTGCTTTTTCAATTCCAATTCTACCGCGATGTTCCAGTAAATTGGTATAGGCGCGAGGCTCGAAGGGACACGCGAGGTGACGGTGGAGAATTCGAAGACGTCTCCTAGAACCGACACGTTTCCGCGAGGCGACGGGCGAAAGATCTTTTTGTCTCTTCGCAGCATTGTCATCAACCTACAGATTTGGTTCTTCCGGCGCATACTCGGCATGGAGATCGGCAACGACGTGCGCATTTCATTGCGGGCCCGACTCGATTTCACCAATCCGCGCGGCGTTCATATTGGCGACGGCACTTATGTCGCCTTCGATTCAGTGATTTTCGCTCACGACATGTCGAGGGTTCTCCACACCGATACCTATATCGGGAGCAATTGCTTCATCGGCGCGCAGGCGATCATTATGCCGGGTGTCCGCGTGGGCGATCAATGCATCGTCGGCTCGGGGGCGGTTGTCACGAAGGACGTGCCCGCCGGATCGATCGTCGCCGGAAACCCGGCGAAAGTGATTCGTTCCGGCATCCAAACAGTGAAATATGGAATTCTCGCCGAGAGATATGCCGAAGCTTTAGCGGCGTCAAACAAGCGTAAAGAGGCTTTGGCCAATAAGGAATGAAGATGGATATCCGTAGTCTCCGACCGCCGCGTGGCCTCGGTGGTCGAATTTTTGGACCGGCATGACGGAATCGCGCGAACAGAAGTCCAGTCCAATGGCCGCGAATGCCGCCATACGTCCCGCTGTCCACCAGTTCATGGCGACCGCATGGGCTGAAGCGAGGCTGGCCGCCGGCGCCGCGACGGGGATGGCGCGAGGCTTGCGGATTGCAGCCCTCTGGGGCGTCGCGGCGATTTTCCTGGGCATGGCGATCGGACTGTCGGCGGTCATTCTTCCGCCAACTGGAACCTTTGGCGTGGTTGGCGTCGCCGCGCTTGTTTTGATTTGGGTGACGCCCGAGTTGCCCACGATCTCCGACAAGGTTATGCGGCGACTGTTTTTCGTAATGCTGGTGGTCGATCTTTGCGTGCCCAATTACTACGCGATCGACGCGCTGGGACTGCCGTGGATTTCCGTGCGACGCATGGCTACGTTTGCGCTCATTGTGGTTTTCGCGACCGCGATCGCGAGTTCGGCGAGCGTGCGCGGACGAATCCTAGCGAACCTGGCGGGGTCCAAGTCGATCGCGGTATGCGCGTTCGGATTCCTCGTAATGTGCGGTTTATCTGTATTCACTTCTATCAATCCCAGTGCAAGCGTCTCGCAGATAACTGAGATCATTCTCAATTGGTATGTGCCTTTTATCGCACTGCTCTACGCAATTCGAGACGAGAAGCACTTGCTTCTACTTGTGCGCGTCCTTGGCGTTTGCGCTCTCTATGTCGCGCTCGCCGGAGTTGCGGAATTCTTCACTCAGCATCGGTTCTTCGTCGAATTGATTCCCAAACCCCTGCTCAATTCGCTGATGGAGAAAAATATCACGTTCGCCAACTTTGTGAATTCCTCGCCGTTCCGCAACGGGGTTTGGCGTGCGTCCTCGGTGTTCGCCTCGCCGCTGTCATTGGGCGAGTTCGGCGGGATGATCGCGCCGGTGGGATTGTTCTTTTTCGCACACAGTCGCCGCGTTCGATCGCGAGTCTTCGGCGCGGCTATCCTGATTTCCTGTCTGGTCGCGATCGCCTGCTCCGGCTCGCGCGGCGGCTACATCACATACATTGCCGCCACCGTAAGCTTTACGGCGTTGTGGCTGATCAGGACGGTGCGTTGGAATAAGGGCAGCCTTGCTCCCGCTCTTGTTGGAGTTAGCGCTTCGATCGGGTTTGTGATCCTGCTTGGGTTGATCCTATTTTGGCCGCGGCTGCATAACGTCGTACTCGGCGGCGGCCAGGAAGCGTACAGTAATCAGTCGCGTATCGACCAGATGCACACCGCCTGGCCCAAGATTGTTTCCAATCCGATCACGGGCCACGGGGTCGGGAACGCCGGCGACATCATTGGCTATTACACCCCGGGGAGTCAGTTTCCGACCGTCGACAGCTACGTATTGGCCCTGGCCGCTGAAACCGGCATCCCGAGCGTTCTGTTCTTTTTTGGCATGATCGTGATTTCGGCTTGGCTCGGCGGGCGCAGTTACATTCTAAACCCGACCCGGCTCGGAGCGCTTGCCGGGTGCCTCGCGTGTTCAATGCTCGCCTTTGGAATTTACAGGTTTTTCCTTGCGGAGCGCGAAAACCAAACGTTGTTTTTTGAATTGGTCGCTTGCATGATCGTGCTGTCGCGCGTCACCGCTCTATCCTACTCGACCAACACATCGAGAGATGCCGCCCGCGCGGCAAACGCGCGGAGGCACGGCTCATCCCGCCATCGCCGGTCCGAACCATTCGCCGCGAGCGTTTCGGTCAATCCACGAGCGCTCGAAAATGGGCGCATCGATCGCGTGTAAAGTTTGGGCTTGAATTTGGGCTCTTCGCAGGCCAATGCATCGTGATCCGTAAGGCCAAAGTCGATCGGAGTTTGATGCGATGTTCTCTGGCTATAGTCGTCGACCGACCTCACGGCGCTTTCTGAAGAGTTCTGGCCGCGGACGGAGAAATATTGGCCTGGGACATCATTCTTGAGGCGGTCAGATGTAGACGACGACTTCGATTTGGGTGCGGGGCGCGCGAAGACACGCTGCGCACTGGCCCCGGGGGCAGGATTTTTGCCATATTCTTGAGTGTACACCGTCGGCGACAACGCCAGGCATCGCTGGCCTGAGTTAAAGCGGGCGAGAGCGTTCGTTTTTGACCAAGCCCACCTCCGAGGGTTCGAGGAATGAGATATCCAACGGACGCCCTTGATTATTTTGCCTTGCTGAAGCAAGCGGGAACAATAACCCTTTCCGAAAATACAAAAGTCATCCGGCTGGGGATTTTGGCCGACTGCGCGACACAGCATCTTGTGACAATGCTCAAGGTGCTCGGGGCAAAAAATAGCGTGAGATTTGAAGTCTACGAAGGCGGTTATGACGGAATTGAACTGGAGATACTGAATCCGGACTCTGGTTTATACGCGTTCGATCCGCAATATGTTATTATCCTGACCTCGAGTGAAAAGTTGAAGAGCCGCCTATACGATAGAGATGAACGCAAGTCATTTGCCGGGGATACGGTCAATAGGCTGGAAAATTTGTGGGACGCCTTTCGCGCTCATAGCAACGCTACGATCATTCAGAGCACTTTCGTCCTTCCGAGCGAACGGGCGTTTGGTAACTACGAGTTGAAGTTTGCCGATTCCGTCGGCTCGATCTTTACCGAGATCAATTCTCGTCTGGCCGACAGAGCGCGGCGGGCCAGCAATGTTCTGTTGAATGATGTTGATTTTCTCGCGGCCTCGGTTGGCCGCGCGCAGTGGCTCGATCCACGTATGTGGAATATGGCGAAGATCCCCTGCCGGCTGGAACTTCTTCCGCTGTTGGCGCAATCTTTGCTCGACACTATCCTCGCGGCCTCTGGGCTTTTCGCCAAATGCGTCGTCCTAGATCTGGATAACACGCTGTGGGGCGGCGTGATCGGCGACGACGGTTTGGAGGGGATTGCGCTTGGAGAATTCGATGAAGGCGAGGCGTTCGTCTCATTTCAGAAATTCATTCGTGAATTGAAACGACGCGGCGTGATACTTGCTGTTGTCAGCAAGAACGAACATGCGAACGCCATCCTGCCGTTCAAGGAGCATCCTCACATGGCGCTCAAGGAGGAAGACATTTCGGTTTTCGTCGCCAATTGGGACAATAAGGTCGACAATATTCGATTAGTCCAGAAGACATTGAATATTGGGTTTGAATTCGCTGGTGTTCCTTGACGACAACCCGTTCGAGCGAAATATCGTGCGCGAGTTTCTTCCGCAGGTGATCGTGCCCGAATTGCCCGAGGATCCTTCGATGTATCTCCAGGCCTTGGCGGAGCTCAACCTGTTCGAGACGGCGTCGTTCTCCGAGGCCGATCGACAGCGCGCCGATCAATATCGAGAAGAAGCCCAACGTGAGCTCGTCAAAACGCGCTTCACCAATATCAGCGACTACCTCGTTTCACTCGGCATGGAGATCAGGCTCGAGCGCTTTAACGCCTTCAATCTGCCGCGCATCGCGCAACTGACCCAGCGCAGCAACCAGTTCAATCTGATGACCCGTCGCTACGGACAAGCGGCTTGCGAGGCGATGATGAACGACCAGTCGCTTGCACCTTTGACCCTGAAGCTCTCGGACAAATTCGGCGATTATGGGCTGATCTCGATTGTCATCCTGAAGCCCGCCGGACTGGATATCGAGATCGACGAATATCTGATGAGCTGCCGCGTCCTGCAGCGCGGCGTCGAGAATTTCGCAATGAACAACATCTTCGCATATGCTGGGCGCCAGGGCGCCAAGCGCGTAATCGGTCGTTACAGCCCGACCGCAAAAAACGGCATGGTCAAGGACTTCTTCAAGAATTTCGGTTTCGAGCTCGTTTCGGAGGACATCGCGAGCGTTTCACGATGGGCGCTCGCGGTCGAGGACTACAAGCCGCGCGAGGTCTTTATGACACCTGTGGTCAACGAGCTGAACTAGGGATAAGAAATGCAGAGCAACGAGGTCAAGTCTCGCTTGACGCCAATATTCCGTGACATTTTTGACAACGAATCGCTCGTCGTAAGCGACAGCATGACCGCCGACGACGTGCCGAAATGGGATTCGTTGTCACATATCAACATGATCTTTGCGGTTGAAAAAGCATTCGGCGTCAAATTCAGCGTCAGGGATGCCCGCTCTCTGAAAAACGTCGGCGACTTGATCGAATTGATCAAGAAGAAAGCTGGCTAAAGTGAGCTTCGTCTCGCCGCTGTTTTTTGTGTGGCTGGCGCCAGCCGGGGTCGTTTTCTATCTCATCCCCGGCCAATTCCGGGCGATCTATCTCCTGGCGCTATCCTATGCCTTTTATGCATCGTCAAGCCGGCTGTATCTGATCCTGCTAATCGTCGCATCAGCGGCGGTCTACGGGCTCGCACTCGGGATCGCCGGAAGCACAAGCGAAAAAGCAAAATCGGGACTGATGGCGGTCGGCGTCGCGGCTGTCGTCGGCGTCATTGTGACGTTCAAGGCGGCGGGCGCCTGGAGCGGCTTCTTGCTGCCGCTCGGCCTGTCCTACTATTCGTTCAAATTGATATCCTATTTGATTGAGGTCTATTGGGACGAGGAGGCGGTCGAGCGCGATCCCGTCATATTTTTTCTGTTTCCGGCATTCTTTCCGCAAATCGTCAGCGGTCCGATTGAGAGGCCCGAAGCCTTCTTCCGCCAGATGCGCGAGGTGATGAACCGCACGGCCGATGACGCCCAGATCGAGGCGGGGTTCAGATACATTCTGGGCGGCCTGATGCTGAAGCTGCTCATCGGCGACCGGATCGCGGCTTTCATCGACGTCGTCGACCGGTCCCACAGCGATTTTAACTATTCGATCATGCTGGCGACGGTGGGCTTCTACACCCTCCAGCTTTATGCCGATTTCGCCGGCTACACGAATATCGCCCTTGGCATCGGGAAGATTTTCGGCATCGAAGGGCCGCCAAATTTCAATGCTCCTTTCGCTGCGACCAACATCCAAGAGATGTGGCGCCGCTGGCACATGAGTTTGACCACATGGGTTACCGACTATCTGTTTACGCCTTTGTCTATGTCCCTGCGAAACCTTGGTCAGACGGGGCTCATTATCTGCATTGTGCTCAATATGGTCATCATCGGCCTATGGCACGGCTTGACTCTGAACTTTCTGATTTTCGGCCTTTTGCACGCGTTTTTCGTAACCGTCACCGTGTTGGTGAACCGCAGGTTCCGCGGACGAACGAGAGCCGAGGCGGGTCCCGGCTCACGGGTCGATCATTTTGCCGTCAGGGTGAGCGGTTGGACGGCGGCTTTTGCCGGAATGGTCCTGACCTTCGCGCTGATGAGCTTTTCGCAAATCTTCTGGCGTTCGCCGACCTGGGATCAGGCCGTATCGATCCTGAACCAAGTCCTCGGCTTGTCGGCCAGCGGGCCGTTGCGTCTGTCGGATATCGGGTCGGACTTATTCGTTCCGGCCTTCGTCTGCGCCGCGATCGCCCTGTTTGTCGGCGCGGGAGCTCCAGGGACCAAGTGGTTCGCCTGCCAGGTGGGCAGAGTTGCGCCCCAGTGGCTGCAATATGGCGTTTACCTGTTCCTGTTGTCGGTGTTGTCGTCTGAAGGCGGCGGGCGGTTCATCTACGGGCAATTCTAGCAGGATGATCGCGATGAGCGCGCATTTCTCCCCCAACCGATGGGGGCTGACCTTCCATCACCTCGGATTGGCGGTGAAGGATCCCCAGGTCGCCGAGCATTTTTTGACGGGCCTGGGCTATCAGATCGGCCCGATGATCTTCGATCCGCTGCAAAATGTGTATCTGGGAATGTGCACTCACAACCAAATGCCCGACGTGGAGATCATCTATCCGGCCGAGGGCAAAGGTCCACTCGACAAGTTACTGTCGGCTCATAAGGACGGACTCGTCTATCACATTTGTTACATGTCCAAAAATCTCGCTAGCTCCCTCGATGCGCTCGAGTCCGATGAGGACTTGCGCCTGTTTACCGTCTCGCCGCCAAAGGAGGCTGTCCTGTTCGGCGGCAAACGCGTGTCCTTTCACGTGATAGCCGGTTTCGGTCTCATCGAGATCCTCGATGAAGCCGCGTGAGCATCAGGTCGACTTTCCCAGCTTCGACTTCTAAGGATGACGGATGGCTGGACTCAAAACCCTGGGCATAATCGTCGCGAGCCTTGGCGTCGCGTTGGCGCTCGACGTGGCTGTCTGCCTGCTTCCCGAGAACGATTATCAGCGGTGGCAGCTCGTGGATGGCACACTCTTCGAACAGTTGCGTTGGGCCTACGAGCGGATTCATTTCGATCCCCGGCCGATCGACGTTGCGATTGTCGGACCCTCGAAAACCATGCTGGGCCTGAGCGCAGAAAGGATTGAACGACAACTGTCGGCTGAAGGAAAGCCCGCCCATGTCGCAAACTTCTCAATCGTCGCAGCAGGACGCAACGTCGACTGGGACATCGTTGATGAACTGTACAAGTCAAAATCACCAAAAATAATAGTGATCGGCGTCGATGGCGCGCCTGACCCATACGGCCATCCCGCGTTCAAATATGTAGCGCCGGCGAGAGCGATCGCTTTTCCGCCCGCGCCCCTACTTCATAACTATTTCTACGATTTGGCGTATTTGCCTTCTCGCAAGCTAAGGCTGTTCGGCGCCTGGCTCTTCCCGGATTTGTCTGGCCTCCGCAAGCGATTTGACTCTGAGACATATGCGCGGACGCGCACGGACTTCACTTCCGGGATTCTGTCGTTTGAAAACCAGTCGATAGACATGGAGCGTGAGGTTCCTCGGGCGACCCTCCTTGCGCAGATACGACCGCCGGTTCGTCCGACATTGATATCGAGGGAGCTCGGCCGGTTCAACGAGGGCGATGACCATGTCTACATCCGGGAAATTGCTAAAGAAGCGAAGGCGCACGGCACACGGCTGATATTTGTTTTTATCCCCACGTTCAACGGTTCAACTGAGATCAAAGATCGTGCGTTTCTCGAACAATACGGTGAGATTTTGGATAATGGTGATCTGTCCCAGCGGGATAAGCTCTATGAGAACTGGTTGCATCTCAATCATGCAGGCGCCCTTGTCGCCAGTGACAGGCTGGCCGACGCGATCGCCGGTTTGAACATTTCGATCGGGTCCAATCTTTGACCGGTTGTCGGACAAGACTCCTCGCATCCGCGGGGTAGCCCCTTCGCGCAAGAGTCGGGCGAGGGCATTTGCGTATTGCTGCGGCGGCGCAGACTGCTTTTCCGGCCGGCGAATTCCCGTTGACAAAGGGATTTGATGTCTGTGACCGCCAATCACTCAGTCGCCTCGGCGAAAGGCCGGGCGCCGCCGTCGAAACGAACGGCCCGGATTGACTGGCTCGACGGCGTGCGCGGCTGCTCCGCGGTCTATGTGATGCTCCATCACATCTATCTGTTCGTCTTCCCGGGCTTTCCTGTAAATTCGGGCCCATGGGCGCTCGGCTGGTTGATGTATGGCCAGCTGGCGGTCGTCGTTTTCATCGTCGTTTCCGGATTTTCTCTCGGGCTGGCGCCGGCTCAGAATCGAAACGACCTGAAGCACGGCGCCTCCATGTTCTATCACCGGCGCGCCTGGCGCATCCTTCCGCCCTACTGGATCGCGCTCATTCTCTCGATGTCCATTCATCATTTCCTGCTCGCGGACCTTCCTGGCCACGCCGTCAACATGAGGACGTTCCTTGTCTATGGTCTGTTGCTGCAGGACATCGTGCCGAGCGCTTCCCCCAATGTCGCCTTCTGGTCGATCGCGGTAGAGGCACAGATTTATATAGTGTTTCCACTGATGCTCATTTTGAGTCGCGCCTATTCGAACAAGATCATGGCGGCGGCGGCGCTGATCTTCGTTTGCGGCGCTCACTGGCTCGCGATCAATTTTCACGCCTTTTCTCGGATCGACCACTTCACGCCGCAGCTCCTGGTCGGATTTGCGTTCGGCGTGTGGGCGGCGGACGAAGTCACATCTCCGACTCCCCTCCTGCGTCGATTGCCCCTGCCCTGGATTGCAGCCGGAATGGCGGCCGCTCTCTATGGCGTCTGCGCGGCGATTGGCATCGTTGCGGTGAATGATCACTACTTTCTGATCGATATCGCGACCGCTTTCATCGTTGCGGTCGGCTTCGTCGGCTTTGTCGACCGCCGATCAGGCTTGGCGCGGATTCTCGGCTCGACGCCATTGCGGTTCTTGGGAAAATTCTCCTACAGCCTGTACCTTATCCATGGTCCCTTGGTGGCGCTGCTCATAACCTACTGGATTGCGCCGAGATTCGGCAGTCCACTGTTGTCTTACGCCCTCACCGCGGCGCTCGTTGCGCCGGTCGTAATCGCCGCCAGTTATGTGTTTTTTTTGCTGTTTGAGCGCCCGTTCTTATCGATCCGTTCCTGGCCGCAGCTTCGCGCGTGGTTGATCAGCGGGCTGCCGTTCCCAGGCCATTCGTCTTAGGAGGACGTTGTCCCTCGTTCTTCCGAAGCCGGGTTCTGATTTCTCGACCGGCCGCCGCTTTGAAGCGCTGGACGCGGCGAATGGGTTCATCCCGGCCGACGTCGGCGGCGTGAACTGCGGCGTGAACTTAAGTCTTGATTTCTGACCCTCGCTGAGCCAAACGCTTCCCTGGGCGGCTGTTCTGATCGACCCGAAATACACGAACATACGGGGCAATGACCAAGGCGACGGCCGAGACGGCGTCGCTTCGAGTGCGCCGTGAACATGGGATCGAGGGACCATGACCCCCACCGAGACTCTCGCCGCGATCAAAGGGATCATGAGCGACGTGTTCGATGTCGACCTCGAGGAGGAGAGCGTGACGCCGGACACGACGGCCAACGACATCGAGGAATGGGACAGCCTGAGCCACATCCGCCTGATTGTCGCGATCGAACGCAAATTCAAAATCAAGTTCAAAAATTCCGAGATCGAGGCGCTCAAACGCGTGAGCGATCTCGTCGCCTTGGTTCAGGCGAAGACAGCCTGAATTTGACAACCCAAAGCGGCGAGGACGATCCCCGATGTTGACGTCGATGGGCTGGTTGGAAACCGCGCCAAACGACTTCAGGGAGCAATTGCGCGCGTTGCGGCGGGAGTTCGACGCCCAGCCCCGTAGCGACGTCGCGGGGCGCATGGCGGCGCTCGGCAACCACGCTCTTGACGAAAATCAACTGGTCAAGCTCGCCCGCCTGGCGAGAGATTTCCTCAGCGGGGGCGCGGCCGCGCCGCTCTTGCCGCTAAAGCTCGGCGTGTTCGGCGACGGCACGCTGTCGCTCATCGCGCCGGTGATCGCAGGATCCGGTCTGCGCCACAGGTTGTTGATCGAAACCTTCGAGGGCGAATTCAACCGCGCCTTGCTCGATGCGACGGACCCATCGAGTCCGGTGCGCGCCGCCGGGCTCGACATGGCCCTGATCGTGAGCGACGCCCGGGTGTTGGGCCTGGCTCAGGGGGCGACTTCGCGCCCATCCGCTGAAGCGAAGGTCGAGCGTGCGTTCCAGCAGCTCCGGCTGATCGTGGATAATTTGCGCCCTTTCGTCCCGGGGGCGATTTTCGTCCAGACCGTCGTGCCGCCGCTCGAGCCATTGTTCGGCAGCTTCGATCGGGTCGAAGCCTGCTCGCCGTTCGCGATGATCCAGTCATTGAACCAACGCATTGCGGATCTGGCGGCGCAGGGCGCCATTGTCCTCGTCGATGTCGCGCGACTCGCCGCGACCGTCGGTTTGGAGAACTGGGACGATCCGAGACACTGGCACGCCTCGAAGGTTGGTTTCGCCCCTTCGCTCTTGCCGGTCTATGGCGACGTGGTCGCGCGGACGATCGCCGCGGTCCGCGGACTTTCCCGCAAGTGCCTGGTGCTTGACCTCGACAACACGCTTTGGGGAGGCGTGATCGGCGACGACGGCCTGGCGGGAATTCAGCTCGGACAGGGGTCCGCGAGCGGCGAGGCGTTTTTGGCCGTGCAGGCGATGGCGCTCGAACTTCGAGCCCGCGGCGTCGTTCTGGCGGTGTGCAGCAAGAACGAAGAACACAACGCTCGTCTCCCGTTTCGCGACCATCCGGACATGCTGCTGCGCGAGGACCATATCGCGGTCTTTCAGGCCAACTGGACCGACAAGGCCGCCAATCTGAGGGCGATCGCGGCAACGCTGAATATCGGCGTCGATGCGCTCGTTTTCCTCGACGACAACCCGGCTGAACGCATGCAGGTGCGCCGCGAGCTTCCGCTCGTCGCAGTGCCCGAACTGCCCGACGATCCCGCGCTCTACCCGCGCACGCTGGCGGCGGCGGGCTATTTCGAAGCTGTTGGATTCTCGAAGGAAGACCGCGACCGGGCGAGCTATTATCAAGCCAACGCGCAACGGACGGCGGCGCTGAGCGCGAGCGGTGACATCGGCGCTTATCTCGCCTCGCTCGACATGATCTGCACGATCGGTTGGGTCGACGAAGTGGCGCGGCCGCGGGTCGCGCAACTGATCAATAAATCGAACCAGTTCAACCTGACGACTCGCCGGTATTCGGAAAGCGAACTGGCGGCGGCGATCAAGGACCCCTCGCGCCATGTCGTCCAGGTCCGCCTCGTGGACCGGTTCGGCGACAACGGGATTATCGGCGTCTTGATCGCGGACAAGATGGGCGAAGCGTGGGAAATCGACACTTGGCTGATGAGTTGCCGTGTCTTGGGGCGGCGGGTCGAAGAAGCTTGCCTGACCCATCTCGTCGCAGCGGCGCGAGAGGCCGGCGCGCGCGAACTGATCGGGAAGTACATATCTTCGCCGAAAAACAGCATGGTCGCGGACCATTACAGGAAGCTCGGGTTTTCTTCCGGCGGCTCCGCCGGGGGCGCGACGCGGTGGCGGCTCGCCCTTGACGATTTTACCCCGCCCAGACTCGAAATGACGATCGAGGACAGGGTCCTAAGACCAGAAACCGCCTTTGCATGACCGTCCAGGACGCGAATTCCCTCAAGTCGATCCTGGCAGGCCGTCCATCAGCGCTTGCGGTCGCGGCCATCGTTCTGGAGGCGTGGCCGGAACACGCCAAGTACATGGCGAAAAGTTTTGGCCAACGCTCGCCGGAAATGCTTGATGCGACCGAAGCCGTCGCCCGTGCGGTTCAAAAGCTGGTCGCTGGCGAGGAGAAGCGCTTCGGCGAAGATTATCGCTGGACCTGCGATCGCCTGCGCGAGGAGGAGATTTTCTTCCACCGCGAAGGCCGCTACCGTCTGTCGACTTTTGCCGAGGCGCTCGCCGAGGTCTATTCCGACCATGAGTACATGCGCCGTTACATGAGCGGCCTGCTCCTCACGCAGGTGCTGTGGTACAACCACGTCGCCACGATGGATATGTTTCTGCGACGGGTGCTCGGCGCAACGGCCAGGCCGTTCGATTACCTCGAGGTCGGACCCGGCCACGGCCTAATGACCTATTTCGCCGCCGAATCGAAAATGTCACGGTCGGTGCAGGCCTGGGACGTCAGTTCAGTGTCGTTGCAGGAGACCAGCGCGGCGCTGGATCGGATGGGCGTGTCGAAACCCGTGGCTCTGGTCGAAATGGATATTTTGACCGCCAAGCCTTCGGAAAGCCGGTTCGACCTGATCGTGATTTCGGAAGTGCTCGAACACTTGGAGACTCCCGACGCCGCTTTGCGCTTTCTGAGGTCCGCGATCGCAGAAGAGGGACGCATCTTCATCAATGTGCCGATCAACAGCCCTTCTCCGGACCACTTGTACTTGTTCTCCTCGCCGGGCGACGTCGCGACGCTGATCGAAGACGCCGGTCTTCAAGTCGAGCGGATGGAGCTCTACGCCACGCAGGGCCGCGCGATCGAAAAGGCGCTGGCCAACCGCATCAGCGTCTCGGCCGGCGTGATCGCGCGGCCCCGGTGAAGGAAGGAAGTCGCTTTCATGTCACGGCCCGCCTCTTCTGACGTTCCAAGCGACGTCGGGCCCTGTTCCGCCGCGGTCATCCAGTCCGTCAAGTCGGTTTGGCCAGAGCACGAAAAATTCCTGAGAATTAGTTTCGCGGCGCGCTCCCGGGAATTGTTGGACACCACCGAAATCATAGCCAGCCTGTTGGAGAAAGTCGCCAAGTCTTGTTCGAAGAGCATCGACAGTTTCTCCGAGGACTATCGCTTCCTCTGCGAGAGGATTGTTTATCCGGAGGAGCTATATTTTAGGCGCACCGGGGAATATCGCCTGACCACGTTCGATCAGGCAAACGCCGAAGTTTATTCAAACGACGATTTCATGTCGCGTTATATGAACGGCCTGTTCGTGTCCGACGCGCTGTGGCTGAACCACGCGAACGCCATGAACGATTTTGCCAAGACCTATCTCCCCACTTCCGTCGCAGGGGGCGAACATCTCGAGATCGGGCCCGGGCACGGAATGCTGCTCCATCTTGCAATGCGCTTCGGGGCGTTCAGAGCCTGCTCGGCGTGGGACGTCAGCGCGACGTCGATCGCCCATGTTCGCAACGTCCTTGACGCGCTCGGAGAATCCGATCGTGTCGACCTGCGGTTGACGAACATGTATTCCGAACGCGCCTTGGCTGAAAACCGGGGCAAATTCGATACGATCGTGTTGAGCGAAGTGCTCGAGCATCTGGAACGGCCGCGCGCCGCTCTGGAGATCATTCGCGAACTGCTTTCTCCAGCCGGGACCGTGTGGATCAACGTTCCCGCCAACGGTCCGGCGCCGGATCACCTTTTTCTGCTGCGATCGCCGCAGGACGCCCACGATATCGTGACCGCGGCGGGACTCACGGTCGTCCGCACCGCGGCGTTTCCGGTCGCCGGCGCAACTTTAGAGCGGGCGATCCGCCAGGAACTGCCAATCAGCTGCATCCTCGTCGCGAAACGGGCCGGCTGAGTGCTGTTCAACTCGTTTCCGTTCCTTTTCGGTTTTCTACCGCTCGCCCTGGTCTTGACCTATGCGGCGGGGCGAAGGCGGACGCCAACTCTGGCGAAACTGACCCTCGCGGTGTTGTCGCTCGGATTTTATGCTTGGTGGCGACCAGTCTATCTTTGGCTTTTGTTATTCTCAATTGCATTCAACTACATCGTTGGCGATCAAATCCAGCGCGCAGTGGCCGCCGAGCGAGGGCGGCGCGCCAAAATATTGCTGATTCTCGGCTTGATCGTCGACATTGGGATGCTCGGTTGGTTCAAGTACGCGAATTTCATCACCGACAACATCGACACGGTCGCGGGGACGCATTGGCGGCTGGAGCGGATCGCGTTGCCGCTGGCGATCTCTTTTTATACGTTTCAGAAGATCGGCTATCTCGTCGATTCGGCGCGCGGCGATGCGCGACGAATGACCGTGCTCGACTTCACCCTGTTCGCCTCGTTTTTCCCCCAGCTGATCGCCGGCCCGATCGTTCATTACAAGGAAGTGGTTCCGCAACTGCAGGGTCCGTTGTTTGGCAAGCTGATTTGGCGAAACATCCTCGTCGGGCTGACGATCATGGCGATCGGCCTGTTCAAAAAAACCGTCATCGCCGACACTCTTAGCGCCTACTCCAATTCCCTCTTCGCTTTGGCCGACGGCAAGCAGTCGATTGAGTTCCTGTCCGGCTGGCTAGCGGCGATCGTCTACACGCTGCAGGTCTATTTCGATTTCTCCGGATATTCCGACATGGCGATCGGCCTTGGGCGAATGTTTGGCGTGAAACTGCCGCTCAATTTTCATTCGCCATTGCGGGCGGCCAACATCGCCGATTACTGGCGCCGTTGGCACATGACATTGCAGAGGATGATTTATAGTTACGTCTTTCAGCCGCTGTCTCTGTTCCTAATTCGAGGGACCTGGCGTCTTGAATTGACAGGGTGGGGCGCCTTCGCGGTCAGCGTCGGATTTCCGACCTTCCTCACCTTCATTATCGTCGGGATCTGGCACGGAGCGGGATGGACGTTCGTTGTTTTTGGCGCCATGCACGCGGTCTACGTCAGCGTCTTCGAAATCTGGCGTGAGCGCCGCACGCGGCTTCAGCGCAAGCTGCGCAAGGCCAAGGTCAAACTTCCCGAGCCCGGGTTGGCCCGACGCGCTTCGGGGCACGCGCTGACCCTGATCGCCGTCCTGTTCGCAAATGTCATGTTTCGCGCGAAGACGGTGGCTGGCGCGATATCGGTATGGGCAGGAATGACGGGGTTTCGGGGCGCGTCGGTCGACTTCCAGTTCGTCACTTGGGGCCTCGCCGCCACGCTCCTTCTGTGCGTCGTGATGGTCTCGTTCTTTCCCAATACCCAGCAGATCATGGCGCGATTTGATCCTGCATGCAATTGGAGTGAGTGGAGCAAGGTAGCTCCACCCCTCGTTCAATGGACATGGCGGCCGAACACTGTCGGGTTGCTCTTAGCCGGCATCGTCCTGTTCCTTGGCGTCATGTTCATTCAGCGCGGGCAGGCGATTTTTCTCTATTTCAACTTTTAGGGCATGATCATCTATATTATAGTGTTGTTCAGGCGTCCGCTCTTTTCCTTACGCGGTATCTCGGGATAGCAGCCGTTTCTTGCCTATTGGAGCTTGTCCATGACTTCCCTAGCGCATCCCGCGTCCGTCTCCCTTGCGCGTCGATCCGCCATCCCAGGAACGCCGCAAACGAGCGGTAGCGTTCAGCGGTCGCGCCTCGCGAACCTGCAGAGACTGACGCCTAACCCCTGGAAAAGTCTGGGCGGGAGTCAAAAGTTGCAAAGGCGGCGGCGACGCGCCACGCCCCGGGCCAATGGAGAAGACATGGCTCTTCCGTCAAAACGCGACGCGCTTTAGGACACGCGATGGTCCCGCTGCGCGCCTTTCGCAAAACCATGGCCATCCTCGGCGCCGCATTGGCATGCGCGATCGTCGCCATCTGGCTGCCGGAGGATCCGTATCAGCGCTGGCAATTGCTTGATGGCACGATCCACGCCAACGCGCGCTGGATCTATGAGCGCTGTCGCTTTGATCCCACGCCGATCGACGTCGTGTTCCTCGGTCCGTCGCGCACGATGGCCGGCGTCAACGCGCCGAGGCTCGCCCGAGCGCTTGCCGCGCGCGGACTTCCCTCCAATGTCGTCAACTTTTCGCTTCCCGAAACCGGGCGCAACATCAATTTGGCGGTCGCCGAGGAATTGTTCGCTCATAAACAGCCAAAGCTGTTGGTCATCGGCATCATCGAGAAGCCCTCGCGCTTCGGTCACTCCGCGTTCAAATATGTCGCGGATCGCGGAATGATCGTCGATCCGGGCTATTTGAGCGACGCCAATTACTTTTCCGATCTGATCTATCTCCCCTTCCGTCAAATGCGCCTTTTCGCGGCCGATCTGCTGCCTGGCGGCCTCGGCCTCGCCAGGGAATTCGACCCGGCCCATTACAAGGGCTCGTCGATCGATACGACCGGAAGCGTGGTCCTGCCCGATGGACGCGTCAAGGATGGCGAAGACCCCGCTTCCGAAGCCGAACTGTCCCGGGGCGTGAATAAACTCGAACGGAGCGAGCACGCGCCTTTCCTTCCCGACAGTCTCGCGAATATCGAGTTTGGGGACGAGCGCCACAATGTCGCGCAGATCGTCAGACTGGCGCGCCAACACGGCGCCAAGGTGGCCTTCCTGTTTCTGCCCTATTACAGCGGTCCAAGCGCGGTGCTTGGGGCGCAATTCTATGATCGGTACGGACCAACACTGAATGCGGCCTTCGTCGGCCAGCACGCGGAATGGTTCGCCGATTACGGGCACCTGACTCGCCAGGGCGCGCGCATCCTGACCGACTGGCTGATCGAGCCCGTCGCTGCGTTGCTCGGTGCTCCGGGGCCGCCGGCATGAATGTCCGTGCGCCCACGCATGCGCGCGGTTCGTCGCGCGGTGTCTACGAAACCGCAGGCGGGCGAGTCGGCGCCCGGCCGCGGCTTGGTCGCTTGCGGCTCAGGCGAAGTGAAAATGCGAGCTTGCGGCTGTGATTGACGAGGCGGTCAGGCCGGGGAGTGTGAGGCTGTCGTTGTGGGAGTCCGTGATGGTCGTTCCCGATGGGCTGGTCGGACGCATGCGCGAGTACGGCGGCGAGATCCTGAGCCTGGGTCATGCCGGCGCTGAGGTAGGAAAACGACGACGTGGCGAGCTGGACCGTGTCGGCGGTGGCGCCGGAGAGCGTGAGTCCCTTGATGGTTTCATGGCCGAAACCCGCGGTGAACCGGAACGTTTCCGCGCCCGCGGCGCTGGCGTCGATGGTTTCGGTCGCATGATAGCCGAGCGAGAAGACGTTCGTCCCGGCCTGCAGGGTTTCGGTTCCTGCCCCTCGGGTCAGCGTCAGGTTGGCGCCGCGCAGGTCGATTTCGTTCGCCGCCGCGCTGAGATTGAGGTCGTCGGCCACGTCCGGCGCGCCGGCGTAGAAGGCTTCGAACGACGTGTAGGGCTTGCCTTTGACGTTCGAGTAGAAGTATTCGGCCCCGCCTCCGGCGACCCGAGTCTCGGAGATGGCGAGAGCGGCGCCGTTGGCCAGGTCGGTCGTCGATTGAGCGGCCGTCAAGGCGAAGTTGCCGGCGGTGAGCGTCTGCAGGCCGCTGATCCGGATGACGAGGTCGGGCGAGGAGTTCGCCGGCAAGCTCGGCCTGGACATAGGTGGCGTTGTGCGCCGGGTCCTGCTGGTAGCGGACCTGGGCGCCGCCGCCGCTGAAGGCGGCCGTTCCGATGAAGGTGAAATTCTGCACGCCCGGGGTCGTCAGATTGGAGTCGATATGGCTGAGGTCGATGACGTCCTTGGCGGCTGTCGAAGTAAGCGATATCGTCCTGCCCGGTGACGGGGGAATCCGAAATGGCGAGTTCGGTGAAGATGTTCGCTCCCGGGCCGCCGAACAGATATTGCGTCCCGAAGCCGCCGACGAAGTTGTTCTCCCCGACCCCGCCAAACAGATGCACCCTGGCGCCTGCGCCGTAGAGGGTGGTCGAGCCGGATCCGGCGACGATGGTGCCGCCGGACGAGACGATGAGATGGGCGGTCGGGACGCCCGCGGCTCGATAGGCGGCCCAGGCCTGGGCGGAGTAGGCCGGATTGGTGAAGTCGAATATGACGTTGCCGCTCTCGGTCGTGGCCGGAGCCGCGCCGGGGTATAACGCCCCATATTGGCCGAAGCCGATGAAATTGCGGCTGACGTTGATATTGCTGAACGTTCCCGTTCCGCCAATGCCCGGATCGACGGTGTAAGTTCCGCCGAGGAGGACATTCCCGGTCACCGAAACGTTGCTCGTATTGCCCGATTCGGAGGTGATCCGCACGGCGCTGTTGGCCATCCCGTTGTTGACCCCCGTTGCGCCCGCGGCATAGGTCTCATCGATGAAATTGTTGCTGATCGTCACCGGACCCGTCGTCGCCCCGACCCAGATCGCGTCAGGATGGAGGCCGTTCGACGAAAAGCCCGCGCCTGAGAAGTAATTACCGGAGACGACCCCATTCTGCAGATCAACCGCATCAGAGGGAGCGTTGACAAAGGAATTGCCGAGCACGGAAATCTTGGTCGTAGAGGTTATGAACGCGGCCAAGGGAAGAGGATTGGCGGCGGAGCCTCCGGTGAAGGTATTTTGCTCAATCACCGCGCCGCTGCAAGACGTCCCCTGAATGATGCAATACCACTCCTTACCGCCGGCCTGAAACGTACAATCCTTAACCGTAACATTATTGGCTTCGATGAATACGGTGGCGCTGCCGAAATTGATGCCGGAGAGGACCGCGCCGGCCTGCGTCACGACCACCCTGTTGTTGACGGCGTCGTACCAGAAGGGCGCGCTGGAGGACCGCGTAATCTGTGAAGCGGGGATGAGCGATCCCGCCGCCAGGGGATTCCCCACCGCCGTATCGACGCCGGGCAGGACAGCGCCCGGATCCGCGGCGCGAAGCATTTGAAGTTCGGCTGGTGTGTACAAATTACCAACTCCAATGCGCAATTGTCGTGCGTTCTTCGGGATTCGGCCTTCTCAGTATGAGAATCTATCCAAGTCCACCTTTAAATTTCGGCACGATGGATCAGCTTCTACTATAAACTATTCGTCTCCGTTCAACTGGATAATCAACAGTGATCGCGCAGGATCAGCTTTCGTCACCCTATTTCACCCCACCGAGACGGCGGCAATAATCTACGTACAGGCGATGTTGAGCCGTCTGGCCGCGGTAGGCCGCCGACGTACGAGGATGCTTTGCCGTTTAACGCAACGTGATGTGATCCATAGTCGCCTCGCAAGACTTCACGAGATTATCGCGGGAATTCCCGCATCGATTCAGTGCTAGGCGAAAGCAATAACTCTGCCGCGCTCGCGCAAATTTACGCTTGTTCTGTTCGACCGAGCGCCGCCGCGACGGTCGTGCAATCGTTTGCTAAGTCTAACCTATCCTGCGACTTGCGTCATGTGTGCGGTTGGCTGGATAGTGGGGGTGGTTGGCGGCGCCTGGGGCGGGCGGCGCGGATGACGGGCGGGCGATTGGACGACCTCTTCGGCTCGAGGGGGTTTGGCAAAGAGGCGGCTGATGAATCAACCCGGCCCCGCCGCCGGCCCCGGCCCCGCCGCCGGCGCCGCGACGCCTGTCGACGCTGGCCTGCGCGCCTTGTGCGGGATCGCGGCCTATTACCGGATCGGCGCGGATCCGGCGCAGCTGGCGCGCGAACTGGCGCTGACGGACGGGGCGGCCGACGAATCGGATCTGATGCGCGCGGCGCGGATGATCGGCCTGAAGGCGCGCCTGGCGACCGGGATCAGCGCGGCGCGGCTGGCGAAATTGCCGGCGCCGGCGATCGTGCGGGTGGAGAGCGGGGCGCTGCTGGTGTTCGGCGGGGTGGGCCCTTCGGGGCAGTGCCGTCTGGTCGATCCGATCAGCCACGCCAGCCAGATGGTGGGGCTGGAGGACTGCGCGCGGGCGATCGGCGGCCGGGCGCTTCTGGTCGCGCGCCGGGTCGGCGGGGCGGGGGCGAGCCCGGTCCTGTTCGGCCTTCGCTGGTTTCTGCCGACCCTGTGGCGTTATCGCCGTCCGCTCGGCCATGTGCTGGCGGCGTCGCTGTTCGTGCAGATTTTCGCCCTGACGACGCCGTTGTTTTTTCAGGTGGTGGTCGACAAGGTGCTGACCCACAAGGGCTACGAGACGCTGCTGGCGCTGGTCGGGGGGCTGATGGCGATCGGGCTGTTCGACGTGGCGCTGCAATATCTGCGCAGCTACGCGCTGTCGCACACCGCCAACCGGATCGACGTCGAACTGGGCCAGCGGCTGTTCGCGCATCTGTTGCGGCTGCCGATGAGCTATTTCGAGACGCGGCCGGCCGGGCAGACGGTGGCGCGGGTGCGCGAACTGGAGACGATCCGCGGCTTTCTGACCGGGCAGGGGCTGTTTGCGGCGATCGATCTGGTGTTTGCGGCGGTGTTCGTGGGGGTGCTGCTGGCCTATTCGTGGCGGCTGACGCTGATCGTGCTGGCGGCGGTTCCGGTCTATGTGCTGATTGGCCTGGGGGTGAGGCCGCCGCTGCGCGAGCTGGTCAGGGAGAAGTTCGATCGCGGGGCGGCGAGCCAGCAGTTTCTGGTCGAGACGATCGTGGGGGTGGGCACGGTCAAGGCGGCGGCGGTCGAGCCGATCATGCGGGCGCAATGGGAGGAGAAGCTGGCGGCGTATGTGAAGACCAGCTTTTCGGCGGGGATGCTGGGTTCGGGCGGGCAGCTGGCGATCCAATATGTGAGCAAGTTCACGACCGCGGCGCTGCTGTTGTTCGGGGCCAAGGCGGTGATCGAGGGCGAGCTGACCGTGGGGGCGCTGGTGGCGTTCAACATGATCGCGGCGCAGGCGGTGCAGCCGATCCTGCGGCTGTCGCAGATCTGGCAGGACTTCCAGCAGGTTCAGGTGTCGATCGAGCGTCTGGGCGACATTCTCAACGCGGCGCCGGAACCGGCGCCGCTGACCCGGCTGGCGCCGCCGACGCCGCGCGGGGCGATCGAATTGCGGCGGGTCAGCTTCGCCTATCGGGCCGGCGGGGCGGCGGCGCTGAAGGAGGTTTCGCTGGCGATCGAGCCGGGGGAGACGATCGGGGTGGTCGGCCCCTCGGGCTCGGGCAAGTCGACCCTGACCAAGCTGATCCAGCGTCTCTATTCGCCGGGCGAGGGGCAGGTGCTGATCGACGGGGCGGACCTGAGCCAGGTCGATCCGGCGTGGCTGCGCCGCCACATCGGCGTGGTGCTGCAGGAGACCCTGCTGTTCAACCGCACCATCCACGACAACATCGCCTTCGCCGACCCGGCGATGGGGCGGGCGCGGGTGATCGAGATCGCCCGGCTGGCGGGGGCGGACGAATTCATCGACCGGCTGGCCGAGGGCTACGACACGATGATCGAGGAGCGCGGGGCCAACCTGTCCGGCGGCCAGCGCCAGCGGATCGCCATCGCCCGGGCGCTGGCCACCAACCCGCGGATTCTCATTCTCGACGAGGCGACCTCGGCCCTGGACTACGAGAGCGAGCGGATCATCCAGCGCAACATGCGCCGGATCGTGCGCGACCGGACCGTGATCATCATCGCCCATCGGCTGGCGGCGGTGCGCGGCTGCCACCGGATCGTCGGCATGGTCGAGGGGCGGATCGTCGAAGTCGGCGCGCACGATCAGCTGCTGCGCCGTCCGGGCGGGCTTTACGCCTACCTGTGGGGCCTCCAGACCCAGCCGGCGGAGATCGCCGGATGACCCAAGTCGTCGACGCGGCCCCGCCGCCGGCCGAAGGTCGCCGCCGGCCGAACGGCCGCCGCCGGCCGCGGCCCCGCCGGCCGGCTCGCGGGCGCTCGCGCGCTGGCGGGCGGCGAGGGGCAATCTGAGCGACCGGGAATTCCTGGCCCCGGCGCTGGAGATCCTGGAGACGCCGGCCTCGCCGGTCAAACTGGCGTTTCTGTGGATCATCTGCGCCCTGGCCGCGGTCGCCCTGGCATGGGCCTATCTGAGCCGGGTCGACATCATCGCCTCGGCCCAGGGCAAGTTCCAGCCGACCGGCCGGGTCAAGGTGATCGAGCCGCTGGAGACCGGGCGGGTGGCGGCCATTCATGTCGCCAACGGCAGCCTGGTGCGGGCGGGCGAGGTCCTCGTCGAACTCGATTCGTCCGCCGCCGAGGCCGACGTCAGGGCGGCCAGCGCCGAGCTGAAGTCGGCCCGCGCCGAGGTCCTGCGCCGCGATGCGGCGCTGGCGGCGGCGCGGGCGCGGGCGTTCGAGCCGCCGCCGAGGATCGATTGGCCGGACGACGTCGCTCCGGCCTTGCGCGCGCGCGAGGAGAGGGTGCTGGCGGCCGACCTCGGCGAACTTTCCGCCACCCTGGCCGCGTTCGAGGCCGAGCGGGCGCAGAAGACGGCGGAGCGCGACATGCTCGGCCGGACCATCGCCGCCCAGAAGAATCTGGTGGCGACGCTGCAGGAGCGGGTCGACATGCGCGCCAAGCTGGTCGAGGCCAAGGCCGGGGCCAAGGCGGCGGTGATCGACGCGACCGAGACGCTGCAGACCCAGATCACCCAGCTGGCGATCCAGGAAGGCCAGCGCGCCTCGCTCTCGACCGGGCTCGAGGTGATCGGCCGCGACGCCGACAAGGCGGTCGAGGCCTTCCTCGCCGACGACGCCCAGAAGCTCGGCGACGCCGAGCGGCGGATCGAGGACCTGCGGCAGCGCCTGGCCAAGGCCGAGGCCGGGCTCGACCATCTGACCCTGCGGGCGCCGATCGCCGGCCGGGCGCAGTCCCTGATCGTCGCCAGCGTCGGCCAGGTGGTGGCGAGCGGCCAGGAGATCATGCGCATCGTGCCGGAGGATTCGAAGCTGGAGATCGAGGCCTACGTCTTGAACCGCGACATCGGCTTCGTCAGGATCGGGCAGGAGGCCGTGGTCAAGGTCGAAGCCTTCCCCTTCACCCGCTATGGCGCGATTGAGGCGCATGTGACCCGGATCGCCAAGGACGCGATCCCCGAGCCCGACGCCAGCGCGATCGAGGGCGATCCGGCCCGCGTCTCCAACGCCGCCGGCTTCGCCGGCGGCGAGCGCACCCAGAACCTGGTGTTCGCCGTGGTGCTGACCCCCGAGCGGACGACCATGACCATCGACGGCGCCGATCGGCCCCTGACCTCCGGGATGGCGGTCACCGTCGAACTCAAGACCGGCCGCCGCCGCATGCTCGAATACCTGTTCTCCCCCCTGGCCGAAACCGCCTCCCGCGCCATGCGCGAACGATAACCGCATGCCCGATCCCCCATCGCGCGGACAAGGTCACGCCGGCGAGAGCGTTTTTCCGGCCCTCGCCGGCGGTGCGGCGAGATCGCTCGAAGCGAAGGGTTTCGATAAAAGCTGGACGGCGGCATCGACGCCGGTCGGAAGCTCCGCGCGACCGGCCGCCCAATTGACCGCCATGTCCGGATTTCGCGCTTCGGCCTCCGCGATCGATTGCGCGCCGCTCATACGCGGCGTCGCGACCGGTGATCATGAGGTCGAATTCCGGCCGTTCACGTCACTTGCGCGCCTGGTCGCCACAATCGGAGAAAACCACCGAACGCGCGTTGTTTCCAGACGGCGGTCCGTTCCCCTCAATTCATCCCCAGCGCCGCCAGATAGAGTTCGAGAATCGTCTCCTCTTCCATCCGCTGGTCGCGATCCTGTTTGCGGATCGCCACGATCTTGCGCATGATCTTGGTGTCGAAGCCGTTGGCCTTGGCCTCGCCGTAGACGTCCTTGATATCGTCGCCGAGGGCCTTTCTCTCCTCCTCGAGCCGCTCGATGCGCTCGATGAAGGCGCGCAGATGGCCGGCGTTGACCTCGTCCGTCCCGATCTTGGTTGCATCCTTGGCGTCGGCCATTCCCGTTCCTCTTCAAGCGTCGCGAAAAGGGCGAGGGATGGCCCCAAACGTCCCGGCGCGTCAAGTGCGCGCCCTGGCTCAAGACCGATCGGGTCGGGGACGAGCGTGGATGGGGTCAATGTCTGGCTGGAGGAACGGGGCGCGAACGGGATTTGAAATCAAGGATGCGCTATAGGGCGTCGAGAGACGGCGTCCGATGACGCCCGATGAGCGCGCCGCCTCCGGCGGCGACCCTTCAGGTCCGTCTTCGCGTTCGAATCCCTTGCGCGCCTCGCTCAGATCCCCGATCGCCTCGCCCCCCGGGCGCGGCTGCCGAAATCGCGCGGCGCCCTCGTCCGCCGGTCGGCCAGAATGGGCGCGAGCAGGCGGGCGAGCCGCCCGGCCCAGGCGAGCGCGCCGTCGCTGTCGGCGATCAGGTCCTGCCTGATTTCGATCAGGGCGTTGGCGAGGCCGCGCGCGGTGGCGATGGCGTCGATCGTGTCGCCGGCGAGCGCCCCGTCGTAAGGCTCGTTGTCGCCGATGTCGGCGGCGCGAAGATCGGGTTCGGCGGCTGAGCGCTTCGATCAGCGGCGTCTTGATGCGATCGTCGCGGTCCCACAGCACGCCGATCTTCCAGCGGCGCGCCGTTCCGCGCCATATCGGCGTGAACGAATGGATCGACACCAGAGCGGGAGGCTCGCCGCTCGCTGTCATCGCCACGACCGTCGCCTCGACCTGTCTGCGATAGGGCGTCCAGTAAAGCTCGCGCCGCCGCGCGATTTCGGCCGCGTCGGCGCGCGCGTTTCCCGGCACGATCGCGCCGTCCGAGTAGCGCATGACCAAAGTGGGATCGTCCGGGCCCCGGTTGGGGTCGATGAGGAGCCGCGAATAGGACGAAAGCACCGCCGGGACGCGGAGCCGCTGCGCCAGCGCGCGGGTCAGATCCGCCGCGCCGATGTCGAACGCGATATGCCGTTCGAGCGCCTCGGGTCCCAGGCCGAGCGATCCGTAGCCGGGCGGAATCGCGTTCGAGGCGTGGTCGCAGATGATCAGCGCTCCGCCGTCGAGCGGCCCCGGGACCGTTTCGACGGGCGAAAAGCCGGGCTCGACCGGCGCGGGACTGGCGGGCGCTTGAGTGTCCATGGCCGCCTCTTGCTCGCGGGTTGCGGCGAGACTAAGGACGCGCGAGCGTCCTTCTGATCGCCGAGTCTGCCGCCCGCGGACGGGAATCCACGTCATGTCGTCCCCCCATCCGCCCGCGGCGCCACGCCCTGTTCTCGCGCCTTTCGCCGCACTCGTCGCCGGCGCGGTCGCCATGGGCGTTTCGCCGATTTTTGTCCGCCTCGCCGACGTCGGGCCGTTCTCGAGCGCCTTCTGGCGCGTCGCCCTGGCGCTGCCGCTGCTCTACGCCTGGATGCGCCTCGCCGAGGCGCGGGAGCCATCAGCCGAGCGGTTCTCCAGGGCGGCGATCCTGTCGGGCCTCGCCTTCGCCGGCGATCTCTTCTTCTGGCATCTGTCGATCGTCAAAACCAGCGTCGCCAACGCCACTTTTTTCGCCACCACGGCGCCGATCTGGGTGGTGTTGTTCGGCTGGCTCTTTCTTCGGCAGACAGTGACAGGCGGCGTCCTCGCGGGGCTCGGGCTGTGCCTGACGGGCGGCGCCGCGCTGCTCGCGCAGAGCTTGCATTTGCGGCCGGCCGGCGCGCTCGGCGATGTGTTCGGCATCGCCACCGGCGTGTTCTTCGGCCTCTATTTTCTCGCCATTCAAGCGGCGCGCCGCAAGGCTTCCGCGGGGCGCGTGACCTTCGAGGCGACGCTCATCACCGCGGCCATTCTTTTTGTCGTCGCGATCGTCGCCGAGCGCTCGATCCTGCCGCATTCGGCCAAGGGGATCGCGGCGCTGCTGGCGATGGCCTGGATCAGCCATACCGGCGGCCAGGGCCTGCTGTCGGTTGCGCTCGGGCGGCTTCCGGCGGCCTTTTCCTCGCTCGTGATCTTTCTCGAGGCGATCGCGGCGGCCGGCTTCGCCTATCTCATCCTCGGCGAGCCGGTCAGCGCCGTGCAGGCGCTGGGCGGGCTCGCGATCCTGATCGGGATTTTCGTCGCGCGGCCGCGGTGAGCGCGGCCGGTCCGCGCGAAGGGGCGGCGCGTCATCCGGCGATGGTGGCGCCGCCGTCGACGACGATGGTCTGACCCGTCATGAAGGATGCGGCCTTCGACGCCAGATAGACCGCCGCGCCGGCGATTTCGTCCGCCTCTCCGATGCGCCTGAGCGGCGTCGTCGCGGTGACCGCGTTCAGCGTCTGCGGATTCTCCCACAGCGCGCGGGCGAAATCGGTCTTGATCAGGCCGGGCGCGATGCAATTGACACGCACGTTGTGCTTGCCCCACTCGACCGCGAGATTGCGCGCGAGCTGGAAGTCGGCGGCCTTGGAGATGTTGTAGGCGCCGATCACGGGCGAACCTTTCAGCCCTCCGATCGAGGAAATGACGACGATCGACCCATCCCTGCGCTCGATCATGCCCGGCGCGGCCATCTGGATCAGCCAATTGTTGGCGAGGACGTTGTTGTCGAGGATCTTGCGGAACTGCTCGTCGGAAATCCCGGCCATCGGGCCATAGTACGGATTGGACGCCGCATTGCAGACCAGGACGTCGATGCGCCCGTAGATCCGGTTCGTTTCCTCCACCAGGCGCCGCAACTCGTCTTTGGACGAGATATTGGCGGCAATCGCGATCGCCGCCTCCCGGCCGCGAGCGCCATTGATCGCCCCGGCGGTTTCGGCGCAGGCGTCGGCCTTGCGCGACGAGATCACCACGTTCGCGCCGTGCTCGGCGAGGCGTTCGGCGATGGCGCGGCCAATTCCACGCGAGGAGCCGGTGACGATCGCGACGCGTCCGGTCAAATCGAAAAGGTTGGCCAAATTTCCCTCCCAACCGGACGTCGCGCTTTATTGAAGCTGCGAACTTGACCGGCCGACGCCTCAGGCGGTCCGACCGCCGCACCCGCATTAAATGCGACGTTCGCCTCTCGCACAAGACGCACGAATATCGATCCGCAAATATCGATACGCCGCGAGCGTGAACGCCCTTCGCGGCCCGAATGGCGGCACGGACGCGAGATCCGACCCGCGCCCGCGCCCGCGTCTCGCCCCGCTCGCGCGGCGAGTTCTTGCGGGCCACGGACGCGACCGTTTGGCCGGAACAATCAGGTCACAAAAGGGCTACTCCCTCGCCTCGCGCAAGCGCGCCGCGGCCGTCTCCGGCGTCAGGTCGCGCTGCGGCGCGCCGAGCATCTCGAAGCCGACCATGAATTTCTTCACCGTCGCCGAACGCAACAGCGGCGGATAGAAATGGGCGTGCATCTGCCATTCGGCATGCACCGCGCCGTCGGTCGGCTTCTGGTGGAAGCCCATCGAATAGGGAAACGAAACCGCGAACAGATTGTCGTAGCGCTTCGTCAACTGCGACAGGGCCGCCGCGAGCGAGGTCTTTTCGCGCGGCGTCAGCTCGTCGAAGCCGCCGATGCGCCGGCGCGGCAGAATCATCGTCTCGAACGGCCAGATCGCCCAGAACGGCACCAGCACGCAAAAATCATCGTTGGCGAGGACGATCCGCTCGCCGAGATCCAGCTCGCGCGTGAGATAGTCGACCAGCAACGGCCGTCCGACATGGAGCAGATAATCGGTCTGGCGGCGGGTTTCCTTGTCGAGTTCGTTGGGCAAATGGCGGGTCGCCCAGATCTGCCCGTGCGGATGGGGATTGGAACAGCCCATGATCTCGCCGCGGTTCTCGAAAATCTGCACCGAGGCGATGTCGGGGCGCCCGCCGAGATTGATCGTCTCTTCGACCCAGGCGTCGACGACGCGCTCGATGTCGGCGACCGCCATCCCCGCGAGCGTCAGATCGTGGCGCGGCGAGAAGCAGAGCACGCGGCAGATCCCTGATTCCCCCTCGGCCACGAACAGCCCGTCGTCTTCGCGCGCAAGCGGCGCGTCGCGCGCGAGCGCGGGGAAATCGTTGTCGAACACGTATGTGTGCGGATAGTCGGGATTGCGCGCGCCATTGGCGCGCAGCGCCCCGGCGCACAGATAGCAGTTCGGGTCATGCGCCAGGGGAGCGGGAGCCGCCGCCGCCTCGCGCCGGCCTTGCCACGGGCGCTCGCGTGCGATGGGGCGAAACCAGCACCCATTCGCCGGTCAGCGGATTGAGGCGGCGATGCGACGTGTCGCGAAAGACATTCAGATTCGCCATGGCGATCGATAACGCCTCCTCAAATCGGGATCAGCCTCGCGCCGTCAGTCGGAGAGCAGGCGAAGACTTGCGCGTCGAGGCCGGTTCCGACCCGATAGCCTTCCACCAGGATGCTCGAGACCCTGTCGACGGCGCTCGCCTCGACCAGGCTCACGGTGCAGCCGCCGAAGCCTCCCCCGGTCATCCGCGAGCCGTAGACGCCGTCGATCGTCTGCGCGAGATCGGCAAGGAAATCGACCTCCGGGCAGGTGATCTCGAAGTCGTCGCGCATGGAGACGTGCGAGGCGTTCATCGCCCGCCCGCAGGCGGCGAAATCGCCGGCGAGCAGCGCGCGCTCGGCCTCCAGAACGCGCGCGTTCTCGGTGACGATGTGGCGGCAGCGGCGATAGATCAAATCCGGCATGACCTTGCGGTGGGCCTCGAGCTGATCGGGATCGACGTCGCGCAGCGCCTTGATCGGGCCGAGGCGGGGACGCAGCAGGCGCACGCCTTCCTCGCAGGCCTCGCGCCGCGCGTTGTATTCGCCGCCGGCGTGCTGGTGGCGCACCGTCGGAGTTGGCGACGAGGAGACGAAGGTTCGGGGCGACGGCGACGTTGCGCGACTCGAGGCTGCGGCAATCGATCAGCAGCGCGCAGCCCGCGACGCCGCGGCAGGAGACGTATTGATCCATGATCCCGCAGCGCATGCCGACATAGTCGTTCTCGGCGCGCTGGCAGATTTTTGCCACTTCGACCGGCTCGAACGGCAATCCGGCCGCGGTCAGGAGCGCGTGCGCGCAACTGACTTCGAGCGACGCCGAGGAGCTCAAGCCGGAGCCGATCGGAACGTCGCTCCACACGACGAGATCGGCCCCGCGAAAGGCGCCGCCCGCTCTTTTCCAGCATCACCGCGACGCCGAACACGTAGTCCGACCAGTCGCCGCGCGCGGCCGGGGCCTCAGCGTCGAGGTCGAACTCTCGCGTCTCGTCCATGATCATCGAATAGACGCGCAGACGCCGGTCCGGTCGCGGCGCGGCTGCGGCCAGCGTCGCGAACTCCAGCGCCGCCGGCATGACGAAGCCGTCGTTGTAGTCGGTGTGCTCGCCGATCAAATTGACGCGGCCGGGCGCGCGGCTGACCGTCGGAATGCGGCTGATGCGGCCGCCGGTCGGCATGCGCCCGAAGCGATTGGCGAATTCCGCCGCCAGATCGCGCGCTTGAACGCTCATCCGAAGTCCTCGAGCGCGCTGCGGACGCCGTCAGCCTTTGTTCTTCTGGTAGACGTCGACGTAGACCGCCGCCAGCAAAACCAGGCCCTTGACGACCTGCTGCCAGAAGATGCCGAGGCCGATCAGCGACATGCCGTTGTTCATCACGCCCATGAACAGCGCGCCGATCACCACGTTCATCACCTTGCCGACGCCGCCGGAGGCCGAGACGCCGCCGATGAAGCAGGCGGCGATGACGTCGAGTTCGAAGGAATTGCCCGCGCTCGGCGTCGCGGAATTGAGCCGGGCCGCGACCACCAGGCCCGCGAGCGCGGCGAGCAGGCCCATATTGGCGAAGGTGAGGAAGGTCAGCCGCTCGGTCTTCACGCCGGAAAGCTGCGCCGCAAGCCTGTTGCCGCCGAGCGCGTAGATGCGGCGGCCGATCACCGTGCGCGTCGTGACGAAGCCGTAGAACAAGGCCAGCCCGCCCATGATGACCAGGATCACCGGCAGGCCCTTGTACATCGCTAGGTCCCAGGCGATGCCGATGATAATCGCGGCGAAGATGAGGTTCTTGACGATCATCAGCGGCAGCGGCTCGACGTCCATCGCCTCGGCTCGGGCCCGCGCCAGCGGCGGATGCTGAGGGTGAACATGATGAGCGCCCCGAGGATGCCGATGATCAGCGAAACCCACTTGATGTCCGCCCATTCGGGCAAGGCCTTGGACACGGCGTGGATGTCGGTGATGTCGGGAATGAAGCCGGACGCAATATCCTGAAATCCTTTGGCGAAAGGACCGACGAACTGGCCGAGCAGCATGATTTCCGGTCAGGCCGCGAAAAATCAGCATTCCTCCGAGCGTCACGATGAACGAAGGCATTTTCGCGTAGGCGACGAGATAGCCCTGCGCGGCGCCGATCACGACGCCGACCACGAGACACACCACGATGACGATCGGGTAGGGCACCTTCGACGTAGACCATCAGCGACCCGGCGATCGCGCCGACGAAGCCGACGATCGAGCCGACCGAGAGGTCGATGTTGCCGCCGACGATGATCAGCAGCATCCCCAGCGCCATGATGACGACGTAGGAATTCTGCATGATGAGGTTCGTCACGTTGACCGGCGCGATCGACGCGTGGTCGGCGGTGATGAAATAGAAGAACGCGACGATCAGCAGCAGCGAGCCGAGCAGGCCGTAGTCGCGCAGATTGTCCTTCCACAGTTGACCGCGCACTTCCGCCGAAAGGGCCGCGGCGTCGGCCTGGGTCTGCGCGGTCATTGCAAGGCTCCCACATATTGGCGCATGATCGACGCCATGATCTTCTCCTGGCTCGCTTCCTTGGCGGGCATTTCGTCGACGAACCGACCCTCGTTCATCACGTAGATGCGGTCGCAGATGCCCAGGAGTTCCGGCATCTCGGAGGAGATGACGATCACGCCCTTGCCCTGCGCGGCGAGGTCGTTGATGATCGAATAGATCTCGTACTTGGCCCCGACGTCGATGCCGCGCGTCGGCTCGTCGAGGATGAGCACCTTCGGTTCGGCGAACAACCACTTGCTCAGCACGACCTTCTGCTGGTTGCCGCCGGAAAGATTGAGCGTTCGCTGGTGGATGCTGGACGAGCGGATCCGCAGCGCGCTGCGATAACTGGATCGCGACCGACTCTTCATGCGCGTCGTCGATCACGCCGCGCTCGGAGACGCCTTCGAGATTGGCGAGGGTGATGTTGCGCTTGATGTCCTCGTTGAGGATGAGCCCGAGGGTCTTGCGGTCCTCCGTCACATAGGCGAGGCCGGCGGCGATCGCATTGTCGATTGTGTCGAGGTTGAGCGCGCGTCCCTCGAGCGTGGCCGTCCCCGTGATGTTACGGCCATAGGCGCGGCCGAAGACGCTCATGGCGAGCTCGGTGCGGCCCGCGCCCATCAGGCCCGCGATCCCGACCACCTCGCCGCGTCCGACGTGGAGGCTCACGCCCTTGACGACGGCGCGTCCGGCGTGCTGCGGATGTTCGACGCGCCAGTCCTTGATCGCGAACAATTCGCCGCCGATCGCGCTCGCGCGCGGCGGATAGCGCTCGGTCATCTCGCGCCCGACCATGCTCTTGATGATGCGTCCCTCGCTGATCGCGCCGGCGTGGCAATCGATCGTCTCGACCGTCGCGCCGTCGCGCAGCACGGTGATCGAATCGGCGACTCTGGCGATTTCATTGAGCTTGTGCGAAATGAGGATCGAGGTCAGGCCTTGCGCCTTGAACTCGAGCAGGAGATTGAGCAGCGCGGCGCTGTCGGCCTCGTTGAGGCTCGCGGTCGGCTCGTCGAGGATGAGCAGCTTGACCTTCTTGGACAGCGCCTTGGCGATCTCGACCAGTTGCTGCTTGCCGACGCCGATGTTGGTGATGAGCGTATTGGGCGATTCCTTGAGGCCCACCTTCCGCATCAGCTCGCGACTGCGACGGAACGACTCGTTCCAGTCGATGACGCCGTTCTTGCCCGGCTCGTTGCCGAGGAAGATGTTCTCGGCGATCGAAAGCTGGGGCGCCAGCGCAAGTTCCTGGTGGATGATGATGATGCCGATGTGCTCGCTGTCGGCGATCCGGGAGAAGCGGCGCTCCTCGCCTCCGTAGAGGATCTGGCCCTCGTAGGAGCCGTGCGGATAGACGCCGCTCAGCACTTTCATCAGGGTCGACTTGCCGGCGCCGTTCTCGCCGCAGATGGCGTGGATCTCGCCTTCGCGCACCGAGAGGTTGACGTCGCTGAGCGCGATGACGCCCGGGAACCTCTTGGTGATCCCCTTCATTTCCAGGATTGCGGTCATGCGCGACACTCGATTGGCTCTCAGGATCGACACCATGACGCAGCGCGCGCATTCGCGCTAGGGCGGCAAAGGGCCTCCGCGCCGGCTGGCGCGAAGGCCCGATTTCGTTAGCCGATCACTGCAGCTGTTCGATCTTGTAGTAGCCGCTGTCGACCAGCACCGGCTTCCAGTTGCTCGCGTCGACCGGGACGGGCTTCAGGAGGTAGGACGGAACGATCTTGACCTTGTTGTTGTAGGTCTTGGTGTCGTTGATCTCCGGCTTGCCGCCCTGAGACCACCGCGTCGACCATGTTGGCCGCGACTTTGGCGAGGTCGCGCGTGTCCTTGAAGATCGTCGAATACTGCTCGTGGGCGATGATCGACTTGACCGACGGGATTTCGCGTCCTGACCGGAGATGATGGGCATCGGCACGTCGCTCGTGCCGTAGCCGACGCTCTTGAGCGCCGAGATGATGCCGATGCTGAGCCCGTCATAGGGCGAGAGCACGGCGTCGACATGCTTCTTGGTGTAATATGCGCTGAGGAGATTCTCCATGCGCGTCTGCGCGGTCGCCGCGTCCCAGCGCAGGGTCGCGACCTTGTCCATGCCCATCTGCTTCGACTGGACGACGAGCTCGCCTTTGTCGATGTAAGGCTGCAGCACCGACATCGCGCCGTCGTAGAAGTAGAACGCGTTGTTGTCGTCGGCCGAACCGCCGAACAGTTCGATGTTGAACGGGCCGGTCTTGCCCGGCGTCGAGGCCGAGGCCGTGCACGATGGTCTTCGCCTGCTCGACGCCGACCTGGAAATTGTCGAAGGTGGCGTAATAGTCGACGTTCGGCGAGCCGACGATCAGGCGGTCGTATGAGATGACCTTGATGCCGGCGTCGGCGGCCTTCTGCAGCGCGTTCGACAGCGTCGTGCCGTCGATCGCGGCGATCACCAGCACTTTCTCTTTCTTGGTGATCATGTTCTCGACCTGGGCGAGCTGGGTCGGAATGTCGTTGTCGGCGTATTGCAGATCGGTCTTGTAGCCCTTCGCCTGCAGGACCTTGACCATGTTGTCGCCGTCGGCGATCCAGCGGGCCGACGATTTGGTCGGCATCGCGATGCCGATCGTGCCCTTGTCTTCGGCGCTCGCGGCGCCGAGCAATCCGAACACGCTCAACGCGAGCGTGGCGGCAAATGTCGCGAACTTCATCCAATTCCTCCCTGGTGACAGTCCCCCGAATGCGCGAACGCCCAAGCAGGAATTGTTACGCAACTCGGCTGGCCGGCGGATTCATTCGCCGGCCCGGAGCTAGTAATGGCTAACTCGTCCTGCCAGTCAACTGGCGCCGGTCCATTATGTGAATCCGGATATTGCACAAGACTTGGGCGCCAGCGGTCCGGCTGGATAGCTATCGCCTCACTGCGCTCAGCCCCGCGCCGAAAGAGGCCCTGCGGCGTCGCGCCGGTCAGCCACAGCCCGGCGGCCAGCGCCGGGAAGTAGACCGCGAGGCCGATCGCGGTCAGGATGAGGAGCCGGATCTCGCGGGCGAAGCGGGGCAGGCCGGCGAGCAGCGAGATGAGCGGCGCGTCGGCCAGCGTCAGCGCCAGCGCGAGCGCTCCGGCGGCGCACAGGGTCGCCGCGGCGGTGGCGACGAAGCGGCGGTCGGGCGCCGTCCAACCGCGCCGGCGGGCGAGCGTGAAGACGCCTATGACCTTGATCCAGAGGCCGGCCGCGGTGGCGAGCGCCAGGCCCGGCGCGCCGAGCGGCTGGTAGAGCGCGATCTTGAGCGCGACATTGACGGCGACGCCGACCAGCGTGACCTTCATCGGCGTCGCCGTGTCGCCGCGGGACAGAAAGCTCGCCGAGACGATCCGGTCGACGAACAGCGCCGGCATCCCCAGGGCGTAGGCGGCGAGCACGCTCGCGGCCTGGTGGGTCGCGATGGCCTTGAACGCGCCACGCTCGAAGGCGGCCCCGACGATGAGATCGGGGATCAGCAAAAAAACGACGACGAAGGGCGCGCCGAGCGCCAGAGTCAGCGAGGCGGCGCGATTCTGCGCGTAAAGGGCGCCGCGCTCGTCGCCTTTGGCGACAAGGCTCGACATTTCCTTCAGCAGCACCGAGCCGGTGGCGATGACGATGACGCCGCCGGGCAATTGATAGAGCCGGTCGGCGTAGCTGATCGCGGACAGGCCGCCGGTCGGCAGCAGCGAGCCGACGATCTGATCGGCGAGCGCGCCGATCTGGTAGCTCGCCGAAATCCCGATCGCCGGCCCCAGCATCCAGAAGAACCGTCTGACTTCCGGCGTCCAGCGCGGCCGGGTCAGCCGCTCCAGGAGCCCGCGTCGGCGCGCGTCCGCCATCGCGATGACGAGTTGCGTCGCGCCCGAGGCCAGAAATCCCCAGCTCGCCATGCTGGCGACGCCGGGCGAGATTTTCGGGAACAGGCCGGCGAAGCCGAGAAAGGCGATCATGCAGAGATTGGCCGCGACCGGCGCGAACGCGGGCACGCTCCAGGAATTGTTGGCGTTGAGCGTGCCTTGATGCAGGGCGAAGACGGCGATGAAGGCGATATAGGGAAACATGATCCGCGACATCGCGACCGCGTGGTCGAATTTGTCGGGCTGGCTGACAAATCCGGGCGAGGTCAGCCGGACGAGCAGCGGCATGTCGAGATAGACGAGCCCCAACAGCGCGATTTGCGACAGGATGAGGAGGGTGAAAACCTGGCTGGCGAAACGCCCGGCCTCTTCCGCGCCCTTCGTCTCGAGCACATTGGTGTAGGTCGGCAGATAGGCCGCGTTGAACGAGCCTTCGCCGAAAATCTGGCGGAACTGGTTGGGCAGCTTGATCGCCGCCACATAGGCGTCGTTGAGCGCCCCGCCGCCGAGCAGCGCCGCCAACGCCATATCGCGCATGAAGCCCGTCAGGCGGGAGACGATCGTCCAGCCGCCGACGGAAAAGATGTTGCGGTACATGAAAGCCGGTTTAACCGGATTCGGTAAACGGCGGCAAAAGGCGCCGTCTATCGCGCGAGGGCGCGATCGAGATCGCGCCACAGGTCTTCGACATCCTCGATTCCCGCCGAAAGCCGCAACAGGTCGGGCGGGCAGGGCGAGTCGGGACCTTCGATCGAGGCGCGGTGTTCGATCAGCGACTCGACGCCGCCGAGCGAAGTCGCCCGCTTCCACACGTTCACCCGCGCAGCCGCCGCGATCGCCGCCTCGGCGCCGCCGCGAACGCGGATCGACAGCATGCCCCCGAATCCGCCCCGCATCTGCCGCCGCGCGAGGTCGTGGCCGGGATGCCGCGGCAGCCCCGGATAGAGCACGGCGGAGACAGAAGCGTGGTTGGATAGGCGGTTCGCGAGCTCCATCGCGTTGGCGGCGCAAGCCCGCACGCGCAGGTCGAGGGTTCTCAAGCCGCGCGTCAGCAGAAACGCCTCGAACGGATGCAGGATGAGGCCATGCCCCTGCCGGATCTGGCGGGCGCGAAGGCAAAGGGCATCGTCGCGCGCGAAGCCGAGCGCTCCCGCCAGCACGTCGGAATGACCGTTGAGATATTTGGTCGCCGAATGCATCACCACGTCGGCGCCGAGCGCCAGCGGGCGGGTGAAGACCGGCGTCGCACAGGTGGAGTCGACCGCAAGAGCCGCGCCCGCCGCGTGGGCGATCCGCGCCGCGCCCTCGATGTCGCTGACGCCCCATAGCGGATTGCTCGGCGTCTCCAGCCACACGAGCTTCGTCACCCCTGGCTTCGCCGCCCGCGCCAGCGCGTCCAAATCCTCGGTCTCGACGAAATCCGCCCGAAGTCCGAACGCCGGCGCCTCGTTCGCGAGCCACGCCCGCAAGGCCCAGTACATCACGCGCGGCGCGATCACATGCGCGGCCTGGCCCAGCGACAGGAAAAGCGCGATCGCCGCCGACATGCCCGAGCCGAACGCGAGCGTCGCGGACGCGCCCTCGAGCGCGCCGATGACCGCCTCCGCCTCGCGCACGGTCTCGTTGTCGGGGCGGCCATAGATATTGCCGCTGCGATAAAGATTGTCGGGGTCGCGGATGAAGGTCGAGGAGAGATGGATCGGGGCCACGAGCGCGCGGGTTTGCTCGTCGATCCGGCCAAGCGCCTGCGCGGCGAGGGTGCGCGCGCTTAAAGCGGGCGTCTCGCTCACAGGGCGAGGCCCCTCAGCAGCCTCGGAGCGCCGCGTCCGCCGCCGCCCGCTTCCGCGATCAGCATATCCTTGAGCGCGGGCGCGCGATCGACGATGCGAAGCCCGAGATCGCGGACGAAGCGCAAAGGCCCGAGATCGTTGGAGAACAGCCGATTGAGCGCGTCCATGCCGAGACCGCTCGCGGCGACGTCGAAGCGCCGGGCGCGCTGGTAAGAGGCGAGCGGCGCGGAAGCGCCCGGATCGAGGCCGAGCCGCATTTCTCCAACGATTGCTTCGGCGAGCGCGGCGACGTCGCGCAAGCCCAGGTTGAGCCCTTGACCCGCAATCGGATGAACGACATGCGCCGCATCGCCGACCAGCGCCAGCCGCTCCGCGACGAATCGCCGCGCGATCTGGAGGCGGAACGGAAAGGCTTCAACGCGCGAAGCGAGGCTGATCACGCCGAGCTTTGGCGTGAACCGGCGTTCGAGCTGCCGGGTCAAATCCTCCGGCTCGAGCGCAAGCAGGGTCCGCGCGTCGGCGCGCCGCTCGTTCCAGACGATGCTCGAGCGCCGTTGAGGCAGGGGCAGGATCGCGAACGGGCCGGCGGGCAGGAAATGCTGCTCCGCGCGCCCGTGGTGATCGCGTTCGTGGGCGACGGTGGCGACGATGCCGGCCTGGTCGTAGTCCCAGCCGATCGTCTGAACGCCGGCGAAGGCCCTTAGCTTCGAGCGCGCGCCGTCGGCCGCGACGGCGAGGCGGGCGCGCAAGGTGCGGCCGTCGGACAGTCCGAGCTCGGCCACGCGCCTGCCGGGGCTCCAGCGCGCCACGGCGGCGCTGATGCGCTTGACGTCGAGGCGGTCGCAGAGCGCCGACAAGGCCGAGACGACGTCGTCGTTGAAAGCCATATGGGCGAGCGGTCCGCCCTCGGCGCCGGCGAAATTCAGATGTGGCAGGCGCACCGCGTCGCGCACGCCGCCGTCCATGATCGCCATCGACAGGATGGCCTGGGTCTTCGGCGCCAGCGCCTCCCAGGCGCCGATGCGCTCGAGAAGCCGCCGCGGCCCCTCGGCGATCGCGACCGTCCTCAGCGGAGACGAGCCCGCTTGACGGCTTGGCGCGGGCGCCGGATCGACGACCGCGATTGCAGCGCCGGCGCCGAGCGCTTGCTTGATCGCAGCCGCCAGCGCCAGGCCGGACGCGCCTCCGCCGGCGATGACGACGTCGAAAATGCTCACGGAATCCGCCACGGGCGCCCTCGTTCAGGGCCACATTGTCGGACGTTTGCCGGGCGGGCGCAATTGGAGTGTTCGGGCGGAGCGGCCCGAGGCAGGGCGGCCGCTCCTCGGTTCGGCGAAGCGAGCCGAACACCCGCTGAGCGCATCGTTCGCGCTCGCAGAAGGCTTTGCGCTCACAGAAAGCTTTGCGGATCGACGTCGATCGTGACCCTGACCCCGCCGCGCGGCGGAGGCGCGGCGGCCAGCATCGCGCGTAAGAAACCCTGCAGATCGGCCGATCGCGGCGCCTTGGCGGCGAGCCGGAAGCGGTGGCGCTTGCGCAACACGGCGATCGGCGCCTCGGCGGGGCCGAGCAGGGTGATCTCGCCATCTTGGGGCTGGCCCCCGAGCGGCGCGATGCGCCAGCCTTTGCCCTCCGGCAGAGCGTGAGCGGCGCGGGCGAGCGCGCGGGCGTGATGTTCGGCCGCGCCGCGATCCTCGGCCGAGACGATGATCGCGGCGAGACGTCCGAACGGCGGCAGGCCGCCGAGGCGCCGCTGCTCGGTCTCTTCGCGGTAGAACCGTTCCGCGTCGCCCGAGACGAGCGCGGCGATGACCGGATGTTCGGGCTGCCAGGTCTGCAACAGCGCCCGCCCGGCCCCCTCGCCGCGCCCGGCCCGCCCCGTCGCCTGACGCAGAAGCTGGAACGTGCGCTCGGCGGCGCGCGGGTCGGCGTTGGCGAGCCCGACATCGGCGTCGACCACGCAAACGAAGGTCAGCAGAGGGAAATTGTGCCCCTTGGCGACGAGTTGCGTGCCGATGATGAGATCGTAGGCGCCGTGCGCCGCGGCGTCGAGCTGGGCCCGCAGGGTCTCGATCCCGCCGGGAAAGTCGGACGACAGCACCAGCGTGCGGATGTCGGGGAACAGAATCGCGGCCTCCTCCGCCAGGCGCTCGACGCCCGGACCGCAGGCGGTCAGGGTGTCGGCCTCCTGGCACGCGGGGCAGAGCTTCGGCCGTCCCTCGACATGGCCGCAGTGGTGGCAGACGAGCGCAGCGCGGAAGCGGTGCTCGACCAGCCAGGACGCGCAGTTGGGACATTGAAACCGATGCCCGCAGGCGCGGCACAGCGTCAGCGGCGCGTAGCCGCGCCGGTTGAGGAACAAGAGCGCCTGCTCGCCCCGTTCTCGCGCCGCCTCGACGCCCGCGATCGCTCTCGGCGACAGCCAACGCCCGCGCGGCGGGCCTTCGCGCCTCAGGTCGACGGTCGCGATGTCGGGCATGCTGCGGTCGCCGAAGCGCGAGGGCAGGATGAGCCAGCGATAGCGGCCGGTTTCGGCGTTGACCCGCGTCTCCAGCGCCGGCGTCGCGGAGGCGAGCACGATCGGCGCTTTCTCCAGCCGCGCGCGCACCACCGCCATGTCGCGGGCGTTGTAGATGACGCCGTCCTCCTGCTTGTAGGCGCCCTCATGCTCCTCGTCGACCACGATCAGGCCGAGGTCGGCGAAGGGCAGGAAAAGCGCCGAGCGCGCGCCGACGACGACCCGCGCCTCTCCGCTCGCCGCCGCGGTCCAGACGCGCTCGCGCTGGCGGCCCGTCAGCCCCGAATGCCATTCGGCCGGGCGGGCGCCGAAGCGGGCGGCGAAACGGTCGAGAAACTGGGCGGTCAGAGCGATTTCGGGCAACATCACCAGCCCCTGGCGGCCCTGCCGCAGGACTTCGGCGACAGCCTCGAAATAAACCTCGGTCTTGCCCGATCCCGTCACGCCCTCGAGCAGGGTGGCCGAGAACGCGCGGCTCGCGACCCGCCGGACGAGGTCGTTCGCCGCGGGGCGCTGATCGGCGTTGAGGCTCGACGGGCTGAACTCGGGATCGAGCGCCGGCGCGATCCGTTCCGGCGCCAGCGCGACGCTCGCGAGCGCCCCATCAGCGACGAGGCCGTCGACGACCCCTGTCGAGCAATGGGCGATCTCGGCGAGCGCCGCTTTGGACGGCGGCGCCTTGCCGCCTTCGAGCGCTGCGAGGACGCGCGCGCGCGCTTCGGTCATGCGCGCGGGCGGCTTGCCGGTCGCGACAACGCCAAATTTCGGCGAAGGCTTCTCGGCGACCTCGTTGGCGCGAATCGCCATGCGCAGCACCATCCCGCGGGGGCTGAGCGTCCAGCGCGCCACCCAGTCGACGAATTCGCGCAACGGCTGGCCAAGCGGCGGCCAGTCGCGGATGGCGGCGACGGATTTGAGATTGCCGCCGCCGCCCTCGCGCACGGCCCAGACGACGCCGGTCGCCTGGCGGGTCCCGAGCGGGACGGTGACGCAAGTCCCGGGCTCGAGAGGCCAGTCGGCCGGCGCGCGATAAGAGTAGGCGGTGTCGACGGCGACCGGCGCCAGCACGTCGACGATGATGTCTTGCGCGGGAGCGTCGACGGCGAAGGGGGGAGGCATGCAGACGATTTAGCACGCGGGCGCGGCGCGCGCGCAAGCGAGGATCGGCGAGAGCGCGCGCCGCGCCCGGGGCGAACCTTTGACCTCTGGCCGATCGACGGTTTGGCGTTGCCCGAAGCCGTCGAAAGTGATCCCTTATAGTCCGGCGACGTCCCGCGGATGCCGCGTCCAACAAAGCCGGCGGCACATCAGTCAGGGTTGGAACAATGACGGAGACCGCGACGCCCGCCTTTTCCGCACCCGAAAAGCCCGAGCATTTTGATGTGGCGATCGTCGGGGCCGGAATCTCTGGGATCGGCGCCGCCTATCACCTCAAGACCCAGTGTCCTGGGACGACTTTCGCAATCCTCGAAGCCCAAAAGAGTTTCGGCGGCACGTGGATCACCCATCGGTATCCCGGCATAAGGTCGGACAGCGACCTCTACACCTTCGGCTATCGCTTCAAGCCCTGGACCGGCAAACCCATTGCGACCGCCGCCGAGATTCTGGCCTATCTGGGCGAAGTCATCGACGAAAACGGCCTCGACGCTCACATTCGCTACCGGCACGCTGTTTCGGCGGCGCGCTGGTCCAGCGCCGAAAATCTCTGGACGCTGGAGGTCAAACGAACGGGCGACGGGGAAGCCGTTCGCATCACCGCGAATTTCCTCTGGATGTGCCAGGGATACTACCGGCACGCGCAAGGCTACACGCCCGAGTGGGAGGGGATGGAGACATTCGAGGGGCGGATCGTTCATCCACAGTCGTGGCCGGAAGATTTGGACACCGCGGGCAAGAGCGTCGTGGTGATCGGCTCCGGGGCGACCGCGGCGACGCTCATTCCAGCGATCGCGGGGCGCTGCAAACAGGTCACGATGCTGCAGCGCTCGCCGACATATTTCATGACCGGCCGCAACGCCAATGTCCTGGCCGACACGTTGCGTGAGCTCGACGTCAAGGAGGAGTGGATCCACGAAATCACGCGCAGGAAGATCCTTTTTGATCAGGCCGCCTTCACCCGCCGTTGCCTCGTCGAGCCGGAGGCGGTCAAGAGCGAACTGCTTTCGGCCGTTCGCGCCTATCTTGGCGAAGATTACGACGTCGAAACCCACTTCACGCCGAAATATCGGCCCTGGAGGCAGCGTATCGCCTTCATTCCGGACGGCGATCTATTCCGCGAGATACGCGCCAACAAAGCATCCGTGGTGACCGACGAGATCGAAAAATTCACGCCGGCGGGCGTCCTGACGAAGTCCGGCAAGCTCCTGGAGGCCGATATCGTCGTTACCGCCACGGGCTTCAATCTCAGCGTGCTGGGAGACATCGACTTTGTCATCGACGGCCGGCCGCTGAATTTCTCCGAGACGGTCACTTACCGCGGCATAATGTTTGTCGGGGCGCCCAACATGGCGTGGGTGTTCGGGTATTTTCGTTCCAGCTGGACGTTGCGGGCCGACCTCGTGGGCGATTTTGTTTGCCGGCTTCTCAATCATATGAAGGAGAAAGGCTCGAAGACGGTGATCCCGAGCCTGCGGCCCGAAGACAAGGACATGCCTTTGTTTCCATGGGTGGATCCGGAGGACTTCAACCCCGGCTACATCATGCGCGGCTTGCATTTGCTGCCGAAGCGAGGCGACAAACCGGAGTGGCGGCACTCGCACGATTACTGGGCCGACAAGGATGCGCTGGCCGGGGCTGACCTCGATGACAAGGCGCTCGTTTACGGATGATTGAACCGACGTCCGATTTCCCGGGCGCCTATTTCCTATGAATACGGCGGACGGTCTCGAGCGGCCGTTGTTGGCCTTGCGGACAGCGAAGGATCGCAACCGGACTCGGACGACTCCCCAGTCCGCGCAAAACGCGCGCCCAAGGCGCGCGCTCCATGATCCAATGATTCGTCCCGCTCACAGGCTCTTGTGCGTTCCGTCGCAAAAGGGCGCGTTTTTTGACTGCTTGCAGCCGCACAGATAGACGGTCGCGCTCGTTTCCGCGACGAAGGGCTTCGGCGCGAGGCCGACGGCCTTATGCGAACCGTCGCAGAACGGCTGATTGGCCGATCGGCCGCACGCGCACCAATAGTACGTCTTGCCCGCTTCGACGGCTTGTGCGTAGGGGCCCTTCTGGGCGACGATTGCAGTGTTCACGAGTTTCCCCTTCATCACATCCGGCCGCGGCGGCTGGCGGAAGGCCCTACTCCTTGGCGGCCGCCTTCGCCGCGCCCGGGCTGTCCGTGCGCTCGGCGATGCGCGCCGACTTGCCGCGGCGATCGCGCAGGTAATAGAGCTTGGCGCGGCGCACCTTGCCGCGCCGCAGCACCTTAACCGAATCGATCATCGGCGAATAGACGGGAAAGACGCGCTCGACGCCTTCGCCATAGGAGATCTTGCGGACGGTGAAATTCTCCTGCAGCCCCCCGCCGCTGCGCGCAATGCACACGCCTTCGTAGGCCTGGATGCGGGTGCGCTCGCCCTCGGTGACCTTGACGTTGACGACGACGGTGTCGCCGGGCCGGAATTCCGGCAGCTTGGCGCCGGGCAATTTGGCCGCGTGCTCGGCCTCGATCGTCTCGATGATGTTCACTGCATTGACCCCTGCCGTGCGCCGGACCTTGACGAGGAGCCGACGAGCGCTTCGGCGCGCTGTTTTAAGTTGAGGCGCGGTCCTTATAGCAAAGCGGCGCCGGTGTCGAGCCGCCGTCACGCTCCGCGCGCGGGAACGTCCGGGCGGCCGCTTCGCCGTCACCACGGCTCCGGGGCCGAAAATCAATCATTCGGCGCCCAAATCATAGGGCGGCTCTCCTGAAGGCGGCCATCGAGGCGAGCGCAAGCGACGGGGGTTGAATTGCTTCCGGGTTGGCTGATGTCGTCGTAGAGAGCAATCCATTCGCCGAACTGTGGATTGCATGACGAGCGAAAATGGCGCAGTCTGAGGCTCAATCGACGGTCTTCCGGGGGATTTACAGGAGTTGTGGGGATGTTTCGCTGGCTACGGGGGTTCGTCCGCCGCGAGTTGGTCACCGACGTTCCGCCCGACATTGACCTTTGTCTCAATTGCGGCAAGCTCGTATGCTCCGAGAATGAGTTCAGGGATTGCGCGCGGCGCAAAGAGCATGCGGCTCAAATCACTGCCGCGCTGTCGGCGCCGCAGGCGGCCGACGACGGGCGCGCGCGGAAGGGCTAATGGGTAAAGTCTGACGTTTGGCGCCCAAATCAAATCGCCGCTGTGGGGGAAAGCAGCGCTGACCTTCGCGGCGCTCGTTCTCGGGTTCGCCGCGACCGGCGCGGGGGCTCAGACCAGCGGCGCGCCCGCCTCGGTCGCGATCGAACAATTGATGGCGCCCGGGCCGCTGCCCGACATCGTCGAGGGCTCCGCCGGCGCGCCGGTGACGATTATCGAATACGCCTCGATGACCTGCAGCCATTGCGCGGCCTTTCACAGGGTCACGTGGCCGGGCCTGAAGGCAAAGTACGTCGACGCCGGCAAGGCCAGGTTCATCCTGCGCGAGTTCCCGTTTGATCCGCTGGCGGCGGCCGCCTTCATGCTCGCCCGCTGCGCCGGGCCGGCACGGCGCGACGCCTTGGTCGATCGCCTGCTCGACCATCAGGCCGATTGGGCTTTCGTCGCCAATCCGCTCGACAAGCTCCAAGCGCAAGTTCTGGAGGCGGGAATGTCGGAGGCCGATGTCCGGGCCTGCTTGACGAATCAGCAGCTGTTGAACCATGTGAATCAGACGCGAGACATCGCGGCGACGAAGTTCCAGGTTCGTTCGACTCCGACCTTCTTCGTCAACGGCGTCAGACTGATCGGGGAGCTCAGCCTGGAGAAGTTCGACGAGGTTCTGGCCCCGATGCTGCGCTGATTTCGGTTTCGCACAGGTTTCTCGAGGGTCTGGGTTGATTGCGCGGGGCCGATATGGCCGCTTGTCCCCAATCCGTCCCGGCGAGACGGCGTGCTTTATAAAAAGGGATGATGACGTGATTTCTGCGCGAAAGCGCGAATATCCTGCCGCCGGCCGACGGGCGACGAGGCCGCGACGATGAAATTCGAGCGCTTGCGCCTGACCGGCTTCAAGAGCTTCTGCGACGCCGCCGAATTCAAGATCGAGTCGGGCCTGACCGGCGTCGTCGGTCCGAACGGCTGCGGCAAATCGAACCTCGTCGAGGCCCTGCGCTGGGTGATGGGCGAAAGCTCGTTCAAGAACATGCGCGCCTCGGGCATGGAGGACGTCATCTTCGCCGGCTCCGGCAAACGGCCGTCGCGCAACAACGCGGAGGTCGGCCTGCTGCTCGACAATTCCGACCGCCGCGCGCCGGCCGCCTTCAACGACGCCGAGTTGATCGAAGTCACGCGGCGCATCGAGCGCGAGGCCGGCTCGACCTATCGCGTCAATGGCAAGGAGGTGCGGGCGCGCGACGTGCAGCTCCTGTTCGCCGACGCCTCGACCGGGGCGCGCTCGCCGGCGCTGGTGCGTCAGGGCCAGATCGGCGAGATCATCTCCGCCAAGCCGCAGGCGCGCCGCCTCATTCTCGAAGAAGCGGCGGGCGTCTCGGGCCTCCACTCGCGCCGCCACGAAGCGGAGCTCAGGCTGAAGGGCGCGGAGGACAATCTGCTGCGGGTCGAGGACGTGCTCAAGCAGATCGACGTCCAGATCGACGGCCTCAAGCGTCAGGCGCGCCAGTCGAGCCGCTACCGCAATCTCGCCGCCGACATCCGCCGCCACGAGGCGCTCGCGCATCTGATCGCCTGGCGCGAACACGAGACCCAATTCGCCGAGGCGCGCCGGCGGCTCGACGCCGACCTCATCGAAGTCGCGGAGCGCACCCGCGAACAGGCCGAGGCCGCGCGTCTGCAGGCGATCGCCGCCGCCGACCTGCCGCCGTTGCGCGAGGAGGAAGCGCGGCGCGGCGCGGCCTTGCACCGGATCGCGCTGGCGCGCGAGGCGCTCGAAACCGAGGAGAAACGCGCCAAGGAGCGCGAGGCCGAACTCGAACGCCGGGTCGCGCAATTCGCCCGCGATCTCGCGCGCGAGGAGGCGCTGATCGCCGATGCGGCCGGAGTCGCGCGAAAGGTTGGCCGCCGAGGATTCCGCGCTCGCCGAAGAGACCGACCGGGCGGGCGACGCCGCCGCCCATGCGAGCGAGCGTCAAGAGAGCGCGGAGCGCCGGCTCGCCAGCGCCGAGGCCGACCTCGCCGAAGCGCAGGCCGCCGCGTCCGACCTCAATGCGCGCCGCCATGCGCTCGGCGCCGCGGCGGCGGAGGAGGGGCGTCGTCTCGCGCGCCTGGAGGCCGAATGCGCCGGGATCGAGCGCGAGCGGGCGGCCCTGCGCGGCGCCGGCTTCGAGGACGCCGAGCATGCGACGCGCGCTCTCGCCGTCGCCGATCTTGGCCAGGCGCTCGAGACCGCGGAACGCGAGACGCTGGCGGCGGAGGAAAGTCACGCGCTGGCGCGCGAAGCGGAAGCGCGTTCGCGCGGGCCGCTCGACGAAGCCGAACGCGCGGCGCAAAAGCTGGAGACCGAAGCCCGAACGCTCGCCAGCCTGGTGGGCTCGGACGCCGAACAGCCGCTGGCCGCCGGTCGTCGACGCGATCAGCGTCGAGCGCGGTTACGAGGCGGCGCTCGGCGCGGCGCTCGGCGACGATCTCGACGCTTCGGTCGAGGAATCGGCGCCCGCGCACTGGTCGCTCATTGCGCCCGAGGGCGAGGACCCGCCGATGCCGCCGGGCGCGGAGCCGCTCGCCGAGCGGGTCGTCGCGCCGCAAGCGCTGGCGCGCGGTCTGGCGCAGGTCGGCGTCGTCGCGCGCGAAGACGGAAAATGGCTGAGCCGGCTGCTCAGGCCCGGCCAGCGGCTGGTCTCGCGCGAGGGCGATCTTTGGCGCTGGGACGGCTTCGTCGCGGCGGCCGAGGCGCCGACGCCGGCGGCGCGGCGTCTGGCCGAAAGGAACCGCCTCGGCGACCTGCAGCGCGAAGCGGAAGCGGCGCTGAGGGCGGTCGAAGCCGTCAGGATCGACGCCGCCGGCGCCGCCGCGCGTGCGCGCGAGGCCGCCGCGGCGGAAGCCGACAGGCGCCAGCGGGTTCGCGCCGCCAGAGCGGCCTTCGACAGCGCCCGCGACGCGCTCGCCGATTTCGAGCGCAAGCGCGCGCAGACCATGTCTCGCCTTTCGGCGGTCGAGGAAGCCGTATCGCGCGCCAAGGCCGCGCGCGACGAGGCGGCCGAGCGCAAGCGGCAGGCGGAAGCGGCGCTTTTGGATCTCGCGCCCGGCGATGATCTCGCGCTCGCCCTCGAACGCGCCCGCGCCGCCGCCGCGCAGGAACGGGCCGAATTCGCCGAAGCGCGCGCCGCGGCGCAAAGTCTCGCCCGCGAGGCTCACGCGCGCGCCGCCCGCCGGCAGGCGATCGCTTCCGAGCGCCGGTCGTGGGACGAACGGCGCGAGCGGGCGCGGATGCAAATCGCCGAATTCGCCGAGCGCCGCGCGGCCGCCGAAGCGGAGCGCGCGGAGCTGTCCGACGCGCCGTTCGAATTCGCGCGCCGGCGCCGGGCGCTCGCCGACGAATACGATCACGCCGAAGCCGCGCGAAAAGAGGCCGCCGACGCGCGCGCCTTTGGCGAAACCGCGCTTGCCGAGGCCGACCGGGCCGCGCGCCAGGCGCTCGAGGCGATGGCCGCCGCGCGCGAGTCGCGCGCGGCCTCCGAGGAGCGGGCGGAAGGCGCGCGCGCGCGGGGCGAGCACCTGCTGCACGCGATCCTCAGCGAACTCGATTGCGAGCCCTCGGACCTCGCGGCGCTCGCGGGCCATCAGGGCGACGCGGCCCTGCCCGAGGCGGCGCTGATCGGCCGCAAGCTCGACAGCCTTCGCCAGGAGCGCGAGCGGCTCGGCGCGGTCAACCTGCGCGCCGACGAGGAGCTGGCCGAAGTCGAGGCGAGCCGCGACCGGCTGGTCGCCGAGCGCGACGACCTGACGGAGGCGATCAAGCGCCTGCGCAGCGCGATCCACAGTCTCAACCAGGAAGGGCGCGAGCGGCTGATCGCGGCCTTCGACGTCGTCAACCGGCACTTCCAGGAGCTGTTCGCGACCCTGTTCGAGGGCGGAACGGCCGAGCTGCAGCTGGTCGAATCCGACGATCCCTTGGAGGCGGGGCTGGAGCTTGTCGCCCAGCCGCCGGGCAAGAAGCCGCAGACGCTGACGCTGTTGTCGGGCGGCGAACAGGCGCTGACCGCGCTGTCGCTGATCTTCGCCGTGTTCCTGACCAACCCGTCGCCGATCTGCGTGCTCGACGAAGTCGACGCGCCGCTCGACGATTACAATGTCGAGCGCTTCTGCGACCTGCTCGACGCCATGCGCAAGCGCGCCGACACGAGATTCGTCGCCATCACCCACAACCCGATCACCATGGCCCGCATGGACCGCCTGTTCGGCGTCACCATGGCCGAGCGGGGAGTGAGCCAGATCGTGTCGGTGGAGCTGGCGGAAGCGGAGAGGTTCTTGGAGGCGGGGTGAGGCGTTCCGCGCCCCGATCGCCAGCCCAAAATTACGATATTGACGGTGATTGGGGAACGGAGCCCCGAACGGCTCGGCCTGCCAAGATGGTCGGTTGCCGCCAACCCATCTGAAGGGAAGCTGTTTCGCGGCGGTTCGCCAAACGGCAAGCGGGGCCGCAATTCGCGCGTCGGCGAACGACGGCGGCTCGGTCGGCCTCGAGGCGTCGCGGCGCCCGGGCCGACGGGTCGTCTCCTGGCCGCGACGCACTCTCGCCAGCATCCTGTGCTCAATTCGCCGCGCTCGAACAGAGCTCTTCGGCGAGGAGGTCGAATTCATGGACGAGACCACGATCAATGAATATGCGCGGCAATTGCTGGAGGCCCGCGGCGACGGCGCGGTCGCCGAAGCGGCTCGAGCGCGCCGTCGCCTCCGAACAGCGGAACGACAAGGACGAGGCCGAAACCTGGCGGCATATCGAAGCCGCGCTGAAAGTGATGCGGGGCCCGAGCGCGAGCTGACCGAAGTCCGCCGACGGGTTGGGACTGCAGCTTTCTCAGCCCAGGCGCTTCACCCGGCCTAAGCCTTCCACTTGATCGAGCAGCCGATGGAGGGAATTTGATCGGCCGGGGCGAGGCCGGTCGCGGCGATGGCGCGCATGGCTTCGAGGAGCTCGCGGCGCGCGCCGGCAGGGGGCGGCGTGGTGCGGCCTTCGTCGAGGCGGCCGCGATATTTGAGCTTGAGGTCGCGATCGTAGCCGAAGAAGTCGGGCGTGCAGACGGCGCCATAGGCGCGCGCGACGGCCTGCGACTCGTCGTGAAGGTAGGGGAACGGAAAATCGTGCCGCTCGGCGAATTCGCGCATGCTTGTCGAACGAGTCGTCGGGATAGGCGGCGGCGTCGTTGGAGCAGATGGCGGCAAAGCCCACGCCTTCGCGCATGAGAAGGCGCGCGTCGGCGACGATCCGGCCGATCACGGCTTTGACATAGGGGCAATGATTGCAGATGAAGACGATCACCGCGCCCTTTTCGCCGGCGATGTCGCCGAGCGTATAAGTGCGGCCGTCCGTGGCCGGAAGGCGGAAATCAGCCGCCGGCGCTCCCAATGCGATCTCAGTGGGGCTAGTCGCCATCTTCGAGTCTCCTCTCCTTAACGAAGGCGGGAACGGCGCCGATTCGCCAGCTCCTGATCCATCTCTGCGCCGAATCGGCGCCGTGCGTCCGCCCTGACGCCGCTTTCTGCAGCGCGCGAGCCGCAGCTGTTCTGCATCCGGTTTGCCTTATCTGCGCTCGGCGTCAAGGCCGAATCCGCCCTTCCTTCTCCGCGCTCTCTGGAGGCCGGACGAAGGCGAATTGCGACGAAATTGGTCCAATTTAGAGTTATCTCGGCGCCATTGCGCACAATTTAGCCACGATCTATGCTGTTTGCCTCGGCGACAGGCAGCTGCCGCCGAAAAAATGGACGCCCACGGTCGACAGATTGGGCGATCGCGGGTTCAAAGGGAGGGAAACATGGATCTCATCACTGCTCTGGCAGTCAGCATCGGCGTGCTTGGCGGCATCGCCACTTACTTGATGCTGTCGCCGATCGGCATGGGCCTGCAAATCTGGGCCGCTTTCATCGCTTGGGCGACGTTCTATCATTGCGGCGGCAAGGAGGCTGGCCTCACCAAGACAATCACGCACACCATCTTCGGCGCGATCATGGCCTATATCGCGCTGCTGCTTGTCGTCCACGTCCCTCTCGGCGCCGCGCTCGGGGTGCCGCTGTGGGCCGGGATCTGTGTCCTGATCACGGTCTTTATTCTGGTTTATGCCGCAAAGGCGCCGGCGCTGAGCGACATCCCGGCATCGGTCTACGGCTACGCCGCGGTGGCGGGACTCGCATTGGCGGGCAACAAGCTCGGCGCGCTGACGACCGGCTCGATGGAAAACCCGTTCGTAAACGTCGCGATTTCGCTGATCGTCGGCGCGGTGCTCGGCTACATCTCCGAGAAGATCGCCGGCGCCCTCGTTAAGAAGTAGCGCCAGAACCCGATCCACCCGCCCATCGGCCCGCGAGCAATGGAGCGCCGCGGGCCGATGGGCGGTCATTGCCGTCGTTCGCCCTCGGCCGGCGCGGCGGGCGGCGTTCTTTCGCTCGGGGAATCCGGTGGATCGCGGTCCGCGGGACGAAAATCGGCTTCATTCATGAGCCGCCGAATCATGGTAATGTCGCGCCACGTAAAAGCGCGTTGATCGGCCAAAGGACGATCGGAAGGGTTCAGTCGGGAGAGGAAAGCAGCAAGCAGGGCGTCCGACCACAGGAGGTCCTCATGTTGAACAAGCGTTCTCTGGCGTTGGCCGGCGCTCTGACGGTCCTGCCCCAGATGGTCTTTGCCGCCGAAACCGCCCGTTGCGTCGATGTCTCCGTGCCCAAGAAGGCGATCGAGGCGCACAACGGCAAATGGATCGAACTGACGCCGGAACAATGGGAGTTCCTGCGCGGCATCTACGCCATGAACCCGCTGACCCCGCCCGGCCTGCCCTACGGCGACAAGGCGGCGCTCGCCAAGGTCGACGGCAACGCCGGCGGCCTGGTGTTCTTCATCGATGGCGACAAGGCCTGCACGCCGATGGCGGTTCCCGACGCGCTTCTGGCGATGATGGACGACGTGGCGACGGCGAAGATCAGCCACGAGGGAAGCGGGCTTTGACGCGGCCGGCGCGAGCCAGGGGGCGGCGCCTCGCTTCGCTGTCGAGTGCCCGATCGGGATCCGCGCGCGGCGGCTCTTCTCTTGCGGAAAATCAGAAGACGTGCTATTGTGCGGCTTGCCGCGAGTGACGCGGTCGAAACGACTTTCGTGAATGAGGAGACGAATGGCGGGTGTTCGACGCGCACCAGAACCCAATGACAAATTCTGGTCGTCATGAACGGCTGGGGCGAAATATTTTTGCTCGTGAATCGTCGTAACTCATTGAAAAGTCCCGATCCGGACGAGGAAATCCAAGGAAATCCAAGGATTTTTTCCTTGGTTTTCCTTGGTTTTCCTTGGTTTGGCTTGGTCTGACTTGGATTGGCTTGGAAAAATTTGGCTGCGGCGTCAATAGCCTAAGATGACATGTGATATTCTCGGTTCGGCCGGTCGCCGCGCCTTGGTTGATGAACTGACGACGGCGTTCCGCCTCGCCAAGGGGCCATCCCGTCGATAGTCTCGCAGTTCGGCCGAGCGCAACTTGTCCGCGCGCTGCCTGTGATTTGGCGAACACCGACATGAAATTGCGCTCTCTTCTGTTCGTTCCCGGCGACTCGGCGCGCAAGTTCGCGCGGGCGAAGGATTGCGGCGCCGATGCGCTGATTCTGGACCTCGAAGACTCCGTCGCGCCGTCGCAAAAGGCGGCCGCGCGCGCGCTCGTCGCGGAGCTGATCGACGACAATGAAACGCGCGACTGGTCCTTTTTCGTGCGCGTCAACGCGCTCGACACCGGCTTGACGCTCGACGACATGGCCGCGGTCGTGAAGCCGGGTCTCGACGGGCTGCTCATCCCCAAGGCGAACGGGGCGTCCGACCTCGAGCGCATCGGCCACGATCTCGACTTGCTCGAGGGCAGGGCCGGCCTGCCGCGGGGGTCGGTCAAATTTGCGGTCGTGGCGACGGAAACGGCCAGGGCCATGTTCGCCCTCGGCTCTTACGCGCCGGCGCATCCGAGACTGATCGCGCTGACGTGGGGCGCGGAAGATCTTTCCGCGGCGCTCGGCGCGACCGACAACAAGGAACCGGACGGCTCCTGGACATTTCCCTATCAGGTCGCCCGGACGCAATGTCTGTTTGCGGCCTCGGCCGCCGAGGTCGCGGCGATCGACACGGTGTTCGTCGACTTCCGGGATCTGGAGGGCCTCGAGCGCGATTGCCGCCGCTCGCGTCGCGACGGTTTCAACGGTCGTCTCGCGATCCATCCCGATCAGGTCGCCACGATCAATCGCAGTTATGCGCCCTCGGACGCCGAGATCGAGCGCGCGCGAAGAATCGTGGCGGCGTTCGAAGCCAATCCAGGCGCGGGGACGCTCGGGGTCGATGGCAGGATGGTCGACATTCCGCACCTGAAGGCGGCGCGGAAAACCCTGGCGTCGATCTGAGGGCGCGGCCGTCCGTGAGATATTCTCGCATTTCGTAATGAGGCCAAATGATAGTTGTGACATAAAACGTTGCAGATCGATTGATGACCGAAGCGACCGCTGCTAAGCGCTTCCCGAGAATACAGCGGCGGGATGGCGGACAGCGTCAAAAGACGCTGTTTCGACAACGGGCCCGCCCCAGCGCACTCAAGATGAAACAGTCGCGGAGGAGCCCATGAAGATCGCGCTCGATCCCTACATGCATCGGCATCTGTCGCTCGAGGAGCTTCCGCGCAAAGTCGCCGAGCTCGGCTACGAATATATCGAGCTGTCGCCGCGCGACGACTTTCTCGCCTGGTGGGTCAATCCGCGCGCCTATCCTGAGCGCATCGCCGGCTTCAAGAGGGCGCTGAAGGACCACGGCGTGAAGATTGCCTCGCTGCTGCCGATGTACCGCTGGGCGAGCCCGCACGAGGACGAGCGTCAGACGGCGGTGCGCTACTGGAAGAAGGCGATTGAGATCGCCGTCGACATGGGCGTCGACACGATGAATTCCGAATTCGGCCGCGGCCCCTCGCCCGACCGCTCGCACGCCTCCAACTGCTGCGGCGGGCGCTATACGGTCGAATCGAGCGAAGCTGCGTGGTGGCGCTCGATGGAGGAGCTTGTCCCCGTCTTCGAGCGCGAGGGGATCAACCTGCACATCGAGCCGCATCCCGAAGACTTCGTCGAGACCCTGCATCCGGCGGTCGACATGATCCGCATGATCGGGTCGAAGAACGTGAAGTTTCTCTACTGCGCCCCGCACACGTTCTATTTCGGCGACGATATCGCCAAAATGATCCGCGACGCCGCGCCCATTCTGGCGCATGTCCACGTCGCCGACACCTACAATCACAAGGCCTCCTCGGGACTGCGCTACATCTGCAATCCGCCGGGCGCGCAGGTGACGATCCACCAGCACATGGACATCGGCCAGGGGGAAGTGAACTGGGACGCGTTCTTCTCCTCGCTCGCCGCGGTCGGTTTCGACGGCATCGTCACCTCCTGCGTGTTCGCCTGGGAGGAGCGCGCCGACGACTCTGGCCGCTTCATGCGCAGGGAAATCCAGAACTACGTCGATAAGCACTTCGGCAAGCCGAAGGCCGACGGAAAGAAGCGCAAAGGCAAAGCCTGAGGACGGTTTCCGGGAATGCTACAGACAGGGGAAAAGCCATGACAGTGAACGTCGGCGTCATCGGCGTCGGAATGATCGGCCAGGACCACATTCGTCGCCTGACGACTGTGCTCGCAGGGGCGAACGTAGCGGCGGTCAGCGACGTGAATCCGGCGCAGGCCCGGGAGGTCGCGTCGCGACTGAACGACGCCAAGGTCTATGCCACCGGCGAAGAGCTGATCGTCGCGAGGGAAGTCGAGGCGATCATCGTGACCTCTTGGGGCCCGACGCACGCGGCCTATGTGCTCGCGGCGATCAAGGCCGGCAAACCGGTTTTCTGCGAAAAGCCGCTGGCGGACACCGAGAAGGATTGTTCGGCGATCCTCGATGCTGAGGCCGCCTTCGGACGCCGGCTGGTGCAGGTCGGGTTCATGCGCCGCTTCGACCCTCAATACCGGGCAATGAAAGAGACGATCGTCTCGGGCGCGATCGGCGCGCCGCTCATCTTCCAGAGCGGCCATCGCAATCCTTCCGTCCCCGGACACTATACCAAGGACATGGCGCTGACCGACACCGCGGTGCACGACGTCGACATTGCGCGCTTCCTGCTCGATGACGAACCGATCGCGGTTACGGTGAAGACACCGCGCCACAACAGCCGCGGCGGCGATCTCGCCGACCCCTTGTTCACCCTGATCGAGATGCGGACGGGGGCGCTGGTGGCGATCGAGACATCGGTCAACATCGCCTACGGCTACGACATACGCGGCGAAATCATTGGCGAGACGGGCGTCGTGACCCTCGGCGAGCGCAACGACGTCGTCGTCAAGAGTAACGGCGCGTTCAGCGGCCGCGTGCCCGCCGATTGGCGCGAACGGTTCGCCGTCGCATTCGACACGGAGTTCCGCGAATGGCTGAGAGCCGCCGCAGAAGGCGGAGCCTCGGGTCCGAGTTCGTGGGACGGCTATGTCGCTACCGTTGTCACCAACGCCGGAGTCAAGGCGATTGAAACCGGCCAGCGCGAACCGATCAGACTTCGCGAACGCCCGGCCCTGTATGCGGCTTAGGCGCCCGTCCGGGCCCGACGCGCGGTCGAACCAAAAATGGATGCTCCTCGATGAACTTCTCACTCAATCACATGGTCGCCCCTCGCCTCGATCACGCAGCTTTCTTCGATCTTGCCCGCAAGCTCGGCCTCGCAAACGTCGAGATCCGCAATGATCTCGACGGGGTCGCGCTCGCCGACGGCACGCCGGCCGCCGATGTCGGCGCCGCGGCGAAGTCACGCGGCCTGCGGGTCCTGACCATCAACGCGCTGCAGAGGTTCAACATCTGGGACGACGCGCGCGCGGCTGAGGCCGCCGCGATGATCGCCCAATGCGCCGCGAGCGGTTCTGAAGCGCTCGTGCTCTGCCCAGTCAACGACGTCGACTACAGGCCGTCGGCCGCCGAACGCCGCGCGGCGTTGCTCAAGGCGCTGAACGGCCTAAAGCCGATGCTGTCCGCCGCCGGGATCCGCGGCTTCGTCGAGCCGCTCGGCTTCGCCGAATGCTCGCTGCGATACAAGGAGGAAGCGATCGACGCGATCGAAGCGGTCGATGGCGACACGTTTCGCGTCGTCCACGACACGTTTCATCACTTCGTCGCCGGCGAGACCAGGACGTTCCCGAGGATGACCGGGCTCGTCCACATTTCGGGCGTCACAGATCCGGCGGCGACCGCTGCGACGATGCGCGATCCGCATCGCGTGCTGGTCGACGCGAACGACCGCATCGGCAACATCGAGCAGCTGCGCGCCCTGCGCGCCGGAGGCTACGGCGGGCCCGCGTCATTCGAGCCTTTCGCCGTCTCAGTTCATGCGAGCCCGACCATCGAAGCCGATCTGCGCGCGAGCCTCGCGTATGTGAGGGCGGGCCTGGCGTAGAGCTAGCGCGCGCGACCGGCCTTCACGAACTCCGCGAACGCGGTCTTATATTCGGGATGCCAGCGCGACAGGGGCGGCCGGTTCTTGACAATGTCATCGGCGGCCCAAATGATCCGCAACTCGTCGAGTTCGCGGGGCACGTCGTTGTCGGGGCAAAGGATGTAAAAGTCGCCGGCCGACATCGAAGCGACAAGGAAATCCACGACCTGCTCCGCAGTCCAAGCGCCGGCCGGTTTCTCGGTCTTCGAACCCGGGGTCATTCCCGTGAACGTGAAGCCGGGGATGAGAAGGTGCGCGGTGACTTGGCATCCATCGATATTGCGAAGCTCGTGCGCGAGAGCCTCTGTCACCACTTTCACGCCCGCCTTGGAGACATTGTAGGCCGTATCTCCCGGCGGACAGGTGATGCCCTGCTTCGACCCGGTATTGACGATCGCGGCGGCCGCGCCTTGTCGGATCATGGCCGGGGCGAACGCTTGCACGCCGTTGATGACGCCCCAGAGGTTGACGTCAAGGATGCGACGCCATTGCGCGTGATCGCCGAACAAGCCGGCGCCGCCCCCGACGCCCGCATTGTTCATGAGCAGGGCGACTTCGCCGAAGGCGTCGTAGGCCGCCTGCCTGAGGCGCTGAACCTCATCGAGGCTGCTGACGTCGACGACGAGCGAGCGCACGAGGTTGGCGCGCGCCGCCAATGCCGAGACGCGCGCCGCCGCGGCGGCCAGAGTTTCGCCGTTCGCGTCCGCCATAAAGATCTTCATGCCAAGTCCGGCGAATCTGGCCGCCGCGGCGAGGCCGATGCCGCTGGCTGCGCCCGTGATGACCGCGACCCGATCGGGAGCCAGGGCGGGATGGTCGGCCATTGATGCGCCTCCGCGGCAAAGTCGTGAGAACGAGATTAGAGCAACTCGCGATTGCCCGGGCTACATCCGCCGCTCGATCATCATCGCCTTGATGTGCGCGATCGCCTTGGCGGGGTTGAGGCCCTTCGGGCAGGTCTGGGCGCAGTTCATGATCGTATGGCAGCGATAGAGGCGGAACGGGTCCTCGAGGTCGTCGAGCCGCTCGCCCTGCGCCTCATCGCGCGAGTCGATGAGCCAGCGATAGGCCTGCAGGAGGACGGCGGGGCCGAGATAGCGGTCACCGTTCCACCAATAACTCGGGCAGGAGGTCGAGCAGGAGGCGCAGAGGATGCATTCATAGAGGCCGTCGAGTTTCGCCCGCTCCTCCGGCGATTGCAGCCATTCCTTTTCCGGCGGCGGGCTCGACGTCTTGAGCCAAGGCTCGATCGAGGCGTGCTGGGCGTAGAAATGGGTGAGGTCAGGAACGAGGTCCTTGACGACTTCGAGATGAGGCAGCGGATAAATGGCGACCGGCGCCGCGACCTCGTCGATGCCCCGCGTGCAGGCGAGCGTGTTAAGCCCATCGATGTTCATTGCGCAGGAGCCGCAGACGCCCTCGCGGCAGGAACGGCGGAAGGTCAGAGTCGAATCGATCTTGGACTTGATCCAGATCAGCGCGTCGAGAATCATCGGCCCGCAATCGTCCCGGTCGACGGCGTAGACATCGATGCGCGGATTGGCGTCGTCGTCCGGATTCCAGCGATAAATGCGAAATTCGGTGATCCGTTTGGCGCCCGCCGGCCTCGGCCACGTCTTTCCGGCCGTCGGACGGGAGTTTGTCGGCAGATTCAGTTGGACCATTGTCGTCTATCAACTCCCGGTCGGCGGCTTCGCAGGCGTTTTGGAACCCGTCAGTACACCCGCGCCTTCGGTTCGATATAGGCGATGTCGTTGCTCATCGTGTAGTCGTGCACCGGCCTATAGTCGATCGTGACGGTCTGCTTATTGGGATCGATCCAGGCGAGGGTATGCTTCATCCAATTGGCGTCGTCGCGCTTGGGATAGTCTTCGCGAGCGTGCGCGCCGCGGCTTTCGAGGCGGTTCGACGCGCCTTCCATCGTCACTACGGCCTGCACGATCAGATTGTCGTATTCGAGCGTCTCGATCAGGTCGGAATTCCATATCAGGGAGCGGTCGGTCACGTGGACGTCCGCACCGGCGCGCCAAGCGGCGCGGATCTTCGCCTTGCCTTCATCGAGCACAGGGCCGGTGCGGAACACCGCGCAATTGTCTTGCATCACGCGCTGCATGTTGAGGCGCAGGGTCGCTGTCGGCGAGTCGCCGTCGGCGTTGCGGAACCGGTCGAGGCGTGAGAGCGCGAATTCGGCGCTGTCCTTGGGCAGTTCCGGCTGACTGTCGCCAGGTTTCAGGATCTCGGCGGCGCGCAGGCCCGCCGCTCGGCCGAACACGACGAGGTCGATCAGCGAGTTGGAGCCGAGACGATTGGCGCCGTGCACCGAGACGCAGGCCGCTTCGCCCAGCGCCATCAGCCCTGGCACGATCGCGTCCGGATCGCCGCCGACCTTGGTCACCACCTCGCCGTGGTAGTTCGTCGGAATGCCGCCCATGTTGTAGTGGACCGTCGGCAGGACGGGGATCGGCTCCTTCGTCAGGTCGACGCCGGCGAATATGCGCGCGCTGTCCGAAATGCCCGGCAGGCGCTCGTGCAGAACCTTCGGATCGAGATGGTCGAGGTGCAAATAGATGTGGTCCTTGTGTTTGCCGACGCCGCGGCCCTCGCGGATTTCCAACGTCATCGAGCGGCTGACGACGTCGCGCGAGGCGAGGTCCTTGGCCGACGGGGCGTAGCGCTCCATGAAGCGCTCCCCGGCCGAATTGACAAGATAGCCGCCCTCGCCGCGGGCGCCCTCGGTGATGAGGCAGCCCGCGCCGTAGATGCCGGTCGGGTGGAATTGCACGAACTCCATGTCCTGCAACGGCAGGCCCGCCCGCAGCGCCATCGCGTTACCGTCGCCGGTGCAGGTATGGGCCGACGTTGCGGAAAAATACGCACGGCCGTAGCCGCCGGTCGCCAGGATCGTCGTTTGGGCGCGGAAACGATGGATCGAGCCGTCGTCCATCTTGAGGCAGACGAGGCCCCGCACGGCGCCCTCGGGGTCGCGAATGAGGTCGATGGCGAAATACTCAATGAAGAATTGGCAGCGGGCTTTCAGCGCTTGTCCGTAGAGCGTGTGGAGGATGGCGTGGCCGGTGCGGTCGGCTGCGGCGCAGGTGCGTTGGGCGATCCCCTTGCCGAAATCGGTCGTCATGCCGCCGAATGGACGCTGATAGATCTTTCCGGCTTCCGTGCGCGAAAAGGGCACGCCCCAATGGTCCAATTCGTAAACCGCGGCGGGAGCGTTGCGGCACAAATATTCGATCGCGTCCTGATCGCCAAGCCAGTCCGAACCCTTGACGGTGTCATACATGTGCCAACGCCAATCGTCGGGACCCATGTTGCCGAGGGAGGCTGAGATGCCGCCTTGAGCGGCGACGGTATGCGAGCGGGTGGGGAACACTTTGGAGATGCACGCCGTCCGCAAGCCGGCCTGCGCGCAGCCGACGCTGGCGCGCAAGCCAGCCCCGCCCGCGCCGACGACGACCACATCGAACGTATGATCGGTGATCGGATAGGCGTTTCCCGCGAGCGCTGGCGCGGCCTGCGCGGTGGAGCCGTTCGTCGCCATGCGATGTTCCGTCCTCAAGAATTGCTCAAGTGAAACCTACGCGGAGCGTCGCGTAGAGGCAGGCAAACGCGAGCAATGCGGCAAAGCAGGCGTTGGCCACCAGGGCCCAAGCGCGCGCGCGTCCCTCGACATAGTCGACGATAATCGAGCGCATGCCGAGCTCCATGTGGACAATGCCGGTGAGAATGAACGCGAGCAGAAGGGTCGCGGGGATGGGGCGTCCGATCTCGGCGCGCACGCCATTGTAGTCCTTGTGCAGCAGATCGAGCAGCAACCAGACGAAGGCTAGGCTCAAGGGCATGAGCGCGACCGCGGTCACGTGAGTAACCCACGCTTCTGGCGTTCCGGAGCGAGCCGAGCCGAGAAAGCGAGCCCGCCCGAGCGGGGTACGCAGGCCGCTTGCTTCATTGGACACGGGAAATCTCCCCTACCGGACCGCGTAGCCGATCGCCCAGACGACGATCGTCAGCAGGAAGCCTCCGATCAGCGTCGCCCAGGCCAGTTGGTCGCGCAGCGGCGCGTCCAAGCCGTAACCGGCGTCCCAGATAATATGCCGGACGCCGCCGAGGAGGTGATTAAAGAGGGCCCAAGTGAAGCCGAACAGCACCAATCGGCCAATGAACGATTCGATGAAGGCCGAAAAGACGCCGAATGTGGCCGCATCGGTCGAAGCCGCAACGAGGAACCAAGCCAGCAACAGGACGCCCAAATAAAGCGCAGCGCCGCTGACGCGATGCGCCATCGACATCGCCATCGTCATCGTCATCTTGTAAATGCCGATATGCGGCGACAAGGGGCGCGGTCGGCCTCTAGCAGAGGCAGCCTCGGTCGATGCCATAGGTCATTTTCCCTTGCAGTTCCAAGGCAGTCTTAGACCTACCGATCGACGCTCGCAACGTTGGATTCCTTCACCCTTGGATTCTCCGTCCAAAGCGCCATGGCCCTGAGGTTTTAAGGCCTGAGGGCGGTCTCAACCTCGGCGCGAGTCGGGGGATCCGATCCCTTACGCGTGCACGTGATCGCCGAAGCGGCAGCGGCGAAGCGAAGCCATTGTTCGAGCTGGGCGCGATTCGGGGAAGGCCGATCGGCGCCGAGGGCGGAAGCGCGATCCATGGCCGAGAGCAGGGCGGACATGAAACTATCGCCGGCGCCGACGGTGTCGACGATGTCGATGCGCGGCGCCGGGACCTCGATGCGTTCCGTCCCCAACATGGCGAGCGCTCCCCGTTCGCCGCGCGTCGCAACGCAAAAGCGCGGACCCAGCTTCGTCCATGCCGACAGGCTGTCCTCGACCGCGCGGCCGGGATAAAGCCATTCGAGGTCCTCCTCGCTCGCCTTGACCAAATGGGCGAGGGAAGCTTGCCGCTCGACGAGCTTCGTCACCGATTCTCGGTCCGGCGTCACGAACGGGCGAATATTTGGATCGTAGCTGACGGTCGCGCGCGGACGCGCGGCCCGCATCGCTTCGACGACGGTCTGTCCGTGACGTTCGACCGCGGAGAACGACCCGACGTGCAGATGCCTTCCGCTCGTCGGCCATTCCTTCGGGAACGGCCAAGGGCCGTCGTAGGCCGTCCCGTCCAGATAAAACGAATAGCGCGAGCCGGTCTTGGCTGTGCCACGCATGACGAAAGCGAGCGTGGTCGGGCGTATGTCGCGTGCGACAAAACTGAGGTCCACACCATCTTGCGCCAGAGCGGCGGCAAGCGCCTCGCCATTGCCGTCGGCCGAAATGCGCGAAACGAAAGCCGTCTGCGAGCCAAGCCGCCCCAAACCGATCGCCACATTGTAGGGCGAACCGCCCAGCAACGCGTCGTAGGCGTTCGCCTTGTCCGAATCGGGGATGAGGTCGATCAGCGCCTCGCCTGAAATCAGGATCATGGTCTTTGCCACCCCCTCAGCCGCCACGCTCTCGTTTTCATGCGAGCGTGTAAGCCGTCTTCACAGTCGTGTAGAATTCCGCAGCATAGCGCCCCTGCTCACGTGATCCCAGGCTCGAGCCTTTGCGACCGCCGAACGGCGCATGGTAATCGATGCCCGCCGTCGGCAGGTTGACCATGGCCATGCCCGCCTCAACATTGCGTTTGAAGTGCGCGGCTCGCTTGAGGCTCGTCGTGCAAATGCCGGCGCAGAGGCCGAATTCGGTGTCGTTGGCGATCGTCAGCGCATGGTCGTAATCGCGCGCCGGGATCATCGCCGACACGGGGCCGAAGATTTCCTCGCGCGCTATGCGCATTGCATTGTCGGCGTCGAGGAACAAGGCCGGCGCCATGAAGAAGCCGGGCGTCGCTCGATTGAGCCGCTCCCCACCCAGCGCCAGCTTCGCGCCCTCGCTCTGGCCGATCTCGACGTAGGAAAGGTCCTGGTCCAGCTGTGTCGCGTCGACCACCGGCCCAATATGCACGCCCGGTTTGAGCGCGTCATCGACGACCAGCGCGCGCATACGCTCAGTCAGCGCGTCGGCGAAGCGCTTGTAGATCGTCTCTTCGACAATGAGGCGCGACGAGGCCGTGCAGCGCTGCCCGGTCGAGAAATAGGCGCCGTTGAGCGCGCACTCGACGGCATTGGGGAGATCGGCGTCGGCAAGCACGACGAGCGGATTTTTGCCGCCCATTTCGAGCTGGAACTTCCGCATCGCGCCGGCGCAGGCGGCGGCGACGCGCCGGCCTGTCGCGACAGACCCGGTGAAGGTGATCGCGTCGACCTGCTTATGATCGAGTATCGCCTGGCCGACCACCGAGCCCCGCCCCATGACGAGATTGAACACGCCTTTGGGAACGCCGGCGCGCACGATGATTTCGGCGAGCGCATGCGCCGAGCCTGGCACTAGGTCGGCAGGTTTGAAAACGACCGCGTTGCCGTAAGCCAAGGCCGGCGCGATCTTCCAGGCAGGAATAGCGATCGGAAAATTCCAGGGCGAGATGACGCCGATGACTCCGACCGGTTCGCGCGTCGCCTCGATGTCGACATTGGCGCGAACAGACGCGAACTTCTCGCCGGGAATTCTCAACGCCTCGCCGGCGAAGAAATCAAAAATCTGACCGGCTCGGCCGGCCTCATAAGTCGCTTCCTGCAGAGTCTTGCCCTCTTCGCGCGCGAGAAGACGCCCCAGCTCGTCGCGCCGGGCGAGGATCTCCGTCGAGGCGCGCAGCAGAATGTCGTGGCGCTCCTGCGGCGTCGTTCGCGCCCAGGCGGGGAAAGCGGCGTGCGCGGCTTGGATTGCGGCGTCGGTCTGGGCGGCGTCTGCCTGGGCGTATTCGCCCACGACGTCATCTGTGTCCGACGGGTTGATGTTTCGCGAGACGCTGGCGCCGTCAATCCACTCGCCCGCGATATGGTTCTTATGCACCGCGCTCATTCGCCTCACCGATCTCTAAAGCCAACATTGTCCGCCATGCGCATTCAAAGCAACCCCCGTCGCGCAAGATTGCGCATCAACGCGCCGGCCCCGAAGGTCCAGCGCTCGCATTCCTCGCACGGACGCATCCGATTGACGAGCCGGCCCAGCTTCTCGGCCCCGATGGTGACGATGTCTCCCGACTTGTGGGTGAAGCCCATGCCGGGCTCGCCTCGATCGGCGACAGGCGCAAACATCGTGCCGAGCAGCAGGACCAGCCCGTCGGGATAGGCATGGCTCGGCCCCAACGTTTGCGCCACGAGATCAGCGGGATCGCGGCTAATTCTGGCCATAGATGAGCCGCCCTCGAGAACAAATCCGTCCTCCCCCTCGACTCTCAGCGAGACAGTCGCCGCGCGCACGTCGTCGAGCGAAAAGGTCGCGTCAAAGAAGCGCAGGAAGGGTCCGAGCGCGCAGCTCGCGTTCTGGTCTTTCGCCTTGCCCAGCAGCAGCGCCGAACGCCCCTCGAAATCACGCAGATTGATGTCGTTGGCGAGAGTCGCGCCGATTATTCTTCCGCTCGACGCGACAGCGAGAGCGATCTCCGGTTCGGGATTATTCCAGCGCGATGCGCTGTGGAAACCGGCGTCGGCGCCACAGCCGACCGCCGACATCGGCTGGCTCTTGGTAAAGACTTCCGCGTCCGGGCCGATGCCGACTTCAAGATATTGCGACCAGGCGCCGGCCTCGATCAGCGCTTCCTTGAGCCGCATCGCGGCCGGCGAGCCCGGCCGCACGTCGCTCAGTTCCCCGCCGAGCAGGGTTGCAATCGCATCTCTTGCCTTCGCGGCGCCCTCGCGGCGTCCGCGCGCGCGCTCCTCGATGACACGCTCCAGCAACGACTGCGCGAATGTGACGCCTGCCGCCTTGATTGCCTGCAGGTCGATCGGCGCAAGCAAGTGCGGATGGTCACTAATACTGGCGTCGGGTGGGCGGCGAGCGAGAATGTCCGCCAAGGCTCCGATCCGTGGGCCTTGCGCCGCACGCAGAGCTTCGGCCGGCGCCGACGATTCGCACAGATCCCGCATGGTCGGATGGTGGGCGCTAATGTCGAAGACGCCGTCGCTCCTGACTGCGACGATGGATGGTCCCTCGACGTCAGGGCGCCAAACGCGCGCCGCCAGCGCTCCCGCAAAACCGTCATCCGGCAGGGTCGCCTCCACGCTCATGACAGGCAACCTCATAACACCTCCGCAATACGGCATTAGAAGGATTGACGGAGCCGCGCCGCCTCTCTAGCGTCTAACATGTTAGCGCTTAGGTAAGGAAGGGCGAAGCGAGTCGCTTCGCCGGAGATGCAGGCAAGGCATTGGCGAAGAGCGCCCATTCAAAAGCGGATGCCGTCTACCGCGAACTGAAGGAAGCAATTCTGTCCGGAGCGCTCGAACCCGGCTGTTTAATCGACAAGGCAGGATTGTGCGAAAGGCTGGGCGTCTCGCGATTTCCCGTTTCCGCGGCCGTAAGCCGTCTCGCCTATGATCGGTTGGTGGATGTCGCGCCGCAGCACGGATCGTTCGTTTCGCGAATTTCGATCAACGATGTTCGCGAAAGGCTTTTCATCCGCAGCGCGCTGGAAGGCGAGATCGCAGCCGAGGCCGCCGGCCGAATGACGCGCGCCGACAAGGAAGCGCTTGCGGCAAATCTCAAGCACGAAGCGAGCGCGGTCGAGAATGATGACAAGGCGTCGTTCTACGCACTCGATGTCGAGTTCCATCGGATCCTGACGCATCGCCTGGGCATGGCGCGGGCGAGCGACGTACTCGATAGTTTACGCGTTCATCTCGAACGCGCGCGGCGACTTTTGATGTCGCCGCCCGGCCGAATGAAAGAGACCTTGCGGGAGCACGCAGGAATCGTGGAGGCCGTGGAGGCCGGCGATGCGACCGCCGCGCGCGAGGCGATGAAGCTTCATCTCAGCGCAACCGGGGCCTTGCTGGAGACTGTCGCTCGAGAGCGGCCAGGATTGTTTTCGCCGTAGCAACTGCAAACTCAAGTGGTAAACGAAGCCATGACAACGCCTCGCGCTTTGCGTCTCAACCCCGCGGACAACGTGATCATCGCGGTCGACGAAATTCCTATCGGCGCAACGCCGGTGGCCGCCCTCAACGCTGGCGAGCGAATTCCTAAGGGGCACAAGATGGCGGTCGCGGCTATGGAGACCGGAGAGCCGATCCGCAAGTTCGGGCAGATTATCGGTTTTGCGTCGCAGGCGATTTCGCCGGGCGAGTGGGTCCACGAGCACAATTGCGCGGTGAAAGAGTTCGCGCGAGACTATCATTTCGGCGAGGACGCACGCCACGAAACCATCGCGGCTCTAGAGGATCAGCCAGTTTTTCAGGGGTTTCGGAGGCAGAACGGCAAAGTCGGAACACGCAACTATCTCGCCATTCTGACATCGGTGAATTGTTCGGCGACGGTGGCGCGGCTAATCGCGCGCGAGGTCGAACGGTCGGGCATCTTGACCGACTATCCCCAGATCGACGGCGTCATTGCGCTGGTCCATGGGACGGGCTGCGGCATCGCGTCCAGGGGCGAGGGGTTTGAAGCGCTGATGCGAACGCAATGGGGTTACGCCGGCAATCCGAATATCGGCGCAGTGTTGATGGTCGGTCTCGGCTGTGAAGTGTTCCAGATCGGCCGCATGAAGGAGGAGTACGGGATCGTCGAGGGGGACACCTTCCAAAGCCTGACGATCCAGGCGACCGGGGGCACGCGAAAGACGATCGACGCCGGCATGGCGCGCGTCCGCGCTATGCTGCCGCTGCTCGACAGCGCGCGCCGCGAGCCTGCGCCAGCGAGCGCATTGACGCTTGCGCTGCAATGCGGCGGTTCTGACGGCTATTCAGGAATTACGGCCAATCCGGCGCTTGGAGCCGCGGCTGACATTTTGGTGCGCAATGGGGGAACAGCCATTCTTTCGGAAACGCCCGAGATTTATGGCGCCGAGCATTTGCTGACGCGCCGCGCCGCAACGCCTGCGATCGGACGCAAGCTCGTTGAACGGATCCGGTGGTGGGAGGACTATTGCGCGCGCAACGGGGGAGAAATGAACAACAATCCGTCGCCTGGAAATAAGGCCGGCGGCCTAACGACCATTCTCGAAAAGTCACTCGGCGCGGCGGCGAAAGGCGGCACCACCCCGCTCAACGAAGTGTATCAATATGCCGAACCCGTGACAGCGAAGGGCTTCGTGTTCATGGATACGCCGGGCTACGATCCCGTGTCGGCGACGGGACAAGTGGCAGGCGGCGCCAACATTCTCGCCTTCACGACCGGTCGCGGCTCGGCCTACGGTTGTAAGCCGACGCCCTCGATCAAGCTTGCGACAAACAGTGACGTCTACCGCAGGATGATCGAGGATATGGATATCAATTGCGGTGACGTGCTCGACGGCGTCTCGATCGCTGAAAAGGGCAAGGAGATCTTCGACAAGATTCTCGCGGTGGCGTCGGGCTCGCGGACCAAATCCGAGGTTCTGGGTTATGGCGAAGCCGAATTCACGCCCTGGCAAATCGGAGCGACGATGTGACGAGCCGCTCGGCGCTCCTTTTCGATCTCGACGGCACCCTCGTCGACAGCGACGCCAAACATCTGGCCGCTTTTCAAAGGGTATTCGCGCCGCACGGAATTTCGGTGGACCGGACCACCTATGAGCGAGACATCCACGGGGCGCCGAACGAACTGATCGGGAAAGTGTTTCTCTCCCACCTGTCGCCAGAGCGGCGGAGCGCGATTCTGGCCGAGAAGGAGGCGGTATATCGCTCGGACCTCGGCGATATTGAGCCGATCGCCGGCGCCGTCGCGCTGCTCGATTTCGCCGACCGACGCGGATTGAAGCGCGCCGTCGTCACCAACGCGCCGCGGGCCAACGCCGAGACGGTGCTCTCGGCGCTCGGTCTAGAAGCGCGCCTGCCGATCGTCGTCACTGGGTCGGAGTTGTCGCGCGCGAAGCCAGATCCGTTGCCCTATCTTAAGGGTCTGCAATTTACGGGGGCGCTCGCGGCATATTCCGTCGCTTTCGAGGATTCGCCGTCCGGAGTGCGCGCCGCGGCCGCCGCGGGCCTCGCTGTCGTCGGCTTGACGACGACGCTGCACGAAGCTGCACTGATCGAAGCGGGCGCGACCTTTGCGGCAAATGATTTTGCCGATCCTCGCATCTTCGCGCTGATCGAGGCCCGCATCCGCGTGAGCCGCAACGAGAGAGCTCGCGCATGAGGCTGGCGCAATTCGTCGACGAGAACGGCAAGCGGGCGATAGCGGTGACGGCGCGCGGCGAGAGCCGATTGGTCAAGGGCGCGCGCACGACGCTCGATCTCGCGCGCCAAGCCATCGAGTCGGGCGCCACCTTGCGCAAGCTGATAGCGGATCGAGGGGTCGGCAAACCAGTCGATCTCCTCCGCGCGCTCAAGGAACGACGAGTGCTGCCGCCGATCGATCATAAAGACCCCGCACACGTCTTTGTCACCGGGACAGGTCTCACGCATCTAGGCTCGGCGGAAGGGCGCGATCAGATGCACAAGGATCTCTCCGATCTCTCCACGCTCACCGACTCGATGCGGATGTTCAAGCTTGGCCTTGAGGGGGGCAAACCGGGGAAGGGAGAGACCGGCGTGCAGCCGGAGTGGTTCTACAAGGGCGATGGTTCGACAATCGCCGCGCCAGAAAGCGATCTGCCGAGCCCGGCCTTCGCGCTGGACGGAGGAGAGGAGCCTGAGATCGTTGGGGTCTATTTGATCGATGGAAGCGGTGCGCCGGTCCGCGTAGGATTCGCGCTTGGCAATGAATTTTCTGATCACGTGACCGAACGGCAGAACTATCTATGGCTCGCGCACTCCAAGCTGCGCCCCTCGAGCCTCGGCCCCGAACTGCTGGTTGGCGATCTTCCGGTCGACGTTCACGGCGTCACACGAATTCGCCGCGGCAGGGATGTGATCTGGGAGAGACCGTTTCTGTCTGGCGAGCAGAACATGGCCCATTCGATCGCCAATCTCGAGGCGCATCACTTCAAGTACGCTCTGTTTCGGCGGCCCGGCGACGTCCACGTGCATTTCTTCGGAACCGCGACCTTGTCGTTTAGCGAAGGCGTGCAGACACAGAAAGGCGACGTTTTCGAAATCCTGTCCGAGCCGTTTGGCCTGCCGCTGCGCAATCGCCTCGGGGCCGAGGCGAAGGTGAAGACGAAGGTGCGGGCGCTCTAAGCGAGAGCAAAGCGGAGCCGTCGCCGGGCGGCGATGACTCGTCTTGACCGGCGCCACGACGCGGGCTGGGTCGCCACAGTTCACTCTCCGACGATGCTCGCGCGGGCGCGTTGCCACCAGCCGCTTCGCCGCGGGCGCGGCGACTCCTCAGTGAAAGGCGCGGGCTCCCGCGCGGAGGCGATCGGCACGAGTGACGGCTCGGGCGATGCCAGATTGACTCGCGCAGGGTCCGCCGGCGCGGTCTCGACCGGGGAGGGCTGCGGGGGAACGCTGATCGGCTCCTCCGCAATCGCCATCGGGTGTGTCGCCGCTATTCTGCTCGTCGGCCTGAGACCCTACGTGGGCCACGGCGAAGGGTGTAGGCGCCGTCTCCGTCTCGCCGCTGACCTTCGCCTCATTGACGCCTTCGTCATCCGTTCGCGGGGAGAACCGGTTTCGCCCGCCGCGGGAGCGCCTCGACCGTCGGTTTCGCTCGCCCTCCTTTCCCGGACCCTTTCTGTCAAATGCATCTGCATTCCCGTTCGGCGCCGCGAGGTCGCCAACGATTTCGGCCACAACCGCCAGTCCGTCGTCGGTAGGCTGTGGCGCGTCTGGCGAGATGCCTTCGCTGAACGCGCGTTCGCCTCCGCGCCGTCGTCGTCGACGGCGGCGGCGGCGGACGTCGTTCTCTTCCGACGATCCCGCGCCCTCGCGGTCGCCCTGTCCGTCTTGGAGATCCTCATCCTCGCCGCGTCCCTCGCTCGGGTCCGCGACATCCTCCTCAATCGGCGCCGGCTCTTCAACCATCGTCTCGATGTCGTCCGCCAGCGGCCCTGCCGTCTCGCTTTCGCCCTTGACGCCCGTCGCCAATTCGCCTCGCTCGATCGCGTGGTAATTCGCGCCGGTCAGGGTGTCGTCGGCCTCGATGACGATCGCAGCCCCAAATCGGCGTTCGAGATCGCGCAGATTGGCGCGCTTGTGATTGAGTATATAGAGCGCGACCGGTGTGCGCGTCCGCATGACGATATCGTGCGTCGAACTCTTTATCAGCGCATCCTCGAGCAAGCGCAGCACATGCAGCGCGATTGACGCGGTCGAGCGCACGACTCCCGCACCCTGGCAATGAGCGCACATGACAGTTGAGCCTTCCAGGACGCCGGTGCGGATACGTTGGCGCGACATTTCGAGCAGGCCAAAATGCGAAATACGGCCGACCTGGATGCGCGCGCGGTCGTTCTTCAACGCGTCCTTGATTCTCCGCTCGACAGCGCGATTGTTGCGTGACTCCTCCATATCGATGAAATCGACGACGATAAGTCCGGCAAGGTCCCGCAACCGCAGCTGCCGCGCAATTTCGTCGGCCGCTTCGAGATTGGTGCGCAGCGCGGTGTCTTCGATGTTGTGCTCGCGAGTCGAGCGTCCCGAGTTGACGTCGATGGCGACGAGCGCCTCGGTTTGGTTAATGACGACGTAGCCGCCCGATTTCAGCGTCACTTGGTTGGAGAACATCGCGTCAAGTTGCAATTCGACGCCGGCCTTGGCAAAGACGGGCTGCGTATCTCGATAGAGCTGCACGCTGTTGACGTGGCTCGGCATCAAGAGGCGCATGAATTGCCGAGCCTCGCGATAGCCGGCTTCCCCTGCGACGACGATTTCCTCGACCTCCTTGCTATAGAGATCGCGGATCGCCCTTTTGATCAGCGAGCCTTCCTCGTAGACAAGCGTCGGCGCGCTCGAGGAGAGCGTGGTCTCGCGCACCGTTTCCCACATCCGCAGTAGATATTCGAAGTCGCGCTTGACTTCAGCCTTGGTCCGCGAGGCGCCGGCGGTGCGCAGGATGACGCCCATGCCCTCCGGAACGTCGAGCTCTTCGGCGATACTCTTCAAACGGCTGCGATCCTGGGCGTTGGTGATTTTTCGCGAAATGCCGCCGCCGCGCGCGGTGTTGGGCATGAGCACTGAGTAGCGGCCGGCAAGCGAAAGATAGGTCGTCAACGCCGCCCCCTTGTTGCCGCGCTCCTCCTTGACGACTTGCACCAGCAGCACCTGGCGGCGTTTGATAACCTCCTGAATTTTATACTGACGGCGCAAGCGTTGCGGGCGGCGCGGAACCTCCTCCAAGGCGTCGCCGCCGATCTGCTCGACAGACTCTCCCTCGTCATCGACGAGCAGCTTGCGATTCGAAGCGACGCGTTCTTCCGAGCCGCCTTCGAGCGTCGTTACCTCATGATCGTCGTCATCGTGGGGTGCGATCGCCATTTTCGCGTTCCGCGAGCGTTTCGCGGCCGTTGCGCAATTCGTCTTGCGCGCCCTCGCTCTGCGCATCGTGCGCGGAGGTCTCAATTTCACTATCGCCGGTCGCGCCATGGTTGGACTCGGCCCCGTCGAAATCGGAACGCTCAGCAGATTCTGACGTCGCTGATTGTGAGGTGGCGGGATCGTGTGGCGTTTCGCCGCTCGATACGAAATTCTCCGGCGCGCCGCTCGCCGCATCCTGCGGAATCGCGCTTGTAAGAGTTGCGGCCTCTTCCGTCTCGCCCTCGGAGTTCGTGAAATCGGGGGCAGATTCGGCCGTGTTCCTGGCGCGGTCGCCTGGGGCCGCCAATTCCGAAATGATCTCGCCGACGTTCGCTCGCTCCTCAACCTCGGGTTGGCGTGGGCGGCGATGGCGACGGCTTCGCCGTTCGCCGTTCGGCTCGTCGTCGTCCTCGCGCTGGGACTGCGCCTCCTCCTCGAGAAGCGCCTGGCGATCGGCAACCGGAATTTGATAATAATCCGGATGAATTTCGGAAAAAGCGAGAAAGCCGTGTCGATTGCCGCCGTAGTCAACAAAGGCGGCCTGCAACGAAGGCTCGACGCGGGTAACTTTGGCCAGGTATATGTTGCCGCGCAGCGGCCTTTTGTTTGCCGACTCGAAGTCGAACTCTTCGACGCGGTTACCTCGAAGGACCACCACCCGGGTTTCTTCTGGGTGGGAGGCGTCGATTATCATCTTGTTTGGCATGTATAACTCTCTCGCGGCGCGCGCGCTCCGCTATCGCAGACCGGGAAGCCCGTGCGACTGAGCCGCGCGCGACGTCTTTGCTAGTGATGGGTAAAAATCGGGATGGCGGATTTGCTGCAGCGTTTGCCGCATCGACCCGTCGAGTTGCGCAAGCCGATCTACAATCCGCTTCTGCTGCGGTCCGACGGCTACGGTCTTGAACTCGGATCATCTTCAACCTGAACACTAAAGCACAGCTCAGCCCGTCGCCGTTCGAGCGGCACGACGAAGGCGCCGTCATCACGAATCAGGCCGCGCCGCCGGCATTCGTCCGGCTTATCGCTTCGTTGGTTTCAGCGCGCGAACCCCTTGTTCGAGCATCCGCCCGCGCACAAGGGAGGCGACTGAGCCGACGGGCCGATTGCCCGCCACGGCGTCATCCGCTCAAAGCCGCAGGCCGCAACACGACGGTCCTGCCAACCGTATCGCTCAACCTTTGAGCGAGTTGGCTCCGCAGATTCGGTCCGAATCCGTAACTTGCCCTAAATAGGCGCCAATGGGCGCCTTGGCAAGTTTTTTCGCTGCTGTTCGGCCGCAGTTCGCGGGACATCGCCGACGTCGGCGCAAAAAGGGGATGTCGGTTGCAAATGGCACGTCTTCGTCCGGCTCAACCTGCTTAACCCAACGTAAAGTTTTGTGGGGGTTCAATTTTCAGCCTAACCGCCGCGGCTCGCGTCTCAACTCGCGGGCAGTGGACGCGAACGAAACGAATTGCCCGAACGCATTCATTCGCTATAAGGGACCGGCGCTTTGAGGGCCGAGGGAAAGCACAATGAAGCGAGCGGAGCGGCTTGCCGCCGGGGTGGCGTTGGCGGTCTTCGCCGCGCCCTGGCAGCTCGCGCTCGCGGAAGAATCGGGACCACCCGTCGCAGTCGGCGCGCGGTTCACCCAGGACGCGAGCGCGGCGCAATTGGTGTTCGATCTTTCACGGTCCGTGCACGCTCACGCCTATGCTCTCACCTCGCCCGACCGCATCGTCGTGGATTTGCCCGAGATCAACTTTCAGCTGGATCCGTCGGTCGGCCACGTCGGCGTCGCGCGCGATCCACCTCTTGTTAAGGCCTTCCGTTTCGGCTTGCTCGCGCCGGGCAAATCTCGTGTTGTCATCGACCTTGTGCGCCCCGCCTGTCCGAGCGAGGTCGAGGCGAAGGCGATCGTTGACGGCGCGCCGGCCTCGCGGCTTAATATTGAGCTCAAGCCCTGCGACTCTGCAGCCTTCTCCGCGCTCGGCCCAGTGTCTTCCGTTGGCGCCGCCAGCCCGGACGCAACGCCTTCCGCTGCGCAACCCATTATCGTACTCGATCCAGGCCACGGCGGCATCGATGGCGGAGCGCATGGAGTCGGGGGAGCCCTGGAGAAGACGCTAGTTTACGAGTTCTGCAGCGAACTCAAGCGCCAGCTTGAGGCTACGCGGCGCTACAAAATCGTGATGACGCGCGAAGGCGACCAGTACGTGGATCTCGACGATCGCGTAGAGATCGCACGCCAGGCCAACGCGTCCCTGTTCGTGTCCGTCCATGCCGACGCCTTGAGCGAAGTGGCGGATGTCAGCGGTTCGACCGTCTATACTGCCGCCGATCGGGCTTCGGACGCTGAGGCCGCTCGGATCGCGGCAAGCGAGAATGCGGCAGACCGGGGGGCGTCAAGCGAGAAAAGGCGGGACGATGTGGGCGTCGCCGACATTCTATTCGACCTCGAGCGGCGCGAGACACGCGCCTATGCTCATATTTTTTCCCGCGGGCTGGTGGACAATTTGCGCGGAGCGACCAAACTCAACCACAATCCGGAACGCTCCGCGGGGTTCGTGGTCCTGAAGGCGCCCGAATTTCCTTCCGTTCTGGTAGAGCTCGGCTATATCTCGAACGCGCAAGACGTCAAGGCCATGGCCTCGCCGGAGTGGCGGGTCAAGACAGCATCGGCGATGACCAAAGCGATCGACGCATTCTTCGCCAATTCGGCCAAATCTGTGGGCGCGGTCCCGAGTGGACCAGGCGTAGCGCTGACAGGAGGACAGATGAACGCGTCCGGCCGTTGACGCTTGCCCAAATCCAGGATTTCAGGGTATCAGCACCTCTCCGCAGGCGAGCGGCGCTCGTAGATCATAGATTCGCCTTACTCGCGAACGACACGGGGCCGGGTCAGGCGGGCGTGGGTTAGCGCCCAGCCGAGTTTGCGATGGTTGGGAAGACTTCCGGCGACCGTATCGTAGATCGCACGCCTTCGGGCATGCGCCGAACTCAGTTCGTCCGGGCGGCTTGCGCGCTCGTCGACGGGCGCTACAGAAGGCTTCACTCGTAAGATGCGCGGCATTGCCCGTATATTTGGCTTCATGTTCGCTACCGGAGCGATGCTGTTCGTCCTGGCGGCCGGCGTTCTCGCCGCCGTTGTGTGGAAGTACGAGCAGGATCTGCCGGATTACAGCCAGTTGAGGAACTACGAGCCGCCGGTCACCACTCGCGTTCACGCGGCCGACGGCAGCCTGCTTGCCGAATACTCGCGCGAGCGGCGGCTCTATCTACCTTCCGCAGCGATTCCAAAATTGGTCAAGGAAGCCTTCATTTCCGCCGAGGACAAGAACTTTTACACGCACTTCGGCTTCGATCCCGAGGGGATCATCCGCGCAGGCTTAGTCTACCTGCAGGGGTCGCGCCACGTTCAGGGCGCTTCGACGATCACGCAGCAGGTCGCGAAAAACTTCCTCTTGAACTCCGACCGCACCATCGATCGGAAGATCCGCGAAATCCTTCTGAGCCTGCGAATCGAATCGGCCTATTCGAAGGACAAGATCCTCGAACTGTATCTCAATGAGATCTATCTCGGCCTCTCCAACTATGGAGTGGGCGCCGCCGCGCTCAATTATTTCAACAAATCGGTGCAGGAGTTGACAATCGCCGAAGCCGCTTATCTCGCGGCCCTGCCGAAAGAGCCGAGTTCGCTCAATCCGTTCCGCGACCATGATCGCGCCGTCGAGCGGCGTAACTACGTGATCGGACGAATGGCTGAGGACGGTTACATCACCGCTGACCAGGCGCGCGCGGCGCGATCCGAACCGCTTGTCGTCAATCCGCGGGTGCTCACACCCAACTCGATAGCGGCCGGGTTTTTCGCTGAAGAGGTCCGGCGTGAATTGTCGGAGCGCTATGGCGAGCAGAAGCTTTACGAGGGCGGCCTGTCCGTCCGCACGTCGCTCGACCCCAAGATTCAACTCATGGCGCGCAAGGCGCTCGTCGATGGCCTCGTTCGCTATGACGAGGCTCACGGCTGGCACGGTCCGCTCAAATCGATCGACCTCGGTCAGGATTGGGGCGTCTCGTTGGCCGACATCCCAGCTTACGGCGACATCAAGCCTTGGCGCCTGGCGGTGGCGCTCGACGTGACCGATACGGCCATCCGCATTGGCTTGCAGCCCGAGCATGACAAGTCCGGCGCGGTAGTCGCCGAGCGTTTGACCGGCGCGGTAACGCTCGACGGGGTGCGATGGACGGGCCGCCGGCCCAAGAGTCTTGTCAAGCCAGGCGACGTCTTCTACGTCGAGCCGATCGTCGGGCGCGAGGGTGAATATCGACTGCGCCAGATTCCGGAGGTATCCGGAGCATGCGTTGCCATGGATCCGTTCACGGGGCGCGTGTTGGCGATGGTCGGCGGGTTCTCGTTCGACCAGTCCGAATTCAACCGCGCGACGCAGGCGCAGCGCCAGCCCGGTTCCGCGTTCAAGCCCTTTGTCTACTGCGGCGGCGCTCGACAAGGGTTACACGCCGTCGTCGATCCTCCTCGACGCCCCAGTGACGATCGACCAGGGCAATGGCGAGATGTGGACCCCGGAGAATTTCGAGGGCAAATCGGGGGGGCCACACACCCTTCGATTTCGCGGTCGAACACTCGATCAACCAGATGACTGTGCGGCTGGCCCGGGACATCGGCATGCCGCTCATCGTCGAATACGCCAAGCGCTTTGGCATCTACGACAATCTGCCGCCGTTCCTGTCGATGTCGATCGGCGCCGGCGAAACCACGGTCCTGCGTATGGTAACTGGCTATTCGATGTTCGCGAACGGGGGTAAGCGGGTGAAGGCGACCCTGATCGACCGCATCCAAGACCGCTGGGGCAACACGATATACAAACACGACGAGCGCATCTGCGAGGGCTGCGACGCCGCAGAGTGGGACAATCAGCCCGAGCCGCGACTGATCGACAAACGCGAGCAAGTGATCGATCCGCTAACCGCTTATCAGATCACTTCGATCATGCAGGGCGTGATCGAGCGCGGCACCGGCATCGCGATCAAGGAAGTCGGGAAGCAACTCGCCGGGAAGACCGGGACCACCAACGACGCCAAGGATCTCTGGTTTGTCGGCTTTTCACCGAATCTCGCGTTCGGCGTGTTTATGGGCTACGACAAGCCCCGTTCGCTCGGCGACAGCGCGCAGGCTGCGCTCTATACCGCGCCGATTTTCCGCGACTTCATGAAAATGGCGCTTAAGGATACGCCCGACACGCCTTTTCGCATTCCGCCCGGCATCAAGCTGATTTCAGTCGACGTCCACACCGGCATGCGCGCGACTGGACCGGGCACAATCATGGAAGCGTTCAAGCCCGGCACCGGGCCGCCAGATTCCTACGCCGGAGGCGGCGGAGAGTCTGCTCAGACCTCGGCGCGATCGGATGGCGATCAGTCGGTTGGATCGGGGACGGGCGGGCTTTACTGAGCGACGGCCCGTGGCCGCCTTAAGCCGCGCCTCCCCGGGCTGGTTGTTTGCCCTTGACGCCTGGAACGGGTTACATGGCCGACGCCGCCCTGGCAGCGGAATCGTCGGTGAATTGGGGCGTCCAATTCGATGGTTAGGTCATGCGCGCCGAAGCTGAACAGTTGGTCGAGACGATCAAGCAGTCCGTTGGATTGCTGAGGAGGCATCTTTGACGTCGATGCTGCAACGCGGCGTCTGGCCGAACTCAACGCCAAGTCCGAAAATCCCGATCTTTGGAACGATCCTGATTCCGCGCAGAAAGTCATGCGCGAGCGCACGATGCTGGAGGACCGGCTAGGCTCGCTGACGAAGATCGAGCGTGATCTCGACGACGCGAGGACGCTTGTCGAACTCGGCGAAGCCGAAGGCGACGAGGCTGCCGAGGCCGAGGGGATCGCCGCGCTGAAGGCGCTCGAGGCAGAGGGCGAACGGCGTCAACTCGAGGCGCTCCTCTCGGGCGAAGCGGATGCCAACGACACCTACGTCGAAGTTCATTCCGGCGCAGGCGGGACCGAGAGTTGCGACTGGGCGCGGATGTTGCTGCGCATGTATCTGCGCTGGGCCGAGCGGCGCAAGTTCGACGTCGAGATGATCGAAGAAACTGCGGGCGACGAGGCGGGCATCAAGTCAGCGACCATCATGGTCAAGGGCTACAACGCGCATGGGTGGCTGAAGACCGAATCCGGCGTCCATCGTCTCGTGCGCATTTCGCCATTCGACTCGAATGCGCGACGCCATACGAGCTTCGCCTCCGTTTGGGTCTATCCGGTCGTCGACGACCGGATCGAAATCGACGTCAAAGAAAGTGACTGCCGGATCGACACCTATCGCGCTTCGGGAGCGGGCGGACAGCATGTAAACAAGACTGAATTGGCAGTGCGAATCACCCACCTTCCGACCGGCATCGTTGTCGCCTGTCAGTCCGAACGCTCGCAGCATAAGAACCGCGCGACCGCGTGGGGAATGCTGCGCGCACGCCTCTATGAGCAGGAGTTGGAGAAGCGGGAGGCCAAGGTGAACGCCGACTCGGCGTCCAAAACCGAGATCGGCTGGGGCCATCAGATCCGGTCCTACGTGCTCCAGCCCTATCAGATGGTCAAGGACCTACGCACCGGCCACGTCTCCGGCTCCCCGTCCGACGTGCTCGACGGCGACCTCGATCCATTTATGGAGGCATCGCTCGCCCAGCGCCTGTCTGGCCGCGCGGCGCTGGTCGAGGACGTGGAATAGGCTTCGAACGTCAGCCGCCCGGGCGGTCTAAGCGCGCGATCGCCCGGCTCGGGCCTCGGCGTGACCGCCGAGCGAGGAAGCATGCGTCCGAGCACGTCGTCCCGATCGACGAAATGATGCTTGAGCGCCCCGCCGACATGCAACGCGACCAAAATCTGCGATCGCCCATGCGATGAACTTGTGGGCGAGAACGGCAGAGGCGAAAAGTGCGGCGTCGGGTCGAGCGACGTTCGGAATAACAAACAGATCGAAAAATCGAGTCGGGACCGGAAGGGGCGATGTCGAAACGACGAGCCATCCGGCGGCAATTGCTGCGATGGTGAGCAAGTACAGAGACCATTGAACGAACGTGGCGAGGCGGCGTTCCCAGTGGACGGACGATGGCGCGCCCGGCGCCGGGAGGGCGAGGCGCGCGGCGAGGCGCGCCGCTGTGACCGCGAGGGCCGCGAAGCCAAGCGACTTATGCCATTGATAGAGATCGAAGGTCGTGGCGGCATCGAGGCGGGCGTGAACCATGATCCAGCCGTGGGCGACGAGTTCGAGGATCATCGCCGCGGCCACCCAATGGAGAGCGATGGTGAACGCGTTCCAGCGGGCCGTCCGTGCTTCATCGCTCAAAGCGCGGCTGCCTCGCTCGAGATCACCAGTTCGACATCTCGCGAGACCAACGGAAAGCCGGAATTCATGCCGAAATCGAGCCGGTCGATATTCGTTTTCGCCAAGAAGGCAAGCCGCGATGACCCTCCGTGGCCTTCGCGCCGCACCGCGACGTTGACGGAGAGCGGCTTCGTGACGCCGAGCATCGTCAGGTCGCCCGACACGCGGACCGTATGATCGTCGATCTTCACCACCGAATTCGAGACGAAGTCGATCGAGGGAAATCGGGCAGCGTCGAGAAACGCCACGGAGCGCAGGTAGTCGTCAAACGACGAAGAGCCGACGTCCACCGACTGCGATTGAACATGGAACGCGACGCTGCTTCGATTGGGATGTTCGAAATCGACAGAAATGCGTCCCTCGAACCGGCGGAACTCGCCTTCCGTGCGGGGATAGCCGACCGAGTTGATCGCGAACGCGATATGGGTGCGCGCAGGGTCGATCTTCCAATTCGCCGCGGAAACGGCGGGCGTCGCCGTCTGGGCGAGGACGGCAGAGCGTCAGAATCGCGCAAACATTCCGGGCCGGCCGGAGAACGTCGCCATTGGTCGTCATGGGCTCCTCCAACTTCCTCGACCGTGTGTAAAACAATCGAGCCCGGACATTTATTCGGCCGCCGAAATCAAAGATTCGTGACCCGTCGCGGCTCGATCGGCGGAATTTCAAAACCGCTTCTCCAGCGCTCGCGCCAGATCGGCGACCTGCTCCCCCGGCAGGCGACCGATCACCAGATAGCCGAGTCCGCCGCGGGACCAAGAGGAGAGCGATAGCTCGCCGCGTCTCTCGGAGCGCGCTGGCGTGTCAGCTCCTCCGTTGGCAATGACGCAGAACAGCACCGGAGCGCCTCGGCCGTCGACGTAGACGATCTCGCCCAACGGCGCGCCGTCGTACGAGAGGATCTGCGCCGTCTTGAAGCGCAGGCTCGGAAGCGCAACGTTTTCTGGCGTCAGATCCGCGCCCACCCTTTCGCCGACGACCCTCAAGATCTGCGCTTGTAGCGAGGGATCCGGGTTGGCAAGAGCGAAAGTCTCGTTCGTGTAGAGTCCCATATATTCGACGACCGCCGTACGCCAATCCTCCTGTTCGCCATTTGACGCGAAGCTTAGCGCGACCCAGGCGGCCACCCCCGCCGCAAGGAGGCCGATGACAATGCCCGCCGCGAGCTCGCGGAGAGCGATCCCGGCGAACGGCCGATGGGCCGCGTGAGGCGCGCGCTCCGGCGGCAGCGCGGCGCGAAGGCGAGACAGCGGCGCCCTATCGATGAGCGCGTCGAACGAGGTTGCGATCGGCGCTCCAGCCTGTCGCAGCGCTTCATAACGCCTGCGCAACGACTCGTCTTTCGCCAGGCGCGCGAGCAGGCGGCCCTTGGCGTCTCTATCGAGTTCGTTGTCAATCAGCGCGACAAGCTCCGCGTCTTCATCGGCCATCGAAATCAAACCATTCCTATTTTAGTTTCGCCAGCGCCGCACGCGCCGCGGCGAGGCGGCTCATCACGGTGCCGATCGGAATTCCCAGCGCGCTCGCGGCTTCTGCGTAGCTGAAACCCTCGCCGTAGACCAGCAAGACCGTCTCACGCTGCGCCTCCGGCAACCCGCCAATCGCTCTCAACACTTCGGCGGCAAGAATATTCGTTTCAATCACTTGCGCGCCGTCGCTCGACAGCGCCTCCTCGGCGTCGACGAATCCGCCGCCCTCGCGAATCCGTCGCGCGCGGATCTCGTTGAGCCAGATCGACCGAAGGATGGCGAACAGCCAGCGGTCCAGTCGTGTTCCCGGAACGAATTGATCGGCGCGTTCGATTGCGCGCAGACAGGTCGCCTGCACGAGGTCCTCAGCGGCGTCGTTCGCTCTCGACAGCACGAGCGCGTACCGCCAGAGGCGCGCCAGGCAGGGCTCGAGTCCCGCCCGCACTTCGCGTCGGCTCGTTTCGCTCATAGCCCTATTAGATCACGATCGCGCGACAAGAGAAGGAGGCGGCTGCGATTTTTTCTCTCCGATTCCGAGCGAGAGGCGTCGCGGCGAATAATTCGCCAGCCCGGGTGTTCCCTGGGCTCCGCGTCCCAACGGGAAAGGACCAAATCATGTTTGCTTCTCACCAACCCTCTCGTAAAGACCATCATGCTTTCGGATCGGCGCTGTTGTGTGGAGTATTGGTCATCGGCTTGGGGCTCACCGCGCCAGCGGCTATGAGCGCTGGTGCCGGCGCTGGTGGAGGCGGCGGCGGGGTGGAGGCGGCGGCGGAGCCGGCGCTGGCGGGCGGCGGAGCTGGGGCTGGCGGCGGTGGAGCTGGGGCTGGCGGCGGTGGAGCTGGGGCGGTGGCGGGGGGGCGGGGCGGCGGCGGAGGGGGGGCCGGCGGCGCGCCTTTTCGCGTCCTCAACCAGACCGACCTGACGACTTGCGTTCCGGGTCAGGTCTGGGACGCGAAGAGACACCGGTGCCTCCAGAGACACAGCGGCGTTCTGCCCGATCCCGAACTCACCGAATACGCTTTCGCGCTCGCCAAGGCCGATCGATACCAGGAGGCGATCGACGTGCTCGATATGCTCGATAACCCGAACACCCCGCGCGCGCTCAACTACCGCGGCTATGCGACCCGCAAGCTCGGTCGCACGGACGAAGGCATCAGTTATTATCTGAAATCTGTGGCGCTCGATCCCAATTACCCGCAAGTGCGCGAATATCTCGGCGAGGCCTATGTCATCGAGGGCAAATTCGAGCTCGCCAAGGATCAATTGTCGACGATCGAGAAGCTCTGCGGATCGAAGCAGTGCGAATATTACGAGGATCTCGCCGAAGCCCTTGAGCAGGCGCACGCCCTTTAGTTAGGCTCGACGATCGCGCGCGGCGTGCGAAAGCGGCGCGCTCTCGTCTCACGGGAAAGGACCGGCTCACAATGCCACACGCTCAATCTGCGCTCGCTGAAGGCGAGCCAGTGGCCGTCGGGCGAGGACTTGATGCAGACTTGGTGTGTCTGCATCGCTTTGCCGGACCGCTCGCGCTCGTCGCGCGCGCGATGCTCGCCTACATCTTCATTGTCGAAGGCGCGGGCAAGATCGCGCATTACGCCGAAGTCGCCGGTTATATGCGGGGCAACGGCGTCGACGCGCGGTTGCTGCCGCTCGTGATCCTGACGGAGCTCGGCGGCGGGTTGCTGGTGCTCGTCGGGCTGAAAACGCGCTGGGCGGCGATCGCGCTGGGCGGTTTTTGCCTGTTGACCGCGCTGTTCTTCCATAGAGGCGCGGACCAAACGATTGAATTTCAGAAGAATGTCGCCATGGCGGGCGGTTTCCTGACGCTTGCGACTTTCGGTCCCGGCGCCTGGTCGCTCGACGGCTGGCGCCGGCGCGCGGGCTAGCGACCGTGCCGCCGGGCTCCGCGCGCGAGGCTTTGTCGATCGCGCGGAACGGTACGGCGACGCGATACGTGGATCCGGGCTTTTGTGGGAGCGATTGCGGGGGCGCGTTTCGCTGAGCGCGCCCTTGGGCCGCCGCTTCTTCTTGCTCCCCCCTGCGCGCACGGCCTATAGAGACGCTTTCTCGCGCGCTGCGTCCCATGAAGGCCCCAATGTCGAGCGTCGACGTCAAGCCGACCAACAACCGCAAAGCCGGCGCCAAGGCGGGCTCGCCGAACGAGCCGTTCAAGCGGGCGCTCGCGTCCTGCACGCGGGCGCTGGCGCGTCACCCCGAGCTGGAGGTCGCTTTTTCGGCCGACAAGCCCTCGCTCATTGCGGCCCAGGACGGCGCCAAGGCGCGGCTGCCGGAGCCGCCGCGCAAGCCCAATCCGCGCGAGGCGGCGATCATCCGCGGCGTCGCCGATTCGTTCGCGCTGCGGCTTGCCTGCCACAATGACGCGGTCCACCGCCGCCACGCCCCGCAAAACCCGGCGGCGCGGGCTTTGTTCGACGCGGTCGAGCAGGCGCGGGTCGAGGCGATCGGCTCCCGGCGCATGGAGGGCGTGGCCTCCAACCTGACCGCCATGCTCGACGACCGTTATCACCGCAGCCCCGCCGCGGAGGCCCGCACCCGCGAGGAAGCGCCGCTCGAGGACGCCGTCGCGATGCTGGCGCGCGAGCGCCTGACCGGCCTCAAGCCTCCCAGCGGCGCGGCGCGTCTGACCGAGCTCTGGCGCCCATTCATCGAAGAAAAGGCGGGCCCCGACCTCGACCGGCTGAGCGAGGCCATTCTCGATCAGCGCGCTTACGCCAGATTGGTGCAGAAACTGCTCACCTCGCTTGGCATGGCGAGCGAGTCCGAGGCCGACGCCGACGAAACCGCCGAAGACGAGGACAACAAGCCTCCCGAGGAGGCCGACGAGGCCCAGGGCGAAGGCGAAGAGCAGCAGTCGCAGGATTCGGCGCAGCGGGAGGCGGCCGACGACACGTCCGACGAGGCCGAAGACGGCGCGATGGACACGGTCGAGGCGCCGTCCTCCGAACTCGAGGACGAGGGCGAGGCGGGCGACGCCGCGGAGGCGGCGGAAAACCGTCCGCCGCAACCCAACCCGGCCGAAAGGCGGGGGCCGGATTACAAGGCCTATACGACCCGTTTCGACGAAATCGTCGACGCCGCCGAATTGTGCGACCCCGACGAATTGCAGCGGCTGCGCGAATATCTCGACAAGCAGCTGCTGAGCCTGTCCTCGGTCGTCGCGCGCCTCGCCAATCGTCTGCAGAGGCGATTGATGGCGCAGCAAAACCGCTCGTGGGACTTCGACCTCGAGGAGGGCGTGCTCGACACCGCGCGCCTGTCGCGAGTCATCATCGATTCCCAGCAGCCGTTGTCCTTCAAGCAGGAGAAGGACATGGCGTTCCGCGACACGGCGGTGACGCTGCTGCTCGACAATTCCGGCTCGATGCGGGGTCGCCCGATCACGGTGGCGGCGACCTGCGCCGACATTCTCGCCCGCACCCTGGAGCGTTGCGGCGTCAAGGTCGAGATCCTCGGCTTCACCACCCGGGCCTGGAAAGGCGGGCAGTCGCGCGAGGCCTGGCTGCAGGCGGGCAAGCCGCCCAATCCCGGCCGGCTCAACGATCTGCGCCACCTCATCTACAAGGCCGCCGACGCGCCCTGGCGGCGCGCGCGCAAGAACCTCGGCCTGATGATGCGCGAGGGGCTCCTGAAGGAGAACATCGACGGCGAGGCGCTCGACTGGGCGCACCAGCGCCTGCTGGGCCGCCCCGAACAGCGCAAGATCCTGATGATGATCTCCGACGGCGCGCCGGTCGACGATTCGACCCTCTCGGTCAACCCCGGCAACTATCTCGAGCGGCACCTGCGCCACGTGATCGAGGAGATCGAGACCCGTTCGCCGATCGAGCTGATCGCCATCGGCATCGGCCACGACGTGACGCGCTACTACCGCCGCGCGGTGACGATCGTCGACGCGGAGGAGCTGGGCGGCGCGATGACGGAGAAGCTCGCCGAGCTGTTCGACGAGAACGCGCCGCCGCCGAAGGCGGTCAAGCCGCCGCCGGGCAAGCGCGGCCGGAAGGCGGCTTAGGGCGCCTCGCCCCGCCGCCGACCCCAAAGCCGGGGGTCTGGATAAATCACATAGAGTTTAAGCACTATCCCCAACCACCCAAATTATTCAAAGCCAATCCAAGTCAGCTCCAAACCAGACCAAGGAAAACCAAGGAAAACCAAGAAAAAAATCCTTGGATTTCCTTGGATTCCTTCGTCCGAAACGGGACTTTTCAAGGGCTTGCGGCAACTCCCGGATGAAAAAATTGTCTCGCGCGCCGCTCCAAATAGCAAAGTGTCGACGTCATAAAGCCGCAGGGCCGCCAAGTCCTCTCCGCCTCCTGAGCCGCGCAAACGGACCACTTCGAGAGGCACAATAGCACGACTTCTGATTTTCAGGAAGAAATGCCGGAAAAATGAAGACGAAAATCTGTCAGCAGCGCACGAGCAGACAAAGACCCCGTCCACGCCCCTCCCCAGCCTCATGTCGCTTGAAGCAGGGCCTCGACTTGCCGTCGGAAAGAGAGCAATATGGACGCAAGGGAAAGCGGGACTTTCATCGCGAGCAAGCGTGCGGGCGTCGCCCGGCGGTCCCGGTTTCGGGGTTTGTCGCTGCGTGCGAGTGAGGAGTGCGACCTGATGTTTCGCAGTCCACGAGGTTTCTTCTCGGTTCTCCTGCTTTTCTGTTTGACGCTCGGCGCGGCGCGTCCGGCCTGGGCCCAGGATGCGAGCGCCGCCGCGCTGGTCGGGCATTGGCGCAAGACGACGGTCCCCGGGGGCGCCCCTCGCGATGAGCACCTGGTTCTCGGCGGCGACGGAACGATGGCGGATTGGGTCGTGACGGCCGAGTCTCGAACGCAGCCGGTCTCGGGCACGTGGCAGGTCGACGGCAAAATCCTGACGATCGGCGTCGGCGGACAGGTCACCATGTCGCAGCCGTTCACGTTCTACCAAGGCCAGCTCGTGTTTCCGAATGTTCAAAACCGGCGGGGGTTCTGGGACAGGATCGCCGACTGAGCCCCCATTCGGCGCCGTTGGGTCGACCGGCTGATCCGCGGCATGGGCCGGCATGCGTGGGCGGGACGGGGAGGGCGGCCATGGACGTTCCTGCGCTGATCGTGATGTTTCGCGGCGCCGAGCGCCTGATCATCGTCGCCGCCGGAGCGTTTTCGATCTGGCTCGGCTATCGCCTGTTCCAGGCGTTGCCGACGCGGCACGGCTCGGACGGCAGCCTGGAGCTGCCGAGCGCCAAGGTGACCCTGTCCAAGGTCGGTCCCGGCGTTTTCTTCGTCCTTTTCGGAGTGGCCGTGCTGTGGCAGGCGGTGCGCACCACGGTGACGATCCCGCTCGAAGCGCCGGACCTGCCTTCGCCGCCGCGGACGGCAGGGGCCGAGGCGAGCCGCGCAAGCGCGATCATGGGGGTGGGCGCCGGGGATCCGATGGCGCTGCAGCACACGGCGCGGGACATCAAGGTGCTGAATTGTGTCGCCGGCGCCGCCAATAGCGGTCTCGACCCGCAGGAGATCGAAAACGCCGTCTTCAAGGCCAAGGTCGCGATGCTGCGCCTCGTCTCTCAGCAAGGATTGACCGACGCCGATCGGCAGGCGCTCGAAAACGGCGTCGCTCCGCCGCCCGGCCCGTTGGCGCAGATCTTCGCGGCCCGCGACGCAAACTGCAAGTTAGGCAAATCATGAGCAACCGTCGGTTCTTCTGCGCGGGACTCGGATCGCTGGCCCTGTTCGGCTGGGCGCCTGCCGGGCTTGCACAAGCCGGCGCCGATCGCTCGACGGGATGGCCCGACAGGCTCGGCCCCTTCACCGCCGCTGAGCTGACGCGGGCGCGCGGCGTCTATGAGGCCGGCGTCCGCGGCATGTTCACGCAGGACATTCTCGGCCGGCTCGCTCCGAGCCAGCGCGCCAGGATCGGCGAGGCGCGGCTCGAAATCCCCGATGCGGCGCCGATTTCGCCCGGCAGTCCGCTCCAGGTCTATGCGACGACCGATCGCATCATCGTGCTGCCCATTCGAACCGTGTTGTGGCTCGACCAATATGCCGGCCTGACCGCCTATTTGCAGCCCTGTGCGCAGGGCCTGGGACTGTGTCTGATCTATGCCGGCATGCTGGGCGTGGATTACGGGGCCCGCCCGCCTGGTCCGCTGGCGGCCTACGGGCTGACCGACGCCATCTATGCCGATCCGCGGGTCCTGGACGAGAACCAGAAAATTCTCGCGAGCACGGTTTGCTTCCTGCTGGCCCATGAACTCGGGCATATCGCGCTCAATCATCGCGCCGTTGGGGACGCCGTCGACTCGCAGCGCCAGGAGCGGGAGGCGGACGCGTTCGCGCTCGACATCATGGCCGAACTCGGCGTGTTTCCTCTCGGTCTGGCGGTGTTTTTCGGCGCGGCGGCGATGATGGAGAACGGTCAGACCAGCCATCCGCTCAGCGGCGGCCGCGTGGTCGCGATCGCGGAGAACCTGGAAGGCCGGCCGCGCGCCTTCCTCGACCGGGACCAGCCGGACGCCGATGCTCATGCGGCGCATGTCGTGGCGGTCGCCGAACAGCTCCGCGCGGCGGCGCCGATCGTCGACGACCGGGATCAACGCGCCCGGCTCATGCAGATCGCCGCCGGTCTCTCCTTCGGCGAATTGCCGCGATTGAAGGCGAGCCTCTGCCCCGGCTGAGCGGGCGCGCGCGCCTGCAAACGCTGGCCGCCAAGGGCCGACGGTCAACGAGCCGACTTCTGAGGCCTTCAACATCATGGCTGACCCGGCCAATCGGGGAGGCAATCGAACGACGAATTATCGCCGAACCACGCGACTTTGACGGTGAATTGGCCGAATGATTGGGTCGCAAGGGCGGCGACGGGGGCATAGCAGCGATGTCTTGTGCAGCGCAGCAATATCTTGTGCGTTGCACCATTTCGTGCTAGAAAATGATCCAAGTCTAGGGAAGCATCGCTCGGGGGCCCCAAACATGATGGAGATCCCATGCGGCATTTCAATATGCAAAACCGTCACGAAATCAAGGACGCGAAGCCGGGCATGTGGGCGACGGTCCTGTTCAGCGATTTCGAAACCTTCGGCGAACTGTCGAGGAACGGGTTTTACCTCGTGGAAATGAGCGGCGAGATTTGGACCATGCGCCGCAGGGCGTAATCGACGAGGCTGTTCGGCCTGTTCCTTCGGCCAACGTGCTCGGCGACGCGCTGTCGCCGTCCGGTCGCGGGCTGCGAAACGGCTCACGTTCGCCCGGCGAGTTTCCGCCAAAACCTGGTTCGTAAGGACTCGAGCGGCGCCGTGGGGCGGGAATCGATCGCCGTGACGCCCGCTGGCGGCGCGGTTCGGCCCGGACGCGGCGTCGCTGGAGGTTTCCCATGGCCAGCCAGGCGCAAGCGCACGGGCGCCGCTCTCGTCGCGCCGGAATTGGTCCGCCGCGGCTTCTCGATCACAGGTCCTCGCCGAGCGTTTCGCGCGCGAACAGCGTCGCCAGCAGCGTAACGAGCGCCAGCAGGATCAGCATCGCCGACACGCCGGCGGTGCCGCCCGTCCAAGCGGTCAAGGCGGTCGCGACGATCGGCGCGAGGCCGCCGCCCACCGCGGCCGCCACCTGAAACCCCAGGGAGGCGCCGCTATAGCGTACGTTGGCCCCGAACAACTCGGGCAGGTAGGTCGATTCGGGGGCGAACATCAGTCCATGTCCCAAATTCAGGGCGACGACGATCGTCGCCGTGACGATCGCAGGCGTTCCGATGTCCAGCAGCCGGAACAGCGGAAACGCGAACACAATGGTAAAAATCGTCCCAGCAAAGTATAGCGATCGACGTCCGAAGATATCGGAAACATATCCGGATAATGGAATTGTCACGAGCTCGAGCAAAGCGCCGAGCGATATCGCATTCAGCAACAGTGATTTCGATAATCCCAATTTGGAAACGCCATAGATGACAACGAATATGGTCAGCATATAGACCCACGAAACCTCGGAAAGCTTCAATCCCGCCGAGATCAGGAACGCGCGCGGGTCATTGCGCGCGATCGCCAACAGCGGGATTCTCACGATTTGGCTGCGCGCCTTCATTTGTTCGAACACCGGCGTCTCCGGCAATCGCGCGCGAACGAACATTCCGACGGCGGCGAGCACGACGCTGCCCAGAAACGGAACGCGCCAGCCCCAACGCATGAAATCGGCCTCCGGCCATGTCGCGACCCAGGAAAAGACCGCGGTCGCCGTGACCAGTCCGATGGGAAAGCCGACCTGGACGAGACTGCCGTAAAGCCCGCGCCGAGCCGGCGGGGCGTGTTCGAGCACCATGAGCGAGGCCCCGCCCCATTCGCCCCCGAGCGCCAGGCCCTGGGCGACGCGCAGAAGCACGAGCAGAATGGGAGCGGCGATTCCGATATGGGCGTAGGTCGGCAGCAAGCCGATCGACGCCGTCGACAGCGCCATCAGCATCAGGGTCATCATCAGCATCGATTTTCGGCCCAAGCGATCGCCGTAATGGCCAAAGATCGCTCCGCCGATCGGCCGCGCCAGGAAACCGACGGCGAACGTCCCCAATGACGCAAGGACGCCGACTCTCGGATCGACGGTGGGAAAGAACGCTTTGTTGAACACAAGGGCCGCCGCCGAGCCGTAAATCAGAAAATCGTACCATTCGACGATGGTTCCGATCATGCCGGCGAAGGCGGTGACGCCGATGACCGGACTTTTCATGCCGCCCAGGTCGGCGGCGGACGCGGCGTTCATGTGACGTTCCCTGGCTGGCGCCGATCCCCGGCCATCGAGTTCACCGGTCCCCACGAGCGCGGGCTGCGCGGCCGGCTCGCGGGAAGCGCCGGCGGCGCCCTATTAACCGAGGCCTGACCGGATTTTTCAAGACGCATAACGCGTCAAGGTTAATCCGCGCCGATTGCGGCGAACCGCATTGACATGAAGTCAATGCGACGGCCCGGCCCGGATGCGACGAACGACCAACGGTGAGGAGCAATCAGCATGGCGCAGAGCGATGGCCGGCTTGTCGCCTATCGCGTGTGGGACGCCCCGACGCGGTGGTTCCACTGGATCAATGCTCTATCCGTGCTCGGCCTGATCCTGGTCGGAATCCTCATCATGTTTGATGGCGACCTCGGCATATCGCCAGCCGGCAAGGTGACGGTCAAGACGATCCACGTCTGGCTCGGCTATGTCATGACTCTCAATCTGCTGTGGCGCTTCGTGTGGGCGTTCTTCGGCAACCGATACGCGCGCTGGCGGGCCCTGCTGCCCGGCGGAGCGGGCTATCTGCGCGCGCTGGAGGCGTATGTCTCGGCGTTCCTCGCCGGCCATCCAAAACATTATCTCGGCCACAACCCGGCGGGGCGGCTGGCGGTGGTGGCCATTCTCCTGCTGCTCGTCGTCCAGTCGGTGACGGGACTGGTGCTGGCGGGAACCGATCTCTTCTATCCTCCATTCGGGGGTTGGATCGCCCATTGGGTCGCCGCGCCGAATGTCGACCCGTCCGCGCTGACGCCGTTGACGCGCGATCTCATGGACAAGGGCGCCTACGCCGCGATGCGAGCCTTCCGGGCGCCTTTCATCGAGACGCACGAGTTTGCCTTCTATCTGCTGGCCGGCGTGATCGCATTGCATCTGATCGCCGTGGTCTTGACGGAACTGCGCGAAGGCGGAACCATTGTCTCGGCCATGTTCACTGGCCGGAAGATCCTTCCGGGCCGCCCGGAGGATCTCTAGCGCGAAGGGAGGCGTCAGCCTGGACCTGGATGTCGCCTCGATCGCGCGCTCGCCGCCCGAGCAGCCGCGACCGAAGATTGCGCAGACTTGCGCAGAAATGAAAAAGGGAGTTCGCCATGAGCACCAAAGCCGTCGCCGCCCTGATGTCGCTCGGCATTGTTTTTGCCTTCCCCGCCCTGGCGCAGGATGATCTGATGGCGCGGGCGCGCCAGCAATTCCAGCCGATCCCGACCACGCCGCCGGAACTGCCCGGCAACCCGGCGACGCCGGCGAAGGTCGCACTCGGCAAGATGCTGTATTTCGATCCGCGACTGTCCGAAAGCCACACCATCAGCTGCAGCTCCTGCCACAATATCGGGCTCGGCGGCGCCGACGCCGAACCGACGTCCCTCGGTCATCGATGGCAGCATGGCGGGCGCAACGCCCCCACGGTTCTCAACGCCGTCTTCAACAAGGCCCAGTTCTGGGACGGCCGGGCCAAGGATCTCGAACAGCAGGCCGGCGGCCCGATGGTCAATCCGGTCGAGATGGCCTCGCCCGCCGCGCATGTCGCCGAGCAGCTGAAAGGCATTCCGGGCTACGGCGACGCGTTCGCCAAGGCGTTCCCTGGCGAGTCCGATCCGATCACCCTCGCCAATGCGCAGAAAGCGATCGCCGTGTTCGAGGCGACCTTGATCACGCCCAACGCGCCGCTCGACCGCTTCCTCAACGGCGACGCGACCGCGCTCTCGTCGATCCAGAAGAAGGGCCTGGCGCTGTTCATGGATAAGGGCTGCGCGGCCTGTCACAACGGGATCAACGTCGGCGGCGGGATGTATGCGCCGTTCGGCGTGGTCGAGAAGCCCGGCGCGGAGTTCCTGCCGCCGGACGACAAGGGCCGCTTCATGGTCACCAAGACGCCCAGCGACGAGTACGTGTTCAAAGTGCCGACGCTGCGCAACATCGCCCTCACCGCGCCCTATTTCCACACCGGCAAGGCCTGGGACCTTCGGCAGGCGGTCGCGGTCATGGGGACGAGCCAACTCGGCGTCCAGCTCACCGGCGACGAAGTGGACACGATCACCGCTTTCCTCGACGGCCTGACCGGCGAGCAGCCGAAAGTGATCTTTCCCATCCTGCCGCCGAGCGTCGCCACCACGCCGCGGCCACAGCCCTGATCGAGGGTCAGGCGCGCCCGCGCGCGCCGCGAAAGGAGGAGGTCACTTCGGCCTGAGATCGAGCCCGACGCCCTTGTCGACGAACTGCAGCGTATAGGCTTTTTTGTAGTCGGTGTCGGGCTTGACCAGGCCGACCTTGATCATCTTGTCGAAGAAGTCCTTCCAGCGCGCGTCGGTCATCGCGCCGATGCCGAGCGTCAGCGTGTCGCCGGAATCGACGACGCCGTATTGCTTGAGCTCGGCGATCGAAAAGGCGATCTCGTCGTCGGTGATGTCGGGGTTTTCCGTTTTGATCGCCTCGTTGGCCCTGGAATTGTCGCCGTAGAGATAGTGATACCAGCCGATCGCCGAGGCGTCGACGAATCGCTGCACCAGATCGGGCCTCTTCTCGACGATGTCGCGGCGGGTCTCGATCAGGGTCGAATAGGTCGAGTAGCCGTAATCGGAAAGCAGGAACACGTTGGGCTTGAAGCCGCCCTGCTTTTCGATTTCGTACGGCTCCGCCGTCACATAGCCCTGCTGGATCGAATGATCGTTCTTGATGAAGGGCGCGGAGTTGAAATTGTACGGGCGGATGTTCTCGTCCTTGAAGCCGTAGACGAGCCTGAGCCAGGCGTAGAAGGTGTTGATCGCGCCGGCGCCGACATATGCGGGCTTGGCCTTCGGCAGGTCCTCCCATCTGTCGAGCCCGACGCCCGGATGCGACATCAGAATCTGCGGGCTTTTCTGGAAGTCGGCGGCGACCGCGACCAGCGGCAGCTTGCTCTCGGCGGACAGGAAATCGCCGATCTGATCGCCGCCCATGAAGAAGTCGATCTTGCCGAACAGCAGCATCAACGCGCCGTTCGACTGGGGGCCGCCTGGAATGATCGTCACGTCGAGCCCATACTTGGCGTAAGTGCCGTCGACCAAAGCCTGGTAAAAGCCGCCGGCCTCCGGATCCGCGAGCCAGTTGGTGGCGAACTTCACCTTGTCGAGAGCCAACGCCGGCGGGGCGAAGCCAAGGATTCCCGCCAACGCCGCAAGCGTCGCCAAGCGCATGTGAACACTCCCGATGAGACGGCCCGGTCGATGGAAGCGCGCCGCTCGGGCGCCGGCCGATCCTGCGACTTTTGCGCGCCGGTGGAAAGGCGGACGTCGTACATGGGCTCGGTCGACAGAGCGCCCTGTCGGCGCAACTCACCGCGCCTTGGCGCTCATATAGGGTTCCGGATGCGGTCCGACTTTCGTCGCAACCGCATAGACCGAGCGGGTCGCGGTCAGGAACAGGGTGCGAAAATCGTCGCCGCCCCAATTGAGATTGGCCGCGGGCTCGGGGACCCGCACCTTGCCGATCAGTTCGCCCGAGGGCGCATAGACCCAGACGCCGCCGGGCGCCGTCACCCAAACGCAGCCGGTCGCGTCGCACTTCATGCCGTCGGGGACGCCGGGCTCGGCGTCGGAGCGGATGCCGGACGCGAATACGCGCCCGTTCGACAGCGAGCCGTCGCGCGCGACTGAGAAGACGCGGATCAGGGTTTTTGCGGTGTCGTTGACATAGAGCAGGGCCTCGTCGGGAGAGAAACAGAGCCCGTTCGGCTGATCGAACAGGTCCCGCTCGACCAGGAGTTCCGGGGCGCCGGCCGTCGCCAGCCGATAGACGCCTTGAAATCCGAGCTGGCGCGGACGCTCGACGCCGAATCCCGGCATGCGCCCATACCAGGGATCGGTGAAATAAATCGAGCCGTCGGAGCGAACGCACACGTCGTTGGGACTGTTGAGCTCCTTGCCTTCGAAATGCGAGGCGAGAATGTCGCGCCGCCCGTCCGCCCCTTCGCGCGCCAGCAAGGACGTCGCGTGTTCGCACACGATCAGATTGAGATCGGCGTCGTAGGTCATGCCATTGCATTTGTTCGACGGGCGCCGAACCTCGATGACGCCATGCGCCGGATCCCATCGCCGCCTGACGTCCCCGGGCATGTCGGAGAAAAGCAGGTTGTGATCGCGAGGATGCCAGATCGGGCCCTCGGTGAATGTGAAGCCGGTCGCAATCTGGGCGACCGGCGCGTCGGGATCGATCAGGCTCTCGAACCGGGGATTCAGCGCGACATGGATCATCGCCGGCGCTCCGCTGATGCGCCGATCATCGCGCGGCCTTGCGCCGCGACTCGACGCTGGTCGTTCCGACGTACCAGTCGCGCGCGGCCACTTCCTCGAACACCACCCAGACATCGTCCTTGCCGACGCCCGCGACCTCGTGGATCGCGCTCGCGACCTTGTCGGCGATCGCCGACTTCTTGCGCTCGGCGTCGTCGGCGATGACTTCTCGAACGATGCGGATGTTGACGAACGGCATGTCGATCTCCTCGCTTCAGGTTGGAAGTTTTCGCTAGCGCACGGTCTTCGGTCCGCCCGCGGCGGTGATGACCGCGACAATGATCAGCCCCGTGAGCAGAAACCGCACCCCGGCGCTGACGCCGAACGTGTTGAGCATCGTCAGCAGCAGCACCAGGAACAGCGCCCCGCCCCAGACTCCGGGGATATTGGCCTTGCCGCCGGCGACCGAGGTTCCGCCGATCACCACCACCGCGATCGAGGCGAGCAGATATTCGTTGCCGATGTCGACGTTGGCGCCGCGGAAATAGCCGGCGAGAAGCGCCCCGGTGAGGCCGCCCAGCATCCCGCACAGCCCATATGTCAAAAAGCGAATCCATTCGACCCGGATTCCCGCCAGCCGCGCGGCGCGGATGTTCTGTCCGATGGCGAGAACGGAGCGGCCGTAGATCATTCGCCGCAGCGCAACGCCCGCGCCGAGGGTGAACAGCGCCGTCAGGATCGCCAGCAGCGGCACGCCGAACACCTGGATGTTGGTGAAGTCGGCGAAGCCGGGCGGCGGCTTGATCTGCAGTCCGCGGCCATAGGAGATGTCGATCGACTGAATGACGAAACTCGCCGACAGCGTCGCGATGATCGGCGGGATGCGCAGCGCCCAGATCAGGAGATAGTTGGCGACGCCGACCGCGATCCCGCAGCCAAGCGCGGCCAGCAGGCCGACCGCGACCAGCCTGTCGTCGCCGCCCATGGTCTTCATCGCCACCGCGCTGGCGAGGCCGATGTTGGCGGGCAGCGACAGATCGACGTTGCCGGGCCCGAGCGTGATGACGAACATCTGCCCGACCCCGACGATCACGGTGAACACCGACAAGGAGAGCGCGGCGGTCAGCATGCCGCCGGCGCCATAGCCTCTGGTGAAGGCGATCGCGGCGACCCAGACGAGCGCGGCGCCGACGAACGACCAGATCCACGGCCTGCCCTCGAGCTGGCGGGCGATGGTGTTCATCTTTCGCTCCCGCGCTGGCTGATGAGAACCCGGGCCGCCAGGACGATGATGAGGATCGCGCCGTTCGCCGCCACTTGCCAGTCGGGCGGAATGCGCATGAACGTCAGCAGAGGCGACGCCGCGAGCGCCAGCGTCAGGGCGCCGATCACCGCCCCGATCGGCGAGACGCGGCCGCCGACGAACTCGCCTCCGCCGAGGATGACTCCGGCGATCGACAGAAGCGTGTAGCCATTGCCGATGTTGGCGTCCGCCGAGGTGGTGATGCCGACCAGCGCCATGCCGGACAGGACGCCGAACAGACCCGCCAGCGCGAACAGCAGCGCCTTGGCGTTCAACAACGACCATCCGGCGCGGCGGATCGCCAGCGCGTTGCCGCCGGCGCCGCGAAGCACGGCGCCGTAGGACGTGCGCATCAGGCCGTAGTAGGCGACCGCGGCGATGACGACGGCGGCCACGATCGGAAACGGAACGAACGGCGGCTTCAATCCCATGAAACTCTGCAGCCACGCGGGCGCCTTGCCGCCCGGCTTGGGCAGGAGAAGGATCGCGAGCCCCTGCCAGACGAAGCTCATGCCGAGGGTGACGACAATCGAGGGCAGGTTGCGCGCATGGATCAGCGCCCCGAGCGCGGCGTAAACGCCGACGCAGCCCAGGAGCGCGAGAACGCCGAGGGCCGGCGAATCGCGCAGCCAGGTCGCCGTGACGCAGCACACGAAGCCGACGAAGGTGCCGATCGACAGATCGAGATCGTTGCCGGCGATGACGAACATCTGCGCGATCGTCGCCAGCGTGATCGGGATGGCGAGATTCAGCATCAGGGTGAAGCCGAAATAGCTGATCGCGCGCGGATTGAGATAGGCGATGGCGCCGAGCACCAGGGCGAGCGACAGGGCAGGCAGAAGCGCGCGCGCCAGGCGACGCGCATTGACGCGCACGCCGACCGGCCTGCCGACCCCAGCCGGAGTGAGCGCCGTCACGTCAGCCGATCCCGGCGAAGGACGAATGGATCACTTGTTCCTCCGTCACCTCCGCTCGGTCCAGATCGGCGACGATCAGGCCGTCGCGAAAGACATAGACGTGATCGCAGTTCTTCAGCTCGTCGGCTTCGGTCGTGTACCAGAGAAACGTGCGACCCGCGCGCGCCTCCTCGCGAATCAGCGCATAGACCTCGAGCTTGGTGCCGAAATCGACGCCGCGCATGGGATCGTCCATCAGCACGATCGCCGCGTCCGACGCCAGCGCCCGCGCAAACAGCGTCTTCTGCTGGTTGCCGCCCGAGAGCGAGAGAATGTTGTTGTGGACGTCCGGGGTGCGGATCTTGATCTTTTCGCGCCAGGCGTTGGCGAGGCCGTCCTCGCGTCGGCGCGAAATGAGAAATCCTTCGCGCAGGCTTTTGAGCGAACGCACGCCGATGTTCTCGGAAATCGACCATTGCGGAAACACGCCGTCCGACTGGCGGTCGCCGGCGACCAGCGCGACCGGCCCCGCGACGTCGACGGCCGTCTTCGAGCCCGAGGAGGCCCAGAAGACCGAGAGCAGCAGATCCGTCTGGCCATGACCCGCGAGGCCCGCGAGACCGACGATCTCGCCCTCGTGCGCGATCAGTTCGACGCCGCCGTTCTGCCGCTCGGGGCGGGCGCGCACGCGAACCGCGCCGTCCTCGCGGGCGCCGCGCTCGCGCTTGCCGCCCGCGTCGCGCTCGCGCTCGTCGACGCCGCCCATCGCGGCGATCAGCCGCTCGCGATCGAAGGCCCGCGCCCGGTCGGCGACCACGACCCTGCCGTCGCGCATCACCGCTATGGTATCGCTGCCTTGCAGGATTTCGCCGAGGATGTGCGAGATCAGGATGCAGCTCGCGCCGCCCTCGACGAAGCGCCTGACGAACGCGAGCAGCTGACCGGAGGCTTGGGCGTCGAGCGAAGACGTCGGCTCATCGAGAATGATGATTTCCGCTGGCCGGCCCGAGACCGTGAACGCCCGAGCGATTTCGACCATCTGCCGGCGTCCGATGGGCAGATCCTGCACGAGATCGGAAGCGCTGACGCCGTGACCCGGAAAGATCTCGTCGAGTTTCTCGAGCACCAGATCCCCCGCCTTGCGGCGCCAATTGAAGCCGCGCAACGCGGGATGGACGACGAACGCATTCTCCGCCACGGTCAGGTTGGGACACAGGGAGAGTTCCTGGAAAACGCAGCGCACGCCGAGCTCGCCGGCGCGCCGGTTCGAGTAGCCTTGCTGTTCCGCGCCGTGGACCAGGATTCTGCCGCTGTCGGGCGCCAAGGCGCCGGCCAGGACATGCATGAGCGTGGACTTGCCCGCGCCATTGTGGCCGACAAGGCCCACGCATTCGCCTGCGGGAACCGCGAAGTCGACGCCGTTCAGGGCGCGGACGGCGCCAAAAGACTTTTCGACGCCGTCCAGGCTTACGATCATCGCGTTCGCGACCGCCATCGGCTGACCAACTCGGGACGCGCGGGCGATTCGAGCCCGCGCGGCGCCGTCACTTCATGTTGGCCTTGATGGCGGCGATGGCCTCCGCTTGGGTGTATTCGTGGCTGGCGACGCCGCCGGCCGGAATTTTCGGCAGTTCCGCTTCGAAATCATCCTGGGTGAAGGCGAGATAGGGCACCAGGAGATCGTGCGGGATTTTCTTGTTGCCGTCGAGCACCTGCTGCGCGACCCAGAAGGCGAGCGTCGACACGCCCGGCGCGATCGAGGCCGACCATGTCTTGTAGCCGTCCTTGGCCTTCTGCTCCTTCCACCACTGCAATTCGTCCTGCCGATTGCCCATGATGATGGTCGGACGCGGTTTGCCGGCGGCGGCGAAAGCCTGGGCCGCGCCGTAGCCGTCGCCGCCCTGATCGACGACGCCGACGATCGGAGGCAGGGAGGGCAGGACCGTCGCGACGGCCTTCTGGGCCGTGGTCTGATCCCAATCGCCGGTCACGGAGCCGACGATCTTGAACTCCGGATGCGCCTTGACGCCCTCGAGAATGCCGGCGTGGATGGCGTCGTCGATCGAGGTGCCGGCGAGGCCGCGGATCTCCAACAGGTTCCCGCCCTTGGGCTGGAACTTGGCCATCTCGTTGACTTCCTGCTTGCCCATGTCCTTGAAATCGACGACGACGCGATAGGCGCACGGCTCGGTGACGATGCCGTCGAACGAGACCACGACTATGCCCGCGTCGCACGCCTGCTTGATCGCGCCGTTCAGCGCGTCGGGCGAACTGGCGTTGATGACGATGGCGTTATAGCCCTGAAGAATGAGATTCTGAATCTGCGCGGCCTGCGTCGGCACCTCCTTGTCGGCGGTGGTGAACACGTCCGCGGCGCCGACGACCTTGTCGGCCACGGCTTTTTTCGTGACCAGGTCGTAGCTCTTGAGCATCGCCTGCCGCCAGGAATTGCCGGCGTAGTTGTTCGAGAAGGCGATCCGGTCCTTGCTGGTGTCGGCGTGCGCCGAGGCGGCAAGCATCGCGCCGCCGGCGACACAGAGGGCTACCGCCCCGATGGTCGATCTCATTTTTGTTCCTCCCTTGATCGTCCGCGTCAAAGCTCGGATTAAGCCGCGACGCTTCCATTTTCGACCGCGCCACAATGCCCGCTGGATCGCGAGCATGCGGCAGCGGCCCCTGACATGTCAGTCAGCATCATTTCATGCGCAAAGGACAGAGGGGTGTCAACGGATTTCCCGGCCTGGACGTTGAGCCCGTGGGGCGGCGAGGCGCGCAGCGGCGGCCCGTTCCCACGCGGCCGGCGGGCTCATTGCCGACGCTGCGCGGGAACCTCGCGACGATTTCCCCGTGCTCCTCGGCGGCGCACCCGGAACCCGAGGTTGGTCGAGTTGATCGCTGTCCTGCCAGTGTCGAAGCAAGCAAGCCGCTTGAGTTCGATCAATTCCTCAACCAGGATTGGACAGTGACGAAAAAGGTGAAAAACACCAAATCGCGCTGGACTTCAGGCGCATCAATTTTTCAACATTTTGCGTGAAGCTCTTGGCTTTGGGGCCGTCATGAGGTTCATGGCGGCTCGGGCGCGCGATTCCGCCCGCCGGCGTGCTTCGGCGACGCACGTCGGGCGAGCCTATCGTTGAAGACGTCGACGCGCCTAGACTCCGGGGGCCGCTTTGCAGAGCTTTCTTCAGAAACTCCAGTTCCAGCGCCTGCTTGACGACCGACCGTTCAAGGTCCGCGGCCTGCGCCTCGTATCGCGCCGGCAAGACGGCCGCCCATGCCTCGCTTTCGAAGACGCCGCGCTGCTGTTTCGGCATCCGTCATTCGCAAAAGAACGGCTGGGCTAAGTCGTGCCGTTGCGACAGAACTCGAGGCGGCTGGTCGGCCAGCCGCGCCTCCACGATTTTATCAGCAAATTCAAGGCGTTCGTTTTGTCGGCCAGCCAAAGATTTGGTTTTTCAACAGCCCGGAGCGAACACCAATTCTTGGCGCGCGGCCGTCTATCCCAAGGGACGCTCGGCAAACCATTCCGAGCGCTTTTGGCGACAGCTTCCTCTGGCGGCGCCATTGCAGCCGTCAGGAACCTTGCGTCAAACGGAATCGAAACCCGCATAATCTCGAGTCAACGCGTTTTTTCCGCGGCTGCGTGGTCACGCGGTTCTTCCGAGACATATTCGGCGCCGCCCGAAAGCGAAGGCCGCCAGTTTCTCGAGCGGCTGCTCGCAATCGGGGCCGCCAACCCGGGTCAAATCCTGTTGCCGACATCGGATCAGACGGCTTGGCTGTATACCGACAACGCGGCCTCCCTCAAAACGCTCTTTCACATCAATCAGCCGTCGATTGAATGCATGCGAAGCATTCTTGACAAGAAGCGCTTTTCGGACGCAGCGGCAAGGGCTGGGCTTCATGTATTGCCAAGTTGGGATCCGCTGACGCTTGACGATGTTGTCGCCCTGGCGCCCGATTTGCCTTACCCGATCGTCATAAAGCCTCGTACCCATGTCGACCGCCGCATGAATAACAAGGGGCTCATCGTCCATTCCGCCGGCGATTTGCCGCAATTTTATCGGCGATTTGTTGATCGAGAGCGGGACATGGTCGTCAATGACCGATTTTCTCCTGACGCTCGCCGGCCATTGCTGCAACAATTCGTGAGCGCGGGGGCGGAGGGCATCGTATCGATAACCGGGTTTGCTGATCGAACCGGGGAACTGTTCGTCACCCGCAGATCAACCAAGGTATTTCAGCGGCTTGGACCCTTGGGCGTTGGCGTGTGCTTCGAAGCGCTGCCCGCTGACCCGGAGCTTTCAAACGCGGTTTATAAGCTTTGTCGCGAGTTGAATTACTTCGGGATGTTCGAGGTCGAATTCATCCGGTTCAAGGGACATTGGGCTGCGATCGACTTCAATCCGCGCATGTTCAGTCAAATCGGGTTGGACATTCGCCGTGGAATGCCGCTTCCGCTTTTGGCCTGCCTCGACGCCGCGGGCGACACGGCCGCCCTCGAGGGACGCCGTCAAGAAGGCGAACGAGGAGGATGTAAGTCTGCGAACGGTGTTCTTTGACCGCTTCACCCTGCGCGCGATACTGCTCGCGCAGACTCTGACCGGACGCATATCTTCGGCGGATCGCGCTTATTGGCGAACCTGGACGAAGCGGCATGCCGCCAACGCCGTCGATTTCGCGGCGGCCGCCGACGATCCCATGCCCGGGATCGTTCATATGCTCTCGGAGGCCTATCTGGGCGTCAAGGCAGTTCCCCGATTCCTGCGTTCGGCCCGGCGCGCCCCGGCTTTATCGCATGATTGCGCCAAGGCGTTGATGTGACGAGGGGCGGCATAGCGATTGTCGGCGCCGGACCCTATGGGCTTTCCCTGGCCGCCCATCTTGCGGCGCGGAACATCAAGCATCGAATTTTCGGTCCGCCGATGCAGTTCTGGTCGCAGATCGCGGCGGCGGGCGGCGAGCGTTATCTCAAATCCTACTGTTTTGGCACGAATATCTCCACGCCGGCGCCCGGTTATTCCTTCGCCGACTACAGCGCGCCGCGGGGGCTCGAGACGTTCGAGCCCTGCTCGATCGCCGATTTCGCCGCCTATGGGCTGTGGTTCCAACAAAACAATGCGCCCTGGGTGGAGCCAGTCGAGGTCGCGAAAGTTGATCGAAAGCCCAATGGCTTCGCGATAACGCTCGACACCGGCGAGCGTTTCGCCGCCGAACGCGTCGTGGTGGCGACTGGGTTGTCCTGCTTTGCGCACGTTCCTCGCGTTCTGGCGTCCCTGCCGCCTGCGCGGGTCACCCATACTTCGAGGATTGCCGAGTTCGCTTCCTTCAACGGACGCAGCGTCGCCGTGATCGGAGGCGGCCAATCGGCGCTCGAGGCGGCCGCCCTGCTGCGCGAAGCGGGCGCGCAGCCGCAACTCCTGGTGCGCGAGAACGCCATTGCGTGGAATAGCCGCATTGCGAAGGAGCGCAACCTCTGGCGAAGGTTGCGCTCGCCTGTCTCGGGGCTTGGGACGGGGCCGAAAGCGTGGGCGCTCGCTCGTTTTCCGGGCGCGATGCATCGCATTCCGGAGGCGTTGCGAACCCGGTTCGTGAAGAGCCATTTGCCGGCCGAGGGCGCGTGGTGGCTACGCGCGCGAGTTGAAGACCGGCTGCCCATCTTCTTGGGAACTTCAGTCGTGGGGGCGGGCGAGGCGGGCGACCGGGTAGCGCTCAAGCTCCACATCGCCAAGGATGGAAGCGAGCGCAAGCTGATTGTCGATCATGTGATTGCAGGCAGCGGATATGTCATCGATGTCGATCGCCTCGACTTCCTCGCTCCCAAATTGCGCGGCGACATCGAGCGGCTCGAGGGGGCGCCAAAGCTCAGCGCGGCGTTCGAGTCGTCGGCGCCCGGACTGCACTTCATCGGGCCGGCTTCCGCGATGAGTTTCGGTCCGCTTTTCCGCTTTGTCGTGGGCGCCGAATACGCCGCGCGCGTCATTCTCGCGCATCTGGCGTCCGAAGCAACGTTGGGCATGTGACGGAATTGCCGCCTCGCGTTTTCTGTCTGCCCGGAGCTGGCGGTTGGTCTGATTGGTCGCTGTTCAAGGCCGGTTCCGAAGATTCGACCCGTTTCGAGACGATTGGATATCCGTGTTGGCGGCGCATTGTCGCCGACGGGTTTTCGGCGGAAGCGCTCATATCGGAATTCGCCGCGCAGATCATCGCAAAGGCGCCGGAAGGTCCCATCCACATCCTCGGATCTTCGATTGGCGGTCATTTCGGTTACGCCGTCGCGCTACGCCTTCAGTCGATTGGTCGGGAGATAGCCGGCTTCTGTGCGATAGATGCGTTCATGATCGCCGTGTCCGCGCCGAGGCCCGGTTGGAAGGGGCGTCATCTGGAAGAAGGATGGCGCCTTTTGCGCAAGGGGCGCCTCAACGACTTCGCGACGCTCTTGCGGTCCCTGTTTTGGCGCGCTCTCCTCAGATCGTTGGGGGATCGGCTGCCGGGATTGCTCAGCAGGCCCGGTCTTTCGAACCGTCTTCCCGTAATTTTCTCGCTTGCTCCCACCCTCGAACGAGAGATGAGCATGCGTCTCCTGATACGTGAGGCCGCGCCTTGGATCGCGTCGCTCGACCGCGAGCCTGTGGCGCTCGACGCGCCGGCGGCGCTTCTGCGGACACGGCTTACGTCCGGCGATGATCCGGCGTGGCGAAGACGATGCCCGAATATCGAAATCGTCGAGATCGCTGGAGATCACAATACCTATTTTGAGCAGGAGAACGCCGGCTCGTTTCGCGAGGCTTTTTTCGCGGCGACGCGCGATTGGCGCCGCGACACGGGCAGATGATGTGCGTGAGCACGTCGATATCGATCGGCTGCGCCGCCGACAAGGGAGCCGGGATTAATGCCTCGTCCGGGCGACGGGCGCCTTCCAAACGCGCCCTTCGCGTCCGCCCGAAAGCCGGCCGGTTCGGCGAGCAGTTTCGCTCACCGGGGAAATCCCCAGTCGCGGTCGGGCGTCGATCGAGGGCCCTCTAGCGCCGGACCGCACAGCGGCGCGCTGACCCGAAGCCGCCTTGGCGGCTCAAAGACTTTCCGGATTTTTCTCTGAAGCCATCGTATCGATTGGTCGGAGTGAGAGGATTCGAACCTCCGACCCCCTCGTCCCGAACGAGGTGCGCTACCAGGCTGCGCTACACTCCGACATCGCCGCGCGAAGCGGCTGGCGCGGTTTATAGGGGCGCCGGCCGCGCGGCGCAAGCGTCGCGAGCGAACGCCCGGAAACGGCCTGTTTCCTCTCCCAACAGCGGGAGAGGGAACACGTGGTTTCGCCTTGTCACGTCCTCCATGCGAGGGCTAGTCTTGGCCAGGGAGCGACGGAGCGGCGCCGCGAACGGCGGTCGGCGCGGGCTCCCGGAATTGCGACACGTGGAGCGCTCATGAGCTTTCGTCTCAAATCATTCGCTGTCGCCGCGGCGCTTCTCGCCTCGGCCGGGGCCGCCGCCGCGGACGATCTCAAGATCGCCCTGATCCGTGGCCTCACCGGTCCGCTGCAGGCCTACGCGAAACAGACCGAGACCGGCTTCATGCTCGGTCTCGAATACGCGACCAAAGGAACGATGGAGGTTGACGGGCGCAAGATCGTCGTCATCACCAAGGACGATCAGAGCAAGCCCGACCTCGCCAAGACGGCGCTGGCCGAGGCCTACGAGGACGACGGCGTCGATATCGCGGTCGGCACCACGTCGTCGGCGGCCGCGCTGGCGATGCTGCCGGTCGCCGAGGAACACAAGAAGATCCTGGTGGTCGAGCCCGCGGTCGCGGACGAGATCACCGGCGCCAAGTGGAACCGCTACATCTTCCGCACCGCGCGCAACTCGTCGCAGGACGCGATTTCCAACGCGGTGGCGATCGGCAAGCCGGGCGAGCACGTGGGGACCTTGGCGCAGGATTACGCGTTCGGCCGCGACGGCGTCGCCGCGTTCAAGGAGGCGCTGGCCAAGACCGGGGCGAGCCTCGACGCCGAGGAATACGCGCCGATCAGCACGACCGACTTCACCGCTCCCGCGCAGCGCCTGTTCGACGCGCTGAAGGACAAGCCCGGCCGCAAGATCATCTGGATTATCTGGGCGGGCGGGGGCGATCCGCTCGACAAGCTCGCCGATCTCGATCCCGGCCGCTACGGCATCGAGCTTTCGACCGGCGGCAACATCCTGCCCGCGCTCGCGGCCTACAAGCGCTTTCCCGGCCTCGAGGGCGCGACCTACTATTACTATGGAATCCCCAAGAACCCGGTCAACGACTGGCTCGTGGCCGAGCATCAAAAGCGCTTCAATGCGCCGCCGGACTTCTTCACCGCCGGCGGCTTTGCCGCCGCGATGGCGGTCGTCACCGCGGTCGACAAGGCGAAGTCGACGGATACCGAGAAGCTGATCGGCGCGATGGAGGGCATGGAATTCGATACGCCCAAGGGCAAGATGATCTTCCGCAAGGAGGACCATCAGGCGCTGCAGTCGATGTACGCCTTCAAGATCAAGGTTGATCCGAACGTCGCCTGGGGGATCCCCGAGCTCACGCGCGAATTGACGATCAAGGACATGGACATTCCGATCCGCAACAAGCGATGACAGAAAGCCGACGGGCGTGCAGGAGTCTTTCGGCAGTTTCACCAAGGCGCGGCTGGAGGCGTTCTCGGATGGGGTCCTCGCGGTCATCATAACGATCATGGTGCTGGAGCTGAAGGCGCCGGAAACCGCCGAGCCGGCGGCGCTCCTCGGTCTCTGGCCCAACGTGGCGATCTATCTCGTCAGCTTCGTGTTCCTCGCGATCTATTGGATCAATCACCACGCCCTGCTGAGCGGGATCGAACGCACCACGTCGGCCCAGATCTGGGCTAACAACGGCTTGCTGTTCTTTCTGTCACTGATCCCGTTCGCAACCGCCTACGTCGGCAATACCGGCTTTGCGCCGCTGCCGACCGCGGTCTACGCGGGGCTTCAGCTCGCATGCGGGGCGGCCTTTTTCCTGGTCATGACGACCATCGTCGCGGAGCGCGCGGACGATCCGGCCTTCATCGAGGAGACGCGCGCGCACCGCCGCAAGAACATCTTCGCCGTCGCCGCCTATTGCGCCGCGGTCCTGGTCGCCGCGTTCAGTCCGTTCGCGACGATTGCGATCCTCATCGCCGTCGCGCTTTCCTACCTCACGCCGACCTTCATGGCGCACCAGGGCCGGCGGAGGCGCCGCCAATGACCCCCTCGCTCGAAACGCGCGGTCTCACCATCCGCTTCGGCGGCCATGTCGCGGTCGATCACGTCTCCTGCGCCTTTTATCCCGGCGAGCTCACCGCCATCGTCGGGCCGAACGGCGCCGGCAAGACCACCTATTTCAACCTGATGTCGGGCCAGCTTCGGGCCACGGACGGCGCGGTCATGATCGAGGGCGACGACGTGACGAGGCTCGGTTCGGCGCAGCGTACGCGGCTCGGCGTCGGCAGAGCGTTTCAGCTCACCAACCTCTTTCCGCGCCTCAGCGTCGCCGAAAACGTGCGGCTCGCCGACGCAGGCGCGCGTCCGGCGTCCATTACGACATGCGCCGGCCTTGGCGCGCGCGCGGCGATCTGATCGAGCGCGCCGAATCCGTGCTCGAATCGGTCGGCCTCATCGCCAAACGCGACGCGCTCGCTTCGGCCTTGCCGCACGGGGACCAGCGCAAACTCGAAGTGGCGATGATGATGGCGCTCGAGCCGAAGATCTTCATGTTCGACGAGCCGACCGCGGGCATGAGCGTCGACGAGGTCCCGGTGGTGCTCGATCTCATCGCGCGGCTGAAGACCGACCGGACGAAGACCATCCTGCTGGTCGAGCACAAGATGGACGTGGTGCGCTCGCTCGCCGACCGCATCATCGTCTTGACCAACGGCCAGCTGGCGGCGGACGGCGAGCCCGCGGCGGTGATCGCGTCGCCGGTCGTGCAGGAAGCCTATCTCGGCGTCAGTCCGGAAGCGGCGGCATGAGCGCGGCCCTGACCCTGGAGGGCGTGCACACCCATATCGGCCGCTATCACATCTTGCAGGGCGTCGATTTCGACGCGCCCGCCGCCCGCACGACCATGCTGCTCGGCCGCAACGGCGCCGGCAAGACCACCGCGTTGCGCACCGTCATGGGCCTGTGGCGCGCCTCCAGGGGGCGCATCGCGCTGGGCGAAACGCCCTTGCAGAACATGACGGCGAGCGATGTCGCGCGCCTCGGCGTCGGCTACGCGCCGGAGACGATGGCGGTGTTCTCCGATCTTTCCGTCAAGGAGAATCTCGTCCTCGGGGCGCGCTCCGGGCCGCTGGACAGCGCGCGCCTCGACTGGATTTTCGGCTTCTTCCCCGCTTTACGCAAATTCTGGCTGTCGCGCGCCGGCTCGCTGTCGGGCGGCCAGAAGCAGATGCTGTCGATCGCCCGCGCGATCGTCGAACCGCGCGAGTTGCTGCTGATCGACGAGCCGACCAAGGGCCTCGCGCCCGCGATCGTCGGCTCGCTCATCGCCTGCCTCAAGGAGATCAAGGCGACGGGGGTCACGATCCTGCTCGTCGAGCAGAATTTCCGCGTCGCGCGCGAAGTCGGCGACGCAGTTCGCGTGATGGACAACGGCCGCATCGTGCATCGCGGCGCAATGGCGGAACTGGCCGCCGACGAGGCGCTGCAGAACCGCCTTCTCGGCCTCAGCCTGGATTCGCACCAGTGAGCGCGCTCGACGCCGGCGCCGCGCTGCCGCGACGAAGGATTGACGTTGTGCCGGCGCTGACGCCGGTCATGGCGGCGCTGGTCGCCGCGCCGTTCATCGGCTCGCTGTCCACGTTCGTGACCTTGAGCGCGGCCGGGTTGGCGATGGGCATGATGATCTTCACCATGGCGTCGGGCCTCACTCTGGTGTTCGGCATGATGGACGTGCTCAACTTCGGTCACGGCGCTTTCATCGCGCTCGGCGCCTATGTCGCGACCCTGGTGCTGTTGCCGCTCGCCGGCTGGTCGAGCGCGGATTCGCTGGCGCTGAACCTCGCGGTGTTCGTCCTCGCCGCGCTCGCGGCCGCGCTGGCGTGCGGCGCCGTCGGCTGGGCGTTCGAACGGCTGATCGTCAAGCCGGTGTACGGCCAGCATCTCAGACAAATCCTGGCGACCATCGGCGGCGCGATCATCGCCGAGCAATTGCTCTATGCGCTGTTCGGCCCGGATCAGATCCCGCTCGCGATGCCGACCACGTTTCAAGGCTCGTTCGTGTTCGGCGAAGCGGCGATCGAAAAATATCGCGTGCTGGCGACGCTGATCGGCCTCGCGGTGTTCGGCGGGGAAACGCTGATCCTCAACCGCACCAAGATCGGCCTGCTCATCCGCGCCGGGGTCGAGAACCGCGAGATGGTCGAGGCGCTCGGTTATCGCGTCGATCGGCTGTTCGTCGGCGTTTTCATGGCCGGTTCGGCGCTGGCCGGCCTCGGCGGCGCGATGATGGCGCTCTATCGCGGCCAGGTTCATGGCTCCATCGGCGGCGAGTTCCTGGTGCTGTGCTTCATCGTCATCATCATCGGCGGCCTGGGGTCCGTCGGCGGATCGTTCGTCGGCGCGATTCTGGTGGCGCTGATCGCCAATTACGCGGGCTTTCTCGCGCCGAAACTCGCTCTGGTGTCGAACATTCTGGCGATGGTCGTGGTGCTGCTCTGGCGCCCGCGCGGGCTCTATCCGGTGAGCGGGCGATGAGTCTGCTTTCCGGCGATCCGCCGCGCGGCCGGGCGCTGCAAATCCTGCTGATCCTCGTCATCGCCGCGCTGGCCCTGGCGCCGTTCCTGTTTCCCGGCGCCAAGGCGCTCAACGTCGCGGCCAAGACCTGCGTGATGATCCTGCTCGTCGCCTCCTACGACCTGCTTCTCGGCTATACGGGCATTGTCTCCTTCGCCCACGTGATGTTCTTCGGCGTCGGCGCCTATGGCGTCGGCCTTGCGCTTTACGGGCTGGGAGCAGGGTGGGGGGCGCTGGCGCTGGGGCTCGTCGCCGCCTCGGCGCTGTCGCTCGTTCTGGCGCTGGCGATCGGCCTGTTCTCGCTGCGCGTGCAGTCGATCTTCTTCGCCATGGTGACGCTGGCGGTCGCCTACGCTTTCAACGTGCTCGCGTCGCAATTGTCCTGGCTGACCGGCGGCGAGGACGGCCGCTCGTTCAAGGTTCCGGAGGCGTTGCAGCCCGGCTTCAGGCTGGTCCACGACAAGGTGTTCGGCGTCGCGATCAATGGCAAGATTCTGACCTATTATCTCATCCTCGCCGTCGTCGCGGTCGCGTTCCTGGCGCTGCTTCGGGTGGTGAATTCGCCGTTCGGACGCGTGCTGCAGGCGATCCGCGAAAATCCGTTTCGCGCCGAAGCGCTCGGTTATCGGATCGTGTTCCACCGGACGCTGGCGACCTGCATGTCCGCAGCCGGCGCGACGCTCGCCGGGGCTTTGAGCGCGCTGTGGCTGCGCTATGTCGGGCCCGACACGGCGCTGAGCTTTTCGATCCAGGTCGACGTGCTGGTCATGGTCGTCGTCGGCGGCATGGGCTCGCTCTACGGCGCGATCATCGGCGCCTCTCTGTTCGTGTTCGCCGAGAACTATCTGCAGGACGTGATGGGCGCGCTGTCGCGTCTGGCCGCCGACGCGCGCCTGCCGCTGCTGCCGGCTCTGTTCCATCCCGACCGCTGGCTATTGTGGCTCGGCCTCGCCTTCGTGCTGGCCGTCTATTTTGTCCCGGCCGGAATCGTCGGCGCGCTGCGGCGCCACGGAAAAGGCTGAGCCGTGAGCGAGGGTGAGGCGGCGGCGCCGGCGGCTGGCGGTAGGAAAAGGCCGGGAGTCGCTTTTGCCGTCCGCCTCATGGTTCAAAGGAGGGATTCATGAAAGTCGGGGTCATCGGTTCGGGCGTGGTCGCGCAGACCTTGGGCGCGGGATTCCTCAAGCACGGCCACGAGGTCGCGCTCGGCACGCGCGAGCCCGCCAAGCTGAAGGACTGGGCGGCGAAGAATGCGGGCGCCGCGGTCAAGTCTTTCGCCGAAGCGGCGGCGTTCGGCGACATCGTCGTGTTGGCGGTCGCGGAGGGCGCGGGCGCCGCGGTCAAGTCTTTCGCCGAAGCGGCGGCGTTCGGCGACATCGTCGTGTTGGCGGTCGCGGGCCAAGCCGCCCTCGACGCGCTTAAAGCGGCCGGGGCGGGCGCGATCGACGGCAAGCTGGTGATCGACGCCTGCAATCCGATCGGCGGCGGACCGCCGGTCAACGGCGTGCTGTCGTATTTCACCACGCTCACGGATTCGCTGATGGAGCGGCTGCAGAAGGCCTATCCTGCGGCGCATTTCGTCAAGGCCTTCAACTCGGTCGGCAATGCGCAGATGGTCAATCCGCATTTCGCCGGCGGGCGCCCGACGATGTTCATCTGCGGCAATGACGCCAACGCCAAGCGCGTCGTGACCCAGATCCTCGACCAGTTTGGCTGGGATGCTGAGGATATGGGCGCGGTCGAAGCGGCGCGCGCGATCGAACCGCTGTGCATGCTGTGGTGCATTCCAGGAATCGGCAAGGGCGACTGGTCGCCGCACGCGTTCAAGCTGCTGCGATAGGCGCCTCGACGCCGGCGCGCTGGAATCGGCAGCCTCAGATTGTGCCTGCCGTGTGACCGCCGTCACATTTCGGCCGCATGTCGTGAGCTATCGTCTGTGAGCGAGCGGAATCGTTAAGCTGGTCTCGAATAGTAGACAGACGCGCGTGGACTTCCGACACGAGGAAGGGAACGACGATGCGTCTGCGAATGGCTTGGTGTCGCAGCGTTTTTTGGGATGGTCGCCTTAGGCGGGCGCGCCGGCGCAGGCAGGGCTGGACGGCTCCACGGTTCAGACCGCTGTTTATCCTCGAAGTTCCTTTTCCGCCGCCCGCCGGCGGCCCGCTCTGCCGGCGGTGCAAGACTGCACGGTGATAATGTGCGACGTTCCCAATTATCCTGTTCCTCCTCCGGGGAGCTCCCAGAATTTTCCGAGCGCCGACCGCTCCCGTCAATTACGTTGAAGACGGCCATTTCTCTTGACGACAATCGTCCGTCGCAGACGCGACAATCAGGATTCGAATAACAATTTTTCGGGCCTTTTCTGTCCACTCGGCGGGCTGCACCCCAGGCTGATTTCGGCGGCTACGTTTGTTCACATTCACGAATTTGGCGCACGACATCACGGTCGATGTCACCGGAGACAGATCCGGCGTACCTTTCGACCCTAGTCATAGACGTCACGACCGCCGGCAGCGGACCGCCGCCCGTCCCCGAGCCCTCGACCTGGGCGATGATGCTGCTCGGCTTCGCGGGGCTCGGCTTCGCGGCGTCCAGACGAGCTCGCGCGGCGCCGCAAATCGTGTAGAACAAGACGCAGAGTCGGCGGACAAAAAGGGAGGGGTGGATGAGCCAGCCGTTCGTCGGTCAAATCATCGCTGTCGGCTTCAATTTCGCGCCCCAGGGCTGGGCTCTCTGCGACGGAAGCCTGCTGGCGATTTCCGAGTACTCGACGCTTTTCAACCTGATCGGCACGACGTTCGGCGGCGACGGCCAGACGACTTTCGGCCTGCCGGATTTGCGCGGGCGCGCCGGCGCTCGGCATGGGCCAGGGGCCGGGACTGCAACCCTATGTGCTGGGGCAGAGCGGCGGCGCCGAATCGGTCGCTCTGACGAGCGGCCAGGCGGGCAGTCATACGCATTCGCTATCGGCCGCGGCCACCGCGACGACTCCGACGCCGGGGCCCTCCGTCGTTCTCGGCACGCCGGCCGCGGCGGACCCGATCTATGCGACCTCCGGAACGGGCGCAGCTCTGACCAGCGCGGCGGTGGCCCCCACCGCGGGCGGCGGACTTCCCCACGAGAACCGGCAGCCGAGCCTGACCATAACCTACATCATCAGCCTGTTCGGAATTTTTCCGTCACAGAACTGACGGACGAGCGGCGTCGAGGCGGGGAGCCAAGCGCATGGAACCTTTTGTCGGTCAGATCACGCTTTTTCCCTTCAACTTCGCGCCTGTCGGATGGGCTTTGTGCGAGGGGCAGTTGCTGCCGATCCAGCAGTACACGGCGCTGTTCTCCCTCCTCGGCACCTATTACGGCGGAAACGGGGTGTCGAATTTCGCGCTGCCGGACCTGCGCGGCCGGGTTCCGCTCGGGCAGGGCCACGGACCCGGACTTTCTCCCTACGTGATCGGCAGCCAGCAGGGCGTGGAGACGGTCGCGCTTCTGTCTTCGCAGTCGCCTGCGCATTCGCACGCCTTCCCGGCTTTCGCGGTCGCCGCGACGACCAACGCGCCAGGCGGGGCCTTGCCGGCCGAAGGACATGGCACGGGGCGCGGCGGAGCGCCGGTCAACACCTACGCCCCTCTTCAGACGGCCACAGCCACGACGTTGGCGGCGGGGCAAGTGGGCCTCGCAGGCGGGAATCAGCCCCACAACAACATTCAGCCGTATCTGACGCTGAACTGGTGCATCGCGCTGCAGGGGATCTACCCCCCCAGGGCCTGACGGCCATCGAACAAGGGGGCGCTGGAGCGCCCGAGGGAGAATGCGACCATGGCGGAGCCTTACCTCAGTCAGATCGAAGCCTTTCCATTCGGCTTCGCGCCGAAGGGCTGGGCCCTGTGCGCGGGACAACTGTTGCCGATCAATCAGAACCAGGCGCTGTTCTCGCTCATCGGCACCTATTATGGCGGCAACGGCACGACCAACTTCGCTTTGCCCGATCTGCGCGGCCGCGTCGCCAACGCCTTCGGCCAGGGTCCGGGCCTCTCGCCATACAATATCGGTCAGCAAGGCGGGGAGGAGACGCACACCCTGAGCGTGGCGGAAACGCCGGCGCACACCCATACGGTCAACGCCGACAACAATGGCGCGACAGGCGGCGCGAACGTGCCGAGCGGCGCGGTCACGTTGGGCAGCGGCTACGCCAGCCAGGCCGGCTCGCCGGCGGTGAACATCTATAGTTCCGCCCCGCCGACCATCGCGATGGGGTCGCTCGGACCGGCCGGCGGACAGCCGCACGAGAACCGCATGCCCTATCTGGCCTTGAACTATTGCATCGCCCTTCAGGGCGTCTACCCATCCCGAAACTGACGCGCCCGGGGTCGCTGGCGCGATCAATTGAAGACGATCTGATAGTCCTGATGATCGCGCGACGGCGTGTGGATGGGGATCAGATAGAGATCGAAGCTCGCGCCGTCCTCGAAAGTGAGGCGGTGCATCCCTTCGGGCGCGATCGGCGCGGGCGCGCCGCGCAAGTGCAGGCTGAAGGCGGCGCGCGGCGCGGCGCCAGCGGCGTTGCCTTTTTCGACGGCGACCAGCGTGAGCTTTTGCCCGTCGGGCAGCGATGCCGTCCTTGCCGACATGGGCCATGAAAATTTCGGCGTCTGGCGCGTCGGTCATGCCGTCTCCGTCTCCGATGGGCCTCCCGTCGACCGTGGAAGAAAGTTGCGGCGTTGTCGAGCCTCTCTGGACGTCGGGCAATGGCGATCATGAGCGCAGCGCCGCCGGACGGCGCTCTCACGCTTCGGCTGGAGCGCGACGACGAAGACGACAGGACGTTTCTCTATGCGTTGTTCGTCGCAACCCGGACGGCGGAGTTGGCGGCGACGCCTCTCGACGCGGCGGCCCGGGATTTCCTGCTGCGCGCACAATACCGGTCGATGACGGCGACCTATCGGCGCGACTACCCGAACGCCCGCTGGCAGGTGGTCGAGTTCGGCGGAGAACCGATCGGGCGGCTGGTCACGGACGTCGGCCAGCGCTGCGTCACCTTTGTCGACATCGCGCTGCTTCCCCGGGCCCAGGGGCTCGGGCTGGCGACACGGCTCATGGCGCAGGCGCTCGAAGAGCCGCGACGGCTCGGGATGCCGGCGCGGGTCACTGTCCTGGCGCACAACGCCGCGTCCCTGAAGCTGTGCCAACGGCTCGGCTTCGTGCGGCTTGAAGATTCTCCGCCGTTCGTGCGGCTGGAATGGCGAGGATGAGGCTGCGCAGGCTGTGCATGCCGGGTCGGCGGCAAGTTGACGGGTCGCCGCCGCATTCAAGCTGCTGCGGCGAGCGACCTCGACGATCCGAGGGTTCGTGTTCTCGCGCGGCTCCCGTATCAGCGCTGAATCCGCTCGAGCGCCCGCAGAAGCGCTGCGTTGAACCGCTCGGGCTCCTGGATCTGCGGGGCGTGTCCGGCCTCGGGGAATTCGATCAGCTCGCTGCCCGGAATGGCGGCTTTCGTCCTCTGCGCGAGCTCCGGGTAATGCCCGAGCCGGGCGCGCACTTGCGCGGAGGCGAGGTCCTTGCCGATCGCCGTCGTGTCCTTGTCGCCGATCATCAGGATCGTCGGGACGCGGATCAGGGGAAACTCGTAGACGACCGGCTGGGTGTAGATCATGTCGTCGATCAGCCCGGCGTTGCGGGCGACGATGTCGCGGCCCGGTCCTTGCGCGAGCCCCGCCAGCATCTCGACCCATCGGTCGTACTCGGGGCGCCACTGGCCGGAATAGTAGGTCGACTGTTCATAGGCGCGGATGCGCTCGGCGGTCGCGGCCTTCTCCCTTTCGATCCATTGATCGACGCTCAGCGCGGGAACGCCGAGCGCCTTCCAGTCCTCGAGCCCGATCGGATTGACGAGAACGAGCGCGGACACTTCCTCCGGGTACATGAGCGCGTAGCGCGCCGCGAGCATGCCGCCGGTCGAATGCCCGATGACGATGGCGTCCTTGACGCCGAGCGACGCGAGAAGCGCGTGGGTGTTCGCCGCCAGTTGCTGGAAGCTGTATTGATAGCGCTCGGGCTTGCTCGACTTGCAGAAGCCGATCTGGTCCGGCGCGACGACGCGATAGCCCGCGCCGCTCAGCGCCCTGATCGTCTGCTCCCAGGTCGCCGAGCAGAAATTCTTGCCGTGCAGCACGACGACCGTCTTGCCGTTCGGCGTCGCCGCGGCCACGTCCATGAAGCGCATGGTCAGCGCCTCTCCCTGCGACGAGAAGGCATAGTCGCGCACAGGCCAGGGATAGTCGAAGCCCTGCAGTTCGGGTCCGTAGACCGGCTGCTGCGCCATGGCCCCAGCCGAATAGCCCAACAGGCATGCGGTCGCGATCAGCGAGGCGCCCAGGACTCGTCGATGCATCATCAAGAGCTCCTCTCCAATGTGGCCGTCGGGCGTGCGCGGGTTCCTCGCGCGCCGCCGCGAGCGGGAAGAGAGCGGCGATCAGCGCATCCGGGTCGAATGTCGTCGAGCCGCCACGTTCAGGTCAGCAAGCGGAATATGCATCGAGACGCTCGGCGCATCGGACCAGCCTAACCGGGCTGCGCAAGCCGGTCGTACACGAGCCTTGCCGTGGCGATGTCTTCGATGGCGAGGCCGAGGGACTTGAAGACGGTCGTGCGGTCCGCAGGCGGACGCGCCTTGGCGCCGGAGAAGAGTTCGCCGGCTTCGGCGTAGATCGCGGCGCCGGAGAGGATCACGTCGCCTGATTCCTTCAGCGCCGCCTCCCGCGAGTCGACGATGAGCGCCGACGAGGTCATGAGATCGTCGTCGAGTTCCCGCCAGTTCGGCCGCGCCGCGCCGACAGCGATGACATGCGCGCCGGGCTCGACCCATGCTCCGCGCAGCACCGGCTCCTGGGCGTTGGTCGCCGTGACGATCACGTCCGCGCCCTCGACTGCGCTGCGAACGTCTTTCGCCACGGTCGCGCCGTGCTCGGCGGCGAACCGGTGCGCGCGCTCTGGCGTTCTGCTCCAGACTCTCGCTTCCTCGAACTTGCGCACCCGCGTGAGCGCGGCGAGATGGGCGCCCGCCTGGACGCCGCCGCCGACCAGCGCCAGGATGCGGGCGTCAGGGCGCGCCAGTCGACGGGCCACGGCCGCTGAAACCGCCGCAGTCCGCATTTCCGTGATCAGCGTGCCGTCCATCGCCGCCAGCGGCTCTCCGGTGTCGGTCCGCATGAGCACGATCATCGCGTGATGCGTGGCGACGCCCTTGCCGGCGTTCGCGGGATAGAAGCTGACGAGCTTGAGGCCCATCGCTCCTTCCGCGACCGCGGGCATGACGCCGAGATAGCGCTGGCCCTCTTCGATCGTCAGCACGTTGCGCACGGGCTGCAGGATCTTGCCCGAGGAGAAGTCCCGAAGCGCCGCCTCCATCGCGTCGATGAGCGGGTCCCATTCGAGCGACGGCGCGGACGCTCTCGTCGTCGAGATAGCGCGTTACGCTGTTCGCTGCGGCGCTCGTCATCTCAGCGACGCGTTGATCGCGTCCAGCGCCTTCGAACCCGGGCACAGCTCGCGCTCGGCGAGTTCGTTGAGCGGGCGCAGCGTCGTGTTCAGGGTGTCGTGCAGATCGCCGGTCTCCTGGCTGAGATAGAGGAGACCGGTCGGAATCTCGCCGGCGGCGCGGCAGCGCTCGAGCGTCGCCAGCGCCATGGATCGGTCGCCGCAATCGTGCGTGGCGTCGAGCTTGCGCAAATGGATCGTCCCGCCGTCGTGCAGCGTGACGGCCTGGCTGGCGCCTTCCGCGTACTCGACCTCGATCGGCTCGCGCGCGGCGATGAAATCGAGCTCGTTCAGGGCGATGTTGTGCTCGCGCACATAGTCGAAGCTCTTGGTCGAGCCGGCGTGATTGTTGAAGGTGACGCAGGGCGAAATGACGTCGATGAACGCGGCGCCGTGATGTTCGAAGGCCGCCTTGATCAAGGGCACGAGCTGCGCCTTGTCGCCGGAAAAACTGCGCGCGACGAAGGTCGCGCCGAGCTGGATCGCCAGGCCCGCGAGCTCGATCGGCTGGTCCGCGGCGCCGACGCCCGTCTTGCTCTTGGAGCCGCGGTCGGCGGTGGCGGAGAACTGCCCCTTCGTCAGACCATAGACGCCGTTGTTCTCGACGATATAGACCATGTTCACCGCCCGCCGCATCGCATGAGCGAACTGCCCGAGCCCGATCGACGCGGTGTCGCCGTCGCCGGAGACGCCGAGGTAGATGAGGTCCCGGTTGGCGAGATTGGCGCCGGTCAGCACCGACGGCATGCGCCCGTGCACCGAGTTGAAGCCATGGCTTTGGCCGAGCATGTAGGTCGGCGTCTTGGACGAGCAGCCGATGCCGCTCAATTTGGCGATGCGGTGCGGCGGCAGGCTCAGCTCGAAACAGGCGTGAACGATCGCGGCGCTGATCGAATCGTGTCCGCAGCCCGCGCATAGCGTCGACATCGCGCCTTCATAATCGCGATGCGTCAAGCCGAGCGCGTTGACCGCGATCGAGGGATGATGAAACTTCGGCTTGCCGATAAAGGTCACGTCGCGGACTCCAGAACTCTTGGCTTGGACGGCTGGCGCAACCGGCCTGCGATCTCTGCGAAGATAAAGCGGGCGTTGATCGGCATTCCTCCGTAATGGAGGATCGATGTCAGGCGGGCCGGGGCGATCCCCAGATCCGTCGTCAGCAACGTGCGCATCTGCGCGTCGCGATTCTGCTCGACGACGAACACCTGGTCATGGTCGCGGACGAAATCGGCGATCTCGCGGGCGAGCGGAAAGGCGCGGATGCGCAGGGCGTCGACAGAGAAGCCCTGGGCCGCCAGCATTTCGAGCGACTCGTCCATGGCCGCCGCGGTCGACCCGTAGTGAATGACGCCGACGCGCGTCGGTTTCGCCGCCTGCTTGAGGATTGGGCGCGGCAGCAGCCCGCGCGCGGTTTCGAACTTGCGAAGGAGGCGCTCCATGTTCTCGACATAGGGGGCGGATTCCTCGGTGTAGCGCGCGAAGCGGTCGCGGCTGGTGCCGCGGGTGAAAAAGGCGCCGCGCGTCGGATGGGCGCCGGGAAGGGTGCGGTACGGGACGCCGTCGCCGTCAATGTCGTTGTAACGGCCGAATTCGCGCGAGGTCTCGAGCGCGTCGCCCGACAGCACCTTGCCGCGATCGTAGCGCCGCGCGTCGTCCCAGCGGAACGGCGCGCAAAGGTGGGCGTTCATGCCGATGTCGAGGTCGAGCATGACGAAGACGAGCGTTTGCAGCCTCTCGGCGAGATCGAACGCGCCGGCGGCGAATTCGAATGCTTCCGCCGGGCCGTCGGGGATGAGGAGCACGTGCTTCGTGTCGCCATGCGAAGCGAACGCGCACGCGATCAGGTCCGATTGCTGGGTGCGCGTCGGCATGCCGGTCGAGGGACCGCCGCGCTGAACGTCGAAGACCACGACAGGGATTTCGGCGAAATAGGCGAGCCCGAAAAATTCCTGCATCAGCGACACGCCCGGGCCCGAGGTCGCGGTGAAGGCGCGGGCGCCGTTCCAGCCCGCGCCGACGGCCATGCCGATGGCGGCGATCTCGTCCTCGGCCTGCACGAAGGCGTAGTTCTTTCGGCCGGTCGCGGGGTCGATGCGATAGCGCGCGCAGTTACGCTCGAACGCCTCGGCCAGGCCGGTCGAGGGCGTGATCGGATACCAGGCGCAGACCGTCGCGCCGCCATAGACCGCGCCCAGTCCCGCGGCGAAATTGCCTTCGGCGAGAATGCGGTCGCCTGCCGCGTCGCTGCGCCGAACGCGAATTCCGATCGGACCGCCAAAGCGCGACCTGGCTTCGTCATAGCCAATCTGAAGCGCGCGCCGATTGGCGGCGACGAGCTTGTCCTTTCCCTTGAACCGTTCGGCCGTCAGCGCCTCCATGACGGCCGGGTCGATGTCGAGCAGCGCGGCGAGCGCGCCGACATAGACGATGTTCTTGTAAAGCTGGCGTTGCCTGGGATCGGAATATTCGGCGGCGCAGATCTCGGTCAGCGGCATGCCGAGCGCGGTCACGTCTTCGCGCAGCATCGAGGTCGGCATCGGCCGCGTGGAGTCGTAAAAGAGATAGCCGCCCGGCTCGATCGAAGCGATATCCTGGACGAAGGTCTGCGGATTCATCGCCACGAGAATGTCGACGCCGCCGCGCGCGCCCAGATGTCCCGCTTCGCTGACCCTGACCTCGTACCAGGTCGGCAATCCCTGGATGTTCGAGGGGAAGATGTTGCGCGGCGCGATCGGCACGCCCATGCGCAGGATCGAGCGCGCGAACAGCAGATTGGCGCTCGCCGAGCCGGAGCCGTTGACGTTGGCGAAGCGAATGACGAAGTCGTTTACGCCCTGGATCGGCATGCTTGTCCCGCTTGCGCCATCTCGATGGTGAATTTTTGCATGTCCCACGCGCCGGTCGGGCAGCGTTCGGCGCACAGGCCGCAATGCAGACACAGGTCTTCGTCCTTGACCATGACGCGTTCGGTCTTGACTGGCTCTGACACGTAAAGCGCCTGCGAGAGATTGAGGGCGGGCGCATTGAGCGAACGGCGCAATTCGTCCTCGGGCGCGTTGGCTACGAACGAAATGCAGTCGATCGGGCAGACGTCGACGCATGCGTCGCATTCGATGCAGGCCGGGGCCGAGAAAATGGTTTCGACGTCGCAGTTGAGGCAACGCTGCGCCTCGGCGAACGCCTGCGCTTCCTCGAAGCCGAGTTCGACCTCGGTGCGAATATTCTTGAGCGCCCTTTTGCTATCGACCTGCGGCACCACGAAACGGCGATCGAGGGTAATGGCGTTGTCGTAGGACCACTCGTGAATGCCCATCTTCTGGCTGACGAGATTGGTCATCGGCTCGGGACGCGCATGCGGGTCCTCGCCCCGGCAATAGGCGTCGATGGAGATCGCGGCCTCGTGGCCGTGCGCGACCGCGGTGATGATGTTCTTGGGTCCGAGCGCGGCGTCGCCGCCAAAAAACACCGAAGGCAGGCTCGATTGAAAAGTGACCGGATCGATCGCCGGCATGCCGTTGCGAGCGAACGCCACCCCGACGTCGCCCTCGATCCAGGGAAACGCGTTCTCCTGGCCGACAGCGATCAGCACGTCGTCGCATTCGATGTGAACGTCGGGCTCGCCGGTCGGGATGAGCATTCGCCGTCCGCGGCCGTCCTTGCCGGCCTTCATTTTTTCGAACACGACGCCGGTCAGGCGGCCGTCTTTGTGGGTAAAGGCCTTGGGCGCAAGATAGTTCAAAATCGCGACGCCCTCATGCATCGCGTCTTCCTTTTCCCAGGGCGAGGCCTTCATGTCGGTGAAGCCGGAGCGCACGACCACCTTGACGTCGACGCCGCCGAGCCGCAACGCCGTGCGGCAGCAATCCATCGCCGTATTGCCGCCTCCCAGCACGACAACCCGCCGGCCGATCGAAACGCTGTGGCCGAAGGAAACGCTGGAGAGCCATTCGATGCCGACGCGAATGTTGTCGGCCGCCTCCGCTCGCCCGGGAATATCGAGGTCGCGGCCGCGCGGCGCGCCGCAGCCGACAAAGATCGCATCGTAGCCTTCACCAATGAGCGCTTTGAGGCTGTTGATACGCCGGCCGGCGACGAAACGGCCGCCGGTCGACAAGGCGTAGCCCACCTCTTCGTCGATCACTTCGTCCGGAAGACGGAATTTCGGAATTTGCGTGCGCATCATCCCGCCCGCGCGCGAGTCCGAATCAAATACGATCACCTCATAGCCGATCGCGGCGAGATCGCGGGCGACCGTCAGCGACGCCGGACCGGCGCCGACGCAAACGACGCGCTTGCCGTTGCGTTGCTCCGGCGCGCCTAGGCAGCAAAGCGGAAATATCCTGCTTGTGGTCGGCCGCGACGCGTTTGAGGCGACAGATCGCGACAGGCTGTTCCTCGAGCCGTCCCCGGCGGCACGCCGGCTCGCAAGGCCGGTCGCACGTGCGTCCCAGGATTCCGGGAAACACGTTCGACTTCCAATTGATCATATAGGCGCCGTTATAATCCCCGGCCGCGATCTGGCGAATATACTCGGGGACCGGCGTATGGGCTGGGCACGCCCACTGACAATCGACCACCTTGTGAAAGTAGTCAGGGTTTGAGACGTCAGTCGCGCTCACGCCCCCCGAGCCTTTTTCCCCTGCCCGGGATCCGAACTCATGCGAGTCCATAACTTAGGCCAACTTTCTGACAAATCTTCGAAAAGCGAGTCCCCGCGGGGCGCCAATTCATCCCCAATGGACCCGCCTGTCAAGCGCAACCCACGGCAATGTGATGGCCTTCCACCCTAATACTTAATGCGCGGCGACGTATCCGCCAGTCTGTATCCTCGAGGCCACGGGTCCGCTGGGTCGAGCATGTGCTGGTGAACGCCGGCGATCCAGGCGCGCCCGGAAACGACCGGAACGATCGCCGGTCGGCCGCCGACGGTCCCCCGCCCCGCCACGCGGCAGAGGAATTCGGATCCGATCATCGAGCGCGCGCGATAGACGTCGTTTGGCCCCATGAGCCCTCGCGCGTGCAAGACAGCCATGCGGGCGCTGCATCCCGTTCCGGTCGGCGAGCGGTCGATCTTGCCGGGCCTGATCGCGACCGCGTTGGCGCCGATGAGTCGCCGACGGCGCGAACGTCGGCCGCGAAGCCGACAGATCGCGCGCTCCCGACAACAGCCGTTTTCCCCTTGCGCGCCTCGGCCCCGGTGCTAGACTATTATAGTTCGCGGCACGAGATGGAGGGTGTTTATGCGCTCGAAACTCATCGGACTCTTGATTGGACTCGGTTTGGCGGCGGTGGTCGCGCCCGCGCTGGCGTGCAACTATCATACGACCTCGGCGTCGAACGATGGCGCGACCGCGCAACAGACCGCTGCGGCGCAGCCTGCGGCGGACGCCGGCTCGAACTGACGCTAGGCTTTCGCCCCGCGATTGAGGGTGGGTCCCGCGCTCCGAGAGCGTGGACGCGCCTTATGGATTTGCCCGTCGCGCCGAGCTCGTGGCGAAGGAAGGGGCCGTGCGCGTTGGTGGCCCGGCACTGGATCGCTCCGCCGTTTCCTGGTCGATAAGCGCGTCCCTTTGCTCCAGAAGGGTTCAGGCCGCTGGCGCCCCGAGCGGCGCGGCGCGCTCATCGTCTCGTCTCACCCGGCCGGCGATCACGTCGTTTCGCTTGACGCGACAAGCCTGCGCTCGTCGAAGCGACAAGCCGTCAAGACGCCGGGAATGGGTCCCGCGGAGGAAAGGTGACGGCCGACCGGAAATGAACAATAATTGATGCATAATGGGCGGTCCGTCGTCGCCTTGGCGCGCGGACGCGCGTCCGGGTCGCGGGTTTCGCGGCAGAGGCAGGAGCGGGAAACGCATGTACGCCCAGGCGCTCAACGCCAAGGACGTCGCGCCGGCCAAGGCCGAGGACCCCGCCGGGCTCGCGGCCTTTCAGGCGCGCATCGACGCCGAGGAGAAGATCGAGCCCAACGACTGGATGCCGGAACAGTACCGCCGCACCCTGATCCGCCAGATCTCCCAGCATGCCCACTCGGAAGTGATCGGCATGCAGCCGGAGGGCAATTGGCTGACGCGCGCTCCGACGCTCAAGCGCAAGGCGCAGCTGTTGGCAAAGATCCAGGACGAGGCGGGGCACGGTCTCTATCTCTATGCCGCCGCGGAAACGCTCGGCGCAACGCGCGAGGACCTCTACGATCAGTTGCTGTCGGGCCGGGCCAAATATTCGTCGATCTTCAACTATCCGACCCTCACCTACGCCGATATGGGCGCGATCGGCTGGCTGGTCGACGGCGCGGCGATCATGAACCAGATTCCGCTCTGCCGCTGCAGCTATGGTCCTTATGCCCGGGCGATGATCCTCATCTGCAAGGAAGAATCGTTCCATCAGCGGCAAGGCTACGAGATCATGATCGCGATGAGCCGCGGCACGGCGGACCAGCGCGCCATGGCGCAGGATGCGCTCAATCGCTTCTGGCAGCCTTCATTGATGATGTTCGGCCCGCACGATTCGAACAGCACCCATTCCGAACTGTCGATGAAGTGGAAGATCAAGCGCTTCACCAACGACGGCCTCAGGCAGAGGTTTCTCGACGCCACCGTGCCGCAGGCGCAGTATCTCGGCCTGACGATCCCCGACCCCGAGTTGCGTTTCAACGAGGAAACCGGACATTGGGAGCACGGTCCGATCGACTGGGACGAATTCGCGCGCGTGCTGGCCGGCGACGGGCCCTGCAACCGGCAGCGCCTGGCGCATCGCCGGCGGACCGAGGCCGACGGCGCCTGGGTGCGCGAGGCCGCGGCCGCCTACGCCGCCAAGTCGCGCAAGACGACGGAGCGCGCGCCGCCTGAGCGCCCCCAAGCGAGGAGACGACAATGACCGAACCGGCGACGCCGCTGTGGGAAGTTTTCATCCGGCCGCGAAATGGCCTGGCGCATCGCCACGTCGGCTCGCTGCACGCGCATGATGCGGAAATGGCGCTGCAAAGCGCCCGCGACGTCTATACGCGGCGCGGCGAGACGCTGTCGATCTGGGTGGTCCGCTCCTCGGCGATCGTCGCCTCCGATCCGAATGAGAAAGGCATGATGTTCGAACCGACCGCATCGAAAATCTACCGGCATCCGACCTTCTACGAAGTGCCGGAAGAGGTCGGCAACATGTGAGGATGCTGGTCGATGCCGCCCGCTTCTCCCGATCCGCGCGCCGCATGGCTGATGCGTCTGGGCGACGCCGCGTTGATCCTCGGCCATCGGCTCGGCGAATGGCTGTCGCGCGCGCCGACGCTCGAAGAAGACATCGCGCTTGCCAATCTGGGCCTCGACCTCATCGGCCAGACGCGCGCGCTCTACGCGCGCGCCTGCGAGCTCGAGGGCGGCTCGCGCGACGAGAACATGCTCGCCTACCGCCGCGCCGAGCAGGACTATCGACATCCGCTGATCGTCGAGCAGCCTAACGGCAACTTCGCCGACACGATGGCGCGCCACCTCCTCTTCTCGGCCTACGCCTTGCCGCTCTATGAAAGACTGAGCGCTTCCAACGACGGCGAAACGGCGGGCATCGCCGCCCGCTCGGCGCGCGAGACCGCCTATCATTTGCGCCACGCCGGCGAATGGATGATCCGCCTCGGCGACGGCACGGCCGAAAGCCATGCGAAGGCGCAAGCCGCGCTCGACGACCTCTGGCCCTATGTCGGCGAATTGTTCGAGGCCGACGATCTCGACCGTGAGGTCGCGGCCGCAGGCTTCGGCGTCGATCCATCGACTTTGCGCGAGGATTTCGACGCCGCGATCGACGGCATTCTCAGCTCGAGCCGCCTTGACCAAACCCGCGGACCGCCACGCTCAGCGCGGCGGCAAGCTCGGGCTGCACAGCGAATTCCTCGGCCACATTCTGGCGCAGATGCAATTTCTGCAGCGCGCCTATCCCGACGCGCGGTGGTGACCATGCGCGCCCAAGCCGCCAATCGCGTCGACGCCGCCCGCGCCGCCGCGGCGCGGGTGGCCGATCCGGAAGTGCCGGTCCTCACCGTCGATGATCTCGGCATTCTGCACAAGGTCGACGTCGACGACGACGGGCGGGTGACGGTCGCCATCCTGCCGACCTATTCCGGCTGCCCGGCGATGGACGTGATCGCGCTCGGGATAAAGAGCGAGCTCGCCAAGGACGGCTTTGACGACGTGCGTGTCGTGCTCACCAACACGCCGGCCTGGACCACCGACCTGATGAGCGCGGCGGCGCGGGAGAAGCTGCGCGCCTACGGCATTTCCCCGCCCGAGCGCGCGTCCGGCAGGCGCGCCCTGTTCGAGACTTCCGCGGACGTCGCATGCCCTCGCTGCGGATCGAAGGCGACGGAGCGCGTCTCGGAATTCGGATCCACCGCGTGCAAGGCCTTGTGGCGATGCCGGGCCTGCCGCGAACCGTTCGATCATTTCAAATGCGTCTGACGAGGCGCCGTTGAGCCGGTTCCATGCGCTCGAAATCATCGACCGGCGCCAGGAGACCCCGGACAGCGTGTCGCTCGCCTTCGCCGTGCCGGAAGAGCTGCGCGCCGAATTCGCCTTTCAGCCGGGCCAGTATCTGACCTTGCGCGCGACCATCGGCGGCGCGGAATGCCGGCGTTCCTATTCGATTTGCTCCGGCGCCGACGAGGGCGAACTGAGGATCGCGGTGAAGAGGGTCGAGGGCGGGCGGTTCTCGACTTTCGCCAATGACGCGTTGCACCGCGGCGTAACGATCGAGGCGAGCGCGCCCGAGGGCCGCTTCGTCGCCGACGTCGGCGCGAACCGCCATCTAGTGTTCTTTGCCGCCGGATCGGGAATCACGCCGGTGATCTCGATCGTCCGGTCGGCGCTCGCGGCCAACGCCGAGGCGCGTGCGACGCTCGTCTACGGCAACCGCACTGCCGCGAGCATCATGTTTCGCCAGGCGATCGAAGAGCTGAAGGACCGCTATGTCGGTCGCCTGGCGGTGTTGCATGTGTTGTCGCGCGAGTCGCAGGACATCGACCTCCTCGACGGGCGCATCGACGGCGACAAAATCGCATTGCTGGCGAAAACGATCGTCGCGCCGAGCGACGTCGACGCCTATTTCCTTTGCGGGCCCTACGGCATGATCGAGAGCGGGCGCGCGGCGCTGATCGCCGCCGGGGTCGAGCCCTGGCGCATCAAGGCGGAGCTGTTCTCGACCGACGGCGCGCCGAAGACCGCGCTCCGCCCCGCGCCGGCGCGTCATGCGGGGGAGGGCGAGGTTCGGATTGAATGCGTTCTCGATGGCCGCACCCATCGGATCGCCGCCAGGGCCGGCGAGCGCGTCATCGACGCGGCCCACCGCGAGGGGTTCGAGATCCCGCACTCGTGCAGGGGCGGCATGTGCTGCACCTGCCGTTGCAAGGTCATCGAGGGCGAAGTGGCGATGGACGTCAATTACTCGCTCGAGCCCTGGGAGCTCCAGGCCGGCTACGCGCTCGCCTGCCAGTCCCGGCCGCTGACGTCGCGGGTGAAGCTCGATTTCGACGCGGTGTGATCGGATATGCGCAGCAGGCCGTAGGCAATAGGGCAAGCTCCGCTGCCTGCCGCCTGTCGCCCAAGGCGCATGTCACGCCTTCGGCCGCAGATCGACGACGCGCTTGGCCTTGCCTTGCGAACGCTCGACGGCGCCGGGATCGACCACCCGGACCGCGACCGTCACGCCGACCACCGACTTGACCTGATGCGCGAGCGCGAGCGCCTCGGCTTCGCGCTCGGCCTTGCTGGCGGCAGCGGGACGCGCCTCCACGACCACGGTCATCGCGTCCAGGCGTTCGTGGCGGCTGAGTTCGATCTGGAAATGCGGCGATAGACCCGGGCGCCTGAGGATCTGCTCCTCGATCTGCGAGGGAAACACGTTGACGCCGCGCAGGATGATCATGTCGTCGCTGCGGCCGGTGATTTTCTCCATCCGGCGCATGGCCCGCGCCGTGCCGGGCAGGAGCCGGGTCAGATCGCGCGTGCGGTAGCGGATGACCGGCATCGCTTCCTTGGTCAGCGAGGTGAAGACGAGTTCGCCCATGGCGCCGTCGGGCAGAACGGCGCCCGTCTCGGGGTCGATCACCTCCGGATAGAAATGATCCTCCCAGATCGTCGGGCCATCCTTCGTCTCGACGCATTCGCAGGCCACCCCCGGCCCGATCACCTCGGAAAGGCCATAGATGTCGACCGCGTGCATGTCGAAGCTCTGCTCGATCTCGGCGCGCATCGCATTGGTCCAGGGCTCGGCGCCGAAAATGCCGACTTTCAGGCTCGAGGCGCGCGGATCGGCCCCCGCCCTGCGGAACTCGTCGAGAATGGCCAGCATATAGGACGGCGTCACCAGAATGATGTCGGGCTCGAAATCTCGAATGAGCTGCACCTGGCGCTCCGTCATGCCGCCTGACACGGGAATGACCGTGCAGCCGAGCTTCTCCGCGCCGTAATGGGCTCCGAGCCCCCCGGTGAACAGGCCGTAGCCGTAGGCGACATGCGCCTTCATGCCGGGCCGTCCGCCCGCGGCGCGGATGGATCGCGCCATCACGTCCGTCCACAGGTCGAGATCGCCCCTGGTGTACGCGACGACGGTCGGCTTGCCGGTGGTGCCGGATGACGCGTGCAGGCGCGCGATTCTGTCGGGGGGAACCGCGACCATGCCGAACGGATAGGTTTCGCGCAGGTCGCTCTTGGTCGTGAACGGGAACTTCGCCAGGTCGCTCAGGTCGCGGCAATCGTCCGGACCGACGCCCGCGGCGTCGAATTTGGCGCGGATAAAGGGGACGTTGTCGTAGGCGTGGCGCAAGGTCCGCTTCAGGCGGCCGAGCTGCAGCGCCGCGATTTCATCGCGCGAAGCGATCTCGATTCTGGTCGAGGTCGCTCTTTGCCGGCGCAAGATCGAACATGACGATTCCTTCGCGGCGCTGTCGTCAGAAGAACCCGCCGGGCACGGTGCGGCTGTGGCCGCGGAATTCCGCGATCGCCGCGCCGGTTTCGTCGCTGACGCTGACGTCGTAGACGCCGCTGCGCTCGACGCGCCGCACCTCGCGCGCCTGGGCCGTGAGCCGCGACCCTTCGCGGCCCGGCTTGAGATAGGCGATCGAGCACTGCTGGGCCACGCAACGCTGGTTGTAGCTGTTGCAGGCGTAGGCGAAGGCGGTGTCGGCGAGCAGGAAGATGAATCCGCCGTGGACGATGCCGTGACCATTGGTCATCGCCTTGGTCGCCGCCATCGACAGCGCCGCCTCGCCCGGCCCGACGGATTCGAGCTTCATGCCATGGGCCTGCGCGGCGACGTCGTCCGCCCACATGTGTTGGGCCGATTTCCTGGCTATCTCGTGGGGGCTCATGCGCTAGGCCCGCTTGGCCCGGAAGTTCGCCGGCCTCTTTTCCAGAAAGGCCCGCACGCCTTCCACATACTCGTCCGCCGCGCCGGCCTCGCGCTGAAGATCGCGCTCGAGATCGAGCTGCGCGTCGAGACTGTTGCCCGGCGAGGCGGCGAGCGCGCGCTTGATCAGCGCGAAGGCGTGGGTCGGCCCGTCGGCGAGCCGCCGGGCAAGCTCGCGCGCGGTTCCCATCAACTCGTCGTCGTCGACCGCGCGATGGATCATCCCGCAGGCTTCGGCCTCGACCGCGCCGATCGGCTCGGCCAGCATCATCAGGGCGCGGGCGCGCGCGTCGCCGACCAGGCGCGGCAGAAACCAGGTGCCGCCGGAGTCCGGCACCAGGCCGATGCGCGCGAAGGCCTGCAGAAACTTGGCGGATTTCGCCGCCAGCACGATGTCGCAGGCCAGCGCGACATTGGCGCCCGCGCCGGCCGCCCAGCCGTTGACGGCGCAGACGACCGGCTTGGGCAGCGCCCGCAGGGCGCGGATCAAAGGATTATATCGCTTGTCGATCGACTCGCCGAGGTCGGGGCGGCCCTCGCCCGGCGCCATCGTGCGTTCGGACAGGTCCTGGCCGGCGCAGAAGCCCTTGCCGGCGCCCGTCAGCAGCGCCACGCGGCATTCCTCGTTCGCCGCCGCGCGCCCGATCGCCGCCGCCAATGCCGCATGCATGGCGAGGTTGAGGGCGTTGTGGCGCTCGGGCCGGTTCAGCGTCAGCGTCAGCACGCCCGAGTCGAGCGATTCCAACAGAACGGATTGCGAAGCGTCGGCCGCTGTGTCCAAAGGCGTCCTCCCGGGCGTCGCCGATCGATCGAACCGCGGCGGCCCTTCCCTTACGTTGACCAACCACTTGATCAAAAATAAAAGCGTAGGGATGGACCTACGAACGGTCAAGGGAGGCGGTCATCGCGGAAATTCGGCCCTGTGATCAGGACCCGCGCCAGCATGCCGATGAGCCAGTCGGCGTCGTGAGCCTGGCCGCGCCGCCGACGATGCGCTTCTCCTCGGCTTCGCCCGCCAGCCACAAAGTTCTTCCCGACGAGTCTTCTAAGCCATGACCGTTGAAGCCTACATCTGCGACTATGTTCGCACCCCGATCGGCCGCTACGGCGGATCGCTGGCGAACGTCAGAACCGACGATCTCGCCGCGACGCCGATTCGCGAGCTTTCGCGGCGTCATCCCGGCCTCGCGGATTCGATCGAGGAGGTCTACCTCGGATCGGCCAACCAGGCTGGAGAGGACAATCGCAACCTCGCGCGCATGGCCTTGCTTCTGGCCGGCCTCAATGAGGCCATTCCCGGCGCGACGGTCAACCGGCTGTGCGCTTCGGGGATGGACGCGGTGGCGTCGGCGGCCCGCGCCATCAAGGCGGGGGAGATCGAGCTCGCCGTCGCGGGCGGCGCCGAATCCATGACCCGCGCGCCGCTGGTGATGGGCAAGGCCGAGACCGCTTTCCAACGCTCGGCGGAGATGTTCGACACCACCATCGGCTGGCGATTCGTCAATCCCAGGATGAGGCAGCTCTATGGCGTCGATTCGATGCCCGAGACGGCCCAGAACGTCGCCGACGAATATGGCGTGTCGCGCGAGGATCAGGACGCCTTCGCGCTGCGGTCGCAGCAGCGCGCCGTCGCCGCCCAGGCCAACGGAACGTTCGAGGCTGAGATCCTTCCGGTCGAGACCAAGGACCGAAAGGGCGTCGCGACGCTGTTTTCCAGCGATGAGCATCCGCGTCCGCAAACCACCATCGAGGCTTTGGCCAGGCTCGGGGGAATCGTTCGCGCCGACGGCAGCGTGACCGCCGGCAACGCCTCGGGCGTCAACGATGGCGCGGCGGCGATGATCCTGGCTTCCGGCAAAGCCGCCGAAGCGCACGGGCTGACGCCGATCGCGCGCATTCTCGGTTTCGCCAGCGCCGGCGTCGCGCCGCGCCTGATGGGGGTCGGCCCGATCGTCGCGGTCAAAAAACTGTGCGAGCGGCTCGGGCTCGCGCCGTCCGGCTTCCACGTCATCGAACTCAACGAGGCGTTCGCTTCGCAGGCGCTCGCCTGCCTGCGCGGGCTCGGGCTGCCGGACGACGCCGAGCACGTCAATCCGAACGGCGGGGCGATCGCGCTCGGCCATCCGCTCGGCATGTCCGGGGCCCGCATCGCCGGCGCCGCCGCGCTGGAACTCAAGCGTCGCGGCGGCCGCTATGGTCTTGCCTCGATGTGCGTCGGCGTCGGCCAAGGCGTCGCGCTGGCGCTCGAACGGGTCTGACGGCTCGTCGCGCCGGCGCCTCTCCGACATCACGGGCATTTGACATCTTCGCTGGCGCCGAAGGCTTTGCGGAATCACCGCAATGGATGGTAAGCCCTTGAAGGATGAGGATAATCTAGGGCGGCGGGTGAGGGCGAGCGAACATTTCTCGGCCAGCTACGCGGACGCGCGCGACGCGTTTCTCGCTGAGGCGCGACGGCGCGGTTTTGCGCTCACCTCATACGAGCACCCTCTGCGTGGCCGCGACGGCGAGACGCTTGCGCTCGACGTGGCGCGGCTCGGCGATCCCCACGCTGCTCGCGTGCTGATCGTCAGCAGCGCCTGCCACGGGGTCGAAGGCTATTGCGGATCGGGCGTGCAGATCGCGGCGCTTCGCGTCGGCGACCTGGTGGCGAAGGCGCGAGACGCGGGCGTCGGTCTCGTCTTCATGCACGCGCTCAACCCCTATGGGTTTTCCCATATTCGCCGCGTCACCGAGGAGAACATCGACCTCAACCGCAATTTCGTGAATTTCTCCGCTGCTCTGCCCGAAAACTCCGCCTACCGCGAGTTGCACGGGCTGATGATCCCCAGGACATGGCCGCCCGATCTGGCCCATGAAGGGGACTTGTTGGCTTTCGTGGCGGCCCGAGGCGAGCGGGCGATTCAGGCGGCCTTGTCGAGCGGTCAATACGAGTTTCCCGAGGGACTGTTGTTCGGCGGTCGCGGGCCGACATGGAGCCATCGAGCCCTGCGCAAGGCGCTCAGAGACCATGCCGCCGGCGCCGAGCGTCGCTGGAGGCGATAGCTCGCGCGGACTAGGGCGCGCGAAGGGCGCAAGCCCCATCGCCGCGCTGGCGCTTTCGCCTCGATGGGAGGATATTGTCGCGACAAGGCATCAATAGCCTCGCGCCGAGCGACAGAGGCGAAGGAGAATACGTTTTATGACCGCGCCAGCTCACGCCACGCTGCGAAAGGTCACGCTCGAGGCCGCGCGGTCGAGAGAATTCCCGGAGGGGTCGATTCGCCACGGATATGATTTCGTGGCGCCCCTGACCGAAGACGGCCGCATCGATCTCGAGGCCTGGAAACAGCACCGCGGCGAATGCTTCGCCCATCGGTTCTGGGCCGGCGAGCCGTCAATGCGCGGTCTCATCGTCCATCGCGCCGGCGGACGCGGCGGCTCGACCTGGGCCTTCGAATGGAACTCTGGCGCGGGCGAAGTGGAGGAAGCGGGCTACCGCTTCGGCGACCATGTCTTCAAGGTCGGCGAATACGTGTCGGTGGGCGAAGCCGACGGTCAGCTCCTGACCTTCCGGGTCGCGCGGGTCGGCAAGCCGTGACTGAGCTTCCCTTCTCCGTCCGCAAGCGCGAAGGCCGCATGTCTGGCGATGCGGTCGAGGCGCTGAACGCAGCGCTCGCCGCCCGCTTCGGCAATCGCTTCACCGCCTCCGCGGCGATCCGCGCCGCGCATGGGCACACGCTGACCTGGCTCGAGAACCAGCCGCCGGACGCGGTCGTGTTCGCCGAATCCAGAGACGACGTGATCGACGCGGTGAAACTCTGCGCCCGGCACGACGCGCCGATCACGCCCTTCGGGGTGGGCACGTCTCTGGAAGGCCATGTCAACGCGCCGCATGGCGGCCTCTCGCTCGACTGCTCGCGCATGAACGCGGTTGTCGCGGTCAACGCCGAGGATCTCGACTGCGTCGTCGAGCCCGGCGTCACGCGCAAGCAGCTCAACGAGCATTTGCGCGACACCGGCCTGTTCTTCCCGATCGATCCGGGCGCCGACGCCTCGCTCGGCGGCATGGCCTCGACCCGCGCCTCGGGCACCAACGCGGTACGCTACGGCACGATGAAGGAGCTCGTCCTGTCGCTCGGCGTCGTGACCGCGGACGGATCGTTCGTGCGCACCGGCTCGAGGGCGCGGAAATCCTCCGCCGGATACGATCTGACCCATCTGTTCGTCGGCGCCGAGGGCACGCTCGGCGTGATCGTCGAGATCGCCCTGCGCCTGTTCGGCATCCCGGAGGCGATCTCGGCCGGGCATTGCTCGTTTCCCGACGTGCGCTCGGCCTGCGATACGACGATCGAGACCATCCAGTCGGGTCTGCCGATCGCCCGCATCGAGCTCCTGGACACGCTGACCGTGCGCGCCTGCAACAGCTATTCGAAGCTGGCGCTGCCGGAGCGACCGCTGCTGCTGGTCGAATTCCACGGCACGGAGGAGAGCGTCGCCGAGCAGGCGCGCCGCTTCGGCGAGATCGCGGCCGGCCACGGCGGCGGAGGGTTCGCCTGGGCGACCAAGCCGGAAGAGCGGACCAAACTCTGGCAGGCGCGCCATGACGTCTTCTGGGCGATGGCGACGCTGCGCCCCGGAGCGCGCGCCTTCGCCACCGATACCTGCGTGCCGATCTCGCGCCTTGCCGACTGCGTCGAGGAGACGCTCGCCGACATTGCCGCGAGCGGCCTGATCGCCCCGATCGTCGGCCATGTCGGCGACGGCAATTTTCACGTCAGCCCGCTGATCGACATGAGCGATCCGGCCGAGATCGAAAGGGCCGACGCCTTCGCCGGCCGCCTCGCCCATCGCGCCATCGCCATGAGCGGCACCTCGACCGGCGAACACGGCGTCGGCCAGAAGAAGATGGCCTATATGGAGGAAGAGCACGGCCTCCCCGCGCTCGACCTGATGCGCCGCGTCAAGGCGTCGTTCGATCCGCGCAATATGTTCAATCCGGGGAAGGTGTTTTTCCCGTGAGGGGTGCATCGTCGCAAGCGCCGAAGAGCCGCCGGCGAGGCGCTTTCGCGCGCGCCGCCATCCGCGAGGCGCGTAGCGCCGTGACGATCCAGGGGTAGCCGCCACGGCCTTTGGCGAGAGCGCGGCTTAGCGCCACGAACCGGCTCCGGGCGCGAGGCGGATCCGAAGGGGACTCGCTCGATTCGTCATTGTCTTCCGTAAAACAGAAATCTGTGCTATTATTCCCAAAATGCAAAAATAACAAATTGCTATCGTTGATATTGGGCGGCCGGACAGCGTATTCGCGTTCAGCCTCCAATCACGGGCCTCAGTTCGCTCTGGGGCCGAATCGTTCATCCCGTGACACTTAAATGCTTGAAAACGCTCAATGCGGCAGCGAAACGACCGCGTCGGGAATTGGCATGCCGGGCGGGCCGCGCGGGCGCCGGCCGGTAACGCGCTGGCCACGCTGAGAGCGGTCGCCGCGAAAACAGGCCCGCGGGCTTTCCCGGATTTGTTTTCAGCGCGATTTCCTTGCAATGCTGCCAATCGCGCGGCGAATCAGATCGAAACGCCGGAGGTAGAGAGCATGCGTCTGTCGGACCAGGGGTTGATCGTCATTTTGGTCGTCGGGCTCGTCGCCGGATGGCTGGCCGGCAAGGTGGTGCGCGGCAACGGATTCGGCCTCGTGGGCGACGCCGCCATCGGCATCGTCGGGGCGCTCGTCGGCGACTGGCTTTTGCATCGCTTCGGCGTTCATTTCAGCTCCGGAATCATCGGCCTCGTCATCAACGCGGCAATCGGGGCGGTCGTGCTCCTGGTGGCCTTGCGGATCGTGGGCGCGAGCGGATGGGGCAGTCGATAGCCGGACCGCGCCCGCTCAATGAGCGGTCCATGACGCAACACGCGCCGACGCCAGGCGGTGATCTCCCAGCTGCGCGATTTTTCGCGTTTCCTGGCCGAATTTTGTCAGCGTCATCCATGGCTGCCCGAGGACGCCGCCTTGGGTTATGCCCGCCGCTACGGCAAAAGAGCCGAGAATCTGCTTGACGGATCGAAACCGGTCGGCGATCTGGGACGCAATTTCGGCGCGACCCATTATGAGCGCGAGGCGCGGCTTCTGATCACCGATGAATGGGCGAAGGACGCAGAGGACATTCTCGAGCGGCGAACGAAACATGGTCTTCACTTGACTGACGCCCAGCGTAGCGCTTTCGCGACTTGGTTCGGGGCTGTCGCCCCAGAGTTGGCGCTATGATGGCGATCAATCCTCGCGGCGGCGAATATCGCGCATTGCTCGAATTGTCAGCGGCGCTTGGCGCCGATCCTCTCCGCACACAGGCTGCTGGCGGCAATTCGTCGATAAAGTGCGACGATGTCATGTGGATCAAGGCGTCGGGAACATGGCTCGCCGACGCCTTGACCCGGGACATCATGACGCCCGTCCTGCTCGAGCCGCTGCGTCAAGCGCTCGCCAATGGCGACCCGCGCGCCGAGAGCGCCGTCGATTTCATTGACTCTAAGCAAAATTCGCACGGCCTCCGTCCGTCGATCGAGACGAGCGTTCACGCGGTGGTTGCGTCTGCGGTCGTCATGCATATCCATTGTGTGAACACGATCGCCTTGGCCGTGCGGAGCGATGCCGAGAAAGCGGCGCTCGCACGGCTGGAACCATTAGCGGATGTCGATTTCGCATTCGTACCCTACGTGAAACCGGGTCTTTCCCTCGCCCGCGCGATTTCTGAGCGGTTGACGCCCAAAACCAATGTTCTCGTCCTGGCCAACCATGGGCTCGTCGTGGCTGGCGAAACGGTCGCGGAGGTGGCCGATCGTACGCGTCGCGTCTGCGCCGCTTTTTCAGGCCCCGCGCGCCCCGCTCCGGAAGCCAATCTTCAACGCCTTGCCGAGATCGTCGACGGCAGCGACTACCGGGTTCCCGCCGATTTTGCCGCCCACGCCGTCGCACTCGACGCTGCGAGCCTCGCCATCGCTCGACGCGGATCGCTCTATCCCGATCACGTCGTCTTTCTGGGACCGGGCATCGTCGAAACCGCGGTCGTCGGCGATCGTATAGCGGCCCCAGCGAATCGAGAGCGGCCGGCGCCTATGCTCGTCCTCCCTGGCGACGGCGTCGTGCTTCATCGCTCGGCGCCGAAGGGCGCCGACGCCCTCTCGCGCTGCCTGGCGGATGTCGTGGCGCGCATTCCCGAGGACGCCGTCGGTCTGCACGCTGACGGCCGCGCAGGAGCGAGAACTCACGACTTGGGAAGCTGAGGCCTATCGCCAGTCGCTGAACAAGCAGATGAGCGTCGTGTAATGCGCGCTCGTGTGATCGGAGTGGACGTCGGCACGTCCGGCGTGCGCGTGGCGGCTTTGGCGGAGGACGGAGCGACGGTCGGCGCCGGCGCCGTCAGCATGGCGACGATCGGCGGAGATCCGGCTTCGCCCGAAACGTGGTGGCAGGGCGTCAGCGCGGCTCTCGGTCAACTTCGCGCATCCTGCGACCTCGGCGGCGTGCGTGCGTTGGCCGTCGACGGAACCTCGGGCACCATGCTCGCGGTTGACGGAGCTGGCGCTCCCGTTGGCCCGGCGCGCATGTACGACCAACCGTGCGACGACGAAGACGTCATTCGTGCGATCGCGGAAAACGCGCCCGCCGCCAGCGCCGCGCTTGGCCGCGCGTCGGCTCTGGCGCGTGTGCTGATGATGCAGGATCGGCCCGGCGTTCGTCGCATGCTGCATCAGGCCGATTGGATCGCGGGCAGGCTCAGCGGCAGGTTTGACCGCAGCGACGCGAACAACGCGTTGAAAACGGGGTACGATCCGGTCGCGTGCTGTTGGCCCGAATGGATCGAGCGCGCCGGCGCCGATATCGGCGAAATTGCCGGTGGTCATGGAGCCCGGCGCGCCGATCGGACCGGCGGGCCCCGAGGCTGTCGCGCTCGGGGTTCCCGCTAGCGCTATCATTCATGCCGGGACGACCGACGGCTGCGCCTCGTTCCTCGCGACGGGCGCTGCCGAGATCGGCGACGGCGTGAGCTCGCTTGGGTCGACTCTGGTCGTGAAGTTGCTTTGCGAACGGCCGATCTTCGCGCCGGAATTTGGAATCTACAGCCACCGCATCGGCTCGGGTTGGCTCGCAGGCGGCGCCTCCAACACCGGCGGAAGGGTGATTGAACGCTTGTTTCCGCGCGATCGCATTGCCTTACTGTCCGCGGCTCTGAAGCCCGACCGGCCTACAGGTCTCGATTACTATCCCCTTGTCGCGCCTGGAGAGCGCTTCCCGATCAGCGATGCCAGGTTCGCGCCGCGCCTTGAGCCTCGGCCAAGCGACGAGGCGACCTTCTTTCAAGCCGTCCTCGAGGGGATCGCGGAGATCGAGGCGCTGGCCTATCGCAAGCTCGCCGAACTCGGCGCGCCCGCGCTCCGCTCGGTCCGGAGCGTCGGCGGCGGGGCCGCAAATGTCGGCTGGGCGAGGATTCGCCAACACAGGTTGGCGGCGCCCTTGACAGAGGCGCGTTCGACGCAAGCTTGCGAAGGCGTCGCCCGTCTGGCGCTGCGCTGGGCGCAAATCTCGACATGAAATCCGCGTCTCGCTTCCTCGCGATCGCGACATCGTTCGAAGCGATCTTTTTCGACCAATATGGCGTCCTGCATGATGGTCACCGCGCTTATCCTGGCGCGGGGGAGGCGCTGGCGGCGCTGAAGTCGCGCGGTATAAAGATCGTGATCTTGTCGAATTCCGGCCGCCGCGGCAAAGCCAATGCGCGACGCATGACGGCTTTGGGCTTTGGGCCGGAGCTTTATGACCACTTCGTGACATCGGGCGACGTTGCAAGAGGCCTCTTGAAGAGCGGGCAGGCGCCTTTGCCGCTCAAGCCAAAGACACGCTGCCTTACCATTTCGAGCGATGACAGCGATGATTTCGCCATGACGCTCGGCCTCGCGGCCTCGGCCGACGGCGCAATGGCCGATCTTGTGATTATCAGCGGCAGCCAAGGCGATCGTCTGTCGTTGGAGGACTATCGCCGAATTCTCGCGCCCGCCGCCGCCCGCGGCGCGCCATGCCTTTGCGTAAACCCCGATAAGCTCATGCTCACCGCGACGGGTGTCGCGCCGGGCGCCGGCAGCATCGCAGAATTGTATCGGGAGCTTGGCGGCAGAGTTTTTTGGATTGGCAAGCCCTTTCAGGAAATCTACCAGCAGGCCGCGTCGCTATCGGGCGTTGCGGATCCGCATAACATTCTCTGCGTGGGCGATAGCGTCGAGCACGACGTCGCCGGCGCGCACCGGTTCGGCGCCATGGCCGCGCTGGTGCGGACCGGCATTCTCGCCGCGTTATCCGAACAAGAACTTGCGGCGGAAATCGCCAGGCACGGCGCCGTCCCGGACTTTGTGTTGGGCGATCTAACATAGAGGCGATCATGACCTCTCTCTTTGATTGGCGTGAAGCTTTCGCCGCGAGCGCGCTGGCCGGATTTTGCTCGCTTCACCGGGATCATGCCCTTAGTCCATTTGTGGCGGCGCTTTCGAGGGAGACTTCGGCTGGTCGTTTGCCGGGTCCCGGTTGGACGAAAGCGGCCGAAGCCGCCGCGAACGCCGCTCGAGACACGGCCCAACTGATCTCCTTGTGCGCGAGCATCGTCAGGAACCGATCGGGCGCGCGTCAAGCGAGCGCCGCCTTAGGCCTCGGCGGCGCGGTAGCCGACCCCGGGCTCCGTTTTGACGATCTTCGGAGCTGTCGGGTCGAGCTCGATCTTGGCGCGCAACTGGCTGATGAACACGCGCAGATACTGCGTGTCCTCGCGATGCGCGGGACCCCATACCGCGGACAGAATCTGGCGATGCGTCACGACGCGGCCGGCGTTGCGGAACAGGATCGCGAGCAGATCGTACTCCTTCGGAGTCAGCTTGACCGCGACGCCGTTGCGGGTGACGAGGCGTCTGTCGAAGTCCATGGCCACGCCGTCGATCTCGATGCGCCCGGGCGGTTGCGCCTCGTTCGCAGCATGGCGCAGCGCCGCCCGCAGCCTCGCTGTCAGTTCGCCGATGCCGAACGGCTTCTCGACGTAATCGTCGGCGCCGAAATCGAGCGCCTCGATCTTTTCCGCTTCGCGGTCACGAGCGGAAAGAACGATCACCGGCGTCTGCGAGAATTGCCGAATCTCGCGCAGCACGTCTTTTCCGTCGCGATCGGGCAGGCCAAGATCGAGCACGATGAGATCGGGGGCCCCGGTCGCGGCCAGTCTCACGGCTTGGGCGCCGGTTTCCGCACTCAGCGCCTCATAGCCCGCGGCGGTCAGCGCGACTGTCAGGAGCCGCTGGATCTGCGGCTCATCGTCGACGATCAGAACGCGCGGGCGTTTCATGACGCCGGCCGCAACTCGACCTGGCGCGGCTCAACGCCCGGCAGCCGGATGACGATGCGCGTGCCGCGGCGGCGCACCGCAGGGCTCTGCGCAACGATCGTGCCGCCCATTGCTTCGATCAGTCCACGGCAGATCGAGAGGCCGAGACCCGTGCCAGGCTTGCGTCCGTCAGGGCGGCCGCCGCGATAGAACTTTTCGAAAATGCGGTCGAGATCGGCGGGCTTCACTCCTGGACCTTCGTCGGTGACGGTGAGCACGACATCGTCGCCCTCTTTACGCGCATGCACGATTGCGCCTCCATCGCCCGCGTATTTGTGGGCGTTGTCGAGCAGATTGAACAGCACCTGTTCGAGCAGTTTGGCGTCGGCGCGCACGAACGGCAGGCCTGGCGCGAGGCTTACGCGGACCGGCTGATTGGGAAAGGCCTTGCGGCTGCGCTCAACCGCGCCCTGAACGACGTCGGCGACGTCGACCAGATCACGATTGACCTTGAGGCCGCCTGCCTCGATGCGCGACATATCGAGGAGGTTGGCGACAAACCGCGACAGCCGCGCAGTCTCCTCCTCGATGGAGGATAGCAGCTCGAGCCGTTCCGCAGCGCTCATTTTGTCGCCCAAGGCGCGCAACGACGTCGCCGCGCCGGCGATCGAGGACAATGGCGTGCGCAGGTCGTGAGAAAGCGAGTCGAGCAGCGCGTCCCGCACCTTCTCGTTCTCCTGCATCGACGCCGCCTTCACGGCCTCGCGCGCAAGCAGGGAACGGTCGAGCGCAATCGCGGTCTGATCGAGAATCGCCGTCAGCGCGTGTTCGTCCTCAGCCGTGATCGGCTGCTCGGGGGAATGGGGCTCGAACCCGCAGACCGCGATTGGCCCGCGCTCGGCGACGAGCGGCCGGAACTGATAGCCGACGCTTGGCAGCGTGCCGGTTCCCCATCCCGCCGATTCGTTCTTCTGCTGAGCCCAGCGGGCGGCGCTAAGCGCGCCCGCGTCGAGCTGCGCGTCGGGCGGCCATGCGGCGCGAAGCTTCAGGTCGTCGGCCTCCGCAACCAACAAGACAATGCGGCCGCCGAAAGTCGCGTGCAGATGCGCGGCCGCCGCCCAGAGGACGTCGTCGGCGCTTGAGGCGCCCGAGAGTTTGCGCGAGTAGTCATAAAGCGACTGGGTGACTTCGGCGTTCTTGAGCACCGATTCCCGCTGGTCTCGAATGCGGCCAGCAAGCGAGCCCGTGAGCACCGCGACAGCGAGGAAAATGAGTAACGCGAACAATTCCTGCGGCTGGGCGATAGTGAAGGTGTAGATCGGCTCTATGAAAAAGAAGTTGTAGGCGACGAACGAGGCGAGCGAGGCGATTACCGCCGCGCGCGTGCCGAAGCGCACGCTGCAGAACAGGACGGCGGTAAGGAAAATCATCGACAGGTTGGGAAGCCGCAGAACCGTTGTCAGCGCTTCGCCGACGCCAACGGCGCAGGCGACCGACGCCACGGCTGCGGCGATCTCTACGCCGAGCCCTTTCGAGGCGACATTGAGCTTCAGGCTCGGCCAGGCCGGTTGGAACGAGTCTTCGTTCGAAATGACATGGATTTCGATTGCCCCGGCGCGGCGCATCAGGGCGTCTGGCAACGACCGTCCGAACAGGCGCCGCAAGAGTTCCCGCCCGCGAATGGCCAAGCACGATCTGAGTTATGTTCTCTCGCCGCGCAAGCCGCACGATTTCGCTCGGAAAGTCGTTGGCTTGCAGCCGCATCGTCTCCCCTCCGAGACGCTCGGCCAAACTGAAGATCTTGGCGATCCGGCTTTCGCGCTCGGGGTCGCCCGCCTGGCCGGATTTCTCGATATGCAGGGCCGTCCAGCCGGCATTGAGACCGGTCGCAAGCTGACTGGCGCGCCTGACCACCTGTTCGGAGACTTCGTCGGGTCCCACACAGGCGATCAGGCGCTCGGAGGAGCCCCAGGGACCCTCGATCGCCTTCTGCCGGAGGTAGTCAACCATCTGATCATCGACCCGGTCCGCCGTCCGGCGCAGCGCCAGCTCGCGTAACGCGGTCAGATTGCCGGGAGTGAAGAAATTCTGGGTCGCGCGCCGCGCAGTCTCGGGCACATAGACCTTGCCTTCGTGCAGGCGTTGAATCAGCTCGTCCGGCGTGATGTCGACGAGGACGACGTCCGTCGCCTCCTGCAGAACCCGATCGGGAACAGTCTCGCGCACGACGACGCCGGAGATGCGCGAGACGACGTCGGCGAGGCTCTCGAGGTGCTGGATGTTGAGCGCGGTCCAGACGTCGATGCCGGCCCCGAGAAGCTCCTGTACATCCTGCCAGCGCTTGGGATGGCGGCTGTCCGGAGCGTTGGTGTGGGCGAGTTCGTCGACGACGATCAGTTTGGGCTTGCGCGCGAGCGCTGCGTCCAGATCGAATTCGGCGATCGTGCGACCGCGATACTCGACCATGCGCCGCGGCAGCGTTTCCAGACCTTCGACCAGCGCGCTCGTTTCGGCGCGCCCGTGGGTCTCCACCAGACCGATGACGACGTCGACGCCCTCGTCCTTCAGGCGGCGGGCGTTCTGCAGCATCGCGTAGGTCTTCCCCACGCCGGGCGCGGCGCCGAGGAAGACTTTCATCCGCCCCGCCGTCTCCCTGTGGAACGCCGCAAGAAGTGCGTCCGGGTCGGGGCGTCTATTGTCGGTTCGACTCGATTGGGCCATCGGCGCTCGTCGGCTGCTATGACGACTTTAGCCGATCCAGGGCCAAATTCAGCTGCAAAACGTTCACCCGCGGCTCGCCGATCAGTCCGAGAAAGGGCTTCTCGACCGAGGCCTCGACCAGCTTGCGAACCTGATCTTGCGACAGACCCCGCGCTTTGGCCACGGAAGCGGCCTGGGCCAGGGCATTCTGCGGCGACACGTTTGGGTCAAGCCCGGAGGCCGAGGTCGTGACGGCGTCGGCCGGAACAGGGCCGGGGCCAGCCTTTGCGCGCCAGGCCTCCACACCCGCCTTCACCCGGTCGACGAGCTTCTGCGACGTGGGGCCAAGATTGGAGCCGGTCGGAATTCGCCGCGTTGTACGGCGCGTCGATCGTCTTCGACGAATCGCTGGGGTCCGTGTCGGTCGTCGCGGAGGGACGCGGGTGGAAATAGCGGTCGCTCTTGAACCACTGCCCAAGGAGCGCCGAGCCGACGACGGCGCCGTCCTTTTCGATCAGGCTGCCATTGGCCTGATAAGGCATCGCGACTTGCGCGATGCCGGTCACCGCCAACGGATAGACGAGACCGGTCAGCACGCTGAACAGAAAGAGGAGTACGATCGCCGGACGCAGGTGCTGGAGCATGATCGATCCTTGAGACTTAGGCCAGATGCAAGGCTGCGACGATGACGTCGATCGCCTTGATGCCGATGAAGGGCAGGACGATCCCGCCCACCCCATAAACGATGAGATTGCGGCGAAGCAGCGCCGCCGCGCCCACCGGGCGGTAGGCGACGCCCCTTAGCGCCAGCGGGATAAGGGCTATGATGATGAGGGCGTTGAAGATGACCGCCGACAGGATCGCCGATTGCGAAGAGGAAAGCCGCATCACGTTGAGCACGCCGAGCGCCGGATAGGCGCCTATGAACAACGCCGGCAGGATGGCGAAATACTTGGCGACGTCGTTGGCGATGGAGAACGTCGTCAGCGACCCTCGGGTCATCAGGAGCTGTTTGCCGATCTCGACGATTTCGATCAGCTTGGTCGGATTGGAGTCGAGGTCGACCATATTGCCGGCTTCACGTGCGGCTTGCGTGCCGGTCTGCATTGCGACGCCGACGTCGGCTTGAGCGAGGGCCGGCGCATCGTTGGTGCCGTCGCCGCACATGGCGATGAGACGGCCGCCGAACTGCTCTTTGCGGATGTAGGTGAGCTTGTCCTCCGGCGTCGCCTCGGCGAGAAAATCGTCGACGCCCGCTTCGGAAGCGATCGCGGCGGCGGTGATGGGATTGTCGCCGGTGACCATCACCGTGCGGATGCCCATGGCGCGCATGGCGGCGAAGCGCTCCTTGATGCCCGGCTTGACCACGTCCTTCAGATGCACGACGCCGAGCAGCTTGCCTTTGTCCGCGACGGCGAGCGGCGTGCCGCCAGACATCGCCACCCGCTCGACCGCCTGCCGGAACTCCGGTTGCGCTTTGTCCAGCGTCATTTTGAGATAGCGAAGGATCGAATCGATCGCCCCCTTGCGAATCGATCGACCGCCGACGTCGACCCCTGAGATTCGCGTCTGGGCGGTGAAAGGAACAACGATCGTCTGGGCCGGATCGAACTTCGGCTCTGCGAGGCCGTAGTCGCCCTTGGCGAGCGCGATAATCGATCGGCCTTCAGGCGTATCGTCGGCAAGGCTCGAGGCGAGCGCCGCGGCGGCGAGGTCTTCCGTTCGCACGTCGCTCACCGGCAGGAATGCGGTCGCCATGCGATTGCCGAAAGTGATCGTGCCGGTCTTGTCGAGCAGAAGCGTATCGACGTCGCCCGCCGCCTCGACTGCGCGGCCCGAGGTCGCAATGACATTGAAGCGGATCGAGGCGATCCATGCCGGCAATGCCAATCGCCGACAGAAGGCCGCCGATCGTCGTCGGAATCAGGCAGACCAGAAGAGCGATCAGTACGGTCGCCGACAGGTCGGCGCCGGAGTATTTGGCGATCGGCCACAGCGTAACGCAGACAATCAGGAAAATGATGGTCAGCCCTGACAACAAGATCGACAAAGCCATCTCATTGGGCGTCCTTTGGCGCTCGGCGCCTTCGACCAACGCGATCATGCGGTCGATGAAGGTCGAGCCAGGCGCCGCCGTGATCCTGACCTTGATGAAGTCGGAGAGGACCGTTGTGCCGCCGGTGACCGCCGAGCGATCGCCGCCCGCTTCGCGAATGACGGGCGCGGACTCGCCCGTAATCGCGGCTTCGTTGACCGAGGCGACGCCTTCGACGATTTCGCCGTCGCCGGGGATGATCTCTCCAGCCTCGATCAGCACGACGTCGCCCAACCGAAGGTCGAGCGCGTTCACGCCCTCGACGAGGCCGGTAAGGTTTTCCGGATCGATGTAGCGCTTGGCGTGCGTGTCGCTGCGCGTGCGGCGGAGGGCGTCGGCCTGCGCCTTGCCTCGACCCTCGGCGACGGCTTCAGCGAAATTGGCGAACAGCACCGTGAACCAGAGCCAGGCGGCGATCTGGCCGGAGAACGACGCCGCGCCGTCGTGCGTGACCAGATCGCGGACAAAGAACAGCGTCACCATCAGCGACACGACCTCGGTGACGAAGATGACGGGATTCTTCGCCAGCGCGCGAGGATCGAGCTTGCGCATCGCGTCGATCGACGCCGCGGCGATGATCTTGCCGTCGAACAGGCCCTGCGGCTTCGCTTTGGACGACATCGGTCGAGCCTCCAGTCAGAACGTCTTTCCGCCGAGCATCAGGAAGTGCTCGACGACCGGGCCAAGCGCCAGGGCCGGGAAATATTGCAGCAGGTAGAGAATGACGATGACGCCGACCAGAAGCCCGACAAATAGCGGACCGTCGGTCGGGAAAGTGCCGGCCGAAGCCGGGACCTTCTTCTTCGCCGCCAAAGAGCCGGCCAGCGCCAGCACCGGCACGACATAGGCGAAGCGGCCGAGCAGCATCGCCAGTGCCCAGCGTCGTGTTGAACCAGAGCGTATTGCCGTTCAAGCCCGCGAACGCCGAACCGTTGTTGGCGTTGGCTGAAGCGTAAGCGTAGATGATCTCGGAGAGGCCGTGCGGGCCGCGGTTGTTGCGATGCTGTCGAGCGCGGTCTGAAGCAGCACGGAAGCGCCCGCGAAGCCGAGCACGATCAGCGGATAGATGAGCACCGCGAGCATAGCGAGCTTCATCTCGCGCACTTCGATCTTCTTGCCGAGATATTCGGGCGTGCGGCCGACCATCAGACCCGGCGACGAACACCGCGATGACCACGAGAACGAGGAAGCCGTAGAGGCCCGCGCCGACGCCGCCCGGCCAGATGCAGCCGGCGAGAAGGTTGAACATCGGGACCAGCCGCCGAATGGCGTCATCGAATCGTGCATCGTGTTGACCGCGCCCGTGCTGGTGCCGGAGGTGGCGGTCGCGAACAGCGCGGACATCGCCTGACCGTTGCGAACTTCCTTGCCCTCGAGATTGCCCGCGGACGGGTCCACACCAAGCGCCGTCAGTAACGGATTCCCGGCGGTCTCCGACCAGTAGGCGACGCCGACGCCGATGATGAAGAAGATCGGCCATCGTCGCCAGGATCGCGCGTCCCTGGCGCATGTCGCCGACCGCGCGGCCGAAGGCGAGAACTGAGGCGACCGGGATCAGCAGCAGAGCCCAGATCTCCAGCATGTTGGTCCAGGCGTTGGGGTTCTCGAACGGATGCGCCGAATTGGCGTTGAAGAAGCCGCCGCCGTTGGTGCCGAGTTCCTTGATGACCTCTTGGCTGGCGACCGGCCCGATCGAAATGATCTGCTTCGCGCCTTCGAGCGTCGTCGCGTCGACGGCGCCGGCAAGCGTCTGCGGCATGCCCAAGGCGACGAAGACGAGCGCGCGGACGAATCGAGATCGGCAGCAGAATGTAGAGGGTGACGCGGGTCACGATCGACCCAGAAGTTGCCGACGGTCGTCGCTGACGAGCGTGCAAACCCGCGCACCAGAGCGAACGCCATCGCCAGTCCAGTCGCCGCCGACAGGAAGTTGTGCACGGTGAGACCGAGCATCTGGGTCAGATGACTCATCGTCGTCTCGCCGCTGTAGTTCTGCCAATTGGTGTTGGTGATGAAGCTGATCGAGGTGTTGAACGCGAGGTCCGGCGCCACCGCGTCGAAGCCGCGCGGATTCAGCGGCAGCACGTTTTGCAGCCGCTGCAAGGCGTAAAGCGACAGGAATCCGGTGACGGAAAGGACGACCATTGCGATCGTATAGGCGCACCAGTCCTGTTCGCGCGCCGGGTCGACCCCGGCCAGGCGATAAAGGCCGCGCTCGACCGGCCCGAGCACGGGAGTGAGAACGTTCCTTTCGCCCGCGAATACGCCGGCGACGAATTTGCTCAGCGGAATGGCGCAGGCCAGAACCATAGCGAGCGTCAGCGCGATCTGCGACCAGCCGACGAGCGTCATCGCATTATCCTCGGATCAGAATTTTTCGGGACGAAGCAAAGTGTAGAGAAGGTAAAGGCCGAGGGCGACAGCCACGGCCAGCCCGATGACCGGTTCACTCATGGCGCTCCCCGGTCAAAGCTGTCGCAGCGCCATGGCGTAGAAGCCCATCAGCGCGATGACGGCAAATCCGAGCGCCACAAAAGCGAAATCGAACATGATCGCCTCCTTGCACGCCGGCTTCTAGCGCCGAGCCGCGTAAGGTTTCGATTTCGATTGGAGCGGCGCGGCATAAGGATTTCGTAAGCCCGCGAAACGATGGGCCCCGCTCGCCGCTCGAGCAACCCGGACCGCTTCGCCGAGGATGAAATAGCTAGCGCAACCGGGATATCCTCGGTGTGCCGGTGTGACAGTCTCAGTTTGACGTGTCGGGCGGTCCACCAGCGGAGTTCCGGCGTGAGCAGCCGGTCACCCGAGATGAACTCCACCGATGGACGAGTATGAGAGCCTAAGCCACACAACTCTGGGCTAGCGCCGCCTTGGGCGACTCCAAGTTCAAGGGGCCGCGTCAGCGACCCCTCCTGCCGCTTCGAGCGGCTCAAACGTTAAAGCCCACGGCTTTGCCGGGGGATACTTACCCGCTTCCATCTCATCGGACGCTGGGATACGATCAATATAATGGTAAACAGTGTCGGATTCTCTGCGGGAGGAGGAATGCGTATGAGTTCGGACCGCTTTCGTGTTGAACGGCCCCAACCTCAACCTGCTGGGGAAACGCCAGCCGCATATTTACGGCTCTGAGACCTTGGCCGACGTCGAGCGCGATTGCCGGGTGACAGCTGCGGAACTGAAACTCGAAGTTCGCTTCCACCAGAGTAACCGCGAATACGAAATCATCGACTGGATTCATGAAGCGCGCGAGACCGCCGGCGGCATCGTGATCAATCCTGCCGCTTTTACCCATACATCCGTCGCGATATTGGACGCGCTGAACGCCTGCGAATTCCCGATCTTCGAGGTGCACATTTCCAATGTGCACAAGCGCGAGGCGTTCCGCCACCATTCTTACGTGTCGCTGCGCGCGGACGGCGTCATCGCGGGTTTCGGAACGCAAGGGTACACTCTGGCTCTGCGGCGCCTCGCTCGACTGATTGACGAAAAGAAACCGTGAGCGCGGCCCAAGCCAATGACGACATGCGCGTTCGCTTCGAAGGAGCGAAATGCCGTGGGTCGGGCAGTGTCGCGATCGGTGCCCGTCACACGCCCCAAAGGCGCGAGGAGCGCTCAAGACACGGCGGCCCGAGACATGTCCGAACGTCTTTGGAGGACCAAGATTGAAGCCGGGCGCCTCGCTGCGTTCCGGCCTGCGAGGGCGTTCTGATCTTTGGTATACAAGCCCCACGTCGGTCGGCGATTACTGGAACGCTTGGAATAGAGGCACTGGCATCGCGCATTGAAGTCGTTTCAGAATATCGTAGACTTTAAAAGGGCCATTGACCGCCATACCAAGCGGCCAAAAAGGGGCTTGGACTACGCCCTTGGCGGAACGTCGCGTCCCGGTGTTTATGAGGTAGAAGGACATGACAACTCAGGAGTTCCACCAGCGCAACCGCAAGATTCACCCGCCGGCTCACACGCCGGATTATAAAACGAGCGTCCTGCGCGCGCCGCGAGTGCCGCTTTGGTCATTGCAAAACTCCCTTTCGGAAGTCACCGGTCCGATA
>CAWAIM010000037.1:0-66053 GCA_963781895.1 uncultured Alphaproteobacteria bacterium
CCCATCTGGCATCAGCGCGAGGATCGCGTACTGGCGCATCCTGGTGTGCCTTCTACGCCTACGTGCTGTGGAAGACGCTGGAGCAATGGCAGAGCCGCGCCGGTCTCGGCAACAGTCCGCGCCCCTGCTCCAGGAACCGCCGCCATCACCAGCGCCGACGTCATCCTGCCCACAGCAGCCTCCCGGCCGCGAATTGCGATTGCGCTGCGTCGTGCGCCCCGATCGCGCCCAAGCAGTTGCTCGAGCGCCTCGGTCTCCGCCTGCCTGAGCAACTCCGCATGCCCGCGCGGCGCGCACAATGTAGTGCCAACCCTCGACGTTAAGTGCTTGAAATAACTCGCCCACCCCCCCCCCCCGAAACTGCGGACGTTGGGCTCACGAAAAATTGTTCCACCGGAACAGCTTCATTCGGCGCGGGCGCCAATTGTGGTTGGCGCGGCGTCCGCTCCGGCGGACGATGGTGGAATGGAGGAAGACGAGGCCTATCCGCTCAACCCGCCGGCCAGGGTCGGCATGTCGAGCGGCTTGAAGCCGTAGTGATTGATCCAGCGCAGGTCCGCGTCGAAGAAATCGCGTAAGTCCGGCATGCCGTATTTGAGCATCGCCACGCGGTCGATGCCGAGCCCCGGCGAAGCCCTGATGGACTTCCGGGTCGATGCCGCAATTCGCCAGCACGTTCGGATGGACCATGCCGCAGCCGAGGATTTCGAGCCAGTCCTCGCCCTCGCCGAAGCGGATTTCGCCGCCTGAGCGGCGGCACTGGATGTCGACCTCCATCGAAGGCGAGGTGAAGGGGAAGAAACTCGGCCGGAAGCGCATGACGACGTGCGGCACCTCGAAGAAGGCTTTGCAGAATTCCTCCAGAACCCACTTCAGATTGGCGAGCGTCGCGCCGCCGTCGATGACCAGGGCCTCGACCTGATGGAACATCGGCGTATGGGTTTGGTCGGCGTCGCGACGATACGTGCGGCCAGGGGCAGATGATACGGATCGGCGGCTTGGGCGAGCATCGCACGCACCTGCACCGGGCTGGTGTGGGTGCGCAGCAGCAGCCTGCGCTCGCCATCCGCGTCGGGCTGGAGGAAAAACGTGTCGTGCATCTCGCGGCAGGGTAGCCTCGGCGGGAAGTTCAGCTTGGTGAAATTATAGTCGTCGCTTTCGATGTCCGGGCCTTCGGCGACCGAAAAGCCCATGTCGGCGAAAATCGTCACGGTCTCGTCCATCACCTGGCTGATCGGATGGATGCGTCCGGTCTCGATCCAGCAGCACACCGGGAACGTCACGTCGAGCGCCTTCGCGTTTCAGTTGCGCCTCCAGCGCGACCTTTTTCAGCACCGCGCGCCGCGCCGCGATCGCCTCAACGACATGATCCTTCGCTTCAGCGCGTTGATCGCCGCGCCATGAACCTTGCGTTCGTCGGGCGACAGCTTAGAGCATCGCCGGCAGCACGGAGATTGAGCCTTTCTTGCCCAGCGCGGCGACGCGCACGTTTTCGAGCGCGCTTTCATCGCCAGCGGCTTCGATCGCGGCGACGGTATCGTGCTGTAGGACGGCGAAGTCGGACATGTCGGCCCCTGCGGTCGATACATGAACGCCGCCCAAGCGGAGCGCATGGCGGTGGCGGATCAACTGGACGGCGGTCGATCGCCGCCTCGGGCAAATGCCCCTTCGCCTTTTCGACGATCGCGGCGAAGGCCGCGCTCGGAAATGGCGAGCTCGGAGAGGACCTTGCGATCGACTTCGACCCCCGCCCCGGCGAGCCCGGAAATGAACCGGCTGTAGGTCAACCCGTGCTCGCGTACGGCCGCGTTGATGCGCTGGATCCACAGGGCGCGGAATTCGCGCTTGCGGTTCTTGCGGTCGCGGTAGGCGTATTGCATCGATTTGTCGACCGCGGCCTTGGCGGCGCGGATCGTGTTCTTGCGGCGGCCAAAAAGCCCTTGGCCGCTTTCAGAACTTTTTTGTGCTTGGCGTGGGCCGTTACGCCCCTCTTGACGCGTGACATCGTATTTAATCTCCCGGGAAAAGCCTAACCGTTCGGCAGGAAATACTTCTTGACGTTGTCGCCGTCCGTCTTGAACATGATCGCCGTGCCGCGCTTGTTGCGGATCTGCTTGGTGGTGCGTTTGATCATGCCGTGCTGCTTGCCGACGGGCATCGACGACCTTACCGGTCCCGGTGATTTTGAAGCGCTTTTTGGCGCCGATTTCGTTTTCAGCTTGGGCATTTGGCTCTCCTTGAGGCTTGGCGCCCTTTTGGAATGAGGCGGGGCGCAAGGCCCCGTTCGCGTCGGAATGAGCGAAAAGAACCGCCACGGCAGCCCTTAACGGCCGGGCGGTTCTCGTCGCGCTTTTAGGGGAAAGCCGGCGGGCACGCAAGGGGGAGCGAGACAGTGTTAGCGCAAAGTAGGAATGTCCCCTTTCGCAAATTAGGAATGTCCCCTCTGATTGAACGGGGGCGTTGATGGCGGCAGGGGAATTGGCGATGAGCGGGCGGGAGCGCGAGCGACTTGTGGTGATTGCGCAGGTGTGCGGCAAGGTTCTGGGCCAAGGCGCGGCGGCGGATCGGCTTGGGATTTGCGTTCGGCAGGTCAAGCGGCTTGTTCGGGCCTATCGCGCCGAGGGCGACGCAGGGGCTTGTGTCGCGCCAGCGCGGGCGGGCCTCGAACCGTGGGCTGGCGCCGGGCGTCGGCGCACGGGCGAGCGAACTGCTCGGCGGCAAGTCTGCATGATTTTGGTCCGACGCTGGCCTGCGAGAAGCTGGCGGAGCTTGACGGGATTGTCGTCTCGCGCGAGACGATCCGACGGCTCCAGATTGGGCTTGGCTTATGGAAGCCGAAGCGGCGGCGTCACAAGCGGGTGTTTCAATTGCGCGAGCGGCGGCCGCGCTTTGGCGAACTGATCCAGATCGACGGCAGCCCGCACGACTGGTTTGAAGGGCGCGGCCCGCGCTGCACGCTGATCGTTTTCATTGACGATGCCACGGGGCGTCTGACGTGTATAAGTTTCTACTTGATCTGACGGACGGCGGGGCTGGTCGTTTTCTGGTCATACGGCGGCGGGTTGATCGCCGGTCGATGGCCGGAAGGCATTTTTCCTTGGCGAGCGGAAGGGCGTCAAGGAAGGTTTGGAGGGGCGTGTTTCCGAAGCACCACTTTCCCTGATGGGGCCTGACCTCGTTGAACTCGCGCATCCAGAGATCGAGGTCGACCTGCAGGTCGTCGATGGTGGCGTAGATCTCTTGCGGAAGGCGACCCGGGTGAACTCGTCGAGCATGGTCTTGTGGAAGCGCTCGACGATGCCGTTGGTCTGTGGGCTCCTGGCCTTGGTCCGGGTGTGGTCTATGTCCTCGACCGCCAGATAGAGCTCGTATTCGTGGCGGTCGTGGGTTCCGCGGAATTTCGGTCCCGCGGTCGGTAGGAGCACGCGCTGCAGGGGGATGGCGTGCTCCCTGGTCGGACGGGATCACCCGGTCGTTGAGCAGGTCGGCGGCGGATCAGCGGGGTCTTGCGGTCGTAGAGTTCGGCGAAGCCGACCTTGGCGTAGGTGTCGACGAAGGTCTGCTGGTAGATGCGCCCGACACCCTTGAGCGTTCCGAGTAGAAGGTGTGCTTGGCGTCGCGGTGTCCGGGCGTTCGGAGACGAATTCCCCGTGAGCCTCCTTGTCGGCCTTGGCCTTCTCGAGGGCGGCGACCTGCGCTTCGGTGAGGATCAGGCTGTCCTGAGCCATTTTGCCTCGAGCGCCTTGAGCCGGTGCTTCATGGTCTGCAGATCGTGGCGCAGCCAGATCGAGCGCACGCCGAAGGGCGAAACCGATATCCCCTGTTTCGGCGATTCGTCGAGACCCGGTCTCGCCCCAGGCCGGCTGGTCGATCGCCGTGGTCCACCACCGCCTCGATCTCGGGCAGCACCCGGTTCTTCAGGATCGGCTCGCGGCGCGACATCTCCTGAAGGGCGAGTTCCCCGCCTTTGTCGTAGAGATCCTTGAACCGGTAGAAGCTGTCCCGGCTGTAGCCCATGATCTTGCAGGCCTGGCTGACGTTCCAAGCTGCTTAGCCAGTTCGAGCAGGCCGGCCTTGGCCCGTATGATCTTCTGATCCTTGGTCATCGGTGTCTCCTGGAACGCCGTGGCGGGGGCTGCGCAACCCCGACCAGCTCCGCCCCCGCCACGGCTCTCGTCCGTGTTCGGAAACACCGTCCGTCAGATTAAGTTAAAACTTTCTCATCTGACGGCGTTGCGCTTTCCCCGGTGGAGACGACGCGCGCCTACCTTGGCGCGCTCAGGGACCATGTTCTCGCGCATGGCTGTCCGGCGGCTTTCTATTCGGATCGGCACGGCATTTTCCGGGTCAACGCCAAGGACGCCGCCGGCGGCGACGGCAAGACCGAGTTCGGCCGCGTCAGCGAGCGCTTGCGCATCGAACTCATCAACGCGCTCACCCCGCAGGCCAAGGGCCGCGTCGAACGGGCCAACCAGACGTTGCAGGATCGGCTGGTGCGCGAGATGCGGCTCGGGGGATTTCCTCGATTGAGGAGGCGCAGGCCTTCACCCCCGCCTTCATCGCCGCGTGGAACGACAAGTTCGCCGTGCCGCCGCGCGGCAGCCAAGACGCCCATCGTCCCTGGACCAAGGGCGCCGATGCGCTCGAGGAGGCGCTGGCGCGGCGCGAGGAGCGCCTCCTGTCCAAAGCCCTGACGTTCAGCGTCGGCGGCGCCGTCCATTGCGTCAGGACCAGCGGCCCCGGCATCGCCATGCGCGGGGCCAAAATAATGCTGCTGCACTTGCCCGATGGCTCCATCCGGCTGCGCTACAAGGATCGCGACTTGCAATACACGCACGTCAAATCCTCGCCCCGGCCAAGCCCCGCCGAAGATGAAAAAACCATCGACGCTCGCATCGACGCCGTCCTGGCCGCACGCCGTGACGACAACCCAACCGCTGAGCCCACAAGGGCGCGGATAACGGGCGGGCTCGCTACGGCGCCATTGACAGCGCGCGTCGCCCGCCCGTTCCCCCCACTCAACCAGAGCGCCAAAGGGGACATTCCTATTGTGCGCAATCAGGGGACATTTCTATTGTGCGTTGACAGGGGGAGCAAGACGGGGCAGGGCTCCAAATCCAGGTTAACAAAAGCGCGGCGGTCCGCGTGGAATAGCTCCTGTTAGTTGCATCGCGCGCCCAAACTCGTCGCACGCGCAATTCATGCGGTCTGCATGCTTCACCTGCGGCGTCCTTCCGGTGTTCGTCGCCGCCGAAAGAAGGTCGTGCGGCAACTTTCTTAATCGTCGTTAACCCCAGTTCGGAGCCCTGGAGACAGGGGGAGCGAGACAGGGGGAGCGGGAGATTACAGGGGGAGCGGGAGATTACGCCAGGGCTCCGAACTCGGGTTAACGGGATTTACGAGGTTGCGGAAAGGCTAAATCCATGGGGCTCCTGATTCGGAGCTTGCCTGATGGACGCCTCGCCCTACGAACCCGCGCAGCCTTCGCGGTTGCGGCTTCTGCTGGACCACTTTTCCCGGATCGAGGACAAACGGAGTCCGGAAGGCGTGGCGCACAAGCTGAACGGGATTCTGCTGCTGTGCGTTTGCGCCACGATCGCCGAGTGCGACAGCTTCGACGCCATCTCTGATTGGGGAAACGCCCATCTCGAGTTCTTGCGGCGGTTCCTGCCCTTCGACTGGGGAGTTCCCTCGGGGCGCTGGCTAAATATCGTGATGAACCGGATCGATCCGGACTTGTTCGCCGCGTGCTTCATGGACTGGGTCCGCGCCTGCTGGCCCGATCCTCTCGACATGATCGCCATCGACGGCAAGACTGTGCGCCGCAGCCACGACCGGGCCAAGGGACGGGCCGCGCTGCATCTGGTCTCCGCCTTCGCCGCCAACGGCCATTTGGTTCTCGGGCAGGAGGCCGTCGACGACAAGACCAACGAAACGACCGCGATCCCTCTGTTGCTCGAGAAACTCGCCGCCGGCCGCAGCCTCGAAGGCGCCGTGGTCACCATCGACGCCATCGCCTGCAATCCTCAGATCGCCCGATCCATCCGCGACGCCGGAGCCGACTATCTGCTCGCCGTCAAAGGCAATCAGCCGTCCTTGCAGGCCGATATCGAGGCCGCCTTCGAAGCCGCCGACACCGGCCAGGTCGAAATCGACGTCGATCTCGACAAGGGCCACGGCCGCATCGAAACCCGCTCCGTCTCGGTGTTGCGGCAGATCGATTGGCTCGACGGCGACCGGCGCTTTCCCGGCGAAGTCCGCTTCGTCGACGCGCGCGCCATCGTCAGGGTCGAAGCGAGGACCGAGATGAAGGATCGCTCCCGGTTCGACGTTCGCTATTACATCACATCCAGCGCTCGTTCCGCGGCCGGGCTCGCACAGAACATCCGCGGCCACTGGGGAATCGAGAACACGCTGCACTGGACGCTCGACGTGACCTTCCAAGAGGACCTGTCGCGCCTGCGCAAGGGCCACGGCGCGCAAAACATGGCGCTGCTGCGCAAGTTCGCCTTCAACACGCTCAGAGCCGCGCCGCCATTCAGCGACCCACCGAACCTTCCCGTCAAACCCTGCCGACGGCCAACCAAGCCGCCAAGACCCAAGAGCCTCAAGCTCCGAAGAAAAATCGCGAGCTGGGACATAAACAGGCTCGCCGAAATCCTCATGATCCAACCCGGATAAGTCAAATTAACCCGAATTCGGAGCCCTGCGAGATTACGGGCGTCGACACGACGCGGCCGGCCAGAAGCTCAGCGTACGGACGCGATCCAGGAGCGCGCCTCCGCCGCCTCGGACGCGGCGAAGACTTTCGTCCGCCCGGGCATGAGAAATGCGAACAGCCGCACCGTGTGCCGGATCCAGTCGACGTCGGTGACGACGGCGATGCGTTCCCAGCGCGTCAAATGCTCCACGCCGATCTTGAAGTCCTCCCACATCGCGCATGGCTCGAGGCCAGAAAAATCCGGCGCGGTTTCGTAATAAAACCGCAGGCGGTCGTGCGTCTTCAGCGCGGTCTCGACCGCGGGCGCGAGAATCCGTTCGTAATCCGCCTTCGTCACCCGGCCGCTACAGACGCAGGCAAAGACATTATCCGGAAAACCCGACAGTCGCTCGATCATGGAGCCTCTCCCGATCATTGATCAATCGCACAGGATTGCGCCCATTTTGGCGCTGTCCCGTCCCTCGCGACGCCCCGCCTCACGCGAACGCGCGCGCCGCGGCTTTGTGCCTGGCGAGGAGCGCCGGCAGATCGACGCCCTCCGGCGCGCCGTCGATGACGCGCCATCGGCCGGCGACCATCACCCGATCGGCGCGATGGGCGCCGCACAAGGCGAGAGCGGCGATCGGGTCTTGGGCGCCGCTGAAGCGCGGTTCGTCGAGCGTGTAGAGGGCTAGGTCGGCCTGCAGGCCGGCGGCGATGCGGCCGATATCATCGCGCCCGAGACACCGCGCCGACCCTTCCGTCGCCCAGCGCAGCGCCACATATGGGGTCACATGCGACGGCCCGTAACGCAGCCGCTGAAGCATTAGCGCATGGCGCATGGCTTCCATCATGTTGGACGAATCGTTGGAGGCCGAGCCGTCGACGCCAAGGCCGATTGCGACCCCCGCCGCCTCGAGGTCCTTGGTCGGACAAACGCCCATGCCGAAGGCCATGTCAGACGCGGCGCAGTGGCAGACGCCGACGCCCGCGCGGCCGAGCCGGCCGATCTCGTCGGCATTAAAGTGAATGCCATGCGCCACCCAGGTCCGCGAATTGAGCCAGCCGGCCTCTTCCAGCAAATCGACTGAACGCGCGCCAAACGTCTGTTGAGCGTAGACGTCCTCGTCGAGCGACTGGCAAAGGTGAGTGTGCAGCCGGCAATCGTAACGTTCCGCAAGCCGCGCCAACTCCGCCATCACCCGCTTAGGGACAGCGAGCGGCGAACACGGCGCGAGGGCGATACGCATCATTGCGCCCGGCTTAGAATCGTGAAACAGTTTCAGAACGCGCTCGCTGTCTTGCAAGATCGCGTCCGAAATCCTGCACGATCGCATCGGGCTGCAGGCCGCCGTCTTTTTTCGAGGATTTCCCATCGACCCGCGAAGTTCACCGTCATGCGCAGGCCGAGCGCACGCGCCTCCTCGACTTCGATGTCGATCGCGCTCTCCAGGCCCGGCGGGAACAGATTGTGATGGTCCGCCGCCGTAGTGCAGCCGGAGAGCAGCAATTCGACCAGCGCCATTCTGACCGCGAGGCGAAGCGCCTCGGGCGTCATTCGACCCCAGACCCGCTCCATCGCGACCAGCCAAGGGATGAGATCCTTGTCCTGTCCGGCCGGGTGGGCGCGCGTCAGGGTCTGGTAGAAATGATGATGGGCATTGACGAGACCCGGCAGCACGACATGGCGCGAGGCGTCGAAGGTCGCGTCGTAGGGGAGAGCAGGGGATTGACCGCGCGGGACGCATTCGACGATCCGAGGTCCCTCGATGACGACGCCGCGTTCCGCGGCCGGCGCGAGAATGGCGAGGGGGTCCTTGATCCAAAGCCGCATGGGACGCATGTCTCCGAATGTCGCGAGGGCGCGATCCTGAGGCCGTCGTCGCGCGCTGTCCATCGTGCGCCGAGCCCATGCGCTTCGAATATCGGATTCGACGCGCGCGATTCCGCCGCTTATTGTGGCGCCCGGCGAGGGGCGGATTGCATGCGCACCCTTGACCGATCGTCGGCGCCGATCGAGGCCAGCCGACGGCGGGGAGGCGACGCACGCGTTTCGGCGCCTGCGGGACGCGTTTGCTGGAGGAGCGTGGAATGCGGGTTGGGTTCATTGCTGCGCTGGCTGGGGCGATTGGATTTGCCGGGCCGGCTTTCGCGCTCGACAAGGTGACGTTTGCCACCAACTGGGTCGCGGACCCCGAGGCGGGCGGCTTTTATCAGGCGCTGGTCGACGGAACTTATGAGAAACACGCGGCTCGACGTCACCATCCTGCCGGGCGGCCCGACGTCGAATGGCGGCATGCTGCTCATTGCCGGCAAGATCGACTTCTACATGGGCGGCGACATGATCGGCGATTTGCTGGCGGTGCAAAACGACATCCCCACCATCGCCGTGGCCGCCGAATTCCAGAAGGACCCGCAAATCTTCATGTCGCATCCCGGGGTGGGCCTCGACAGATGGGAGGACCTTCCCAAAGCGACCGCGTTCGCCAGCAGCGGCGCGATCAATACCTTCTGGGCATGGATGCGCCTCGCTTATGGGTTCAAAGACGACAAGATCAAACCGTACAATTTCAATTCTGCGCCGTTCATCGTCGACAAAAATTCGATTCAGCAGGGCTACCTTACGTCGGAGCCGTATGAGGTCGAGAAACAGGGACACTTCAAACCCAATGTATTCTTGCTGTCCGATTACGGCTACACAACCTACTCGACCGAAATCCTGACCCGCCGCGAAATCGTGGAGAACAAACCGGATCTCGTGCAGCGCTTCGTCGACGCCTCCGCCATCGGCTGGTACAATTTTCTCTACGGCGACAACGCGAAGGCGATCGCGATGATCAAGAAGGAAAATCCGGAACTCACGGATGACCAGATCGCCTTTTCGATCGCCAAGATGAAAGAATACGGCATTGTCGATTCCGGCGACACCCTCAAGTACGGCATCGGAGCAATGACAGACGCCCGCTGGAAGGACTTCTACGACAAGATGGTGAAGGCCGGAATCGTCAAGCCAGGCATCGACTACAAGAAGGCCTACACCTTGCAGTTCGTCAACAAAGGCGTCGGCCTCGACTTGCGCCCGAAGTGATTCCCGGAGCAGCGGACCGCCGTCCGCGCATCGCGCCTATTTCTGCGACGCGGGCAGCGCGTTGTAGACGTCGGGCGGCAGCACCGCGGAGACGGAAACGGTCACCGTCTGCGACGAGCGAAACGGTCCCTGGTTCTTGTTGTTCACCGCGGGAATGCTCTTGAGAAAGGCGACGATCGCCGACGCGTCCTCGTCCGTCAAATGCGCAAAGGCCGCGTAGGGCATGACCGCGCTGAGCTCGCTGCCGTCCGGGCGCTTGCCCGTGCGGATGGCGGTGACGATCTGCTCGCTCGTCCATTGGCCGATGCCGGTTTCCTTATCCGGCGTCAGGTTCTGGCCGACAAACACGCCTTGACCGGGAATGGAGAAGCCGACGTCCGATCCGCCAAGGTAACGCTTCATGTCGGCGGCGCCGATCAGGGCGCCGGGGGTGTGACAGTCCGAGCAACCGGCCATGACGACCAGATAGCGTCCGCGCCCGATCTGGTCGTCATCGGCCCTTGCACGGAACGGCAGAGACGACAGCGCCGCTGCGACCACGCCGAGCGCGTTTGCCAATACATTCTTAGGCATCGTTGTCTCCTTTTGATCGAGGGCAAGCGGTCATGTCGCCGCGACGCCCGCAATTTCGATCCCGGCGAGGTGATCAGGCACGCGCCAAAACTGCGCCGGATCCGGCCTATGGTCGACCGGCGCGACGTCGCCCCGCCACGCCACACCCATCATCTGCGCTGTCTGATAGGCTCTCACTCTCCATCCCCTTGCCGCGAGGGCGCGCAACGCCGCCGAAACATGCGGTGAAACGAGGTCATGGAACATGACCATCGCAGTATCGTCGAGATAGGGCGCGCATGCGAGCGCGTCCTTCGTCGGCGCCTCGCCGTCGTGATCGCCGTCGATGAAGGCGAACGACCATCGCGCTCCGGATTCTCCGAGGCGGACCACGGCGTCAGGGCTCCTTTCCGGAACGAGGATCGTCGTTGCGCCACCGCCCGCCCCACGCACCACTTCGGTGAATTCGCGCCGCCAATCCGCATCCGCGAGCAAGGGCTCAATGACATGGAGCGGCGCGAGGCCGGCGGCGACGAGATGCGCGGTTGACCAGCCGCGCCATGCGCCAATCTCGAATTCCTCCGTGTCCCGCAAAGGCCTGCGCGTTGGAAAAGAGAACGGAGGCCTCGTCGCGGTTGATGAAGCCGACGGTCGGATTGCGGCGGTCGACCCGAAACGGATGGTCGATCTCCTTGCGAAAGTAAGGCCAGGTCGACTCGCTCTTGTCGGCTTCGATCATGTTGGGAAACAGATGGTCGAGAACTGGCGCGTCCAGATTGCCGAAGACGTAATCCTTTGACATCGGTCGGACTCCGAGGTGACAAGCGACGGCGCGACGCGGATCTCGACGCTCAACGGCGACTTGCGCCTCGCACGCCACGCCGCGCCAGGTCAAGGACGCCGCCTGCTGGCGCGCGGGACGAAAGGGACGGGCCTGCGAACTGACCCAGCCTGCAGCGGCGATACTTGGCCGCTTCGGAAGCTGGAAGCCCAACAGAGATCTCAAGGCCAGACATCGGGCTGATCACTTCTCGCGCCGTCGAATCGCTCGACACGTGGACCTCCGTCTTGGGCCGCTCGTTGCGACCTTCGCCGCATTCGGTGTTCGCAAACAACTCGATAGTTAAGGATTGCTGGGCGAACTCGCGGACCAAAACTTTGCTCGTGCAGCCTCAGTACTCGGACCCCGCGCCGCGAACTCGGGGCTCGCACAGATCAGATTGCCTCGAAGTCGGCCCTGGTTAACCGCCTTTCGTGCAGCGCGGACGCGATTAAGACCCCAGCGACCCCCACGGATCTGAGCGCTGCGAGATCGGCGGCGTCGCGTACGCCACCGGCCGCGTATACTTGCCGTGCGCCCGCGACTGATTGAATAACGGCAATTTGCGCCAATTCAGGGCCGGCGTCGCTCCCGACACGTGTGAGCGTCATGACGATTATCCGCTGCGGCCATAACAGAGAGTTGTTCAGGATCCCCGCCGGACCCTGAAACTCCCTCCCACGAAAATCAAGGGACAGCACGACGAACGGAGACTTCCGATGCGTTTCTATCAGCGCGCAGTCACACTGAGATTCACTGCCGATGACCGGGGCGCCGAGACCGGCGCTGAGAACCGCTTCGAGCGCCGCTTCGTCGGCCGCGCCGTTGTCGATCCACAGCCGAAGAGCCGGAAAGGCCGAGCGGATGCGGCGCAATTCCGATAGATTGTCGCCGTTTCGCCGGATGGCGTCGAGATCGGCGGCGTAGAGCGTGGCAAACGGATGCACGGAGAGCAGTCCGCGGACAACGTCGACCGGATCGCTGGTTGGAGAAAGCGGGGTCGTGATGGGTTGGTAGGCGTCGCGCTCGCCCATGCGTGCGCGCACTACCACGCCGCCCATAAGGTCAATGACCGGGATGACGTCCAAGCCGGTCCTCCCCAACATCGGCGGCAAAGACTTGCGCAGCCTTGTCCGTGAGCCAGCTCCAGGCTTCCGCCTCAGTGGCGCCGGCGGTCTTGCCGACAACGATCTCGAGCCGCGCAAGTTCTGCCTCGACCTCCGCGCGCAGCAACATGTGCAGGCGGCTGATGAGCACGGCCCCCTCGATGACGGCAGCTTGGGCTCGATTGAAGCCCTCGAACGGCGCATGTGAGGCGCGGTGCGCTACGCGACACACGAATCGCGGCCGAAGGAGATCCTCTCGCACGTCGATCACAACAAGCTCGAGATGCGCGAGCGTCGTCTTGAGCCGCGGCGCGGAGATAATGTTCGCTGGAGTCAGGGGCCAATCGCGACGACCCGTGAGGCACCCGGCGAAGACGCGCACGTCGTCGGTGAGATTGGCGACGGCGAATGGCGCCTGACGGAGGTTTTCGAGCGTCGTCGAAGGATGAAAAGGCGCCAGGATCCAATGCTCGCCTTCGGCGATCAGCCCCAGCGGCGCCAAATGCGGCTCCCCGCGCGCATTGACAGTGGTCACAATGACTTCCCGGATCAGCGGCATGAGTCTTCCCGCGAGCGCAGCGTGTGCCCCGCCACGTTGAGCCGCGTCAAATCCTCGGGAGGCCGGTCTGTCCCGCAGCCCCAGTCGAGCGGTTCGTCCTGCACGTAGCGCTTGCCGAGGCTAAACGCTATTTCCGCCTTCATCAATTCGGCCCCGAGGTAGAACGCATGCGCGCCGTCGGATCGGACGTCGAGTTTCTCGAACAGCGCGAGCGCATGCTCGCCGACATGATGACCGTCGCGGTTGTAGACGTGTATCCCATCCTCGGCCACTTCGATGCGGAAATTGCCATCCTTGACTTGGCGCGCAAGTTCGCCAATCTCGAGGCTCGAATTGGGAAATGGCGACGGGTCGTGGATTTGCAAAAGAGCGCGCCCATATCCCTTCGGTAAGCTCTGATCCCGGGCCGCGGCATGCATGACGCGCCGCGCCGCGTCGTGTTCTTGGATCGTGCGGCGTGTGTGCGGACTGACCTGAACCGTCAGCACATTGCCGATGCCGAGTTCCGAGCAGATTCCCATGAGCACCGCGGTTACGCCTACGCTGTCCGCGTCGGTCAACTCAGTCAGATTTCCGGAGCCCATCATCATTTCCGCCCAAGGCAGGCGCGCGCGAACCTCACGGTAGCGCGCCAGGGCGTCGGCGAAACCGAAATGGATAGGATCGAGAATGGGGTCGAGAATGGCGGCGAGCCCGCGTTTTCGCGCCGCTTCGGCGGCCCGATAGAGCGATTCGACATCGCCGTGCTCTGCCGGAATCAGCACCGGCCGCGCATCGGTCTCCTCGGCGATCGAGAGGTTGCGCTCCGTGAGGCTCAGCAGAAAATCAGCGCCGGCCGCGCCACCGCGACGTAATTCCTCAGACTCGGCAGAATCGACGCTGACCCCGAAGCCCTGCGCCTTCAGCGCCCGCACCGCGTCCTCGAGATGCGGGAATGGCGTATCCGGCAGACAGCCGAGATCGATTACGTCGGCGCCTGCGGCGCTCAATTCCGCCGCCCGCAACAGCAGGGTTTCGACAGTCATCTGCGCCGCGTCGACGATTTCGGCGAATATTCTCACCGAGTGACGCGAGAGGTCCAGCGCCTGGCCGGTTTTGCCGAAAAACGCTGGCAGGTCTTTCAACTCGTCGGGTCCGCGCTGGAACGGCGGCCCAAATTCCTGGGTCAAACGCGCGAGGTCAGCGCGGCAGCGCCCAGGCACGATGACGCGATCCGCGTCGAGCGGCCGCGGCAGCCGTCGCGTCAAAATAGGTTCGGTCATCAGCGCCGCGACCTTCACCCCGACGTCCAAGATTGACCACTCGAACGGCGTGGGCGCCATACCCCGCAAAACCGCTTCCAAGCGCGTGCGCGCCAAGTGGCCGGTCAGAAAGAGAATGCGCAGGCTCATGCCGCGATTTCGATGCGCCTTCGCGCGATCGCTTCGCGAAGTTCGACGATCGAATCAACCGTCGTGGCGCCGGCGAAACGTCCCAATCGCTCACGGTTTTCCAGATCGATCGGGCGCGGGTACACCTTGACCATGCCTTTGGGCGCCTCGGTGAGGAGTTCCGGCGCGGTGTCGCAGGCGAAGACGATGACGGGCACGCGGCACTTGCCGCCCTGTGCGAAGACGTTGCTGACGAGATCGTCGGATATTCCGCAGACGAATTTCGCGACCGCGTTCGAGGTCGCCGGCGCGACGATCAAGGAGTGATAGACGCCGTAGTAGAATTGCCCCACCGGCACCGAACTCGCCGTCGTATCGCGATAAATTCGGGCGGAGCGCGGCAAGTCGAGCTCCTGCTTGTACATGCGCAGCACCTCGGCAGCGGCCCTGCTGAGGAAAAGATCGACGTCCTCGAGGTCGCGGACGAGCGTCAGGCTCTCCTTCAGGAAATGCCCGGATCCGGTAAGCGCCCATCCCCAGCGCGGCGTTTTGTGTTTGGTCATTCGGCTGCCGGCGCGCGATTTCCGATCGCTTCCCTGGTTTGCACGATTTCAGGAAAAAGCCGGCGTCGCAACCCGTCGGACAGTCGCGCGGCGTCAGTCGGCGCCGCCAAGTAGACGCGAAAGCCCTTGTCGCTGATATAGCGCGGGAAAAGCGGATCGACGACGCCGTCCTCGACAAGATCGAGAACTTCGATGCGCTGGGCCGCGAAACGGCGGTGCTTGACGAGCAGAAGTCGGTGCGCGCCTACCGCGTCCGCCAGCCACGCGGCCAGGCTGTCCGAAGACAGCTCCCAGGATTCCGGCAAGCTGGCGGCCCGCGCCATCCGTTCGGGCAACCAGACCGGCACCTCGCCTTCCCTCAGCGCGCGTCGAATGGCGCCGAGAGAAGCGGCAAGGCGCAGCGCCGGATTGAGGCTCTGCAGCGCGCGGCCGAATTGCGCCATCGCCATCATCGCCATGTCGTGCGCGGCGGCGTTGTCGAAGCGCATTGCGACTTGCGCGTCCCGCACCGCGTCGGCGAAAGGACCTCCGCCCGGCACAATAACGATCGAGCCGGCTCGGCCGGCGATCGCGGTGAGCCATTCCAAAAGGTGCGGGCTCGTGGCTTGACTGCCCCCGAGTTTGAGGATGACGAGCCCTCGTCGGAGGGGCCGCTTCGCGCCGACCCGCGCGGCGTCCTCTGCTCGGTTCCTTGGCATCGCCGTCCTCCCGACCGGCCGTACCCCGCGCGCGTAGGCGCGGAATTCGCGAAAATCGTTGCCCTCGACCCGATTAGCCGCCGCGGGCCAGACGCGCAACCTTTGGCCCCCGAACGATCGCCTCTCTCAACGCCCGCGGCTTGACGCGGCCGGATACAGCCTTAGCCTTCCGAGAGGATCGTGGCCGAATTGCTGGAGGCGAGGTGAGCGTCGTTATCGGCTGGGATATCGGCGGCGCGCATCTGAAAGCGGTGCGGGTGGCGGACGGGCGGGTCGAAGCGGCGCTCCAGGAGGCGACGCCGCTGTGGCTGGGACTCGACAGCCTGGAGGCCGCGTTTCAGGCGCTTCTGGCGCAGCTTGGCCCCGCGGATCGACACGCGATCACGATGACTGGCGAATTGTGCGACGCCTTTGCCTCCCGGCGGGAGGGCGTCGTCGGCTTGGCTCAAATCGCGGCCCGCCGTCTCGCCCCTGCTTCGTCGCGGCTCTATGCGGGGCGAGCCGGCTTTGTCGAATTGGACGAAGCCGCGGCATGCGCGCCCGACATCGCCTCGGCAAACTGGCACGCGAGCGCCGCCCTGGTGGCGCTCCGGCTTGGCGACGCGTTGTTGATCGACGTCGGCTCGACGACGGCGGACCTCGTCCCCGTCGTCGCCGGCAAGGTCGCCGCGCTCGGCTACGCCGACGCCGAGCGGCTCGCCGCGGGAGAACTGGTCTACACCGGAATGGTCCGCAGCTTCGTGATGGCGATGGCTTCGCGGGCCCCGTTTCGCGGCGTTTGGACGCCGCTGATGAACGAGTTTTTCGCCAACAGCGCCGACGTGCACCGCATCCTCGGCGCATTGCCCGACGGCGCGGACAAGATGGCGACCGCCGACGGACGCGCGAAGACCGTCGCGGCGTCGCGCGCCCGTCTCGCGCGGATGGTCGGCAGGGAAGCTGACGAGGGCGCGCCCGACCAATGGGCGGCTCTCGCAGCCTGGTTCGCGGAAGCGCAGGTGCGTGAAATCACGGACGCGGCGTTCCTGCGTTTGTCGGTCGGCGATCTTGGCCCCGAGGCGCCGGTGGTCGCCGCGGGCATCGGCGAGGGCGTCGCGGCGGAAGTCGCGCGCCGCCTACGGCGCACTTGCGTCGGATTTTCTTCGCTGATCGCCGGACAGGCCGAAGCCTCGCATTGCGCCCCTGCCGCCGCGGTCGCCCTTCTGGCCGCGGCGGATCTCGACGGCCGACATTCGACCAAAGCGTGCTAGACTGATCCGGGGAGGCTCAGGGAGAGATACATGCGCGTTGCCAGATTTGGGATGTTGATTATGGGCATAGGCGCTTCGGCGACGTTCTCGGGCGCGGCGTTCAGCGCCAGTTCGCCGTCCAATGATTACCCGACGTCCACTCGCGCCGAATATGTTTTCGCCTGCATGAAGACCAACGGCGACACCCGAAAGGCGCTCGAGCAATGCTCGTGCTCGATTGACGTCATCGCGTCGCTGATCCCCTATGATTCTTATGTCGCCGGCGAGACCGTGGCGTCGATGGACCAGGAAACCGGGCAGATCGGCGGAATGTTTCGCGCAGCGACGATCGCGAAGGAAGCGCTCGCGAACTTGCGCCGCGCGCAGGCGGAGGCGGAGATCCGCTGCTTTTGACGAGCGAGTCGACGGGCAAGACGACGTTCCTCGGGGCCGTCAGCGGGCTGAAGCGACGCGATCTCGCGGATTGACCATGAGGCGTCAAATCGAGTCGCCGACTGCGTTTTTTCAGGCGCTTGGGCGCCATTTTCCGCCCTTCGATGACTCTCAGGCCGCTTGCCTGATCTCCGCCCGTGGCGAGGAAACGGACAATCCAAACCACCCGCGCCAAACCACCCGCGCCAAACGATCCGCGCCAAACGATCCGCGCCGGTGACGGCCCGGCGCCATATTGGGTCGCGGATTCCGTTGTTTCAAAGGCTTGCGGCGCCATTGCGGGCCGACCCGGCGGGAATCGCTTGCCGGGTCCGCGCCGCTTGCGCGGCGTCTCGAAAGCCGGCTCGAATTGGAAGAGGGCGCGAGGATCGTTTCGCCAGGCCATCCTCGAGTCCGGCGCTTTCGCGAAAGCGGCCCCCGGATTGGGTTCCACGCAGTTCGCTCCCATCGATCGGACCAAGCCCAGGCAAAGACGATATTGCCGCACAATCGAATCGCCTTTCGTCCGCAAGCTGGCGATCCGCGGTTTCCGTGTGGTCTCAATCGCCGCGCCGGCCAGCGCGAGTCGATGGAATGGCGGCGACGGCTGCGGAAGACCGTGGCCAGCGCGGTAGAGGCGAGACTTGTAGTTTTTCACAAAACCAACATATCATAAATCTTGATATTCAGAAAGAAAAAATTATAAACTATTGAAACATTTGACTTATATTTGACGAGACTCGGTCGGCGCACGGCGCTGCCCCCGTGCTCGGCCGCTTCGGCCGGTCTGGATTCGAGGCTCGCGCCAACCAGCGTTTGACCATTGCGGATTCGAGAGCGGTCGTCCGCCGGGACGGATCGGGCCAGCGAAGACGACGCCGCCGAATATGGGGTCGGGACGCCCGCCCGTGTCGACGCGAGAAGGAGTGGGCGTGTCGGTCTTGGCGCGACTCGCTGCGAGCAGGGGCCGGCCAATGCGCAACGTTCGCGCCGACGTCGATGACCCTTGCGCCCTTGTCGCCGATCGCGAAACCCGATCCTCGCAATCTCGCTGACTTCCCGTTCGCTCTTCACCGCGAACCGCGTCGGCGTCGACGAAAAGCACGGAGCGTTTCCACGACCGGCGCCGTGTCGACAAGCGCCGCCGGCGTCCTCGGAGACGATTGCCAATCCAGGGAAAACGAGATGGTCGCGAGAATGCGCATTGAGCGCTTCTCCGGTTCGATTCGGCAGCCGTCGAGGCGCGCCGCGGCGCAGACAATGGGCGGAGCCGGTCGCAAGAATTCTGCTCGAAAATTCTGCTTGCGCTCCGGAATCGCTCGACGTATGTTTGTACTGGCTTCGGCTGCATGAGCGTTGATGAACGGGAGCTTCAGCGCGCTTTTCGCAGGCAAGGCGAGATCCTCCGTGGGAGGAACCTTGCTCGCTTCTTGTGCCGTGACACGCTGTCGACGCCGCCATCCCAGCCGAGAATGTCGCTGCAGGCGGGCGTTTATGCGCTTTGCCCGTTGCTTGTTCGATCGTAGAAGCACACTAGGGAGGAACTAATGCGCAGATTTTTGCTTGCGAGTTGTTTTGGCGCCGCCGCGCTGCTGACGGCGGGTTATGCAAGCGCCAATGAAGACCTGATCAAAATGTCGTCGGACGCCAAGCAATGGGTGATGCCGACGGGCGATTACGCGAATACCCGCTATTCCGAGTTGAAGCAGATCAACGCCGACAACGTTCACAAGCTGGCCCCGGCCTGGACGTTCTCGACCGGCGTGCTGCGCGGACACGAGGGCGCGCCGCTCGTCATCGGCGATATGATGTACGTTCATGCGCCGTTCCCGAACACCGTGTTCGCGCTCGATCTCAACAACGACGGCAAGATCGTCTGGAAATTCGAGCCCAAGCAGGATCCGAACGTCATTCCGGTGATGTGCTGCGACACGGTCAATCGCGGCCTTGCCTACGGCGACGGCAAGATCTTCCTCCATCAGTCGGACACCACGCTGGTCGCGCTCGACGCCAAGACCGGCAAGGTCGTGTGGTCGGCGAAGGATGGCGATCCTTCCAAGGGCGAGACCGGCACCAACGCGCCGATGGTCGTCAAGGACAAGGTGTTCACCGGCGTGTCCGGCGGCGAGTTCGGCGTTCGCGGCTGGATGTCGGCCTACGACATCAAGACCGGCAAACTCGTGTGGCGAGGCTATTCCGAAGGTCCCGATTCCGACACTCTGATCGATCCGGAAAAGACGACGGCGCTCGGCAAACCCGTCGGCCCGGACTCCAGCATCAAGACGTGGCAGGGCGATCAATGGAAGATCGGCGGCGGCGCTACCTGGGGCTGGTACTCCTACGATCCCGACCTCAACCTGGTCTATTACGGCTCGGGCAACCCATCGACCTGGAACCCGAAGCAGCGGCCCGGAGACAACAAGTGGTCGATGACCATTTGGGCGCGCGACCTCGACACCGGCATGGCCAAGTGGGTCTATCAGATGACGCCCCACGACGAGTGGGACTACGACGGCATCAACGAGATGATCCTGACCAACCAGAAGATCGACGGCAAGGATCGCAAGCTCCTGACCCACTTCGATCGTAACGGCTTCGGCTATACGCTCGATCGGGTGACCGGCGAGTTGCTCGTGGCGCAGAAGTTCGACCCGGCGGTCAACTGGGCGACCGGCATCGACATGGACAAGGCTTCGGCGAACTACGGGCGTCCGATCCGCGTCAAGGCGATGTCGACCGAAGCCAACGGCGAGGACGTCAACACCAAGGGCATCTGCCCCGCGGCCCTCGGCTCGAAGGACGAGCAGCCGGCTGCTTATTCGCCGCAGACCGAGCTCTTCTACGTGCCGACCAACCACGTCTGCATGGACTACGAGCCGTTCAAGGTCAGCTACACCGCGGGTCAGCCTTACGTCGGCGCGACGCTGTCGATGTACCCGCCTGCGGGTGAAAGCAACATGGGCAACTTCATCGCCTGGGACGGAAAGACCGGCAAGATCGCCTGGTCGGATCCTGAGCAGTTCTCGGTGTGGTCGGGCGCGCTGGCGACTGCCGGCGGGGTCGTGTTCTATGGCACCCTCGAGGGTTACCTGAAGGCGGTCGACGCCAAGACCGGCAAGGAGCTCTATAAGTTCAAGACTCCGTCGGGCATCATCGGCAACGTGATGACCTACGAGCACGGCGGTCGCCAGTATGTGGCGGTGCTGTCGGGCGTCGGTGGTTGGGCGGGAATCGGCCTCGCGGCCGGCCTGACCAAGCCCACGGACGGTCTGGGCGCGGTCGGCGGTTATGCCGCGCTGTCCAACTACACCGCGCTGGGCGGAACATTGACCGTGTTCGCCCTGCCGAAGGACTGACGAGCATCTGAATTGATGTGAATGCGAACCGAGCCCGGCGCTGGCGAATTGATGCCTGACGCCGGGCTCTTTTTTCCCGAAACCCTGGGCGTACGCCGGGACGAACGGAGTTAAGGGAATGCGCTCGTGAAAACTTTACTTTGGAGCGGCGCCGCGGCGTTGTGCCTTCTCATGTTCGCCCAATGTGGAGCGGTTGCGGAACCGCCGGGCGATCCGACGGCGGTCAAGCAAGACGACGACGGCGTTTGGCGCGACAAGGCAGGGGACCCGACGTTCAAGATCGAGGCTGGCGGCAGTGTCGACTGGGAGACGTATTCGGGATTCCGCCGCTATAATTCGGAATGCATCGTCTGCCATGGCCCGGATGGCTCGGGATCGACCTATGCGCCGGCGCTGAAGGATTCGGTAAAGACGATTGGCTTCGCGGAATTCTACGGCATCGTCGTGAGCGGCCGCAAAAATCTCCTCAACGGGCAAGACAAGGTCATGCCGTCATTCGCGGACAACAAGAACGTGATGTGCTACCTCACCGACATCTACGTTTATCTGCGCGCCCGCTCCGTCGATGCGGTCGGGCGCGGACGTCCGGCAGAACACGCCCCCAAGCCGGCCGCGTTCGACAAGAACGAGACCAAGTGCATGGCGGGCGACTGAAGTGGGCCCAAACATGCGCGCGACCTTGGCCATCGCCCTTCTGGCCTTTCTTGGCGTGACCGGCGGCGCGCCCGCCCAGGGATCCGACACGACCGATTCCATCGAACTGGTCGATCCCCACGTCTTCCGCGCCTGCGCGGATCCGCACGACCTGCCGTTCTCCAATGAGGGCGGCGAGGGCTTCGAGAACAAGATCGCCGAGCTGTTCGCGCGCAAGCTGGGCAAATCCGTCGCCTATTCCTTCTATCCTGACGCCACCGGCTTCATTCGCAATACCTTGAACGCGCATCGCTGCGACGTCGTCCTGGGGATCGCCCAAGGCGACGACTTCGTCCAACCGACCAGCCCCTACTATCGAACAGCTTATGTCGCCGCCTATCACAAGGGGGGGCCGCTCGAAGGTCTGGAGTTGCTCAGCGACCCTCGCCTCAAGACCGCGAAGATCGGCGTCGTCGCGGGAACGCCGCCCGCGACCTATCTCGCCGCCGATGGACTGCTCGGCCGCATCAAGTCTTACGCGCTGGTCGTCGACACGCGATACGATTCGCCGACCCACGAAATGATGGACGATCTGGACAAGGGCGAAATCGACGTTGCATTGCTTTGGGGACCGATCGCGGGCTACTACGCGATGAAGTCCAAGACGCCGACGACGATCACGCCGCTGGTGAAGGAGCCCCCGGGCGGCCCGCGAATGGTCTACCGCATCGTCATGGGCGTTCGCCATACAGACCAGAACTGGAAGCGCGCCCTCAACAATTTGATTTCAGATAATCGCAACGAAATCAATGAGATACTCAAATCTTACGGCGTTCCGCTGCTCGACGAGAACAACCAGGCGATTGCGCATTGATCAATCCGTGCGGCGCGTTCCGCGGAAGCGTCGCGTCGCCTTGAGCGAATTCGGCGGTCGGCGCGCCCTATGTCAGAGCGCCTGCTGCACGGCGCGCGCGATGGCGCCAATGCGATGCTCGATCACCGCCGGCGAATTGCAGACATAAGCGACCGTCCGTCGCCGATCGTCGAATACGCGGATGTCCCATTGCAATCGCTCGAAGCTGTCGTCCGCAGGCTGGGCCTGGCCGCTCTTGTTCTGGTCGGCGGCCGCCTGCACGACTTCGTTCTCCTTGCGAATGCGGTCGGCCATTTCGTGCTGCTTGCGGCCGAACCGATCGAGCCCGTCGATAATTTCCGAGCGCTGCCGCGTAAGATCCTGAAACGCAGCGCCGAACGCGCGCAACAGCTTGGCGTCCGAGTCGGCGCCCGATTTCGCCTTGAATTCCGCGATCGACTTCTCCACGTCCTCGATCGGAACGCGCCGCTGGTACATTTTGGCCGCCAGGTCGGCGACAGCGGGGTCGTCGCGCCAAGTCTCATCGTTCAGATCGATTGGGGGACCGGCCCAGACGGAGGCGAGCGAAAACGCCGCTGTCTTGACCTGCTGGCACGGCCAGTCCGGGTCGACCTTGGGGCGGCCTTGCCCGAAGGCCTGTGGCGGCGTCACGGCCAAAATCGTGATCGCGATGGCGACGCGGCGCGCAGCGAACATGAACATTTCCCTTCTTGTTCGAGAATAGGGTCGCGCGCGACCCGATTCAAGCGGCGCCGCTTCGCGGCAACGCGCATTTGGGTTAGGATCGGGCAGGGCGCGAGTGCGATCGGCAGCCGCGTCATGGAGCCGACGCAATGACACGCATGCTCGCCAGCGTCGCCGGCGCCGCCGAGGCGGAGGTCGCGCTGCGGTTCGGCGCCGACATCATCGACCTGAAAGACGCGGCGAGCGGGTCGCTCGCGGCGGTCTCGCTCGAAACGGCGAAGGCGGCCGTCGCCCTGGTCGCGCGGCGGCACGAAACGAGCGCGACGCTCGGCGACCCGCCTTACGACGAAGCGGCGCTTTTCGCCCGCGCGTACGCCCTGGCGGCGATGGGCGTCGATTACCTCAAGCTCGGCGTCGACGGGCGGATGATCGAGCGATGCGGCGACGGTTTGAAAAGATTGGCGCTGAACGCCGCGCTCGTCGGCATGCTGTTCGCGGACGAGGAGCCCGATTTCGCCCTTCTGTCGGAATTGGCGGCCCTCGGCTTCAAAGGCGCGATGCTCGACACCAGGAACAAGAGCCGCGGCCGTCTGCTCGACCATCTCGATGTCGCGCGACTCGACGCGTTCTGTTCGCGATGTCGCGCCGCCGGCCTGACGAGCGGCCTCGCGGGGTCGCTCGAGGCGCCTGATGTCCCGCGACTGCTGCTGGTGAAACCCGACGTGCTCGGATTTCGCGGCGCACTGTGCCGCAATCACGATCGCGGCGGCGAGCTCGATCCGCAGGCGGTCACGCTCATCCGCGATCTGATTCCGCGCGAGCGGCCGCAGGCCGACGCGTCGCCGAAGATCGACTGGCGGCTGCTCGCGCGCGGCATCATCGGCGGACGCGACAATGAAAGCGAGATTGACCGCGTGTTCGTGCGCGACTTCATCGTCTCCGCCCGAATCGGCGCTTACGATTTCGAGCACAGCGCGCCGCAACGCGTGCTGTTTGAAGTCGACGCCATGGTTCGTCGCGCCGCGACCCATGCCGACGACATGCGCGCGATTTTTTCCTATGACGTCATTCTCGACGCGATTCGTCTGGTCGTCGGGCGCGGCCACGTCGAATTCGTGGAGACGCTGGCCGAGGAAGTCGCCGCCATGGTTTTGCGGCACGCGCGGGTGCGCAGCGTCCGCGTCAATGTGCGCAAACTCGACGTGATCGACGGCGCGGTCGGGGTCGAAATCATGCGCGAGCGCGCCTCGAGCTTCGCAGAGGCGCGATCGCTCGACGCCATCGCCAGCCCGACGACGCAGTCTTAAGGCGGGCCGGATGGCGATCCGCCGCCGAGGCGCCGGCGCCGCTCACGCGAACGTGCGCGCCAGCTCGAACGCCTGGCGGAAGTCGAGCCTCAGCGCCGTTTTGCTTTCGGCCATCTGCTTGAACAGACCCGACTCGGTTTGGTACTTCACATTGCCGATGGCGAGCGCGCCGACGCCCAGCGCGCCGCGTCCGCCGAGCGGCGCCGCGTTCGCATGCGGATCCAGTCCCTCGATGCCGAGAGGCGGCACGGCGTTGACGTCCGCTGCGACCAGCAGGTTGGCGGCGCCCGCGATCTGATCGGCTTCGAGCACGCGCACGCCGGCCTTTCCCGCGCATAGCACGACCTCTGTCGACGCTACGATCATCGTCTTCAGTTCACGGGTCGATCCGTCGGCGACGGCGACATCGACGCCGAAGCGACGCTTGATCTCGGCCATGTGGCGAGTCACGCGCGCTATCCCGTCATGGCCGACCAAAGTGACCTTGGCGCCTTCGAGCGCGCCGATCACTCCGGCGGCGGTTCCAACGACGCCGGTGGCGCCGAAGATGGAAATGGATATGCCGGCGAGCCTCCGGCTCGTCTTCTCCCGCAGCGTCTTTTCAATCACCGCGATCATCGCCGCGGCGGTGGTGAACGAGCCCGCGGGATCGGCGAACAGTGAAATCTCGAACGGTTTGAAGAGCGCCTTCGCCGCGGCGTCGAGCATGTCGAGGGCCAGAAACGCATCCTTCCCGGCGATGAAAACGCCGGTCCGCGCCGCGTCGCGGGGCGATCGCGAGAACATCGCGTCCTGAACCAGGCCGGTAATCTCGTTCAACCCGACATTCGAGTAAGGGACCGTCGCGTCATAGCCGGCGTCGACGGCCATATTGATGTCGAACGGGCTCATATGCGCGAGCGGCGTCACCATGTGCAAAATGTTCTTGGCCACTTCTCTCTCCTGTTTCTCATTGACGCGGACCTTCATCGTCCTCGCGGATCTCGGCGCCGTGATCGAGCGCCTTGCAGACCTTGACGTCGACTCCGGTTCCCGCCTCCGCGCGGGCGCGCCGCGCGAGGAATTCCGCCTCGTCGGCATCGCGCGCGAAGGCGAATCCGGTCGGCCCCCAGGAGCTTTGGCCGACGCCGTGCGCGCCTTCCGCCTTGAGCCGTTCGACGACCCTGCCGACCGCGGCGCTGCTGAACCGCCCGCCGCCTTGAGCGGGAGCAAAATGATCGCCAAGGATGGCCTGAATCGACGCGACGCCTTCGCCGAAGGCGGCGAGATTCCGTTCGGCGGCCCCGGGAAGGATCTGCATCAGAGCGCGGCGGCAGATCTCCGCGGCGGAATGGGCGGGGAACTCGTGCAGGCTGGCGAAAGCTCGTCCTTCATGCTCGCTGTGGGCGCCCTCGATAGTGGGGTCCATGATCAACACTATCCGCCAGTGCGAGGGAAACGCCAGACGAGCCACGATGGGGGGAAATTCGGTATTCGACCCGCGCCCGCCGTCGACGACCAGCCCGCCGTGTTCGAACAGAGCCGCGCCGACTCCCGAGCGCGCGCCGCGGCCGAGCAGGCGGGCGTCGCCGAACGTATCCGGCGCAAGTCCGGAGAAGCGCCGAAACGCGGAGGCGATGGCGAGCGCGAGCTGAGTGCCGGACCCGAGCCCTGCATGCGGGGGAATTGCCGTTCGGACGGTCAGCGTCTTGGCCGTATCGAGGCCGAGGTTTTCGGCGACGCGAAGCGCCAAGTCGGCGCTGCGCCCGCGCTCGTGGCCCAAGACCTGGAAGCTGGAGCCGTGAGAAAGCTCGACGCAGGTTTCGAAGGCGTCGATTGAAAGCCCGATTGAACCGAATCGTCGACCCAGATCCCCGTTCAGGTCGAGAAATCCAAGATGCAGGCGCGCCGTCGTGGTAACCCGAACGCGTTTCACGGCTACGCTTCGCTCCCCGGTGTCTCGCGCCTGGGGTCACGGCGCGCAGGGCTCGACATTGCGAGACTTTTCACGGTTTGCCAAGCGACCGGAGCGTGAACCCGACCAACGAGCGCGCACGCGGCTCATGTCCATTGGCCATCTTGCCAAGATGTGATTTGCCACGAGCGCGACGCGGGTTCAACCTCGAGGCCGGAGGAGTCCTGTTGAGAGTCGACCACAATGATCGAGCTGATTTTGACGGTATGCGCGCTCGCTGCGCCCGGGCAGTGCGATGAGGCGAAAGTGCAATTTGTTTCGCAGGGATCGCTGATGCAGTGCATGATGCAGGCGCCGCCCTATATCGCCGCCTGGGCGGAAAGTCATCCCGCTGTGCGCGTTGCGCGTTGGCGATGCGCCTTTCCCGGGGCCGCGGGCGAGAAGATTTGATCGCCGCTTCGCCGCGGTCGGGCGGAAGCCTCGTAATGCGGGCCTTGAGATCGTCCATTGCTCGCCTCGGATGATGTGGGTAATTTGTTCGGCATGCGCACACGACTCGCCAGACACGTCATCGGAGGTCCCATCGCGGCGGCATTGGCGTTCGCGTTGGTTTGCGCGCCGCATGCCCAGGACTTGATGCGCGGTCTCGATATGACGTCGCCCGACATGACCACGGCGGAAATGACGCGCGCCGAGGTTCAAGCCGAACTGGCGGCGGCCAAGGGGCGCGCCGCCGATCTGTCCGGCAAGCGTCTTTCCGGCCTCGATCTCTCTGGTCTCGATTTCACGGGCGCGAACTTGCGCGCGGCGCGGCTCAATCACGCCAATCTGGCTCGGGCCAGGCTTGACGGAGCGACGCTGGACCAGATCTGGGCGCTCAAAGTCGATCTCACCGATGCAAGTCTCGTCAAGGCGAGCCTGTTTGGCGCGCAGTTGGCGGGCGCGCGCCTCGACGGCGCGAATTTCGATCACGCGCGCGTCGCGGCCGACATGACCGGCGCGCGCCTGACTGGCGCCAGGTTCGAAGGCGCCGATTGCAGCGCCGACGAAAAGAACCAGTCGATGGGTCTGATGCGCGCCTCGTTCAAGTCCGCCGATCTCACAGGCGTGGACTTCAAAGGCGCGAATCTCGCCCGCGCCGACCTGCGATTCGCCAAATTCAAGGGCGCCGATCTCACTGGCGCTTCGCTCCGCGAAGCGGACGCCAGCGGGGCGGATCTGCGCGGCGCCCGGCTCGACGGCGCCGACGTGACGGGTCTCGATGTCGATTCCGCGCGCATCGACGACAGCGCGGCGTCAGCCCTCGCCAAGGCGAGCCACCTCGACCGGGCCTATCGCGACTAATGCGACGGTCATTGAAAATGACAGCAGCGGCGCGGGAGCTTCTGCTGAACGCGGCGGCGGCTCGGCGGCCGAAGGGGCGATGGCGCGCGCGCTTCGGCGGTTCCTCCGGATGACCTGTTCCTGCGCGGTCAACGCCGCGCGGGGAAATAGCGTCACTTGGCGATGTCGAGCGCGCGCAACTCCTCGACCAGAAAGGCCTCGGCGCGCCGCCAGGCTTCATCCGTATCGCCTCGGAAAGTCACCATCTTGTCGCTGACGAGCCGATCGGCCGCAAGATCGACGACCTGCATTTTGCCCCATTGAATGAGGGTGCTCATCTTCTGCACCTCGCCATAGAGCAACAGATGCGCCCCGGCCTGTTTGGCGGCCTCGATCAGCGCAGCGGGCGTCATGCTTGTCGCCGTACAGGGCGGATCGGCGCAGGCGATCGCCACCGGCGCGTATTTTCCGCTGGCCGCGAGGTCGGCGCGCAGCTTGCTCATGAACGCGGCCATCTGCGCGCGATGTCGAGCGGCGTTGATCGCCCACCTCTCCCGAGGTGTCCTGGTAGTCGAAATCGATCACCGCGATCGGAACGGCGGCGGCAGGCCCCTGGTCGCTCGCGCGTTGTTGCTGGATCTCGGCGGCCGAGACATTGACGGCGGCGGAGGCCGCAAGCATCGCCGTCGCCGCCACAGCCAGCCTTCGTTGCACCGTTCTCAAAACTGAAACCGTCGCCAAACTCGCCTCCTCCTCGGCGCGCATCGCGCCGATATTGCGTTCGAAATCCGCCTCATAGACGCCCCATAGCGGGGAGCATGCGCGACAGCCTTCAGGCAAAGACCCGACTGGCGCGTCGCCGGCGGCGCGGACGGCGCGAACCGAAACGCGCGAGCGCGCTACATGCGGGGCGTCATGATCTCGCCTTTGCCAAGAGCGGCCAAATCGCCCGCCAACCGACGCAGCGGCCGACGAAACAATCTTGCGAGCCCTATGCTCGTCCGCGCAATGTGGTCGGCGATAAGGCGCGCCGCGACCAGCTCGTGCTCGCCGCAATCGCCGAACGACGGCGAAAACATCGTCGCGCCGCGGCCGAGCAGAATCGTGCCGCGGTCCATCAGATAGCCCGGCAGGTCGCCTGCCTCGCCGCCGATGGCCAGGGTCCCGGCGATCATCCGGCTGCCAGCATAGGCGCCGGCTCGGCCCTCGATCAGAACAACGCCCCGCCGCAGCCGGTCGCCGGCGCGCGATCCCGCGCCGCCTTTGACATGCAAAAGACCGCCGGTCATGCCGACAGTCTCGCCGCTCAGCGGACCGGCGAGCCGTTCGCCGGCGTCGCCCGTGATTTCCAGCGTTCCGCCCTTCATGCCGGAACCCGCGAATGCGCCAGCATTGCCGCGAACGGTCAGGCGGCCGCCCGACATCAGGCGGCCCGCCTCGACGCCGACATCGCCTTCGACAATGATTGCGCCGGCCGCCATGCCCAGGCCGACGCGGTCGAAGCGCTCCGCCCCTCCCTCGATCAGGACGGCCGCCGCATCGCCCTTGCGGACCCGGAACATATCTCCAACCGTCACCCGCTCTCGGGTCGTCTGCAGTTCGAACGCGGCGATTTCCGCCACGCTCTTGCCCGCGAGGGATTGTGGGCTCAACGTCGAAAGATCGAGCCGCTGCGGCGGCGCCGCGCGCAGAGTGAAGGTCAACGGTCTCAAGACAGCAGCTCATGGAGCCGATAGTGATGGCGCCCGAGCTTGCCGCCATAATTGCCGGCGCCGACCCGCAGCGCGCCGCGCTCTGGACCGAGGCCGATAACAGCGGCCAGCCCGGCGCGCATGGCCTCGGCGACCGCGGCGCTATCCAGCCCGTCGATCACGACTTCGAGCACCGAGCCGATCTCAGGGCCGAGTTCAGTGTCGACCGCGCCTTTCAAGGTCGGGCAATAGGCGTCGTTGGTCGAAGCGCTCGCGCCCTTGTATTTCGATCCGAGTTTGGATCCCGAGCGGGCGATGCCGCCGGGAAACGGCATGACGACGCCATCGACCGCGCGCATCGCCGCGACTGCCGCTTCCGCCGCTGCAAGCGTCTTGGCCCGACTTGCGCCCATGATCAGCAGATTGCCGCCGCCGACCGCCTTCTTCGTCATATGGGTGGTCGATTCGCAGACGAACTCGCCGTCCATGACCGGCACCCGCCAAAAGCGGCGAGAGCCGAGCTTCTTGGCGATCTGCCAGCCGTCGCCGAAAAAACGGATGGCCGCGCCGAGCTTCAGCGTCTCTTCGCCCGTCTCCAGGCCCGCGTAGCAGGCCGATCCAGGACTGGTGAGCACGCATTGGCCGACGCGATTTTGCACCTGCCGCTGCAACTCGGAAGTCGAAACCGCGAACAGCAGCACACGCACGCCCGGCCGCCCGTCCCGCGTTTCGCGAGGCGACAGAACCCGATCGACGCCCGCCTCGCATCCGCAGGCGATGACCGACGTCGCGAAGCCCGTCATGGTCGTCGCCGCCTGCAACGCCCAGCGCGCGGTCGGGGCCGTAATGACGAGCGCGGTCGCGCGCATGTCGAAAGCCTCGGCAAAAGTGTCGTCGATCGCAATGCCCTCAACCGTCAGCGCAGGCATGCAACGGCCTCGAAGGGTTGCGGGCGGCCGATCGCTCCGTCGGGCACGCGCATGAAGTCGGAAGCAAGCCCGTAGCGTTCGTCATAATAATCCGACATGCGCCGCCGAATCGAGGCTTCGACCGCAGGCGAGGCTTCGAACGCCCGGCCGAAACGGTAGTGCGTGACTTGACCCTCGCGCACCACGAGATCTCCGTCCTTATAAACCCGCTCCGCCGCTCGGAACATCTGGGCGAGGTCCTTGCCGGGACGATAGAGCGCGATGTCGGCGCGGCCGCCGACGCCCAGATGCCCTCGATCGGAAAGCCCCAGGAGTTTCGCCGGCGCCGCGCGGGTCATCGCAGCGATCTCGTAGAGCGTGTACTCGCGCGTTAGCGAAGGCAGCGTCGTCACCGCTCTCGCCTCCGCCGGCAGTCGCGACAGCCATTGCGCGCGCAAGTCCCTGTTCATCAGCAGCGCGAACAGCTCGGGATAAGTCGTGAACGGGGCGCCATTGGGGTGATCGGTGGTGAAGAACACGCGCCACGGATCGTTGATCAGCAGGAACAGCTCGAGACCGACAGCGAATTGCACGGCGTTGAAAAAACTGCCCGCCTCGTACTTATAGGGCACAACGCCGCCGCCGTTCGAGTCGCCGTCAAAGATCACGTATTTCTTCGGATTGGCGTGACCGCGCGCGGCGAACTGGCGCAGCACGTCGGACGAAATCGTCACGGTCTGCCCGAACATCACCTGCCCGACGTCGATCGTGACGCTCCTGGCCGCGTTGATCGCCTCTGCGAGCTGCGGCGCCGCGGACGAAAAACCCCGCGGGCCCTCGGCCCCGTAGCCATAGAATTGGAGGTGCGCGAGATGCAGGGGCAGATCCTCGGCGGCCGCTATCGTCGTCAAGGCCGTCTCGACGTTTCCCGCAATGCCGAGATTGTTGCAGTGAATGTGCAGGGGATGCGGCACGCCGAGTTCATGCACCGCCCGCTGCAGGCCCTTGACGATCTGGCGGCTCGTGACCCCGTACCACGGCACCACGTCGTCAAACGAGAAGCTGCGCACGTTGTCCTTGAACGCCGCGACGCCGCCGGCGTTGATCACCTTGATGCCGAGCGCCCTGGTCGATTGCAGGGTCCAGGCGACGTGATCGCGGATTGCGCCCGGGCCTTCGCCGGCGCGGATCAGCTGGAGCACGAAATCGTCGTTGCCGAGAATGGCGAGGATCGCCTTGTCGATGATCGGTACGTCGGCGAGCTCGAGATGCGCATGCAACGCATAATGCGGCGACACGGCAGGTTCGACGACAGTGGTAAAGCCCATTTCCGCATAGAGGCAGCCGGTCTCGAAAGTCGACCAGCCGGCATTCGAGAGCGGCGTCGCGGAGGGACGGCGCGCGTGGGCGCGGTGCTGCTCCGGCAGGAGGAGCCGCGCCGTGTTCACGTTGCTCCCGGCGATATGCGAATGAATGTCGATCCCGCCGGCCATCACGATCAGACCTTCGGCGTCGACCACATCATCCGCGGACGCGCCTCCCGGCGGTGGCGTCACGATCCGGTCATCGCGAATCCAAAGATCGCCGATTTCGTCGCGCTCGTTTGCGGGATCGAGGATGCGGCCGCCCTTGAGGTGGGTCAGCATGCGGCGCTCGCGCCTTGGAGCCGTGCGGCGATGCGCGCGAGCGCATGCGCGACGCTTGGCGCGTCGCCGTCCGCCGGCGAGGCCGCGGCTATGGGCGACGAGAGTCCCCGTGTCCGGGCAATGCAGAACCGCGTCGTGATCGAGGCCAGGTCGCCCGACCTCGATCCGCACGTTGGGCGTCATGCGTAAGCGCGTCTGCCGATCGCACAGCGCGATCGTTGGCGTTCGGTTTCGCCACTCTGGCGCAGGAGCGCCGAAGGCGGAGATCCACAATATGCAGTCGGTCTCATTCGACGCGACCAGCCGTTCAGCGTCGTAACGCCATGGATCGTGCAAAGGTCCGTCGGATCCGAACCCCGTTCTTACCGGAAAGCCGGTCATCCATCCGCACACCTCAAGCACGCCCGCGCCATTGTCGGGCGGAGCGAGAGGCAAGGTGGAGAACCGGGTCGTTTCGTTGAGGTCGCGCACAATCCCGTTGAGCATTTCAATCTCGAGCGCGTCGAGACACGCCGCCGTCCAGACAGCGACGCCGAATTTCGCGCCCTTCAGCGCAGCCGTGATCGCGTCGAGCGCGCCCGGCTCAAGTTCGGCCCGAGGTACTCGACGGTTCTTGACGCGGGCGCGCAGCGCCGCAAGATTGGCGGCCAGCGTTGTGCCGAGCCCCGCCGCGACGATCTGAGCCGCGCCGTCGAATTCGGTTAGCCTGCTCTCTGATCCCGGAGCGAGCCAGAGGATGCGCCGCGCGACATCCACGCCGTGCGGCCTTGCGGGCGGCTTAAGCAGCCGCTCATTCAGGGCGGGCCAGGTTTCCCATAGGCTTTCGCCGACGAGCAGCACAACATCGGCGCGCACCCTCGCTTCTCCGGGCGTCGTGACCATGACCCCGGTTTCGCGCTGACTATCAAGGTCGCGGAAAAGCGCCGCGGAATGCATGTGGTCGACGACGCCGCCCACGCGCTCGGCGAGCGCGACCGCGGCCCTTGCCCCCTCGACGTCGGCGCCCAAGCCGGCGATGAGCGGCTGAGCGCTCGCGGCCAGAATATGGGCGGCGGCCGTCACGGCTTCATCGAATGAAACCGCGGCGCCCTCGACCCACGCTATTGGTTGGCCGTCAACCTTCTGCCTGCGCGCCACGGACTCCGCCCACCTCGAACGTTTGAACCCAAGCGCCCTGTCATCACTCTGACGAGGCGACTTCACAAGGACAAATGCGCCTTCGCCACGATCGCTTGACCGTGCCGCTTACAACTCGGCGCGACCTTAGCGCGCTCGTTGACTGGCGTTGCACAAACACGGTTCCTCAAGCGTGCCGCGACCAACCCGATCGACATCTACGCTCACGGCGCCCCCCCATTTCTCCATCAGCGCCAGCGGAGCGCGCCACGCGTCGTCCGGCGACCCGGTGTCCTCGGCCCCGCATCTTAGAGGCAGATTCTTGAACGAATAAACAGCCCCTGTGCACAGAAATCGCGCCCGCGGCTCCTCTGGCGGGGATTGGGGAGACGAATGCCGATCTCCGCCGCCCATTTCCGCGCGGCGGACTGGACAGATCGTCGGTGAATCGTTTCAATCGAATCAATCATGCAATAAGGGAAGCGCCTGCTGGTGGCCACCGCGTTCGCTCTATCGACGCGCGCAGCGGCAATTTGCCGCGAAGCGCCTGTACGCGACCGCGCCGCGATCGACGAAGTTCCCGGTCACGGAAACGAGCAATGGCTGACCGGCGCGCCATGATAGTTGTCGGCTACTCTGCGCGCTCGCTCGCGTCCTCCGCCCGGCGCGCTGGCTTCGCTCCTCTCGCGATCGACGTATTTGGCGATGACGATACGCGCGAGGTCAGCGCGGCCACAATCACGCTTGGAGGCGGATTGACGAACGGGTTGACGGCGGGGGCGGTCATCGACGCCGTCAAAGCCTTGATCCGCGCCTACGATCCGATCGGGCTCATCTATGGCTCCGGGTTCGAACATCAGCCTGCATTAATCGCGGCGATCGCGCGCGAGACGCGCGTTTTCGGCAACGACGCCCGAACGCTCGCTCGGGCGAAGAATCCCGTCGTCTTCGCACAAATTTGTGCGAGCGCCGGTGTGCCGCATCCACGGATTGCCTTGCGGCCGCCGGAAGAACCGGAAGGCTGGCTGATGAAGCGGCGGGGCGCGGCGGGCGGCGCGCATGTTTTGGCTGCGACCCGAGACGGCATGGTTCCATCGGACGGCTATTTCCAGCGCAAGGAAAAAGGCCGGAGCGTTTCGGCGTTGTTCGTTGCCGACGGAACATCCGCATCGATAGTCGGCCTGAGCGCGCAGTGGACGGCGCCAACGGAGAGAGCGCCATTTCGCTATGGCGGGGCCGTCGGTCCACTCGACCTCGACGCCGCGCGAACCGACGACGTCGGGCGTGCGGTTGGACGCGTCACGCGGGAGCTTGGTCTCGTTGGGCTCAACAGCGCCGATTTCCTCGTTTCCGACGACGTGGCCTGGCTGGTCGAGATCAACCCCAGGCCCGGCGCCACGCTGGATGTGTTCGATTCGGCTGAGGACGCTTTAATTGCGAATCACGTTGCCGCCTGCGAAGGCCTGATAATGGCGCCCGCCGCGAGTACGGAGCGAAGAGCCGCCCAGCTCGTTTACGCGTCCTGCGACACTGTGCCGCGACTCGAATCGAGTTGGCCGGATTGGACCGCTGATCGACCGGCGTGGGGAACTCGCATCGACGCAGGAAATCCGTTGTGTACAGTGCTCTCCTCCGCAACGAGCATTGAGGCGGCCAGACGCCTCGCTGGAGAGCGCGCGCGCCAAATCATCGAACTTTTCGAGGGGTCCACAAGGTGAATTCCGGCCAAACAATAAGCGTCAACCGTCGCGCCGCGGAGTTGACGGCCGCGCTGCGCCGCGACGCAGCGATCCTGAACCTTGGCGTCGAGAACGGACCTCTCGGCGAAGCCCTCATCGACGCTGGCGCTTCCCATCGCGGGGGCGTCGAGGCGGGATTGCGCATCGCCGAAATCTGCATGGGGGGCCTCGGCAGGGTGCGCCTTACGCCCGACGGCGCGACGCCGCGTTGGCCATGGGCGATTGCGGTGACCTCGTCGCAGCCGGTCATCGCCTGTCTCGGCAGTCAATACGCGGGGTGGCGTCTGGCGCATGGATCTGGCCCGAGCGCCTTCCTTGCGCTTGGCTCGGGCCCAGCCCGAGCCCTGGCGAAGACGGAGACAGTGCTCAAAGACATCGGCTACGCCGATGAGGCGGATAGCGCGACGCTTGTCATCGAGAGCAGCCGGCCGCCGCCGCCGGAAATTGTCGAGAAAGTCGTTCGCGAGTGCCGTATCGCGCCGTCGGCGCTGACGGTGATCTTTGCGCGCACGCAAAGTCTTGCCGGCGCCACGCAAGTCGTGGCGCGCGTGCTGGAAGTGGCGCTCCACAAAGCGCATGAATTGAAATTTCCGCTTGACCGCGTCGTCGACGGCATGGGCGCCGCGCCCTTGTGCCCGCCCCATCCCGATTTCATTGCCGCGATGGGCCGCACTAACGACGCGATCATCTACGGCGGACGCGTGCAGCTCTTTGTCACCGGACCTGCGGCGGACGCCAAAGCGCTCGCCGAAGCGTTGCCTAGCCGCAACTCGCGGGATTTTGGCGCCCCCTTCGCTGAAATCTTCAAACGCTTCAAGGGCGACTTTTACGCCATCGATCCGATGTTGTTCAGCCCGGCTGAAATCATTGTCACCGCTATCGAAAGTGGGGCGAGTTTTCGCGCCGGGGCTCTACATCACGAACTGCTCGATGCCAGCTTCGCCTGACTCGGCGTTGGCGGCGCACGAGGGTTCTGTCGTTCTCATTGTCAGTGAACAGCGCGATTGGCACGCGCGACAGATGGAGACGGCCTTCGCTGCGGCAGGCGTGCGCGCCGCAATAGTCGACCTCGCGGATTGCGACTTCGACACCGAGAGCCCCAGCCAATTGGCGTTGCCTGGATTGGGATCGCTTCTGCCGGACGCGGTGCACGTGCGGACGCTGGCGGCCGGATCATTCGAGGCGATCACCAAGCGCCTGGGTGTGCTGCACGCCTTGGCCGATCTCGGCGTTGTCGTTTGGAACGACGCTCGCGCGATCGAACGCTGCGTCGACAAGTCGATGACGAGTTTTCTGCTCGCGCGCGCCGGCCTGCCGACCCCGCCGACCTGGACGATGGAATCGTTGGAAGCCGCGCGGACGCTTGTCGAGCGCGAGGCGCCGCGTGGCCCGCTCGTGCTCAAACCCCTGTTCGGTTCGCAAGGCAAGGATCTGCGCCTGATTCACCGGCCGGAGGACTTGCCTGCACGCGAAGGCGTAGCCGGCGTCTTTTATCTTCAGCGCTATATCCCAGTCGACGCCGATGACTTTCGCGACTATCGGCTGTTCGTGTTGCGGGGTCGCGTCATCGCCGCCATGATGCGACGATCCTCGACTTGGATCACCAACGTCACGCGGGGCGGCCAGCCTTGCGGCGTCGAGCGCGACGCGACGATGGAGCGTCTCGCCGTCGCGGCGGCGGACGCGGTCGGCGCGGCGATCGCGGGCGTCGACATCCTAAAAGGAATCGATGGCGCGCCGACGGTGCTCGAGGTCAACAGCATGCCGGCCTGGAGCGGCTTGCAAAATGTGAGCCGGCGCAACATCGCCCAGGCGATCGCCGCCGACCTGACGGCGGAATTGACTCGCCGCCCGGCCAACGGCCGCGCGCGATGAGCCAAGTCGACTCTGCCGTAGCCGCGGCGTTCGTCGGGGCCTGCCTTGATGAACTCGACGCTCTCAAGCCCGGAAACGTCCATCGCTTCGCGCCGGGCCACGGGATGAGCGTCGCCGATTTCGTCCGCAGCGCTGAAGCCAGCGCCGCGCCAATCGCGACGAAAGGCGCGCGCGTAGGCGCTCGGGTTCGCAACGCGGTCGGCGCTACCCTGGCCGCGGTCGGTCAAAACACCAATCTCGGCATCGTTCTGCTGTGTGCGCCGCTCGCGGCCGCGGCGGAATCGAAAGATGTCGTGCTGCGCCAGGCGCTCAGGGACGTCCTCGACGGGCTCGACAGAGAGGACGCCGCGGACGTGTTCGCCGCAATCGCCGCGGCGAATCCCGGCGGCCTCGGCCACGCTGTCAACCATGACGTTCGCGCGCCCGTCACCGGGACGCTGCGCGAAGCCATGGCGGAGGCGGCGGGCAGGGACCGAATCGCGCGGCAATACGTCACCGCATATGAAGACATTTTCTCTCTAGGCGTGCCGGCATTGGAGGCTGCACAGCGGACAGGACACGACCGTCGCTGGTCGACGCTCGCGGTCTATCTCGCCTTGCTCGCGGCGATGCCCGACACGCACATATTGCGAAAATTCGATCCGGCGACCGCCGAGGCGACGCAGCGCGACGCCGGCTATTGGCGCGACGCCCTCAGGGCGACTAAGCACCCAGAGTCGCTGCTCGAGGGGCTTTTGCAATGGGATTCTGCGCTCAAAGCGCGTGCAATCAACCCCGGGACAAGCGCGGATTTGACCGTGGCGACGCTTTTTGCCGCCACCTTGTCGTCAAACCGCGACGCGCATCTTGCTCTCACGCGCTAACAATGCTTGATTTGGGCGCGGGGAAATGCCCTGCCTATCCGGCCAACCGATCCCGCCCCGAGGCGGGATGCTGACAACAAGGATAGCCTGTTCGCCTCGTGGCGAATGCCGCGGGCCGTATGGATTGTCTTCATCCCTGGGAGGAAATTTGGATGGCTAAGATCAACAAGATGATGGTTGGCAAGTCCCTGATCGGCGACGGCAACGAGGTCGCGCACATCGACCTGATCATCGGGCCGCGCGGCAGCGCCGCAGAGACCGCTTTCGCGACGGCGCTGACCAACAATAAAGACGGCTTTACCGCATTGCTCGCGGTGGTGGCGCCCAATCTGGCCGTCAAGCCTTCGACGGTCATGTTCAACAAAGTGACGATCAAGGGCGCCAAGCAGGCGGTCCAGATGTTCGGGCCGGCGCAGCACGCGGTTGCAAAGGCGGTAGCCGACAGCGTCGCCGACGGCACGATTCCGGCGAGCGAAGCTGACGATCTCTTTATCTGTGTCGGCGTCTTCATTCACTGGGAGGCGGCCGACGACAAGAAGATACAGGACTTCAACTATCGGGCGACCAAGGAATCGATCGCGCGCGCCGTCGCTGGCCACCCGACCCCTGCTGAAGTCGTCGCTCAGCGCGACACGGCCAAGCACCCGTTCGCCGCCTAGGCGCCGACGCGGTCGGGTTTTGCCTTTGACATCCGTGCGAGGGAATGGTTTCGCACGGATGTCGACTGCTTCTCGCAGCCGGGGTGGGTCGAGAGCCCCGAATGGCTGCAAAAGCGATAGCGAAAGACCAGCGGCGCCGCGTACTGTCGCGCGTTCGTTTCACCGAAATGGGGTATGAGACTCAGATCGCCGTCCGGGAGGGCGAAACCCCCGCCGGTGCGTTTCCTTATGCGGTCCGGACTGGAGCTATATTTTTATTGCGCCCCAGCGCACCAGGGGTCTTGCGGGCAACCGCGAGCACTGACCTTTTCGAGCTTGGAACAGATATGATGCCTTACCACCTGTGCCGGGCGGAGCGACCGAAAGGAGGGGCCTATAAATAGGACCGGAGATGCCCTCGACGCGTTCAGCAACGCCGGCGCGGCGGTCGCCTGCTTGAGTGCGGACAGGTTCGCAGTTTCTCTCTGCTTGGCGCGAATTGGCGGGAGACAGTGGCGGTGAGCATCCCATCGAGCTTATGCCGCGCAGGTCTCGCGGCGGCGCTGATAATGAGCGCCAGCGGCGACGCCTTGGCCGAAATTCCGAACCGCACGATCAAGATTGGAGTGCTCAGCGACTTCTCCGGCCCGTTCGCCGACCAGGTCGGCAAGGGCTCACTGGTCGGCGCGCAGATGGCGGCGGAGGATTTCGCCAAGGAGGCGGGCGACCTCAAGGTCGAGGTCGTCTCGGCAGATCATCAGAACAAGCCCGATCTCGGGCTCTCGATAGCGCGCCGCTGGATCGAGCGAGAGGGCGTTTCGGCGATTGCCGATCTCGCCAATTCCGGCGTCGGGTTGGCGGTAAACGGCTATCTCCACGAAAAAAACCGCGCGATGCTCGCCTCGTCTACGGCGACCTCCGATCTCACGGGAAAATTTTGCCACCCGACGACAGTGCAGTGGACGCTCGACACCTGGGCCTTGGGCTCGGCGATCGGCCGGACAATCACCAATATGGGTGGGAAATCATGGTATTTCATCAGTTTCGAGTATGCGTTGGGGAAGGCCCTCCAGCGCGACGCCAGCCAGGCGATCGCCAAGGCGGGCGGAATCGTCGTCGGATCGGTCTCTCACCCGCTCGGCGTCTCCGACTTCGGTTCCTATCTGCTTCAAGCGGATGCGTCGAGCGCCCAGGTCATCGCGCTTGCGGACACCGGGGCGGACGCGATAAACGCCATCCGGCAGGCGGCGGATTTTCGCATCATCGGCGGCGATAGGCGCCTCGCCGCGCTGTTTTTACAGATCACCGACATCGACGCGCTCGGTCTCGCCGCCGCGCAGGGTCTTATACTTGCGGAAGCGTTCTACTGGGATCAGAACGACTCGACTCGCGCCTTCGCCAGACGCTTCGCCCAGCGTATGGGCGGCCGGATGCCGACGGAAGACCAAGCCGGCGTCTATTCTGAGACCCTTGCCTATTTGCGCGCCGCCAAGGCTGCCGACACGATCGAGGGCGACAAGGCTGTGGCCGAGATGCGCAGAGCGCCGATCGACGACCCGCTATTCGGCCGGGTCGTGGTGAGGCCCGACGGGCGCGCGACACATGCGATGTACGTGTTCAAGGTCAAGGCGCCGGCGGCGTCCAAGGGCCGTTGGGACGACTACGAACTTGTGGAGTCTATTCCCGCCGATGAAGCGTTTCGTCCGCTCGCCGACGGCGGCTGTCCACTTATAAAGTGAGGCGTCCAGGGCTGGACGAGGCGCTTTTGGCGCTAAGCCATTTATGCGCTCGATGAACAGGGAGCCATTCGCATATAGGCCTCGGCCTTCTAAGGCGCAGCCTCCGGAGCCAGCGACGCCAACCGGCCGCTTCTTGCCCGCTAAAGCTTGGCGTCAAGCGCAATGCGCATGAGGTCCATCGCGCTGCGGGCGCCCAGCTTGTGTTTGAGCTGGGTGCAATTGTTGGCGATCGTCTTGTAGGAGATATCCAGCGCGTCGGCGATCTCGGCCATTGTGCGGCCCGCCGCGATCAGGCGCATGATTTCAAGTTCGCGCGGGTTCAGCGTGGAGATCACGGTGGCGTTTCCGCCGGCGCGCAGGAAGGCGATCTGGCGCGCCATCTCGGCGTGCAAGTAGAGCCCGCCGCCCGCCACCGATTTCACCGCGCCGGCAAAAAAGATAGGATCGTCGTTCTTGGCGATATAGCCCTTGGCCCCCGCCCCAATCGCGCGTGCGGCGATGACCGGATCGTCGTTCATGCTAAAGAGGATAAGCTGCGCCTCCGGCTCGCGCTGCAGAATGCGACGGATGAGCTCCATTCCCGAAACGCCGGGCAGATTGAGGTCGATCACCGCGACGTCGGGTTTAAGAGCGAAATAGGCCGAATAGCCTGCCCGGCCGTCGGAGGCCTCGAAAACCTCGACACTGGAGTCCTCCGCTTCCAGCAACGCCCGGCAGCCGGAGACCACGATCGGGTGATCGTCGACGATGAGAACCCGCACCAATCCATACCTCCAAAGCTATTGGCGGAGCGATCCTTCTGGTCCTTCGAAGCGCGCCTTGACGCACCTTAGGACGGGCGAGACCGCGCGCCCGCCCCGGCTCGAACATTGACAGGCGCGGAGGCAAAATCAACGGTGAGGCCCGAAAGGATCTTACCCAAATGTGGCGTTCGATCTCCCTGCGCAACCGTCTCAATCTTATATTCGGGTCGCTCCTGGCGCTCTGGCTCCTCACGGACGTCGGCCACATTCTTATCCAAGCGAGCGCGCGGGCGCGCGCCGAAACGCAGAATGCGATGCGACTGACCAAGGCTTTCGTCGCCACGACGCTCGCCCACCTCCAGGACGCGCCGGAGCCAGCAAAGGCCATCGAGGCGCTGCTCGCGAGTCTCCAGAACGTGCGCCACGTGCGGGTCGGCATCGGAGAACCTTCGTTCGCCTCCGCGATCGTGTTGACCGCAACCAATTCTTCGCAAGCGCCGCGATGGTTCCGCGCACTCGTTGACGCGCCGGCGGAAGTCGCCGCCATTCCCGTGGTCTTCAACAGCAGAAGGATGGATTCGATCGTCATCGTCACCAACTCCTCCGACGTGATCGACGAGGCCTGGATCGGCGCGCGCGACGAGGCGCTGGCGGGGGCGGGGCTGGCGCTGGCGGCGATGGGCGCAACGAGTCTGCTGGTCGGCCGCGCGCTCAGGCCCCTCGGCGTCGCGGGCGTCACGCTGGCGAGGCTCGAAAGCGGCGACTACGCGGCCCGGGCGCAAGGGCGTGGTCCGCCCGAGATTCGCGATCTCAACGCCAAGGTCAACAGCTTGGCCGAGGCGCTCGAGGGCCTCAGTCAAGCCAACGGCGCGTTGATTGAGCGCGTGTTCGATGCTCATGACGAAGAGCGGCGCCTGATCGCGAACGAATTGCACGACGAGTTCGGCCCTCATCTGTTCGCACTGCGCGCCAGCGCCGCGGTGTTGGCTGCCAAACTCGGCGAAAACCCGGCCGCCCAATCTGCGGCCGACGCCATCCAGGCCCAAGTCGAGGCTCTGCAAGGCCAGAACCGACGCATTCTCGCCCACTTGCGTCCCGCCGCGTTGGAAGAGCTCGGACTTGTGGCGGCGCTGGGCGCGCTGGTCGCGCACTGGCGGCGCGCTGAGCCGGGGGTTGATCTGACGCTCGACGCTCATCCGCGGGCGGCGGAGCTGAGCGATCGCGCCAGCCTGATGGTCTATAGATTCGTCCAGGAGGCGCTGACCAACGCCTTTCGCCATGCCGAAGCAAAGCGCATCGATGTAACCGTGACGTACGACGGGTTTCGCGCGGACGCGGGCATGCGCGATCCCGCGCTCGCTGGGCTTGTCATTCGCATCGCCGACGACGGCCGCGGCCTGCAAGGCGATTTCGGCGCCGGCATGGGCCTTGCGGCTATGCGCGACCGCGTTCGGGCGTTCGGCGGACGTGTTGATCACTTCGCCCCGGCGGGGGGAGGCGCGGTAGTGGAGGCGAGATTTGGCGCTTCGGCTCCGGCGCCGCGCGATCTGGAAGCAGTCCCCCCGGATTCGGGCGCAGACTAGCAGGATTTCGAACTAACAAAGTCATCAGTCGCGGAAGAGGGGACTGCATTTCCCATTCCGGCCGGAGCAACAGAGCCGCCGCCTTCTCCGGCAACCATTCTCGTGCGCAACCTCATTTCCGCGATCATGGCGTGAATTTCAACTATCGCATTTGATTCTTGTACGCCTCCAACGACCAGCGTGGCGAACAGCCTCTCGACCCGCACTGGCGAGCAGCGGCCGCGCCGCGCCACCTTCAAGCCTCCGCGCGCCCGGCAAGATTGCCCGCCAGGATATAGATGCTCAACAAAAGCACCCACAAAGGAAAGAGCGCGAAGCTCCAGCGGAAGAAGGCGCTGCCGAGAAGCAGCAAGGCCGCCAACAGATAGCCGAGCGCGGCCAGCCAGCGAGGCGCGATTCGCGTCGACATGGCGACCGTCGAGGTGGAGATCATGAACACGCCGGCCATCTTGACCATGTAGACGTTGACGAGACTGTACGAGACCGCGCTCGCGAAGCGAAACGTGGACGAGGCGGAGAACGCAGCTGGTTCCCTTCCGAGCGCAATCAGCATGGCGCCGACGACCGCCGCGGCGACAAACAGCATGCCTAGGAACAGGAGGCCGCTTCCGAAGAACACGGTCGCAAAAAAGCGATCCTCGCGCCGGCCGAGTTGGTCGCGAATGACGCCGATGAACCACAGAAAGGCGATCCCGGCAAACGGGATGAGATTCAGCGCCAGCGCGACCTCGTTCGCGTTAGCTGCGAGCGATGCGCCCGACGCTTGCGGGTCGGTGGGGATCGCGCTCCAAAAAAATCCGAAGCTCGCCAAAGTCAGCAACGAAAAGACGACGCCCGCTATGGCGGCGGCCTTCGGGGTTCTCAATCCGGCCTCGTGGAGACCGTCGACCTGGCTCATGCCCTCAACTCTCCCAACGGACGCGCGAACCGAACCGCGGCTCCAGCCTTACCACCTTCAGATCGGCCTGGCGCGCGATTGCCGGCCGCGAGTCGACCAGGATGACCAATCGTACGCCAGGAATTGAGGCCGGGAACTCCTCGCAGAAAGTGTGATGGCCAAGCTCTCGGCGGCGCGTTTCGGGAACAGACGTCGCCCGCCCCCGGAGGGGGTAGGGAAAAGTGGGCCAATCACGGACAAAACGCCCGACGAAATCAGGGGAGGTAATGAAGGTTGGCTCCCCGAGCAGGACTTCGAACCTGCGACCATTCGATTAACAGTCGAATGCTCTACCAGCTGAGCTATCGGGGATCGGCTCGGGCGGGGATATAGCAGAATTTGGGGCGATGGAAAGGGGCGTTTTTCGCGCTTGCGTCGCGCCCTGTGGGGGACCAACTTTCGGCCATGCTGCATCCCTCGACGTTTCCGCACCTGCTGACGCCCGCCGAGATGGGCGAGGCCGACCGCATGACGATAGCAGGCGGAACGCCAGGCGTCGTGCTGATGGAACGGGCGGGGCTGGCGGTGGCGGACGAAGCGGCGCGGCTCGCCCGGTCCAGGGGCCGGATCGCGGTCATCTGCGGCCCTGGCAACAATGGCGGCGACGGCTTCGTCGCCGCGCGCCTGCTGGCGCGCCGCGGGTACGCAATCGAACTTGGCCTGCTGGGCAGTCGCCACGGTCTGCGCGGCGACGCCGCCATCGCCGCCGCTCGATACGAGGGGAAGGTTGTGGCCGCGGGCGCGATCGATCTTGACGGGGTCGATTGTGTGATCGACGCGTTGTTCGGGGCCGGGCTGGCGCGCGACATCGAGGGCGAGGCGGCGACGATCGTCGAGCGGATCAACGGCTTCGCCGGCGCCGGCGGGCGGGTGCTTGCCGTTGACGTCCCCTCGGGCGTCGACGGCGAGAGCGGCAAGGTCCGCGGAGTCGCGGTTCGGGCGACCGCGAGCGTCACCTTCTTCCGGTTGAAGCCCGGCCATCTGCTTCTTCCCGGGCGCGCGCTCTGCGGGGCGATCCGGCTCGTCGATATCGGCATTCCGGCGAGCGTGCTGACGCGCATCGCGCCGCAGACCTTCGTCAATTCGCCCGCCGTCTGGCGCCGTGCCCTTCAGCGTCCGGACGCCGACAGCCACAAATACGCGCGCGGCGCTGTTCTCGTTCTCTCCGGACCCGCGCATCAGACCGGGGCCGCGCGGCTCGCCGCGCGCGCCGCGCTACGCTCGGGCGCCGGGATCGTCGCGCTTGCGAGCCCGCTCCCGGCGGTCGCCGTCAACGCCGGGCATTTGACCGCAATCATGGTCGCGCCATTTTCGGGCGTTCGCGATTTCGAGTCTCTCCTCGCCGACGAGCGCCGCCGCGCGCTGGTGCTCGGACCCGGCGCGGGCGTCGGTCCCGAACTGCGCGGGCTCGTCGCCGCGGCGCTGACGAGATCGGCGGAGCGGCGGACGATCGTGCTCGACGCCGATGCGCTGACGAGCTTTGCCGGCGAAGCGGAACGGCTCGCCGGACTGATCGCGCGCGGCGGCTGCGCGGCCGTGCTGACCCCGCATGAGGGCGAGTTCGCGCGCCTGTTCGCCGACGCGCCCGGAGTCAGGGCCGAAGACAGCAAGCTCGAACGGGCGAGGGCGGCGGCGCGACTCATGGGCGCGGTGGTCCTGATCAAGGGGGCCGACACGGTCGTCGCCGCGCCCGACGGTCGCGCGGCGATCGGCTGGGACCTGCCGCCGACGCTGGCCACCGCCGGCTCCGGCGACGTGCTGGCGGGCCTCATCGCCGGTCTCGCCGCCCAGGGCGCGCCCGCCTTCGAGGCGGCCTCAGCGGCCGTCTGGATGCACGGCGCCTGCGCGCGCGCGCTCGGGCCCGGCCTCATCGCCGAGGATCTGCCGGAGGCCTTGCCGGGGGTGCTGAGGGCGCTGGACCGGACGGGCGGGCGCTGCTATAAAGCTAATTCAGTATGTGAATAATGCGCGGACCCGGCCGGCGGGGCGGCAAATTTCTCCAAGCCGGACCAAGCCAAACCAAGCCGGACCAAAGAAAACCAAGAAAAACCAAGAAAAAAATCCTTGGAATTCCTTGGATTCCTTCGTCCGAATCGTGACTTTTCAATGGGATGCGGCGATTCCAAACAAAAAAATTCGCCCCTCTCCTTCCCGTCGCTCGCATGCCGCCCCGATCCGGCCACATAGAACATAAATAGCACGAATTCCGATTTTCAGGAAGAAAATTATATAACGCAATGAACAATGTTGTAAATCCCGAGGCGCGTGAGGGACTGGGCCGCAGGTCAGGCGGACGCGTTTCTCCGCCGCCGAACGGGATTTCCCCCGGACGCCCGAGACGCTATATGACGATCCTCCCGCTTGGCATTCGAGGACGCCATGACGAGATCGGTTGTTGCGCTCGTCCTGACGCTGGCGCTTGCCGGCGCCGCCCCGGCGAGCGGGCAGGAGGCGACGAGCAGCGTAGCGGAGGGGCGCGGCGTCGCGCTCAAAATCTGCGCGCGCTGTCATGTCGTCGCCAAGGATCAAGCCGAGGCGCCGGTCCTGAAGCCGCCCGCGCCCAGCTTTTCGGCGATCGCCGCGCGGAAAGACGTGACGGAGGCGTCGCTGCGGGCGCTTTCTCGCCGAGCCGCACGGGAAAAAGCGCCGAAACGGCAGGATGGCTCCCTTTCTGGTTCCCGGCGCTCAGACCGACGCGGTGGTCGCCTACCTCATGAGCCTGAAGCCGAAGCCGTAGCGGGGACTGTCGGCTGCGCGGCGAGGCGCGCGAGTCTGTGATCGGGCTCACGGAGAATCGCCGCGCGGTCCGCTAAGTCAAAGTCCGCCGACTTCCGTAGCGCCGGAGATGTCTATAGTCTTACGGTCGGCGGCAAGCCGGCTTGTGGGCGGCCAGTTCATGGACCTCTCGTCACTCGCCGAACTGGGGAAGGTGGCCGGCGTCGCCGGCGTCGCGATCGGGATGATCGTGCTGCTGGTGCGTCCTGTCATCGACCGCACGTCGTCGCTGCCCCGCGCCGAGCGCGGGCCGATGCTTCGCCTGGTCGCGATCGGCGCGTTCGCGATCGGCGCTCTCGGCATTCTCGCCTGGCTGCTCGCCGGCATGCAGATGGGCGCAAGCGTCAAAAGCGGCGACTGCAGCATCGCCGCCAGCGGAACCGCGAGCGGCAACACGGTCAATTGCAGTCCTCCGCCAGCTCCGGAGAAAAAGCCATGACGCGGCGCGCGTCTTGGTTCGAGCATGGCTCGTTCAGACGATCGCCTCGTCGTCATCGCGAGCGAAGCGAAGCGATCCAGGCGACGCGCGGGACCGGGCGCGGCTTTGGATGGCTTCGTCGCTTCGCTCCTCGCAATGACGGCGCCGTCCGGCTGAAGGTCGCGATCGGCGCCGCCCTCGCCGCCGCCTTGGGCGTCGCTGTCCCGGAGGCCGCGCTGGCGCTGGGCGACAAGGTCGAGACGGGGTCGTGCAGCGTCGCGACCGTAGGCAACGCCAGCAACAACATTGTCACCTGCAACTTCGACATGCCGCCGGAGAAGCTGAAGGAGCTGATCGAGGCGGCGACGAAGGGCGGCGAGGCGCCGATCCTCGACCGTCTCGTGCAAGTCAGCAAGACGCTCGGCGTGACCGAGGACGCCGCCAAGACGCTGCTGAAGATCGTCGGCCAGGACCCGAATGTCGCCGAAGACAAGCTGGCCGAGGCGCTGACCAAGGTCGCCAACGACTACAAACGGCTTCAGGCGCAGGCCGCCGCGCTGAACCCGGAAAACCCGACGGCGCGGGCGCTCGTCGACGCAGGCCAGGCCCGAGATCGACGCCGGGCATTTCGGACGCGCGCATGAGCTGCTGCGTCAGGCGACCCAGGCCCAGATCGCCGCCGCGCAGGAGGCGCGCAAGCTCAGAGACCAGGCGCAAGCCGCCGAGGACGCGCAAATGCTCGGGGCGGCGAGTTCGACCGCGGCGGAGGGCGACGTCGCCCTGACCGAACGCCGCTACCTGGAGGCCGCCGACCTGTTCGGCCAGGCGGCCGGCTACGTGCCGGCCGGACATCCGGGCGAGCGGGGGGGCTATTTGCAGCGTCAGGCCGACGCTTTGTATCGGCAGGGCGACGAGCGCGGCGACAATGCGGCGCTGCGCCGCGCCGTGGAGGTCTGCGGACAGGCCCTGGCGGAATTCCCGCGCGAGCGGGTTCCGCTCCAGTGGGCGACCGCCCAGAACAGTCTCGGCATTGCGCTCACGACGCTCGGCGAGCGCGAAAGCGGGACAGCGCGGACCGAGCAGGCTGTGGCGACCTTCCGCCTGGCGCTTCAGGCGAGAACGCGCGCAGCCGCGCCGCTCGACTGGGCGCAAACCCAGATCAATCTTGGGGTCGCATTGGAAAGGCTGGGAGAGCGGGAGAGCGGAACGGCGCGACTGGAGGAGGCGGCGGCGGCTTTTCGCGCCGCGGCGGAGGTCTTCACCCTCGAGCAAGCGCCGTCGGAGTGGGTGGCGACGCAGAATAATCTCGGCAGTGCGCTCGCGGTCATCGGTTCGCGGCAAAGCGGGACGTCGGCGCTCGAGGAGGCGGTGGCGGCCTTCCGCTCGGCGCTTCGGGCGAGGACGCGCGCACAAGCCCCTCTGGCTTGGGCGATGACGCAGTACAACCTCGGCAGCGCGCTGCGCCAACTCGGGGAGCGCGAGATCGGGACTGCGAGAACTCGAGGAGGCGGTCGCGGCCTTTCGCAGCGCGCTGGAGGAAATGACGCGCGAGAGGGTCCCGCTCAACTGGGCGCTGACCCAGGGCAACCTCGGCGAAGCGCTCGAAAGACTTGGCGAGCGCGAGAGCGGAACGGCGCGGTTCGAGGAAGCGGCCGCCGCCTTTCGTTTGGCGCTGCAGGAGCTGACCCGCGAGCGCATTCCCCTTCAGTGGGCGCTGATCCAGACCAGCCTCGGCGTCGCCCTCGAAAGCGAGGGAGAGCGCGAGCAGGGAACAGCCCGGCTGGAGGAGGCGATCGCGGCCTATCGCGCGGCGCTCGACGAACTGGCGCGTGAGGGGGCTTCTCTGCCATGGGCGATCGCCGAGAACGATCTCGGCAGTGCGCTCAAGGCGCTCGGGGAGCGGGAGGGCGGGACCGCCCGGCTCGAGGAGGCGGCGACCGCCTTTCAGGCCGCGTCGGAGGCGATGGCGCGTGATCGGGCGCCGCTCCAGTTCGCGGCGGCGCAGAACAATCTCGGCAACGTGCTCGCCGAGCTCGGGAGGCGCGAAACCGGGACCGCGCGGCTGGAGGCGGCGGTGGCGGCCTTTCACGCGTCGCTGGAGGCCAGGACGCGCGAACAGGCGCCGCTCGACTGGGCGCAAACGCAGTTCAATCTCGGCAACGCGCTCGCGGATCTGGGGGAGCGGGACGGCGGGACGACCCGGTTCGAGGCGGCGGCGACAGCCTATCGCGCCGCATTGGAGATAAGAACGCGCGAACGCGCGCCCCTGCAGTTCGCCGCGGCGCAGAACAATCTCGGCAACATGCTGACGGCGCTCGGGATGCGCGAAGCCGGCACGGCGCGGCTCGAGGAGGCCGTCGCGGCCTATGGCGCGGCGCTGGAGGCGAGGACGCGCGAACAGGCGCCGCTGCAATGGGCGCAGACGACCGGAAATCAGGGCGTCGCGCTGATCGCGATCGCCGATCGCAACAATGACCGGGTCGCCGCCGAGACAGCCCTGCGCCAGATCGAGACCGCCTACGAGGCGACGCGCTCAGGCGGCGATGGGCGAATGTCGGCGTATTTTCAGGGGCGACTGACCAACGCGCAGGCGATTCGCGACCGGCTCAAAAGCCCATGAACGCCGCCCGCGGCGATCCCTGTCAACGCCGGCAAAGCGTGAAGTTCCAGACCTTCGGCCGCAGAAAGGCGGGCCAGAATCCCGCGCGGATCCGTTTCGCCTGCGCGCCCCATGGGCGCCTCGCGACGACGGGGCGCGCCGACGGCGCCGAGGCCCTCTTCACTCCGGCGGCAGCACGCCCTTCTTGAAGATGAAGCATCCGTAGTGGCGCCGCTCTCCGGCGGCGAGAATGACGAAGGCGCTCTTGGCCCGTTCGTAGAAGGCGAACCGTTCGACGCCCACGAGCGGCATGTGCCTGCCCACGGCGCGGTCGAGAACCTGCTGCACTTCGCGCTGCACCGGCGGCACCGCGTCGGGGTCGCCGACGATTTCCATGCGGCACGCCGGGTCGGGCACGAACGAATCGAGCGGCATCACCGACAGCACGGCCTCGATCGCGCGCGCCGACGAGACGCCGGCCATCAGGATCGGTTCGCCCGTCACCGTCGACATCGCCGTCGAAAAGGCGGGAAAATTGGTGTCGACGACCGCGATCTCGTCGCCGTGGCCCATCCGCCGCAAAGCGTAAAGCAGGTCCGCGTCGAGCAGCGGATCAATCCCCCAGAGCATGTTTGCCTCCCTTTCGTCGTTTCGGACGACGATAGCCGGTTTGCGCTCGATTTGGCGAATAGCGGCGCGCCTCGGCCGGCTCGCCGGTCACTTCTGCCTGCCGCCTCTCCTCGCCGGCTCCGGCGCGAAACTCAAACCGCCCTTCGCGGTCAGCCGCACCATCGTTCCGCCGATATTGGCGTTGAGCGCGCGGCGCTCCTTGAGCGCGTTCCGCAAGGCGCTCGCGAGGGCCTCGACCTTCTCGAGCCCGATCCGGCTCGGGTCGCGCCCGCCTGTCGCGGCGATGCGTGCGCTGAGGACGCGCTGGACAATCGCGATCGGCTCCGCGCACAGGGCGCGCGCGTCGATCGCTTCCGCGCCGAGCCTCGCCTCGACGAGCGCCGTCAGCCGCGCCAGCGCCTCTTCCGTCTCGCCCGCGCGGCGCGCCAGCCGGTCCAGCGTCTCGGCGTTGAGGCCCTCCTCGGCGAGGCGCGCGATCAGCGCGCGCAGGCGCGTGCGCGCGTAGCGCGGATCGGCGTTGGACGGGTCGTCGACAAAGCGCGCGCGGCGCGCGCGGCAAAATGCGACCAGGTCGCTTTTCTTGACGCCGATGAGAGGCCTCGCGACCGTGACGCCGTCACGCGCGCTCATCGCGTCCATGCCGCGCAGGCCCGCGACCCCGGACCCGCGCAGCAGACGAAACAGCACCGTTTCCGCCTGATCGTCGGCGTGATGCGCGGTCACCAGCGCGTCGGCTCGAATCGCGCGCGCGCGATCGATGAGCAGGCGGTAGCGCGCCTCGCGCGCGCGCTCCTGCAGGCGAGTCGCCGGCTTCGCGCCTTTCCAGACCAGCGTGTGATGGGCAAGCCCGAGACGCCGGCAGAGCGCGGCGACGCTCATCGCCTCGGCGGCGCTTTCCGGTCTTAGGCCGTGATCGACGGTCGCGGCCTCGATGCGCGTCTTGCCGCGCCGCGCCGCCCATTCCGCCGCCATCAGCAGCAGCGCCGTGGAATCGGGTCCGCCGGAGACGGCGATCAGCAGGGATTTCGCCCGTCCGAGCGGGGCGAGCAGCGCGTCGACGTCGGCCGCCGACAGGGCGCGTGCGCGTCCGGCCTTCAACAATGATTCTTGGCCATTTCGCGCTCGGCGAGCTTCTTCACCGAGGCCGGGGCGGCCGGGTAGCGCTTGCCGAATTCGCCGAAGGTCGCGCAGGCCTGTTCCAAATTCCCGAGCACGGCGAGCGTCTGGCCGAGCCGCACCATGCTCTCCGGCGCGCGCGCGGACTTGGAATAGTCGGTCGTGACCTTGAGATATTGTTCGGCCGCCTCGCGCGGGCGCGAACGCTGAAAATAGGTTTCGCCGATATAAAAGATCGCGTCGGGCGTCAGACGATGGCCGCCGTTGGCGGTCAGGAACGCCTTGAACCCGTCTTCCGCCTGCGCGTACTGGCCGGCCTGGAACGCCTGCAGCGCGGCGTTGAACTGATCGCGCGGTCCATCGATCATCGCCACCCCGGAGCCGACGATTGTCGGCCCGGCGGCGGGCGGCGGGGGGGCGGCCGGCCGCGCCTTGCCGAGTTCGAGCGGCGGACCGGCGGGGGACGACGGTGGGGCAAGCGGGGCGGAAGGCGGGGTTGTCCCGAGCTGCCGCGGGGCGCCAGGCGCGCTCGGTTCAGCGTTGGGATCGAACGCGTCCGATCGCTTCGTCCTCGCGGGCGCGGGCGCTTCGACGTCGGTCGCGGAAGGATTGGCGGCGGCGAGCGGCCGCGGCGCCGCTCCGCCGGAGCGCTCGCCGAACCGGAATTCGACGTCCTGACGGAATTTCTGAAGCTGCTCCTCGAGCCGGTGCTGAGCGTTCTCGAGTTCCTCGATGCGGCCGTTGGCCTGCCGGAGCTGCTCCTCGAGCCGGTTGATGCGCAAGACCTGAGTCGCCGCTTCGTCCGCGTCGCCGCCGGATGAGCCCGGAATGTTGGCCGGCGGCGCCATCTGCGCCGATTGCGTCGACGGTCGATGAAACAAATCAAACCCTTGCGCGTGCACGGGAAACGCGGCCAAGAGGCACGCAAGATGCGCCGCCGTCAGGCGCAAGGGTCGGGCGAACGTCACTGGGGGCGGCCTCGTCAAGGTTTCGTCGCCGGGCCCATACGCCCCACGATCGTCGGATTCAAGGCGGTTTCCGCCGAGGTCAGACATTCGGCCCGAGCCGGCGGCAGCGACTTTCGACGCGTCGGCCCGAATCAACGTGAGCCTTCGAGTCGCGCCGCGATTGCGACGGATGCGACGCGGCGAGGGCGCTCAGCTGCTGCCAGGGGCGCCGTTGAGCACGGTGACGGCGCGGCGATTCTGCGACCAGCATGAAATGTCGTCGCAGACCGCGACCGGCCGCTCCTTCCCATAGCTGATCGTCTTCATGCGCGCAGCGGAGACGCCTTTCGCGACCAGATAGTCGTGAACCGTCTGGGCCCGGCGCGCGCCCAGGGCGAAATTGTATTCGCGGGTGCCGCGCTCGTCGGCATGGCCTTCGATCGTGAAGTTGTAACGATTGTACTGTTTGAGCCACGCCGCCTGTTTGTCGAGCGTCCCGGTGGCCGTCGGGGATAAATCCGTGGAATCGGTGTCGAAGAACACCCGGTCGCCGACAGTCTGGTTGAATTCCTGAAGGCTGCCGGGGCCCGCCGCGCCATAGGCCGCGGTCGCGCGCCGCCTGGTCAGCGTTGTTGCGCGCGCAGGCGCCGAGCGCCAGTCCGAGCGCGAGCGCTATCGGCAGCGCAACCGTGCCTTTGATCCCGTGCGCGAACATGATTTCACTCCTGACGATGCCTCGCCCGGCCAAGAGCTAGGCGCCCAGGGTTAACGCAAGGTTCCGGCAACCTTACCGACCCCTTGCCGCGCGATGACGAATGCGGTTGAAACGGCTGGCAGCGTTAACAGCGGATTAATGGCCATATTGCGGCGCCACAAGCCTTGCGCCGGCCGCAGTCGCCGGGCAATGTCACGATGCCGTGATCCGGGTCATCACGGATTTGTCGACGGTTTTTCACTGGAATGAAGCACCACAGGGTCAGGCGGACCGCGCTCCTTGCGCTGGCGATGGCGTTTCTCGCCGCCGCCTGGGTGTGGGACGGCCTGATCGCGCTCGCGCGGCGGATTGTCGGTCTCGTCCCGTGGACCCGGTTCAAGCAGGCGTTCGCCGCCGTCGTCGATTGCCTGCCGGCGCCGCTGGTGCTGCTGATCTTCCTCGTGCCGTTTCTGATCGTGGAGCCGCTCCTGGTCGTGGCGACCGTCGCCGTCGCCATGGGCTACGTCGTTTCGGGCGCGATCGCCTGGATCGTGCTCAAGATGCTCGCGATCTCTGTCCTTCCGGCGATTTTCGACCTGACCCAGCACCGGCTGATGACCATGCCGTGGTTCGCCTGGAGCTACGCGAAGGTGATGGCCTTTCATCACTATGCCGACCGCATCGTCGCGCCCTACAAGCATGCGGCGGCGGCGCTGCTTCGCCAATGGCGCCGCCGGGCGGCGGCTGTGACGAGCCGGACGCCGGGGATCGCCCAGATCGCGGCGCGGATCGCGGCCCGCAGGCGCGCCGCCAACGGACGACCGCCAGTGGCGTGGAAAGGGTAGGGCGGCGCACAAGAGCCGCGCCTCGGAGGCATGATCCCGCGACGGGAGGTCAATCAGGCAGCTGAACGACGACGGCGTCGAACGGCTCTTGCGAGACGACTTCCGTCTCGTGACCGCTTTCCGACGAATCTTCCGTCAGCCAAGCGTCCCTTGCGGCGACGATGACGGGTTGCCGACGCCTGGAGCGACACGGACCTCCACAGAAAGACAAAACAGGATTTGCCGAGCGGGAGACGGATGCTGCTCGCCGGCCCAGTCGACCGGCAGGCGAAGCACGACAAAGCGGGAAGCCGGCTCCGGCTTCGAAACGTAGAGAGGCGGCGCAGACGGGCAAAATCGCGCACCTCGCGCCGGACCCCGAATGTATCGAAAACAACCGAGACCGGATTCGTTTGTGTAAAGTCTCAGCACCTTCGCCGGAGCGGTCATAGCTCTGCTCCCCGTATGCGTCCCTTCCGTAATCGCGGCTTTACGACCGGTCAGCGGCGCCAAGAACGCGAAGCTACAGCACATTTGACGCGGTTGGCGGAGTTGACAGGTCGCCTCACGAAGCCCAAATTCCTCCTTTGCTCGAGGGGCGCCCGATTGAGGGGCTGAGACGGCGACGAGCCGAACCCTTTGAACCTGATCCGGGTCATGCCGGCGAAGGGACGTAGCGGCCGCCATCCTAATTCCTGGTCGCATGTTCCAGCCGTCGAGACTCGCCGCGCGAGGAGAGACGGCCATGAACGAAATCGCCAGTTCGACAAAATTCGCCGCGCCGCGCAGCGTGACGACCGGGCCGATCGTCGGTTCGCGCAAGGTCTACGCCGCGCCGGAGGGCCACGACGACATCCGCGTGCCTTTCCGCGAGATTGCGCTGAGCGATCCGAATGAGCCGCCGGTGCGGGTCTACGATCCTTCCGGCCCCTACACGGAGGCCGCGGCGCGGATCGATCTCGCCGAGGGGCTCGCGCCGGTGCGCGAGGCCTGGATCGCGCGGCGCGGCTACAGGCAAGCGCCCGGGCGCGCGATCAGGCCGGAGGACAACGGCAACGTGTCGGCCGATCATCTGGCGCCGCTATGCCCGGCGAGGCGCGCGCTGCGCGCCGGCGGGGCGGGCCAGCTTGTCACCCAGTTCGAATTCGCCCGCGCGGGGATCGTCACCGAAGAAATGATCTATGTCGCCCATCGCGAGAATTTGGCGCGCGAGGCCGCGGTCGAGGACGCGCGCGAGCGCCTCGCCGACGGCGAGGGCTTCGGCGCGGTCATTCCCGAATTCGTCACCCCGGAATTCGTGCGCGCCGAAGTCGCGCGCGGCCGCGCGATCATTCCCGCCAACATCAATCACCTCGAACTCGAGCCGATGGCGATCGGCCGCAATTTCCTGGTGAAGATCAACGCCAATATCGGCAACTCGGCGGTCAGCTCCGGCGTCGCCGAGGAAGTCGAGAAGATGGTGTGGGCGATCCGCTGGGGCGCCGACACGGTGATGGACCTCTCGACCGGCCGCAACATCCACAACATCCGCTCCTGGATCGTGCGCAACTCGCCGGTTCCGATCGGCACGGTCCCGATCTATCAGGCGCTGGAAAAGGTCGACGGCGATCCCCTCAAACTCGATTGGGAGGTGTTCAAGGACACGCTGATCGAGCAGGCCGAGCAGGGCGTCGACTATTTCACCATCCACGCGGGCGTCCGCCTCGCTCATGTGCCGCTGACCGCCAAGCGCGTCACCGGCATCGTCTCGCGCGGCGGCTCGATCATGGCGCGCTGGTGCCTCGCCGGCCATCGCGAGAGCTTCCTCTACGAGCGCTTCGGCGACATCTGCGACATCATGCGCAGGTACGATGTTTCGTTCTCGCTCGGCGACGGCCTCAGGCCGGGCTCGAACGCCGACGCCAACGACGCGGCCCAATTCGCCGAGCTCGAGACGCTGGGCGAACTGACCAAGGTCGCCTGGGACAAGGGCTGCCAGGTGATGATCGAAGGGCCCGGCCACGTGCCGATGCACAAGATCAAGATCAATATGGAAAAGCAGCTCGAGGAATGCGGCGAGGCGCCGTTCTATACGCTTGGGCCGCTGACCACCGACATCGCGCCTGGCTACGATCACATCACTTCGGGGATCGGCGCGGCGATGATCGGCTGGTATGGCACGGCGATGCTCTGTTACGTCACGCCGAAGGAGCATCTGGGCCTGCCCGACCGCGAGGACGTCAAGACCGGCGTCATCACCTACCGCATCGCCGCCCATGCCGCCGATCTCGCCAAGGGCCATCCGGCCGCGCGCATCCGCGACGACGCGCTTTCGCGGGCGCGCTTCGACTTCCGCTGGCAGGACCAGTTCAACCTTTCGCTCGATCCGGAGACCGCGCGCCGATTCCATGACGAGACCCTGCCCAAGGACAGCCATAAGGTCGCCCATTTCTGCTCGATGTGCGGGCCGAAATTCTGTTCGATGCAAATTACCCAAGATCTGCGCAAGGAAGCCGAGGCGATGGCCGGCATGGCCGAAAAGTCGCGCGAATTCGTCGCGGGCGGCGGCGCGCTCTATGTGAAGGCGGCGGAGTGAGGCGATGCGCGCGACGGTGGTTGGCGCCGGCGTCGTCGGTCTGACGACGGCGCTGACGCTCGCCGAGCGCGGCGCGGAAGTCACGCTCGTCGAGCGATCACACGAGCTGGGCGCCAACGCGTCGTGGCTGGCGGGCGGGATGCTGGCGCCGTTCTGCGAGGGCGAAAGCGCGCCGCGCCGGGTGGTCGAACTCGGGCGGCGCGCGATCGACTGGTGGGACGCCCGTTCCCCCGGCGTCGTCCGCGCCGGCACGCTGGTCGTCGCGCCGCCGCGAGACATCGGTGAAATCGAACGCTTCGCCGCCCGCACGCATGGTCATGAACGGGTGGACGAGGCGCGGATCGCGGCGCTGGAGCCGGATCTCTCCGGACGGTTCCGCAAGGGCCTGTTCTTCGCCGGCGAGGGCCATGTCGATCCGCGCGCCGCGATGCGCGCGCTGGCGCAATCCCTTCGCCGGCATGGCGCCGACCTGCGCTTTGGCGTCGACGGCGAGGCGCTCGGCCCCGAGGCGGGGGTCGTGGTCGACTGCCGCGGCTTCGCCGCGCGCCCGCACCTGCCGGACCTGCGGGGCGTGCGCGGCGAGATGATCCGCGTGCGCACCCGCGAGGTGAGGCTCGCCCGCGCCGTGCGGCTTCTGCATCCGCGCATTCCTCTTTATGTCGTCCCGAGACGCGACGGCGAATACATGATCGGCGCGACGATGATCGAGAGCGCCGAAAGGGGCGCGGTCACGGTGCGCTCGGCGATCGAGATGCTGGGCGCCGCCTACGCCCTTCATCCGGCGTTCGGCGAGGCGGAAATTCTCGAAATGAGCGCCGACGTCAGGCCGGCCTATCCGGACAATGAGCCGCGCATCGAGGAGCGCGACGGGCGCATCTTCGTCAACGGATTCTACCGGCACGGTTTCCTGCTGGCGCCGGACTTCGCCGATCGCGCGGCGACCTGGCGTTCGAGCGGGCAGGGGCGCACGTATGAAGATCCTCGTAAACGGCGAAAACCGCGATGTCGAGGCCGCGACATTGGCGAGCGCGCTCGAAGCGCTCGACTACGGCGAGGCGACGGTCGCGACCGCGCTCAACGGCGAGTTCGTGCCTAAGCGGGCGCGCGCGGCGACGCCGGTCAAGGACGGCGACCGGATCGAGATCCTCGCGCCGCGGCAGGGAGGATAGGGCGTTGGCGCGCCATGCAGAAGGCCGTCATTGCAGCGAGCGTAGCCAGGAAGCAATTCACGGAAGGGTGAGGCGCCCTTGGCCTCTGGATTGCTTCGCTTCGCTCGCCATGACGGCAATTGGCCAAAGGATACGGTATCGTGACTCCAATCCCCCGACTTCACCCTCTACGGCGTGGCGCTTCGCTCGCGCCTGATGCTCGGCACGTCGCAATATCCCTCGCCCGCGATTCTGGCCGAGGCGGCGCGCGCCTCGGGCGCGGAGATTCTGACCGTGTCGCTGCGCCGCGAGTCGGCGCGGCTGAAGGAAGGGCAGGACTTCTGGCGTCTCGTTCGCGACATCGGCGCGCGCGTCCTGCCCAACACGGCGGGCTGCCATAGCGTGAAGGAGGCGGTGACCACGGCCGAGATGGCGCGCGAAGTGTTCGACACGCCGTGGGTGAAGCTCGAAGTGATCGGCGAGGCCGACACGCTGCAGCCCGACGTGTTCGGCCTCGTCGAGGCGGCGCGAATCCTGTCCGCCGACGGCTTCGAGGTGTTCCCTTACACGACCGAGGACCTCGTGGTCGCCGAGCGGCTGATCGAGGCGGGCTGCAAGGTGCTGATGCCCTGGGGATCGCCGATCGGCTCCGGCAAGGGGCTCAACAACGTGTTCGGTCTGCGCGCGCTGCGCGCCCATTTCCCGGGGATTCCGCTCATCGTCGACGCCGGCCTCGGCTTGCCGTCGCAGGCGGCGGCGGCGATGGAGCTGGGCTACGACGGCGTGCTCCTCAACACCGCGGTCGCCAAGGCGGGCGATCCGGTGGCGATGGCGCGCGCCTTCGGCCAGGCGATCGAGGCGGGGCGCGCGGCCTTTCTCGCCGGACCGATGCAGCCACGCGACATGGCGGCGCCTTCGACGCCGGTCGTGGGCAGGGCGAATCTCTTGTGACCGCCCTCGATCCCTTCTACCCGATCGTCGACAGCGCGGCCTGGGTCGCCCGGCTCGACGGCGCCGGCGCGCGGCTCGTGCAGTTGCGCGTCAAGGACAAGGACGAGGCTGCGGTCGCGCGGGAGACGCGTGAGGCGCTGGCGGCCTCAGCCAAGGCGGGCGCGATCCTCGTCGTCAACGACTACTGGCGCGTCGCGATCGACGAAGGCGCGCCATGGGTCCACCTCGGCCAGGGCGATCTCGACCACGCCGACATCGCCGCCATCCGCAGGGCCGGGCTCAAGCTCGGCGTCAGCACGCACGATGAAGCGGAGCTCGAGCGCGCGCTGGCGCTCGAACCCGACTATGTCGCCCTGGGGCCGATCTATCCGACGATCCTCAAGGCGATGGCGTTCGCGCCGCAAGGGCTCGAGCGCATCGGCGAATGGAAACGCCGCATCGGCGCCGTTCCGCTGGTCGCGATCGGCGGACTGACCGTCGAGCGCGCGAGATTGTGCCTCGCCGCCGGCGCGGACGTCGTCTCCGTCGTCACCGACATCACGCTCAACGCCGACCCGGAGGCGCGCGCGCGACAATGGATCGCGGCGACGCGCCCGGCGTGACGCGCCAAACGCCGGTCGCGCTGACCATCGCCGGCTCGGACTCCGGCGGCGGCGCTGGCGTGCAGGCGGATCTGAAGACTTTCGCCGCGCTCGGCGTCTACGGCGTGAGCGCCATTACCGCCTTGACCGCCCAGAACACGCGGGGGGTGCGCGCAATTCATTTCGCGCCGCCCGAGATCGTCGCGGCGCAGATCGAATCGGTGCTGGATGATTTTTCCGTCGCCGCGATCAAGATCGGCATGCTGGGGACCCCGGAGATTGTTGGCGCGGTGGTGGCAGCCTTGGCCGCCCGCGCCTCGGCCGTAGAGCGTTCGGGCGAACGCCCGCCTTGCGACGAGCCAGGGCGCCGGATGAGGGCGTTCATCGTTTATGATCCCGTGATGGTCGCCTCGTCCGGCGATCCGCTGAGCGGGGCCGGCTTCGTCGAGGCGATCAAGAAGGACCTCCTGCCGCTGGTCGATTGCCTGACCCCCAACCTCTCGGAAGCCGCGGCTCTCGTCGGCGAGCCGATCGCCGGAAGCGAAGCCGAGATGGCGCGCCAGGGACGGGCGGCGCTCGCGCTCGGGCCGCGCGCGGTGCTGATGAAAGGCGGACACCTCGAGGGCGAGGAGGCGGTGGACCTCCTCGTCACCGCCGATCGGACCACGCGCTTCGCGGCGGCGAAAATCGCCTCTCGCAATCTGCATGGAACCGGGTGTGTCCTGTCGAGCGCGATCGCGGCGCATGTCGCGCTCGGCCTGCCACTGATTGAGGCCGTCCCGGCGGCGAAGGCGTTCGTAACGCGAGCGATCGAGGCGGGGCGGGACCTCGGGCTCGGCGGGGGTCCGGGTCCGTTGGCGCCGCAAGGGCTCGGCTCGCGGGTCGACCGATGATCCGCAGGCCGACGCGACGCCGTTCTGGGGCCTGGCCGTCGTCGCTTGCCGCTCGAGGATCAAGGTGGATATCCGCGTCCAGGCGCTTCGCGCGCCAAGCGCCGATTTGCTAGCTTCGCGCCCATGGACGCCTCCAGCGACAATAGGGACCCCGAAAGCGCCGCGCCGCGGCTGACGCCGATGATGGCGCAATATTTCGGTATCAAGGCGGCCAATCCCGACTGCCTGCTGTTCTACCGGATGGGCGATTTCTACGAGCTGTTCTTCGACGACGCCGAAATCGCCAGCCGGGCGCTCGGCATCGTCCTGACCAAGCGCGGCAAGCACGAGGGCGAAGACATCCGCATGTGCGGCGTGCCGGTGGAGCGCGCTGACGACTATCTCAACCGGCTCATCGCGCTCGGCCATCGCGTCGCGGTCTGCGAGCAACTCGAAGCCCCGGCCGAATCGAAAAAGCGCGGCGCGAAGTCGCTCGTCAGACGCGATGTCGTGCGGCTGGTGACGCCCGGGACGATCACCGAGGAACGGCTGCTGGAGCCGGGGCGCGCGCGGCTGCTGGTCGCCGTGCAGAGGATCCGCGCAAGCGATGGGCGTTGGACTTACGGCCTCGCCGCGCTCGATCTGTCGACGGGCGCGTTCACGCTGTCGGAAGCCGATGACGCGGGCCTGCCGGCCGAGATCGCGCGCCTGGAGCCGAGCGAGGTCGTCGCCTCTCAGGCCGTCTGTGACGAGCCGCTGTTTGCGCGCATCATCGCCGACTTGCGCGCGCCCGCGACTGCGCTGGCGCGCGAAGCGGGCGACGGCCCGGCCGCCGAGCGCCGGATTTGCGAATTCTATGGCGTCGAGACTCTCGACGGGTTCGGCGCATTTACGCGCGCCGAGATCGCCGCCGCCGCCCTGGCGCTGGCCTATGTCAGGCGCACCCAGTTCGAGGCCCGGCCGGCTCTGTCGCCGCCGAAGCGGCTCGCGCGCGGCGCGCGCCTCGAAATCGATCCCGCGACCCGCGCGAATCTCGAGCTCACGCGAACCTTGAGCGGCGCGCGTGAAGGCTCGCTTCTGGCGACGATCGATCTGACCGTGACCCCCGCCGGCGCACGGCTTCTCGCCGAACGGCTCGCGAGCCCGCTGACCGACCCCGAGGCCATCAACGCGCGGCTCGACTCGCTCGATTTCCTGGTCGAGGCGGCGCCGATGCGCGAGGCCCTGCGCCGCGCGCTGGGGAGCGCGCCCGATTTTCTGCGGGCGCTGTCGCGCCTCGGCCTCGACCGCGGCGGTCCGCGCGATCTCGCGGCGATTCGCGACGGCCTCGCCGCCGCGGGAGCGCTCGCGCGCATTCTGACGGCCGCACAGGATCTTCCGCCGGAACTCCTCAGCGACTGCGTCCGCCTCGGCGCCGAATGCGGGGCGCTCGAGGGCGATCTTCAATCGACGCTCGGCGATGAGTTGCCGCTTCTCAAGCGCGACGGCGGCTTCGTGCGCCCCGGCGCCCTCGAGGCGCTCGACGAGGCGCGCGCCTTGCGCGACCAAAGCCGACGCGTCATCGCGGAGATGCAGGGCTCCTACGCCGAACAGGCCGGCGCCAAGGCGCTCAGGATCAAACACAACAACTTTCTCGGCTATTACATCGAGACCCCGCAAGCGCAGGGCGAGACGCTGCTGAAGGCCCCGCTGAACGCCACCTTCATCCATCGTCAGACGATGGCGGGCGCGATGCGTTTCACCACCAACGCGCTCGTCGATCTCGAGGCGCGAATCGCCTCCTCGGCCGATTCCGCGCTGGCGCTCGAACTCGACGCCTTCGAGCGCCTCCGGCAGGCCTGCCTCGCGAAGGGCGAAACGTTGCGCGAGTTCGGCGCGGCGCTGGCGCGGATCGACGTCGCCGCCGCGCTCGCCGAGCTGGCGGTCAAGCGCAACTGGACCCGGCCGCGCGTCGATGCTTCGCTCGCCTTCGTGATCGAGGGCGGTCGCCATCCGGTGGTCGAGGCGGCGCTGAAGGCCCAAGGCGAGCCTTTCGTCGCCAATGACTGCGACCTCTCGGGACAGATCGGCGAGGGCGGGCGCATTGCGGTCGTCACCGGCCCCAACATGGCCGGCAAGTCGACCTATCTGCGCCAGAACGCGCTGATCGCGCTGATTGCCCAAATGGGAGCCTACGCGCCGGCGGCCAAGGCGCATATCGGCGTCGTCGACCGTCTGTTCTCGCGCGTCGGCGCCGCGGACGATCTGGCGCGCGGCCGCTCGACCTTCATGGTCGAAATGGTCGAGACAGCGGCTATTCTCAATCAGGCGAGCCCTCGCTCGCTGGTGATTCTGGACGAGATCGGGCGCGGCACGGCGACGTTCGACGGCCTGTCGATCGCTTACGCCTGCGTCGAGCATCTCAACGCGGCAAACCGCTCGCGCGCTTTGTTCGCCACGCATTTTCACGAGTTGACCCAACTCGCCGAGACCCTGCCGCGGCTCGTCAACCTCACGATGCGGGTCAGCGAATTCAAGGGGACGCTGGTGTTCTTGCATGAGGTGGTCGCGGGCGCGGCCGACCGCTCCTATGGCATTCAGGTCGCCAAGCTCGCCGGGCTCCCGCCGTCGGTGGTCAAGCGGGCGCGCAACGTGCTCGCCGATCTGGAAGCGGCCAGGCCGAGCGGAACGCTCGATTCGCTGCCGCTGTTTGCCTACGAGCCGCCGGCTCCTCAGCCCGCGCGCGACGAACTGCGCGAGGCGCTTGATGCGCTCGACCCCGACGCCATGACCCCGCGCGAGGCTCACGCGGCGCTCTACGCCCTGAAGAAGCTCATCGAAGAGGCGACGAAATGACCAGACCCGCAGATCCTCGCCGCCACCCTGATCGCCGCCTTTCTCTATGTCGTCACGCCCGGGCCGGCGTTCCTCGCCCTTTTCACCTTGGCCGCCTCGCGCGGGCGCGCATCCGGCGCGTATTTCATCTGCGGCCATCTGATCGGCGACGTGGTTTGGGGCGCGCTGGCGGTGGCGGCGATCGTCGGCGCCAACCAGATCGGCCCGACTTTGTTCGAAATGCTCGGCGTCGTGTGCGGCCTCTATCTCATCTATCTCGGCGTCCGGGCGGTCATGACCCGGAAGGGCGCGCCGCCGAAGACGATCGGCGCGCAGAGGCCGCTCGCGACCGGCATGGCCTTCGGTCTCACCAATCCGAAATCCTATCCGGTCGCGCTGGCGATGTTTTCGGCGATCGTCGCGCCCTATATCGGCGCGCTCCACGCGGCGGACGCGCCGCAGATGTTCGTCGCCGCGTTTGCGGGCTTTCTGCTGGCGGACGCGGTCTTGATCTTCGCCGCGGGTCTCCCGGCGGTGCGCAAGTTTTTCCTCACCCACGGCGTCGCGGTGACGCGGGTCGTCGGCGTCATTTTCATCCTGTTCGGCGCGCGATCGATCGCCGACGCGGCGCGCGGGGCGATGCGGCGGATGGCGTGACGACGCCTCTTTACGCTTCCTTCGCTGAACCGTCCTCGACGAGGACCCCCATCAGCAGCGCCTCATCGGCGCCGGCATATTCCCTCCCATCGGCGGATTCCTGACTTTGCGGGCATAGAGGCCCGTTTATGACCCGCGGACAAGACGAGGACCATGCCGCCCGGAATTGCGAAGCAAGAAGCGGAGTTCGAGAGCCTAGCGCTTCTGTGTAATCAGGGCGCCACAAGCCAAATCGAGGAGCGATCCCTATGTTGAGCCCCATGGTCGAGACCGTCAGTGAGCACGAGCCGCAGGACGCCGCGATGGCCGAGAAGGCCATGTGGGACGCGGTCCGCCGCCGCGACCCGGCCTTCGACGGCAAGATCTTCTTCGCCGTCCGCACTACAGGCGTCTATTGCCGGCCGAGCTGCGCCTCGCGGCCGGCAAAGCGCGAGAACGTGTCGTTTTTCGCCGCCGCATCCGAGGCCGAAGGCGCCGGCTTTCGCGCTTGCAAGCGCTGCCGGCCCGACCGGCTCGGCGCGCCCGACCCCCGGGTCGAGGCGGTCAAGCGCGCCTGCGAGCGGATCGCGTCGGCCGAGGAGGCGCCCTCGCTCGCTGACCTCGCCGCGAGCGCGGGTCTGAGCCCCTTCCACTTCCATCGCATCTTCAAAAAAGTCGCCGGCGTGACGCCGAAGGCTTTTGCCGCGCAGATGCGGGCGCGGCGCGCCGCCGAGAATCTCAGCACCGCCGGGACGGTCACCGAGGCCATCTATGACGCGGGGTTCAACAGCTCGAGCCGTTTCTACGAAACCGCGGCGGCGCGGCTCGGCATGACCCCGACCGCGGTCCGGCGCGGCGGCGAGGGCGCGACCATTCGCTTCGCGATCGGCCAGAGCTCGCTCGGCGCCGTGCTGGTCGCCGCGACCGAAAAGGGCGTCGCAGCCATCATGCTCGGCGACGATCCCGACGAGCTCGCGCGCGCCTTGCAGGACCGCTTCCCGCGCGCGGAATTGATCGGCGGCGATGCGACGTTCGAACGGACGGTCGCGGCGGTCGTCGGTCTGGTGGAGGCGCCTGGTCAACGCCTCGACCTGCCGCTCGATATTCGCGGCACCGCGTTCCAGCAGCAGGTCTGGCGGGCGCTCCGCGCCATCCCGCCCGGCCGAACCGCGACTTACGCCGAGATCGCGCGAGCGGTCGGCCGGCCGAAGGCGGTTCGCGCGGTCGCTCAGGCCTGCGCCGCCAATCCGCTCGCCGTCGCGATCCCCTGCCATCGGGTGGTGCGGACCGACGGCGACCTTTCCGGCTACCGCTGGGGCGTCGCGCGCAAGCGCAAGCTGCTTGACCGCGAGGCGGCATGACGCCCGCGCTGGCAAAGGGGGCGGACGCGCGGTCGGCGGCGACGGCGCCAAATATCGACGCCTTGAACTGGCCGGCGCTCGAGGCCGACCTCGACGCGTTCGGCGCCGCGGTCGCGCCAAAGCTGCTCTCGCCCCCGGCCTGCCGCGCGCTCGCGGCGCTCTACGATGACGAGGCGCTCTTCCGCTCGCGCGTGGTGATGGCGCGCCACGGCTTTGGCCGGGGCGAATACAAGTATTTCGCCGATCCGCTGCCTGGCCTGGTCGCCGCGCTTCGCCGCAGCCTGTACCGACGGCTTGCGCCGATCGCCGACCGCTGGAACGAAGCGATGGGGGTCGCGGTCCGCTATCCGGCCGAGCACGAGGCCTTCCGCGCGCGATGCCAAGAAGCGGGCCAGACGCGGCCGACGCCGCTGCTGCTGCGCTATGGCGCGGGCGACTACAATTGCCTGCACCAGGACCTCTACGGAGAGCATGTTTTTCCGCTCCAGGCCGCGATCTTGCTGTCCGAGCCGGGGCGCGACTTTACCGGCGGCGAGTTCGTGCTGACCGAGCAGCGGCCGCGCATGCAGTCACGGGCGGAGGTCGTGAACCTGCGCCATGGCGACGGCGTGATCTTCGCCGTTCGCGAACGACCCGTGAAGGGCGTGCGCGGACCCTACCGCGTCAACCTTCGCCACGGTGTCAGCAGGGTTCGCAGCGGCCTGCGCACCACGCTCGGGCTCATTTTCCACGACGCGGTCTGAGGCCGTTCATTCGCTCAATCGCGCGGGGAAGCCAGGCGGCCTCCTATCCGCAAGTCGGCGGCAGAGAACGGAGCGGCCGGCGGCCGCCTTTGTGCGCAGGCCAAGTCGCCCGGATCGATCAGGCGAGGGGGCGCGATGGTTGTCCGCGGGACCCGACCATCGGAGCGGACGGATTGCGGTTCGGGGCGTCGGCATTGCGGTCTGGCGCTTCGCGGCTTAACTACGTCGAGAGCGTCGAGCGCCCGAGGATTTCATGTCCGCTTCCCGTCAGCCCGCAATTTTCCTGCCCCACGGCGGCGGCCCCTGCTTCTGGATCGAGTTTCCGCCTCCGTTCGGCCCGCACGCCTGGGATGGCTTGCGCGACCATCTTTCCGGCCTCGTCGCGTCGCTGCCGGAGCGGCCGAAGGCGTTCCTGGTCGTCACCGCCCATTGGGAGGCGGAGAAGCCGACGGTCAGCGTCAACCCCAAGCCGGGCATGCTGTTCGACTATTATGGCTTCCCGGAACACACCTACAAGCTGAGCTATCCCGCCCCCGGCGCGCCGGAGCTCGGCGCGCAGGTCAAGCGGCTGATCGAGGCGGCGGGCCTGCCGGTTGCGACCGACGCCGAACGCGGCTTCGACCACGGCGTGTTCGTGCCATTCCTGATCGTCGATCCGAAGGCCGAGATCCCGGTCGTCATGCTGTCGCTGCGCAAGGATCTCGATCCGGCCTTCCACATCAGGCTCGGCAAGGCGCTCGCGCCGCTGAGGGACGAGGGCGTGGCGATCGTCGGCAGCGGCATGAGCTACCACGATCTGCGCCATTTCTTCGACGGCGGAGAGGGGGCGTCGGCCACTTTCGACGCCTGGCTGGACGAGACCGCCAAGGCGCCGGCGGCCGAGCGCGAGGCGCGGCTCGCCGCCTGGGACAAGGCCCCCGCCGCGCGCGTCTGCCATCCGCGCGAGGAGCATCTCATCCCCCTGATGGTGGTCGCCGGCGCCGCCGGCGACAGCGAGGGCCGGCACAGTTTTCGCGACACGATCGGAGGCAAAGTGATCTCGGGTTTCCGGTTCGGATAGAGAACGGGCGCTCGAGCCTGATCCAACGCCTCAATCGGGCGGCCATACCGGCTCGAACCTCGGCATGAGATGCAGCGCGGTCCCCTCCCACGGGTGGGCCTTGGCCACCTCCTCGTCGAGTTCCACCCCGAGCCCCGGTTCGCTCGGCGGTATGACATAGCCGTCCTCCCAGCGGATCGGGCGCTTGAGAAGCATGGCCTGAAAGCCGTCCCAGCGCTCGATGCTTTCCAGAATGAGGAAATTCGGACTGCACGCCGCCAGCTGGATATTGGCCGCGCCGACGATCGGTCCGCAATAGAGATGGGGCGCGATCTGCGCGTAGTGCGCTTCCGCCATCGCGGCGATCTTTTTCGCCTCCAGAATCCCGCCGACGCGGCCCAAATTCATCTGCAGGATCGAGGCGGCGCCGGTCGTGAGCACGCGCGCGAATTCGTACTTGGTCGTCAACCGTTCGCCGGTCGCGATCGGGATGCGGCATTGCGCGGCGACCTTGGCCATTTCCTCCGGCGCTTCGGGCGGCGTCGGCTCCTCGAACCACAAGGGCTCGTAGGGTTCGATCCGGCGTGCGAGGCGCAGCGCGCCGGAGACCGTGAACTGGCCGTGCGTGCCGAACAGGAGGTCGCATTTCGTCCCCAAAGCCTCG
>CAWAIM010000038.1:0-135769 GCA_963781895.1 uncultured Alphaproteobacteria bacterium
ACCGTTTCCGGGTTCGCCCGCGGCGGACAAGCCCCGAACGCTGACCGGAATCGTCGAGGCGGACGAGACCTTGATCCTCGAATCTTTCAAGGGCCGACGAGCCGCTCTGCCTCGCAAAGCCCGTAAACGGGGCGGATCGGCCCGACACCCCGGGCTTTATCAGGACAATATTCCCGTTCGAGGGCCAGTTCGGCGCGGGAATGACCTCGGTCGGCGGAACCGGCGGGCTGATCGTTTCCTGGTGAAGCGCCCGGTCGGCCGGCGGGGAATGACAATGACCGGTCACTTCTGTCGGCGACGCAGTCTTTTCAATCGCTTAGGCGCCAAATTCCGCAACGCGCGCGAGACGCTCGGCCGCTGTCCGTTGCGCCTTGACGCGGCAGGCGCGGCGCGCCGCCAAGGAGCCGGCCGCGGCGCCGCGCAGATCGGACATCGGCGCTTCCGGGGCGGGCCGGCCAACCAAAATAAGCATACCACGGCTTTCTGGTTTACGGAAGCAGAATTTGTAAGTGATTGAAATAATTAAGCTAAATTCGCGCGGCTTGGTCGTAGTGCGGTTGCGGATTGGCGGACGAGCGATCGACCCGGGTCGCATAGTATCCTAGCCAGATCCCGCCTCGCAGGAGGGGTGCTTTGACACAACCATGTGGATCATGCTTTCTGCAGACAGGCCGATGCTGGGACCCGCAGACTGATCGATTTACCGACCAATGTTCATTCACAGGCTTTGCAATTGACCCGCGTCAAACTGGACGCGCTCACTGGCCTGCGGATTGTTGCGGCCAGTATGATTGTCGCCCACCACTCACGCGCATTGAACATTCGGATACCCAACTACGCGCTTGATCATGGGGTTTCTTTTTTCTTTGTCTTGTCTGGCTTCATTATTGCCTATGCTTATCCTCAACTAGAAAACAAAGGTGAAGCATTAAAATTTCTGATAGCGCGCATTGCCCGAATTTGGCCCGCCCATTTTGTCGCGCTTCTACTCGCAGTCGCTCTTCTGCAAATACCGCTTGACCGAAAGTTTGTCGCCAACGCGTTGCTTTTCCACGGCTGGATCCCGTCCTGGCCCTGGTATTTCTCCTACAATGCTCCATCGTGGAGCATATCCACAGAATTGTTTTTTTATATCGCCTTTCCTGTTCTCATTTTCAAATGGAATAGATCATGGTGGTGGAAATGGCTCGGCTCGATAATTCTGGTCATGGCACTTATCAAGCTTGGTAGCATACTGCAATTACCGACCTTATCACAAAATGACGAACCAAGTCTGCATGGATTGCTCTATATCAATCCACTGGCTCGGTTATTCGAGTTCATCACGGGGATGGTGGCCTATTCGGCTTTTCAGCGTTGTCAATTGGTTTCACACAAACTAAGCGATGTCGTCTTCACCTTATTGGAAACGTTAGTAGTAACCCTCGCTGTCTATTCTATTTTCACCCACACCTCGCTCATGATCCTTGCTCCTTACTTTCAGGGTGCCGGAATACAATGGCTGGTCCATACTAGTGACGTTTTGATATTTCCGCTAGTCATCATCGTATTCGCATTCGGAAGGGGATGGTTGTCATCATTCTTCGGTAGCCCACCATTGGTATTGCTTGGTGAAATCAGTTTTTCGGTTTATTTGGTTCATTTGACCGTCTTTAACTTTTACGTGAGGCACTGGCAAATTGATCATACCGCCCCGGATTATCTTGGACTTGCCGTCTGCGTCGCAGCCACATTCGCTCTCGCATTTGTAATTTGGGTGATCGTCGAGGCGCCGTGCCGTGGCGCTGCCAAGCGATGGTTGAAAAATAGACCTAGTTTTATCTCTCCGCCGTCAGTAAGCCAGGAGGAGGCATAGGGTTAGATTTATTGGCCGCCATGATAAAAGTGACCGGCGGCGCAATCCTATTGCCGAAGAAACGATCGGATTGCTAATGGCAAGCTTTGCGAGCGGTCACTTCGCCGAGACGACGGTTTGTTTTTGGCATGAGGTGCCCCCTACAACCGGCTTTGGTCATCGCGCGCGCGGCACCACATTCCGTGAAACTCGACCGTTACTGTTCGATTTCGTGTCTGCAAGTGAAAGCGGGTCCTATGCCGGTTGACCCATTAGACCCGTAGTGCGATTGGAGCGCGCAGGTTCATGACGTGGGATCGCCCGGCGCGAACCCCCGGCATGTGCGGAACGGCGCACAAATCAAATGTGAGAGGGCGGCATGGCTATCCGGCAGATTGTGGACTTCGGCGGCATCGTTGGATGCTGTCAGTCCATCGCTGAGCGATTGAAGACGGGAGCGCGCAGTCTGATCGTAGGACAACCGACCATTAACCTCCCAAAGTCAGAAGAGGCTCAGCGCGTCGCCGATTATTGGGCGACGGACCACAAAATTGATCGACCGCGCAGCTGGATGGATCACCCGGTTATCCGAAAACTCATCAATGAGCGTATGACCGGCAATTCGAGTGTCAATGGCGTCGAGTGGTTCCAGAAGACCTACCTATCGGGTCCGGCGGATGCCGCTTTATCGATAGGGTGCGGGCTCGGCGGCTTCGAACGCCACGCGATACAGATGAAGATCGCCGAAAGGATTTACGCGATCGATATTAGCCCTGGCGCAATCGAAACCGCTCGGCGCGAGGCGGCTCGCGCCCAAATGGACAAAGTCATTTCCTATGAAGTTCTGGACCTTAACACTGAAGCGCTGCCGCGCGCAGCCTATTCGGTGGTTTTTGGACTTTCCAGCATCCACCACATCCTTAATCTCGATCACGCATTCGAGCAAATTTACCGGTCTCTTAAGCCGGGCGGACTGCTGTATCTTGATGAATATATCGGGCCGCGCCAGTTCCAGACGCCTGCGCATGTAACTGCGCTCATCAACCGCGAGCTGTCGCGTTTCCCCGAATCCCAACGCCGGAGCCTTTATGTCGAGGGAGAAATCGTAAACTCATACACGCCGCCCACGATCGCACAGATGATTGAAATTGATCCGTCGGAGGCCATTCGTTCTGACGAGATCGTGGAGAAAATGGCGAAGCGGTTCGAGACATTGGAGTTTCGACCCTATGGCGGCGCGATATTGCATATGCTGCTTTCGGGTCTCGCCGGAAATTTTTCCCCTGAAGATCCAGAAGACGTGGCAACGCTGCAACGTCTTTTCGCCCTCGAACGTGAACTCGAGGACGCCGGCGAGATTTAAAGCGATTTTGGGGTCATCGTCGCGAAGCCTAGATAAGTACGTTGGCTAATTAGACATCAAGGTCAACATCTGGGCAGCTTTACCCGACTTAAATCTGGTTTTGTTTCGACCCGAGATGCAAAGTCGCAACACTGGCTGAGAGCTTACTTATGGATGGATGTATTTACTGCTTCAACGACCTTGCCTCAAGGGTAAACAAATCGATCTCACCAGATGACATCATGTATCAAAATAACGTTGAGCACTATCATTGGTGTGGGGAGTCTGGGCTGCGAGTTTTACTACATTCTATTGGTCTTGCCGGAGATAAAATTCCAGAAAAAATCTTAGATTTCGGGGCGGGAGCGGGCAGGGTTACGCGCTGGCTTACCGCCGCCTTCCCAAGTTCCAAGATTGATGCTTGCGACGCGCGTGAGCAAGACATGGAATTCCTTCGCGCGTCTCTTGGAATTCATGCTTGGACGGTGGGAACGGACGTTAGCTCTTTATCGATTTCCTGATCGATATGATCTCATTTGGGCTGGCTCCGTCGTGACCCACCTTGACGAGACCAACACGCGCCGACTCATCGACAAACTGCTGTCCTCGTGTAATCTGGACGGCCTGTTGGCGTTCAGCTTTCACGGGCAACGCGCGATTAAAGTCGGAAGGGTCCCCTACGCGATCGGTGCCGAAGATTGGAGCCTTCTCGAGTTTGACTACCTCCGCAAAGGCTATGGTTACGTCGACTATCGAGGCCAGGTTGGCTACGGAATTTCCGTATGCAGCACAGCGTGGATCGTCAAGTTATTTCGCAGCGTTCCCGGAGTGAGGCTTGTGCTGCTAAGCGAAGCTGCCTGGGCCAATCATCACGACGTTGCTGTAGTGCAAAAAATTGGACCTTGATCACTTGGCCTCCGCCCCCCGAAGCGCCGCCATTGAGACTCCGCCCGGTCGGGGCTGGAAAGCCGCCTTTGCAGCAAATGTCACCAGGTTCAAGCTGTCAAATTAACAGAGAATTAAGGTTTACAGATGTTCTCGGTACGCATCCCCAAGATTCTTATGGTTTCCTTCGAATTTAGATTGTTTAACCTCTCTGCGCATTCCCCCGTCAAGGTCAACATTCGATGCAAAGATGATTTCCGTTTCTGCATATGACTGCCGCAGACGTTGCTCCATCGCAGAGAACGCTCCTGGTTTGAGCATCAGCACCGGCATTCGCGCGTGATCGACCACGTCATTTTCAGGGTAATAGAACATTTCACGAAATATAAAGCGGCAGACGCCAAGAGAAGTTCCAAGATTAATCAAATCTTCCAATTTGTCGATATTCTCGCTTGTTACAGTGGTTATAAACTCAACCGATGTATTTGGGCAATCCTTCCGAAAAGCGATCACATTTCGGATAACTCGGTCGATGCTCATCCCGCTGCGCAGGCTTTTAGCGATCTGCGGATTGGCAGCGTCCATCGACACTGAAAGGCGCGTCAGATTGGCTTCGCGAAGTTTCCCGGCGTCGTGGCGGTGCAGAAGCAGTCCATTCGTTTGCAGCATAAAATCTTGCGTTGGCTTCGCTGGAGAATGAGAAACAATTAAGAGAAAATCTGCAAGGCGACCATCTAGCGTTGGCTCCATGATGCAGCCCATTTGAAATGTGCTAATCGATAGCACGCGCGAGCGCAGGAATAAACTGAGCACTTCAGTATCGATTGTTTCCTTGGATCTGTAATTGTGACAATACACGCAACGCAAATTACAGTCGTTATTTGAATTGAATCTGAGCGCCGAGTAGCGTAGTGGCTGCTCATTCATCAACGTGCGGATATTGTAGACATTCACTTGTCGATCTACTGAAGCTTCAACTTTACAAAAATGGCGTCCTTCTTGTCGTCCATGCCGTTGGAAATGTTGCCATCCAGAGCGAAACGCTCCTCGAGCAACGGCTTCCGCAACATCCGGATATAATTGTAAATATGCCGGTTCGTCGAACGATTCCTGCCCTTGCGCTCGATTGGAAGAAATTGCCATTGGCCACCTTTAGTCAATGAGATCAAATAGGTGCATTACAAGCGTCCATCAATCAGACGATATGTTCGCGATTTAGATCATGCGGGCGCGTGTTCCAGTACAACTCTCAAAAGCGCGCCCACCGTCTGGAGCGGCGAGCCCGAGCCGCAAGTCGGTTCGTAGATGGTAGTGGCGGGCCTCGTGCTCTTTAGCGCGATGCGGGTGACTTTGGCAACGATGCGGGTCGCCTCCGTGGGCGTGCAGAACTAGCCCGCATTTCTCACGCCGTCATTCATTGACGCGTTGGTTTGGGCGGGATTTTGAGCGCGGTTGCGGATGGAGCGCGGCTTTCCTTTGCGCGGGATGCGCTGGGGAGTTCGAGGTGAGTTGGGAACTGTCTCCGGTGGGCCTTGGGGTTTGCCGCCGATGGTCGCGCGGGGCCGGCGCGTGTCAGGCCGGCGAGCCGCGGGCGAGGGCGAACCGGGCGGCGGCCAGACGCCACTCGTCGGCCGATGGACAGGCGAAGGCGAAAGCGATCTTCACCCGCCGGGCGCTGACCTTGACCAGCGCGCCGAGCTTCAGCAGCTTCAGGCGGATCGTGCCGCAGGTCGCGTTGGCCAGCGGCGTATGGGCGAGCCCGATGCGGCGCAGGGCGCAGATGAGAACGTAGGCCATCGAAGCGAACCATAGCCGCAATTGATTGGCGCGCATCGTCGCGGTCGAGGTCCGGTCGGCGAACAGGTCGCCCTGACATTCCTTGATCCGGTTCTCCATCTCGCCACGGGCGCAATAGAGTTTTTCGTAGAGCGGTCTGGCCCGCCAGGCGTCGGGTTTGAGGGAGGTGACGAGAAAGCGCGGATTGGCCTCGCCACGCGCCCATTCCGCCTTGCCGATCACTCGCCGCCGGCGCGACCAGCTGTCCCTGGTCGACCATTCAAAGTCGCGAAACGCCCGCGCCGGCTGGCCCGCGTTCGCCAGCGACTGGAGCCGCGCCTCGTCCAAGGCGTCGGCGATGCGTTCCTCCAGCCGCGCGTTGCGGGCGAGACCAAATACGTAATCCACCTTGTTGGCCTCGCACCACGCCATCAAGGCCTCGCGTGCGAAGCCGGAATCGGCGCGCAGCACGATCTTCACACGAGGCCAGCGCTCTCGGATCTGAGCTGCGATGCGATCCATCTCCTCGACCGCCCCGGCGCTGCCGTCGATGTCGGAGCGCCTGAGCTTGGCGGCGATGAGATGCCGGCCGCAGAATACATAGAGCGGCAGGTAGCAGTAGCAGTCGTAATAGCCGTGAAAGAACCGACCTTCCTGATCGCCGTGCAGCGGGTCGTCGGTCGCGTCCAGATCGAGCACGATCTGGCGCGGCGCTCTTTGATGCGCGTCGAGAAACAAGTCCACGAACAGCCGCTCGATCGCCGGTCCATCGTGGCCGATCTTGTGATAACGCGGCGCCTTGCCCGCCCCCGGCGCATGCTCCAGACGGTTGAGCGTGCTCTTGCCCGCCAGCGGCGCCGGCGCCTCGGCGGCGCGCTCGAGCTTGCCGAGCAGCACGCCCAGAACCGGATCGCCGCGAAGCTCATCGTGGTCGTTGAGGTCCTCGTAGCCCAGCGCCAGGCCGAAGACCCGCTGCGCAACCAGAGCCTTCAGCGGGTGGACGGTCAAAAGCGGGCTGCGGCGGTCGCCAAAGCAAGCCGAAAACCGACCCGTCAATCCGATCGCCTTGTCCGTCTCGCTCAGCAACAGCGCCCCGGCGTCGGACGAAACCATCCCGCCATCGAAATCCGCCACAACCCGCCGCCCGCCGGCCCTTCCAAACACCAGCTCTCTCGGCCTACACTGCGTCCGCATCGGGGCGTTCCTTCGAATCAGCCTAACTCGTTGATCGCAAAACAAGTTTAGCTGATTCTAGGCCCCGATGCGCCTAGCATTGTGAGAAATGCGGGCTAGCTCTCGATTTTGTTGAGCTGAGCGGCGATGCGTATTATCAAATATTCGCGTGCCTCGCCGAAATTGTCATCGCCCTCATAGCGATTCATTGAGAAATCATGCTCCGGCATTTCAAATATGCCGATTAGGTTGATCAAGCTTAATCGCTCGTCCCCTCGACGATAAAGCTATGGTTAAATTTTAGAACCGCGCGACGGTACCAATTCCAGGCCCCGAGCCTTTTCATTCAGGGGCCGCGTTGGGTCTCGGCCATCATCCAATTCCAGGTGTTGCGAAGTCCGGAATCGAATCCGGTCTTGCATTCCCATCCGAAGTCGTTCTTGGCGCGGGAACAGTCCAGCACCGAGCATGGGACATCGACGGGTCGGCCTGGCTTGTAGATGGTTTCGAAATCCGATCCTGTCGCCTTGCGAACGGCCTTAATGATGTCGTTGACCGACAGGCCATAGCCGCTGCCGGCGTTGTACGCGCCTTCGCCGCGGCTCGTTCCGGCGCGAACGCAGAGCTCGGCCAGATCGCCGACGTCGAAGTAGTCGCGCACGACGCTGCCGTCGCCCCAGATTTCGATCGGCTCTCCGGCCAAGATCCGGCGCAGGAAGGTCGAGATCACGCCCTGGACGCCGGAATGGGCCTGCCGCGGGCCAAATGGATTGGAAGCGCGCACGATGATCGGCGAGATGCCTCGCGTTCTGCGGTACATTTCCAAATAGTGCTCGATCGAAGCCTTGACGATTCCGTAGGAACTGATCGGGCGCAGAGCGTGCGTCTCCGGAATGGGAACCGTCTCCGGGATTCCATAGACCGTCCCGCCCGAGGACAGGAACAGGATCCTGCGCAGCCCAAGTCCGTGCATCGAACTCGAGCAGGTTGATGGCGCCGATCAGATTGTCCTGAACGTCGGTCTTCGGGTCGAGGTCGGCGGTTCCCGGGAGCGTGGTGCTGAGGAGATGGTACACCGCGTCCACGCCGGTCAGGGCTTCGACGACAGCCATCTTGTCGGCGAACTCGCCGAAACGGTAATCGACGCCCGGCAGCGGAGGACGAAACCGTTCCGGCTGACGGTCAAAGACGCGCACGGAATGTCCGTGCGCCAACAGCTTGTCGACCACATGCGATCCGATGAAACCGCTGCCGCCGATCACGAGAACCTTCATTGACGACGCTCCATTCGGCCGCGGACCGGCTGCCGGCGGTCCAGCCGATTCCATCCTATCATTTTCGGTTTGCTCCGGATCAGCGGGTCAGCCCGCGCACGTTGGTGACGGCGCAGGTCATGCCCATCGTCGCGGGCACGACGCCGAACAGCCGCTCGATGGCATGGATCATCGTGCCGTCGATCGGCAGCGGTTCCGGCGCATAATCGCCCCATGTCAGGTCCAGATCGACGAATTGTTTCAAGACGGCGGAGCGCATCCAGAACATGGAGCCGATTGGAAAATTGAATTGCTCCGGCAAGTCTCCGCACTTCATGCGAGCTGCGAGGTCGTCGGCATATTTCCGGTTGCCGGTCCATGAAAGAACGTGCGGATCATCCGGGAACACGATGCCGATCGCCGGATCGGACGCCATGGAAGAGAGAATTAAATCGAGCATGGCCCCGCCGTGCTTGCCGCCCAGCAGATTTTCCAGCAGGAACGTATTCCACGCCTCTGCGAATGACGGGTTTTCCACGATGGAGGCTCTTCTTGGTGTGCAGGTGGCCGACGATATCGTAGGAAGCGCAGAGCGCCGGTCCGAATTGCGTCAGCAGCGGGCCGATGTCGCGCCCCAGATTTGGCGTGACTTGGACATCGACGATACGGCCGCGATAGGTCGAAAGCGCCTCTCTCGTCTGCGCGGCCGCGTCCTCGGAAATGACGCTGACGAAAACATCGGGGGTCGAAGCGTTGAGATTGAGACGTTCAACGATGCCCGCCAGTCGATCCGGGTAGAAGGCGTGCAAATGGAGCGCGACGCGCAGTCCCCCGTTGGGCGCTTTCTTTCGGCTGTCGCCGTTTTGAATGACGCGTTGAAGCCAGGGGCCCTCGGGCAGCCCCTTTCGCAAAAAGTCCGCGAATGGATCGCCGTTTGTCATTTCCTCGCGGCTGTTGCAGCCAGGAATAGACCGTCGGCTGGAAGCCGGGCATCGGCTTTCGAATGTCGAGCCCCGACGCCATGCGCCGCACGTAGTCCTCGACGATCTTCTCCTCGGGAAAAGATTCAACCTGCGAGTGCTTGAAGAAGTCGCTGCGGAACTTCCCGGAGGCCAGGATCGTGTCGACCTCCTGCTTGACTCGCGCTTCGGCGCCGACCGCCTGCATCGCGATCGCTTCGATCTTCGACGCATAGGCGCTCATGTCGAAGGCGGATAGGGCCGCCGCGCGAGAGCGTTCGGAAACGCTCGTCCGCAAATCATCGGAGTCCGCCAAGGCCGTCACTTTCCTGGCAAGATCATGCGTGTCGAGATATTGCGCCACGCATGGCCCCCCAAGGCCGTTTTCGCTCAGAAAATCCGCGATGCCGGTCGTCTTTTCGAAACACAGGACCGGAAGCCCCGCCATCAGCGCGTCGATCGCGACATTGGGGAGGGGATCGAGACGCGACGACAGCAGCAGAAGGTCGGCAGTCTGATAGGCGAGTTCAATCTGGCTCGTCGAACGCAGAATTCTCATCTGCGGCCCGAGTTCGGCGCGCTTCATCTGGTCCGCCAGATAGACCGAGTAGGCAACTTCATTTTCCGGATCAAATCCGTTTCCAATCCAGACGAACTGGAATCGTTCCCCCCCTGGCTGGTTTTTGACGATCGTCGCGCAATCAATGAAAAGATCGACGCCCTTTCTCAGTTGGATATCGCCGAGCCCGATCACCAGGAATTTGCGATTCCCTCCTTCCGGACGCAGATTTCGTGTCAACCAGGCCTTCTCGATCGACTCGTCCGCAGGGACGCCGGGCCTCGCGGGAACAACGCATTTCCCCTGAGGCGCCACATGGATGGACGCACCTTGATACAGCCAGAAGTCCGAAACGACGCTTTCGAGCGTTACCTTGGTGGAGAACACCGTCTCCGTCGATTGCGTGAGAACGTCGGGAAACGCCGAACGAGGGCGCGTATAGGATGAGAACTCGTGGATCAGCGACACCGTCGGAACGCCGCCGATCTTCAACGCCCTCAGCACCCTTCGCGAACTCGATGCTGTTGACGATCGCGAACATCAACGGGTGCTGGTCGGTGATGTCCTTGATCACGCTGTCGAGTTCTCCATCCGTCATCTGGAACCGGTCCGCAAGGAATAGCGAAGCGCTCGCCTGGCGGAAGTGATCCGTGAGTTCTCCGCCGCCGAGGATCAGGCTGACGACATTGTACCGCTGGGACAGCTGTTGAACGATATTCAGCGCCAAGATGGGGGCGCCGGTCCTGGAGGCCTCGTGACTGACGACCAGGATCGTCTTCTTCCGCGGGTCCAGGGCCGCGGCCGGCGTGCGCCTGGTCGGAAGCGTAGCCTCGCGCACGGTCGGCTCGAGGGCTCTTCCGAGCGATCGCTTCGGGTCGCGCTTTTGGGCGCTCCTGGCGAAGCGCGCGGCCGATTTCGCTGAAAACGGGGGCGATTTGCTGGAAAGGTAGCTCAAGACCCGATGCCTCAGCAGGTCCCGGAAGACCTTTCCGGGCCGGCTGCGCGCGGCGGCGAGCTGGTTCCTGAGGTCGTCTGTCTGCGCAAGCTCGGCCCGGTGACTGTCCAGGACCTGATTGAGTTCCTCGACTTCGCGCCTGATGATCGGCGATGACGCGGTCTTTCCTCGTCAACCCGTCATCCTTCTCGCGCAGCTCGTGATCCTTGATGCGCAACTCGTGATCCTTGATGCGCAACTCGTAATCCTGCCGCTCCACGCGCGCGACGACATGTTCGAACTCAGCCGCTCGCGCTTCAGCGGCCTCCGCTCGTTGCGCTCCTTGCACAGCTTCGCCGGCGCCTCGTCGGTCGATGTAGACCGACGAGGCGACATCCGGCAGTTCCGCGTCGCTGGCGACGCCAATCAGGTAGGGCGCCCGCGCCAGGCCGCTGCTCGCCTCGATGGACTGGGGCGCCCGCCGCTCGTAGCTTCGCCACGGACCGCCGCCCTCTGGGGCCGCGATCACCGAGCCGAGAATTGCGCGCTGACTCAATATCATTGCGTGGGCGAAGTTGGCGTGAAGAAAGGACTCGAACTCCGGCTCGGTCAGCTCCAGCATGTGAAACTCGTTGAAGTGCTCGCCTCGCGCGGAATAGACCCTGCGGTCGGGCGTGCTGACGATAAATAAGTCCGCCGGGGCGCAGCACGCGCCGAACCTCCGCCGCGAAGCGCGCGTGCTCGCGCACATGCTCCAGGGTCTCGAACGAGACGACCGCGTCGATCGAGGCGTCGTCGAGCGGCAGGTCGAGCGCGCTGCCCTGCAGAAAGCGCAAATTTTCGGCCCGGTAGGCGTCCCGCGCATGCGCGACCGATCCCGAATCGATGTCCACGCCGGTGACGCTTCGGGCGACATCGGCGAGAATCGCCGATCCGTAACCCTCGCCCGACGCCACGTCGAGAACGTCGAGCCCCGCGCACAGGTCGCGGGCCAGACAGTAGCGGTGGAAGTGCTCGAACTCGATCTGCCCGTCGATCGCAGTGGTCATGCGCTCGCCGGTGAACTCCAGGCTCTTAGTCGGGATTGCGATCCTGAAATTTCCGTCTGTGACGTTCGTTTTTGCCATTATTCATCTCGTTGTCTTAATGGGACAGGTCGCCGCCGGTTGTATTGTTCGACTCCCGCGTGCAGCTAAAACACGCTCAACTGTATAGCCTCATGCCGAGGACAGGATCGCCAGCAACGCGAAGACTCTAAGTCCTGTTGGCGAATAAGCGATCGTAGAAATTAAGATCATCTGCAAGCAATTCTGCCAACTCGCTCATTGTTTTATGACAGCTCATTAAAGTGGCGCGCTCCTTATGACCGTTCTCCGTGCGATTCGTGTGAACCTCACCGCTAAGCGGAAGATTGATGAGAGATCCAAGCTTGAGATAGTCCTCCCGCCTTGTCTCGTGAAATCCGATAAAATCAAAAGTATTCATATCAAAGCCGCCAAAATAAGCGTCAGACATATGGCGTTGAAACGGTGCGTATTTCGCAAATTCTATAATAGATGGCTTCTCATTCAGAAACTTTAAGTGCCAATAGTTGTCGCTTGGCGGAAAATCTCTCCAAAAGAAATAAATAGATATCAGATTATCAATTGGGTTTCGTAGAATTGTAAATAGAAAGCGATTTCTCAACTTGGAGTATCGTGTGGCTCTAAAGTGTCCATGAACCATCGTATATTTCGCCGGGAGTTCATCAACTTCTTCCATGGCGTGCGGGCCAAGCGGATGGTGCGCGTAATCCAGCAGAAGGCTTTCTCCAAGCATCCTTTCGAGCTGAATCTTTAGGGAGCTGCCGCCGGCCTTGGGGAAGTGCACAGACACATAGGGGGGCGCCATAGGAGACTTCCATTTGAATGGTTCGGCGCCGCCGATACCACTGTACCTGTGGAGCGGCAAGGCGGAACCGCACCTGGCGATTGCGTAGCGAATGCCGACAAATAGCTCAGAGAATTCTTGGTTGAAGCGGCCTTTGTAGAGTGCCGATGCCGTGGTATCACCCGGGCGCCAAGCTGGTATGCGTCCGTCATCGAGGCGGCAGGAGCAGGATGGCGAAATGTTGCTCTGCTCGGCGCGGAACCTGCCATCCGCTGATCGTCGAGGCCTTTGGAATTATGGAGGCGGCGCTTGCCAGTATGCTCGATTTGCGGTGGCGCGAGGTTCTCCTTTCGAAAGGTTCTCTGGCCTGAACTGATCGCCCAATGGCAATTGTCGGAGGTCGAGACCGCCTACGTCGACGAACAGCAGGGTCGCGCTTGCGACGACTGCGGCGCCAACTTGCGCGTTGTCGCGCTTGGCGACGCCGTGCGCCAAGCTTTAGGGACGGACGCGCCGCTTCAGGCTTTCGTATCGACATCGGCGGCCGCGAAATTGCGCATTCTCGACATCAATGGCGCGGCGGCGATATCGCCGACGCTGGCGAGGCTTCCGCTCTATGTCCGCGCTGATTTTCCCGCCGTCGACATGCACGCCTTGCCGTACGGCGACGAGAGTTTCGACCTGGTCATTCACTCCGACACGCTCGAACATGTGGAGCGGCCGGTCCGCGCGCTGGAGGAGTGCCGTCGCGTCCTCGCGCCCGGCGGGCGGGTCTGTTTCACCATTCCGATCATCGTCGGCCGGTTGACGCGCGGGCGCGCCGGCCTCGCCAAGAGCTACCATGGCGATCCGTCCGTCGGCTCGGACGACTTCATCGTTCATACGGAATTCGGCGCCGACGCCTGGTGCTTCGTGATGCAGGCGGGGTTCACCCATGTCGCCATCAATCAGGTGCGGTACCCGGCCGCGACGGCGTTATCCGCCTGGTGCGATCATCCTCGACCGGCCAGCTAGGAGCAACTCGAGACCATGAGCGTCTACGATCAGGACGGCCTTCGCAGCATCCACAATCACGAATTCATGACGGACCCCGATTTCCTGCGCGCCTACAATCGCGGCGTCAAGGCCGTGGGCTGCGACTATCAATGGCACTGGCGCGTCCACATTGGTCTCTGGGCGGCTGCTTCGGCTGCGAAGCTCCCCGGCGACTTCGTCGAGTGCGGCGTCAATCGCGGCTTCATGAGCTCCGCCATCATGACTTTGTTGAATTGGGATAGCACTGGCCGCGCGTTCTATCTCCTCGACACGTTTGCCGGCATCGACGAGCGCTATATTTCTCCCGAGGAAAAAGTCGCCGCTATCATGGAGCGTAACGCCCAAGACATCGCCAGCGGATTTTACACGCTCGATTTGCAAGGTGTGCGCGAAAATTTCTCCGAGTGGAAGAATGTAGAGATCGTCGTCGGCGCGATCCCGGAAACGTTACATGCGATCAAGTCGGAACAGATCGCGTTTCTTCACCTGGATCTCAATTGCTCGCCGCCGGAAGTCGCGACATTGGAGGCGCTGTGGGATCGCTTGGCGCCGGGAGCGTTCGTGCTGCTCGACGACTATGCATACTCCGGGTATCGCCCGCAGAAACTCGGCATCGACGCCTTCGCCCGGTCGCGCGACATCGCGGTCCTGTCCCTGCCTACCGGTCAGGGACTGATGATCAAGCCCGCTTCGGACTTTCCGACACGAAACGCCGCCGCATCGGAAAGTCGGGCAAATTGGGCGAAGCGACTGAAGAGGCTTGTGCTTTCTGTGCGCCCGTCTCCGCCTTCGCCGGACGCTTGACGGCGAAGCAAATTCGCGCGGGGCTCCTCCCAACCTCTCGCGCGCCGCGCCACTGCCGTGCGCGCTCGCAGAACGCCGGTTCTGGTCGGATTTCCTGTGCGATCGGCCGACATTTGGGGAAAGTCGGCGCACGGGTTCTATTGACAAAGTGATGCGTGAGAAAATATTGTACTATTCATTGGCAGGACTTAGTTTTTTCTAATAAACGGCGAGGGGATGGCGATCTATTTCCGCGCGCAAGTCGGATGTCGAGCAGCCAGGGTTTTGCCGATCGGGCGCCGCCGCGGCAGACCGGCGTCGTTAGCGACCATTGTCGCGGCGTCCTTGTTGGCGCCGGACTTGGCGACCGCGCAGGCGATTTCGCCGTCGCAGGTGACGCCGAGCAATTTGCGGCCGGCAGCGGCGCCCTCGGGAGCCATAAGCTTATCGAATGCGGCCGGTCTGACCGCGCCGCCCAATGCGCGGAACCTGTCTGTCACGTCTCTCGGACGTGGCGGTGAGCGGCGGCTTTGCCGAACTTCAGGCCGAAACGGCCGCCATCACCGGCAGAATCCGCGGCAGGAAAGTCAGCGTCGCCGATATTTTCGCCGCCGCCAACGCGCTCGAGCAGGCCTACGCGGCTCGAGGCTATGTGCTGGTGCGCGTCGCCGTGCCGCCGCAAAAGTTGCAGAATGGCGGAACCCTTCGCCTGGTGGTGATCGACGGGTTCGTCGAGTCTGTCGATGTGAATGGCGTGCCGGAAAAACAGCGGGCGTTCGTGACGGCGCGGATGGCCTCGCTGATCGGCGAGCGGCATGTGACGTTGAGCGAAATCGAGCGCAGGCTGATCCTGGCCTCGGACGTGCCGGGAATGACGCTCAGTTCGACGATCGCGCGCGGCGCGGCGCCGGGAGGGACGCGGCTGGTGCTGGAGGCCGCGCAGAGCGCGGTGACGGGTTCGGCGGGGTTCGACAATCGACTGCCGAGTTCGCTCGGGAATTTCGCGCTCAACGCCGCGCTGGCGCTGAACGACCCGTTCGGATGGGGCGAGCAGATCTACGGCGCGGCGTCTTCGGGCTATAATCTGGGCGAAGTGCTGAACGCGACGACGCCGATGCAGTTGCTGGGCGGCGGCTTCGTGCTGCCGATCGGCGTCGACGGCCTCAAGATCAATCCCGAATACACCAATTCGATCACCAGGCCTATTCCGATCTTCGGCACGCCGGAGGAGGTGGGATATTTTCAACGCTTCGATCTGCGGGCGAGCTATCCGCTCATTCTCAACCGGATGCAGGCGCTCACCGTTCAGGCCACTTACGAATGGGACCAGGAGTACCTTGTCCCGATCGGCTTCGACCGGACCCTCTACGACGACCAGTATAGCGTCGCCCGGTTTCAGCTCGAGGATCATTTGCGAACGACCTTCGGCGCCCTGCTCGAAGGAACTCTGGTGTTTTCTCAAGGTCTGGGCGGGCGAGGCGAGGCGGAGGCCGCCGCGACCGGCGTTCCGCTCTCGCAGCAGGGCGCGAGTCCGACCTTCAGCAAGCTCGGACTTGACGCGCGATGGCTGCAAACCCTGCCGAACGATTTGCAGGCGACCCTGATCGGACAGGCGCAGACGAGCTTCGGCGAGCCCCTCTTTATCGCCGAGCAGTTTTCCCTGGATGGTCCGCAGGCGGCGTCCGGCTACCCCTTGGGCACGTTCACCGTCGACGAGGGCGCGACGCTGCGCGGAGAGATCCAGCGATCGTTTCCTTTGCCGTTGAGCGGCGCCCGGACGACGGTCGCGCCCTACATATTCGCCGCCGCCTCGCGAGGATGGATCGATCAGCCGACTGCGGTGCAGCAGGGCCAAATCAGCGCAGAATCATTCGGCCTCGGCGTTCGTCTCGGAGCGGATGCGCTGGGCTCGCCGCTCGGCGGAACGTTCAGCATCGAGTTGGCTCGCGGGCTGTCCAACGTCGTCGGGGAGGGGCAGGTTTATCGCGGCAATGTGGCCTTCGCCGTGAAGTTCTGAATGGCTCGGGATCGAGGTTGGAGCGGAGTTTCGATGGCGGACGCGACGAATCGGCGCCGGACAAGATTGGGCGGACTGTCGTCGTCGCTGACGCTGTCTCTCGCCCTCGTCTCGGCGCTGAGCTCGCCTCGGGCGCAGAACCTGCTGCCGACTCACGGGGTCGTCACGTCGGGCGCCGCGTCGATCAATCAGTCGGGCGCCAACCTTTCGGTGACGCAGACCACGCCGCGCGCGATCGTCAATTGGGGCAGCTTTTCGATCGGGCAGAACAACAGCGTCACGTTCGATCAGCCGAGCGCGTCCTCGGCGATCCTCAACCGGGTGACGGGTGCGACGACCTCGGCCATCGCGGGCCAGCTCGACGCCAACGGCCAAGTGTATCTCGTCAATCCAAACGGCATCGCCATCACCAGGACCGGAGCGGTTCGGGTCGGCGGCGGCTTCGTCGCCTCGACGCTGGGGATTTCCGACCGGGACTTCAACCGCGGCAATCTCAACTTTGCCGGCGGCGGCGCTTCCGCCGGCGTCGATAACGCCGGCTCGATCCAGGCCGCCGCGGGCGGGTTCGTCGGCTTGCTGGGAGGAACAGTTTCCAATTCGGGCGTGATCTCGGTGCCGTTGGGCAAGGTGGCGCTGGGCTCCGGAGAACAGGCGACGCTGAACCTGACAGGCGACAATTTCCTGCAGGTCGCGCTTCCTACCGGCGCGAAGACCGCCGACGGCCAGGCGCTCGTCGACGTGTCCGGCAAGATCAGCGCGGCGGGAGGATCGGTGCAGCTCAAAGCCGCGACGGTCGCGAAAGCGATCCGCGACGCGGTCAACGTCCCAGGCGAAATCTCCGCGACGTCGGCCTACGCGAGCGGCGGTTCGATCATTCTCGGCGGCGGACCCGGCGGAAACGTCGTCGTGAAGGGGCGACTTTCGGCGTCGGGCGGAACGAAAGGGGGAGTGATCGGCATCAGCGGCCGCAACGTCGCGCTCGACCACGCGCAGATCGCCGCAGCGGGCGCGCGGGGCCGAGGCGGATCGGTGACGGTTACGGCGACGAACGCGGTCAATCTCGTTTCGACGGTCATCGACGCCTCGGGGGCGACCGGCGGCGGCGCCATTCGCGTCGGCGGCGATTTTCATGGCGCGAGGGATATTCCCTCGGCTCAATCGGTCACGATAGACTCCGGATCGACGCTGAACGCCAGCGCTACGCAATCAGGCGACGGCGGAACGGTTGCGGTCTGGTCGGACGCGCTGACGAACTTTGGCGGACGCATCGAGGCGACGGGCGGACCGCAAGGCGGCGACGGCGGTTCGGTCGAGGTATCAGCCAACGCGGCGACGAAAGGCGTTCTGAGCTATACCGGACTTGCCGATCTCACGGCGCCTCGAGGCGCGGCGGGCACGCTGCTGCTGGACCCGTACGACATCGTCATTTCGACCGGAGCGGATTCCGGCGGGACGTTTTCAGGCGGCGTCTATACGCCGACGGCGACGTCGGTCATCAACACAACGACGCTCGAGACTCAGCTCAGCCTTGCCAATGTGATCGTCTCGACCGGGTTGACCGGCAGCCCGGGCGCCGACGCGGGCAACATCACGGTTTCGGCGCCGATCACGTGGGCGTCGAATAACAGCCTGACGCTCATTGCGGCGAATGCGATATTCGTCAACGCTTCGATCACCGATACGGCTGCAGGCGGCATCACATTCGAGGGTCCCACGAGTCTTTCGGCAAATGTCACGACCGCCGGCGGCGGAATCGCGTTCCTCAACGCCGTCGCTCTCGGCGCGAATGCGACGGTCAGCGCCGGCGTCGGATCCGTCACATTCGACAGCACAGTCGATGGCGGCTCTAACCTGACAGTGAGCGGCTCGGTCGTGACTTTCTTCGATAATGTCGGCTCGATCACGCCGCTTGGCGGCCTCAGCGTGACCGGCCTGACCAATCTCAACGGCAACGTCACGACCAATAACGGAGCGATCACGTTCAACAACGCGGTCCTGCTCGATACGAACGTGACGGTCAACTCCGGCACAGCGGCCACCACTTTCGGCGGCACTGTCGATAGTTCTTGCATCGACTGCTCTTTCCCCCCTGCTTTGGACCTGACAGTAAGCGCGGGCGCGATCAGCTTCGGCGGCGCGTTGGGCGGGACGAACCCCTTGGGCGCCGTATCGTTGACCTCGACCAACTCCATGACGTTGCCGTCAATTTTTGCGACGACCATTCTGGCGCAGACGACAGCGCCCGCCGCCAATCTTACGTTGGGACCGGGAACGATCTTGACCGCATCCGGCCCCGGCGCCCCTGTGACGCTGGCGGCGGGCCTTGGTTTCATCAATCAGTCCGGCCTGGGCCCTGGCGCGATCGACCTGACCACGCCCGGCGCGCGGTGGTTGGTCTACTCGGCCAATCCCGCGAACGATGTCTTCGGCGGGTTGGACAGCGGCAACACCGCGGTCTGGAACACCCCATTCGGCGGGACCGTGACCGCGCCCGGCAACCGATACGTGTTCGCCTTTCAACCGTCGATCACCGTCACGTCGATCAACGACAGCAAGACCTTCGGCGAGGATGTGACGTCCCGGGTCGCGACCGACTACATCATCAGCGGCGTGCAGCCGGGCGTCCCCGGCGCCTATGTCGGAGATACCGCGGCGGCGGTATATAGCGGCGCGCCGAGCGTCACTTCGCTGGGCTCTCCCGCATTGGCGCCGTTCGAGTTCAGTCCGTATCCAATCACGGTCGGGCTCGGCAGTCTCGTCATCGGCGACGGCTATGGGTTTGTCGCCAACTCTGCTGGCCTCTTGACGGTGTTGCCCGTGTTCCTGCCATCCGACCCAGGGATGATCCCGGGCCTGACCCAGATCAGCTCCCCCACGCCGACAGGCTACGACGTGGGCGGTTTCGACGACTTTCTGCCGGACTTTGTCCCTGAATGCGATCTGGGTCCCAATCTGCCGGACCCGAATCGCTTTCGCGATCCCGACGCGGCTCTGAAAGCCATTTCTCAGGCGCTCGAGAATTTCTTCCGGCGTTGCGAGAACCCGACAAAGGACACGATCGCCGACGCGCTCGACAAATACGCCGCCGCCCTTGCCATTCTGGCGCCGAGGCTCCCGCCCGCCCTGCGCAATATCCCGGCCATCGTCTCCGAGGCCGCTCACCGTGTCCGCGCCGCCCGCACGAGAATGGAGGCGGTCGCCGTTTTGCGCCAGACCATCGCGGCCGTTCACAAAGAGATCTCCTTGGTCCGCTCGGAAGACACCGAGACGCGGGGCCGCGTGGCTCGCGACAGCGAGGCGGTCGCGGGGGCTCTCAACGTGGCAAGCCTTTCCCTGGTGAATTCCGGCGGATTGTGAGCTGAGCGACTGACCGAGAGCGCCCTATCCGGGCGTAACTCGCGCGCTCTCGCCGTCGCGCCGATTTCCGGCGCGCGCGAGCCCGCGGCGATCGCGCCTGCGCATTGCGTCCCGGCGCTCCGCCGCGCGCGCCGCGTCAGTTCAAATGGAACTCCCCGTCGATCGCCTTGAATTCCGTCGGCCGAATCAGGTGGGCGTGGGCGACGGTCACCGAATGCAACAGGCCTTCGAGTTCGCGGGCCCAGAAATCCAGGAACTTCCTGAGTTCGGGGAAGTGCGGATGCAGGTCGTGCTGCTGCCAAATGTAGTTTTGCAGGATGCCCGGATGGTCGGGCAGGCGGTAGAGGATGTTGGCGGTCGTGAGGCCGTAGCCCTCCAGCTGACGGCGGAAGTCGGCGCAGATCATGCGGCTGCTCCATGCGTTGACTGGGACGAATCTTCTCACCCCCGTGGCGCCTTGGCAATGGGAAAATTTGATTTACGTAACGATATCAGGATGTTAGCAGCATAGATTTGCGAGTGCTAATTTTTTTGCCGGGCCGTCTTGAACGTTCGATTTCCGCTTCCAAATTTTGCCCGCGAGGCTGACCGCCTCGGGCAAATCCATGCGCATATCTGCAAAGGAGGATTGTATGAAGTTTCGTCCGCTGCACGACCGCGTCGTCGTCAAACGCGTCGATGCGGAAGAGAAAACCAAGGGCGGGATCATCATCCCCGACACCGCCAAGGAAAAACCGCAGGAGGGCGAGGTGATCGCCGTCGGGCCGGGAGCGCGCGACGACAGCGGCAAGCTCATTGCCATCGACCTCAAGGTCGGCGACCGGATTCTGTTCGGCAAATGGTCAGGCACGGAGATCAAACTCGATGGCGAAGACCTCCTGATCATGAAGGAGAGCGACGTCATGGGCGTCGTCGAGGGCGCCGCGGCGCCGGCTCGAAAAGCCGCCTGACGCGGGGCTGAACCTTTGCAGGTTTTGGCGGGATTTATGGAGCTTAACTCGCATCGACTGGCGCGGAATGGCGCCAGAGAAAGTGCGAGACACGGGCAGAAAAGTTATCAGTTCCCTATCGCCAGTTCGACGTCCCGTCTATCAAAGAGAGTGAGGAAGCCCCAATTGGGCGCCCGGCGTCGGCGGGCGCCTGACAAACCGCATCAAATTTAGGCGGCGCAAATAAGAACTCGGACCGGGAGGGGTGGGGCGCTCTCTAGCCATCCTCTGAGTACATTGACGCCGCCCTGATTTCTCGGCGAGGTTACGCGCGTCACTCTTCGGGCGAGGCGCCGATGTCCGCGTGGTTTCCTTCTTCGTATATGGCCAGGCGCGGCGTCGCGAGGGGAAGCGCCGGGGCGACGCATCATCTGACGGAGGCCGCCCAGGGCTCATATCAATATGTCTATGGCCCCTATGCCGCGCCTGTCCTGACCATTGCGCCGGGCGACGTGGTGGTCGCCGAAACGCTCGACGCTTTTGGCGGCGCGATCAAATCGATCGACGACCGACCCTCGCAGAAGCTCAACATGCCGTTCGTCAATCCGCAGAATGGCCCGATATTCGTGCAGGGCGCGGAAAAGGGCGACGTACTTTGCGTGCGCATCGACAAGATCGTCCCGCGCGGCCCGCAGCCGGTGGGGACCTCGGCCCTCATACCGGAATTCGGCGGCCTTGTCGGCGAACGCCGGCACGCCGATGCTCAACGCGCCCCTGCCAGAGCGGGTGATGAAATACGAAGTGACCGAAACAGGGGGTTCGCTTCAACGACAAGATCACGCTGCCTTTTGAACCCTTCATCGGCACGCTCGGCGTGAGCCCCCAGATCGAGGCCGTGCTTTCGCTGCAGCCCGACTATTGGGGCGGCAACATGGACCTTCCCGATGTCGCGCCGGGCGCGATCGCTTACTTTCCGGTGCAGACCAAGGGAGCGTATCTGCTACCTCGGCGACTGCCATGGCCGGCAGGGCGATGGCGAACTGTGCGGCGTGGCGGTCGAAATCCCGTCGACCACGACGATACAGGTCGATCTCATCAAGTCGTGGGCGATCAACTGGCCGCGTCTCGAGAACGAGCATTTCCTGATGACCATCGGTTCGGCGCGTCCGATGGAGGACGCGGCGCGGATCGCCTATCGCGAGCTGATCCGCTGGCTGGTCGCCGACTACGGCTTCGACGAAATTGAGGCCTATTTCCTGCTCACGCAGGCGGGCAAGCTGCGCGTCGGAAACATGGTCGACCCCAAATATACGCTGGGCGCTTCGATCCTGAAGAAATACCTGCCGTCGTCATGAACCAGATGCGAATGGGATAGAGAAATGGATCTTGGATTAAGGGCCTTGGGCGCGTCGTCACGGGCGGCAGCAAAGGCATCGGACGGCGCGTCGCTGAAATATTCGCCGAGGAGGGCGCGAGCGTCGCGATCTGCGCCCGCAACGCCGAATGAAGTGGAGGCCACCGTCGCGGCGCTGAAGGCCAAGGGCGTCCAGGCCTTCGGCGCCGCCGTCGACGTCGACGGACAAACCCGCGCTCGAGCGTTTCGTCGGCGACAGCGCCGCGGCGCTCGGCGGGATCGACATTCTCGTCGCCAATGTCTCCGCGCTCGCGCGTGCAGGACAACGAGGAAGCCTGGCACAAGGCTTTCGAGACCGACATGATGCACACGGTGCGCGCGGTGAACGCCGCGCTCCCCTATCTCGAAAAGTCCAAACATCCGGCGATCGTGATCATCTCGTCGGTCTCGGGACGCGAGGTCGATTTCAGCGGTCCCGGCCTACGGCGCCTTCAAGGCGGCGCTGGTCCATTACGCGCAGCGGCTCGCCTATCAGTTCGCGCCCAAGATGATCCGCGTGAACTCGGTCTCGCCCGGCAACACCTATTTCGAAGGCGGCGTCTGGCAGCATATCGAAAAGAATCTTCCCGACCTGTTCGCGCAGACGCTTGCTCTGAACCCGACCGGCCGCATGGCGACGCCGGAAGAGATCGGTCGCGGCGTGGTCTTTCTCGCGAGCCCGGCATCGAGCTTCACGACCGGCACGAATCTCGTCATTGACGGAGCGCTGACCCGCGGCGTGCAGCTATAGTCGCGCTGCGGCAGGCGCGGGCGCGAAATCTCCGCAACAAACGCCGGTGGGGCGCGGCGCGCCGCAACGCTGCGCCACCGCGCCCGCGGCGCTCTCAATTTTTGAACGCCGCTTTTCAGTTCCGCGGGGTGTTAGGTTTCGCCAGTTAGCAGACGCGGCACGATGCTTGTTTTGTTTTTTGCGCACTGCTCAAGATCGCGCTCGCGATTAGTCCTGCAGCAGGCGGGGCCAGTTTGACAACGTGCGACGGACGACCGAGGTTTGTTTTCAAAGAGCTTTTTTCTCGGTCGCAAATGGCGTAGGCTCGCTTCGGCGCGATCGTAGCCGCGTCAGGGCCGCAAGACGTTCGTACCCAAGAGCCGATGAATCCTGCGATCGAATGGCCATGGCCAAAAGGGCGACGGATCTCACGGCCGAACCACCGAAAGACCGGAGGAAACCAAACATGAGCGTCAATCGCCGGACATTCGTGAAGGGAACCGCAGCGCTGGCCGCTGGCGCCTTCTCGACCAGAGCCTTCTCCGAAGAGCCGATCGGAGTTGCGAGCCTTCTCGATCTTTCGGGCGGTCTCGACATCTATGGCAAGCCCATGGTTGATGCATTGACCCTGGCTGTTGAAGAGACAAACGCCGGCGGCGGATTGATCGGGCGGCAAGTCAAGCTGATCAGTTACGACACCCAGTCGAGCATGCAACTTTACACCCAATTTGCGCAGCAAGCGGCGCTTGAAGGACAAGGTAGCTGTCGTGCACGGCGGAATCACTTCCGCCTCCCGCGAGGTCATCCGGCCCGGTGCTCGACAAATTCAAGACGCTCTACTTCTACAACACGCAATATGAAGGCGGCGTGTGTGACCGCAACCAGTTCGACACAGGCGTCACTCCGGCGCAGACGGTCGAAAAGCTTGTGCCCTACGCGATGAAGAAATGGGGCAAGAAAGTTTACGTCGTCGCGGCCGACTACAATTACGGTCAGATCACCTCGCAATGGGTGAAGAAATATGTGACGGAAAACGGCGGCGAGGTCGTCTCGATCGACTTCTTCCCGCTCGATGTCACCAACTTCTCAGCTCGACCATTTCGAAGATCCAGGCCGCGAAGCCGGATTTCGTCTGGTCGGCTCTGGTCGGCGGCGCCCACATCTCCTTCTATCGTCAATGGGCGGCGGCAGGCATGCGAACGAGCATCCCGATGGCCTCGACGACCTTCGCCGTGGGTAACGAGCAGATCGTGCTCTCCCCCGACGAATGCAACGGGATGCTCGTCTGCTACAACTATTTCCAGGACGTCAAGAACCCGGTGAACACGGCGTTCCTTGACCGTTTCCATAAGCGGTTCGGCGGCGATTATCCGAACGTCACCGAGCTTGCGATGGGCACCTATCAGGGTTTCCAGCTTTGGGCCGAGGCCGTGAAGAAGGCGAACAGCGTCGACCGAATGAAGGTGATCGAAGCGCTGGAGACCGGCATCAGTATCGACGCGCCGTCGGGCAAGGTGACGATCGACCCTCCAACCCATCATTGCATCCTCGACGTGCATATAGCTGAAGTCCAAGACAAGAAGCTGGTCGTGCTGGAGGACTTCGCGCAGCAGAAGCCCTCGGACACTGCGGCCGTCTGCAACCTGATGAAGAACCCGAACGACAATCAGCAGTACGTCATCAAGTTCTAGTCGAGCTTGGCCAGAAGTTCCCTCCGCTGGGGTCGATCGTGGATCTCGCCGTCCTCCTGGCCATCCAGGTTTTGTACACGATCGCCAGCCTCGCGCTTATTAGCGTCGGGTTGGCGATCATATTTGGCATGATGCGCGTGATTAATCTCGCTCACGGCGAATTCCTCATGCTGGGGGGCTATTCCGCGATCGAGTTCGACCCGCCTCGGCATAAATATCTGGATTTCGATGCTCATCGTTGCGCCAATCATTGTCGGGCTGATCGGCGTGGTCGTGGAACGGACGATCATTCGTCTGCTCTATGGGCGGATGGTCGACACCATGCTCGCGACCTGGGGGTTAAGTCTTTTCCTGGTCGGCCTGACCACAGCCGTCTTTGGCAACACCACAGTGGGGTTGTCGGCGCCGCTCGGCAGTTTTGAGATCGGCGCCTATCGGATGAGCGCCTACACTTTGTTCGTGATCGCGGTGGGCGTTTTCGCGTTATTGGGCGTGCTCCTCGTCTTGCGGTTCACGCGACTTGGCCTCATCGCGCGCGGCACCATGCAAAACGCCAATATGGCGGCGGCGCTCGGGGTCAATCCGGGGCGCGTCTATGCCGTGACTTTCGGGATCGGCGCCGCGCTGACGGGGCTGGCCGGCGGCGTTTTAGCGCCGGTGTCAGGGGTCTTTCCAACAATCGGCGTTGCGTATGTAGCCAAATGCTTCATCACCGTGATTGGCGGCGGCGCCGCCATCGTGACGGGCACGGCAAGCGCTTCGGTGCTCTTCGGCGCGATCAACCAAATCGCGACCTATGCGACGACGCCGGTTTTCGGCGAGGTCGCGTTGCTTGCATCGGCGATCGTGCTTATTCGCGTGTTGCCGCAGGGCATCACCGGGCGCTTCTTTCGGAGGGGCATTTGAACGGGCGCGCACTCGAACTTGTGTCGCTCGCGATCGTAGCGGCTGTCGCGGTCGCGATCATGATCATGGTCCCACGGCTGCTCGAGCTGGACGCCGTGCTCGAAATCACGGTCTATATGGTCATGGCGATTCTCGCGCTGAGCCTTGGGCTTATCTGGGGCTTTGGCGGCATCCTGTGCTTTGGCCAATCCGCTTTTTTTGGCCTTGGCGCGTACACCTACGCAATTGCAATGATCAATCTCGGCGAGAGTACAGTCCCCTTGTTGCTCTCGATCGCCGTTCCCGCCTCTTTCGCCGCGCTACTGGGTTATTTCATCTTCTATGGCCGTATCAGCGACGTGTATCTTGGGGTGATCACGCTCACCGTCACGCTGATCCTGTTCAACTCGGTCAATTCGACGGCGGGGCCGGAATTCCATATCGGCGCCGCGCGGCTCGGCGGGTTTAACGGCATACCGGGCATACCGTCGCTCAACGTGCCCGGCTTCAAGAACCGGTCAATCGATCTCGAGGGCATGTTCTATCTCTCGACGGCTTCGCTGCTCGCGAGTTATTTCGGCCTGCGCGCGCTGCTGGCGAGCCGGTTCGGTCGGGTGCTGGTCGGGATCCGTGAGAACGAGCGGCGCGCGGAGTTGCTGGGTTATGATCCTCGTGTCTACAAGCTCGTGGCTTTCACTATCGGCGCCGCACTCGCCGGTTATGCGGGTTGCCTGTTCGCCAACTGGGGCTCGTTCGTGAGCCCGACTATCTTCGGCCTCGCGCAATCCGCGCAGATCATAATTTGGGTGATTGTCGGCGGGCGCGGCACCTTGATCGGCCCCATCATTGGTTGTGTAGGCATCGAGTGGCTGACAGCTTTGCTCGGGGCGAACCAGCCGAGCGGGGGGGGCTTCTGGGCCGGCCTGTTCGGCAATGCGCCGCTAATCCTCGGCGCGATCCTCGTGGCTTTCGTACTGCTCGTCCCGAAGGGTCTCGTTCCCACCCTGCTTGATCTCGGTCAGAGTTTATTTCGCATGCGGGCGCGCGAGCCCGAGGTCGTAGAGAAGGCGCTATGATCGCGCCGCTGATCGAGACAAGGGGCCTTTGCATGCACTTTGGCGGCGTTCAGGCCGTCCGCAACGTCGACTTCACGCTCGCCGAGCGCGAGCTTCGCTGCCTCATCGGACCTAATGGGGCGGGCAAGAGCACTTTCTTCAAGATGTTGACCGGCCAGCTGCACCCGACCCAGGGGGTTGTGCTCTTCCGTGGGCAGGAGATTTCGCGCGCTGAGGCGCATGAGATCGCGAGACTCGGCATCGGCATCAAGACGCAGGTGCCAAGCGTATTCGACGGACTTAGCGTTCGCGAGAACCTCTGGCTCGCCGCCGCCCGGGTTCATTCAGGACGACGCGCGAGCGCTGTCGTTGACGAAATGCTTGCGCGCATCGGCCTCAATTCCATCGCCAATAGCCTGGTCGGGCGGCTCGCGCATGGCCAGCGCCAATGGGTCGAACTTGGCATCGTGCTCTCGACGGATCCCGATCTGGTGCTGCTCGACGAGCCCGCGGCCGGAATGACCCATGAAGAAGTAGTGCGCACGGCTGGGTTGGTTCGCGAGATTAATCGCACGAAAGCGCTGATTGTGGTGGAACACGACATGCAGTTTATCCGCATGATCGCGACCAAGGTGACGGTGTTCAATCAAGGCGCAGTGCTGGTTGAGGACGATGTCGAGGCTATCATGCACAATCCGGATGTGCGCGACGTATACCTTGGCAAGAAGGCGGCCGCTTGATGCTTTCCGTCAGCGATCTCTCCGCCGGCTATGGACGAATTCCGATACTTGGCGGAATCAGCTTTTCGGTTGCGCCGAGTGAGTTCGTCGGCGTGCTTGGACACAATGGAATGGGCAAGACGACGCTGCTGAAAGCTCTGATGGGTTTTCTGCCTGCAACAGCCGGAAGAGTGAACTTCGCCGGCGAAGACGTTACGCGGTCGGAGCCATTTAGGCGCGCGCGCCGTGGCATGGGTTACGTTCCTCAGGGGCGGGAAATCTTTCCGGGCCTCAGCGTGCGCGACAATCTGAGGATGGCCTGCAAGAGGGGACATGGGGCCGAGCGCGACATAATTGAACCGGTCCTGGATGAGTTCCCGCGCCTGAAGCGCCTGATCGACCGAGTGGGCGGGGCGCTGTCAGGAGGCGAACAGCAGTTGCTCGCGATCGCGCGCTGTCTCTGCGGCCGCCCGCGCCTGTTGATGCTTGATGAACCCACGGAGGGGATTCAACCCTCCATCATCGACGAGATCGTCGAGACGCTGACGCGCCTGCGCGAAAGGGGCGGCTTGACGATGATACTTGTCGAGCAGAATCTCGAATTCATCGCTGCGCTCTCGCAGCGAGTGCTCATAATTCAAAAGGGGACGATTATTCGCTCAGCGCAGCCGAGCGAGCTTCACGACATGGGGCTCATCGGGGAATTCATCGGCATCACGGATTAGGCCGTGAATGGAGCGGAGGCAAGGATGAACCGGCAAGCGACGGGGGCCCCGCTGACGCTGAATGGCTTTGGCCCCATGTCTTGCGTAAAGCTCGCGAATTCACCGCCGCAACGGAGGAGACCCAGATGACAGTAAGGCGCCCCACAAATGAACAAATGATGGAAATTGTCGCCAGCTTCGGCATGAACATGACGCCCGAGCGGGTCGGAGAGTTTCTTTCGTTGATGGAAGGCAATTTCGCCGCGTACGACCTAGTCGACCAGATGCCGGACTACGTTCCGACAGTCAAATATCCGCGCACCCCTGGCCACCGTCCTTCCGCAGCCGAGAATCCGCTCAACGCCTGGTACGTCAAGACCGATATCCACGGCGCGCCGACAGGAAAGCTGAAGGGCAAGAAAGTCGCGGTGAAGGACAATGTCTGCGTCGCCGGCGTGCCGATGATGAACGGATCCTCGACCCTCGAGGGCTATATTCCGAACATCGACGCGACGGTGGTGACGCGCCTGCTGGACGCCGGTGCGATCATCAAGGGCAAGGCGCATTGCGAATGCTTCTGCCTCTCCGGCGGCAGTCACACAGGCGCGCTCGGGCCGGTTCACAACCCGCACAAGCATGGCTATTCGGCTGGCGGTTCATCCTCGGGCAGCGGCGCGCTGGTCGCCGTCGGCGAGGTGGATCTCGCGATCGGCGGCGATCAGGGCGGGTCGATCCGCATGCCATCGTCCTTCTGCGGCATTTATGGCATGAAGCCTACACATGGCCTCGTACCTTATACGGGCGTAATGCCGATCGAGGCGACGATCGACCACACCGGCCCGATGACCGCGACGGTCGCCGACAACGCGCTTATGCTCGAAGTGCTCGCCGGACCAGACGGGCTCGACCCGCGGCAATATGCGCCCAAGGTCGGCAATTACACCGCCGCGCTCAAGCGGGGCGTCAAGGGCATGAAGATCGGTGTCGTCAGGGAGGGCTTCGGTCATCCTAACAGCGAAAGTGACGTCGACGAAAAGGTTCGAGAAGGGGCGAAGCGGTTCAAGGCGTTGGGCGCCAACGTGACCGAGATCTCGATCCCCGAGCATCTCATCGCACCCGTGATCTGGACGCCGATCGCGCTCGAAGGTCTGCAGGCCCAGATGATGCTGGGCAACGGTATGGGCTTCAACTGGAAGGGCTTGTACACGACCAGCCTCCTCGACGCGCACGCGAATTGGCGTGATAAGGCCGACGATCTCTCCGACAGCCTCAAGATCTCGATGATGATCGGGCAATATTTCATCACCCAATATCGCGGCCGCTTCTACGCCAAGGCGCAGAACCTCGCGCGTATGATCCGGGGCGCCTACGACAAGGCGTTCGAGTCCTACGATCTCATCCTGATGCCGACGCTCCCGGTCAAGGCGACACCGTTGCCGCCAGCCGACGCTCCGCTCGCGCTTTACTTGCAGCGCGCGTTCGAAATGATCGGCAACACCGCGCCGTTCGATGTCACCGGCCATCCCGCCATGACGATCCCCTGTGGAATGAGCGACGGGCTTCCGATCGGCCTCATGCTGACCGGCAAGCACCACGACGAGGAGGCAATCTACGCGGCCGCTGCCGCGTTCGAAGGGCAGGGCGACTGGAAGAAGTTCTAGATCGTTCCGCGCTCGGCGGCCGTCCGGGCGAAGGATGCGCTTGTGACGCCGGGCCGGGAGCCTCTCCCGGCGCCCGGCGTTACGCCTTGCCTGCGGCGCCGCCCGCGTGTCATCGCGGGGTTGGACGAACTTCAACTCAAGACGCCGTGGCTTGCTAGAGGCGCTGGGCGAGCCCTATTGTTTGCGAAGCAAATGAGCGCGTCAAACGGCGGAAGAGACCGTCGCCGGCGCGACGAGCAGGAGTTCCCATGGCCCACGACGAACCGGCCGCCTCAGGCGCGCCGACCAAGCTGGCGATCAAGAACGTCGGGCTCATGCTGAGCGGCGACCTCGATAGGCCAATCCTCGACGCGGACGCGATCGTCGCGGTCAACGGCCGCATCGCCGCAATCGGGCGGGCCGCGGACCTCGACCTTTCCGGCGCGACGACGACGATCGACGCCCACGGCGTCGCGATCGCGCCCGGCCTGATCGACAGCCACGTCCATCCGGTCGCCGGCGATTGGACGCCGCGGCAGAGCCAGCTCAACTGGATCGATTCGTGCCTGCATGGCGGCGTCACGACGATGGTGTCCGCTGGCGAAGTTCATACGCCCGGTCGGCCGCGCGACATCGTCGGGCTCAAGGCGATGGCGATCACCGCGCAGCGCTGCTTTTCGAGCTTTCGCGCCAGCGGCGTGAAGGTGCACGCGGGCGCGCCGGTGATCGAGCCGGGGATGGAGGAGCATGATTTCGAGGAGCTCGCCGCCGCCGGCGTCCGCTTCCTCGGCGAGGTCGGGCTCGGCGGCGTCAAGGACGGGCCGACCGCGCGCAAGATGGTCGCCTGGGCGCGCAAATACGGCATCAACAGCACCATCCATACCGGCGGTCCGTCGATCCCGGGCTCCGGGCTCATCGACAAGGACATCGTGCTCGAGGCGGACACCGACGTGATCGGCCATATCAACGGCGGCCACACGGCGCTGCCCGACGATCAGATCGTCTGCCTGTGCGAGCGCTGCAAGCGCGGCCTCGAACTCGTGCACAACGGCAACGAACGCGCGGCGCTGCTCACCTTGCGCACCGCCAGGGAACTCGGCGAATTGCGATCGCGTGATCCTCGGCACCGACGCCCCGGCCGGCTCGGGCGTTCAGCCGCTCGGCATCCTGCGGATGGTCGCGCTGCTCGCTTCGCTCGGCGACGTTCCCGCGGAGGTCGCCTTCTGCTTTGCGACCGGCAACACGGCGCGCATGCGCGAGCTCGACTGCGGGCTCATCGAGGTCGGGCGCGCCGCCGATTTCGTCTTCATGGATCGCGCTCAGCATTCGGCCGGCAAGACGCTGCTGGAGAGCGTGCGGCTCGGCGACCTGCCGGGCGTCGGCATGACCGTCATCGACGGGATCGTGCGCTCGCATCGCAGCCGCAACACGCCGCCTGCGGAGAAGGCGCCGACGGTCGTGGCGGAGTGAGTTGAGTTCGCGGTGAGCGTCTGCACTTCGCGCGGCCCGCGTGAAGGGAACGAACGCTTCGCGTCAGGCCAGCCGTCGCAGCAAAGCGACGAGCGTCGAGCGTTCGTACTTCGTCCAGCGGCTCGAGCGTCTTTTGCGTGATCAGCGCGCGCGATCGGCGCGGCGCGATCGTAGAGATTCGAACCCACCGGCGTCAGCGCGACGAGGAGACGGCGCCCGTCGCGCGGGTCCGGACGGATCGTGGTGAAGCCGCGCCCGGTCAGGCGGTCGATGACGCCCTTGATCGTCGCGGCGTCCATCGCGGTCAGGCGGCCGAGATGATTCTGCGAGCAAGCGCCGCATTCCCTCAGCTTGGCGAGCGCCGCCCATTGGGTCGGCGTGAGGCCGTCGATCATCTCGGCGGCGAAAATCGTCGTGTGACGTTGCTGCGCCTGACGCAGGACGAAGCCGACCTGGTCGTCGAGGACGTAGGGCTCCTCCCGCTTGCGTCTGCCTTCGATGGCGGGGTTTTTCATTGGGTCACGGGGTATCACAGCCATGGCGGCGCCGCCAGCCGGCTCAAAACGCGAGATAGGCGTCGCGCACGTCGGGCCGGGCGTCGAACTCCGCCATCGTTCCGGCAAAGCGGATCGCGCCCTTCTCGATGACGTAGACGCGCTCGGCGACGAGGCGGGCGAAAGCGAGGTTCTGCTCGCTCACGAACAGGCCGAGGCCCTCGCGCTTCATCTCGCGAATCGCCTCGATCATCTGCTCGACGATGCGGGGGGCGAGGCCCTCGGACGGCTCGTCGAGCAGCAGAAGCGAGGGATTGCCCATCAGCGTGCGCGCGATCGTGAGCATCTGCTGCTCGCCGCCCGACATGCGCGCGCCGGCGCGCGCCCGCAGCTCCGCGCAGGTTCGGAAAGATGGCGAAGAGCCGCTCCGGCGTCCAGGTCGGAGCGCCGGCGCGCGGCGGCTGCCGGCCGACGCTGAGGTTTTCGTCGACCGTCAGATCGGAGAAGATGCGCCGGTCCTCCGGCACGTAGCCGAGGCCGCGCCGCACGATCTCGTAAGGCGGGACGCTTCGAGATGTCCTCGCCGTCGAAGACGATCCTCGCCGCTGCGGTCGGCCATAAGCCCGAGGATCGCGCGGAACGTCGTCGACTTGCCCGCGCCGTTGCGGCCGAGCAGCGCGACCGCCTCGCCCGGCCGCGATCGTCCAGCGAGACGTCGAACAGCACCTGGCGCTTGGCCGTAGGCGGCGTCGAGTTCTGCGACCGAGAGCTTGGCGGCGCTCACGAACCGGCCCCGTAGAGCGAGCCCGCGCCGAGATAGACCGCCTGAACCTCGGCGTTGGCGCGCACCGCCGCGGGCGCGCCCTCGGCGATCAGCGTCCCGCGGTTGAGCACGAGCACGCGGTCGGCGTGGCCGAACACGACGTCCATGTCGTGCTCGGTGAAGAGCACGCCGATCGTGCGTTCGCGGGCGATGCGGGCGGTGAGGCGCCATCAGCGCATGGCGCTCTCGCGGCGCCATGCCGGCCGCCGGCTCGTCCATCAGCAGGAGCTTCGGATCGTTGGCGAGCGCGATGGCGAGCTCGAGCCGCTTGAGGTCGCCATAGGCGAGCTCGCCGCAGCCGCGTTGCGCCTGATCGGCCATGCCGACGAGATCGAGAAGGCGCTCCGCCTCGTCGCGACGTGGTAGCGCGCCGCCCAGCGGAGCGCCAGCCAGCGGCGCGGATGGTGCGAGATCAGCGCCATCTGCACATTCTCCGCGACCGTCATCGAGGCGAAGGTCGCGGCGACCTGGAACGTGCGCCCGACGCCGAGCCGCCAGATGTCGCCGGGCGCATGCCCGGCGGCGCGTCTTGCCGAAGATCGCGATCCGGCCGGTCGTCGGCGCGAGCTGGCCGTCGATCATGTTGAAGCAGGTGCGTCTTGCCGGCGCCGTTCGGGCCGATGAGCGCCAGCATCTCGCCCGCTTCGAGCGCGAAGCTCACGTTCCGGACCGCCTGGAAGCCGCGAATAGGACTTGCCGAGCTCCTCGACGACGAGAATGCTCATAGGCTTTCGCCACGGAGGCGAGCGGGCGCCCGCGCGCTTCGCCAAGTTTCGAACGCGCCGACGAGCCCCGGGGAACAGCACGACGAGCAGGATGATGAGGGCGCCGAGCACGAGGCGCGAATAGTCGGTGTGGCTGATCATCCAGATCGACAGGACTGCGGAACAGGATCGCGCCGACGACGCCGCCCGACGATCGTGCCGACGCCGCCGACCAGCACCATGACGAGCCCGTCGATCGACAACGGAATGCCGAGCGTGTCGGGAAACACGCTGCCCTTGAGAAAGGCGAAGAGCGCCCCGGCGAGCGCCGGCGAAAGCGCCGGCGAGCGCGAAGCCCAGCCCATTGCACGCGCCGCCGGTCGATGCCGATCGTCTCGGCGCGCGCGTCGATGTCGCGCAGAGCGCGCAGCGCGTAGCCGAACGGCGAGAACAGGATCGCGCGCAGCAGCGCGACGCCGCCACGCGCGCAGACGCGAGGCAGTCAGCCAGATAGAAGCGCTGCGGGCGAGGCCGCCCAGGCGCCGGCCAGACGCCGATGATGCCGTTGTCGCCGCCGGTGACGTCGGTCCATTGGAAGGCGATCGACCAGACGATCTGCGCGAAGGCGAGCGTCAGCATCGGCGAAATAGCACGCCGGAGAGGCGCACGCAGAACCAGCCGAAGACCAGCGCGCCGGCGAGCGCCAGAAGCGACGCCGCAGGCGAGCGCGGGCGCCATGCCGAGGCCGAGACGCTTTGAGCGCCAGCGCCGCGCCATAGGCGCCGAGGCCGAAATAGGCGGCGTGGCCGAAGGAGACGAGCCCGCCGCCGCCGATCAGGAAATGCAGGCTCGCCGCGTAAAGCACGAAGATCGCGACTTCGCGTCGCGACGCCGAGCGAGATAAGGGCCCGCGACGAGCGGCAGCAGCGGCGGCGAGCGCGAGCGCCGCAGCAACGGCGAGCGCGGCCGCGCGCGCCGAACGGGCGCCAGCGGGTAGTCGACCGCGCCGCTCGCGGCCGCGCGAGCGCCTCCGGCTTGCCCAGCAGGCCCCAGGGCCGCACGACGAGCACGACGCGCCATGACCACGAAGGCGAGCGCCATCGACATGCCCGGCAGCACGAGAATGCCGAAGGCGTTGAGCTCGGCGACGAGCATCGCGGCGAGGAAGGTGCCCGGCAGGCTGCCGAGGCCGCCGATGACGACGACGACCAGCGCCTCGGCGATGACCGACAGGTCCATCGTCGTGGTTGGCCGCCTCGCGCGGCAGCGCGAGCGCGCCGCCGAGGCCGGCGAGAAAGACGCCGAGCGCGAAGACGCTGGTGAACAGCCATTTCTGGTTGACGCCGAGCGCCGCCACCATCTCGCGGTCCTGCGTCGCCGCGCGCACCAGCACGCCCCAGCGCGTGCGCCGGAACAAGACCCACAGAGCGCGAGAACCGAGCGGCGCGAGCGCGATCAGCAAGAGGTCGTAGGTCGGGAACGGCTGGCCGAGGATGGTCGACCGCGCCCTTGAAGCCCGGCGCGCGCGGCCCGAGCAGTTCGCTCGGCCCCCAGATCAGCAGCACGAGATCCTCGACCGACCAGCGTCACGCCGAAGGTGGCGAGCAACTGGAACAGTTCCGGCGCGTCGTAGATGCGGCGCAGCAGCAGTCATTTCGACGAGCGCGCCGATCGCCGCGACGGCGAGCGCAGGCCAGCAGCGCCGCGGCCCAGAAGCCGATCGACGCGCCCGAGCCGGTCGATCGGCGGTATAGGCGACATAGGCGCCGAGCATGTAGAAGGCGCCATGCGCGAAATTGACGATGCGCGTGACGCCGAAAATGATCGACAGGCCGGAGGCGACGAGAAACAGCGAGCAGGCGCTGGCGAGCCCGGTGATGAACTGGACGACGTAGAAGCTCAAAGGTCGCGCGCCGCCGCCGGAGAGCGCCGTCCGGGAGACGGAGCCCGCGGCCTCGAGGCCGCCTCCCGCGCGAGCGCTCAATTCTTCGGCCGCTCGGCCTTCACCTCGCGCGTCGGGCGGCAGATAGTCGGCGCCGTCGTGGTAGGTCGACGTCGATCATCACGCCCTTGCCGTCCTTCAGCGCCGTCTTGCCGACGAAGGCGCCGAGCGTCGATTGATGGTCGATCGCGCGGAAGGTGACTCGGCCGAACGGCGTCTCGAACTTCAGGCCCTCGGCGGCGGCGATCAGCTTGTCGGTGTCGGTCGAATGCGCCTTGGCGAGGATCGCCGCGGCGGCCTTGATCGTCGAATAGCCGACGACCGAGCCGAGCCGCGGATAGTCGTTGTATTTGGCCTGATAGGCCTTCAGGAACGCGGCGTGTTCGGGGATCGAGACGTGCGACCAGGGATAGCCGGTGACGATCCAGCCCTGCGGCGTCTCGTCCTTCAGCGGATCGAGATATTCGGGCTCGCCGGTGAGGAAGCTGACGACCGCGCGGTCCTTGAACAGGCCGCGCGTCTCGCCCTCGCGCACGAGCTTGACGAGGTCGGGGCCGAAGCTGACGTTGAGGATCGCGTCCGGCTGGGTCTTGGCGATCGCCTCGGCGACCGCGCCGGCGTCGATCTTGCCCTGCGGCGGCCATTGCTCGCCGACCCACTCGATGTCCGGCCGCGCCTTGCGGACGAGCAGCTCCTTGAACACTGTCGACCGCCGACTGGCCGTATTCGTAGTTGGGCGCGATCGTCGCCCAGCTCTTCGCCGGCAGCTTGGCCGCTTCCTCGGCCAGCATCGCCGCCTGCTCGTAGTTGGAGGGGCGCAGGCGGAAGGTGTAGCGGTTGCCCTTCGAGAGCGTGATCGCGTCGGTGAGCGGCTCGGCGGCGAGGAAGAGGACCTTCTTCTGCTTGGCGAAGTCGGAGACCGCGAGGCCGATGTTGGAGAAGAACGTGCCGGCGAGCATCGCGACGTGGTCGCTCTCGACGAGCTCGTTGGCCTCCGTCACCGCCGTCGGCCGGCTTGCCGCCGTCGTCCTTGGAGATCACTTCGAGCTTCTTGCCGTCGACGCCGCCGGCGGCGTTGATCTCGTCGAGCGCCAGTTGCCAGCCCTTGCGGTAGGGCGCGGTGAAGGAGGGCAGGCCGGAATAGGAGTTGATCTCGCCGATCTTGATCGTGTCGTCGGCGCGGCGCCGGCGCGCCTGAAAACGAGCAGCCGCGATCAGCTCGGCCGAAAGCATCGCGTGGAAACCCGATTGAAGCTCCATATTCGTCCTGAGACGCTCGCCGGTTAGCGCAACCCGTCGTCGCCCTTGATCTCGTCCTTGTGTCAGGCCGCCGACGCGCGGATGCGGGCGGCCGGAATCGGTGACCGCGACCGCGACCATGATCTCGTTGGCGCGCGGCGCGTCGTTGATGCGCACCTCCATGCCGTCGAAATGGCTGCGCACGAAGGCCGCGTCCTTGTGGCCGAGCGGCACGTCGAGCGCGACGCCGGGGCCGCCGCGCTTCTTCGACGACGGGATCAGCGCCGCGCCCTTGCCGAGCGCCTTGCGCACCGGCGCGCCGAGCTTGGGGTGCAGGATCGCGGCGGCGTGCTCGAGTTCGCCGTTCTCGCCGACGGCGGCCGCCTTGCCGTAGCTCTCGGCGCGCGGTCGCCGGGATGCCGAGCGCCGCGACCGCGCGCTCGGCGAGCAGGCCGCCGAGCTCCTCGCCGATGTCGATCAGCTCGGAGAGATCCTCGACATAGCGGCCGGCGAACGGATTCTCGATCACCGCGACCGCGGCGGCGCGGCGCGTCGGCGGCTCGACGGCGCGGCCATCTTCGATCGCGCGTCTCCTCGACGAACGTGACGAGCTTGCGGATCTTCGCTTTCATCGCAGTCCGTCCTGTCCCTTGATCTCGGAGGCCTTCAGCCCGCCGGCGCGATCGTGGACGCGCGGGCCGGTCGTCATCGCGAGCGCGAGCAGCATCTCGTCGGCGCGCGGCGCGTCGGCGACGCCGACCTCGATGGCGTCGAAATGGCTGCGCACGTAGGAGGCGTTGATATGGGTGATCGGCACGTCGAGCCGCGCGCCCGGCGCCGCCGACCTTCTTGGTCGAGGGCACGATCGCCATGCGCGCCGCCGAGCACCTCGCGCATCGCGTAGCCGCCCGGCGACATGCCAGAGCGCGCCGTGCTCGAGCTCGCCGGCCGCGCCGACGATGGCGCCCTTGCCGTAGCCCTCGATCGCCTTCGGGTCGCCGCCGAGCGCGGCGATCAGCGCCTTGCGCCATCTCGAGGCCGAGCGGCTTCAGATCGTCGGAGAAGCCGACGATGTCCTCGACATAGCGGCCGGCGAACGGATTCTTGATGACCGCGAGGATCGCCGCGCGGCGATAGGGGACTGCCGCGACCGGGCCGCCCTCGTGGAAGATCTCCTCGACCACGATCGACGCGCTTGCGCAGCTCAACCGACGGGCATGGCGCGGTGCTCCATTGCGAGGGGAGGCGGCGCGGACGCGCGTAAAGCGCGGCGATCGGCCGCCGACAAGGCGCGTCTCGCCCTGCAGAGGCGCAGCGCGGCCGCTTCGATCAGGCCCGCGCGCCGCCAAAGCTCGGCCTCGCGCCGCGCCGCAGTCCAGCGCGCGCGCGATTTCGGCTTCGCGTCAAGCGGCGCCGACGGCGACGCGTGACCAGCCGGTCGCCGAGATCGCTGTGCGGATCGAGGTCGCGGGCCGGCGCGCGCTCGATCGCGGGATGGCCGGGCAGATCGACGGCGTTGGCGATCAGCGTCGCCGCCGCGTCGGCGTGCGCGGCCGTGCGGCGCGAGCACCGTGACCGCGTCGGCGATGCCGAGCGAGAAGCTGCGCCCGCGCCAGCCGGAGGTGGCGACGCCGCGCACGCGTCGCGCGCGGCGATGCGCGCGCGTGCCGAACAGAGCCGGGCGGTCGGGCCGGTCGACCAGGCCGATGCGCGAACGACTCGCCGCGGCGCAAGATGCAGCGCGATGTCGCCGCCGTTGTTGACATAGGCGCGGGCGAGCCGTCGCCGGCTTGCGTCATCGCCGCGAGGACCTCCTCGGCGACGGCGCCGGCGACGGCCGCCATCGGCGTGATGAACGCGTCCGCGGCGAACGGCGCGACCGCCGCCGCCATGCGGCGCGCGACCGCGCCCTGCGGGCGCCGGGCGCGGCGCGCGGCGCGCACGCAGCAGCGGCAGTTCCGCGCAGAGCTCGTCGAGCATCGTCGCGAAGCGCGCCGCGGCGGCGGCATAGGCGGCGTCGACCGCGCCCGGCGCGCCGCAGGCCTCGATGATGAGGTCGATCGGCCCGTCGTGGAGATGCAGGCGCCCGTCGGGCAAGACGGCGCTGTTGCGCGCGGCGCGCTCATGCCTTGCGCCGCGCCCGACGGCGCGCGACCGCGCCGTCGACTGAACATCGTTGGTCGCGCCGCTCGGCGCGCCGCGCGAGCACCTCGTCGAGCGGCCGCACCTCGTCGACATGGCCGCCGAGCGCCGCGTAGTCGTCGAGGCGCATCGTGAACTCGATCGGCGCGACGATCGCCGGCGTCGGCACGTAGCCGAAGGCGTTCTCCGGCAACAGCGTCACGTCGACCATGAAGGTGATGCCGCCGCCCGGCCAGACATAGACCGGCGCGCCGCCGCCGGTCACCGTCGTCAGCGCCTCGCGCACCGAGCGCGTGAGGCGCACCGGATTCTCGGTGACGCCCGCGCGCAGCGAGCCGCCGGCGCCGGCCATGAACAGCACCGTGCACAGCGCCGGCTCGCAATTCTCGCTGATGCGCTCGACCGATTCGCGCAGGTTCTCCGGCAGCTCCTCCTGCACGCGGCTGCAGCTCCTCGTCGAGCCGATAGAAGGCGTGCTGCTCGCCGGTGGTCGAGACCATCAGCATCGTCAGGCCCGGCCACGCCACCTTCGGATTGAAGCCGGCGAGGATCGTCGAGCGGATCGGTGATGTTGGTGCCGCCCCAGCCGGTGCCGGGCTCGGCGACATGGAAATAGCGGCCGGGCGTCGAGCGCCGGCCCTTCATGCTGATGCCGGTGTCGCGCGCGCCGAGCAGCTTGCCGGCCTGATGCTCGGACAGGACGCCGGTGATGTGGTCGTCGACGACGACGACTTCGTCGACCTTGCCGAACCATTGCTTCGCGAACATGCCGATCGTCGCCGAGCCGCAGCCGACGCGCATGCGCTCCTCGAGCTCGCCGTTGACGATCGGCGGCTTGCCGGCCTGCGACGACGACCGTCGCGCCGCCGTCGACGGCAAGCTCGACCGGCCTTGCCGTTGCAGAGATCGAGCAGCGTCTCGCAGGTGACGCGGCCCTCCTTCTTGCCGCCTGGGTCAGATGATTGACGCCGCCGAGCGAGAGCATCTGCGAGCCGTATTCGCCCGTCGTCACATGGCCGACCGGCTCGCCCTCCGCGCGCACGGTCGCGCATTCGGCGCCGAGGTGGCGGTCGGTGTCGATCTTCACCTTGACGCCGCAATAGCTGAAGATGCCCTCGGTCACGACCGTCACCATGTCGACGCCGTCGACCTGGACGAGACGATGAAGGGCGCGGGCTTGTAGTCGGGATAGGTCGTGCCGGCGCCGATCGCGGTGACGAAACGGCTCGGCCCGTTGACGATGTCGCCGCTCCAGTCGCCCGCCGCGCCGACGAACGGCGACGACCTGGCCGCCTCGCTCGACGGTGCGGTCGAGCAGCACATGCGGATCGACGCGCACCAGCAGGCCGTCGTCGTTGGCGTAGCGGTCGCAGGCGCCCGTCATGCCCGGGCGGATGTAGCACATCACCGGACAGGCGTCGCAGCGGATCTTGTCGTCGGCCTCGCTCATGCTCGCGCTCCTGCTAGCGGCGCGGATCGCTTGGCGCACGCGGTCGGGGGTCGCGGGCGCGCGCCGGATGCGCGCGCCGGTCGCGTGGTGGATGGCGTTGAGGATCGCCGGCGCGGTCGGAATCAGCGCCTGCTCGCCGATGCCCTTGGCGCCGAACGGGCCGATCGGAGGAGGCGTCCTCGATCAGGATGCATTCGACCGGCGGCATGTCGCCGATCGGTCGGGATCAGATAGTCGTGCAGGTTCTCGCCGCGTGCCCGGGAAGAACTCCTCCATCAGCGCGAGGCCGAGCCCCTGCGCCGCGCCGCCCTCGATCTGGCCTTCGACCAGCGTCGGATTGATCGCGCGGCCGACGTCGTGCGCGCAGGTGAGACGCAGCACGCGCACGCGCCCGAGCTCGATGTCGACCTCGATCTCGGCGAGATGCGCGCCGGAGCCGAACACGGCGTAAGGGTCGCCCTGCCCGTTCTCGTCGAGCGGCGTCGTCGGCGGATCGAAGGTCTCGACGCATTCGACGACGAAGCCGGCGGCGTTGACGGGCAGCGCCGCAAGTTCGATGCGGCGTCTCGCCGGCGGCGTCGGCGATGACGACCGCGCCAGTCTCGAAAGCGAAGCTTCGCGTCCTCGCCGACATTGGCGAGCCGCAGGATCTGCGCGCCGCATCGCCGCGCGCCGCGAGCGCGGCCGCGTTGCCGGAGACGAAGGTCTGGCGCGAGGCGGAGGTCTTGCCGCAGTCGGGCGTCGTGTCGGTGTCGGCCGACACGAGAGTCGACGGTCGATCGGCGCGCCGAGCGCGTCGGCGCAGATCTGCGCAATCGACGGTGTTCGAGCCCTGACCGATATCGACCGCGCCCTGGAACAGCGCGAACGCGCCCGTCGGCTTGAGGCCGAGCGCGCATCGTCGAAGGGTTGGACAGCGAGGTGTTGCCGCAGCCGTACCACATGCCGGCGACGCCGACGCCGCGCCGCAGCGGGCCTGGCGCCTGCAGCGTTGAACGCTCGGCCGCGGCGCGCGCCGCGCGCCAGCGCGGGCGGAGCGCCTCGAGGCAGCGCCTTGAAGCCGACGCCGTCCGCGAAGACCTGGCCGGTGACGGTCGGCTCGCCGGCGCCGAGCGCGTTGAGGATGCGGAATTCGAGCGGATCGATGCCGAGGCGTCAGCGCGAGCTCGTCGAAGAGCTGCTCCTGCGCGATCGCGCTCTGCGGCACGCCGAAGCCGCGGAAGGCGCCGGCGGGCACGAGATGCGTGTGGACCGCGCGCGCCAGCGCCCGATAATGCGGCATGCGATAGGGGCCGGAGGCGTGCACCGGCACGCGGTTGGCGACCGTCGGCCCCCAGGAGGCGTAGGCGCCGGTGTTGAAATCGGCGGCGAAGTCCATCGCCGTGAGACGGCCGTCGCGCGTCGCGCCGACTCTCAGCGCGATGCGCGCGGGATGACGCTTGGTCGTCGTCATGATCGATTCGCGGCGCGAATAGACCATGCGCACCGGCCGATCGAGCCGCCAGGCGGCGATCGCGACGAAGGGTTGCACCGACAGATCGAGCTTGGAGCCGAAGCCGCCGCCGACCGCCGTCGGCATGATGCGCACCTGCTCGGGCGCGATGCCGAGGATCTTCGCGACGTCGTCGCGGTCCATATAGGGCGCCTGGGTGCAGGCCTGGACCTCGATGCGGTCGCCGACGCGGCGCGCGAAGCCGGCCTCGGGCTCGATATAGGCGTGCTCGACGAAGCCGGTCTCGAAGGCGCCTTCGACGACGACGTCCGACGCGGCGAGGCCCGCCACGGCGTCGCCGCGCGCCACACGCCCGCTCGTCAGGATGTTGCCAGGGCGGGTTGCGTGAATGCGCTCGGCGCTCTCTTCGAGCGCCTCGTCGAGCGTCGTCAGCGCCGGCAGCGGGCTCCAGGTCACGGGAAACGTCGTCAGATCGAGTGGCGCATCGTCTCGCTTGTCGCCGACCACGAGCGCCACCGCCTCGCCGCGAAAGCGCGCGACGCTCTCCGCGAGCACCGGCTGGTCGGCGAAAGGCGGGATCACGCCAAAGCAATTCGCGCCGGGCACGTCCTCGGCGGTAAAGACGGCGACGATTCCGGGATGAGCGCGCTTGAACGCCTCGACATCGCCGAGAGCGAACGCGGCGTGCGCGTGAGGCGAGCGCACCGCGCGCGCCGTGAGCGCCTCCGCCGGCCATTCGTCCGCGCCGAAGATTTCCGCTCCGGAGAGCTTGCGGACGCCGTCGAGGCGGGGAGACGCGACGCCCGACCGCGGCCTCCGCTGGCAACTCCGCGACATCGCGGCGGTCGAAGAGGTGCGCCGTCCTTCACGGCGTCGACGATGGCGCGATAGCCGGTGCAGCGGCAAAGCACGCCGCGCGAGCGCGTTCTGGATCGCCTCTTCGTTGGGCCGCGGCTCTCGTCGCAGCAGGGCGACCGCGGAGACCAGAACGCCTGGCGTGCAGACGCCGCATTGCGCGGCGCCGTGGGCGTGTAAGGCGCGCGCGAAGCTGCGCGACGATCGCCTGGCGGTCGCTGGAGGCCCTCGATCGTCTCGATCGCTACGTCCGTCGGCCTGCCCGACCGAGGTCAGGCAGGCGCAGACGGGCTCGCCGTCGATGAGCACCGTGCAGGCGCCGCAATCGCCGGCGTCGCAGCCGACTTTGACGCCCGTCAGGCCGCATTCCTCGCGCAGCGCGTAACTGAGGCGTTCCGAGCGGCGATCCGGAAATACGCGCGGGCTCGCCATTAAGGCGTGACGACGACGCCGGGGGCGCGTTCGAGCATCAGGCGACGCCTCCTGTTTGGCCGACCGCGACAAGCGTCGATCGCACGTCTGAGCAACGTCAAGGCCGCGTCGCGCCGATAGTCCGCGCTAGCGCGGACGTCGTCGATCGGCGACAGCCGCGCCAAGTCCTGCGCCTCGATCGACCGTCCGAGGCCAGGGCGCGCCGGCCGCGCCGATCAGACGACGCTCCGCTTCCCTCATCCGCTGGGCGACCACGGAGCAGGCGCCGACGGCGATCCGCGCGTCGCACACGATCCCCTCGACGACGTCGAGCGCGACGGCGACCATCACGATCGAAATGACGAGATAGCGCCGGGCGCCGAGCTTGAAGAAGGCCGACCGCATCGTCGAAGCGGGCAGCGGCGTGACGACCGCGGTCATCACTTCGTCCGGGGCGAGCAGGGTGCTTCGAGCGCCGCCGATGAACGCGTCGAGCGCCAGACGGCGCGTCCCGCGCCGGGAGGCGAGTTCCACTTCCGCGTCGAGGATCAGCAATGGCGGGACGCCGTCGGCGGCAGGCGAGGCGTTGCACAGATTGCCGGCGATCGTGCCGCGATTCTGAATCTGGGCGGCGCCGATGTCGCGCGCCGCGACCTTCAGCGCGTCGAAGGCAGGCGGCAGATTGGCCCTCGCGATATCGCTCCATGTCGTCGTCGCGCCGATCCGCACAGCGTCGCCTTCGATGCGTACGCCGCGCAAAGCGGATATGCTGGAGACGTCGACGTAGTCGCCCTGCAGCGGAAGTTCGCCCGCGTTCGGGTAAATGTCAGTCGCTCCAGCGATGATGCGCGCGCCGCCTTCGGCCAGCAACCCGAGCGCCTCGTCGAGGTCGGAAGGGCGAGCGTACATGCGAGCGGCTCACGCGTTGGATGTTTGTATACAAATGATCGAGCGGAACCGGCGCCTTGTCAAGGACCTGCGCGACGGGTGTGGGCAGCAGACGATATGCCCGGTTTAGGTAGCGCACGATCTGTCCGGTAAGCCCGACCTTTTTGGAGGGGGGGTGGATGGGTCGGACGGAAGCCCTTCAGGGTGTGCGCATGGCGATGTTTTTGAACCTTTTGCACCGCTGGGAATTGGCGGAGCTCAACCAGGAGGAAGCGGCCGAACTGCTTGGGATCGACGTCCGGACGCTTCGGCGATGGACGCGCCCGACCTCACGAACTACATCGATTTCACTAAGGCCTACCAATTGGATAGTATCAACGAGACCACTTATCCCGCGCTGGAGGATCCAATTAGGTTGAACGAAGCAGCTACTACGGTTGCAGAGCGAGGTTTGAACCGCCCCGGGTTTGCCCGCGGCTCCAGCTGCTGAAAAGGCGGAGCCGTGTTTAGGATGTCACTGAACGCGCTGAACGCCTGCGTTCCAAGCGATGACGACGAAAGTGAGGTCGGATCGGATTAGTCTCGGCCGCGCGTCGGGCTCGCCGTCGCGGCCTCTGTTCCGCCGAGGGCCCTCCCCCACGAGGGGCGCGGGAGCTTACGCCGCCTTCTGCTTCTCGCCGTAGGTCCCGTAGAACGTCTCGCCGCGCTCGGCCATCTGCGTCGAGCTTCTCGGGCGGCTCGAAGCGGGGACCGTATTTCGCCGCCAGCGCCTTGGCGCGGGCGACGAAGGCCTTGAGCCCCATGCCGTCGATCAGCGAGATCGTGCCGCCGGAATAGGGCGCGTAGCCGAAGCCGAGAATCGAGCCGACATCCGCCTCACGCGGATCGGTGACGACGCCCTCGAACAGGCAGCGCGCCGCCTCGAGCGCCGCGGTGAACAGGAAGCGGTCCTTCAAGTCCTTCACGCTGACCGTATCCGGATCGAGCTGCTTGCCGGCGATCTTTGCGATCCCGGGCCACAGGCTCTTCGGTCCGTTCGCCGGGTAATCGTAGAAGCCCTTGCCGTTCTTGCGCCCGAAGCGCTGGTCTTTTGCGACCATCGTCTCGATCAGCTTCTTCTGCGCCGGATCGACCGCGTTCGCGCCGAGGTCCTTCTCGGTCGCCTGCAGGATGCGCCAGCTCAGATCGATGCCGACCTCGTCGTTGAGCGCCAGCGGCCCGACCGGCATGCCCGCCATCTTGGCGGCGTTCTCGATCATCGCCGGAGGAACGCCCTCCATCACCATGGCGTGCGCTTCGACCATGTAATTGCCGACGCAGCGGTTGACGTAGAAGCCGCGGCAGTCGTTGACGACGATCGGCGTCTTCTTGATCGCGCGGACGAAATCCATCGCCGTCGCCAGCGCTTTCGCGCCGGTCTTCTCGCCCATGATGATCTCGGTCAGCATCATCTTGTCGACCGGCGAGAAGAAATGCACGCCAATGAAATTTTCAGGCTTCAGCGACGTTTCGGCCAGCGAGGTGATCGGCAGGGTCGAGGTGTTGCTGGCGAACACCACGTCGGGGCCCAGCACGGCCTTGAGCCTTCTTCGTCGCCTCGGCCTTGACCGCGCGATCCTCGAACACCGCCTCGACGACGAGGTCGCAGCCCTTCAGTCGAGCATAGTCCGCCGTCGCGTGAATGCGCGCGAGAAGCGCCTCCTTGTCGGCCGTTTTCGCCCGGCCCTTGGCGATCTGCGTGCTGACAATCTTGTCGGAATAGGCCTTGCCCTTATCGGCCGATTCCTGATCGCGGTCGATCAGCACCACTTCGAGCCCCGCGCTGGCCGAGACATAGGCGATGCCTGCGCCCATCAGCCCCGCGCCGAGGACGCCGACCTTCTTGAGGTTCGACGCCGGAACGGCGCTCGGGCGGCGCGCGCCCTTGTTGAGCTCGCCCATCGACAGGAACAGCGAGCGGATCATCGCCGCGGCCTCCTTGGACAGAAGGATGTTGGCGAAATGCTTGCTCTCGACGCTGAGCGCCAGATCCATCGGCAGTTGCAGGCCTTCGAACACGCACGTCAGGACCGCCCTCGCCGCCGGGTAATTGTCGTAGGTTTCGCGGCGATAGATGGCGTTGGCCGGCGGCCAGATCATCATGCCCTGCGCCGAATAGACCTTGCCCGACGGCGGCTTGAACTTCGGATCGTCCCACGGCGCCTTGGCGCCCGGATTGGCCTTCACCCAGGCCTTGGCCAGCGCGACGATCTCATCCGCCGGCGCGACCTCATGCACCAGGCCCATCTTCTTGGCGTGGGCGGGGCGCAATTGGTCGCCCTTGAGCAGCATCTGCAGCGCGTCCGGCGTCGGCATCAGCCGCGCCACGCGCTGCGTGCCGCCGGCGCCGGGGAACAGCCCGACCTTGATTTCAGGCAGCCCGACGCGCGCCTTGTCGGAATCGGCGACGATGCGGTAGTGGCAGGCGAGCGCGAGTTCGAACCCGCCGCCCATGCACACGCCATTGATCGCCGCCGCGACCGGCTTGCCGCAGGTCTCCAGCCGCCGGTAGGTCAGCGACAATTGCTTCGACCGGTCGACGAACACGCGCATCGCCGCCTCCTGGCCTTGCGTCGCGGCGAGACGGGAATATTCGTCGCCCATCGACTTCAGCATGGTCAGGTCCGCGCCGCCGGAAAAACCGTCCTTGCCGGAGGTGAAGACCGCGCCCTTGATCGCGGAATCCTTCGTGATCGCATCGACGATCGTCGCCATCTCGGCGACCACTTCCTGCGTCAGCACGTTCATCGAGCGGCCGGGCATGTCCCAGGCGACGAGCGCAATGCCGTCGGCGTCGGTGTCAAAACGGAAATTGGCAAGGTTCATGGTCGTGGTCTCCGCCTGACGGTTAGACGCGTTCGATGATGGTGGCGGTGCCCATGCCGCCGCCGATGCAAAGGGTGATGAGGGCGGTGGTCTTGCCCGTGCGCTCGAGTTCGTCGAGCGCGGTCCCGAGAATCATGGCGCCGGTCGCGCCGAGCGGATGGCCCATGGCGATCGCGCCGCCGTTGACGTTGACCTTCGCCGCATCGAGATCGAAGGCCTGCATGAAGCGCAGCACCACGGAGGCGAAAGCCTCGTTGATCTCGAACAGGTCGATGTCGCCGATGCTCATGCCGGAGCGCGCCAGCACTTTCCTGGTCACGTCGACCGGTCCGGTCAGCATGATCGCGGGCTCCGAGCCGATGTTGGCGAAAGCGCGAATGCGCCCGCGAGGCTTCAGGCCGGCTTTGGCGCCGGCCTCGCGCGACCCCAGCAGCACGGCGGCCGCGCCGTCGACGATGCCCGACGAATTTCCGGCGTGGTGGACATGAATGACGCGCTCGACCTCCGGATGGGCCTGCAGCGCCACCGCGTCGAAGCCGCCTTGCTCGCCGGGGATCACGAACGAGGGCTTGAGGGAGGCGAGCGACTGCATGTCGGTCGCCGGGCGCATGTGCTCGTCGTGATCGAGCAGCGGCAGCCCGTTGACGTCGATGACCGGGGCGATCGAGTTCTTGAAACGGCCGGCCTTCCAGGCCGCGGCGGCGCGCTTCTGCAATTCGACCGCATAGGCGTCGACGTCGTCGCGCGAGAAGCCGTATTTGGTCGCCATCAGATCGGCCGAAATGCCCTGGGGCATGAAATAGGCGGGAATGGCCAGCGAAGGATCGGCCGGCCATGCGCCGCCCGAGGCGCCGATGCCGACGCGGCTCATCGATTCGACGCCGCCGCCGATCGTCATGTCGTGCTGACCGCTCATCACTTGCGCGGCGGCGAAATTGACCGAGTCGAGGCCCGAGGCGCAGAAGCGGTTGATCTGCACGCCCGGCACCGAATCGCCGTAGCCGGCGGCGAGCGCGCCCATGCGCGCGATGTCGCCGCCCGCTTCGCCGACCGGATCGACGCAACCCATCACCACATCGTCGACCTGGCCTGGGTCGAGATGATTGCGATCCTTGATCGCCTTCAGCGCGGTCGCCGCCAGATGCAGCGTGGTCGCGGTATGCAGCGAGCCGTCCGGCTTGCCGCGTCCGCGCGGCGTGCGCACGTGGTCATAAATGAAGGCGTCGGCCATGCTTTGATCTCCATGCGGCCTCGAGCCGCCGTTCGCGTTCAGGTGTCGAAATCGGGGTGCTGGCGGTTGCCGAGCGCCGCGGCGTCGATATTCAGCCATTCGCTGGTCTCTCGCGCCGGCAAGGCGAAAAGGCCGTCGAGCCAGGGAAGCCTGGACTCGACGCCGTATTGCATCGCCGGCGCTGCGTGGGCCGGCTCATCGAGGCTGCCGATCGTGACCGCGATCCGGTCGCGATCGATGAGCCGATAGGTCAGCGGCGTGCCGCATTCGCCGCAGAAGCCGCGTTCCGCGATCGCCGAACTGGCGAAAATCTTGGGCGAGCCGCGGGTCCAGTCCATTCGGTCGATCGGCACGCCGCAGAACGCCATGAACGGGCCGCCGCCCGCCTTCTGGCACATGCGGCAATGGCAGATGTTGCGCCGCTCGAGGCTCGGCGTCCAGGCGATAGCGCACCGCGCCGCATTGACAGCCGCCGGTCAAGCCCGCCCGCGTCTCGACTGCGCCCATCGTCCGAGACCTCCCTTCCGCTCGCCTGCGCCCGTCAGAACGCCTCGGCCGGCAGCGCCATCAGGGTCGCGGCGCCGGAGCTGATCCGCGCCAGCTGAGCCGCCGTTTCCGGCAGAATACGCTCGCTGAAGAACTTGGCGAGGGTCAATTTCGCGTCGAGCGCCGGATTGCTCTCGGCCCGGGCCTGGCGAGCCAGCACCGCCTTGACGATCCGCGCCCACATATAGCCGAGCGCGGTCAGGCCGAAAAGATGCATGTAGTCGGTCGAAGCCGCGCCGGCGTTTTCGGGATTGGCGATCGCGTTGCGCGACAGCCACAGGCTCGCCTGCTGCAGATGGCCGAGCGCCGCCTGCAGCCCGGTCAGATAGGGCGCCAGGCCCGCGTCGGCCTTCGCTTCCTGAAGGAATTGCGACGACGTCTCCAAGGAAGGCCATCAGCGCGCGACTGCCGTCCTTGGGCAATTTGCGCGCGACCAGGTCGAGCGCCTGAACGCCATTCGCGCCTTCGTAGATCATGGCGATCCGCGCGTCGCGGACGAACTGCTCCATGCCCCATTCGGCGATGTAGCCGTGGCCGCCCAGCACCTGCTGCGCCTTGACGGCGTTGGCGAATCCGTAGTCGGTGAACACGCCCTTGAGCACCGGCGTCATCAGACCGAGGCGGTCTTCGGCGGCCTGGCGCGCCTTGGCGTCGGTCGCGTGGCGACTCTGGTCCTGCGCCAGCGCGACCCATACCATCAGCGCCCGCGCGGCTTCGTTGAAGGCGCGGACGTCCAGCAGCATGCGGCGCACGTCGGGATGGACCAGCAGGATGTCCGCCGGCTTGTCGGGCTCCGCCGCCCCTTTCAGCGACCGGCCCTGGCGCCGGTCCTTGGCGTAGGCGGCGGCGTTCTGATAGGCGACCTCGGACACCGCCAGACCCTGCACCGCGACGCCGAGCCGGGCGCCGTTCATCATCACGAACATCGCTGGCAGGCCGCGATGCTCCTCGCCGACCAGCCAGCCCTTGGCGCCGTCGTAGTTGAGGAGCGGCGGTCGCGTTGCCGTGAATGCCCATCTTGTGCTCGATCGAGCCGCAGACGATTCCGTTGCGGGCGCCCGGTCCGCCATCGGGGCCGGGGAGGAATTTCGGCGCGAGGAACAGGGATATCCCCTTGACGCCCGCGGGCGCGCCTTCGATCCGGGCGAGGACCAGATGGACGATGTTGTCGGCCATGTCGTGCTCGCCGGAGGAAATGAAGATTTTCTGGCCGGTGATGGCGTAGGAGCCGTCGGCCTGCGGGACCGCGCGGGTCTTGATCTGACCGAGATCGGTTCCGCAATGCGGCTCGGTCAGGTCCATCGTGCCGGTCCATTCGCCGGTGGTCATTTTCGGCAGATAGCGGGACTTCAGCTCCTCGCTGGCGTGGACCATCAGCGCCGCGACGGCGCCATTGGTCAGCCCGGGGTACATCGAGAACGCGACATTGGCGGAATATTCGTATTCGCTGAACAGGACCGCGAGAAACGCCGGCAGCCCCTGGCCGCCGTAGGCCGGGTCGCCCGCCAGCCCGACCCAGCCGCCCTCGACCAAAGCCTTATAGGCCTGCTTGAAGCCGTTCGGCGTCGTCACGCTGCCGTCGTCATGGCGCGTGCAGCCTTCGATGTCGCCGACGCGATTGAGCGGCTGGACGACCTCCTCGACGAACTTCGCGCCTTCGGTCAGCACCGCCTCGACCACGTCGAGCGGCGCATCGGAGAAACCGGGAGCGTTCGCATATTTGGCGTAGTCGAAAACGTCGCTCAGCAGGAAAACGGTGTCGCTGACCGGCGCCTTGTATGTCGGCATTGTCTGCTCCGAAATGTCGCGAATGACCGGCGCGAAAGCGGCCGCCCGCCGCTGAACGGGCGGCGGGAAAGTTCATATATGAACTATTTGCGCGCCTGTCGCAAGCGGAATCTTCAACCGCCCGCGCCTAACGCCATGCCGTCGCCAGCAGCCAGAGGCCGCCCGCAAGAAAGCCCGCCCCGAACATCCGCGCGATCTGGCGGCCGGCGGGAGCGACCTTCTCCAAGAGGACCAGGATCGCGAGCGCCGCGATCCACAGGACGTTCATCACCCCGCCGACAAACAGCAGCGCCATCAGGGCCCAGCAACAACCGATGCAATAGATCCCGTGCCGGGCGCCCAGAACGACCGCGCCCTTGGCGTCGCGGCGGAACCCGCCGTGGCGCTGGATGAACGTCAGCGGCGCCTGGCATTGCCGCAGGCACACGTCCTTCAACGGCGTCCACTGATAGAGTCCGGCCGCGATCAACACGCAGCCGCCGAGAATTCGGCTCGCGCTTTCCATCATCGGCGTCAGCAGCGTCGCCCGGTCGAGCCCCCACTGCGCCAGGGTGGCGGCGAAGGAGAACGCGGCCCATGCGAGCAAATAGCCGCCCAGAAACCACATGGCGGCGGGAAAGGGCTTGTTCCGGATCGCCGCCTGCCGGCCGACCCGCGCATAAAGCAGCGTCATCGGCGCGACCGACGGGGTCATCATGCCGATCATCATCACGACCCACATCGCGAACACGAAAACGAACTCGATCGGCCGCCACGGCGCCGCCGCCGGCGTCATCATGCCGATGCCGGCCGGGACCATCCGGAAGCCGGTCATGTCCATCCCGCCCATGGCCATATCGTCGGCGAGCCGCCACAGATACGCCCAGGCCAGCAGCGTCAGCACGACGAGCGCGGCCGCGACGACCATACGGTCGCGCCGCAACACGACTTCCAGCGCCGCGTCGCTCATCGGGCGTCAGGCGACGATGCCGCTCTGGCTCAAATTGACGTGGGCGAACTGACCGTAGGAATCGGCGAGTTCGTGAGCGATCGGGCCCGAGGTCTTGGACCAGCCGCGGCCCATCTCGGCCAATTTGTATTCGAACCCGCTGACCATATCGATGCGGACCCGATGTTCCTTCCCCGTCACCGGGTTCAAGATCGGTTCGCCGCGCGTCTCGATAACGCCGGGCACCACCAGTCGCGCCCGCCGGCCGTCGATGTCCACCTCGAAATCGATCGCAGAGAAGATCGGCTCGTGAACCTTCTCGAACGTCGAGGCGAAGACGTTGAAGACCGTCGCTCCGGGCTCGGTGTCCTGACCGCTGAGAATCCGCAGCAGCGCGTCGCGCTGCGCCGCGTTGGCCCGCTCGTCGATGATGACGGCGGCTTCGCCTTTTCCTTCGTGAATGGGCCCAGGCCATTTCAGGATGAGGGCCGTCTTCAGACCGTCGAGACGCGTTTCTCCATGGCGCCCGGCATCGATCTGCATCCCGACCACGGCCCGGCAATCGCCATGGGTCGGCAATGCGTTGAACTGGCACGGGCAGCCATACGAGCAATTGCAGTTCGAGAATTCGCGGGCGTGAATCGTCCACTGGACATCGGTCATTGTCGCCTCCCCGTTCCCTCCGGGGCGGCGGCTGCAATATTCCCCGCGCCGCCCTGGAGCGGGCGCGAGCCTAGCATTTTCGCCAACCCCCCGCCAGCGCGCCGCTTCGCCGGCACGCCGTTTCGACCGTTGTCCTTGCCGTCGCCTGAGTTCCGGGCGCAGGAAGCAGGAGGCGACAATTTTCGAAAATCAATTTGTTCGACAATCTCTTTGAGAAAATCAGAAGCCGTGTTATGGTTGTCCTCGTCGCTGATCGAGGCGCGCCTGTGGCGTCGAGGGCAGCGGCCGCTTTCAAGCCTTCATGCGGGCGAGTTGACACGCTCAAAAACGGCGACGGGCGCGAAGTCTTAAGCTCTCGGCATGGTTTGGGGCTGGCGCCTCGTCCGCTCGGATTCGAAACCGGAATCGGTTCGCGCGAACGCCCATGCCGGGACGTCTTGAGCAAAGCCCAGTCCGGCTCCCGGTCCTTGATCCCCGTCCTTTAGGGGACGATCCGGGGGCGAAGCGCAGCTCACGGGTCTCGCGAGGACAAGCGGTCGACGAATCGGCGCCGAATGGCGCCGCAAGCGATTGAAAAGACGCAATCCGCGACCCAAAAAGGCGCCAGCCCCTCGCGGAGCTCGAACAACGGATCGGGGGTCGAGAAGGGGATGTAACTCCCAGACGCCCCCCTCTCTTGGAGGCCAAAACAGCGCGTTTCCCATCGGCAGGGCGGCGATGTTGCGAACAAAGCCGAATCCGACAGCGGCGCGCATTGGGCGCTTTCCTGCTTTCCCTGCTGAGCGGAGGGGGCGCCCCGGGAGTTACTCGGGAAGGGTCAAAGTGAGCTTCCGCATGGGTCGACGGCGCGCAATCGAGACGCCTGGCCGAACAGCTCTTCGATGGGCCTTGTCGGCGCTTGTCGTGGCGTTGACCGCGGCGACCGCCGCCTATGGCGCGTCGGTGACCTTGACGGCGGTCAAGGCGCGCGGTTCGTTGATTTGCGGGGTCAACGAAGGATTGCCGGGGTTCTCGTTCGTCGACGAGCGCGGAGTCTGGTCGGGCTTCGACGTCGATTTCTGCCGCGCCATCGCCGCCGCCATTTTTGGCGATCCGACCCGGGTCAAGCTGGTCCCGCTTTCCGCCGACGCCCGGTTTCAGGCGCTCCGGGACGGGAAGATCGACGTTCTTTCGCGCAATTCGACCTGGACCATGTCGCGCGAAACCGAGTTCGGACTGACCTTCGTCGGCGTGACCTACTATGACGGGCAAGGTTTCATGGTTCCGCGCGCGATGCGCATCAATTCGGCGCTGGAACTCGATGGCGCCAGGGTCTGCGTGCAAAGCGGGACCACGACAATAGAGAATCTCGCTGACTTTTTCGCCAGCAACAGAATGAGCTTTCAAGAGGTCGTGTCGTCATCCACCGACGACGCGATCAGGAAATACGACGCCGGTCTTTGCTCGGTCCTGACCAGCGATCTTTCGCAGCTCTATGCGTTGCGCCGCCGCCTGTCGAAGCCGCGGGACCACGTGATACTTCCCGACGTGATCTCCAAGGAGCCGCTGGGACCGGTCGTGCGACAGAACGATCTCGAGTGGATCGACATCGTCAAATGGGTCCATTTCGCCATGATCAACGCCGAGGAGCTTGGCGTCGCCTCGAAGACCATCGATCAGGCGTTGAGATCGCAAAAGCCCGAGGTGATGCGGCTGGTCGGGACCAGCGGAAACTTCGGCGAGCAGATCGGGCTGACGAACTCCTGGGCCGCCAACATCATCCGATCCGTCGGAAACTACGGCGAGGTTTACGAGCGCAATCTCGGCGCGAAAACTCCGCTCGCGATTCCCCGCGGACTCAATCAATTGTGGAACGCCGGCGGCATCCAATACGCTCCGCCGATCCGATAACGCTCGCCGAGGGGAGGCGGCGCTGCGGAAACGCCCGGAGCGCGCGCCGTCGCCGGAAGAAGCGATCAGGACCATCCGCTGCGAAATTCAGCCTCTACCTTGTCCTCATCAGCACCGAAATCCCGACGGCGATCAGGACCCAGGGCAGCAGCCGCGGGCCGTAGCGGCGGATCGGCGCGCCGAGAGCGGGGTGGTTGTGCAAGATAATGCGCGGCCGCGCACCAGAGCGCCGTCAGGATGGCGAAGGTTCCCGCGATCAGCGCCTGCTCATGGGCGGCGCGCGCCGCGAATATCGGGACATAGACGGCGATATTGTCGCCGCCATCGCCCATGGTCGCTGCGGCGACCGTGAACACATTGTGCGCGCTCGCCGCCGGAGCCGGCTTCGGATCGTCGTCAACGCCCCGCCGCGCGTCCCAAAGCCTCTTTGCGCCGAGCGCGACGGGCACGAGACCGAGGAGCCCGACCTTTCCCGTGGGCAGCGCGACAGCGAGCAGCGCGCTGGCGGCGCTGACCGCCGTCAGCGCGCCGATCCCGATGAATTGCCCGAGCACGACTTCACGCGCGCGGAACGCGGGGATCGCGAAAAAGCCGATGAGGAGGAGAAGGTCGTCGAGGTTCGTCGAAGCGAACGCGAGAATGGCGACGAGGAGGGTTTCGAGCACGGGACCCGTTATTCCAGAACCCGCGGGACCGATCCATCCCTCGGTCAGACCTATATTCGCGAAGCGCTCCGATGCGCTCCCCCGCGCCAGGAGCCCAGCTCGCCGTCCCTCGTCGACTCAATCAACCGCGGAGCGCTGGCGGCATGGAGCGCGGTCGACCACGCTGCGCAAGAAGAGGCGGCCCCTCGCCGGCGCGGATCAAGCGGGCCGGCGCGGCACCAGGCCGGTCGGGGTGAAGGTGTAGACCGGCTCGCCGCGCTGATTGAACGCCGTCCATTTGACCCGCACCGTCCCCTGCGGCTTTGTCTTCGACGGCGTCAGTTCGATCACCTCGCCTTCGAGATGGAGCACGTCGTCCGGTCGCACCGGCGCCAGCCAGCGCAGTTCGTCCACGCCGAGCCCGAGCAGCGGATGCGGCCCGAACGGCCGCGCTTCGACGACCAGACGCATGGCGATCGCGGCCGTGTGCCAGCCCGATGCGGCGAGACCCTTGAACAGCGACTTCTCGGCGGCGGCCTCGTCGAGGTGGTACGGTTGGGGATCGAATTCCGCCGCGAATCTCTTGATCCCTTCGCGCGTGACGAGCGTATCGCCGCTCTTGAAGCGCATGCCGACAGTCAAGTCATCGAACCATTCGATCATCGGCCGCTCCTTGACCCATGGCGCGGCATGAATATCCAGTCGGCCTTTTTCGTACAAGTCGGCGCGCCGCGACGCAATGCGCCGCTCTCGACGCTCGAGCCCAAGTGCGAAGCGACGCCTCGCCATCGAGGCCCGGCCCTCCGGGTCGAACCGCGCCTCGGCGCCGCTCGACCCACGCCGCCGGGCGAGCGACGCGCCAGCGCCTCGCTTCGCCCGCGCGTCACAGGACCTTGCCCGGATTCATCACGCCGTTGGGGTCGAGCGCCGCCTTGATCTGGCGCATGACGGCGAGCGAGGCGGGGTCCTTGGATCGGGCGAGCAGCTCGCGCTTGAGGCGCCCGATCCCGTGCTCGGCCGAATACGAGCCGCCATAGCGCGCGACGATGGCGTGCACGACCTCGTTCATCGCATGCCAGCGGCCGAGGTAGCTCTGAGCGTCGGCGCCGATCGGCTGCGAGACGTTGAAGTGGATGTTGCCGTCGCCCAGATGGCCAAAGGCGACGACGCGCGCGCCGGGCGCGAAGGCCTCGACCGCCCGCGTCGCCTCCTCGAGGAAGGCGGGCACGGCGCCGACCGGAACCGAGACGTCGTGCTTGATCGAGGCGCCTTCGCGAATCTGCGCCTCCGGAATGGCGTCACGCAGCCTCCAGAACGCCTCCCGCTGATCGAGCGAGGCTGCGAGCGCGGCGTCCTCGATGATCCCGCTCTCGAGCGCGGCCGCGAGCGCGCCGGCGAACGCCTCATCGAGCCCGTCGAGGATTTGCGAGGCGGCCTCCATCAGCACGTACCATTGATGCGCGCCCACGAGCGGAGCCCGCGCCAGGCCGTTGCTCACCGCGATGTCGTGCGCCATGCGCGCGATCAGTTCGAAGCTCACGACGCCTGCGCCCAGCCGCTCGCGGGCGAGCGCCAACAGCGCCAATGCGCGCTCGGGGCTGGCGAGGCCGATGAAGGCCGTCGCGCGGGCCCGCGGATTGGGAAAGAGCTTGAGCGAGGCGGCGGTGACGATTCCGAGCGTGCCCTCGGCGCCGATGAACAGGCTCTTGACGTCATAGCCGGTGTTGTCCTTGCGCAGCTTGCTGAGCGCGTTGATCACCCGCCCGTCGGCGAGAACGGCCTCGAGCCCGGTGACGAGATCGCGCGTATTGCCATAGGCGATCACCGTCACCCCGCCGGCGTTGGTCGAGACGTTGCCGCCGATGGTGCAGGTGCCCTCAGCCGTGAGCGACAGCGGAAACAGCCGGTCGGCCGCGAGCGCGGCGGCTTGCGCCTCGGCGAGGGTCACGCCGGCCTCGCAGATCATCACGTCGGCGCGCGGGTCGACCTCGCGGATCGTCTTGAGGCGCTGGGTCGAGAGAATGATCTCATCGCCGGTCCCGTCGGGCGTCTGTCCGCCGACGAGTCCGGTGTTGCCGCCCTGCGGCACGATGCCGATCCGCGCCTCGTTGCAATAGGCGGCGATGGCGGCGACTTCGTGGGTCGAGCCGGGCCGCACGAGCGCGAGCGCCTTGCCCCGATAGAGGCCGCGCGGCTCGATGAGCGCGCCGGCGAAGACGGACGGGTCGGTCAGAACGTGGCGCGGGCCAACGATGCTTTCCAGGGCGGCAAGAACCGCGTCTCGCTTGGTCGTGTTCACCCCAGCAGCCTCCGCGCGCGCGTTTTCGCGCTTGGGCGGCGGAAGACGGCGGCGATTTCGACATGCGGGGAAAAGCGGAACTGGTCAAGCGGCGTCACGATCTCGATCCGATAGCCGCCGTCGATCAGGATGCGCGCGTCGCGGGCGAAGGTCGCCGCGTTGCACGAGATCGAAACGACCAGCGGCACGACGCTGGCGGCGAGTTCGCGCGCTTGGGGCCCGGCGCCCGCCCGCGGCGGATCGATGAGCGCCGCATCGAAGGACGCGAGTTCCTGGGCCCGCAGCGGGCGGCGGAACAGATCGCGCGTCTCGGCGGCAAGTGTGCTCATGCCCTGCGCGGCCGCCGCCGCGCGCTTCAGCGCCAGAATCGCGGCGGCGTCGGAATCGGCGGCGAAAACTTCGCGCCGGCGCGCGAGGCGGAGCGCGAAAGCGCCCGCGCCGCAGAACAGATCCGCGATCCTCCTCGAGTTCCGCGAGCGCCCGCCCGGCGAACTCGGCCAGCAGGTTCTCCCCCGCCTCGGTCGCCTGCAGGAAGCCGCCGGGCGGGAGCTTGACCAATGTCTCTCCGAAGGCGACGCGGGGCGGCCGGCGCTCGATGACGACCGCGCCATGGTTGGAGACGCGCGCGAGATCGAGCGCTTGCGCCGTCGCCGTGAGCTTGCGGATCTCGGCGCGTTCGAGCGGCCCTGAGCCGCGCAGGTCGATGTCGAGGCCCTCCAGCGTCGCGGTCACGCCGATGTCGAGCGGCTTGCCTAAGCCTCGCAGATTGCCGCCGAGCGCGCGCGCGGCGCGAACCGCGCCCGACATGGCCGGGCTGAACAGGGGGCAGGCGTCGATCGAGACGATGGCGTGCGAACGTGCGCGCATGAAGCCGATTTCGTCGGGCGCGTCATGCGGAAAGCGCGCATGAAACGTCGCGCGGCGGCGGCCCGAGCCATGGGCGTCCGCCAGCGGCCCGACCTCAGCCTCGACGCCCTCGCGCTTCAGCGCGTCGACCACGAGGCGGCGTTTCCACGCGCGATAGAGGCCGGCCGACATGTGCTGCGCGGCGCAGCCTCCGCATCGGCCGAACCAGGGGCAGATCGGCGCCGCCCGCTCGGGGCTCGCGCTCAAGCGCTCGACAAGCTCAGCGCGCTTGCCCGCAGAAAGGACGCGCGCGCGCTCGCCCGGCAGAACGCCGGGCACGGTCGCCCCGTTCGCGGCGACGCCGTCGCCGCGCGAGTCGAGCGCCACGATCGCAAGCTCCTCGAGCGCTTCAGCCATCAGGCGCCATCGCAGGTCGAAAGAGCGGCGCTGTTGCGAACGCCGTCCGGCGCCGGATGAGAGCTCTGCGGCGCGGCGTCATGATCCTACCGTCTCGCGAACGCCAGACCGAGCGCCGCGGCGACCAGGATCGCTCCCGTCAGGCGGCTGCGCGCCCGGCCGAGGCGGGCGACGAGACCGCGCGCGCGCCCCGCGGCCAAGGCCCAGCCGCTGTCGACCAGAATCGCGATGGCGACGAAGGTTACGCTCAAGATCGCCATCTGCCGCCCGAACGGCGCGTCGGAAACCAGGAATTGCGGCAGGAAGGCGGCGTAGAAAGCGAGCGTCTTCGGGTTGGTCAAGGAGACGAAGAAGCCGCGCGCAAAAGTATTGCGCGGCGAAACGGCCCGCGTGCGGCCGATGTCGCCTGACGGCGTGCGCCAGGCGCGATAACCCAGCCAAAGGAGGTACGCGACGCCGAGCCAGCGCAAGATCTCGAAAGCCTGCGCCAGGGCGCCGAACAGCGCGGTGATCCCGAGCGAGGCGACGGCGAGTTGCACGACCATCGCCGCGCTCGTTCCCGCGACCGTCATCAGGCCGGCGCGAACGCCAAAGCCGAGGCTGTTGGCGACAATCAGCGCGACATTGGGTCCGGGAATCAGCATCAGGAACGTGGCCGCAGCGACAAAGGCGGCGTAAAGGGGAGGGGACAAGGGAGCCACATCTCGGTTCAGGCGCGCCATGGTCGCGCGAAACAAACGGAAAATCCAGACGCGTCCGGAGCCCGCGAAAGCGGTCGGGCGGTTCGGAGGAACGAATATGGCCGAACGACGTTTCCCAGCAGCGCCGCCGCTTCGGCAAGGGCGACGATCGAGATCCAGCGATGCTTTCGATCTCAACCGCGCTTGACGCGCTCAATTTTTTCGCGGCCGACGTCCGCAACGCTTTGGGACCGTTTGTGAATGTGTATCTGATCAATGGTCGTCATTGGAGCCAGACCGAATTCGGCGTGGTGGCGACGGCGAGCGGCCTGCTCGGAATCATCCTGCAAACCCCGATTGGAGCCATCATCGACGTGACGCGCGCCAAGCGCGGGGTCATTGTTCTGTCGATGGCGACGATGGCCTTGGCCTCGGCGATCATTGTCGTCATTCCGACATTCTGGCCGATGGCGCTCGCCTTCGCCATCCTCGCGCTCGCCGGCGACGCGTTCGTTCCCGCCGTAGCGGCTCTCACCTTGGGTCTTGTCTCCAAAGACGCGCTGGCGCGGCGGCTGGGGCGGAACTCAGCCTATGACCACGGCGGCAACATCGCGATCGCGGTCGTCGCGGGCGTTGTCGGATACGCCTTTTCCCAGCGCGCCGTCTTTCTTCTGGTCCCTGTCTTCGCCGCGCTGACCTCGGCCGCGGTGCTGGCGATTCCCGCCGAGGCGATCGATCACGACCGGGCGAGAGACCTCGGATCGGACGGCGCCGACGGGGCGGCGGCCGGCTATGGCGTGCTGTTCCAGACCCGGCCTCTGGTCATCTTCGCGCTCTGCGCATTCTTTTTCCATTTCGCCAACGCGCCATTGCTGCCGCTGGTCGGACAAAAGCTCGCGCTCCAATTTCCGCAAGAGGCGACCGCCATGATGTCGTTTTGCATCGTCGCCGCCCAGGGCGTCATGCTGCCGCTCGCGGTCCTCGTCGGGCATCGGGCGGATTCCTGGGGACGGAGGCCGATTTTCCTCATCGCCTTCGCCGTGCTTCCCATTCGCGCGGCGCTCTATACGCTTTCGAACAACGCCTTCTGGCTGATCGGCGTTCAACTGCTGGACGGGGTCGGAGCGGGCATCTATCAAGCGCTCACGCCGCTCGTCATCGCCGATATCATGCGAGGCACCGGCCGTTACAACCTGGCCCAGGGCGCGGTGGCGACGACGCAAGGCGTCGGGGCCTCGATCAGCGCCTTGGCCGCGGGCGAGGTCGTCGACCATTTCGGATATACCGTATCATTCCTCGCCATTGGAGTCGCAGCTTTGATTGCATTTCTTGTTTTTCTTATTTGGATGCCGGAAACGCGAGGGCGGGAATCTCTCGCTTTCCAAGGCGGCGCCGCCGCGTTCGAAGCGGCGCCGAGCGAATGACGAAGGCCGACGTCGACAGCATCGCGGCCCTCGCCATCCTCGTCCTGACCTACGTCGGCGTCGCGGCCGGCCGCATTCCCGGCCTGCGCCTCGACCGCGCGGGGATCGCGTTTTTGGGCGGAGCGGCGATGATCGCGCTCGGCCCGCTGAGCCTCGAGGAGGCCTTCCGCTCCATCGACTTCGACACCATAGCGCTTCTGCTCGGCATGATGATCGTGGTCGCGCATCTCAAGGTCTCGGGCGCCTTCCGCGCGCTCGGCGTCCTCGTGCTCGAGCACGCGCACGCGCCGCTCGTCCTTCTCATCGCGATAACGGTGCTTGCCGGCGTGCTGTCGGCGTTTCTGGTCAATGACGCGATCTGTCTCGTCATGGCGCCGATCGTCCTGCAGGTCACGCGGGCGCTGAACCGCGATCCGCTCCCCTATCTCGTCGCCACCGCGACGGCCTCCAATTGCGGCAGCGTGGCGACCATCACCGGCAATCCGCAGAACATGGTGATCGGCGCGCTGTCGGGAATCTCCTATCCGGCCTTCACGGCCGCGCTCGCGCCGGTGGCCGTCTTCTCGCTGGTCGCGGTCATCGTGATGGTGCGCCTCGTCTACCGCAAGGAATTCCGGTCCGACAGCGAACTGCAGCCGCATCTGTTTCAAGGCCACATGCACAAGGGTCAGGTCGTCAAGGCGACCTTCGTCTGCATCGGGCTGGCGGCGGCGTTCTTCGCCGGCGTCCCCCCGGCGAAGGCCGCTCTGCTCGGCGGGGCGTTTCTCCTCGTCACGCGGGCGATCAAGCCGCGCCGCATCTACCGGGAGCTCGACGGCCCGCTGCTGATCCTGTTCGCCGGAATGTTCGTCGTCGTCGCGGGGGCGGAGCGGGAGCTTCTGACGCCCGATCGCATCGCCATGGTCAAGACGCTCGGCCTCGACGTCGTATGGCGCCTTTCCCTGTTCACGGCGGTCTTGTCCAACATCGTCAGCAACGTGCCGGCGGTCCTGGCTCTGAGGCCTTTCGTTCCGACCTTCCACGATCCTGAACGAGCCTGGCTGGTGGTCGCGATGAGCTCGACGCTCGCGGGCAATTTCACCCTCCTTGGATCAGTCGCCAACCTGATCGTGGCCGAACATGCCCGCGCGGAAGGAAACCCGATCAGCTTCTGGGCCTATTTCAAGGTCGGGCTGCCGCTGACGCTGGTGACGCTTGCCGCGGGAACGGTGTGGCTCTCTTGGCGGTAGGTTACTCACGACGCCTGCTGTCATACCGAACTCGACCCGCGTCGCGGAAATCGGCATTATTCAATTCCTGACAATTCCCATTCTCGTTCCAAGCCGGAGAGACGGCGGCCCGTCCAAAACGAAGCATCCCGCAAGCAGGAGAGTTCTGATGGCAAGAGCAACGCTCAAAGCAAAGTCAGCCAAGACCGGGACGACGCGCAAGACGAAGCCCACATTAGCCGCCAAGACAAAAAGAGCCGCGCAACCGACCGCGGGCCGGAAGTCGCGGCCGAAGCAGAAATTCGCAGTCAGTCACCAGCGCGAGGGCAATTTTGCGGAAGGACTTCGCAACTACGCGAAATACCGCGATTTGGGTATCGCAGCAGCCACCGGCGGCATGGTGCAGGCGCATGTGATCCGCTTCGTTCCGCCGTTCGAGCCTAAAGCAGCGTCGACGCCGCACTATCACGAAGTCGACTTTCAGATGATCTATGTGCTCAAGGGCTGGTACAAGACTGAATTCGAAGGCGAAGGCATCCATACTTTTGAGGCAGGAAGCTGCTGGATACAGCCCCCGCGCATAAAGCATGCGGTGCGCGGTTATTCCGATGACTGCGAATTGCTCGAAATTGTCCTGCCGGCCGGCTTTGGGACCGTGGAATTGGATGCGTTGTGAGCTCGCCCCTCAAGCCTCGTAATTGTGGGTGAAGTCGTCGGGAGGATTGGGGCCCCAGACGTAGAAGGAATCTTCCGGCGGATGGTCTCCGCCCTGCCAGTCGCAACTCACGGGGACATAGTCGATGTCGGCCGAATATTCGCTGAAGCTGCCCCATGGATCGCGGACATAGTGAAAATAGTTCGAGCCGATGACGTGACGCCCCAGGCCCCATCCCTTGCTATAACCCTTGCCGAGCATGTGCATGGCGCCGCGGCCGATGTCGTCGATGCTGCCGACGTCCCAGCTCAGATGATGGAGCCCCGGCGCGTCCGAGTGCGCGAAGGCGAGCATGTGGTGGTCGCTGCCATGGACGCCGTGCAGAAAGGCGATGCCGTCGCCCGAATGATCGGAGAGGCGCATCCCGAGCACGCTGGTATAGAACTCGATCGCCTTACGCACGTCGCGGGTGAACATGAGGATGTGGGAGAGGCGGCGCGGACGGACGCGCGCGACATTGCGCCGGAAGGGCGCGCCGCGCTCGCCTGGGCCGACGGACACGCTTTCGAAGCGGGACTTTTCGTTCGGAGATGATTTCGCCGCGACCTTGATCTCGACCAGATTGCCGTCGTGGTCGTGAAACCATAAGCCGTTCGAGTCGACGCCCGCCGGCGGGTCTCGCCGCCTGACGCCCAAGCGCTGAAGGCGTTCGGCGAACCGCTCGATGTCGTCCTCGAAGGCGCCGAACGACATGTACCCATGTTTCTTGCGCGAACCCTCGCCGATCGTGCCCCAGACGTGCGGATGGCCGTCAGTCATGACCGTCAGTCGACCGCCCTCCTCGCGAATGTTCAACCCAAATTCGCCATAGAAATTCCTGGCGACCGCCAGGTCCGGCGCGACGAAGTGGAACTTGTCAAGCGAATGAATTCCGAGCTCGCCAGGGCGCCGGGTCGGCTTGATGAAACCGAGAATTTCCGTCATGGCGCGTCCTCCTGAGCTGTTGTGCGGAACGTGGCCTCGCGGGCGACCGGCCGCCAAACAAGGTCGCCCGGGAGGAACGCTATCGCATCAGCGGCCGTCGTTCCAGCGCGCGCGCCGGCTCTTGGACGCCGCCGCCCGGGTCATGGCGCGTGGGGAGCACGCCGCCCGCTCCGGCGGCTGCGCGGGCGGCAGGCCGGCGAATGCGCGGTCCGCCTCGTCGGGAGGGTTGGGCCGTGGAGGACGCGGAATTCGGGCCCCACAGCGCGGGGCGACGTCAGCAGCTTTGCGGTCGGCGGCCGCCCGCGTCAGCGCGAGCGGGCGTTGCCGGAACTCGAACCCGGCCCCAATTCGAGCGGCCCGCCATTGTCCGGCCCGGGAGCGGCGACCACCGTCGACGGCTTCGGCTTGCGCTTTTTTGGCGGGGCGGCGGCGGGAGGGTTCGCCAGATTCGGATCGATCGCCGCGTCAGGCAACGGATTGTCGTCCGGGCTCGGCGCCGAGGCTTCGTATTGGGGGGCCTCATGGATGATGGTCGTGCCGCCTTTGCAGCCGGTCAGCCAGATGTCGTAAATGGGATGTTCGATGCCGTGCAGACCCGGACTGTCGGCGAACATCCAGCCGGAAAAGATCCGCTTGAGCGTCTTCTTCTCATCGATCTGGTCGACTTGGGTGAAGGCGTCGGTCTGCGGCGACTCGGTCGGCGGGCGAGAATAGCAGACCCGTGGAGTGATTTGCAGGGCGCCGAACTGCACGGTTTCATTGATCGCCACCTCGAACGTGGTGGTTCGGCCCGTGATCTTGTCGAGCCCTTCGAACACGGCGGTCGGGTGGCTGATTTTGTCGGCGAAAGCCGATCCCGGCGCGGCGAGCCCCGCGACAACGAGCGCGCCCGCGCAGAGGAGCCGCCGCGTTTGCGCGGAGGCCCGTCCAGCGCGCATTGGATTGCGCGAGGGCCAGATTCAGTTGCTGCATGCGCACGGCTCTGCCGGCCAAGCGCGGCGTAAACAAGGCGGCGCTCAGGGCCCGGGGCTCCAGGCCTCGTAGTCGCCGCTCGAGGCCTGGCGCGGTCCCGGGCGAAGCGTCGAGCCGTCGGGACGAATCGCCGCCGGGGTGCCGGTCGGGTTGCCGATGTGCGGCAATTCCCACGGATGCGGCTTGTAGTCTTCCTGGCTGGGCGGCACGTCGACGGTGTGGTGCAGCCAGCCGTTCCAGCCCGGCGGGGTCATCGAGGCCTCGGAGACGCCGTTGTAGATGACCCAGCGACGCTCGAAGCCGAGCGCCGGATCGATCGCGCCGCCGCGGGTCCGGTAATATTCGTTGCCGAACTGATCGTGGCCGACCAGCTCGCCATGGCGGCGGGTGTGAAACAGCGTGTTGAGCGTTGCGCCGTTCCACCAGGTGAAGAACCGCAGCAGAGAAAGATTCATCCGTCGAGCGCCGCTCTTTGTTACGTGAAAATACGCGCCGGCAGCGCGCGCGCGGGACTATGGCGAGGCGGCCTTGGCCTGTCCAGCTTGATCTTCGCCGGGGAGAGCGCCTTTCGCCGCTTGCGCCGATCGCCCGACTCGGCGGATGTTGTCAAGGGACGTGGGCCTTAGTCTCTTGTTATACATTTTTGTCCACAATATATTGTAGCAAGGTCGGGGCGCTAACACTAGCTGTTGACGCCAACCTCATTGAGTTGTAATCTACGAGTCGTCGGCGGAGCGTGGCGACGCTGACCAGCGATGGGCGTCAAATGTTTGTCGGGATGCACGGCCGGGCGGGGCGAGCGTCAGGGAATTCAGTGGACTTTTGACAGGCGCCCGGCGCCGATGTCGGCGCGGTCGCACATCCGCGTCAACCGGGGCGCCCGACCCGAGGCGCGGGACTTGAGGGCAAAAGCGGCTGGGCCGCAACTACGTGGGGTTTGAAAGCGATGCGGATCGAACGGCGCTACACGACATTGGACGTCTCCCCTTACGACCTCGTCCCGTTCGCGACGACCAAGAGCGAGATCCGCAATCCGGACGGCTCGGTGGTGTTCTCGCTCGACGCCATCGAGGTTCCCTCCGCCTGGAGCCAGGTCGCGGCCGATGTGCTGGCGCAGAAATATTTCCGCAAGGCGGGCGTGCCCGCGCGCCTGAAGCGGGTCGAGGAAAACGGCGTGCCGTCGTTCCTGTGGCGTTCGGTCGCCGACGAATTAGCGCTCGAGTCGCTTCCTAGGAACGAGCGCTATGGCTCGGAAACTTCTGCGAAACAGGTCTTTGACCGGCTCGCCGGCGCCTGGGCGTATTGGGGCTGGAAGGCCGGGTATTTCGACGGCGAGGAGGACGCGCGCGCCTATGTCGACGAGATGCGGCTGATGCTCGCGCGCCAGATGGCCGCGCCGAATTCGCCGCAATGGTTCAACACCGGCCTCTATTGGGCCTATGGCGTCGACGGCCCGAGCCAGGGGCACTATTACGTCGACTTCGAGACCGGCAAGCTGACGAAGTCGAAGTCGGCCTACGAGCATCCCCAGCCGCACGCCTGCTTCATCCAGTCGGTCGCCGACGATCTCGTCAACGAAGGCGGCATCATGGATTTGTGGGTGCGCGAGGCGCGCCTGTTCAAGTACGGCTCCGGCACCGGCTCCAACTTCTCGGCCTTGCGCGGCGAGAACGAGAAGCTGTCGGGCGGCGGACGCTCCTCGGGCCTGATGTCCTTCCTGAAGATCGGCGACCGCGCCGCCGGCGCGATCAAGTCCGGCGGCACGACCCGCCGCGCCGCCAAGATGGTCGTGGTCGACGTCGATCATCCCGACATCGAGTCCTTTATCGACTGGAAGGCGAAGGAGGAGCAGAAGGTCGCGGCGCTCGTGACCGGCTCCAGGGTCGCCCGCCGGCGCCTGAAGGCGATCCTGAAGGCCTGCGTCAATTGCGAGGGCTCGGGCGACGACTGCTTCAACATCGACCGGAACCCGGCGCTGAAGCGCGAGGTGAAGGCGGCGCGCCGCGACGACGTGCCGGACGGCATGATCCAGCGCGTCATTCAATATGCGCGCCAGGGCTATACGCAGATCGAATTCGACGTCTACGACACCGATTGGGAGTTGGAGGCCTATCTGACCGTGTCGGGCCAGAACTCCAACAACTCGGTGCGCGTGACCGACGCCTTTCTGCAGGCGGTCGAGAACGACGGCTATTGGAATTTGACCCGCCGGCTCGACGGCAAGACCGCCAAGACGGTGAAGGCGCGCGACTTATGGGAGAAGATCGGCTACGCCGCCTGGGCCTCGGCCGATCCCGGGCGTCCAGTACCACACCACCATCAACGACTGGCACACCTGTCCGGCGTCCGGGCCGATCCGCGCCTCCAATCCGTGCTCCGAATATATGTTCCTCGACGACACGGCCTGCAATCTCGCTTCCCTCAACCTGCTGCAGTTCCGCGATCCCGCGACCAGGACGTTCGACGTCGGGTCTTACGAGCACGCGACGCGGCTGTGGACGCTGACGCTCGAAATCTCGGTGGCGATGGCGCAGTTCCCATCCAAGGAGATCGCGCGCCTCTCCTACGACTACCGGACCCTCGGCCTCGGCTACGCCAATATCGGCGGCCTGCTGATGTCCTGCGGCATCGCCTACGACAGCGACGAGGGCAGGGCGATCTGCGGCGCCTTGAGCGCGATCCTCACCGGCCGCGCCTATGCGACCTCGGCCGAGATCGCCGCCAAGAGCGGCGCCTTCCCCGGCCACAAGGCGAACGCCGAGGCGATGCTGCGGGTGATCCGCAACCACAAGCGCGCCGCCGAGGGGGAGGCCGCGGGCTACGAGCAGCTTTCGGTCGCGCCGACGCCGCTCGATCACCAGTCGCTCGAACAGGCGGGCGCCGCCTGGACGGGGCTCTCCGACGCCGCCCGCGCCGCCTGGCGCGACGCGCTGGAGCTCGGGACGCGGCACGGCTATCGCAACGCGCAAGTGTCCGTCGTCGCCCCGACCGGCACGATCGGCCTGGTGATGGATTGCGACACCACCGGCATCGAGCCTGATTTCGCGCTGGTCAAGTTCAAGAAGCTCGCCGGCGGCGGCTATTTCAAGATCATCAACCGCGCGGCGCCCGAGGCGCTGAGGGCGCTCGGCTATGACGAGAAGCGGATCGAGGACATCGTGTCGTATGCGGTCGGCCGGGCGACGCTCGCCCATGCGCCGGGCGTCAATCACGCCGCGCTCGCCGCCAAGGGCATGCCGAAGGAGGCGATCGAGAAAATCGAGGCGGCGCTCGGCGGCGCGTTCGACATCCGCTTCGTCTGCAACAAATGGACGCTCGGGGCGGACATCCTGAGCGGGGCGCTCAAGATTCCGGCCGAGCGCTACGAGGCGCCCGGCTTCGATCTCCTGACGGCGCTCGGCTTCAGCAAGGCCGAGATCGAGGCCGCCAACTCTTTCGCCTGCGGCGCCATGACGTTAGAAGGCGCTCCTTATCTTAAACCTGAACATTATCCGGTGTTCGACTGCGCCAATCCCTGCGGGCGCACCGGCAAGCGCTACCTCTCGGTCGAGAGCCATATCCGCATGATGGCGGCGGCGCAGCCGTTCATCACCGGGGCGATCTCCAAGACCATCAACATGCCCAACGACGCCAGCGTCGAGGATTGCAAGGACGCCTACATGCTGTCGTGGCGGCTCGGCCTGAAGGCCAACGCGCTCTATCGCGACGGCTCGAAACTGTCGCAGCCGCTGAGCGCGCAACTGATCGAGGCCGACGAGGAGGACGACGAAGCGGTCGAGACTTTCGTTTCGCTCAACGCGCCCGCAGCGCGCCGCCGCGGTCGCGGAGCGGATCGTCGAGCGCGTGGTCGAGCGGATCGAGCGCACCCGCGAGCGCGAGAAGCTGCCCGACCGCCGCAAGGGCTACACCCAGAAGGCGGTGGTCGGCGGGCCACAAGGTCTATTTGCGCACCGGCGAATACCAGGACGGGCGCCTCGGCGAGATCTTCATCGACATGCACAAGGAAGGCGCGGCCTTCCGCAGCCTCATGAACAATTTCGCCATCGCCATCTCGCTCGGCCTGCAATACGGCGTGCCGCTGGAGGAATATGTCGAGGCCTTCACCTTCACCCGCTTCGAGCCGGCCGGCTTGGTGCAGGGCAACGACGCGATCAAGAACGCGACCTCGATCCTCGACTACATCTTCCGCGAGCTGGCGATCTCCTATCTCGGCCGCAACGACCTCGCCCATGTCGCCCCGGAGGAGATCGGCAATACGGTGCTGGGCGGCGGCGTCGACCAGGACAAGGCGCCCGGCGCCTCCGGCGTGCCCGCGACCTCGTCGGTGGTCTCCAGGGGCCTGGTGCGCTCCAAGACCGACAAGCTGATGCTGGTCGGGGGCTCGACCGGCGGCGAAGCGCCGTCGATCAAGGCCGCCGGCGGCTCGTCCGCGCATGGGGCGCTGGTGCAGGGCGCGACCGCGCTCAAAGGCGCGCTGGCGGAGACCGCGCCGGCCGCGCTCGGCGAGGCCGCCTTCGCTCCCGCCGCCGAACAGGCCGCCGGCCGCCGCGCCGAAGCGCGGATGAAAGGCTACGTCGGCGAAGCCTGCCCGGAATGCGGCAATTTCACCATGGTCAGGAACGGCACGTGCCTCAAGTGCGACACGTGCGGGGGCACGACGGGGTGCAGTTGAGCCTGGGCTGAGATGCCATGCCGACAGTCTTTCGCCGCGACGGCTATCGGTTTTTCTTCTTCTCCAACGAAGGCGACCCCCGCGAACCGCCGCATGTGCACGTTCGCCGGGGCGGCGACGAAGCCAAGTTCTGGTTGGCGCCCGAAGTTGCGGTCGCGGAAAGCTTTGGATTTAATGCGGCGGAGCTGAACGCGCTGATCCGAATCGCGCGTGAGGAAAGGTCGCGGATCGAAAGGGCCTGGAATGAACATTTCGGCCAAGGCGGTTAGGTTCGACGACGACTTCGATGTGGGTCGAATTGTCGGACGGGCGCACGATCGGCGTCCCGTTTGCCTGGTTCCCGCGCCTGCTCAACGCCAGCCGCGGCAGCGCGAGGCGGTGGAGATTGGCCATTTCGGGCTGCACTGGGACGAGATCGACGAGGACATTTCGGTCGCGGGCTTGCTCGCGGGCGGCGGGACCAGACCGCAAAGGCCCGGCGCGCGAGCCGACGAAGCGGCGGAAGCGCGCATGAAAGGCTAGGTCGGCGAAGCCCGCCCGGAATGCGGCGAGTTCACCATGGTCAGGAACGGGACTTGCCTCAAGTGCACACCAGCGACCACCGACCCGACGGCGTCCGTACACCGGCGTCACATTCTCGAGGTCGCCTGCCGCCCCGATGCGAGGAGGCTGGCTCTACATGCATGACCAACCGACCCAACGGCATCCTGTACGACCGGCGTCACTTCCGACATCGCCCGCCGCGCCTACGAACATCGCGAAGGCCTCGTGAAGGGCTTCACCAAGCGCTACGGCCTCAGAGCGCCGTCATATATCATCGACAATATCTTGATATGCCTCGAAGGATATAAAGTGCCGCTCTATGTCAAGGATGCAGAGGTTGATCGTATGGCGGAACGCCTGGCTGCGCTGCGCCGCGTGAGCAAGACGGAGGTCGTGCGGCAGGCGCTTCAGCATGAACTGGAACGCGAAGAGGCGAAGCCGTCTCTCGTGGACAAAGGGGTCGCCTTCGTCCAGGCGCTGAAGGCTCGGGCGCAGCCGTCCGCGGCCCGCGCGGCTGACAGGGCCTTCATCGACGGCCTGTATGACAAGTCCTGATGTTCGTTGACGCTTCCGCCCTGACGGCGATGTTGACCGACGAGAGGGATGCGCGTGAGCTTCTGGCGCGCGCCCAGAAATATCCGGTGCGGTTCACCTCGCCTCTTGCGGTGTGGGAAACGGTTATCGCGGTCGCAAGAGCCCTGGGAGTCGACGTGCGGAACGCGGCCTCGGCGGTCGAGGACTTTCTGATCCTGACCGAGATCGAAGTGCGTCCCGTGCCGGCCGAAGTTCGGGGCCTCGCATTGGAGGCCTTCGATCGGTTCGGTAAAGGGCGGCATCCCGCGGCCCTGAATTTTGGGGACTGTTTCGCCTATGCCTGCGCGCGCTTCGCGGGGGCGCCGTTGCTCTACAAAGGCGACGATTTCCCGCAGACCGACATTGAAACGGCTTGATCGATGAACTCGGAAACTCCGGCTCTTCCCTCCCTCAGGCCAGTTTGCGCGCAAGACCACGAAAGGCCGGGTCGCCGCGCCCGGCAAACTCAGCGCCGATTTGCATCCTGGCGCGTTGAAGAGCATTTCGCGGCAGGCCGGCCTCGAGGATTGACCCGCATGCGATACGCTGTCGTCATCGAGAAGGGCGAGCGGAATTTCTCGGCGTACGTTCCGGATTTGCCGGGCTGCGTGGCGGTCGGAGGCACGCTGGAAGAGGCGAAGGCGGAGATCCGCGAGGCGATTGAATTTCATCTCGAAGGGATGCGGAAGGAGGGGCTGCCGATTCCGAAGCCGTCGAGCTCCGCGGATTACGTCGAGGTCGACGAGCAGGCGGTGTGAGGAGACGCCTCCTAAGGCCGGGACGATCGCGGCCGAGACGGGTCATTCGGCGATCCGAGGATCAAGCCACGGGCGTTCACGGACGATCGGCTTCGTGATGCCGCGGCGCCGGACGCCACGCCTCCCAACGTGGCGCCCAGCACGCGCAAATCGCAAAGGAACGCTTCCGGCAACGGCCGACCTAGCGCTTCGCGAAATTCTTTAGCGACACTCGGAACTGCCGAGAATCCGCTGACGCTCCCTTAAGCCTTAGGCCGAGAAGCGGACGACGTGCGGCCCAACGACTCGCGCCTCTCCATCGCGGCTTTCAGATCGCTTCCGCCGAGCCAGCGCGGGCCTTCGCCGCGTCCGCCACATCCATGACGATCAGGACATCGTTCTGGTCTTCGGCGCTGCGAAACACCCTGCCGTTGGTGACGCCGGCCGCAAGGCGGCTCTTCTCGTGCTCGTCATAGCCCTTGCGCCACGCCGGATAGTCCTTGACCTTGTGGTAAATCGTCAGATTTTCGGTGAGTTGCTGCGTACTCATCGTGATCCTCCAAAAAAAGACGAAATATAATTTCGAACGATTACGATTGAATACATAAGATTGTCTTTGGCAATTACAAGGACGAGCGCCACATTATAAGTATCATTTCTTAACACCGCCGTCGCCTTTGGACATCGCTCGGCGCCGACGATTCAGAGCGCTCAGGTCGACGCCAGGGCTGAGGCGCAAGATCCTTCGAACCCGCAGTTTTCGTCGCCGCCCGCCCGCCCGCGCGCGCGAATTCCGGCGACAGTGCGCTCAATCGCCGGGTCGCGTCGCCGAGGCAGGAAATGCAACCGCCGGCAGCGGCGGACCAATCCGTCGGCCTCTCGCCGAGTTTTGATTTCCGAGCCTCCAACCTTGCCGACGGCGGTCTTCGCCCCTTGACAGCCGTGGAGGCCCGGAAGTTTTCCTGGCGAGAGCTCGACGGCGCGAAGCATCGCCCGTCCGTCGTCGTCACGCCCGCCACGGCGGGCGTCCAAAGTCCAGGACGCCCGACTTCAAGCTTGAGATCGCAGCGATGGCGTGCAGCCCCGCCATCGCGGCGGCGCAGCGTCAGGCGCAATTGACCGAAGCCGCTTCAGACGCACTTCCCGGCCTTGTTCGACCATTCGAGCTGCACGCAAAAGCCGCCCAGGGTCTTGGTCTTCCAGGCGCAAATGTCGCCGATCTCGCCATTCGTGTCGTCATACCAGCCTTGCCCGGGCACGGGGTCGGTGATCGCCTCGCATAATTCGTGCGAACTGGTCGAGGTCAGCGCGTCGGCGGTCGACAGGGCGCCCCGGCAGCCCTGGCAGCCCGGAAACGGCATGATGGCGTAGAAGATCGATCCGCCGATGTCGTTATGGTAGCCGCAGAAGGCCTGGCACGACGCCGAGCCGCCCTGGACGATCCGCACCCCCGGCGGCGCGTAGATGAAATAGAGCGTGTTCGGGCCGGGCTTGGGCACGGCCGCGTTTTTGGCGATCTGGGCCTTGAGGAAGGTCTGGAGCGCCGCGTCGGAGACGGAGTGATGGGGCGCGGGCGACGTCACCGTCACCGTCCCCGTGTGCTTGCCGTGGCCGATCTTGAATTTCGGCACGCTGTATTCGGAGAGCTGGTCGATCAGCGGGCTGGACAAGGACGAAATCGAAGAATTGATTGACCGTCGTCCGCAGCGCGCTCTGCGCCCCGTTCCAGGCCGCGCCCCAGAAGATGGTGAAGACCTCGACATTGGCGATGAGGGGTCCGTTGCGGTAGGTCAGGTGCGGCGCCGCCGCCGGCCCTGCCGCCGCGGCCTCGGCGGTCGGCCGTCCGATGTCCTCGACGACATGAAGCGGCACGATGCGGATGACGTCGGGTTCGTGCTTTGCTTTCGCGGCGGGTCGTTTCCGCGGCGCGCTTGCGGGTTTTTTTGCAGGCTTTTTTGCTGCAGAGGTTCGGGTCGCCATGAAATCCTCCATTGAAAATGAATTGTTGCTGCTGGCGTTGCTGCTGGGCCCCTCAATTTTGGTCCCGCGCGCCCGGCCGCGCGCAACGGGCGTTTCCCGCCGTCGCGCTCCTGCGCTTTTCTTGCTGAAATTAACGCGTAGTCAAAAATGGCGCGGCCCAGCCGGCGCCTTGATGATGGCGCCATTTTGATAGCGCGCCAAGAGGCAATTCGTCTGCGCGTTTCGAGTCGGATAGAATGATCCCGATGCGGACCGCGTTTCGACACTTCGCCGCCGTTGGCCGCCGGCGCCGTTGGCTTGCGCTCGCCATTCTGGCCGCCGCGTTCGGCATAGGAAAGGCTCACGCGATGGAACCCTGGACGATCGTCGTGAAGACGACTTGCGAGGCGATGTCGCCCGACTATTGCCAGGGCGCCTATGGATTCGAGATCGCCTCCGACGGCGCCTTCGCCGCCGGCCCCAGCGCCAGCGGGCGTCGGCTCGAAGGCCGCCTCGACCCCGCTTCGCTCGCCAGCCTGGCGCGCGGCGCCGAGCGCGTTCTCGCCGATCCCGAGGCGCGCGAGACGCCCTGCGGCCCGATTCGCGGCATTCCTGGCGTCAGCGAGACGGTGTCGATTGCCGCGGGAGGTCGAACCCTGGCGCTCAAGGGCGCGTCGGGCGCGCTCGATCCGCGCTGCGTTTCGGGCAAACTCGAGGCCATGCAGGCCTTGTTCCGCGCCGCGCACGAGGCGATGATGCGCCATTACCCATCGCCTTTCCCATGACGAGGCGAGATCCGGCGGCGATCGCGGCCCTTCGCGCCATTCAGCGGCGTGCGTGAGCGCGGCCTCCGCCGGCCTTCGCCCATGGACCGGGCGGAGACTTGAATGTGGTCCTCGCAACAGGCCGAAGCGCGGAGCGTCGAGGGCGGCGAAATTCTCACCCGGCCCGGAGGCGTTCTCCGGGCCCCGCTTTCGTGACCGGCCCGGGAAAAGCGCTCCAATTGCTCCTGAAAAACACAACCCATGCTAATCTGAGCCGGTGATCGGATGGCGACGCTTCGAAGCGACCGACGCCGCAAGGCGCCAAGAGCTAAAAAACAAATATATTATGTATAAAGAGCCGATAAGCGCGATCTCACGGGCAGGAGGCGCAGCGCGACGAGCCCTTCGCTTTTTGCATTGTGACGCCGTTAAGGTCTTGAAAAGGCTCAAAACGGCGATGGGCGTCGGTTCCGTTGAGTTGGCATGGATTTGGGGTTGGCGCCGCGCCGGCTCGGGGCGCCGGCATCGCCGCGGCGCCGCGTCGCGCCGACCTCGCGGGAGCCGGGCAGGGGCGGCCCGAAAAGGCGCCGCAAGGCTTTGAGACAAAGGAAACGCGACCGGAAACGGCGCCCGGTCCGGGGCAAGATTGGGCATGCTGAGGATTTTCACCCGCGTGGCCCTGACGCTCGGCGCTGGCGTCTTCGCGGTCGCTGTTCCCCGCGCCCAGGACCTTGGGCCCACGCTCGATCTGCGCCCCGGACAGGAGATCACCTTTCCCGTGACGATCGCCGACGGCCGGGTCACGCTGGGCAAGGCGAGCGCCTCGAGGCCGGGGACCGCCCATCCCAGGGAGGGCGAGATCACGGTCAGCGTCGTGAAGCAGGGCCTCTCGCCCTACGCCGAGCTGACGGCGGCCGAGAACACCCCGGCGCCGGTCGATTTCGTCGCCACTGGGCTCGTCGGCGATATCAAGATCGACGAAGTGCGGCTGTGCGGGCGTCTCGGCGCGCCGTCCTCGACGCGCATCTATTCCGGCTCGTGGCGCATTTCGCTCAATCGGTTCGCGGTCGGCCCGGAGGAGGAGTGCCCGTGAGGATCTGGGCGCCGGTCCCGTCTCGGGGCGGGCTTTCGAGCGTTCCTCGTCGCTTGGACATCGGCGCGCGAGCCTGCTACCTCGCCTCGGCGCGGATCGCTTCCGACCCGTCCGATGCGCCGATCCGGGCGACAATCCCCGCCACAGAAAGCGTTCCGCCGCATGATTCCCGCCGCCCGCGCCGCCGCCGCGATCGAAGTCTTGGCCGAGATCGAGACCCGCCGCCGCCCCGCCGCCGACGCGATGAAGGACTGGGGCCTCGCCCATCGCTTCGCCGGGTCGGGCGACCGCGCGGCGATATCGAGCCTCGTCTACGACGCGCTGCGAAGGAAGAGCTCGTCGGCCTGGATTATGGGGGAAGCCAGTCCGCGCGCCGACGTCCTCGGCGCGCTGCTGCAGACGCGCGGCCTAGCCGTCGATGCGATCGCGGCGCTGTTCTCGGGCGAGGGCCATGCGCCGGCCATGCTGAGCGAGGCCGAGCGGCAGCGTCTTGCCGCCGCCGACCTCACGGGCGCGCCCGCCCATGTGCTTGGCGATTTTCCCGAATGGCTGACGCCCCAGTTCGAGGCGAGCTTCGGCGCCGAGGCGGCCGACGAGGGCAGGGCGCTCGCCGAGCGGGCGCCGGTCGATCTGCGCGCCAATCTGCTCAAGACCACGCGCGACCAGGCCCTGGCCGCGCTCGCGCATCTCTCGCCTCGGCCGACGCCGCTCTCGCCCATTGGCCTGCGGATCGCCGTCCGCCCCGACGGGCGCGGGCCGGCGCTCAACGCCGAGCCGGCTTACGTCAAGGGCCTCGTCGAGGTGCAGGACGAAGGCTCGCAGCTCGCGGCGCTGCTGGGGGAGGCGAAGCCCGGAATGCAGGTCCTCGATCTATGCGCCGGCGCAGGCGGCAAGACGCTCGCGCTCGCCGGCAATATGGGAAACCAGGGTCAGATCTACGCGACCGACGCCGACGGGCGCCGGCTCGCGCCGATCTTCGACCGGCTCGCGCGTTCGGGCGCGCGCAACGTGCAGGTGCGCAGCCCGCGCGGGCAGTCGGACGTGCTCGCAGATCTCGAACACCGGTGCGATCTCGTCATGGTCGACGCGCCGTGCACCGGTTCGGGCGCATGGCGGCGCAATCCCGACGCCAAATGGCGCATCCGCCCCGGCGCTCTCGAACAGCGCATCAGGGATCAGGATGAAACGCTTGAAAAGGCGCGGCGTTTTGTGAAGGTCGGCGGTCGGCTCGTCTATGCGACCTGCTCAGTGCTGCGCGCGGAAAACGAGGATCGGATCACCGCGCTTCTCAGCCGGAACGATGACTTGTTGCCCGTCGATGCCGCCGTCCAAGCGCGCATGGCCGGACTGCCGGGGCTCGCGAATCATCGTTCTCCGTTCGGCCCCGGCTTCCGTCTCAGCCCCAGGACGACCGGAACGGATGGCTTTTATATCGCGACGCTGGCGCGGATGTGAGGCGATGGCGTCTAGCCCAGACGAGATAGCCGCGGCCCACTTCTCACGCGGCTCGAGCCTTTCGCGACAAAGCTCAAGGCGCTCGCAGCCTAGATTTTCGAGGAAATCACACATGTCAATGTTTGACTGACGCCTCGGGCGGCCGTACATGCTCCTAAAGCCCCATGACCCGGATCATTGATACCATCGCGGATGATTCGCGGCCCTTGCGTCCGCGCCATCCCGAGAAAGCGCACCGGCCCGATCAACCGATCGCGCGCAAGCCGGCCTGGATTCGCGTCAAGGCCCCCGGCTCGCCGGTCTACAGCGAGACGCTGAGGCTGGTCCGCGAATTGAAGCTCGCGACCGTGTGCGAAGAGGCGCGCTGTCCCAACATCGGCGAGTGTTGGGACAAGCGCCACGCGACTTTCATGATCATGGGCGACACCTGCACGCGGGCCTGCGCCTTCTGCAACGTGCGCACCGGGTTGCCGGGCCCGCTCGAAGCCGGCGAGCCTGCGCGGGTCGGCGACGCCGTCGCCAGGCTCGGCCTCTCGCATGTGGTGGTCACCTCCGTCGACCGTGACGATTTGGCTGACGGGGGCGCGCGGCATTTCGCCCGCACGATCGAAGCGATCCGCGCCGCCGCGCCGTCGACGACCATTGAAGTGCTTACGCCCGACTTCTTGCGCAAGGACGGCGCGCTCGAGATCGTCGTCGCTGCAAAGCCGGACGTGTTCAACCACAATCTCGAAACCGTGCCGTCGAAATATCTGAGCGTGCGGCCGGGCGCGCGATATTTCGCCTCGCTGAGGCTACTGCAGCGGGCGAAGGAGCTTGATCCTACGATCTTCACCAAGTCGGGAATGATGTTCGGCCTGGGCGAGGAGCGCAACGAAGTCTTGCAGATGATGGACGACTTGCACAGCGCCGGCGTCGATTTTCTCACCATCGGCCAATATCTCCAGCCGACGCCCAAGCACCATCCGGTCATGCGCTTCGTTCCGCCGGAGGAATTCGCCGAATATGCGACGATCGGCCTGACGAAGGGATTTCTGCTCGTCTCGTCCTCGCCGCTGACGCGTTCCTCGCATCACGCGGGCGACGACTTCGCCCGCCTCAGGGCGGCGCGCGGCGCGAGCGTCGTCGGTCCGCCGGCGATTGACCCCTTGCGCCCGACGCTGTAGGCACGAACGCGCCTTGGCGAAGGCGAGCGCGTAGCTCAATCGGTAGAGCATCTGACTTTTAATCAGGGGGTCGTGGGTTCGAGTCCCACCGCGCTCACCAAGAAAGACTAGTTCACCGCCGCCGAGATCCGCCCGCTGACACACTTCTGACGGTCCGAAGCGACGAACCAGTGACAAGGGTACCGCCGCATTGCGTGATCACCCTTAAACTCAGCCAAGTTCGCCGACCGCGAACGAGACTTGCGCCGCGAAGCTGGCGACGCCCTGAGGGAGGCCGCTCAGTCAAACCCCGTTTCTTCGGTGCTTCCGGCGATCTCGTCTTCAGTAGATTTCCGCCCTGCTCGATCTGGTGAGTGAAGCGCAAATGTTCCTGTCGTGGGCGTCGCCGGGCCCGGGGACCAGAGCCCGGACGCGGCCAACGCGCACTTTGGGGCCGAAGGAAGGTCCCTGGGGTAAAGCCCGAAGCGTCCGAGGCGGGGCGAAGCGATCGAAACCGAATTCCGACACCCTGTGTTTGAGCAGCCGGAACGGAGGCATTACAATGAGCAGCATGGCGCCACTGACAACGATGGCGGAGTGGAAAGCGCTCGCCGCGCATTACGAAGGCGTGAAGGACGTGCAACTGCGCGCTCTTTTTGCAGACGACTCGGGGCGCGACGAGCGCTTCAGCCTCGAGGCCGCCGGGCTCTTTCTGGACTATTCGAAGAACCGCATCACCGATGAGACAATTCGGTTGCTGTTGGAGCTCGCGCGCGCCCGCGGCGTGGCGGCGCTGCGGGACGCGATGTTTGCGGGCGAGAAGATCAACGTCAGCGAACAGCGGGCTGTCCTGCATGTGGCGCTGCGCGCGCCGCGGGATCAGAAAATCCTTGTCGACGGCAAGGATGTCGTGCCTGAGGTTCACGCCGTCCTCGACAGGATGGCGGCCTTCGCCGCGCAAGTTCGATCCGGGGCGTGGACCGGACACAGCGGCAAGCGCATTCGCAACGTGGTCAACGTCGGCATCGGCGGCTCCCATCTCGGGCCGGAAATGGCCTATCGGGCGCTTCGACAGTTCAGCGATCCGAGCCTGACGCTTCGCTTCGTCGCCAATGTGGACGGCGCCGCCTTCACCGAGGCGACCCAGGACCTCGATCCGCACGAGACGCTGTTCATCATCGCCTCCAAGACTTTCACCACCCTGGAAACGATGTCGAACGCCGCGGCGGCGCGGCGATGGGTTCTGGATTCGATCGGAAGCGAAAGAGGCATCGCTCGCCATTTCGTCGCTTTGTCAACGAACGGGGAAGCGGTCGCGAAGTTCGGCATCGACACCGAAAACATGTTCGGCTTCTGGGACTGGGTCGGCGGCCGCTACTCGATGGATTCCGCGATCGGGCTCTCCACGATGATCGCGATCGGGCCGGAGAACTTTCGCGGCATGCTCGCCGGCTTCCATGCCATGGACGATCACTTCCGCACCGCTCCGCCCGAGCGCAACATGCCGCTGCTGATGGGACTGCTGACGGTCTGGTACAACAATTTCTTCGGCGCGCAGACAATAGGCGTCATGCCTTACGCCGCCAACCTGGCCCGCTTTCCCGCGTACCTGCAGCAATTGCAGATGGAGAGCAACGGCAAGCACGTCGACATCGACGGTCAGGGCTTGCAGGTTCAAACCGGGCCGGTGATCTGGGGCGAGCCGGGAACCGATGCACAGCACTCGTTCTATCAGCTGATCCATCAGGGCACGAAGTTGATTCCCCTGTGATCTAATCGGCTTCTGCCGGCCGCTCAGTCCGCTTGCCGAGCAGCACGATCTGTTGATGGCGAACTTATTCGCACAGGCCGAAGCGCTGGCGTTCGGGAAGACATCCGACGAACTCGCTGCGGAAGGGTCGCGCCCGGAACAAACGCCGTTCCGGGTCTGCGAGGGCAACCGGCCGACCAATGTGATTCTGGCCGAGCAACTGTCGCCACATACGCTTGGCGCCCTGGTGGCGCTCTACGAACACAATGTGTTCACGCAAGGCGCGATCTGGGGCATCGATTCGTTCGATGAGTGGGGCGTCGAACTCGGCAAGGCGCTGGCTCAGCGTATCGTGCCGGAGTTGACGCCCGGCGCGGAACCGGCTCTGGCGCATGACAGCTCGACCAACGGACCGTTCCGACGATATCGACGTCTGCGGCGGCCCCACGCCTGAATTCGGATCTAGCCGCTCGGGAAGCGTTTCGCTGAGTAGGGGATTGCCCCCGATTGTCGCGCGCGCGGATAGTTGTGCACGCGGCGACGACGGTTCTGCCGACCGATCCAGGAAAATGGCGATGGCGGATTCACCCGGTGGCCTGGGGGGCCGGCAAGTTGGACTTCGAGTGCGCAAAGAGCGGCGTCGGCGCCGCCTTGTCGAGCGCGAGCCGGGTGTGGTTCACGATCAGCCACGGGATAGTCAACGAAGTCTATTATCCGCGGGTCGACCAAGCCTGTATCCGGGATTCGGGTCTGATCGTCACTGACGGACACGGCTTCTTGACCTTGAGGAGAAGCGTGAATGCACGTTTGTTGTCGAATCCCTGGAAGATGGCGTTCCAGCCTTTCTGTTGACGAACACGCATCGGGGCGGCCGATTTCGCATTATCAAGCAGGTCATCTGCGACCCGCACAGCGACACGGTGCTGCAGCACATCCGTCTCGAAGACCTTGCCAGTTCGGGTCTGCGCCTGTTCGCTCTCCTGGCGCCGCATCCGGTTGAACGGCGGCGACCACAACAATGGCTGGCGTGATCGCTACAAAGGCCACGAGATGCTGTTCGCCGACGGCGACGGCACATACTTGGCCATGGCCGCCGATCAGCCCTTTCTCGGGAGTTCGGTTGGCTTCGTGGGCGTGTCGGACGGATGGCAGCAGCTTTCGCGCCGCTTCTGGCTCGCCGACCAATTCGACAGAGCGTCCGACGGCAACGTGGCGTTAACGGCCGATCTGGCGCTCGGACGCCGACGGCGCTTCGGTGTTGGCGCTTGGCTTTGGCCGAACGTCGGCCGAGGCGGCCTTCCACGCGCTCGGCTCGCTGCGACGCCTTTCGGCGCGATTCTGAACGACTACGCCTCTGGCTGGCGTTCCTGGCAAGCTGGCCTTCGCTCACTGGAGCGGCGCACGCGGGGTCACAACCTGTATCGCGTCAGCACCGCCATCCTGCATAGCCACGAAACCCCGACTTTCCCCGGCGGCGTCATCGCCAGTCTGTTCGATTCCATGGGGATCGAGCAAGGGCGACGATGACTTGGGCGGCTACCATCTCGTCTGGCCGCGCGATCTGTCCGAGACGGCGGGAGCTCTTATGGCGTGCGGTGCGGACACGGGCGGTTCGGGCGCATTCTGCGCTACCTGCGCACGACCCAGGAAGCCGACGGGTCCTGGCCTCAAAACTGCTGGCTCGATGGAGCGCCATTTCGGAAGGGCGTACAATTGGACGAATGTGCTTTTCCAATGCTGCTGTTGGACATGGCGTGGCGCGCCGGCGTTTTCCGTCGCCCGGACCTTCCGGCTTTCTGGCCTATGCTACGGCGAGCCGCCGGGTTCGTGCTGCAAAACGGCCCGCGCACAAAGCGGGGTCGCTGGGAAGACAACGCCGGGTACACGCCATTCACTCTGGCGGTCGCTGTCGCCGCCTTGCTCGCCGCCGCTGAACTGGCCGAGGCCTGCAGAGTCGAGGGATTGCCTAGCCTCTTTCGGGACACGGCCGACGCCTGAGACGAGCAGATCGAGGACTGGGTGTATGTCGAGGGCACGCCACTCGCCCACGAAGCCGGCGTCTCCGGTTACTACATTCGGATTGCGCCGGAATTGCCGCAGACCGAAGGCCCCGATGTTCACGCGCAAGTTCAGGTGCGCAACCACGAGGCGGGAAGCGGGTCCGTTTCCGCCGATACCCTGATCAGCACAGATGCGCTCGCGCTGGTGCGATTTGGTCTGCGGGCGCCGGATGACCCGCGCATCCTGGACACCATTACGGTCATTGACCGGTTACTGAAAGTGGACCTGCCGCAGGGGCCTGGCTGGCGCCGCTACAATCTCGACGGCTACGGCGAAAAGGCGGATGGGCGGCCGTTTGACGGCGTCGGCGTCGGTCGTGCGTGGCCATTGCTGGCCGGCGAGCGGGCTCATTACGCGCTCGCGGCGGGACGGCGGGCAGAGGCAGAGGCGCTGTTGGCCACGATCGAGGCGCAAACGAGCCCGGGAGGTCTGTTTCCCGAACAAGTGTGGGACGGCGCGCCGATTGCGAGTAGGGAGCTCGCGCCCGGCCAGCCGACTGGCTCCGCTATGCCCTGGTGTGGGCCCATGCCGAGTATATCAAATTGCTACGCTCGCTGGAGGATGGCGTCATCTTCGACATGCCGCCGCATACGGTGCGGCGCTATGTCAAGGCCAAGCGGCGCGCGCGCTGCCGGCCCTGGCGCCCCGATTGCCAGGTCTCCGGAATTCGGCGGGACAAGTGTTGCGCGTGGATCTGCCTCAAGCTGCGATCGTTCTGCACACGGGCGACGGTTGGCGGACGCAAGCCGAAACGGCCACGCACGACACCGGCGTCAGCGTCCACGTGGCGGAAATACAAACCCAATGCATGGCGGTCGGCCAGCGCATCGCGTTCACTTGGCGCGATCAGGCCTCCGGGACCTGGCACGGACGCAACCACGAAGTCGCTATCATGAGTTAAGGCCAATATTCTGTCCCGAACCGAGCGTCGCCGATGTCAGAGCTTGGGCGTCGCCGACAGGACAAGAAATCTATTTTCGCAATATGGCTCCAATGAAATGCCCCGCGCCCGGGGGGCACCGGCGCGGGGCACTTCAGCGCGCTCAAGGGCCAATGGGGACAAGCACTCCGCGCGTCTGAAGCTACGATGCGCCGGCAAAGGTCTTACGGCAACTAACAAATCTGTGGAGGAGGGGTCCAATCATTTTGCGAGCCAGGTCGCTTCGTTGCGGCGATCGTCTTGTTGAAAGAGCGTCACGGAGAGACCTCGGAAGCCGCCCTATCCAGGATCAATTCTACAGTTCTTAGGAGGACGTTTACTTTCTGTCGCCATGATTCGTTCTTGTGAGGGCAAAATTGCGCAAGTATTAGACAAAGGCCATGGAGTACGTTCGAATTTTTTTCTTGGATGACGGTGGCGCAACGGCGGTAGAATATGCGTTGCTCGCCAGTCTCATTGCGCTCGTCATCGTCAAGGGCGCTTCCTTAACGGGAACCAAGGTGGGCACCGTGTTCGGCGATGTCAGCAAAGCGTCGAAATAGCACGCTGCCACGTAAGTCAGCCTCAGTCCAGCGTACTAGCATACACTTCGTACGTCTTAATGCGACGGCTTCGATTATCTGTTTTCCGGCGGGCGTGCCCAGCAGGTCTTGGCCGAACCCCCGGCGGTTCAGTTGGCGATCGACGAGGGGGATTTGGAGAAAGAGTGGACGATGCGAGTGATCGCTCTGATAATTCTCGTGGCAGGTCTCTCAGGCTGCGCGGAAAATATGTCGCCTACGCCTCCGTTTCGAACGGTCAACCTTCCCTACGCGGACTGTGGGGATATGGCTGCGTTGCGAACCAATCTGACTGGCGGGCCGTATCCTTCGGCGGCCAGTAACGCCCGACTATGGTCGCTCGGCGTGCGTTGCGTCGGCGCTGCCGACCATTCATTGGTGCGCGCGCGCTATTGAGCGTGCGGCGGCGGCCGAGGCGGGAAATCTCACAGCGCCGCCGCAGGCGCGGCCGGACGCCCTAGAATGATGTCTGACGCCTTTTCCGCGACCATGACCGTAGGTGCGTTGGTGTTGCATGAAGGCACGAATGGCATGACGGAGGCGTCGACGACCTCAGCCCCTCGAGACCGCGAACTCGGAGGTCTGGCGTCACGACCGCCTCGGCGCCCGCCCCATCGCGCATGTTCCGGCCGGGTGGTGGTCAGTCTTGCATGATCTGTAGGCATATTTCATCAGATCGTCATCCGTCTCGATCTCGGGACCAGGCAGGCGTTCGGCGAGCACGAATGGCCTCAAGGCCGGTTGCCGCAGGATTTCGCGCGCGAGCCTCAGACCTTCGAGTGCGCATTCGCGGTCATAGGGATCGGCCCAGTAGTTGGGATCGATCAAGGGCGCGGCTTTCGGGTCCGCGCTCGCGAGGCGGACGGTGCCGCGTGAACGCGGGCGCAGGAAAGCCGAATTCAAAGTGACGCCGGGATTGCGCATCTGCGCCACGCCCGCCTCGATGCCTGAACCCAGCCCAAGGTGAAACTGAATGTCGGGCGAGCGCGCGGCCTTGTCAGCGTACCAGAATCCGCCCGTTTCGAACAGCGTCGACGTGACAGGCCCAGTCTTGAACAGCAGATACTGGATGCCTGCCCAGACAGTGCGGTGCAAGCGAGCGACGCGGTCGTAGGTATGATCGCCGGTGCACTCGCAAATTGCGTAGAGATCGAGGTGGTCCTGCAGATTGCTTCCGACGCCAGGAAGATCGTGAACGACTGGAACGCCCGCGCTCTTGAGCGCATCTGCCGGGCCGACGCCTGAGAGTTGCAACAGCCGCGGCGATCCGATGGCGCCGCAACTAACGATGACTTCGCGATCGGCGCGCAGCGTCTCCGCCCCGCCGGCGCCTGCGACGATCACTCCGATCGCTCTGCCCTTCTCGATCTCGACCTTGAGCGTCTCGGCGTGCAGGCGAACCGTCAGGTTCGGTCGGCTGCGCGCCGGCCTGACATAGGCGCTCGCCGCCGAGGAGCGCTCGGCGTTGCGCGTCGTGAGCTGGTAATGCCCGATGCCGTCTTGAACCGCGCCGTTGAAATCGTGGTTGAAGGGAATGCCCGCTTCCTGCGCGGCGCGAAGAAACGCGAAGCTGATCGGGAGCGGGTTTACGGGATGGAGACGCCGAGCGGACCGCCATAACCATGATAGGCGTTGACGAGGCGCTGATTGTCTTCGGCGCGGATGAAATAGGGGAGGACCTCGCGATAGCTCCAGCCCTCGCAGCCGGCTTCGCTCGCCCAGGCGTCGTAGTCCTTCGCGTTGCCGCGGGTATAGAGCTGCGCGTTGATGGTCGAGCCGCCGCCGATGATCTTGGCCTGGGTGTACCAGATGATCCGGCCGCCTAGTTGCCTTTGCGGCACAGTGCTCCAGCCCCAACTCGCGACCCCCTTCGTCATCTTGGCGAATCCGGCGGGCATCCTGAACAGTGGATTGGAATCGCCGCCGCCTGCCTCCAGCAGCAGCACTTTGATTGACGGATCGGCGCTCAGACGGTTCGCGAGGACACAACCGGCCGGCCCGCCGCCGACGATGATGTAGTCATACGCCATGGGCCTTCTCCGCTAGAGATCGGTCCTCGAGATGTGATCGGCGACGCGCAGCGCCTGAGCGGCGATCGTCAAGGCCGGATTGACCGCGGCCGAGGTCGGGAGAAACGAGCCATCGACGACGAATAGATTGGGATGATCCCAGGCGCGGCAATAGGGGTCGAGCGGCGAGGACGCCGGATCAAGCCCGATGCGCACGGTCCCGCATTGATGAGAGGGCGTCCGGCGATCGAAAGCGCGGGCGAGGACGATCGGATATCCGGCGGCCTTAAGGCGCTCGCGCAGGCGGCTGACGAGGCCCAGATGCGAACCCCAGTTGCTGCGCTTCCAGTCAAGTCGGATCCGCCCACCGTCGACCGTCACGCGGCTCTCGGGATTTGGCAGATCCTCGCTCATCGCGTACCAGTCGACCGAGCGGCGACTGAACGCGTTTAGGGCCCATTGGGGCGCCTTGGGAATGTTCGCTTTCAGGATCGGGCCGGTGACGCGTCCGAGCAGCTGGACGTTGCCGAGAGGCGGCCCGCCGCGGCCGTCGTCGAGATAGAAATCGTTGACCCCGAGCGTCTTCTGATAGACCGAATCGTTGATCGTGCGCGGATCGACGGCGATGACCGCCGATGCGTTGTGATTCATGAAGTGGCGACCGACCTTGCCCGAGGAATTGGCGAGACCGCCGTCGCGCGAATTCAGCAGCACGGCGGCGGAATTGACCGCACCGGCGCAGAGCGCGACCAGTTTGGCGGTTAGCGTCCCGGGTCTGACCGTCGTGGACGTAGTCTACGCCGCGAACACGCTTGCCGTCCGCGTCGGCGAGTATCCGCTGAGCGCGCGCGCCGGTGCGAAGCGTGACATTGGAATGAGCGAGCGCGACCTTCAGGCCGCAGGTCTCGGCGTCCATCTTGCCGCTGCGCGTGTCGGGAAACGCGTCCCATGGCGTTGGCGCGCGCTTCAGCCAAGCCTCGATGTCGATGCCGAGCGGGAGTGAGAACGGATGCAGACCGGCGCGTATCAGTCGGGAGCGCACCTCGGCGATCGCCGGTTCGTCGGGGACCGGCGGGTGCGGGTAGGGCGTCGAATGGGCAGGCTCGGTCGGATCGTCGCCGAGCGCGCCGCGAACCTGGTACAGCGCTTCGGCGCGGCCGTACCACGGCTCCATCTGCGAATAGGCGAACGGCCAGCCCGGCGTCGCGCCGCCCGCATGCTCGACGGGATCGAAGTCCTGAGACCGATATCGGGTCAGAACGGCGCCATAAAGCTTGGTGGCGCCTCCGACGTAATAGTAGGCGCCGGGATTGAATGGCGCGCCGGCGCCGTCGATCCACGTCTCGTGCGGACGATAGACGCCGCGCTGGAAAATCGCGCGCGCGTCTCGCGCGTCCGGACTGTCGGGGAGAATCTGGCCGCGCTCGAGAATGACGATGCGCGCGCCCGACGGCGCGAGCCCGGCCGCCAGCGTCGCGCCGCCCATGCCGGAGCCGACAATGACGACGTCAGCGGTTTCCATGTCGGCCATGCCGTTCGCTCTTAGAAGACGCCCGGTGTCAAAGTCGCCGCGTGGTCTGCGGATCGAACAGCACCGCCTTGTCGAGGTTGAACGCGAACGCGTGGTTTTGACCGACTTGCAGATCGGCGTCGGCGCGCATGCGCGCCGTCAGTTCCTTGCCGGCGACATGAGTGACAACGAATGTGTCCGACCCTGCCGGTTCGACAATCTCGACGTTCGCGTTGAAGACCGTCACGGACTTCGCGTTGCGGTCGATGCTTTCACGGTCGTTCACCGCCTCCGGCCGAATGCCAAAGATCACTTTGCCGCCTTCGGCAATTTTGCTTACGTCCGCGCTCGACGGCGGAGGAAGCATGATCGGCTCGTGGCCCCCGCGTTCGAGCACAATCCTTGCGCCTCCATCGGCGCGCGTCACTTTGGCTTCGAGAAGGTTCATCGCAGGGGAGCCCATGAAGTCGGCCACGAAGAGGTTGCTGGGCATGTTGTAGATTTCGCTCGGAGTACCGACCTGCTGCAATTCGCCGTCCTTCAATACGGCGATCTTGGTCGCGAGCGTCATCGCCTCAATCTGGTCATGCGTGACGTAGACGATAGTCGTGCCCGTCACCTGATGAAGGCGCTTGATTTCGATCCGCATGTCGACGCGGAGCTTGGCGTCAAGATTCGACAGCGGTTCGTCGAACAGAAACACACGCGGTTGACGAACGAGGGCTCTGCCCATCGCGACGCGCTGACGTTGGCCGCCGGAGAGCTGGCTCGGCCGCCTATCGAGCAGGTGCTCGATCTGCAGGGTCTTGGCCACATCCGCCACCGCCTTGTCGCGCTGCGGCTTCGGCACGCCGCGCATCTCCATGCCGAAGGCCATGTTTTGCGCCACCGACATGTTGGGATAAAGCGCATAGGACTGGAACACCATCGCGATGTCGCGTTTGGATGGATGCAGATCGTTGATCACGTGACCGTCGATGCGAATCTCGCCCGCGCTGATGGATTCGAGCCCGGCGATGGTGTTGAGCAGTGTCGATTTGCCGCAGCCGGATGGACCGACCAGCACAAGAAAGCCGCCCTTGTCGAGCGTCAGGTCGATGCCCTTGAGAATTTCGACTGCGCCGAACCGCTTGCGTAAGGTGCTGATTTCGAGGAAGGCCATGGTCTATCCTTTCACTGCGCCGGCCATCAGGCCGCGCACGAAATAGCGTCCGGCGACGATATAGACGAACAGCGTCGGCGCGGCGGCGATGATTGCAGTGGCCATGTTGACGTTGTATTCGATGACGCCAGTCGAGGTGTTGACGATGTTGTAGAGCGCGACCGTCATCGGGCTCGATTCGCCGGCGGCGAAGGTCGCGCCGAACAGGAAGTCGTTCCAGATGTTGGTGAACTGGTAGATGACGGTCACGATGAAGATCGGGGCGGAATTCGGCAGCAGGATGCGCAGGAAGATTTGGAAAAAGCTGGCGCCGTCGATCTGCGCCGCTTTGACGAGCTCGGTCGGGAAGGCTTCGTAGTAGTTGCGGAAGAACAGCGTCGTGAAGCCGAGACCGTAGACGACGTGCACCAGCACCAGATTGACCGTCGGATTCCCAAAACCCATGGTCACGCCGACCGAATCCTGGAGCGTCTGCCCGATCTGTCCGAGCCTGCCGAGGATCGTCGCCATCGGAATCAGCACCGACTGGAACGGGATGAAGCAGGCGAAGAGCATCATGCCGAACACCAGTCTGTGGCCGGGGAAGCGCCATTTCGTCAGCACGTAACCGTTGAGCGCGCCGAGCAGCGTCGAAATGATCACTGCCGGCACGACCATCTTGACCGAGTTCCAGATGTAGCCCTTGATCCCGGCGCAGGTCAGGCCGACGCACGCGGTGCCCCAGGCCTTCTCCCAGGGCTCGAAGGTGAGGTCCTTCGGGGCGTAGAACATGTTGCCGCCGGTGACCTCATCGAGCGGCTTCAGCGATGTCATCACCATAACGATGAGCGGTAGCAGATAGATGACCGCAAAAAGCGCAAGCAGTCCGTAGATGACGACGCGTGTGATTGTCGAATGGCGCGCCGGTTCACGCGAGGGCGCCGAGCTTAGAACGTCCGCAGCGCTCATCAATGCTTCTCCCTCAGTTCAGAGTAGAGATAGGGGACCATGATCGCGGCGATGGTCATCAGCATGATGACCGCGCTGGTCGAGCCGACCGCCATCTGGTTGCGCGTGAACGTATAGTCATACATGAAGGTCGAAGGCAGCTCGGCGGCGCCGCCCGGGTTCTTGCCGGTGACCGAGAGCACGAGGTCGTAGGACTTGATCGCCATGTGCGTGAGAATGATCAGGGCGGACATAAAGACGGGGCGCATGATCGGAATGACGATCCGCCGGTAGGTCGCGAAAGCGGAGGCGCCGTCGATCTGCGCGGCTTTGAGAATCTCGCCGTCGATGCCACGTAAGCCCGCGAGAAACATCGCCATCACGAAGCCGGAGGTCTGCCAGACGCCGGCGATGGCGACGCAATAGATCATCATCCGAGGATTGACGACCCAGTCGAAATGGAAACTCGCCCAGCCCAGATCGTGCATCGCTTTCTCGAGCCCGATGCGCGGATCGAGGAACAGTTTCCAAGCGGTGCCGGTGACGATGAAGGAGAGCGCCAGCGGATAGAGATAGATCGGACGCAAGATCCCTTCGCCGCGGACCCTTTGGTCGAGCAGAATCGCCAGCGTCAGGCCAAGGATCAGGCAGAACGCCACATAGAGTCCTCCGAAAATGCCCATGTTAACGATCGCCGTATACCAGTTCGACGGCGGATCGATTTCGAAAGTCCAAGTCCAGAGTTTTTGATAATTCGCGAGGCCGATAAAATGGAGACTCGTGAAGGCCTTCGAATTCGTGAAGGATAGCAGGAGAGTCCACAGGTTAAAGCCATAGACGAAGATAGAGGATCAGCACGAACGACGGCGCCAACACGAGCTTGGGCAGAGCATCCTGCATGCGCCCGCGCAGAGGACTACGCGATCGCGGCATTGTGACGTCGACAAGCGGAGCAACAGTGAGTTCGTCGGTCATGGCGGAATCGTTCCAGCGAGGTGGAGCGGCCGCCCCCGAGTCGAACGGGGGCGGTCTGGCGACGTCACTTGGCGGCGTCGATCCCGCTGACGAGCGCCTTCATCGCGTCGTCGGAGGTCTTGATCTCGCCGTGAAAGAACTTGGTCACCACGTCATGATAGACGCCGGTGCCGATCGCCGGCGGCTGCGCGTAGTTCTGCGCCATCGAGCCGACGAATGTTCCCTTGGCGTTCGCCGCTTTCACGTCGGCGATGCCTTTCTTGCCGCACATGTCGAAGGCGGTGTCGGGCACGTCCATCCGCGCCGGCACGGAGCCTTTGACGACGTTGAACGCCGATTGCACCTCCGGGTTCATTGAAGCATCAGCGAGCGCCAGCTGCGCGGCCTGACGATCGGCGGAAACCTTGAAGAACGCGAACATGTCGGTGTTGTAGATCACCGTGCCGTCGGTGCCGGGGAAGCGGTAGCAAAGGAAATCCTTGCCGGCTTCCTTGTGGGCGGCGCCGAATTCACCCTTGGCCCAGTCGCCCATCACCTGAAGAAGCGCATCGCCCTTGATCACCATCGCGGTGGCGAGATTCCAGTCGCGCCCCGCGAAGTTCGGATCCGTATAAGCCCTGAGCTTAGCGAGGTTGTCGAAGGCCTTCTTCATCGTGTCCGACTTCAGGGCGCTTTCGTCGAGGTCAATGAAGGCCTTCTTGTAGAAGTCTGGACCGCCGGTCGACATGACAACCGAGTCGAACATCGTCGCCTCTTGCCATGGCTGGCCTCCGAGCGCGAGCGGAATGACGCCCGCCTTCTTGGCCTTGTCGAGCAACGCGATGAATTCGTCGAAGTTCTTCGGCTCGGTTCCGCCGATCTTGTCCATCAGCGCCTTGTTGACCCAAATCCAGTTGACCGAATGGATATTGATGGGAACGGCGTCCCATTTGCCATTGGTGGTCGTGAACTTCTGCAAAGCCGTGGGAATGACTTTGGCCCACCCTTCCTTCGTCGCGAGGGGAGTGACGTCGGCAAGCTTGCCCGCTTCCGCATAATCAAGCGCAAAATAGCCGAGGATCTGCGACGCGGTCGGGGGATTGCCGGCGGCCACCATCGCTTTCAGAGTGGTCATCGCGGCTTCGCCGCCGCCTCCTGCGACCGGCACGTCCTTCCAGGCGTAGCCCTCCTTGCCGAGATACTGCTTGAGCACATTCAGCGCCGCCGCTTCGCCGCCCGACGTCCACCAATGCAGCATCTGAACTTCTTTGACGTCGGCCGCCTGGGCCGAGCCCGCGAAACCGATCGCCGAAGCGGCCATCGCGCCCGCCATCAACATGGTGCGAAACTTCATCGTCTACCCTTCCAATTCGTCGCTCTCCCGCCGGATGCGGTCCGGCCCCGTATCCAGAAACCTTGCGTCGGCTCCCGATCTTCAGTTGCCCGCAGCGCCGCGCGCAAGCCACCAACTCGTACGGGCGCCATTGTGGACATGTAAGGTCTTTTCCTCAGTGTAGTCTTTCACGGCGTTGCGACCAAGTTCCCGCCCGACGCCCGACTGACGATAGCCGCCGAAAGGCAATTCGGGCGCGCCGTCCATGAAAGTGTTCACCCAAACCGTGCCGGCCCGCACGCTCCGGCCGACGCCGATGGCCGTGTCGACGTCGCGACTCCAAACGCTTGCGGAAAGGCCGTAGGACGTCGAATTGGCGAGCGCGACGGCTTCTTCGGTCGTCTTGAACGTCAACGCGCAAACGACCGGGCCAAACACCTCTTCACGCGCGATCGCCATCGACGGGCCGGCCTCCACGATCGTCGGCGCCATGAAGAGCCCGTCGGAGGCGAGCCGCTCTCCGCCGATGCGCAATGCCGCGCCCGCCTCGCTCGCGGCATGCACGTAGCCTTCGATCTTTTTCAAATGCTCGTGGGTGATGATCGCGCCGATGCGGGTGTCCGGATCCAGCGGGTCGCCGACCTTGGCCTCTCGTGCGCGCACTGCGAGCGCAGACAGAAAATCCTCGGCGATGTCGGCGTGCAAAAGAAGCCGCGAGCCTGCGTTGCAGCATTCGCCCGCGTTGAAATAGGCGCCGAAAGCGGCGGCGTCGAGCGCCGCATCCATGTCGGCGTCGGGGAAGATGATCTGCGGGTTCTTGCCGCCAAGCTCCATCGACACTTTCTTCATCGTCGAGGCGGCCGCCGCCATCGCCGCGCGCCCCACAATGGTGGAGCCGGTGAAGGAGATCATGTCGACCTCCGGGTCGGTCGTGAGCGGCGCCCCGACCTCCGCGCCGTAGCCGGTCACGACGTTGCAAACCCCGGCCGGTAACCCAGCCTCCCCCAGGAGGCCGGCCAGATGCAGCGTCGAGCCCGAGGTCATTTCGCTCGGTTTGACGACGCACGTACAGCCCGCCGCCAGCGCGAATGGCAGCTTCTGGGAGACGATCAGAAATGGGAAGTTCCATGGGGTGATGATCGAGACCACGCCGATCGGCTCGCGCAGCACGATGCCGAGTCGATCGGCGCCGAGATTGCCGTAGCTTTCGCCCGAAAGTTCGCGCGCGAGCGAAGCCGCGTACCGCCAGATGTCCGCAGCGCCCTCGATCTCGCCCCGAGCTTGCGCGATTGGCTTGCCCGAATTCGAGCGTGTCGATCGTCGCCAGCATTTCGCGGTCCCGATCGATCAGATCGGCGGTCTTGAGCAAGACGCGAGCGCGATTGGAGGCGGTCTCGTGCGGCCATCGGGCCGGCGTCGAACGCCTTGCGCGCGGCCGCTATCGCGCGCCGCGCGTCGGCGACAACGCCGCGCGGGACACGCGTGACGACGACGCCGTGCGCGGGGCTGCGCCGCTCGATCAAATCCCCCTCGCCGGCCGCCTCGCGGCCGTCGATCCACATTTGCCGGTCGCGCGGAAAGCGCCGAAGGGCGTCGTCGAGCTTGCCGCCGTCGATAAGGATTGGCGCGTGCGCACTCATGCTGGGCTTCCTATCGTCCGGTAAAACTTGGGGCGCGCTTGTCACGGAACGCGGCGACGCCCTCGGCGAGGTCCTGGGTCGTGGCTGTCAGCGCGCCCGCGAGTCCTTCGATCGGCGCGTCGCGATCCTCGCCCTCGGCGGCGTTGATCATCGCCTTTATAATCTGCACCGCCGCCGGGCCCCGCTTCGCGATGTCGTCCGCAATTGCATGGGCGCGCGCCAGCCCCTGGCCTGATGGCGTCACTTCGTCGACGAGGCCAAGCTCGAGCCCCTCTTCCGACGTGAACATGCGGCCGGCCAGCGCCATGCGGCGAACGGGAGACGCGCCGAAGCGGCGAACCAGCCGTTGTGTTCCTGACCAGCCCGGCGCCATGCCGAGCCCCGCCTCCGGCAGGCCGAGCTTGACGCCGCTCTCGGCGACGCGAATGTCCGCGACGGCCGCGAGTTCCAGACCGCCGCCGAAAGCGTGGCCGGTCAAAGCCGCGATTAAGGGCACGCGCAGGCGCGCGAGCGCCTCAAACGCGCGATGACCGGCGCGGGTCCAATCGCGCCACATGTCGAGCGCGGGGAGGCCGCCCCAGGCGGCGATGTCGCCGCCGGCGCAGAACGCCTTGCCCTCGCCGTAGAGGATTGCGACGCGCGTGTCGTTGCGACCTTCGATCGCCCGCGCGGCGTCGGCGAGCGCGTCGATCATCGCTCGGTCAAGCGCGTTGAGCTTATCGCCCCGCTTCAGCGCGATGCGCGCCAGCGGTCCCTCGAAAGTCAGTTCGACGAAAGCGCTCATGGCGCCGCCTCCGCTGCGGGCCGCAGCGTCAGGCCGAATGGGGCAGGGCGGAACAAGGCCGCGTCCATGGTGCTCAGGGACGGCGTGACGCGCAGCGGGAACCCTGCCTGCGCGAGCACGTCGCGCTCCAAATCGACGCCCGGCGCAAGTTCAATCACTGTGACGCCCTCCCGCTCTAGCCGCAGTACGCAGCGCTCGGTAACATAGAGAACGTCCTGCCCTTGGCTCACCGCGCGCGGACCCGAGAACGATACCTGCTCGACCTCCGGCGTCAGCTTCTGGACTTTGCCCTCCTTGAGGATGGCCAACGCGCCGTCGCGAATCTCGAGGGCGGCGCCGGCGGTGAAATAGCCGGAAAAGACGATTCTTCTCGCTCGCGCGGTGATGTCGACGAAGCCCCCGGCGCCCGCCGTCACGTGCGGCCGCACGCCGAGCTTCGAGACGTTGACGGAGCCGAAGCGATCGATCTGCAGGAATGACAGCAGCGACATATCGAAGCCGCCGCCCTGAAAGTAGGTGAACTGCTGCGGCGACTGCACGATCGCCTCGGCGTTGGAAGCGCATCCGAACTGGAAGTCGAGCAGCGGCACGCCGCCAACGGCGCCCTGCTCGATGACCCAGGTTACGCCCCCGTGCCGGCCCTCCTCGATCAGGATGCGGGGCACGTTGGCGGAAATGCCGAAGCCGATGTTGACCGCGTCCCCGTCGCGAAGCTCCTGCGCGACGCGGCGCGCGATGACTTTGGCGACATCGAATTTCGGCGTTTCGAACGAGGAGATCGGCCGGAAGATTTCGCCCGAAATCGCTGGTTCGTAGGGCGTATGCGTCGTCTGCAACTGATCGGGGGCGACGACGATGACGTCGACGAGCACGCCGGGCACGACGACGTCGTGCGGGCGCAGCGTCCCCGCCGCGGCGAGGCGCTTGACCTGGGCGATCACCAGGCCGCCGTTGTTGCGCACCGAAAGCGCCTGGTCGAGGGGGCCGAGGATGCCGCCCTCGTGCTCGTAGGAAAGGTTGCCGCGCTCATCGGCGGTCGTCGCGCGGATGATCGCGACCTGAGGTACAATGGTGGGGAAATACAGCCAGTCCTCGCCGGCAAATTCGATGCGTGAGACGATCGGCGCGGCGGCGGCCTTGGCGTTCATCGCGCAGCCTTCTCGGGCCGGGTCGACGAAGGTGTCCATGCCGATCTTGGTCAGAACGCCCGGCCGCTTGGCCGCCGCCTCGCGATGCAGGTCGAACAGGATGCCGCTCGGCACGTTATACGCGGGAATCGCGTCGCCGCTGATCATCTGCCAGATGCGCGGCGGCTCGGCGGACGACGGACCGGACGGATAGGAGCCCGCGAGCACCCGCGCCAGGCAGCCCGGCTTGGCGATATGATCAATGCCTTTGACGCCCCACATGTCGCCCGCCGCGATCGGATGCAGGGTCGTCAAATTTCGCGGGCGCCCCTCGGCGTCGAATCGCGCGCCGATCGCCGCGAGCACCGCGTCGGGGCAACCAAGCGCGGATGAGGAGGAAACCGTAACGACCGCGCCGTCCGGGATGAGACGGGCGGCCTCGGCGGCGGTGAGAGTTTTGGGTCTGGCCATCCTGGGGTCTCAAACAGTCAAATCGACGGCGGTCTCCCGCCCGGAGCGCGCCGCCTCGAGCGTGGCGAGCGCCACACTCAGTGACTTGACGCCGTCCTCGCCGGTCGCCGCCGGCGCGCCCCGACCGGCGACCGCCTCCTGGAACAGGCGCACCGAACGAGCGTAAAGATTCTCGTGCTGGATCCGAAGACGCTCTTCGCCCCTGGCCGAACGCAGTACGACCTCGCCCTTCGGCGCTTGCGTCATGCAATCGCGGCCGATCAGCGAGCCCTCCTCGCCATGCGCTTCGAAACCCGTCGTCGCATAGCGCGTGGTGAAAGCGTCGTGGAATTGCGCCAGCACGCCATCGGAAAACCGCATGACGCCCATCGCTCCGTCTTCGAGACCTTCGCGGCCCATGCCGCCTAGCGACGTCATCGCGCTCACCGCGACCGGTTCGGCGTCGAGCACGAAGCGCAGGGTGTCCGCGTCATGCACGGTGATGTCGAGAATGACGCCGCCGCCGGCGTCAGGCTTGTCGATGCGCCAGCCTTGCAATTGCGGCGGAAGGTAGACGGCGTGGAACACGCGCGCGAACAGCGGCTTGCCGATCCGTCCCTGTTTGATCGCGTCGCGCATTGCGCGATGGGTCGCGGCGTTGCGCAAGTGATGGTTCGTGCCCATGACAAGGCCACGCGCGCGGAATTCGGCGACCATCGCGCGCGCGTCGACAAGCGCGAGCGCCAGCGGCTTCTCGCAGAGCAAGTGTTTGCCGGCGCGGGCCGCGGCGAAGGCCTGGTCGCGGTGCAGGTCGTTGGTGGTCGAGATGTAGACAGCGTCGATATCGCTCGCCCCAACCAGGGCGGAGAGATCTGTCGTCGCCCGCCCGACGCCGTGTTTCGCGGCGAAGGTTTTGGCCCGGTCCGCGTTCGCGCTCATGACCGCGACGACTTCGCCACCGTTCGCGCGCATCGCGCCGATCATGTGCTGCGCCGCGATCGTGCTGGCGCCGATGAGGCCCCATCGGAGAGCCGCGGTCATGAAGCTTTCCTTTTCTCGCGACTGGCGCCGCAGCTTTCGCGCACGACGAGGCGCGCGTCGCCGGCGAAGGAGAGTCCGGCAGGATCCTCGCGTCGGATAAGTCCCAGCAGGCTCTCCGCGCAGCGCCGCCCCATTTCGCGCGTACCAGCGTCGATCGTGGTCAGTGGCGGCGCGTTGTACTCGGCTTCGGCGATGTCGTCGAAGCCGACCACGGCGAAGTCGCGTCCCGGAGCGATTCCGCGCGCATTGAGCTCGCGGGTTGCGCCGATGGCGACAATGTCATTGTAGCAAAGAACGGCCGTCGGCGGTCGAGGAAGGGACAACGCCTGGTCGATCGCGAGCCGTCCGCCCGCTCGAGTCGAGGCCGCTTCGATGATCAGAGAATTGTCGGCGGCGAGGCCACCGGCGTTGAGGGCGTCACGCCACCCGCTGACGCGCTCCTGCTGCGTCGTCATCGCGCCGTCGCCGCCAAGAAAACCTACGCGCCGATGCCCAAGCCGCAGCAGATGCTCGACCGCCTTGCGCGCGCCGTCGAAATTGTCGGGTCCAACGTACGGCAACGGGCTGCCGAGCATGCGGCGCGTCGTGATGACGGCGGGAATTGCGTCCGGCCATTGCTGGGCGACCGTCCACGCGTCCGAGCCGCGCGCAGGGCATATAATGATGCCGGCGACGTTGTGCTCGCGTAGCGAACGAAGCACCTGCGCCTGACGATCGGGGTCCTCGTTGGTGTTGGCTAGGATCGGGGTGAAACCGAGATGATAGAGCGCCTCCTCGATGCCGGCCGCCAGCTCGGCGAAAAAGGGATTGTTGAGATCGCTGATGACCAACCCGACGAAGTCGGACGAGGCGGCGCGCAAGCTCGCGGCGCCGCGATGATAGACGTAACCGAGCGCCTGCATGGCGCGATTGACCCGTTCGCGCGTGTTCGGCGCGACCAGTTCGCTCCCCGACAGAACCAGCGAAACGGTGGACTTAGACACGCCCGCGCGGCGCGCGACATCGACGATCGTAACGCGACCGGCTCGTTCGCCCGTTTCCTCCCGACCTATCGCCCCGGACATCACCTTGCCCCGCTTTTGGAACGTACCAAATCTCAATCACAATGATGTAGTCGAAGCAAAGTCCGCGATAGACCGCGATATCCGGTCTCGAATTATCTTGTATCTTTGGAACGTGACAATTTACTCATAGTCGATTACGGCGACCTGGTCAACACCGCAAATCAGGGAGGGAAAGGGTCGTGACTGAGCAGCTGTCCCAAGCCATTCTCGACGCGCTCACCGATGTCGATATGCCAAGGCGCTTGCCGACGCGATCGAGCGAGGAGGTCTTTCGCGCGGGCGAAGCGGAGATTCGGGTCCGTCGGTGTGAAGCGCTGGTGCTCGGGAGCGGCGCAGCCGGCTTGCGGGCGGCCGTGGAGCTCAAGCGCCGCGGCATTGACGTCATGGTCGCCACGCAGAACGTGTTCGGCGGCGCCTCGGCCTGCTCGGGCTCAGACAAGCAGACCCTGCATGCGGCTTCGGGCAGCGGACGCGGCGACGATTTCAACGCGATGGCGGATTCGCTCGGCGCGGGCGGCGCGATGGACGAGGATGCCGCTTACGTTGAAGCGGTCGGTTCTCCGCGCGCCCTTGCCTCGCTGCAATTCCTCGGTCTTCCGCTGCCGCAAGACGGACTCGGGGCGGTGCTGCGGTATCAGACGGATCATGACGAAGCCGGCCGCGCCACGAGCTGCGGTCCGCGAACGTCGCGATTGATGGTGCAAGTCCTCGCCAACGAGGCCATTCGCCTTGAAACGCCGTTCCTAACTGGTGCGATCGGCGTTCGTATTCTCGTCGAGCCGGGACCGCCGCGCCGGCTCATGGGCCTGCTTGCGATGCGACCGAAGGATCGGTCGCCGGACAATCCGTTTGGGTTTGCTCTTTTTCTCACCCGCACGCTGGTCATCGCAGCGGGCGGGCCCGGCGAACTCTACCGCGACAGCGTTTATCCGAAGCAGTGCTTCGGCGCGCTTGGACTGGCGCTCGAGGCGGGAATCGAAGCGGTCAACCTCACGGAAAGCCAGTTCGGCATCGGCACGGCGCGCGATGGTTTCCCGTGGAACCTGTCCGGCACCTATGCGCAGGCGATGCCATACATCTACTCCGTCGACTCTGAAGGGCGCGAACGCAACGTCCTCGCCGAATATTACCGCACGACGCAGGAACTCGCGTCGAACATTTTTCGCAAAGGCTATCAGTGGCCGTTCCACGCGACCCGGATGCTGGATTTCGGATCCAGCCTGGTTGATCTCGCGGTCTTCCTCGAGAGGCAAGCGGGACGGCGCGTGCTGATGGATTTCAACCGCAACCCGGCGCCGGCGCATGACGGCGAAACGTTCTCACTGGACCGCTTGGACGCAGACGTTCGAGCCTATCTCGGAAACTGCGGCGCGCTCCTCGAATTGCCGATCGATCGCCTTCGCAAGATGAATCCCCTCTCCATTGAACTCTACCGGCGCTACAAGAAGGACATAACTCGCGATCCGCTCGAATTCGCGGTCAATAACCAGCACATGAACGGAGGCGTCGCCGTCAATGTCTGGGGCGAGACGAACCTCGCGGGGTGTTATGCGGCTGGCGAGGCTGCTGGCACACATGGCGTGACACGACCCGGCGGCGCAGCGCTGGTCGCGGGACAAGTATTCGCCGCCCGCTGCGCCGAGCACATCGCGGCGACGCGGCGCGGGCGGGAACGGATGGAGCCGCCGCGCTCGCTCGTCGAGCATAGCGTCGCGGAGGTATTGGCCGGTCTTCGCGCCGATGGGCCGATTTCGTCCAGAGTCGTCGAGCAGGAGATCCAGGCGCGCATGAGCGACGCCGCGGGTTTGGTTTGCACGGTGCGGGACGTTGGAGAGGCCCTCGCCGGCGCGCGCGCGCTCAACGCGCGCATCAAGAGGGAAGGCGTGGTTTGCAGCCGAGCGTATGAGGCGGCGCGCGCGGTTCAGTGGCGGCAAATGGCGATCGCCTCCGAAGCGGTCCTGACCGCGCTCGATTATTACATTCGAAGCGGAGGCGGCAGCCGGGGTGCACGCGCGATTTGCGATCCTGAGGGCGAAATGACGCCGATGACGCAGAATGGGCCGCTGACAGAGTATCGCTTCTTGTCCGAGCGGGCGCATGACCGCGACACCAGGATTTTCGTTCGCCTTGAGAGCGGCCGCTTTTCTTGCGAGGCGCGTCCGATCCGGCGACGCAAGCGCGACGATCCGGCATTCTTCGAGCGTGACTGGCCGTACTATCTAAGCGGCGCCATCTATCGCCAATCCGTCGAGCGGATGACATCCGACATTTGAATCCCGACGAGGATACGCGACGGCCTCGCGGCGTCCGAATGATCTGATGGAGACGCCTGGCGGCGGTCGGTTGGAGAGGATGTCGATGCTAACGACGTCGCCCGGCTCTTCGAAAGCGACGCTGTTGGGTTTTCGGATGGCGTGAGGGCGCTCTTTTTGTGCTCTTATAGCGTTAGTTTTTGGCATGGACCATTTCCGATGGCGCATTTGATGCAGTTTTCTGGAGTGGTTTGGTCGGCCCAGGCTTCGAGCGCGCTTCGCCAGCTGAGATAGTTTGGCGGGTTCTTCGTGGCGGCGCCGTTGAAATGGCTGAGCCATTGCTTGAGGCGGCTGTGACAGGCGTTGACGTTGTTGATGTGCAGGTGAGGCGCCTTCGCCGGGAAATCGTCGATCTGTTCGAAGCGTTGAGTGGCGTCGAGGGCATGGTGGTCGAAATGGCGGGCGTTCGAATGTCGACGGCGGATCTTGGAAGAGTTGCGTCAGTTGCAGGTCGCGATCGAACAGAGGTAGGGCGAAGAATTGGCACGAGTATTTTCACGATAGCCAGGAGCTTCATGAAGCGATCGCACGGTTTTCAGGAAACTCGGCGATCGTCGACATTCATGCTCGATTGATCGCTCGGGTTCCGCCGCGGCCGGTCATTTGGCCATCCGGGAGCGCGCGCACGACTCGGCGCTCCTGAGAGCCGGGACGCGCGAGCGGCCGGCGAACTCACGCGACAACATGTCGCTCGGACAGGCGACGTGGTCCGAGCCTCTCCGGACGGCCGGTCTCTCTGAGCGGCTCCACGCGCAGCTCATTCGGCGAAGCTCTGCGCACCAATTCGTCATCGAGAAGAATTTCGCTACTGTGGAAAATACACAGCTTGTCATTATAAACTGAATGGGTCCCTATCCGAACTTAGACGGCCGGACCCTTTGAAGAACCACGTTGGCGGCGGGCCGCGCTCGCATCGCGGTCGCGGAGGCGGGTATGTCGGAAACCAGCATCGAGTCGCTGCTCAATGAGATGACCGTCGAGGAGCAGATCTCGCTGCTGGCGGGTCGCGACTTCTGGACCACCGTCCCGATCGAGCGGCTGCACATCCCTTCGGTCAAGGTCTCTGACGGGCCGAATGGCGCTCGCGGCGGAGGAGCCTTCGTCGGCGGCGTGAAGGCCGCCGCATTCCCGGCGGCAATCGGGCTCGCAGCGAGCTGGAACGTCGATCTCATCGAGGAGATCGGCGCCGATCTCGCGCGCGAGGCGAAGTCGAAAGGCGCGCATGTCTTGTTGGCGCCGACAGTGAACATCCATCGCTCGACGCTCAATGGTCGCAATTTCGAGTGCTTTTCGGAAGACCCGTTCCTCACCAGCGAACTGGCTGTCGCCTACATTGCCGGGCTGCAAACCAATGGCGTCGGCGCGACCGTCAAGCACTTCATCGGCAACGAATCCGAATATCAGCGCACGACCATGAGTTCCGACATCGACGAGCGGACGTTGCGGGAGATCTACATGCCGCCCTTCGAGGCGGCGGTGAAGCGCGGCAAGACCTGGGCGCTGATGACCTCCTACAACCGCCTCAACGGAACCTATGTCAGCGAGCGCGCGGAGATCGTCAACGGGGTGGTCAAGTCCGAATGGGGCTTCGACGGCGTCGCCATGTCGGACTGGGGTGGCACGCGCGCGACGTCGGAAGCGCTGAACGCGGGTCTCGATCTGGAGATGCCGGGGCCCGGCGTTTACCGGCGAGAGAAACTGGTCGGGGCCTACAAGGCTGGTCTCGTTCGCGCGCCCGCGATCCGTGAGGCGGCGCGTCGCATCCTGCGCCTGATCGAGAGGGCAGGGGCGTTCGACAATCCCAACATTCCTGCCGAGCGCGCCGAGGACCTGCCCGCGACGCGCGCGCTGATCCGCAGAGCGGGGGCGGAAGGGATGGTGCTGCTCAAAAACAACGGCGCGCTGCCGCTGCCGCCGCACAGCGGCGCGACGTTCGCAGTCATCGGGCCGAATGCGAAAACGGCGCGCGCGATGGGCGGCGGCAGCGCGCAGCTCAATCCACACTATGTCGTTTCGCCGTTGGACGCTTTGCGGCAGGCGCTGCCGGCCAGCGTGACGCTCGCTTATGAACTCGGCGCCGACAATCGCCGTCTCGCCGCCGTCATGAAGGGCGAAATTGTCGCCGGCTTCTTCGACGGAACTGACCTCTCAGGATCGCCGCAACGGACGATCGAGAGTCGCGAAGGCCTTTTCATGTTCATCGGCCAGGAAGACCCTGGGATCGACGTCACGAATTTCTCCGCGCGGGTTCGCACCGTCCAAACGTCCGCCAGTCTCCGGCGAACATCAGTTCAGCCTCGTCTCTACGGGACCGTCGCGGCTCTATGTCGACGGCGAACTCGTCATCGACAACTGGGACTTCGCCTATGGCGACGAGTTCTTTGCGACCGCGAGCGACGAGGCGATCGGGACGCGCCGCCTCGAAGCTGGCAGGCCTTATGAGATCATTGTGGAATGGCGCTCGCCGGATCAGCGCAAAGGCCTCGGCCTGACCGTGCTGCGCATGGGGATGAGCCCGGTGGTCGGGCTGGACGCAGTGGAACGGGCTGTCGCGGTGGCGAAGAGCGCTGACGCGGCGCTGCTGTTCGTCGGCCTGAACGGCGAATGGGACTGCGAAGGCATGGACCGCCCAAACCTCGATCTTCCGGGCCATCAGAACGAACTGATCCGCCGCGTCGCCGAGGCCAATCCCAACACGATCGTCGTGTTGCAGAGCGGGGGCCCGGTGCTGATGCCCTGGCTCGATGAGGTCGCTGCGATTGTCCAGGCTTGGTATCCGGGCCAGGAGGTCGGCAACGCCGTCGCCGACGTGCTGCTCGGCCTCGCCGAACCTGGCGGGCGGCTGCCCCAGACGTTCCCGCGCCGGCTCGAAGACGACCCGACCCGCATCAACTATCCCGGCGAAGCAGGCCACGTCCGCTATGGCGAAGGAATCTATGTCGGCTACAGATACGCCGAGAAGGTGAAGATCCCGCCTCTGTTTCCTTTCGGCTTCGGGCTCTCCTACACGCGCTTCGAATTGGGGCCGCTGCGGCTGGACAAGGCGCGACTGGCGCCGGGAGAGACGCTGAAGGCGTCGCTGGACGTGACCAACGTCGGCGCACGGCGGGGCTCGACGGTCGTGCAGCTCTATGTGGCGGACGACAAGTCGAGCGTGTCGCGTCCGGAAAAGGAGTTGAAAGGCTTCAAGAAGGTGGTCCTCGCGCCGGGCGAGACGAAGACGGTGACGTTGAACCTCGACATGCGGGCGCTCGCGTACTTTGACGTCGTGCGCAAGGCTTGGGTCGCCGAGAGCGGTTCGTTCACGCTGCTCGCTGGGTTTTCGAGCGCGGAAATCGTTTCCCGGGCGTCCTTCATTCTGCAGAAGACATGGATCGACGTCGGTCCTGGTCGCGGAGATAAGGTCTAGCCAATGTCTAGCTCGAGACCGAACGGACGCCACGTAGCGCTTAGATGCTTCCGCGACAGGATTTGATTGAAGCGCTCCGCGCATCCCTCGGATGGTCGAGGGTCAAGGCGGGAGTTTGCCTACGCGCTCCATCCTCGCTCGCTTGACTCCTCATCGCCCTCGCGTTCCTGCTCACCCGGAGACTCGCAATGCTCTCTTCTCGCTAGGCCCGAGTTTCGTGTCAGTCTCTGAGCTGAGGCCGTTGCGGCATGCGGGCGTGATGGACTCGTTAGTTTTCTTCAGCAACGTCATCCTGCTCACGCTGAGGGATAACTCAGACCGGATCAGCGAGCATGTGACCGGCGAAGTCGACCTCGACCGGGGCATCATGTGCGGGGCGTGCCGCCTGCCCAGTTATGCCGGGCTGATATACAAAGCCTGGAACCAGAGAAGGCTCAGATGAAAGCGCAGGTGCGCAGGTTTTGGGAGATCGTTCGCCGCGTGGGTCGTCGGAAGGTCGGTCCCGCCCCGCTTCCTGTGGCCGTGAATGGCGCGTCGAGGGGGCCGAAGATGCATTCCGCTGTGGACGAATTCGAGGATGGTGGACATGAAAAAGCTCTTTGACAAGTGGGAGGCGCTGTGCGTGTCTTCAGTCATTCTTCGCTTCATCGACATCAACCTGCGAGGCGTCGGGCAGGTGATGTTCCAGGACAATCCGCTGACCGGGCTTCTGTTCCTAGCTTCGATCGCGTGGGGATCGTACGCCGCAGGCGCTCCGGAGGTCCTGCTTGCCGGAGCCGTCGCCGTTATGACAGCGACTCTCGCCGCGCTGTGGCTGCGGGTCGACAGGTCGGCGCTGAATGCTGGTCTTTATGGCTATAACGGCGTGTTGGTGGGCCTTGCGTTGGCGACGTTTATTGCGCCGGGACCTTTGCTGTGGGCGTATGTCGTGCTCGGCGCTGCCGTATCGGTGGTCGCGACGCTCGGAACCGCGAACGCGCTCAAGCCGTGGGGCGTTGCGGCATTGACGTTTCCATTCGTGCTTGTCACGTGGATCCTGCTGCTTGCGACCTACGGATTTTCCGGCCTCTCCGGCTCCGGCCTGCCCGTCGCCGCCGTGATCACGCCTTTCGAGCCCGTGCCGACGGGTCCGCTCGGGGCGGGCGACTTCGTCACAGGCGTGCTTCTCAGCATTTCGCAGGTTTTCCTGAAGGGCAGCGGTATCGCGGCGCTGCTCCTGCTCGCTGGGCTGGCCGTGAGCTCGCTCGAGGCCGCCTTGTTTGCGCTCGCCGGCGCAATCCTCGCGGTCGTCACCGCGCATTTGCTTGGCGCGGAAAGTGATCTCATCGTGGGCGGTCTGCTGGGCTTCAGTCCAGTCCTAACCGCGATCGCGCTCGGCGCCGTTTTTCACCGGCCGAGCCTCCGCGTCGCGTTATATGCCTCGTTAGGCACGATATTCACCGTTGTGGCGCAGTCGGCTTTCAATGTCGCGTTGAGACCGTTCGCAGTTCCGGCGCTGACGGCGCCGTTCATCCTCGTGTCGTGGATGTTTCTGCTCCCGCGCCAGAGCCTCGAATCCGCAGCGCCCTGCGGCGCTGACGCGAATACCGCGTCGTCGTAGGCAGTCCGCTGCGCCCGCCAAATTACCTGTGCGACGGCCGGTCGGTGCGAAGTTCCTGCCAGCTAGGGATCCACGTCGTCGTGGTAACCGAACCCGGCCCGCACGGCGATGATGACTGGGACCAGGACTGAAGCCACGATGCCCGCGGCGAAACCGTTGTTGTACAGGTTAAGGCCAGCGTGCAGCGGCCCGACAGTCATCGCGGCGGACGAATGCACGATGCCGGCAACGATTCCCCATTGCCAGCCGAAGCGTCCCGCAATCGGCGCCAGCGTCGTGCCGAACAATGCGGCGAGCGTGACCGATGGATCGGCTGCCGTCCACGGCTTCGCCAGTGAGCCGATGAAGACGCCGAGGATGATCGGAACGATGTTCCGCGGGTGCTTGCCGAAGGCCGAGAATCCCACAATTGTCAGAATTGCGCCGATCACTGGTCCGTTGAGATCGCCGCGGATCGCCAGCACGTAGACCATGCCGATGAACCCGGTCAGTCCCATGTTCGCCAGCGTCGGACCGAATCCGACCATCGAGATGAAATCGGTCGGGGCCTGACCGGGCGCGCGCATGATTTCGAGCACACGTGCGAGCGTGAACCGGTCGATGATGTAGCCGACCCCGAGCATCGAGGCGAAAACCATCGACAGGAATGTCGCTAGCAGCCGGTTGTTGCCCGTCGTCCAAATAAAAACCGGGTCGGGGACAAATCCGTAGGATTTGTACATCGCGACAATCAAGGTCCCGACAATTCCTGCTGTAAACCCCATATTATACAGGCTAAAGCCCATGTGGGTCTTGAATAGATGCGCTGCGGCCGGCGCGAGGACGAATCCGATGACGACGCTGGTCGCGAAGGCCAGCGGGACACGCAGTGCAAGCGGAATAGATGTACTGTACAGGATTTCGGAAAATATGGGAGCGAGCGCCGCCCCGAAGAACGCGGTGTTGATGTGAGTCTTGAATGGTTCGCGCCTGAATCGCGCATAGAGGTAGACGCCGAAGACGATGGTCCACACATTGAGCAGGTTCTTGCCGAACAGGCCGAATCCCAGCACCAGGAACAGACAGGCCACCGAGGCGCCGGTGATCTTGGCGTTGGTCCGAAAGTAGGTGAATACTGCGGCGAGCGTCAGCAGCCCGGCGTTTACGCAACCGCCGCCGACGCCGCCGATGCCGAAGTAATCAGTGAGGAGGGCGTCGCGCGTTGTCAGTATATCGGCTAGGCCGCGCAGCAGCGCCGCGGGCGATTCGACCGCCAAGCCGAACACGACGAAGGCAACCGCATAGGCGGCGACGATCATCAGGATCGCGCGGTCCGACAACGCTCTCGGCTGGTCCGAATGCCGCTTTCTGAGCAGTCATTTCGGAGGTCCTCTCAGGAGTATCGGCCAATTCGGCGGCTGGCGTGCGCCGGACCGCGCCGACGGGATTTCTGGCGCTGTCGATTTCGTTTCGAGCGAGACACTGCACAGCATTGGCGGGAAAGGAGCAATATGGTAACTGCGCATTGTTGTCGAACGCTGAGCAAGGGCTCGGATGCAGAGGGGCGTCGCGATGTTCCACCGCCTTTTTCGCCCGCCAAAGCCGCGAGGTTGGCGCGCCGACATGTCTGAAGCCGACATGTCCAATGTTGCACCCATTAAGGTCGACGGAATTCATCCTTGAGTACGCGTGAAGACAACGAACTGGCGCGCTTGGCGAGCGCTGCGGCGATGCGGGGTGCGCTGTTCCTGGCCTTCTGGCTCATGATTTCGGGATGGGCGGCAAAGGATCTCCCCGTCGGCGCAGCAGCCGCCGCGATCGCCACCTGGACCAGCCTGGCCCTGCTGCCGACGCCAAGGTTACGTCTTCGATTTACGGCGCTCGCGGCCCTTGCGCTGAACTTTTTCCGCCAGTCTGTCGTATCGGGGTTCGATGTTGCGCGCCGCGCGCTCGCTCCGCGACTTCAATTGCGACCGGGTTTCGTGACCTACCCGTTGCGATTGCCGCCGGGCAACGCACGGAGCGCCTTTTGCGCTCTCGCCAGCCTACTGCCCGGCACTCTGCCCACGGGGACCGATGACAGCGGGGCGCTTGTCGTCCACGGTCTCGACGTCAGGCAGTCGATCGCTGCCGAACTTTCGGCGGAAGAGTCGTTATTCATTCGGACGCTCGGCCATGAGTGATTTCCTGCTGGCGGTCGCGGGTTTCATACTTTGCACGGTGGCGGTCGGTCTCGTGCGTGTCCTCAGCGGACCGGGCGATGCGGACCGCATTATGGCGGCGCAACTCCTCGGGACCGGCGGAATCGCCTCGCTGCTTCTGGTCGCCTTTGTGACGGAGGCGCCTGGAGTGGACGACATCGCTCTCGGGCTTGCGGTTCTCGCCGCCTTCGCGTCGGTCGCTTTTGTCGTCAGCGCGGCGCCGGCTGAGGCGGACAATTCATCGCAGGCCGGCGGCAAATGAATCTTGCTGTCGATATTTTCAGCGTTTTCTCGATCGGCGCTGGGGCCTTTTTCTTTTTCGCCGGGACTGTGGGGCTTCTGCGCTTCCCCGACGCGTTGAGCCGTCTCCATGCGCTGACGAAGGCGGATAATCTCGGCCTTGGCTTCGTCGTGCTGGGGCTTCTGCCGCGGACGGGGAGTCTTCTCGCCGCCCTCAAGCTGATCGCCATTTGGTTGCTGATACAATTGTCCGGAGCGACGACCGCACAGCTCATCGGCCGCGCCCTTCGCCGCAAGGGACAGGCTGGATGAACGTTCTACAGGTCCTCGATGTCGGCCTGGCGGTCATGGTTCTAGCGGTCGCCAGCTGGACCATCTTCGCACGGGAGGCGTTCGCCGCGGTCGTAGGCTATGTCGCCTATGGATTGTTGGTCTCGATCGTCTGGGTTCGCCTGTTTGCGCCGGACGTGGCGTTGACCGAAGCAGCGATCGGCAGCGGCGTGACGGGCGTTCTTCTCATCAGCGCGGCCGCCCGCCTGCGCGAGGCGGAGAGGACTTCGGCCGCCGCGGAGCGACCTGGCATGGCGCTGCAGTTGAGTGCGGCCATTCTCTGTGTCGTCGTGACTGCAGCGCTTGCGGCCGTCGTCTTGCTGTTGCCCGATCCCGGTCCGACGCTGGCGCCGCAAGCGGCCGAGCGGCTCGCTGAGACCGGGCTCGGGAATCCGATCACGGCGGTTCTGATGGCCTATCGCTCGTTCGACACGATGCTGGAGAAAGTCGTTCTGGTCTTGGCCGTCGTAGGCGTTTGGTCGCTCGCGCCCGATCGATTTTGGGGCGGCGCGCCTGGAGCGCCTCGTGCGGCGCAGCCGGAAAAAACGCTGGCCTTCCTGGCCCAGATTCTGGCGCCGCTGGGGATTCTCGTGGGAATCCATGTCTTCTGGGCGGGCGCTGACGAGCCGGGCGGCGCTTTCCAGGGCGGCGCCATTCTCGCAGCGCTGTGGATGATCGTGATGATGGCGAGACTCACCGAGGCGCCCTCGGTCGGCGCGCCGTGGCTGCGGATCGGGCTCGTCGCGGGCCCGGGCGTCTTTCTCGCGGCCGGAGTCGCCGGCACTGCTGTTGCGGGCGGGTTTTTTGCATTTCCCGTCGCCTTCGCCAAGCCGATAATCCTCTTCATCGAGGCGTTTATGGTGCTTTCGATCGCCGTAAGTCTTCCGATGCTGGTCGCAGGTCCGCCAAGCCGGAAGCCTCCGGCATGAGCGCGGCGACGCTGGCAGGGCTCCTCGGCGCGGCGCTCGTTGGCCTTGGCCTTTACGGCCTCATCACCAATCCCCAGCCGCTGCGCAAGATTCTCGCTTTCGGGCTGGCCGGCAGCGGCGTTTTCTTGCTTTTCGGCATCGTCGCCCGCAAGGGGGCGGGAGCCGGATTCCTGGCCGATCCAGTGCCGCAGGCGATGGTCATTACCGGGATCGTTGTCGCTTTCGCGGCCAGCGCGCTCGCGGTCGCCCTGATGCTGCGGCTCTACGAAGAAACCGGGCGCGTCTCGCTCAATCCCGACGCCTTGACGAAACCTCCCGGCGGCCGGGTCGACCCCGAATGACCGCGGCGACGCAAGCCCTCACGACAACGGCGGGCGGATTCCTGCTGGTGCTGGCGATCCTCGCCCCAGTCGCGGGGGTGCTGTTGTCGTTCGTCTTGGGCGGGCGCCATGCCGAACGCATAGCGCTCGTCCTCATGCCGGCCGGGCTCGCTGTCGCCATCGCCATCGCCGTCCTTGTCTCGCGCTCCGGCAAGCCGCTGGTCTATATCCTCGGCGGGTATGCGCCGCCGCTCGGCATCGCGCTCAGGGCCGATGGAATCTCGGTCGTCATGCTTGTGACGGCGGCGTTGGCGATCGCCGCCTCGGGGTTCTACGCGCGGGCCAATTTCGGGACGCCAAAAGGAGTGGCTGAAGCGCGCGCGCCTTGGGCGTTCTGGATTCTGCTGCAAGCCATCTGGGCCGCCTTGAACATCGTCTTTCTCGGAGACGATCTCTTCAATCTTTACGTCGCGCTCGAACTTCTGACCTTCGCCGCCGTGCCGCTCGTTTGCGTCGGCGGCCGCCCGGAGACGCTTGCAGCCGCCCTGCGCTATCTGCTTTTCGCGCTGTTCGGATCGGCCCTGTATCTTCTCGGCGCCGGTCTGCTGTACGGAGCCTTCGGCACGCTCGACATCGTTCTCCTGGCGGAACGAATGCGCCCGATACCCGCCGTATGGCTGGCGGCCGGCTTGATGACGGCTGGGTTGCTGGCCAAGACGGCGCTTTTCCCGCTGCATCTGTGGCTGCCTCCGGCGCACGCCAACGCGCCGGCCGCCGGAAGCGCGGTTCTTTCCGGATTGGTGGTCAAGGGGTCATTCTTTCTGATCGTGCGTCTGTGGTTTTATGTGTTGCCGGCGCTGCAGGTCGCGATGGTGAACGCGTCCCTGGCCGCTCTCGGTTCGGCGGCGATCCTGTTTGGCAGCGTGCTGGCTTTGCGCCAGGAGCGGCTGAAGCTCCTGATCGCTTATTCCACCATCGCCCAGATCGGCTATCTGTTCCTGATCTTCCCGCTCGCCTCTGGCGTGCATCCCTGGACGGCGGACGGCTGGAATGGCGGCATGATGCAGACGCTTTCCCATGCCTTCGCCAAGGCGGCGATGTTCCTTGCGGCCGGCCTCATTGCCGAATCCCTTGGCCACGACCGGATTGCCGGACTTGGCGGCGCCGGTCGGGCGATGCCGGTGACGTTCTTTGCTCTCGGACTCGGAGGACTGTCCTTGATGGGCTTGCCGCCGAGCGGCGGCTTTGCGGCAAAATGGCTGCTGATCAAGTCTTCCATCGCGGCCGGACAGTGGGTTTGGGCGGCGGTGATGTTGGCAGGCGGGCTGCTTGCCGCCGGATATATCTACCGCGTGCTGGCGCCCGCGCTCTCGGATAACGCCGTCGTCTTGAAGTCGCGCCCCGCGCGAAGCCGCGAGGCGATCGCCCTGGCGCTGGCGATTTTCGCCGTGGCCCTCGGATTCGCGCCGGCGTCGTTCTTCGCATTGCTGCAGATCGGACGTCCGGTCGCGACGGCGGCTCTGCGATGAGCGGGGCCTCTGCGCCTGGCGCGCTGGCCAACCTGGCCCACCTGCTTGGACCATCGCTGCTCGTCGCGACGCTGGCGGCGCCGCTTGTCCTTCTTGCGGCTTGCCTGTCGCGCAACCTGCGTCCGCATGCGCTGGCGATTCAATGGCTCGCTCCGATTCCCGCCCTGGGAGCCGCGTTCCTGGCGATTTGCGGCGCGCCGCTGGCGTTCGAAGCGCCCGCGCTGCGTTTGACTCTCTGGCTCGATCTTCCGGGGGCCATGCTGCTCGCCGTCGCGGCGTTGCTTTGGATCGTCGCCGGCGCGGTCGGAGTTCCGGAAGCCAAGGGCGGGCCGGACACCCGCTTTGCCGTGTCCTGGCTCCTGACGCTGACCGGCAGTCTCGGCGTGTTCGTCGCCGGCGATCTGCTGACGTTCTATCTGGTTTACGCCCTGGTCAGCGTCCCGGCCTACGGGCTGATCGCGCATGACGACAGTCCGACGTCCGTGCGCGCCGGCGGCGTCTACATGGCGCTCACAATCCTCGGCGAGGCGTTGTTGCTGTTGGGGTTCGCGGCGCTGGCGGCGGGCGAACCGAACGGCAGCGTGCGGATTTCCGACGTCATGGCCGCGCTGCCTGCCTCGCCCTGGCGCGACGGCGCGCTCGCGCTCATCATCGCCGGCTTCGGCATGAAAATCGGGCTGGCGCCGCTGAACGGCTGGATGCCTTTGGCCTATACCGCGGCCCCCATTCCCGCCGCCGCCGTGCTGAGCGGCGCGGCCGTCAAGGCCGGCGTGATCGGTCTCATCCGCTTTCTGCCCTTCGGGGCCGCCCTCCAGGGCTGGGGCGACGCGCTGGTCCTGTTCGGGTTTTTCTCCGCCTTCTACGGCGTCGCGATCGGGATCACACAGCAAAATCCCAAAACCGTGCTCGCCTACTCGAGCATCAGCCAGATGGGCCTCATCGCCGCCGTGCTCGGCATGGGCCTCGCCGCGGGCGACGGCAAAACGGCCTCGGAGGTCGCGTTCTACGCGGCCAATCATGTCCTGGTGAAAGGCGCCTTGTTTCTCGCCATCGGCGTCGCCGCGGCGACCAGCGGGCGCCTGCGCGGGCTGGTGCTGGTCTTGGCGGCGGTGGTGGCGCTGAGCCTCGCCGGCTTGCCATTGACCGGGGGCGCGCTGGCGAAGCTGGCGATCAAGGCCACGCTCGGAAACGGCGCCGCCGCCGCGCTCGCGGCCGCTTCGGCGGCGGGCTCGACGCTCCTGATGCTGCATTTCCTGGCTCGCCTTGGCCGGACCGTTTCGGACGCCGGTCGAACGGCGGCTTCGACGCGCACGGCGCCCCTCTGGTTCGCGATCGCGCTCTGCGCCATCCTGATCCCATGGCTGCTCTATCCCGCGATTGGCGGCGCCGCCGCGGACGGCGTCGCGATCGCGAAGGTCTGGGACGGGCTTTGGCCGCTGCTGATCGGCGCGGCGCTGGCCCTGGCGCTTCGGCGCTGGGGAAGCCGCCTTCCTCGCGTTCCGGAAGGCGACACGATCGTCGTCGGCGAGGCCATCTTCCAAGCGGGGTTCGGACTGGGCGCGCCATTCGAGCGCCTCGACGCGCGGCTTCGGCAATGGCCCGCCGGGAGCCTGTCGCTGATGGCCGCAGGCCTGCTCCTGGCCGCGGTCGCCGCATTCGGTCATTGAGGGAGAGCGCTCGACGGCCGCCTGCCGGAGGCGCCGTTCTCTCTGGACGCAGCGAGCGGTCGGCAATGCGCCTGATTGCCTCCCCGGGCCTCGCCGTGCCTCGTCCCTGGAGGCGTCAGTTTTGTCGGCAACTCAATCTTTTCAAGCGCTTGGGCGCCAAATCGGCAATGTCAGCGCGTTGACTCAAGCTCCGTGGAGGTTGGGCACAGACGCGCGGCGAAGCCGTGGCCGCGTTCAAACCCGTCGACCGATTCTGACCGCTCAGTCGACCCGTCGAGCTGAAGTCGTTTACCCGGCCGATAAAAAACAGCATAGCACGACTTTTGATTTTCAGAAAGAAAATAATACGACAATATAAATCTGTTAGATACGCGACCAAGGCCGCGCGCTCAGGCCGCCGCCGTCTCCCCGCGAGGCTCCTTGGCGCGGAAGAAGATGAGATAGAGCGCGGGCAGCACGATCAGGGTCAGGATCGTCGCCACGAACAGGCCGCCCATGATCGCGAACGCCATCGGGCCCCAGAACACGGTCGGAGCGATCGGGATCAAGCCGAGGACGGTGGAGACCGCCGTCAGCGTGATCGGGCGGAAGCGCGACAGCGTCGCCTCGACCACCGCATCCCAAATCTCGCGTCCCTGCGCCCGCTCGGTCTCGATCTGGTCGATCAGAATGACGGCGTTGCGCGCGATCATGCCGACCAGCGCCAGAATGCCGAGGATCGCGACGAAGCCGAGCGGCCGGTTGAAGGCGAGCAGCGCCAGGACGATTCCGATCAGCCCCAGCGGCACCACGGCGATGACGAGCAGGACGCGGACGAAACTCTGCAACTGCGCCATCAGGAAGAACAGCATCAGGAACAGCGCGACGGGGAGCATGGCGAAAACCGAGGCCTGCGATTGCGCGCTCTCCTCGACCGTTCCGCCGACTTCGATATGGAAACCGCTCGGCAGGCTTTCCTGCAGCTTCTCGACCGCGGGCGCCAGCGACCGGACCGCGCCTTCCGGCGTCGCGCCGGCGCGAACGTCCGCCTGGACCGTCAGCGTCGGAACCCGGTCGCGCCGCCAAATCAGAGGATATTCCTGATCGAAATCGAAGGTCGCGACCTGGCTCAGCGGCACGGTGCGGCCGTTGGGCAGCGGCAGCTGCAACGCGCGCAGCGTCGAAAGCGAGACGCGTTGTTCGTCGTTCGCGCGCACGACGACGTTGACGAGATAGATGCCGTCGCGCACCTGGGTCACCGGCGTTCCCGTCATCACCGTGTTCAGAACTCCGGCGAGCGCCTGCGAACTCAACCCGAGAAGCCGCGCCTGATCCTGGTCGATCCTGATGCGGATTTCCCGGGCGGGCTCGATCCAGTCGAAATTGACCAGCCGCAGATTTGGATCCTCGCCCATCGCCTGACCAAGCTTCAGAGCGGTCGCGCGCAGCTGCGCAATATCCGGTCCGCTGACCCTGTATTGCACCGGCCATCCGACCGGCGGACCAAGCTCGAGCGGCGACACGCGGGCGACCGCGCTCGGCAATTGCTCGGCGAGCTCCTTCTCCAGCTTGGCGTGCAGCCGGTCGCGCGCCGCCACGTCCTTGGCGATCACCACCGCCTGCGAGAAGAAATCGTTGGCGAGCTGCACGTCGAGCGGAAGGTAGAAGCGGATGGCGCCGCGCCCGATATAGCTGCTCCAGCTGGCGACGTCGGGATCGCCTTTCAGCATGGCGTCGAGCTTGGTCGCCGCCTGTTCGCTGGCGAAGATCGACGCGTTTTGCGGCAGGGTCAGATTGACGACCAGCTCCGGACGGTCGGAGGCGGGGAAGAATTGCCGCGGCACATAAGGCAACGCCAGCAGCGAAGCGACGAAACAGCCGAGCGTCACCGCGATCGTGAGCCAGCGCATCCGCATCGCGCCGACCAGGATCGCGCGGAACACGCGCATGACCGCGCTCGGCTTTCCCTGTGCGTCCGTCGCGGGCTTCTTGAGCAAGGCGACGCCGAGAAGCGGCGCGAACAGGACCGCGACGAACCAGGATGCGATCAGCGCGATCGTCACGACGGCGAAGATCGAAAACGTGTACTCGCCGGCGGCGCTGCGCGCAAAGCCGATGGGAACGAAGCCGGCGATGGTGACGAAGGTGCCGGTCAGCATCGGCAGCGCCAAGGTCTGGTAGGCGAAAGCCGCCGCTTCCTCCTTGCTGTCGCCTTGCGCGAGGCGGGTCGTCATCACGTCGATGGTCGTCATCGCGCTGTCGACGAGCAGGCTCAGGGAGATGATCAGGGCGCCGAGCGAAATACGCTGGAGGTCGATGTGCATCGCCTCCATGACCGGAAACACGATCGCGATGGTGAGGGGAATGGTCAGCGCGACCACCGAGCCGGGCCTCAGGCCGAGGCTGATGATGCTGACCGCCATGATGATGGCGATCGCCTGCCACAGCGACTCCATGAATTCGCCGATGGCGGTTTTGACCACGACCGGCTGATCCGACACCAGCGCGGCGTCGACGCCGAGCGGCATATTGGCCATGGCGCCGTCGATCGCGGTTTTCACGTTGCGGCCCAGCGCCAGGATGTCGCCGCCGTCGCGCATGGCGATCGCGAGCCCGATGGCGGGCTTGCCGTTGACGCGAAACATCGGCTGCGGCGGATCCGCGAACGAGCGGCGCACCTGGCCGATGTCGCGCAAGCGGATCAGCCGTCCGTTGGAAAGAAAGTTGACGTCGAGAATGTCGTTTTCGGAAGCGAACGCGCCGGAGACGCGGATCAACAGCTTTTCGTCGCCGGTCTGCAGCGAGCCCGACGGGGCGACCGCGTTCTGCGCCTGCAGCGCCGCGATCAGGGCCGCCCGGTCGATGCCGAGGCCGGCGAGCTGCTGGGTCGAGAATTCGACGAAAATCTGCTCGTCCTGGGCGCCGAGGAGCTCGATCTTGGAGACGTCGGGAACCTGCAGCAGACGCGAGCGGACGTCCTCGACGTAATCGCGCAGTTCGCGCTGGGTGAAGCCGTCGGCGGTGAACCCGTAGATCAGGCCATAGGTGTCGCCGAAGTCGTCGTTGAACCCGGGTCCAATGACCCCCGCCGGCAGGGTATGGCGAATGTCGCCGACGTTCTTGCGCACCTGATACCAGATGTCCGGCACTTCGGAGGCTTTGGTCGAGCCCTTCAGATTGACGAAGATGGTGGCGAGGCCGGGCTTCGTGTAGCTGCGCAGAAAGTCGAGGCCCTTGGTCTCCTGCAGCTTGCGCTCGATGCGTTCGGTGACCTGCTGCAGCGTTTCGTCCATGGTCGCGCCGGGCCAGGAGGCCTGGACGATCATCGTCCGGAAAGTGAACGGCGGATCCTCGGCGCGGCCAAGCTGGAAATAGGAGGCGAGGCCGCCGAGAGTCGCGGCGATCATGATGAAAATAATGAAGGAGCGGTGCTTCAGCGCCCATTCGGAGAGATTGACGCCAGTCAAGACTGCGCTCCGAGCAGACGAACCTTTTGACCAGGGTGCAGCGCCTGGACGCCTGCCGTCACGACAATCTGGCCGACTTCGAGTCCGCCCGAAATCACCACCGTTCCCGGATCGAACCGCAGCACGTCCACGGGATGCAATGCAACCGTCAGGTTCGCGGGATCGACGATCCAAACGGCGGGCTTACGATCGATCTCGGTCAGCGCGCTGGCGGGGACCGCAATGCCCGTGGCGGATTCCATGTCCATCCGTCCCGTGACCGTCGCGCCAAGCCGCATGGCGGCAGGCGGATCGTTGACGCTGACCCTGACCTTGAACGTGCGCGTGATCGGGTCGGCCTGCGGATCGACCTGCCGCACCAGCCCTTTGGCGGTCACGGAAGGATCGTCGGCGAGAGCGACGGTGATCGGCGCGTCGGCGGGAGCAGACCGGATCACCTGCGCCGGCACGTCGAACACGGCGTCCCAGCCCGAGTCGCGCGCCACCTGGAACACCATTTGTCCAGGCTGCACGACTTCGCCCGATTCCGCGCCCCGCGCGGTGATCGTTCCGGTGACGTCGGCCTTGAGCTCGGTGTAGCTCACCCGGTCCTCGGCGATCTCGAGCTGCGCCTTGGCGTCGTCCACGCTGGCCTGCGCCGTGCGAAATCCCTGCTGCGCCTGGTCGAACAGCACCTTGGTCGTAAAGCCCCTCTCCAGAAGCGTTTCCTGACGCTGAAACGTATTGGTCTCCTGCACCAGTCTGCCTTCCGCGGCCGACAGGGCGGCGCGCGCCGAACGCAGGGCGTTCAATTCATTCTGCGGGTCGAGCTTCGCCAGCACCTGATCGGGCTTGACCTGATCGCCGACGTTGCCCGTCCGTTCGATGATCCGGCCGCCGATGCGAAAGGCGAGAGCGACCTCCTTTTCCGCCAGAATCTGTCCGGTCAGCACCACCGATTGGCCGAGTTCGCTCTTTTCGGCGATGACGATGCGGACCGGGCGCGGCGGCGGCGCTTCGGCCTTGGTTTGCCTGTCGCAGCCCATCATCAGCGGGGCGATCGCCGCCAGGGCCAGCAACAAGGGGAGCGCGTCGCGCGTTGCCTTTGGATGAAGGGGGGATGCAGCCAAGACGCGGTCCTCGAATTTGGGGCTGGTCAAGGAATGGGGCGGAGCGCGGCCTAAAACGAACCGAACACGGAGGCCAGCGCGATGACCGCGACCAGCGCGATGATCGGTCCGACGATCGCCGACGATGAGAATGTCCCGGTAGCTTTCCTTGTGAGTCGATCCGCAAACGGCGAGCAGGGTGACCACTGCCCCGTTGTGCGGCAGGCTGTCAAGCGTGCCCGAGCCGATGACCGCGACGCGATGCAGGATCGACGGATCGAGGCCGATCTGCGCCGCCCGCTCCAGGTACGTCGAGCCGAGCGCGTCGAGAGCGATCGTCAGTCCTCCGGACGCCGAGCCGGTGAGCGCGGCCAGCGTGTTGGTCGCCACCGCCAGCGACACCAGCGGCCCGCCGCCGATCCCGAGCACGGCGTCGCGCACCACTTCGAAAGCAGGCATCGCCGCCACCACGGCGCCGAAGCCGACCAGGCTGGCGACGCTGATCACCGGCAGCGCCGAGGCGTTGACGCCTGCGTCCATGGTCAGCCGCAGGTCCGGAATCCGGCGAAAGTTCAACGCCAGAACGGTAGCGATCGCGCACGAGAGCGCGGTCATCACCGCCCAGATGCCGCTGACGGCCGACGGCGCGATCTCGCCCCATTGGGGTCCGGCCAGAAAGCTCAAGTCGCTTCTCGGCAGAATGACGAGCGACATGGCGAGATTGACCACGATGACGACGATGAGCGGCGCCGCCGCCGCCGCGATCGACGGCGGCGCCAGGGCCGCCTTGCCATGCGCGATCTCGGCGGGATCGAATTCGCGCGCGGTCGTGGCGCGTTCGCGCAGCATCTCGTCGTCGCCGAGACCCTCGGGCGAAAGCGCGGACTCGCCGCCGAAGCCTTCGCCCTTCTGTTTCGCCGCGGCCTCCTCGCGTCCGAGCCACCACAGGCCGAAGCCGAGCATGATGAGCGACGCCAGCACGCCGAGACCCGGCGCCGCGAACGGCGTCGTGCCGAAGAACGGCATCGGAATGGTGTTCTGGATCGACGGCGTGCCGGGCAAGGCCGACATGGTGAAGGTCGACGTGCCGAGCATGATCGCGGCCGGCATCAGCCGCCGGGGAATGCCGGCGGTGCGAAACAGATCCAGCGCCATCGGCGCGATCACGAAGAAGGCGACGAACAGGCTCACGCCGCCATACGTGACCAGCGCGCCGCCGAGCACGACGGCCAGAATCGCCCGCCGGACCCCGAGCCGGCGGGTCATGAAGCCGGCGATCGCGGTCACCGAGCCGCTGTCCTCCATCAGCTTGCCGAACAGCGCTCCGAGCAGGAACAGCGGGAAGAACTGCGCGAGAAAGCCGGCGGCGCTGCCCATGAAGGTCTGCGTCCAGTGGGCCAGCACCGGCTCGCGGGAAAACAACGCCGCCGCCACCGCGGCGATCGGCGCGAGCAGCAGGACGCTCCAGCCCTTGAACGCGAACCAGATCAGCAGAGCGAGCCCGACCAGGATGCCCGCCAGGCCGAGGAGAACGGGCAGGCCCATGCCTCAGCACTCCCCGAGCAGCACGTCGATGTCGGTCGTCGCCCTGCGCCCGACATCGTCGCCGTGGGTGGCGAGAAACTCGCCGGCGCTGCGCCGCCCTTCTTCCTTCAGCAGCGCGAAGAAATCCCATTCCGCGTTGAGCTTCGAGGACGCCCCGAGCTCGGCGAGCTTGTCGGTCATGATCCGGTGGGTCCGCATGACCGCCCAGCGCGCGCCTTCGCCGGTTCCCGGATCGGCCACCTGGCGCAGCAGAGCGATCATGCGCAGCTCCTTCATCAGCGGCGCGTTGAAGGAAATCTCGTTGAGGCGGTTGAGAATCTCGCTCGCCGTGCGCGGCGTCTCCGCGCGTTCGCGCGGGTTGATCTGCACCAGGATCGTGTCGTAGGCGTCGCTTTCCCTGACCAGCGGCGTGATCGTCGGGTTGCCGGCGTAGCCGCCGTCCCAATAGGGCTCGCCGTCGATCTCGATCGCCTGGAACATCGTCGGCAGGCACGCGGACGCGAGCAGAACGTCGGGCGTGATCTCGGCGTTGCGGAACACGCGCCCGCGGCCGGTGTGCACATTGGTCGCCGTCACGAACAGCTTGATCCGCGCGCCGGCGAGAGCGCTGAAATCGATGCTCTCCGACAGGATGGAGCTCAACGGATTGACCCCGAAAGGATTGAGGTCATAGGGCGAAAGGACCCGGGTCATCAGGTCGATGGCGAGGTAGACGGGCGACGTGTCGAGCGTCCACCGGTTCATCAGCCGATCGACCGGCGAGCGCTGCAGCGGGCTGAATCTCGCCGCTTTCGCGACGCGGCGCCAATAGGCCTCGAGCGCCGCCCTGGCGCCGTTCGCGCCGCCCTGAACCCATCCGCTCGTCAGCACCGCCGCGTTCATCGCGCCGGCGGAGGTGCCGGAAATCGCCTCGATTTCGAGCCAGGGCTCCTCGAGCAGCCGGTCCAGCACGCCCCAGGTGAACGCGCCGTGCGAGCCGCCGCCCTGAAGGGCAAGGTCGATCAGAACGGTGTCGCGCCCTTTGCCCCGTTTCGCCGGATCCGTCGCCATGCTCGCTCAACTCCAGCAAAAGACGTCCGCGTTCGGCGGTTCAACGACCGCCGTCCGCGTCACAATTGATTTTTTATCGGAAACGCCAAGCCCCGGCGCGACGCCGCGTTGGCCTTTTTTCGATCCTTTGGCAGGGCCGGGCGAGGACGTCAAGCGGCGCAATCGCACTGACCGGAGCGCGCGACGGGCGGCGATTGGCCCGCTGTCCGCCGCTCGTGCGCGCAGGCGTCGAGCTTGCGCGCCCGCTGTTCACGGGACTCGTCTCCAGATATTTGCGGCGACTGGAAAAATGAGGTTTTCTGCGCCCCGGGTCTCGACCCTGGCAGGGCCAGCGACCGACCCATATTGCGTTCCGGCGGGCATTCTTGATGACGAAGATCGAAACGCCCGGCCTCCTGACCTTCACCATTTCGATCGTCGTGTTTTTCGCCGGCGCCGGACTCAACCGTCTGATCCCGCCGCTGCGGCGATGGAACATTCCCGAGCCCGTCACCGGCGGACTGCTGGCCGCGCTGGTGACGCTGGCCGCGCATGAGACGCTGCGGCTCGAAATCACTTTCGACCTCGACGCCCGCGACATGCTCCTTCTCTACTTTTTCACCGGCATCGGGCTCAACGCCAAACTCGCCGATCTGATCGCGGGAGGCCGGCCGTTGCTTGTCCTGCTCGGCCTCACCCTCGTCTATCTCGTGATCCAGAACCTGATCGCGGCGGGCTCCGCGGCCGCGCTCGGCTTGCCCGAACGGGATCGGCGCGTTGCTCGGATCGGCCTCTCTGATCGGCGGACACGGCACCGTCATCGCCTGGGCGCCGCTGATCGCCGCGCGTTTCGGCCTGGCGAACGCTCTGGAAATCGGCGTCGCCGCCGCGACGCTCGGCCTGGTCATCGCCAGTCTCGTCGGCGGTCCCGTCGCCCGATTTCTGATCGACCGCCATCGGCTCTCCGGCCCGCGCGACGCGCCGCCGATGATCGGATTGCGGGACGACAATCCGAAGGACGACCTCGATCACATCGGCCTGCTGCAGACGATCCTCGTTCTCAATGTGGCGATTTTGATCGGTTTCGGCGTCCACGAGGCGCTTGTGGATTCCGGCCTCAAGCTGCCGTTGTTCGTCGCCTGTCTCATGTCGGCGATCGCGCTGACCAACACGCTTCCGCGCCTGTTGCCGAAATTGCCATGGCCCTCGCGAACGCGCGCGCTCGCCCTGGTCTCTGATCTGTCGCTCAACGTCTTTCTCGCCATGTCCTTGATGAGCATGCAGCTTTGGACGCTCGGAGGGCTCGGGCCGGCGCTGGTCGCGGCGCTGGCGCTGCAGACGATCGCCGCCGTCCTCTACATGCTGTTCGTGGTCTTTCCGGCGATGGGCGGCTCCTACGAGGCGGCGGTCGTCACCGCGGGGTTCGGCGGCATCAGCCTCGGCGCGACGCCGACGGCGATCGCCAACATGACCGCGATCACCAAGGCGCACGGCGCCGCGCCGACCGCCTTCATCATCCTGCCGCTCGTTTCCGCCTTCTTCATCGACCTCGCCAATGCCGCGGCGATCGGCTTTCTCGTCCGCTGAGAACGGGCGGAGGCGGCGCGAAGTCGCGATTTGCGGACGTCTTTGCGGCTTTGACTGTATCCTATAAGTGGTCTTGGCATGAGAAGATCCGGCATCGCCCAGCGCCCGGCAAGGATGGATTGGCCGGCGGCTCGCCCTCATGGCGCGCATGATCGGGAGGCGGGACGCGCCTCGGCGCGCCAGTCAGGATGACGTCCTGCGATCGAGAGGGCTTCCCGGCGACCCGCGCGAATTCGTGTTCGCGGCGGCCGTCGTCTCGCTGATGAATTTGCCGTGCCCGGCCGCCGCGCAGGCGCTCTCGGCCCAGAGCGACGCGCAGGATGCGCGGACCGACGCCATCCTGGCGATGCCGAACCTTTCGACGCCCGCGCCGCTATCGAACCTCTATTCGACCGCTCCTGGTTTGGAACAGGCCATCCCGGCGCCCCAGTGGCGATTCAATTTCGTCGCCCCGTTCGGCTACAATTCCAACGCCGAGGAGATCGCCCATGGCGGAACCCAGACGTTTGAATTCGGGCCTCTCGCAAATCTCTCGTGGGCCGCGCCGCTGGGCGCGCTGCCGCTGCGCCTGACGCTCAACGCGTTCACCGACAGCGACCGCTTCTCCCAGGCGCCCGACGCCGAGATCGACAGGATCGGCGGGTCCGCACGCCTGCAATACGTCGATCCGAACAATGATCAAGCCTTCTCGCCCTATTTCGCCTTCACTCAACGATGGGATTTCGCTCCCACGTTCTCGGATCAGATCTCGCAGCGGCAGGATTTCAATCTGGGGTTCAACAAGAGATTCAATTTTGACGGCGACTTTCAGCGCGTCGCGTTCTCCGGCGACACTTCGGCCTCGACAGTATGGTCGTTCGGCCTGACGGTTTTCGCTCAGCGGAGGATCAGGGAGCCGCAGCTCTCGTCCAGCGCGGCGTTTGTCATTCCGTCCGTGTCCTACGTGATCTCAAATGACTGGAGCGCCAGCCTCGCCGTCGAATTGATGGCCCGGCGGCACGACATGGACAGCCTCGGCTTCGGGGGTCGGAACTGGGAGGCTTTGCCCATCGCGACCGTCGAATATGCCATCCCCGCCTCCTTTTTTGGCAGCGAGAGACTGGCGAACATTCTCGGCCGGCCGACGCTGGATTTCCAGACTTCGTACCTTCGAAACTGGTCGAACGCGCCCGGCGGCAGCTTCAATCAATGGGATGGGGCGGTCGCGATCAAGACGGGCTGGCGCTTCTGACCCGCGACCGCTCGAAATTGGCGGCCGAGCGCCGGACGCGGGCCTGGTTGAGCGAGAAGCGCCGTCCGCATTGCGCCGCGATCCCCTCTCTTGCAAGCCAGACCCGCCTCTTTGCAACGGGGAAGCGATGACCCTACACTTGCCGATCGGCGCGCAAGCTCGGCCCTGACCGATCCGATAACGGTCCAGGGAGGAACCGGCGTGGAGGGAGGATCGTCATGGGCGCTGCGGCGGACGCCAGTACAGCCAGCGAAACCCCGCCCTGGCACGCGATCTCCGCCGGCGAGGCGGTCGAGCGGCTCGGCGCCAATCGCGAACAGGGCCTCGATGCGGCCGAGGCCTCGGCCCGGCTGCAGAAATATGGGCCGAACCGGCTGCCGGCAGGCAAGAAGCGGGGCCCGTTCATTCGGTTCCTCGCCCAGTTCAACAATATTCTCGTCTACGTCCTTCTCGGCGCCGGATTCACCAAGCTGATGCTGAATCTATGGGTCGACGCGGCGATCATCTTCGCCGTGGTCGTTCTCAACGGGCTGTTGGGGTTCATCCAGGAGGGCAGGGCCGAGAAGGCGCTGGATTCGATCCGCAACATGCTGTCCGCCGAGGCCCGCACGGTGCGCGGCGGCGAGACGCGCATGCTTCCCGCCGAACAGCTCGTTCCCGGGGACGTCGTGCTCCTCGAATCGGGCGACAAGATTCCGGCCGACCTGCGGCTGGTCGAGGCGAAAAACCTGCGCACCGAAGAGGCGGCGCTGACGGGCGAGTCGGTGCCGGCGGAGAAGACCATAGAGCCGGTCGCCGACAACGCGACGGTCGGCGACCGGGAGTGCATGGCGTTCTCCGGCACGATGGTCGTCTCCGGCCGGGCGACCGGCGTCGTCGTCGCGACCGGAAGCGAGACCGAACTCGGCCGCATCAACCAGCTGCTCGCCGACGTCAGCCCGCTCGAAACCCCGCTTCTGCGCCAGATCAAGAAATTCGGCTATGCGATCACCGCGGTCATCGGGGTGATCAGCGTCCTGATCTTCGCCTACGGGCATTGGATCGCGCGCATGGACTTCGTCGAGCTGTTCCAGGCGGTGGTCGGCATCGCGGTGTCGCTGATCCCGGAAGGTCTGCCGGCGCTGATCACGATCACGCTCGCCATCGGCGTGCAGCGCATGGCCCAGCGCAACGCCATCATCCGCCGCTTGCCCGCGGTCGAGACGCTGGGCTCGGTGTCGCGCATCTGCTCGGACAAGACGGGCACGCTGACGCTGATGGAAATGATGGTGACCTCCGCCGTCACCGCCGAGTCCGCTTATGAAATTTCCGGTGACGGCTACGCGCCCGAGGGCGAGGTCAAGAAGGACGGAAAGCCCGCCGGCGAGGCGCCGGTCCTCGCGCTGATGGGGCGGGTCTCGGTGCTGTGCAACGATGCGGAGCTGTTCCAGGAGGAGGGCGCGTGGAAGGTGGAGGGCGATCCGACCGAGGGCGCGCTCTATCCGTTCGCGACCAAGCTCGGCATGGACCGTCAGGCCGAGCAGGCGGCGTCTCCGCGCATCGACGCCATTCCGTTCGAATCCGAGCACAAATTCATGGCGACGCTCCACCGGTCGGCGGACGGCAAGGAGATGCTGCTCGTCAAGGGCGCGCCCGAAGTGATCCTCGAGCACTGCGACCGCCAGCAGATCGCCGGCGGCCGGCCGGCGCCGCTCGACCGCGAGCGTTTCATGACCGAGTCGGACAGGCTCGCCGCCCAGGGCGAACGGGTGCTGGCGCTGGCGTGGCTCGAGAAGCCGGACGTGAAGGCTGGCAGCCTCGGTCCGGCCGACCTGCCCAAGACCCTCGTGCTGCTCGGCCTGGTCGGCCTGCTCGATCCGCCGCGCAAGGAGGCGATCGAGGCGGTGAAGGAATGCCACGGCGGCGGCATCCGGGTGACCATGATCACCGGCGATCACAAGATCACCGCCGCGGCGATCGCCAAGATGCTCGGCATCGGCGACGGCAAGACCGCGATCACCGGCGCGGAGATCGAGGACATGGACACCGCCACGCTGCAGGAGCGCGTGCGCGACGTCGACGTGTTCGCCCGCGCGAGCCCCGAGCACAAGCTGCGGCTGGTCAAGGCGATCCAGGCGAACGGACAGATCGTGGCGATGACGGGCGACGGCGTCAACGACGCGCCCTCGCTCAAGAAGGCCGATATCGGCGTCGCGATGGGCATCAAGGGCACCGAGGTGACCAAGGAGGCCGCGGGGATGATCCTGGCCGACGACAATTTCGCCTCGATCACCGCGGCGGTGAAGGAAGGGCGGACGGTCTACAACAATATCGAGAAGGCCATGCTGTTCCTGCTGCCGACCAATGTCGCGCAGGCGCTGGTGATCGCGGTGGCGATCTTCTTCGGCTTCACCATGCCGATCACCGCCCCGCAGGTTCTCTGGGTCAACATGGTCACCTCCGTCGCGCTCGGTCTGGTGATCTGCTTCGAGCCGCATGAGGTCGACGTGATGCAGCGGCCGCCGCGCGCGGTCGACCGGCCGATCGTGACCGGCTTCGGCGTCTGGCGCATCATCTTCATCGGCTTCGCGCTGCTCGCCTACACGCTGCTCGCGTTCTTCAAGATGAAGTCCTATGCCGCGTCGGACGCGCTCGCGCGCACGGTCGCGGTCAACGCCATCACCATCGGCCAGGTCTTCTACCTGCTGAACAGCCGCTACCTCATCGATTCGTCGCTCTCGCTCAAGGCGCATATGGGCAACAAATATCTGCCCTACGGCATCGTCGCGGTGGCGATCCTGCAATTGCTGTTCACGTATACGCCGCCGTTCCAGGCGATGTTCGGCAACGAATCGATCCCGCTCTGGGTCTGGCCCTGGCTGCTCCTGGGCGGCCTCGTCTTCTTCCTCGTGGTGGAGGCGGAGAAGTTCGTCATCCGCTCGTCGGAGACGCTGCGCACGGCGGTGACCGCGGTCGAGGCGGGGACGTGATCGAGGACGGCGCGCGGCGCCGCTGACCGACGGCGGCGACGGGCGGCCGGACGCGCCGCGGACGCTTTGCCGGACGGCGGCGGCGACTGGTCGGGCCGCCCGGCGCAAGTCCCGTGACGCGAATAGCACAGCGCAAGGGAAATTGGGCCCGCGCCGTCATTTCGATTTCAATCCAGAGGGCCCTCCCGTAAGAAGGCCAATGGGCAAGGATTGGGCTCGCCGCATGTCGGCGAGGGGCGCGCGGGGGCGGATGTGAGTTGCGTGGTCGCGCGAGCAATCGCTGTCCGTTCGGCGCGCTCAGGATTCTCGGGGCGATCCTTTTCAATTTTGGCCGTATCGCTGCTCGCCGCGACTTTGGTCGCCTGCGCCTCTCGACCGGAGAACGGCTTTCTGAGCCCGGTGGCCGTGAGCTCTCCGGGGGCGGTCGACCACACCCTGCTTGTCGCGACGACCCGCGAGCGGGATCAGCGTCCGGGCACGCTTTTCAATGGCGACAGGGCGAGCGCGGTCGACTACGCCGAGATCACGGTCTCGATCCCGCCGACGCATAAGCAAGGCGAAATCGAATGGGCGACAACGCCGCCCGGCGATCCCAATGCCGATTTCGTCGTGCGCGACGAACAATACCTCGACGGCGACAAGGGGTTCATTCGAGCGCTCAACGCCCAGCTCGCCGCGCGGCCGCCGGGACGCCGCAATGTTCTCCTGTTCATTCACGGCTTCAATACGATGTTCGCCGAGGGGCTGTATCGGCTGGCCCAGATCGCCCACGACGCGAAGGCGCCGGCCGTCCCCGTGCTGTTCACCTGGGCGTCGCGCGGAAAACCCGCCGCCTATGTCTATGACCTGAACAGCGCCACCGCGGCGCGCGACGAACTCGAGCACACGCTCCGACTCTTGCTGGCCAGCAACGCCGACCAGGTCAACGTGCTCGCCCACTCGATGGGCAACTGGGTCACGGTCGAGGCGTTTCGGCAGATCAAGATCTCCGGGAATCTCGATCACACGAACAAGCTGGGGTATGTATTTCTTGCCGCGCCGGATATCGACATCGACGTGTTCAAGTCGCAGATGCGCCGCTTCGGCAAGCCGCGCAGGCCGTTCTATATCGTGCTTTCCAAGGACGATCGAGCGCTATGGCTTTCCCGAACCATCGCTGGCGGCGTCACCCGAGTGGGCGACAACCCCGACGTGGCGGAGCTGGCGGCGCTGGGCGCCACGGTGATCGACTTGACCGACGTCAAGGCCACCGATGCGTCCAACCACGACAAATTCGATCAGCTTGCCGCCGTCGCGCCTCAGCTGCGCGACGTTCTCGCACAAGGGATCGCGGCAAATCCCCGCGCGACCGGGTTGAGCGAAACGGCCGCGGGAGGCGGCCTCGCCGGGGTCGTTTCGTTGCCGCTCACGCTGCTCGGCGCGCCCGTCAGGATCATCGCCAATCAATAGTCGCGGCGATCCGAGGTTCGGATGAAACGCTGCGTGAGGCGTCGGGCTTGCGGCTGACGAACGGCCGATGCGACTTAGCGGCAAATGCGCCTTCCGTCGACGATACGGCAATGCGGCGCGACCACGGCGGCGCCCACCGGTCTCGGCGCCGCCACGACAGCGCGCGCGGGCGGACGACGGACACAGCCGGCGTGATAGGCGCCTGCGGCGCAATAGACTACCGCATTGGCCTCGGTGATGGAGAATGCGAATATCAGCGCAACAATGGCGTATCTCATTTCAGGACTCTCCGCGGAAAAGGTCACAGCCGGCCATGCTAATCCGAATTGTCGTCCCTTGATAGGCCTGTCGCGTTCACGACGATCTTTGGTTTGGCGCTTGTAGCGTTATCGATCGACCTGGTTCAAACTGGGTCGGATCGAGGAGCGATTCGATGACGTCTGAGGATTGTTCGGCTGTGGCTGTCGGCGATGTCCTTGCTGAGCGTAGGCCAGCGCGCGGAGGCGATGGCCGCTCTTGAAAAGGCAGGCGTGACTGCGGGCGAAGCGGAGGCCTCTGCGAAGACGGCTGGCAGACGTAGCCGCCGGGAGGCACACGCTGGGAAACGACCGGCGCCGAGCGTGGCGACGCGTCAGGGTTGCTCGCAAAGCGCGGGCCGCGTGACCGTTCGGCCCCGGCGCCGGTATTCGGACGGGCTGCTACGGGACAAGCTGCAACGGCGCGGCCGGCGGGTTCAACGCTCAGCGACGGAAACCCCGACGCGCTTCTGCTCGAGCAAGGACAGGGCGCGATCACGCCCAGGCGATGAACGACTGCGGCCATCGCCGTGAACAATTCAGCGGAATCGGGCGCTGTCTAAAGGGTCTGGCGATCGACGATTCGCCGGCGGCTCGCTGTTCGCCGCGAATTTCAATTCTGGCGATGGTAGAGATGTACAACAGCAGTTTCGGCCTGGTGAAGTCGTTCACGGATCCGACGCTGCCCGCCGGCTACGCGCCGTTCGACGTCAAGGTCTTCGACGGCGCGCTCTATGTCACTTTCGCCTCGCAGGACGCGCAGAAGCACGACGATGCGGCCGGCCCCGGCACACGGCTTCGTCGACGTGTTCGACCTGAGCGGCGGCTCGATGAAGCGCCTGATCTCCCAGGGAGAGCTGAATTCGCCGTGGGGCCTGCAGATCGCTCCGTCGAGTTTCGGGTCGTTCGCTGGGGACCTGCTGGTCGGGAATTTCGGCGACGGGACGATCGACGCCTATAACAAGGACACAGGCGCGTTCATTGACGTGTTGCGACGGGACCGACGGCAATCCGCTCTCCATCACGCGACCTTTGGGGCCTCACGGTCGGCAGCGGCTTCGGCGGACGGGGGAGACGTCAACTCCGTCTTCTTTACCGCTGGCCTCGAAGACGAAGGGCACGGCCTGTTCGGAAGCTTGACCGCGGTCCCCGAGCCGTCGACATGGGCGATGACGCTCATAGGGTTCGCGGTTCTCGCATATTCGGCCTATCGGCGCGGCGCGCGGCTTCAGGTCGGATGAGCACATCAAGCGCAAGCGCCATCCGGGTTACCTGCATCGCCAGCCCGTCCCCGACGCCGAGGCGCCGCGGCCGAGGAGCGGCTGTTGGCGACCTTGGCGATCCAAGAGGACGCCGCCACGGCTTGGTCGGCCAGAAACGCAATGGCGTCCGGCGTCCGGCAGCCGAGCGCCCGCGCCGGCGACAGCTGGTCGCGACGGCAAACCGCGCCGCCACTTCAATCACAAATCTGATCAACAAATTCTTCTCTAAAACAGAAATCCGTGCTATTGTTTGTTTTCGGCGAGTCCCGCCGGAACGGCCGGACGACCGAGCCGCGAACGCTCGAAGAGGGTTCGGCGATCGGGCGCGAGGCGATGAGATCTTGGGCGAGAATCGGCCGAAAACGGCCGCTCGCCTCGAACGGCGGGGTCGGCCCGAAATGGCGCCGCAAGCCTTTGAAACGATTGGATTCGCGGCCCAAAATGGCAGGTTCCGCCATCCGCGAGCCAGGTCATGCGACGAAAGGTTGGAACCCCAAACTCAGTGGGCGCCACGCCGAATTGGTCGAGCGGCCCGCTTGAGGACCGCCTATTCGCCGCGGCCGGCAAGATGCGCGGCGGAGCGCCAGGCGTGATGGGCGAGCGCATCGAGACGCCGCACCGTATCGACGCGCAGGATCGCCTGGTCCGCGGTCAGGGCGCCGGTCGCGGCGGCGCTCAGCGTCGCGCTGCGATGGGCGCTCCGCAGCTCGCCGAGCGACTTTGCGCATTGCTCCAGCCGGGCGAGCGCCGCCAGCGCTTCGGGCGTTTCCAGCGATGTGATCGGGGCGGCGTGGTCGCTGAGCGCCGACTCTTCGGCGACCTCCCGCGCGACCGAGGCGGCGTTTCGCATCGCCTCGGCGCATAGAAGCGCGGCCTTCGCGTCCTCGGGTCCGACCGTGGCCCCCGGCGCGATTTCAGGCTGCTCGCCCGCCGTTTCAGCCAGCCGCGACGCGTGGTCGAGCGCGTGCAATGTGCTCGTAAGTCGACGATGCTCGTCCTCCGTCTCGGGCGGAGCGCTTATGTCCGAGAGGAATTCCTGCGCCTTGCGCAGGGCGTCGGCAGCTTCGGTCGCGGACCCGGCGCTGTTCGCCGGCGCGGCCGCGCCGGTCCCGCCTGCGGCCGCAAGCGACGCGTCGACGGCCGCGCACGCCAACTCGATCGCGCCGGCGACGGTCCGCCGCACCGCCTCCACCGCCACGACCGGGGCGGCGAGAGCCGCGGGATCGAGGCCGCGGGTGAGCGGCGAGCCGCGATCGGGCAGGAGGCGCTCGACAAATCGCGTAAACCAGCCGATGACGGGCATCAGCACCAGAACGCCAATGACGTTATACGCCGTGTGGTAGGCCGCCAGCAGCGTCACGCCGTCGACCGCGCTCTCGGCGCGGACGAGGAAGGGAATGGTGAAGGGAAACAGCGCCAACGCGATCAGGGCGGCGATCAGCTTGAACAAGACATACGCCAGCGCCAATCTCTTGGCGGTGGCGCTCGCGCCGATGGCGGCCATCGCGGAGCTGGTCGCCGTTCCGATGTTCTGTCCGATGATCAGCGCGCAGCCTTGGTCCAGTCCAACCGCGCCGGCGTAGTAGGCCGACAGCGTCACGGCGATCGCCGCCGTCGACGACTGCATCACCGCGGTCATCACCAGCCCGACCACGACCAGCGTCAGCAAGCCGAACAAGCCCGACATCCAGCCGACTCCGGGCGCTCCCAGGACCGCCGGCAGGTCCGACGGATGCAGCCGCTCGGCCAGCCCGCCCATGCCCTGCTGCAGAGTCGTCAGTCCGAACAGCACGAGCGCGAAGCCGGCCAGCGCGGCGCCCCCCGCCGATATGCGTCCCCGGCCTAGCAGCTTGATCAACGCCCCGACGAAGATCATCGGCAGCGCGTAAGAGGACAACGAGACGCGGACGCCGATCAGCGCCACGAGCCAGCCTGTGCCCGTGGTGCCGACGTTCGCGCCGAAGACGAGGCCCAACCCCTGGGGGAAGGTGAGCAGGCCCGCGCTGACCAGACCAATCGTCGTCATGGTCGTCGCGCTCGACGATTGCACCAGGAGCGTGACGATGGCGCCCCAGAAGGCGCCGGACAGGGGGGTCGCCGCGGCCTTGCTCAGCACCGTGCGCAGCGATGAACCCGCGAGCGCCTTGAGCCCCTCGGTCATGACGGTCATGCCGAGCAAGAACAGGCCCACGCCACCAAGGATCGAGATCGTCGTCGACATGATCGCGCTCGCCTTCAAGGTGCATCGAGTCTCAGGCTATCGGATGTAGCACGGCCGCCGCGGCGAAACAGCCCGAACCGGGTCGACGCCAGACTGAACGCCGATCATCGGCGCGGGGATCGACCGGCCTCGTCAGCTCTCGCCGGCAAGTTCCGCGCGCGCGGCCGCCAACTCCTTCTTTTTCTCCGCGCCAACCTTCGGGTATGAGAGGTCCAGCCCCTCCACCGCCTCGACGATCGCCGCGGCGACAACGAGCCGGGTGAACCACTTGTTGTCGGCCGGCACCACGTACCACGGCGCATGCTCGGACGCCGTCGCCCGGATAGCCTCCTGGAACGCGTGCATGTAGTCGCCCCAGAACTTGCGCTCATGCACGTCAGCGGCCGAGAACTTCCAGTTCTTCTCCGGCCTGTCGAGGCGCTCCATGAAACGCTTCTTCTGCTCCTTGCGCGAGACGTGCAGGAAGAACTTGAGGATGATGGTCCCCTGCCGGTTGAGATAGTCTTCCAAATGCGCGATGTCGGAAAGCCGTTCGTCCCAGATGCGCTTGCCGACCAGCGGCGGGGGCAGCTGTTGCCGCTGCAGGATCTCCTGATGGACCCGAACCACGAGGACCTCTTCATAGTAGGACCGGTTGAAGATGCCGATTCGCCCCCGCTCGGGGAGGCGCTTGGAGTAGCGCCACATGAAGTCGTGGTCGAGGTCTTCCGACGAGGGTTGCTTGAACGAAGAGACTTGGCACCCTTGCGGATTGACGCCCGACATGACGTGCTTGATCGTGCTGTCCTTGCCCGCCGCGTCCATGGCCTGGAACACGAGCAGCAACGACCAGCGATTCTGGGCGTAGAGCATGTCCTGCTCCAGCGCGAGCCACTCGGTGCCGCGTTGCAGGAGCTCGGCCGCCTCGCCTTTGTCCAACTTCAAACCACGGGTGTCGCCAGGATCGAAGTCCTTCAGTCGAAAGCCCTTGCCTCTGACAATGCGGAACGGGTGGACGTACTTCTCGATGCGGTCAAGGATCTCTTGTCTCGGCATAGCGCAACCTCCCTTCGCCCGAGGCGCAGTCTAGCGCCGGAAACTCGAGGGCGCCCAGAAGTTTCGAGAGTGACCTTCAGCGAGCCGAAGGACTTTTCGACGCATTCGATCCTGACCCCGGCCCCGCCGTCGTCTCCGGATGTCCTACGCCGCCGCCGGAGTCGAACTTGGGTCGACGTTGGGAGCCGCCTGCTTGCGCGGCGGCGTCACACGCACTTCGTCGCAGGAGCAAGCGCCGGCGACGATGATCAACGCGACGCCGCCGCCGGCGAGCGCATCAGGGCTGGCGTCGCGCGCTTCCAGCCTCGTCGCGCCGATGGAGGCCGTGATCGTGTCGCCAGCGACTTGCATGACAAACGCGTAAGGGGTCTCGAAAGACCACTGGAACGGCGCCTCAGCAAGGATGACGACCGAGTTGTCGTAAACCCGCACCAGACGAAATACGTCGGGTCTGTGGAGGAGCGCCGCATAATAGCGGCGCAAACCCTGCACCCGCACGCCGACGCCCGCGCATTGCGCAAGATGGACGGTGAGCGCGGTTTCCACTCGATAGTCCGTCCATTGCCTTCCGCCATGAATGATCATGCCCTCGCCGCGATCCTGCGAGACGCGAAACGCCTGGGGAAAATTCCCGGAAAAGACGCTGACTCCATTCACCCAGGCGCGGCGCCAGAACTCGGAAGGCTCCTCGGGGCGTCGCAAGCGAAGGTCCGGCGGCCCGTCCCACTTCAGATAGTCGAGTATGACGGCGCCGGTCTGCGCCGCCCCCGGCGAGCGAACGGCAAGCCCGATCGATTGAATCGGCTGCCCTCCAGTGTCAGGCAGGCGCCAGCGGAGGATCGTCTCGGCTCCAGCCGAAAGCGCGACAGGGTCGCTATCGAGCGCCGCCAAAACGTCGTGCCGACCGTAGACAAGAATCCGCAAGGCGACCTCGATTTCGGACGCATTGCGCTGTTCGGCGATCGCGCGCGCGCTCACAATCTGCCCGGAGTATACGAGCGGCGTCGCCATCAGTTCGTAGGTGCGCATGCGGACGACTTCCGGCGGCGCGAAGGTCGGCGTCAGCGCCGCGACCGGCTCGCCGCCGAGCCCGGAATAGCGTAGATGCAGCGCCCGCCCCCGTTCGAACGGCGCATTCTCGACGTCAACCGTCGCGTCCTTGGCTCCGGTCGGCCGGAACCCTTGCACGCTGCCCGGCATGGCAAAGTGAAATTGCGCGCCATCTTTGGGCGGCGGCAGCGAGGGCAAGCCGGCGAGCCTCCGACCAATGTCCACAAGGCGCGCGCTTACGCGAACAGCGTCGTTGATCGCGCCACCTCCGTCGGCTGAGGAGATCAGCATCTGGTCGGCGACGGGGCCACGCCAGTCGCGCCCCGTCGCGATTCCTTCGAGCCCCAGCATGGCGCCCATCAGACAACCCACATTTCCCGCGTTGCAATCGGTGTCCCAGCCCGAGGTGCAAACAATGCTCTGAGCGCGCGAGAAATCATCCCGGGCGTACAGCACGGCCATGACCATGAGCGCGTGATTGGGAATGACGTGGCAATTGCCGGGATACCGGTCGTAGCCGTAATGGGTCTCGATCTCACGCCGCGCGTCGCGCCAATCCGAATATTGGCTTCGCCACTTTCGAACATCCGCGATGAGGCCCGCGATCGGACTCGCAGGTGCAATCTGGGCGAGCCCGACTTCCAGCAGTCGCTCGATGTCGCGCGAGACGAAGGCCTCCGCCTCCATCGCCGCCCATAATTTCGCCGCGTCGACGGCGACGCCGTCATGACTGACCCTGGCGGCCTGCTCGGCGAGCCGAGCCGCCAAAATCGGATCGCCAGCCGCAACGATCGCCCAGCCGTCGACGAAAATCTGCGCGCCGATCTGTTCCGCTACCGTTGCGCCGTTGATCTCGATCGAACCGCTTGCCGGCGCCTCGACTCCGCGCTTCAGATTGAGCCAGGCCGTGTGCTCGGTCGAATTCCCGTTGCCGCCCCACCACAGAACGGAGCGGTTTTCCACGATGTAGTTGAGCCAGGTCTCGCCGATTTCGCGCGCCGAGAGATCCGGCTTGACGCCGTGATCCTCGAGCGCGCGAATGAAGGTGAACGTCCCCGCGATGTCGTCGTCGGTAACAATCAACGGACAGTCGAGCCGATCGTGGACATAGTATTCGATCGGCCCGAGTTCGCGCACGATGCGGTCGTACGTCCAATTCTCGAAGGGCCTTCCGAGGTAGACCCCGATCAGTTTGCCGAGCACCGCGGCATACGCGCGCTCGGGATAACCGGAAGGCAAGTTTCGCATTGGCCATCCACCCGGACGGTTTCGAGATCGTCCCGATCGGGCATCAGCGCGAACGGGGCGTCCGCAAGCATCTGGATGATGATACGGGTAGGGAAAAAAGCTGCGCATATCAAGTCGGAGGTCGTCAAGCCGGTCTGGCGCGCAATCGGGGAGCGACGGCTTTCATGCCACAAGGAGGCTTCAGACGCCCGTCGTCGTTCATGCGAGTTCCGAACGCCTTCGTCGGCGATGTCAACGGCGTCGGCGGCTTCGCGCCGCTCTCCGAAACCGACGCTCGCGCGATCGACGCTGCGATGGAGCGACACGGCGTCCTGGTCTTCTGAGATCAGCCGTTCGCCGACGCGCAGCGACTCGCCTTCACCCGCCATTTCGGCGAGGTCGAGCGCTACGAGACTTCAGACGATCCCGGCAAGCGCGAGGAGGATCGGCCGGGCGCGGGGATCGCGGGTTTTTCCAATCTGATGCGCCACGGAGACATCGCGTCCCCCGAGGCCTGGATTTGGCGGTTCTCGCTTGCCGATCGCCTTTGGCTCGCCGACAGCTCCTGTCGGCCCGCTGATGGTCCGGACGCCACAACGCGATTCGGCCTCTGGGAGACATTTCACAGCGCAACAGAAGCGCTCGGAGTCTACTTGTGATAAGGGTTAAACTCATTGCTCGGCGTCGCGAGATTTGCGCAAACAACTGCGCCGCGCGCCGCCGGGCCTTGCTGATGGGAGTACCGCCGATGACGCAAAACGTGAAGGACCACGTCTATGTACCGGCCGAAATCGAGGAGCGGCTCCACCGCGAACTTCCGCATTGGCGCTACGAGAACGGATGGATAAGGCGCACCTATCGCACGGCGAGTTGGAAGGGCACCCTCATGGCGATCAACGCAGTCGGTCATCTCGCCGAGGCGGCTTGGCATCATCCCGACATCCGCGCCTCCTATGCCTGGGTCGAAGTGAAGCTGCAAACGCACACGGCAAAAGGGGTCACCGACAAAGACTTCGAACTTGCACGAAAAATCGAGGAATTTATCTGTTGGCGCCCCAGCCAAGAGGGCGGGGCGCTCGAGGGCACGCCGATCGGCGACCAGCGATTCGCCTACATCAAGTACGATGAAACGAAATGACCGCCGAGACCATGAGCCGCGGGCGCGGGCGATGGTCTCGGCCCAAGGCGCGCCGGTCGTCCGTCGACGCACTGGCGGTGGTTGACCTCAGTGCTCGGCGATCGCCACGCCCCATGGAAACGAACCGACCGCAATCGATTTGATCACCTTCAGCGACGCCAAGTCGATGACCGAAACATCGTTCGAAACTCCGTTGGTCGACAACAGGTATTTGCCGTCCGGCGAGATTTCCAACTGCCAGACGCGCTGGCCGACGAGCAGGTATTTCAACACCTTCTTGGTCGCCGCATCGATGACCGCCACCCGGTTAGCGGGCCCCAGCGCCACGAACGCCAGTTTGCCGTCTGGGCTGAAGCGGATGCCGACCGGCTGGATCTGCTCCTTCGCGAGCCCCGGGACGTCGAACGAGATCTTGCTCGCGACGACGCGCTTGACCGGATCAATCACGCTGACTGTCCCTCCGACTTCCGAGCTCACCCAGAGTTCGGAGCCGTCGTGGTTATACTCGGCGTAGCGCGGGCGCGCGTCGACGAGAATGTTGGCGACGATCTTTTTGTCGCGCCAGTCGATCAGATGGGCCATGCTCGTCGTTTCTGACGTGTTGACGACGATCGCGCCGTCGGGACTCACGGCCACGCCTTCGGGTTCGATGCCGACCGGGAATTCACTGACCACTTTGCGCGAGGCGACGTCGATCGCCGTCAGAAGCGCATCGTTCTCGTTGGCGATAAACACGAGCTTGCCGTCCGGACTGACGCGTAATTGCTCGGGGTCAGGGCCGGATGGGAGTTCTCCGATCTGCTTCAGGGTTTTGGTGTCAAGAACCGCGATCGTGTCGTCGTCGCCCAGACAAACGAACAGTTGCGTCTGGTCTTTGCTCAGCGCGATTCCGCGCGGTCGCTGTCCGACCTTGACAGTGCGCACGGCCTCGAGCGTGTTGAGATCCAGCACCGTGATCGAATTCCCTTTCTCGTTGGTGATGAAGGCGGTCGCGGCCGGAGCAGGGGCCGAGAACGCGGCGGAGCTCAGCAAAACGACGAGCGCGCCCGCCACACGTTTCACTGAAGCTTGCATTTCGTCTCCGGCTGATCGAGGCCCAGCGTGTCGAGTTCCGACCTCTGGTGCAAAAATCCCTCTTGTGGCGAAACCGAGACGGTTCCCCTGCCGTCGCTCAGCAAGATCGGTTGGCGGAGCTGTTGGTTCCACGAGCGAACAGTCAGCTTCTCTCCCTTAAACGCCGCGACCGCGAAGTCCGGCCCGCGCAGATAGTCGCGGACGATCTTGGTGTCGCTTGAGCGCGTATGGGCCACCGCGTCGCCGATCATGCGCATGGCGACCCATGCCTGATTATCCCGCGCGTTCATGCCGCGCTTGAACATGCGCTCGAAGCGGTTCTGCAGTTGGGCCGCGCCCCAGAGTTCGTGAGATGGATCCCAACTCGTTGGCCGCAGGCCTGCTGAGCCGACGACCGGGCGCGGATCCCAGGTGCGATAGGGGAGATAGCCGGCAAAAACCTCGCTTTCGTCGGCGGCGACAAGGACGTCGTAATCTGGCGCCTTCTGCGTGAACACCGGCATCTGTCGCTGCACTTGCACGCTGCCCGAATCCGATCGTCGTCCGCCGCCTGTGTCCTCGTACACCCGCTCGTCGACGATCTTCGCGCCGAACTTGCGCGCCGCGCGCCGGTAGGCTTCGCCAAGCGCCGTGTCCTCAGGGTGCGAGCCGACAACGAGGAGCCAGCGTCGCCACTGTTTCCAGATCAGATATTGCGCGAGCCCGTCCGCTAGCATCGAGCGAGTCGGCGCGGTGTGGAACACGTTGGCGCGGCAATCCTCCTCGCGCAGACGGTCGTCGGGCGCGCCCGCGTTGAAGACCAGAGCGTTCTTGGTCCGGGCCGCGTCGGCAACCTCCAAAATCTTATCCGCGGGCAGATCAACGACAAAGTACCGGACGCCGTCCGCCAGCATTGCGTTGAGCGGCGCGATCGGATCCTCGTCGGGGTCGAGCTTTGCGTCGACGATCGAAAACGACTGATCGAGGAAGCTTCCTGTGGTGTTGTCGTCAGCCATCGCCATGCGCGCGCCGGCGACGAAGTCGTCCGCGGCTGGAATGTCCAGAATGGAGATTGTTTCGCGGCTGTGCGCTTGATGCAGAACGCCGACTTTGACTTCGAGCGGGTCGGCCCTCGCCAGCGGGAACGCGGCGAACATTGCCAAGGCGGCGGCGCTCAGGATCCGGAGCCAGCCCGGCCAGCGTCCCAGGATCATTGGCGCCGAGGCTGGCGTGCGAAGTTCTCGCGGGATCGGGCCGAGCGAACGCTCGCGTTTCGATTGGAACGCCGACTTCGCAAACGGCACGCCATCCTCCCTTGGGGACGTGAAAACCGGCGCCGTCGCGGGCGGACGATGCGCGCTTATCATTTTGGTCCGCGGGTCGCGGCGCCACCGGCCTTCGATCGCAGCCGCGTCCGCAGGATATTCCAGCCGGTCGCCGCGAAGTGAACTGTGGCCGGTCGAGCTGAAATCGGGAATCAATCGCGCCCGAACCACGCGCCACACCCATCTCGGTTAGGACGCCGTTGACCTTCGCGAGCAAGTCGAGTGAGGCGCTTTTCTGCGACGGGAGGGGGCGAAGCGATACGACGCCGCAGTGCAATGGCACGCCGCCGCTCTCCGAGGCGTCTCTCCCCGCACGCGCCTTCCATATCCGCCGCGGATCATCGACATCGTCAATCGCGATACGACACCGGCTGCTGGTCAGAAAGCGTGGTCGAAAGCACTTTCACGATGTCCGCAAGAACCCTGACGAAAGGACCAGCATAAGCTCACATTTCGGCCGACAAATACGCCGTCACTTCCATGCCAGCGCAAACTTCGATAACAATAGGCGCGTTCCAGCTCACTGAGGTCTCCTCAAGCTCGGTTCTCGGCGGACCTTGACTTCCGCTCCTGCGGTCAAATGCTACCATCAAAGGCGCGGCCTGTCACGTGCTTC
>CAWAIM010000039.1:0-116729 GCA_963781895.1 uncultured Alphaproteobacteria bacterium
GATCCGACAGCATCGCGAGGAACCCGACAAAACTGGCCGCGACCGCCGCCGCGCGGGCGAAGCGGACCTCCTCGCCTGGCACGATCGAAGCCAATGGCGCGACCATCAGGGGGGTCGCGAAGGTGAAGGCGGTGGCGTCGGCGAGCGGCAGGAGCGACAGCTGGCGAACATGCCGCCTGAGCCCGCGATTGAACGGCCGACTTGGCCAAGCGGCCGGCAGGTGCGCAAAAGGCGCGGGAAACTCGCCGCGCCTGGCGAGCCACGCCGACAATGCGACGAGGGCGAAGGTCGAACGGAAGAAGACCGCCTCCGAGACCGGAAAAGTCGGCGCCGCCGCCTTGATCAGCGCCCGCATCACGGCGAAGACCAAGGTCGCGCCAACTTTCAGCCCGATTCCTTTGAGCATCCGCGCGGCTTACCGACCGCCCTGACGAAGCGCGACGGCGCTCGGAGCGCCGAGAGGAAATCCGAACCTCCTCATTCTCAAAACGCCCCCGGAAAGGCGCCGCCGTCGATGAGAATGTTCTGCCCGGTGATGAATCCCGCTGAGGCGCTCGCCAGAAAGGCGCAGAGCGCCCCGAACTCGGCCGGATCGCCGAAGCGCTTGGCGGGGATTTTCGCCTGCGCCTCGGCGCGCACCGCCGACAGCGCGACCCCGCGCTGCGCCGCGGCGCGTTCGTGGCCCGGCCGCAGCCGGTCGGTGTCGAAAGCCCCGGGCTGGATCGAGTTGATCGTCACGTTGTCGCCCGCGAATGAGCGCGCGGCCGAGGCCAGGAACGCGGTCAGCCCGGCGCGCGCGCCCGACGAGACGTCGAGGCCGACGATCGGCGCACGGACAGAACCCGAGGTGATATTGACGATCCGGCCGAACTTGCGTTGCGCCATGCCCGGCGCCAGCGCCTGAATCAGCGCTATCGGGGTCAGCATGTTGGATTCGACGCCGGCCAAAATGTCCTCGCGTGTGATGGCGGCGAAGGGCTTGTATGGCGGGCCGCCATTGTTGTTGACGAGAATGTCGGCCTCCGGGCAGGCGGCGAGGAGCGCCGCGCGCGTTGCGGGATCGTTCAGGTCGCCCCAGACTTCGTAAACGGCGGCGCCGGAGATCCCGCGCAATTCGCGCGCGGTCTTGGCCAGAGCTTCCGCGTCGCGGCCATTGACGACGACTGCGCAACCTGCCTCGGCCAGCGCCCGCGCGCAGGCCCGGCCGAGGCCTCGGCTCGAGGCGCAGACAATCGCCTTGCGGCCGGCGATCCCCAAATCCATTGCGTTTTTCCTTACTCTCGACACGTCCAGGTATGAGACTTATAAGCACTGCAGCAATGTTGCGTCATCGAAGCGACACGCGAATCTGCGCAGAGATTCCTCGCTTGTTCCCTCCCCTCGCGAAGAGGCCGACGTGCCCAAGACCCACGAAGCCCATCGTTACAGAACACTGTTCCTCTCCGACCTTCACCTGGGAACGCGTGGCTGCCAGGCCCATCTCATCCTCGATATGCTGCGCCATATCGAAGCCGACACGATCTACCTGGTCGGCGACATCATCGACGGCTGGCGCCTCCGCTCCGGCTGGTACTGGCCTCAGGCGCACAACGACGTGATGCAGAAGCTTTTGCGCAAGGTCCGGCGCGGCGCGCGGATGGTGTTCGTGCCGGGTAACCATGACGAGTTCGCGCGTCAGTTTTTCGGCCTCAGCTTCGGCGGGATCGAGATCAAACGCCGGGCGATCCACACGGCCGCCGACGGCAGGCGGTATCTCGTTATTCATGGCGACGAATTCGACGTCGTCGTCCGCCACTCGAAGTGGCTCGCCTATTTCGGCGATTGGGCTTACGTATCCGCCCTCTTTGTCAACACCCATTTCAACGCCGCCCGCCGCGCGCTAGGCCTGCCGTATTGGTCATTCTCGGCCTGGGCGAAGCTCAAGGTCAAGAACGCGGTCAGCTTCATCAGCTCCTTCGAGCGGGAGCTGGCCTGCGAAGCCCGGCGCCGCGGCGTCGATGGCGTCGTCTGCGGACATATCCATCATCCGGCCATCAGGGACATGGACGGAGTGACTTACGTCAACGCCGGGGATTTCGTCGAATCCTGTTCGCTGGTCGTCGAGCATTTGGATGGCCGGTTCGAAGTGCTGCGCTGGAAGACCCCGCTCGCGCTCGCGCCGCGCATCGAGGACAACGCGCCCTTCGAGGACGAAACTGAAAAGGCGCGTGCGGAAGCGGCTTAATGCGCATTCTTATCGCGACCGACGCCTGGCGGCCACAGGTCAACGGCGTCGTGTCGACCCTCGAATGGATGACTCTAGCCGCGAACGAATTCGGCGCGAGGTTCGAATTCCTCACTCCCCAGGGAATGTGGAGCGCGCCGATGCCGACCTACCCGGACATTCGCATCGCGATCACGTCGCCGGGGAGGATCGGCCGGCGCATCGAGGGGGCGGCGGCCGATCATATCCACATCGCGACCGAAGGTCCGATCGGCTGGCTGACCCGGCGCTATTGCCTGAAGCATGGACGAATCTTCACCACCAGCTTCCACACCCGCTTTCCCGAATACGTGTCCGCCCGCTTCGGCATCCCCGAGCGCCTGTCTTACGCGGCGCTGCGCCATTTTCACGCGCCCTCGGCCGTGGTGATGGCGCCCACGCCGGCAATCGGCGCCGACCTCACCCGGCGCGGTTTTCCGCGCGTGCGATTATGGACGCGCGGCGTCGATCATGAGCTGTTTCGGCCGCGTTCCCAAAGCACGCTCGAATTGCCGCGGCCAATCTTTCTATCCGTCGGACGAGTGGCGGTGGAGAAAAACCTCGAGGCGCTGCTCCGCCTCGACCTGCCCGGCTCGACCGTCATCGTCGGCGACGGCCCGGCGCGCGCCGCGCTCCAACGCCGCTTTCCTCGCGCGCATTTTCTCGGGTCGATGCAGGGCGAAGCGCTCGCCGCCGTTTACGCCAGCGCTGACGTGTTCGTCTTTCCTTCGCGCACCGACACGTTCGGCATCGTGATGATCGAGGCGCTGGCGTGCGGCCTGCCGGTTGCGGCCTTTCCCGTGCCGGGGCCGATCGACGTCATCGGCCGCGGCGGCGCGGGAGTGCTGAGCGAGGATTTGCGCTCGGCCTGCATGCAGGCGCTCGCCATTCCGCGCGAGGCGGCGCGCGAATATTCTCTGCGTTTCACCTGGGCGGAAAGCGCGCGGCAGTTTCTCGACAACATCGAGGGGAACCGCCCCGATATACAGCCCCGTCTCGGCCAAACCGCTCGAGCTTGTCGGCGACGTCTGAGCGCGGTCAGCCGGCGACGCTCGACACGGCCCCCGCGGCGGCGGTCAGCAGGACGACGACGAGCGGCGGCGCGCGCCAGACGATCAGAGCCACGAACCCGCTCGCGACGATGGCGAAATCCGCCGGCCCGCGCACCGCGCTCGTCCACACCGGATCGTAAAGCGCGGAGGCGAGCAGGCCGACGACGGCCGCGTTCACGCCCGCCATCGCCGCGCGCGCGCCTTGCCCGGGCGCGCAGCTCATGCCAGAATGGCAGCGCGCCCATCACGATGAGAAGTCCCGGCGCGAAGATCGCGATCAGCGCCAGCGCCGCGCCCGAAACGCCGCCGGGCGGCGCGCTGGCGACCGCGCCCAGATAGGCGGAGAAAGTGAACAGCGGCCCCGGCACGGCCTGCGCGGCGCCGTAGCCCGCCAGGAACGCGCTGTCGGAAACCCATCCTGGAGCGACGACGGCGGCGCGCAGCAACGGCAGAACCACATGGCCGCCGCCGAAGACCAGCGCGCCGGAACGATAGACGGCGGCAAGCAGCGCGAGGGCGCCGTCCCTCCCCGGGACGAAGGACAGCGCCAGGCCGGCGAAGAAAAGGGAGAGGAATATCGCGCCCATCCGGCGGGAAATCGGGGCCTTGCCGTCCGCGGCGGGCGCTTCGGCGCCCTGTCGGCAGCAGGACGAGCCCCGCGAGGGCGCCGAGCACGATCACGGCGAGCTGGCTTACGCTCCCGGGCGCCAAGGCCATCAGGATCATGGCGAGGATCGCGATCGCCGCGCGCGGCTTGTCGGGCGTGAGGCTCTTCGCCATCCCGAGCACCGCCTGGGCGACAATGGCGACGGCGACGAGCTTGAGGCCGTGCAGCAGGCCCTCGCCCGCCCGCCCGGAAAGCGCGCTCGCGCCATAGGCGAACAGCGTCATCGCCAGCGCGGACGGCAGCGTGAAGCCGGCCCAGGCCGCAAGGCCGCCGAGGTAGCCGGCGCGCGTCAGGCCGATGGCGAACCCGACCTGGCTGCTCGCCGGACCCGGCAGGAATTGGCAGAGGCCGACAAGGTCGGCGAAGGCGCGATCATCGAGCCATCCGCGCCGGACCACGAACGCGTCGCGGAAGTAGCCGAGATGCGCGACCGGCCCGCCGAAGCTGGTGAGGCCCAACTTGAGAAAGACGCGAGGACTTCGAGGGGCGAGCCGGCTCGGCCTCGGCCGCGCCGGCGACATCGGGACGCGCCGCGGTCATGTCCGGGGAGCACGCGTCATGGCGAGCGCGGCCAAGCCCGTCATTGCGAACGCGGCAAAAGCAGCCGTCATGGCGAACGCGGTCAAGCAGCCGTCATGGCGAGCGCAGCGAAGCAATCCAAGGTCGTCGAAGAGCGGCGGCGGCGGCTTGTGGATTGCTTCGCTGCGCTCGCAATGACGGAGGATCATCGTCTCGACCGCGCGTTTTTGTCGCCGGCCGCGACTTTTCAAAGCGTTAGGCGCAATTTTTTGCAACTTCGGAACTCCCGAGCGCCCCCGCCGATCAGCGGGAAATGCAGGAAAGCGCCCAAAGTGCGCCGCGAGGGAAGCCTTTGCAAATCAGGGGGAAGCTAGCGCAAGCGAAAGCGGAAGCTAAAGAAAATCAGAGGCAAGGAAACGAAAGCCTTTTCCTTCCGCGAATCGGGACTTTTCAAGGGCTTATCAACGAATCCAAATCCGGACTTTTTTGGCGGCCGCGTGGCGCGCCTTGACGTCCCTCCCGGTCCCTTCGTCCTTTCTCGACCCCCGATCCGTTCTCTCAAGTTCCGCGAAGGGGCTGGCGCCGTTTTGGGTCGCGGATTGCGTCATTTCAATCGCTTGCGGCGCCATTCGGCGCCAGATTCGTCGGCCGCCTGCCTTTGCAAGACCCGTGAGCTGCGCTTCGCTCCCGGAATCATCCCCGCAAAAGGGGATGGGCCCGGGCGCCGGACTGGGCTTTGCTCAAGACGTCCCGGCATGGGCGGCCGCTCGGAACCGATTCCGGTTTCGAATCCGAGCAGACGAGGCGCCAGCCCCAAACCATGCCGAGAGCTTAAGACTTTGCGCCCCTCGCCGTTTTTCAGCGTGTCAACTCGCCCGCCTGAAGGCTTTAGCGGCCGCTGCCCTGGCGCGACAGGCGCGCGTTGATCAGCGACGAGGAAGACCATAGCACGGATTCTGATTTTCTCAAAGAGATTGTCGAGAAAAAAGGATTTCCCTAAAACGGCGCCCACCGCCTCCTGCCTCCTGCCTCCTGCCCTCGCCAACCGGGAACCTGGCGCTTGGCTCCGCCGCCTCTTTCACTCAGTTGACGCATCTCACCCGAGGGGCGTAGTCCAATCCGGCAAAGAGGGAATTAAGTTCTTGTCGCCGTAATTCCATCATTAAAACAATGACTTACGTCATTGTCGCCAGATTGACCCTAATCTCACAATCCTCGCGACTTGAAGTACTTCAGCATGGTCCAGACAGCGGCTTGCTGTTCATCGTCCATCTCATTGGGGTCGAGGTGCATAAGAAGGATTTCGGACGGTTTCTTGCCCTCGAGGCGAGAGGCGTCCGGTTGAGGTTGTGATGGTCCTGCTTCGAATTCCCTTGTCGGCGCCAGCGCGGGCGCATGTTTCCTGCGCGGCGTCAGGGCCCGGGGCTTCCGGCCCTTCAGCACGCGGCCGCTGATTTTCACGCCCGCATCGTTGGCGGCGTAAAGAAAGAATGTCACGCACTTCTGGACGACCGCGTCCGCGGCCGGGAAAGCCTTCCTGAACGCCTCGTTGAAATGGGAAGGCGTCGCCGTTTCAAGGTCGATCGCGAACATCGGGGCGTATTCCTGCCGAAGCAGTTCCAGGAGCTTCTCGGGCCAATGCCCCGCGCCATGCGCGTTCACAAGCTCCTTGAGACGCTGCGTCGGATGTCCATGGTCTTCGATCAGACCGAGAAACCGAAGCGCGTGCATCAGCTGAGTGCCGACCACGCCCGAAAAGCGCGTCAAAACGCTGCGGTCGACGCGTGAGGGAACGCCGTGCTCGCCAAGATCCTGGATGAAAGTCTTGAACGTCCGATACGACGTGTACGGCGGCGTTCTCACCGGCTTCGCCTGTTCCGAACTGCCGCCCGGCATGACGGTCTCCCATCTGTTCCGAACGCCCACTATACGCATTCGCGCCGCGCCGCAAACATACCGTATTCGCGACTCGCGCCGGACAATTCGAAATGCGCGATTGCCGTGTCTGGCTTGCTACGTAACACATTGAAGTTAATTTGATATTTATGACGGACGGACGGATCGCGCCGGGTGCGGCATCCGCGAGTCCGCCTACGAGGAGAATGGCCGGACCATTCCATCTTGCGGCTGCGGACGCCGCGGCTTTAGCCATGGGGGGCGCGCAAATGCTGTGGACAGCCGAGGCGATCGAGAATCTCAAAAGGCTGGCTCTCGAAGGACGAAGCGCGAGCGTCATCGCTGCGGCGCTGGGCGCGGCGTCCCGCAACGCCGTGATCGGCAAGGCGAACCGAATCGGGATCAAGCTCAACGGCGGCGGGGGCGCCTATGCGCCGAGCGGGACGCCGGCTGGCCCGTATCCCGCGCCATTGGCGGCTAATCCCCAGCCCGCGCCCATGTTCAGAAAGCGCAACTCAAGCGCCGCCGCGTCTTATGAGCTGGAGAACAGGCGGGCATGGATTCTTGCCGAAGCCGAAGTCGGGGAGATGCGGCGCGTGAGGTTCGAGGACATTCGCAAATCCGCCTGCCGTTGGCCGCTCGGCGATCCGAGGAGCGGGGATTTCGCCTATTGCGGGCTCAAGCCGGCCGAGGGCCGCTCCTATTGCGCCGGCCATTGCCGGATGGCCTATCGCCCGCCGGCGGGAGCCAGACAAAGCCCGCGTGAGCGGCGATCGCCGCACGCGCTCGCCAATCCGTGGCGGCAGCCTTAAGGGCGGCGAGCAATCCCGCCGCCCTCTCCCGGCGGAGAAGCGGTCGCGACCAGCCTGCAAATTATCGCGGCCCCCCCCCTCAAGCCGCTTCCTTCAGCCTCTGCTGGATCATCGACCGCAGCTTTCCCAGATCCTGGGCGAAGACGCGGATGCCGTCGGAGAGTTTCTCGGTCGCCATCTGGTCCTCGTTGAGCATCCAGCGGAACCGCTTCTCGTCCATCGTCATGCGCGCCGGCGCCGGGCCGGGCTTGGCGGGGTCGAGGCGGCGGGCGAGCTGGCCCTGGTCCTTGGCGAAATGGTCCAGCCATTCCGGCGAGATGGTCAGGCGGTCGCAGCCGGCCAGCGCCTCGATCTCGGCGGCGCTGCGGAACGAGGCGCCCATCACCACGGTCTTGAGGCCGTAGGTCTTGTAATAGGCGTAGATCTCGCGCACCGACTGCACGCCCGGGTCCGATTCCCCGTCGTAGGGTCCGCCGCCCGCCTTCACATGCCAGTCGAGAATGCGTCCGACGAACGGCGAGACGAGGAAAGCGCCGGCGTCGGCGGCGGCGATCGCCTGGGCGATCGAAAACATCAGCGTCATGTTGCAGTCGATGCCCTCGCTCTGGAGCTGGCGGGCGGCTTTCATGCCTTCCCAGGTCGAGGCGAGCTTGATCAAAATCCGGCCGCGACCGATCCCCCTCTCCTCGTAGGCGGCGATCAGCGCCCTGCCCTTGGCGATGCTCGCTTCCGCGTCGAACGACAGATCGGCGTCCACTTCGGTCGACACCCGGCCGGGGACGATGGTGGTCAGTTCCGCGCCGAAATTGATCGCGACCCGGTCGGTCACTTCGCCGAGCGAGGCGCCGCGCTTCTGTCCCCATCGAATGGCCTCGTCGACGAACCGCGCGTAAGCCGGCATCTGCGTCGCCTTGAGGATCAGCGACGGATTGGTGGTCGAGTTGGTCGGCTTGAAGGCGCGGATCGAATCCATGTCGCCGGTGTCGGCGACCACGGTGGTCATGGCGCGCAGTTGTTCGAGCTTGCTGGTCATGGACGCCCTCCTTCGGCGCATTGTCGGACGCCGATTGTCGCGCCCGCGCGCGTCATGCGCAAGGCGCCGATGCTGAACCCAAGGTTGCGCGGCGAAGCGGCGGCCTGCGCGCCGATTGCGTCTCTTGTCGGGCGAATTCCGCGCCAGGCCCGGAGCGCCGCGACTCCCCTCACTCGATCCAACGCCAGCCACCGCTTTCGATCACCATGGCCTGTCCTTGAGCGATCGGCGTTTCCACGGCGATTTCGCGCGCCGCGCCAGCCAGGATGGTCATGAGAACCCGTGCGACGCCGCCATGCGAGACGACGAAGGCGTCGCCGCTCAGCGACGCGAGCCAGGGACGCAAGCGAATGGCCAGCGCCGCGTAACTCTCGCCGCCGGGCGGCGTGAAGCTCCACTTGTCGAGCGAGCGGGCCTCGAGTCCCTCGGGATCGCGTTCCCGAATCTCCCTCCAGGTCAGACGTTCCCAGTCGCCGAAGGAGAGCTCCTTCAACGCCGGTTCGAGCCGGTAGCGCTCGGGCGGCAGCTCGATCGCGGCGCGGGCAAGCTCCATCGTCTCGCGCGCTCGGATGAGCGGGGACGCGACAAAGGCCTGGCTCTCCTCCAGCCGGTCGATCTCGGCGCCGATCCGCGCGCGCAAGGTCGCGCCGACCGCCGCCGCCTGACCGCGCCCGCGCGCGTTGAGCGGGACGTCGACCTGCCCTTGCAGGCGGTTCTCGGCATTGTAGGCGGTCTCGCCGTGGCGCAGGAAAATGAGGCGATAGGGAAAGGCCGGCACGTCGCGGCCGCGTCAGGCGTCAAGCGGGCGCAGGCCCCACTTTTTCGCCAGCGCCAGGCACTCGGCGACCGTTCCGACCCCTTGCGTGGTCGAGACCGCGCGCATCGACGACGCCGCGCAGGCGTGGGCGAGCCGCAGGGCCTCGCCGACCGGCCAATCCTCGTGCAGGGCGTAGAGCATGCCGGCGGCGAAGGCGTCGCCCGCGCCATTGACGCCGACGATCGCGTTTCCCGGCATGGCGACCGACCCGAGCGCGAACCGCGTTCCGTCGCGCCCGCCGGCGACGGCGCCCTCGGGAAAATGCGCGACCGCCCAGCGCATCGCCCCGAGCGCCAGCACGTCGTCGATGGCGCTCGCGACCAAGCCCGGGTCCGCCGTCCCGTCGGCGCGGCGGGTCGGGCGGCCGGCGAGCGCGCCGATCTCGAAATCGTTGACGATCAGCATATCGAGATGCGGCAGACAGGGGCGTCCGAGTTCGGCGAGCCGCGCGGCGCTGGTCGTCATCAATTCGAGGTTGGCGGCAAGACCCGAAGCGCGCGCCTTGCGCAGCACGGCCGCCCAGCCGTTGGCGTCGTCGCGCCATGGCCGGTCCATCGCCGCATGAGCGCCCGGCAGACCGAGATGCAGAATTTTCGCGCCGGTCGATGAAAAGTCGAAATGATCGGGCGTCATCCGCGCCGCGACGCCCTGATGGTAGAAATGAGTGCGCCGCCCGCTGTCGCGCACGGTGAAGGCGTCGACGCTCATCGTCGCCCCTTCCGGCAGCGCCAGAAGCCGGTCGCGCGCGACGCCGTGCGCGTCGCATTCCGCAAACAGGAATCGCCCGAGGTCGTCGTCGCCGACGACTCCCATGGCCTCGACCGGAAAGCCAAAGTCGAGGCGCTTCAGATCGAGCGCCATGTTGAAGCCGGCCCCGCCGCCCTGGCGGTCGATCTGAAACACTTCGTTGGATGTGTCCTCGCTCGGCCAGCGCGCGATCGACTTGTTGAAATCGACGCACCAGGTTCCGGCCGACAACACGCCTCGCCGCGCGCTCACGGTCCTCAGGCCTGCCTGAGCGCGGGTTCGGTGATTTTGCTGTCCGCGGCGAAGTCGCGGCTCGGCCTCACGCCCTGGCGTCGCAGCGCTTCGTGATAATCCTCGACCGCCTCCAGAGAGGTCAGGGCGCCGTCGGCGACGGCGCGCATCAGGCGCACGATGTCGAGCGGCGATTCGGCGAGATTGATCTTGCGTCCGAACAGCGCGACGCGGGCGCCATGCTTTTGCGCCTGGTGGATCAGCTCGAAACAGTCGCGCGTCGTGCCCGCTCCGCCGCCGAGCACGCCGACCACGAGACCGGGATCGAACGAGGCCAGCTCTTCGAGCGCCTTCGGCCCGTTGTAGGCGATCTTGAGGAACTTCGGCCGCTCGGCTTCGGTGAGGCCCGCGAGGCAACGGACGATCGCGTCGTTGACGAAGTGCGGCATTGTCTCGGCGTCGAGCCCGCGTTCGACGTTCGGATTGAAGACTTCGAGGAAGTAGGAGAAGCCATGCGCGGCGGCGTCGGCGCGAAAGTCCCTGAACGCCTCCAGCGAAGCCACATCGGCGTCGAGATCGTTGGTGAAGGTGATCGAATACAATCCGAGATCGGTCAGCGGCCTCACATGAGCAAGCGAGGCGGTGCGAAACGGCCGCGACGGCTCGAGGTGATAGGCCGCGCCGCGATGGCGCCAGACGTCGGTCGCATCGTTGGCCCGGATCACCGGCTTGACGGCCGATCGCGCGAACACGCCGCGCTGGATCAGCTGCTCCAGATTGGACACGGAGGTGAGCATGATGTCGATGATGTTCTGCCGGACGACGGCCTCGATCGAATCGAGGAATTCGGCCCGGGTGCGAAAGCGCGCCGTCCCGCGCGCCTCCGGGGCCGGCCCATGGGCATGGAGGCCGGGGCCCATGTCGGGGTCCTTGGCGTCGGCGATGATGAAGTCCGAGCGACGATAGCCGCCGGCGCGAATGCGCGCGAGTTTGTCGTCGAGCCGGGACATGAATATCCTCCGCGTCCAAAGGCGCAGGACGATTTATAGCCCGGCGGGGCGGCCAGGCAACACGGGCGGCGGCGGAACGTTCCGCTGGCGCGATCGCCCTCGAGCCGCTAGTTTGCCGCGCCCCGCCGGGCCCCCTACGGATTTCCCAGTAAAAAATCGAGGTTCGTCCATGTCGCCAGGCTCTCGTCTTCGCGTTCTCGTCATCGGCGCCAGCGGCGTGCTGGGCCGGGCGATCGTCGCGGAGCTGTCGCCTCGCTGCGACATCGTCTCCGCCGGATCGAAGTCGGGGGATGTGCGCATCGACATCGCCGACCCCGCGAGCATCGAGGCGGGGCTGCGGGCGGCGGGATCGCTGGACGCGGTCGCGTGCGCGGCCGGCGCCGTCAATTATCATCCGCTATCGGCGATCAAGCCGGCGCCGCTGGCGCAATCGTCCTACGGGCTCGGTCTCGCCGAGAAATTGATGGGCCAGGTCAATGTCGCGCTGTGCGCCCGCGATCATCTGCGCGACGGCGGCTCGATCACGCTGATCGCCGGCGTGCTGGCCGATGTTCCGATCGCCGCGGGCTCGTCGGCCAGCATGGTCAACGGGGCGCTGGAGAGCTTCGTGATGGCGGCGGCGATCGAAATGCCGCGCGGCGTCCGCATCAACGTCGTCAGTCCCACCGTGTTCGAGGAATCCATGCAAGGCTACGCCCCGTTCTTCCGCGGCTTCGATCCCGTGCCGGTCGCCCGCGCCGCGCGCGCTTTCAGCCGCAGCGTCGAGGGCTTGCAGACCGGCCAGACCTACCGGGTCGTGTGAGTCCTCGATGAGTCGCGCCCTGGCGGTCTATCTCGCGCTGACCGCGCTGACGCTCGCGGTCTTTGCCCTCTGGCCCGGCCTCGATCTCGCCGTCGCCCATCATTTTTACGACGGCGGCGGCTTCATCGGCGGCGGCAGCCTCGACCGCTTCGGCCGCAATTTCTTCCGCATCACGCCGTTCGTCGTGCTGGCGGCTTTCGCGGCGCTGTGGCTCGCGCGACGCCGGGGCTACCGGCCGCGCTGGGCGCCGAGCGGCCGCGCCGTGATCTTTCTCATCGCCACGATGGCGATCGGGCCGGGCCTCATCGTCAATCTCGGCCTCAAGGATCATTGGGGCCGGCCGCGGCCATATCAGACACAGGACTTCAACGGGAAGAGCCCGTTCAGGCCCTGGTACGAAACCGACGGGGCCTGCAAGAAGAACTGTTCGTTCGTCTCGGGCGAGGCTTCGGCCGGCTTCTGGACGGTCGCGCCGGCAAGTCTTCTGCCTCCCCCCTGGCGTGGGCCCGCGATCGTCGCCGCGTTCGCATTCGGGATCGGCGCGAGCCTGCTGCGGCTGGCGTTCGGCGGCCACTATCTGTCCGACGTGCTGCTGGGCGGGCTCTTCACGCTGATCGTGATCGAGATCGCGCGACGGCTCATCTGGCCGCGCGGGGAGGCGTGACGGGGTTGCGCGCGGCTCGGGCGCAATTATAAGTCCGGCCGATGCAAGCGGGACGGCCTGCCAAATCCGCCCCGCGCCTCATGGCCGAGTTCGGCGCCCGCGAGCGGCAAACAGCGTCTCTCCCCATTCCCGTCAGGTCGAGTTCTGTCCATGTCCAGCCCCAGCCCCAAGATCAAGCGCGTCGTCCTCGCCTATTCCGGGGGGCTCGACACCTCCATCATCCTCAAATGGCTGCAGACGACTTACGGCGCCGAAGTCGTCACCTTCACCGCCGATCTCGGCCAGGGCGAGGAGCTCGCGCCCGCGCGCAAGAAGGCGGAAATGCTCGGCGTCAGGCCGGAGCATATTTTCATCGAGGATCTGCGCGAGGAATTCGTGCGCGACTTCGTGTTTCCGATGTTTCGCGCCAATGCGCTGTACGAGGGTCAGTATCTGCTCGGGACCTCGATCGCGCGGCCCCTGATCGCCAAGCGGCTGGTCGAGATCGCGCGCGAGGTCGGCGCCGACGCGATCGCGCATGGGGCGACCGGCAAGGGCAACGACCAGGTGCGGTTCGAGCTTTCGGCCTATGCGCTGGAGCCGGACATCAAGATCATCGCCCCATGGCGCGAATGGAGCTTCGCCTCGCGCACCGCGCTCGTCGCTTTCGCCGAGCAGCACCAGATCCCGATCGCCAAGGACAAGAGGGGCGACGCGCCGTTCTCGACCGACGCCAATCTCCTGCATGTCTCCTCCGAGGGCAAAGTGCTGGAAGACCCGGCCCAGGAAACGCCGCACTATGTGTACTCGCGCACGGTCGACCCCGAATCCGCGCCCGACAGGCCGACCGTGATCGAGATCGGGTTCGAGAAGGGCGATCCGGTCGCCGTCGACGGCAAGGCGATGAGCCCGGCGACCCTGCTGACAGCGCTCAATACATACGGCCATGACAATGGAATCGGCCGGCTCGATCTGGTCGAGAACCGCTTCGTCGGCATGAAGTCGCGCGGCATGTACGAAACGCCCGGCGGCACGATCCTCATCGCCGCCCATCGCGCCATCGAGTCGATCACGCTCGACCGCGGCGCGGCGCATCTGAAAGACGAGCTGATGCCGAAATACGCCGAGCTCATCTACAACGGCTTCTGGTTCGCGCCCGAGCGCGAACTGCTGCAGGGGCTGATCGACCAGAGTCAGGAGATGGTTTCAGGCCGCGTGCGCCTCAAGCTCTACAAGGGCGGCGTCTATACGATCGGCCGCGACAGCCCGCATTCGCTCTACGACCAGGACCTCGTCACTTTCGAGGAAGGCGCGGTCGCCTACGACCACAACGACGCGGCGGGCTTCATCAAGCTCAACGCGCTGCGGCTGAGGACGCTGGCGAAGCGGAGGAAGCGGGCGCCATCGAGCGTCTAATGATGCGGACGCCCTGCCCGCGGCCGGATGCCCGCCCTGGCTTCGGCTTTGTCGCGCGGACGTCACATTCGCACGTCAAACACCGTTCGGGCGAGCCGAAATCCGACTTCCGCCCGATGCTCGGCTATGCGACAAGGCCGCCATGCCAACAAAGACCGGCAAGGAATTCGACGATTTGCGCGCGCTCCTCGCCGAAGTGCGATCGCTGCGCGACGACATTGAGCGCAGGGGCGCGGAACTGAGAGCGGAATGGGGCCCAGCCGCGCAAAAGAGCGCGTCCCGCGCGCTCAACCTGTCGCACTACATCGCGCTGCGCGGACACGATCTCACCGACCTGCAATATCGGCTCGCCGCGCGCGGCCTCAGCTCGCTCGGCCGCAGCGAGGCCAAGGTGGCGCCGGCGCTCGACACGCTGATCGCGACGCTGCGCCGCCTGACCGGCGAAACGGACGCCCCCTATCCCGCCCCGGCGGTCCTTCGCGGCGGCGCGGCGGAACTGGAGGGGGAGGCCGACCGATTGTTCGGCAAGCGATCCAGCGGCGCCCCTCGGGCCCGGATCATGGCGACCCTGCCGACGGAAGCCGGGGCGCAACCCGAACTCGTCGACAATCTCGTCAGCGCGGGCATGGATTGCGCGCGCATCAATTGCGCGCATGACGACCCCGAGACGTGGGGGCGGATGGTCGCCAACGTCCGTGGGGCGGGGTCCCGGCTGGAGCGTCCCTGCCGGGTGCTGATGGACATCGCCGGCCCGAAATGCCGTATCCAGCGGGTGAAGGCGCCGCCGAAAGCGCGACTGCAGCGCGGCGATCGGATCATTCTGGTCGACGAATTGCGTGACAAGACGAAAGAGCCGATCGCCTTCTCGCTCAATTTCCCGGAACTCGTCGACCAGCTGGCCGTCGGCGCCGAGCTGTTCATCGACGACGGCAAGGCGGCGGCGCGGGTGGTGGCCAGGAGCGCCGGGCGGGCCGAGCTCGAGGTCTACGCCGCGCGCGAAAAGGGCGTCCGCCTGAAGCCCGGCAAGGGCGTCAACTTCCCCTCGACCGAACTCGACCTGCCGCCTTTGACCTCGAAGGATTTCCGCGATCTCGATTTCATCGCCGAGCACGCCGACCTGGTCGGATTCTCCTTCGTCCAGCGGGTCGACGACGTCGAGCTGTTGCAGGACCATCTCGTCGCGCGCGCGCCCAAGCGGGAGCCGCATGGGGTCGTGCTGAAGATCGAGACGCCGCTCGCGGTGCGCAACCTGCCGCGTCTCATCCTGCAATCGGCGCAGCACAATCCGACGGCGGTGATGATCGCGCGCGGCGATCTGGCGGTCGAACTCGGCTTTGCGCGGCTGACGGAAATGCAGGAGGAAATCCTGTGGCTGTGCGAGGCGGCGCACACGCCGGTCGTCTGGGCGACGCAGGTGCTCGACAATTACGTGCGCGACGGCCTGGCGAGCCGCGCCGAAATGTCCGACGCGGCGATGGCGCAAGGCTCGGAATGCGTCATGCTCAACAAAGGCCCCTATCTCGTCGAGGGGGTCGCTTTTCTGCGCGATGTCCTCGCCCGCATGGACCGCCACCACGCCAAGAAATTCGCCCGCTTCGGCCTGCTGAAGGCCTGGAGCTGAACGGGCGCTTGACGGGCGCGGGCCGATCCCGTATTAGCTAACTTAGCTAAAATATCCAACGCATCCGGTCGCGCTATAATTGTAGGTTCATCGATGCGGAAGGTGACCATTCACGTTGCGAAGACCCAGCTTTCGCGGCTGATCGAGGCGGCGCTTTCGGGCGAGGACGTGGTGATCTCGAAGGGCGACAGGCCGGTCGCTCGCCTGGTCGCCATTCCCCAGGGTCAATTCAAGTTTGGCGTTCTCGAGCCCGATGCGCTTGGCCCCGGTCCTGACTTCTTTTCCCCGATGGACGAGGACGAACTGGCGGCGTGGGAGGGGCGCTCCTGACGAGGCTGTTGCTCGACACCCATGTCTGGGCATGGTCTCTGACCGACGATCAGCGCATTTCGGAGCGCGCGCGCGAGGAAATGGCCGAAGCGCAAACGATCGTTGTCTGCGCGATTTCGTTTTTCGAGATCGCGCAGAAAGTGCTGCTCGGCAAATGGCCGCAAATGGCGCCTTACGTCGATCGCCTGCCGGCTCTGCTTGCAAGCCAGCGCGCCCTCGCCGCCCCGCTCGAAGCCGCGGATTGCCTGATGGCGGGAACAATGGACTGGCCGCACCGCGACCCATTCGATCGTTTTCTCGCCGCGTGCGCGCTGCGCCGCCGCATCCATATCGTCTCGGCCGACCCGGTGTTCGACGCCGTGGTTACACGGATCTGGTGAAGCGCCCAGGCGGAGAGGCCGCGCGCAACGGCGCGCGGCCGCGAATCGCTCAGCCGGTCAGCAATTCGCCGAACAGCTCCCAATTCTGGCCATTGAATGTCGCGAGCTGCATCTGCCGGATCGGGCTGTAGTTGGTCGGCGAGGTGTTAATCTTCATCCCCGGCAACAGCATCGGCAGTTCGAGGTCCTTCAGGTTCGCCGCCTGCTTCATGATGTTGTCGCGCGACAGGTCGTTGCCGCATTGCTTGAGCACCTGAATCATCGTCTGCGCCGCGCCGAAGCCATAGACCGCGTTGGCGTCGATGAACTCGGTGGGCGACATATACTTGTCAGTGAACGCCTTCCATTGCTTGAGGCCCGCATCGTCCGCCCAGCGTTTGTCGGTTGGGTCCTTGCCATAGTAGCCAGTGATTAGGCCTTTGGATTTCTCGAGCCCGGCGGGCTTGAGGATGGTTGCGATCGACACCGACACGTTGGTGATATAGCGGACCGCGTTCCAGCCCAGATCGTAGGATTTGCGGATTGCTTGAGCGGCGAATTTCGGCGTCGCGGCGATGACGAACACGTCGGCGCCCGACCCCTGCAGCGTCACCACCTGCGAATCGACGGTCGGCTCGTTGGTTTCGTAGGAGGCCTCCTTCACGATCATGCCGGCCTTGTCGGCGCCCAGACCCTCTTTCAGACCGATCAGATAGTCCTTGCCGAAATCATCGTTCTGATAAAGGACCGCGATCTTGGCGTCCGGCTTGGTCGCCAGGATGTGCTTCGCGTAGATGTGGGACTCCGTCTGGTAACTCGGTTGGTAGCCCATCGTCCACGGAAAATGCTTCGGGTCGTTCCACTTGGCCGCGCCGGTGGCGACGAACAGCTGCGGGATCTTATTGTCGTTGCAATATGGCCGGATCGCAGTGTTGGACGGCGTGCCGAGCGTGTTGAACAGGAACGCCACCTGCTCCTGCTCGACGAGGCGGCGAACCTGCTCGACCGTTTTCGGCGGGCTGTAGCCGTCATCGAGGCTGATGAGGTTGATCTTGCGGCCGTTCACCCCGCCCTGCTCGTTGATCATCTTGAAATAGGCGGTCTCGGCTGCGGCCGATCACGCCGTAGGCCGAGGCCGGCCCGCTGTAGGGCATGGTCTGACCGATCTTGATTTCGGTGTCGGTGACGCCGGGCGCGTTGTCGGCGCGAGCCGAACCGGCGCTGGCGGCGAAGGCCGCGGCGGCTGCGCTCGATTGCAGGAATGTTCGACGGGTAAACATGCTCTTTTCTCCCTTTCTTGCTACCTTCGCGACGGCGCGACCGGCCCCGTCGCACGCCAAATCAATTCGCGCTCCCGGGTGATGAAGCGAAGCGGCGTGCGGCCGCGCTCGCCACCGCCCGCACCGCCCCGGCGACGCCCGCCGGCATCAGCGCCATGATCACGATCAGCAGCACGCCGTAGACGGCGCCCGGCAGCGCCTTGGCGCTCTCGCCGAAACTGACCGTGAGCTGGTCGGCGATGTTGGGCACGAATTCGATGAACAGGGCCCCGAACAGCACGCCGCCGAGCGAAGCGAGCCCGCCGACCACGATACCGACCAGGAACCCGAGCGACAGGGAGAGCCCGAAGCTATCGGGGGAGACGAAACCGACGACGATCACGCTCAAGCCGCCCGCCACTCCCGCATAGAGCGCGCTGACGCCGAAGCACGTCGTCTTGTAAAGCGGCGCGTTGACGCCCATCGTATCGGCGGCGATCGGCTGGTCGCGAATGGCGATCAGCGCCCGGCCGACCCGGCCGCGGACGAGATTTCTCGCCGCCCAATAGAGCGCCGCCGCGCACAGCAGGCAGAGCAGGTAAAGCCACTGGTCGACGCTCAGGCCCAGACCGAAAGGCGCATGCGGCTTGGCGACCGACAGGCCCTGAGAGCCGCCGGTGAAGGCGTCGAACCCCTTGTAGCTGAGAATTTGCGGCGTCGCGACGGCGAGCGCGAAGGTCGCCAGCGCCAGGTAGAGGCCGCCGAACCGCAGGGCGGGAAAGCCGAACAGAAAGCCGGCGCCGAAGCAAATTGCGCCGGCGATCGCGATCGCGGCCCAATAGGGCGCCCCGAGCTTCACCATCAGGATCGCGGTTCCGTAGCCGCCGATCGCAAAAAAAGCGCCGTGGCCAAGGGAAATCTGGCCGTTGAACCCGGTCAGCAGGTTGAGGCCGATGAGCGCGATCGCGAGAATGAGCACCTGCGAGCCCTGATAGATGTGATAGCCGGAGGCGAAGAACGGAAAGGCGAGCGCGTAGGCGCCGAGTGCGAGCGTGACGAGCGAGCGCACGGTCCCGTTGGCCTCGGCCATCGTCAAACCCTCGCCACCAGCCGCCGGCCGAACAGGCCGGACGGACGCCAGACCAGCACGGCGACGATGATCGCGAGCGCGACCGAGAGCTTCACTTCGGCGCCCACGACATAGGCGCCGACGAGATTCTCGAGCACGCCGACGGCGAAGCCCCCGAACGCCGCGCCAAACGGGTTGTCGATGCCGCCCAGCACCGCGCCGGCGAAAGCGTAGAGAAGGATCCCGCTCATCATATTGGGATCGAGATAGACGATCGGCGCCGCCATCATGCCGGCGATCGAGCCAATCGCCGCCGCGAGACCCCAACCCATCGCCAGCATCCAGCCGACGCGAATGCCGACCAGCCGGCTCGACACCGGATTCTGCGCCGCCGCGCGCATGGCCAAGCCCAGCGGCGTGAACCGAAAGAAGACGTAAACGAGCGCCAGCACGGCCAGGGTCACGAAGATCGCCCCTGATTCATGGGCGGACATATAGCCGGCGCCGAACCACGGCCGGCCGGTAAATGGCGTGTCGAACGACTGGATCGAATAACCGTACAGCCATCCGGCCAGCGCATTGAAAATGAAGGCGAGCCCAATGAAAACGATCACCGAGGCGAGCACCGGCGCGTTGGCGAACGGCCTCACGATCACCCGCTCGATCGCGACGCCGCCGACGAATGAGACCAGGACCGTCACGACGAAGGCGCGCCAATAGGGCCAGCCCAAATCCATCAGTTTCCAGGCGAAATAGGTCGAGAACATCGCCATCTCGCCTTGCGCGAAGTTCACCAGTTGGGTCGCCTGGTAAATCATCACCAGCGCGAGCGCCATGATCGCATAGACCCCGCCGAGAGCCACTCCAGAGGCCAGCTGGTGCAGGAACTCGACCAAGCCTCTTGCCCCCGTTCAATAGCCGAGATAGGCGCGGCGCACCGCGTCGTCGGCTCGGATCGCCTGCGACGGACCGCTCAGCGCCACGCAGCCCGTCTCGATCAGCACCGCATGGTCGGCGAGATCGAGCGCCAGCGAGGCGTTCTGCTCGACGATCAGCAGGCTCACGCCCTCGTCGCGGTTGATCCTGCGGAGGTTGCGGAAGATTTCCGCGACCACCAGCGGCGCGAGGCCGAACGACGGCTCGTCGAGCATCAGCAAGTGAGGGCGCAGCAGCAGCGCGCGCGCGATCGCCAGCATCTGCTGCTCGCCGCCGGACAGCGTGCCCGCCTGCTGGCGACGGCGTTCGGCGAGGCGCGGAAACAGGCCGAACACGCGATCGAAATCCTTTCTGACCCCGTCATTGTCGGAGCGAACGTAGGCGCCGAGGCGCAGGTTCTCCTCGACCGTCAGATCGACAAAGGTGCCGCGCCCGTCGGGCACGTGGGCGACGCCCAGACGCGCGATGTCTTCGGTCGCCATCGCCGCGATCGATTTGCCGCGAAAGCGGACATCGCCGCGGCGGCGGATCAGGCCGCTGAGCGCGCGCAGCGTGGTCGTCTTGCCGGCGCCGTTGGCGCCCAGCAGCGCCGTCACGCCGCCCTCCTCGACGAAGAAATCAATGCCGAAAAGCGCCTGTATCGGGCCGTAATAGGCCTCGAGCCCCTTCGCCTCCAGGATCGGCGCGCTCACGCGGCGCTCCCGAGATAGGCCCGCACCACCTCGGGATTGGCCCTCACCTCGTCCGGCCGGCCATCGGCGATCACGCGCCCGAAGTCGAGCGCGACGACCTGCTCCGACACCCGCATGACCAGATTCATATGATGCTCGACCAACAGAACCGCGACGCCGCGCCGATCCCGAATGGCGCGGATCTCCTCGCTCAGACCGTCGACCTCATCGTGGTTGAGTCCCGACGCCGGCTCGTCGAGCAACAGCAGCTTCGGCTCTATGGCGAGCGCGCGAGCGAGCTCGACACGCTTGCGAACGCCGAAGGGCAACTCGCCGACCGCGCGATCGGCGACCGCCTGCAGGCCGAACTCCTCGATCAGCGCGTCCGCCCGATCGGCGACCCGCCGCTCCTCGCGCCGGGCCAGCGGCAGGGCGAGCGCGTTGGCGACAAATCCGCCGCGCGCCAACGCGTGGGCGCCGACGCGCACGTTATCGCGGGTCGTCATGGTCGCGAACAGGGCGACGTTCTGAAACGTGCGCGCGATGCCGAGCGAGGCGATCTCATGTTTGGAAAAGCTCGCCAGCGGTCGGTGATCGAAGTGGATCGACCCCGAGTTCGGCTCGTAAAGCCGTGAAATACAGTTGAAGAGCGTCGTTTTTCCCGCGCCGTTCGGGCCGATCAGGCCGCAGATCGCGCCGGCGGAAACCTCGAAGCTGACGTTTTCGAGCGCCGTCACGCCGCCGAACCGGACCGTCACGGCGTCGACCGTCAACAATGCCGACGCATGAACGTCCTCATGCTCACCGCGCCCGGCTCTCGCCTCGGCCAGCTCCATGGACTTTCCGTTCCCCATATCGTTGGGCCGACCGGAATCGGCCGCCGCCCAGTCTTGACGTTTCCGCTCGCCTTGTCACGTGCTTTTGTCGGGAATGGGGCGAATCAGCGGCCCCCGCTCGAGGCCTCACCGAGAACTGCGCCGCGCCGTTGCGCGACGGCGCGGCCGGACGCCGTTCGCTCGGCGGGCGTCTCACTCCCGCCGCTCCAGAAAGGCGAGCACGCCCGCCTTGAAGACCTTGTCGCCGACGGCGAGATGGTGGTCGCGGCCGGGAATGTCGAGCGCTTCCGCCCGCGGCATCATCGCCGCCAGCCTGTGCGGGTCGCCAGCCACTGCGTCTTTGGTTCCGACCGCGATCAGCGTGGGCGCGCCGATGCGCGCCACGCCGGCCGGAGTGAGGCTCTGGCGCGACCCGCGGATACAGGCGGCCAACGCCAAACGGTCGCTCTTCGTCTGGTCGGCGAAGGCGCGGAACATGCGCTGCATCGGGTCGGAGAGGCCGTCCAGCGACGGCGCCTCCATCGCTTGGCCGATTCCGGCCGGCAGACCGGCGCTGTGCACCAGGCGATCGCCGAGTCCTCCCAGGATCAGCGCGCGCACGAGTTCCGGCCGCGCGAGCGCGAGAAAGCTCCCGATCCGGGCGCCCATGGAATAGCCCATCACGTCGGCGCGCTCGATATGAAGATGGGCGAGCAGGTTCGCTGCGTCCCGCGCCATCAGATCGGAGCGATAGTCGGCGGGCGCATAGAGTTTCTCGCTCGCGCCGTGGCCGCGGTTGTCGAACGCGACGACGCGGCGTCCCGCGTGAACGAGCGTCTCGACCCAGCGCGGATTGACCCAGTTGACGCGATGGTTGGAGGCGAAGCCATGGATCAGCAGGATCGGCTCGCCGAGGTCGCGGCCCGCCGGCGCGACGTCGATGAAGGCGATGTCGACGCCGTTGGAAGAGAAATGCCGCAACATGTCGGACCCCCGGAGCCGCTCGTCCCGCTTAAACTCCAGCGCGCGGACTGAAAAGGGGCGGCCGGCGTCATAGCGTCGTCGCGAAAGCGCTCAGCCAGCCCGGCATCGCGGCGACGAGCACCGCCTCGATGTGGTGATCGAGGCCCGTGAGAATTGCGGCGCCGATCAGGGCGAACGCGAGGCCGAGCGTCACGCGGCCCACGGCTCCGGCGAGCGCCAGGCGCCCCTTCGAAGCGATCCGGCCGAGCGCGTAGCCGACGGCGAGCAGTGCGCCGGCCGCGCCAAGCGCATACGCGGTCATGGTAAAAATCGCGGCGGCGAGCGATCCGCCCTTGGCGGCGAGGAGCAGGGCCGCCCCGAGAATCGGACCCGCGCAGGGCGCCCAGGCGAAGGCGACGACGACGCCCGTCGCCGCCTGGCCGATGAGCCCGGCGTTCGGCAAGCGCTCGCGCAGGACAGTCGCTCGCTCGTCCGACAATGCCGAGCCGCCTTTCGACCGTGTCGCCGAACGCCGGGACGACAAGAGCGGCGCCGATGACGACCATGATCGCCCCGGACGCCGCGCGCACGAGGCCCGAGTCTCCGAACTCGACGCCGAACGAGGCGAGAATGCCGCCGACGACGCCAAACGTCAGCGCCATTCCCACGCCCAGCGCGATCGGCCCGCGTGGGTCTTCGACGCGCGCGCTCGCGATCACGATCGGGGCCAACGGCAGGACGCAGGGACTGAAGATCGTCAGCATTCCCGCGGCGAAGGCCAGCGGCAATGCGATGAGCAGGCTCACATCGCGGCCTTGAGAACGTTCAACACCGAATCCCGCGTCGTTTCCCACGACATGCGCGCGACCTCCTTGCCGCCCTTGTAGGCGATCAGGGTCGAGCGCGGACAGTTGAGTTTCGCGACGACGTCTTTCTGATTGTCATAGTCGACTCGGAAGAAGGTCACACCGTCAAACGCCGGGTCTTTCTTCAAGGAATCGAGGATCGAGGCCTGCGCGTGGCATTGCAGGCACCAGGGCGCGTAGACATGCACGACCACCGGCTTGCCGGACGCGATCGCCTTTTGCGCGGCCGCGGCGTCATACGGCTGAAACTCGAACGCCCTCGCCGGAGCGGCCAGCACGGCCGGCCCCAATCCCACCGAGCCCACAAGGAGCAAAAACGATCTGCGGCTTCTCATTCCCGCCTCCTGAATCGACGCTGTCGATATAGTTACGGTTGAGACTGCGCCGCAGATCATGACTTCAGGTCGCCGGCTGAAAATCATCTGTGGACGCGTCCCGTCCGGCGCAAGGGCGACGTCGCCGCCCGCTCTGCTGACGGCGCCGGCGACGATCGGCCTGACGTTGCGGCCCGCCCGGCATGGCCGTCTGGCGCAGATCCTGCGACATCTTCAGCGAACCCGCAAGGCGAACGAATAGCGCGCGGCGACAGAGCCTTCGCCTTCCCATTGGCGCCACAGTTTGGCTTGCAGCTTCACCGCGCCGGGTCGATTGGCCACGATTTCGAACGCGACGCTTCCAGCCGCGCCGACCCCGGTCCCATGGGGAGCAAAATGCGACTCCACGACGGACGCCGCTTCGCTGGGCTCGATGTCGATTGTCCAACGGTAACCGGTGGACGGGTTTTCCTTCAGACTCAATTCGACCGTCTCGCCCCGCCCCACGTCGTGGGTCGAACCCGCATCCGCTTCAGTCAAAACGAGACTGGTCATAGTGTTCTGCGCCAGAACGGCCCAAACCGCAAAAGACAAAACGCCTGTCATTTTGCTAATTTTCCACGTCGCAGGCGTATTGGAGGCGCAGTTATCTGGATACCCTTGGCGCGCCTTCCCGGCGGCCGCGAATTCATGTTCGCATTGCTTCCATCGACGCCGCGTCAGCTTTCCATTTTTAACAAAATCCTCGGAACCGAACAAGCACAATTGCGGAAACAAGGCGATTTGCGGCGGCGCCGCCATCGGCGCGTCGGCGCGCCTTGCCCGCGCTTCGAGCGGATTCGCCCTCCAGCACGTCAAAGCGGCCAATGCGCTCTTGCTCTTCAAGCGCAACCCGCGTTGTTATTGCGACATGCGGCGTTGGACGGCGGCCGGCCTCAGGCCGCCAATACCGAGGGGAAGTGCGATGAATTGGTCGGGTCTGTTCAGAAGTGCGATCGCCAGCCTAGCGCTTTGCTGTTACGGCGCGCCGCAGGCCGAAGCCATCGAGATCGTCGGCGGGACCAGCCCCGTCGTCCATATGATGGACGGAATGGTCTCCCCTGTCGCGGCGCGCCGGGGCGGCGGGGGCCATCGCGGCGGCGCGCAACGCCCCGCCGCTCGCCCCGGCGTCCATCATCGTCCGGCCCATCGCCCCGGACATCAACGCCCGGTCCACAGGCCTGGACAACATCGCCCTGTCCATCGACCTGTCCACCGCCCCGTCCACCGTCCGGTCCATCGACCCGTCAACCGTCGCGCCGTATGGGTCCGTCCTGCCAATTATCGCTGGGCGCCCGGCGGCGCGATCGCGGCTGGCGCGGCGCTCGGTTTCGTCAGCGCTGCGGCCGCCGCCTCTTGGGCAGGCGCCGCGCCGCAAGCCGGGTTGTGCTGGTACTATACCGACTCGAGCCGGCGACAGGGTTTTTGGGACAACTGCCCGTAGGGTCTGGCGCTCTGAGGCGACGAGATGGTCGCGCCCCTCCGCCCCTCCCCCGCCTATGGCGTCCCCACAAAGCAGCGATCCATCAGCCGCCATAACGGGAGAGGGGTTCGCGGCAACCGCTGAAGATCGCGCCATCGGCTGCGCGATCCCAGCCGCTCCGCCCCGCCCGCGCAACCTTGCCGGGCGATTCGCCTTGATCTCGGCCGATCCTACGCAAAAGAGGCCGCCGGCCGGGCCGCGTTTTTGAAGCCGGTCAACCGCCCTTCACTTCGATCTTCTTGACCGGCTTCCGGGCTTCGGGGGTCTTCGGCAACGTCACCGTGAGCACGCCCTTCTTGAAGCTGGCTTCGATTTTTTCCGGATCGACCGTGTCGGGGACCCGGAGCGAGCGGGCGAAGGAACCGAACCGCCGCTCCCTGAGATGGAAGTCCTCCTTCTTCTCGACCTTTTCCTCTTCCTTCTGACCCTTGATCGTCAGGACGCCGTTGACGAGCTTCACCTCGATATTCTTCTCGTCCAATCCCGGCAGCTCGGCGCTGACTTCAAACGCATTGTCGTGCTCCACGAGGTCGATCGGCGGCGAGGCGACCCAGGACTCCGGTTGCCAGAACGGCTCCAGGTCGAAGGCGGGCCGGCGCAGCGGCAACCGGAACGGGTTCACCGTAAAGTCCTCGAAGATACGATCGATTTCGCGGCGAAGACTCTCAAATGGCCGAAACGCCTCCATGGCGGCCGGCATCGCCGTGGGTTTTCCCGCAGTCGTGACGGGAACCTTCGCTTCAGCTTGTGCCATCCGATCCTCCATCGCTGATTGTTGGCTGCTTCTCAGCCCATCAAATCTGCATTTTAGATCGCGGCGCGCGAGCCGCATTGATTCAACTCAATTCACCCGCGATCGACGATCAAGAAAACGGATTCGAGGTCCCGGGACAGCTCCCCGCGACGCCGGACGTTTCGCCCGCTGCTCGAGGATGGCGCTGGCCGGACGACGGCCCGACCCGTGGTCAGATCGATAACGCATCATCGCGCAGAATTTATGACGCGGCCGGGCGGGCCAGGAGGCTCGCGACATTGGTCTCTTCCGAGAGCGGTTTCTTCCGAGAGGCGAACACCCCCTTGACGCTCCAAATCGCCATTCCCACCTTCTTTGTCACTCGTGACCGGTGAGTGCTAACAGGCCTTCAGGAGGGGCAGCGCGCAAGCGCGAAGATCCGACTCCCGATTTCGGTCTGCGCCTCGCGCCCACGAGCGCAAAGGAGGAGAATCGATGGCAGTGTTTTCGGATCCGTTCGACGCGCTTTCGAACTTTCAGCAAGCTTTGGACGCATTTCGCGCCAGCTCTTGGCTCGAAGCGGGCCCCAGCGGCGGCGGCGGCTACCCGCCGATGAATGTGTTTCGCAAGGGCGACGACTTCGTCGTCATCGCCGAGGCGCCCGGCATCAAAAAATCGGACCTCGACGTGCAGGTGAAGGGCCGGACCATCCGCCTGGCCGGCGCCAAATCCGTCGGCTATCCGGAGAAGGCGAGCGTGCATCGCCGGGAGCGGCTCGCGGGCCGGTTCGACCGGGCCATCACCCTGCCGGTGGAGATCGACCCGGACGGCGTGAAGGCGGAATATCGCGACGGAATTCTGGCCCTGTTCCTGCCGCGCGCCGAGCGTGACAAGCCGAAGTCGATCAAGGTGGCGTGAGATGAGCGGAACATCGGATCGAGAAAAGGGGAAGACGATGGCGGAGAAACAGGAAATGGCCGTCCGTGACAAGAAGGAGCTGGTCAGCAAGGAGGAAAAGACCGTCCCAGGCCGCTACTTCTTGCCTTACGCCGACATCTACGAAACCGAAGAGGCGCTGTGCGTCGTCATGGAGATGCCGGGGGTTGAGAAGAAGCGCCTCAACGTGGCGCTGGAGAATGACGTGCTGCGGGTGGACGGCCAGATTGATTTCGCCAACTACGAAAACATGGAGCCGGTCTACACCGAATACAACGTGGGCCATTATGCCCGGTCGTTCACGCTTTCGAACAAGATCGATCAGGAGAAAATCGGCGCGCAACTGGACGACGGGGTGCTGACGCTGACGCTGCCAAAGGCGAAGCAGGCCCAGCCGCGGCGGATTTCCATCGGATGACGTGAGGCGTCTCTTTCCGCGGCGCTGACCGCCGACGGTCCGAGCCGAGCGCGCGGCCGACGAAGCGCCAGCCGGAAAAACGGGACATTTCGCGATTGTTCTTCGACGCCGGCGACAAAACCGGCGTCGAAGCGAGACCCGCGCAACCCCAAGCTTCTGTCCGGGCCTGAAGCCGGAAACGCTTTGAACACAGCTCGCTCCCCCACTCTATCCCATGCATTCGAGCGACAGAGCCGCGAATGTCGTGGCGATGGGAAGCTGCATCGAATCCACTCGCAATATCCTCTCAGTGTCATGACTTCAACTCAGCCCTAGTTTTGTGCAATAGTTCACGTCGCGACGGTCCGGATCGCAGCGCAGACCGAACGAATCGTCGAAACCAGGCTGTATGGACCATCCGGATTCTTGACGGAACTGACGGTATAGGAGAGGCGTCCGACGCCGGGACGCGATAAGTTGGGAGGGTAGCCATGAATTTGTCAAAGCTGGCAAGAGGCGCTTTGGTGACGGTGACGCTCTCGTGCTTCGGGTTGCCGCCAGCGGAAGCCGTAGAGATCTTTAGTCCACCAGGCCTCGCGGCCCACATGAATGACGATATGGTCACGCAAGTAAGAGGCGGTCGCGGCGGCGGCGGTCGCGGCGGCGGCATGCATCGCGGCGGCGGCGGAATGCACCGCGGCGGCGGAGGAATGCACCGCGGCGCGGCGGGGCGCACAGGCCGGGCGGCGCTTATGGCGGAGCGCGTAGGCCGGGCGGCGCTTATGGCGGAGCGCATAGGCCGGGCGGCGCTTATGGCGTCAACCGAAACGTGAACCGCAATGTCAACCGAAACGTCAACCGCAATGTCAATCGGGCCGGCTACGGCTATCGCGGCGGCGCTTATCGCTATGGCAATTGGGCCCGGCCGGGCTGGTACCGTTGGGCGCCCGGCGGCGCCATAGCGGCTGGCGCGGCGCTCGGCTGGGTCAGCGCCGCGAGCGCCGCCGCGTGGGCGGGCGCTGCGCCGGGGCCGGGCCTATGCTGGTACTATACCGACCCGAGCCAGCGGCAAGGGTTCTGGGACGCGTGCCAGTAAGGCTTGGGTTCGCCAACGACGACGATGAGGCGCGCCCGCATGGGCGCCCTCTTTTGCAAATTCGGTGGGGGCGACGCTCGATCTCGCTTGTCCATGAGCGCTCTCCGTTCGCTCGTGATCAAAGCCTCTTCGCCCCTTTCACGCTCGCCACGGGAAGGTCCAGGTCTCCGTCAGCGCCTTGGCGCCGGCCCGCAGGAACACCCGCAGATCGCTGCTCTGGCCCGGGTCGACAGCGAGGTCGACGCCGGCGCGGAAGCCGCGGACATGGGCGTTCGGGGTGAGGAAGGTGCGCAGGATTCGCCCCTGCGAGGCCGTGGCCACCACCTCCACCAGCGACGGGTCGCTGAAATAGTAGGAAAGGTCGCCGCCCGAGAAATCGATCAGGAAACGCGTGGACCCCGGCGGGGGCCGCTCGGCCGCGCCAAGCGCGCGCGGCGGCACGTGGAACGTCGCGACCGTGCGCCCTCCCGGCGTCAGGCTCTGATCCATCGAGAGCGAAGTCATGCGGTAGCCGCAGTTGAACGGCTTCCCGACCTCGAGCCCGCTTTTTGGCGCCCAGGAGACGACGATGTTGTCGTTGGTCTCATCGCCGGTCGGAAGCTCGACCAGCTCGACCCTGCCCTCCCCCCAGCCTTCGTGCGGCTCGACCCAGTAACTCGGCCTCAGCTCATAGGCGAGTTCGAGATCCTGGTAATCGCTGAAATTCCGGTCGCGCTGCAAAAGCCCGAAGCCGCGCGGGTTCATGTCGATGAAAGCCGAAACGGCCGGCGCGACAGGATTGCTGAGCGGGCGCCAAATCCATTCGCCCGCGCCAGTGTGCATGAGCAGCCCGTCGGAATCGTGCAATTCGCCGCGAAAATCATCAGCAAAGCGGTGATCGTTCTTGCCAACGAAAAACATCGACGACAGGGGCGCGAGCCCGACGGCGGGAACGGCCTTGCGCGCGAACAGGGTGACGCTGGTGTCGATATAGGTCTCCTGGCCGGGCACGAGATCGAAGCGGAAGGCGCCGGTCGCCGATTCTCCATCAAGCAACGCGTTGATGACGATGTGCTCGGCAGTCGGGTCGGGCGTCTCGATCCAGAATTCGCGGAAGAACGGAAATTCCTCGTTCAGACGCGGGCCCGCGCCAATCGCGAGGCCCCGCGCCGATAGGCCATAGCGTTGGCCACGGCCGAGAAAGCGGAAATAGCTCGCGCCGAGAAACGAGACCACTTCATCCCAGACGTGCGGCGCGTTGATCGGAAATCGCAACCGGAATCCCGCGAAGCCGAGATTAATCGGCAAGGCGCCATCGATCTTGTTGCGCCCGTAGTCGAACAGATTGGTTGCGTAGGGAACGGGCGCCGGAATGCCGTCGCGCAACACGTTGATGACGACCGGGCGTTTGTAAAGGTGGCCCAGATGAAACAGTTCGAGTCGAAAGTTGCCGCCAGGCTGCCCAAATAGCTGCTTGTCAGCCCTGAAGCGGATGTCGCGCCATGCGTCGAAATCGAGGTTCGCCACGCCGTCGGGCAAGGGCGGGATCGTCGCGTCGAACGGCGCGGCCGCGAGGTCGCGCGCGCGCTTGACCACATCCTGATAGGCGAACGGGGTCGGACCTCCGGCCGCGGCCGGCGGCGCGTTTGTTTGAGCGGCCGCATGGCCGGCGAGTCGCGCGCCCGAGGCGGCGACAGCGCTGACGAGCAGCGCGCGGCGGGACAATTTGTACATCAGCGTCATTCGGCAGGGGAAAGCTGCGCTGGGCGTACCTTGCGAATGTCGCGAATGCAACCCGTCGCACGACCGCTACGGCGTCACGGCCATGGTCCAGCCCCGTAGGCCGGACTGAACACCCGCGCCTCCAGGCCCATGCTGAAATTCGGGGTGATCTGATAGTTGACGCCGATGCCGACCGTGCCGACCGCTTGAACGGCGCCTGGCCCGGCAAAGACGCTATTGATCGCGTTGCTCGCATTGAGCGCCGCGCCGCCGAAGTTCGTTGGCCTGATGAAATCGACGCCGGTGACGACATAGGGCGTCACTTGGCCGAAATTATACCCAACGGTCGCTTCTCCGCCGGCAAAGGCGCTGCCGCTGAATTGGGTCGACTGCGCATTCGACCACAGAAAGGGCATGTATCCTGTCGAGGCCCTTACCCCCAACACGACGCCATTGTCGAACACGTGGTCATAGCCGAGGTAGGTCTCGCCTCCGAAGCCGCCCTTGACGCCCTTCCCGCCCCAGGCCGAGACGCCAGTGCCGACGTAGAGGCCAGCCCACGGGTCAGGCGCAACGTCGGCGGCGCTGGGCGTCAGCGCCGGGAAGCTCGAGGGAGCATTCGGCAGATCCGCGGCCACGGCGGGCGCGGCTATGGCGTAGGCGCATTGGGCGAGAAGGAAGAGGACAACGTCGTTGCGCATTGCTTCGAACCTATATCACGAGTCTCCGGCTCGTGAAACGGCGCCGATCGCAGCGCCGCTTACGGCTTTCGACTGCGGCGCGCCGACACGCACAGCGCTCCGCCGCGGGCCGTTCGCCGGGTCCGAACTGCGCGGTCCGCGCTCTGGACAAGCGGCGCCTCGGCGCCTATAAGCCCGCCGTTCGGTCCGCGCCATATGCGTCCGGCGCCCAGGTAGCTCAGTTGGTAGAGCATGCGACTGAAAATCGCAGTGTCGGTGGTTCGATTCCGCCCCTGGGCACCATCCTGTCATCCGAAATGATCCTAGAGCGTCCAAAACATCATTGAAAATCGATGATTTTGCGCCACTGCCAATTCTGTTGGCCTCATTGTTCGCCTCGTCGGCAAGCACGCGATCCCAAGGCCAAAAGACGCGGCTCACTGACAATCAGATTCGCAATTCCAGCGCGCCCGCCGGCCGCGTGACGAAGTTGTCCGACGACGAGGGCCTTCGGCTTTGGCGGCAGCCGTCGGGCGCCAAGCTTTAGCCGAGGCTGAGGCGCCCTGCCCGACGTTCGGAGCCGCGATCGGTCCACGTCGTTCGCCTATGGATACTGTGTTTCTCAGTTTATTGATCCAGGTCAAATCGCTCGCCGTCGCGACGTTCGAAAAGCGAACGCGGCATAGGGGGCGCAGAATGAATTGCGCGCGCCTCGTACAGGACGGCTCGAATGACGGCGCAATCGATGACGACGCACAAATCAATGACGCTCGGGGAAATGGGTCTGGCGGTTGTGCTGGGCGCGTTGGCCCTTGCGTCGCTATTGATCGCGATCAAGGCCTATACTGCGGCCTATGCATTCCACGCCTCGCTATTTTGCCTTGCGAGCGCAGCGGCGGTGTTTGCAATCGCCAGCCGCTACCACAATCGGCCGGCCGAACTTCCGCCGCGCGAGATCGACGGCAAGCCCAATTATAATCTCGGCCCGGTGAAGTTCGCCTCGCTCGCCGCCCTGTTTTGGGGGATCGCGGGATTTTCGGTCGGGCTCTACATCGCCAGCGAACTCGCCTTTCCCTGGCTCAATTTCGACTTCGCCTACATAAACTTCGGGCGTTTGCGTCCACTTCACACCTCCGCCGTGATTTTCGCCTTCGGCGGCAACGTGCTGCTGGCGACGTCGTTCTATGTCGTGCAACGCACTTCACGCGTGCGCCTGGCCGGCGATCTGGCGCCCTGGTTCGTCGTGCTCGGCTACAATTTCTTCATTGTCGTCGCGGGCACCGGCTATCTCCTCGGCATCACGCGCAGCCATGAATACGCTGAACCGGAATGGTATGCGATCCTTTGGCTGGTGGCGGTCTGGCTGACCTACTTCTTCGTCTTCCTGCTGACGGTCGCTCGTCGCAGCGAGCCGCATATCTATGTTGCAAACTGGTTCTATCTCGCTTTCATCATCACGATCGCCGTGCTTGTCCTCGGCAACAACACCGAAGTGCCCGTTTCAGTCTTCTCATCCAAGTCCTATCCGGTCTGGTCCGGCGTCCAGGATGCGATGATTCAGTGGTGGTATGGCCATAACGCGGTCGGATTTTTCCTGACGGCTGGGTTCCTGGCGATCATGTATTATTTCGTGCCGAAGCGGGCGGAAAGGCCGATCTATTCCTATCGTCTGTCAATCATCCACTTCTGGGCGCTCATCTTCCTCTACATCTGGGCCGGCCCGCATCATCTCCACTACACCGCGCTGCCCGACTGGGCTCAGACGCTCGGGGCGACATTCTCGATCATGCTCTGGATGCCTTCGTGGGGCGGCATGATCAACGGTCTCATGACGCTGTCAGGCGCGTGGGACAAGCTGCGGACTGACCCGGTTCTGCGGATGCTCGTCGTCTCGGTGGCGTTCTATGGCATGTCCACCTTCGAGGGGCCGCTGATGTCCATCAAGTCGGTCAATTCGTTGAGTCACTATACCGACTGGGGCATTGGCCACGTGCATTCCGGCAGTCTCGGATGGGTCGCCTTTGTCTCGTTCGGCGCGCTCTACTGCCTCATTCCCTGGATCTTCAACAAGAAGCTCTATTCGTTGAAGCTCGTCGACTGGCATTTCTGGATCGCGACCATCGGGATCGTCTTCTATATCTCGGCGATGTGGGTCGCGGGCATCATGCAGGGGTTGATGTGGCGCGCCTATACCGACCAGGGTTTCCTTGAGTATTCCTTCGTCGAAACCACCGAAGCGATGCATCCGATGTACATTATTCGCGCCCTTGGGGGAGCGCTGTTCCTGGCTGGGGCGCTGATCATGGTCTTCAACATATACAAGACGCTGGCGTCGCAGAGTATCGCCGAGGCGAGTTCGCCTGACGCCCCGAGGTTGGCCGGCCTGGCGCCCGCAGAGTGAGGATCAACTGATGTCGCTCTCCCCCGCCCGGCTTCTGCCCAGTCACAAGTTCCTCGAGACACATTCGATCTGGCTCGTGATCGGAATTATTGTCGCCATCGCCATCGGCGGCATTGTTGAAATCGTGCCGTTGTTCTATCTCAAGAACACCATCGAGAAGGTCGAGGGGATGCGGCCCTATTCGCCGCTCGAGCTCGCGGGCTTCAATATCTATGTGCGTGAGGGCTGCTATCTCTGCCATTCGCAGATGATCCGGCCGCTGCGCGATGAGGTGGAACGCTACGGCCATTATTCGCTCGCCGCCGAGAGCATGTACGACCACCCGTTTCAGTGGGGTTCCAAGCGCAATGGTCCTGATCTGGCGCGCGTCGGCGGCAAGTATTCCGACGACTGGCACCGCGATCATCTGCGCGATCCGCGCTCTGTCGTGCCGGCGTCGATCATGCCGGGCTATCCGTTCCTCGAGACGACGCCGCTCGATACGGCGCACTTCTCCGACAACCTCGTCGCCCTGTCCCGTGTCGGCGTCCCCTATACGCAGGAAATGATCGACAAGGCCGGAGACGATCTGAAAGCCCAGATGGCGCCCGACAGTCCGGAAGCGGCCGCAATGATCAAGCGCTACCCCAAGGCGATCGTTCGAGCCAAGGGCGCCAATGGCCAGATCACCGAAGCCGACGCCCTGATCGCCTACCTGCAGCGCTTGGGTACGCAAGTCGATTTCAAGCTCTACGACGACAAAGCCAACATTCGCTGAGGAGCCCGCGATGTCGACCTATGAAGCCTGGCGGAGTTTTGTCGCCGGATGGGGGTTTGCCTATTTCGCTTTGTTGTTTGCCGCCGCCTGCCTCTACGCATTATGGCCTTCGAGAAAGCGACAATTCGAGGAAACGGCGCGATTGCCGTTGGAAGAGGACTGACGATGTCGGACGACCTCGAGACGCATGTCGATGCTCACACCGGCACCGCGACGACTGGCCATGAATGGGACGGCATTCGGGAATTGAATACGCCGTTGCCGCGCTGGTGGCTGTGGACGTTCTACGCCTGCATCGCCTGGGCCTTCGGCTACTGGATCGCCTACCCGGCGTGGCCGCTCGTCAACGGTTCGACCAGCGGCGTCCTGGGCTGGCATTCACGCGATGCAATTAGGCAGGATATTGCCGAACTGCAGACGATACGCGGTCCGATGAGCGCGAAGCTGGCTGCGGCGTCGCTGGACGATATCGAAAAGACGCCGGAATTGCTGAGCTTCGCGCAAGCCGAAGGCGCGGCGGTGTTCGCCAACAATTGCGCGCCGTGCCACGGCGCCGGGGCTCAAGGCTCGAGAGGCTACCCGAACCTGAACGCCGATCGATGGCTGTGGGGCGGCAAACTGGCGGAAATCGCGGAGACCATCACGCATGGCGCCCGCTGGGACGCGGATCCCAAGACGCATGCCAGCATGATGCCGGCGTTCGGCCACGACGGAGTTCTCAAGCCTGACGAAGTCGAAGCCACCGCCAATTTTGTCCGCAGCCTTTCCGGGTTGCCGACCGATCCGGGCGCCAATCTCGAATTGGGCAAGAAGGTGTTTGCCGACAATTGCTCGCCCTGCCACGGCGACGAAGGCAAAGGCAACCAGGATTTTGGCGCGCCGAACCTGACCACCAAGGTCTGGCTTTACGGATCCGACAAGAAATCCATCATTGAGCGCATCACCAATGGCGGCGGCGGCATTATGCCGGCATGGGGCGGCAAACTCGACCCGACATCAATCAAGGCCGTGGCGGTCTATGTGCATACGTTGGGCGGCGGCAAGTAGATGTCGTCAAACGTCAAGATCAGGCAGCAGTCCGGGGTCGAAGTCGACGCCGACGATCAACCCCTCTACGCGCCGTCGCTCAAAGTGTATCCGCAGAAAGTCAGCGGATTGTACCGCAGGCTCAAGTGGGCGCTGCTTTTCGTAACGCTGGGCATCTATTACCTTCTGCCTTTCGTGCGCTGGCATCGGGGACCTCATGAGCCCTCGCAAGCCGTACTCGTCGATCTGGCGCATCGGCGCTTTTACTTCTTCTTTATCGAGCTATGGCCGCAGGAGGTCTATTACTTCACCGGGCTGCTGATTCTGGCGGCGCTCATTCTCTTCCTGATGAACGCAGTCGCCGGCCGCGTCTGGTGCGGTTATCTCTGCCCGCAGACGGTCTGGACCGACTTGTTTCTGGCGGTCGAACGCCTGGTGGAAGGCGATCGACGCGATCGAATTCACAAGGACTCCGGGCCGCTCACCTTCCAGCGGGTCCGCGAGAAAGCGCTCAAGCACGCAATCTGGCTGGTGATCGCGTGGTGGACCGGCGGCGCCTGGGTCCTCTATTTCGCCGATGCGCCGACGCTGGTCGTCCAGCTCGCGACCCTCACCGCGCCGCCCGTCGCCTATATGGCGATCGGCATGCTCACGTTCACCACGTACGCGCTCGCCGGCCACATGCGCGAGCAGGTGTGCCTCTATATGTGCCCGTGGCCGCGCATCCAGGCGGCGCTGACGGACGAGAACGCGCTCAACGTCACGTATCGCTACGATCGCGGCGAGCCGAGGCATTCATTGAAGAAGTCGGTTTCGTTGCGCGCCCTTGGCCAGCCCTCTGGCGATTGCATCGATTGCTCGCAATGCGTCGCGGTCTGTCCGACCGGCGTCGACATTCGCGAAGGCGCGAATCTCGGCTGCATCCAGTGCGGACTGTGCATCGACGCCTGCGATTCGGTCATGGCCAGGATTGGGCGCCCGACCCGCTTGATCGCCTATGATACCGATATCAACATCAAGCGCCGCGCCTCCGGTCTTGCGCCTGTGTATCGCATCGTCAGGCCGCGCACGTTGCTCTATGCGGGAATGATCGCCCTTGTCGGCGGCGTGATGCTGTACGCGCTGATCGGACGAAGCGCCTATGGGATGGCGGTCATCCACGATCGCAATCCGCTTTTCGTGCGGCTTTCCGACGGCTCGATCCGCAACGCCTTCACGGTGCGTCTCGTCAACAAGCAAAGCGACTCGCGCCGGTTCACGCTTGCGGTTGCCGGTCTCGCCGGCGCGTCGATCGAGATCGTCGGCTCGCAAAAGGCTGCCGCCGGCGGCGAACAGATCGACGTCGGGCCCGATCAGACGCGGGAAGTGCGCGTACTGGTTACCGCAAAGCAAGCGCCTGCCGTCGACTCGCTCCCGCTGACGTTCACCGCGATTGGCGAACAAGGTCAGGCCGAGGCGACCGCCAGGGATTTTTTCCACGCGCCATGAGGGCGGAGAATTTCATGTCGCCAGCGACCACAGGCTCTACTGTTCGACATAATGGTCAGCGCGCCGGCAAAGGCGGTCTGACGGGCGGGAAGATTCTGTTGATGCTGTTGCTGTTCTTCGGGACTGTCGGGAGCGTCAACGGGCTGATGGCGTATTATGCGCTCTCGACGTTTAGAGGCGAAGTCAACGATCACCCCTATGAGGCCGGGCTTGCGTATAATTCGCAAATCGCCGCCGCCCACGCGCAAGAGGCGCGAAACTGGCGCGTCGATATCCGATTCGTTGCCGCCTCGAGCGGCAAGCAATTGGAGGTTTCTGCGCGCGACGCTGATGGGCGCCCGATCGCCGGCCTGCGCATGACGGGATTGTTCGCCTCCCCTGTCGATATGGCGCTCGATCACCCGGTGAAAATGAAGGAGCAGGAAGTCGGCGTGTATGATGCGCCGATCCCGGTGACGCGCGGCAATTGGGACCTCAAGATTGCGGCAAGCCGGGACCGCGAAGTGTTGTTCCAGTCGAAATCTCGCCTTCACATCGAATGAGTCCCCTGCCATGGGCGCTCTCGCTGATTTGTCGGGTTTTGTGAGACGCACCGGCGACGGGGCCGCCGAAATGGATTTCGCCGTGCAGGGGGTCACCTGCGCCGCGTGCATCGGCAAGATCGAACATGCGGTGCACGCTTTGGAGGGCGCCCCGTCCGCGCGCCTGAACTATACGACGCGCCGGCTTCGCGTCGCATGGCGTGGCGGGGACTTCGAGCCTGGCGCTGTAGCCGGCGCGCTGGCGCCGCTCGGTTATCGCGTCCAGCCGTTCGATCTCGGCGCGGTCGAAACGGAAGATGCGATCTACGGTCGCCATCTCCTGCGTTGCCTGGCGGTAGCCGGGTTTGCCGCGATGAACGTCATGTTGCTTTCGGTGTCGATCTGGGCCGGGGCCGCCTCCTACATCGACCCGGCCACACGCGATCTCTTCCACTGGATTTCAGCCCTGATCGCGCTGCCGGCCGCCGCCTTCGGCGGGCAGCCCTTCTTTTCGAGCGCCTTCAATGCGCTGCGCTCGAAAAGCATGAACATGGACGTTCCGATATCGGTCGGCATTGTGCTGGCGCTCGGCATGTCGGTGGTTGAAACCGCGCGGCATGCCGAGCACGCCTATTTTGACTCGGCGCTCATGCTAATTTTCTTTCTGCTGATCGGGCGCGTGCTCGATCAAGGGATGCGCCGCAAGACGCGCGGCGTCGTCGACAATCTGGCGAGCCTTCGCGCGCCCCAGGCATGCCGGATGCGCCCCGATGGTTCGCTCGTCGAAGTTCCCGTCGGCGCTCTGGCGCCTAGCGACCTGGTGTTGGTGCGACCGGGCGAGCGATTGCCGGTGGATGGCGTCGTTGCGGTCGGCCGGTCGGAGGTCGACGATAGTCTGATCACCGGCGAGACCGGGCGCCGGGCAATCGGTCCGGGCGACGAAGTTTTCGCCGGATCGCTCAATTTCTCCGGCGCCCTCAATGTCACGGTGCGCGCCGCCGGGACGGGAACGCTGCTGGACGAGATCGAGCGACTGCTGGAAAGCGCGACGGCCGGCCGATCGCGGTACGTGCGGCTTGCGGATCGCGTCGCCCGTCTCTACGCGCCCGTCGTTCACGTCGCCGCTCTGGCGACCGCGATCGGATGGGTATTGGTCGGGGCGACCTGGCATGACGCGCTGGTCACGGCGATAGCCGTACTGATCATCACCTGTCCCTGCGCGCTCGCGCTCGCCGTCCCGGCGGTGTGCGTCGTCGCCGGCGGCGCGCTGTTTCGCTCGGGAGTCCTGCTTCGTCGGGGCGACGCGCTCGAACGGCTGGCGGAGGTCGACACGGTCGTCTTCGACAAGACTGGCACGCTGACGCTTCCCGAACCGGGCATCGCCAATCGATCCAGCATTCCAGACGACCTATTGCGGTTTGCTGCGAGACTGGCGCTATCGAGTCGGCATCCGCTCGCGCGCAGCCTGGCGAGCGAGGCGATCGGGCAGCGGCCGTTCGACAATGTGCGCGAGGACACGGGCCAAGGCGTTTGCGCCGTTGTCGATGGCGAGGAAATGCGGCTCGGCAGTCTGCCGTACTGCGGCGTCGGCGATGCGCCGCCTGCTTCGAAGCCGCCTTCCAGCCTGTCGACGATCGCCTTTCGCCGCGGCGAGCGAACCGCGATCTTTGAAGTGCGGCAGGCTTTGCGGGCGGATGCGCTCGCGTGCATCGCCGCACTCAGGCGCGACGGCGTCGCGGTTGAAGTGCTTTCGGGCGATCGCGCCGGCGCCGTCGCCGAAGCAGCGGCGGCTCTGAATATCCCCAACGCGCGCGGCGCCCTCAAACCCGCCGATAAGGTTGCGAGGCTCGAACAGTTGCGAGGCCAGGCGCGCAAAGTCCTGATGGTCGGCGACGGGCTGAATGACGCGCCGGCCTTGGCGAGCGCCTACGTCTCGATTTCGCCAGCGACGGCCGCAGACCTGACGCAAACGGTCGCGGACGCCATCTTCCTCGGCGACCGGCTTGCGCCAGTGTGCGCGGCGATCAACGCCGGCCGGCGGGCGCGACGGCTGATGCGGGAAAATCTTGTGCTTGCCGCCGCATACAATCTCATTGCCGTGCCGATGGCGATGGCGGGCCATGTGACGCCGCTTGTTGCGGCAATCGCGATGTCCGGGTCGTCGCTGCTCGTGACGTTCAATGCGCTGCGTGCGCGCGGCGTCGCCAATGTCGATGCGCCGGCGGGCGACGGCGCAACCGCGGCCGATGTCTACGCCGCGCCGCGGATCGCTGGAGGCCGCAGCGTGACCATCCTGCTTTACCTCGTGCCGGTCGCGCTGGCGCTGGGCGCCGCGGGCCTTGCGGCGTTCCTGTGGTCGCTGCACGCCGGCCAGTACGACGATCTGGAGGGCGCGGCGTTGCGCGTCTTGCAGGACGACGATCTCGCGGAGGACCAGTGAGCCGGGCCGGCCAGCTCGATTGCGTCTGCGGGCCGCTCGCCAGCGATGCGCCGCGCAGCCGCTACGACGGCTCGCGCCTGACCATCGGCTTTGGTCTTGCGGTGCTTGCTCAGGCCCTGACGCTCGCAGCGCTGCCGATCGCCGGGGCGAAGTTGGCGGCGCAGCCCGTCCTCGCCAATCTGCCGTATGCGGCGACCCTGCTCGGCGCTGCTCTGGCCAGTCTCCCGGCCTCGATGCTGCTCGACCAGTTTGGGCGGCGCGCCGCATTCGGGTTGGGCGCGGGTCTTGGAAGCGCGGGCGGCCTCATCGCCGCCGTGGCGATCGTCCGACAGCAGTTTGGTCTCCTGTGTCTGGGCGCGCTGTGGATCGGCGTCGCGCAGGGGTTCGCGCTGTTTTATCGGCATGCGGCCGCCACCGCCGGAGCGGGCGGTTCGCGCGCCGCATTGACGACGCTGGCCGGCGGTTGCGCCGCGAGCGTGCTGGCTCCAGGGGTCATCGCGCTGTGCCAATTCCTCTATGGACCGCTCGCCGATATGGCCTTGATGCTGGCCATCGGCGTCATCAGCTTCGCTGCGTTGCCATTTCTCTTGACGTTGCCGCATCGCCTTGCCGAAATTGCCGAACCTGTTCCGGTTCGCGGGAGCGGCGCAAACTTCTGGCTGGCGACGGGGATCGCCGCGGCCGCATGGTTCATCATGGCGCGAACGATGGCGGGCGCCCCTGCGGCGATGGCTGGCTGCGGTCTTGGGGCGACGGCCATTGGCGGTCTGGTCGCCTGGCATCTCGTTGCGATGTACGGGCCTGTCGCCATGGCGTCACGGTTCGCGGCGCCAACGCGCCAGACGTTGAGCGTCGGCGCTCTATTGCTTGTGCTGGCCCTTTGGCTGCGACGCTACCGGTCCAATCCAGATCGAACTGCTGCTGATCATGGCGGGCGTCGGCTGGTCGCTGGCCCAGATCGGCGTCAGCCGGCTCCTCCATGATGGCGCAAGTCGCTCAAGGCTGGCTCTGGGTCTGCACGACAGTCTCATTCTCGGCGCAGCATTGCTCGGCGCTCTGGGCGCGAGCCTGTAGCGACCAGTCGCGCTCAGCAACGCTCGGCATTAGATCGCGTCCCGCGAGCGTGGCGATAGAACGGCTGCGCCGAGGCTTTATCGGAGATTGATTTAGCGGCGTCCGCCAAGCTCATCGATGTGGACGAGGAGATCGGCCGGATCCTCGTAGACGCGGAAGGCCGACGCCTGCTGAAGTTCGCTCGCGCCGTAGCCGCCGCACAGCAAACCCACGCCGAGCGCTCGACAACGCGCCGCCGCAAGCATGTCCCAGATGCTGTCCCCGATCACGACGGCGGTCTCGATCGGCGCGTTCAGTCGTTCCGCGGCGGCCAGAAACAGGTCGGGATCCGGCTTCGCGTATTTGACCTGATCGCGGGTGACGACCGGAGTTCGCGCCGGATCGACGCCGAGCGCCTGGAGGTTGACTGCCGCCGTCTCCATCCGCCCGCTTGTCGCGATCGCCCAACGGAGCCCGGCGGCGCTGAGCCATGACAACAGCTCGCGCGCGCCGGGCAACGGCCGAATGCGGTCCGACATCCGACGATAGGCGGCGGCATGCGAATGACGCAGCCGCTCGAGGCGATCTTCGCTCAAGGAGACGCCGGTTTCGCGTATGAGCTGGTCGGTGAACAGGCCGCCGCTCATGCCGATCTTTCGATGGATGCGCCATACCGACAGCTCGACCCCTTCGCTGTCGAGAGCCTCTTTCCACGCCAGCACATGTTGATAAACGCTGTCCACCAGCGTGCCGTCGAGGTCGAACAGAAACACTGGCTCAATGCGCATCGATCTTAGCTCCGTGGGCGCGGCGTCGTCACAGGCGAAAGGAACATTCAAAGGGAATTGGAGGATGCATTTGCACGCTCGCTACGCAATCGAACGACAATCGCCGCCGACCGGAATCCCATCGCGCGGGCGACCAATGGCCGGATCTTAACCAGCGAACGCAAATATCGCCCCTGCCCGAGATGACCTTACAGCGCTTTATCCGGCCGCGCGAACATTTGCGACGAACCGGAAGCGACCGAAAGGGCCATGCCCCGTGGCGTGGCGTAACTGGAGCGCGGCGATCGCCGAGAGACTTCTCCAGGACGGGCGCCATGACGTTGCAGGCGCTAACCATAGCGGCGACGCAGGGTGTTGAAAGCCCTGGCTCCCCACCAGACCAGCAGGGCGCCGGCCAGAGCAATCGCGAGATTGCTGAGAAAGCCGGTTACTCCGACCGCGATGGCCATCGTCCAGTCGGAAGGCTGGCGCAAATCCTTGAGGAGAGCGATGTGCAGCAGGCCGGCAACCGCGAGCAAGCCAGCCAGGATGGGCAGCGGGAAGCCGGCCAGCGCGGCGGCCAGACTGGCCCCGATCGAAACGCCGAGCGCCAGCAGCGCGATCCCCAGCATCACGGGAGCGCCGCCGGTGCGAGCGCCGAAGCTGCGGTGGGCGGTCATTCCCCCGGCGCCGTGGCAGACCGGCATCCCGCCGATCGCGCCGGCCAGGAGGTTGGCGACGCCCAGGGTCAGCGCCAACCGGCCCGGCCGCACACGGTCGGCGGCCGGACCGAAATAGATTCGAGCCGCGTCGGCGGTGGCCAGACACGAGTTGGCGAAGGTCAACGGCAACTGGGGCAGCACGAGCGCGATCGCGGCGGTCGTGAAGGCTTGAATGCTCAATTGCGGGATGTGGAGCGAGGAAGGCCCGAACGTCAGCGACCCATGATAAGACGTCACCATCCCGATGATCGCGAGCGCGACCAAGATCAGGGTCACGTTGTGGCGGCGCATCAGCAGCGCCGCCAAGGCCACGATCGCCGCGCCGCCCATGAGCCACCAGACGGGGTGAACGTGATCCGTGAACGCAGCGGGCGGCGCGGTGGTGAGATTCCAGGCGAGCTGGCAGAACAGCAGACCGACCGATAGCTGCACGCCGCGAATGATCGGCTGAGGAAACGCCTTCGCGACCCGATCCAACCATCCGGACGCGCCCAGCGCCACAAACACGCCGCCCATCAGCAGCGCCCCGGCCGCGATCTCCGATGATCCGAGCCCCTGGGCGATCGCGATTGCTCCGAACGCCTTGAGCGGTTGCACAGGGACGGGAACCCGGTACAGCAGGCCCGCCATCACATAGAGGAGGCCCGCGGGCAGGAGCACGGCGGTCGGAGACAAGCCGTTCCTGACGATCAAGGCCACGGCAATCGGCACGAAGACGCCCAGGTCCGCTACGGCCCCGGCCAGTTCCGCGCGATCAAACCGAAACCGCCGCGAATCCTCTTGCGAAGCCGACGACGAGGCAAACCCATCCGCCAAGGTTCGCAGCAGCGCCTCGGGCGACGAGCCTGTCATTGGGAACCTCGGGCGCGACGGAGATCCATGAGCTTAACCTCGGGAAATTCGATATGGTTATGTGGACTATAACGATAACAGAGCCTCGCAGGCTGCGCCAGAGCTCCAAAGCCGCGGAGCCCTGACGGCGTAGGTCACGCCTTGGCGCCGGGTCGGACAGCGCGCGCCGCTCGAACGCGTCGGTCGCACTCGCTCGCGGGCTGTTATCGCATTGTCCGGCTGTGATTGGCTGCGTAGCGACTCGCGGACCGATCGACCAAATTTCTAATATATCAATCTCTTCAATAGGTTATAATTCGACTATTGCGGAAAATCAGAATATGTGGTAGGTTTATAAATTATTAAAGTCGGCAGGTCCCCGGAGACTGTCCCGAGGCGCGCCGCACAATATCGGCGCAAGACGGTCGACGCGGGGAAAGTCGGGATTGCGGGTGAGTTCGACCTTGCCGCGGCTTCGTCGCGACGCCTCGCGCGAGTTGCAGAATCTGGCGCCCAAACCATTGAAAAGACTGTGTCAGCGACGAGAATGGCCGTCGACGACGAAAGCTCGCTTGACGGAGGCCGGCGGCGGCGAAGTCAATGAAATGCGTCTCACCCGCGCCCTCGATAGGGCGCGACGCCCTGGTCGGGAACCCAGACGCCCCTGGGCAGTTTGCCGTACTGCCAGAATACGTCGATCGGCATGCCCCCGCGCGGGAACCAGTAGCCGCCGATTCTGAACCAGCGAGGCTTGAGCAGGCCCACAAGATCCTTGCCGATGCGCACCGTGCAATCCTCATGAAACGCGCCGTGATTGCGGAAGCTCGCGAGATAGAGCTTCAACGATTTCGACTCGATGATCCACTTGTCCGGCGCGTAATCGATGACGAGATGGGCGAAGTCGGGTTGCCCAGTCATCGGGCAGAGCGAAGTGAACTCGGGGGCGGTGAAACGGGCGATGTAGTCGGCGTCGGCGTGCGGATTGGGCGCGCGGTCGAGCGTTTTGGCGTCCGGCGCATCGGGAATGCGCGAAGGCTTGCCGAGATGGACGAAGGCGGGCGCGGCTTGCTTGCTCATGGCCACGTCTAAACCTGAGCGCGATCCGACGGCAAGGCGCGCGCGTCCAAATTCAGGTGGGCGGCGGTTTTGCGCGCCATGCGCGAACAGGGCGGCCCTATTTCACCTGCCTGCGCTAACTCCGGCCGAAATATAGCCGCTGAACCTGACGCAAACGCCGTTCGCCGCCAGAAAGCCCGGCGAACCGGCAATATTACAATGTTTGACCGATTCGGACGGCTTGTGCTTCTTGCTCTGCGAAGGCAGCTCGGCCGCGCCGGCCACGCTCGCGCCCATCAACATTGCCATGAGGGCGTAGGCGATCGCGCGCTCGACGGACATCTCTGCCCTCCTGTTGGACAAGCCGCGCGCACGGTCTGCTCGAGTTGCACCCCTTGCGCGGAAGCGAGCGCATAGGCGCGATCTTGGGCGCTTGTGAGGCGCCAGGGGACGATCGCGCCACAGCCTTGCGACTCACGGCGCAATCCGCGAGGAATAGGGCGAATTCGGAACAGGAGCGCGCAGAGGCATGGACGTCACGGCCCCAAACGCGCGCCCATTCGGCGTGGCGCTGCCCGCGGCTCTGACCGGTCTGGCGCTTCTCGCCGTGGCGTTCTATGCCTCGATCTCCGTGCGCCAGCCATTCGTTGGCGCGATTGCCGGCGCGGGCGCGCTTGTCGTGCTGCGCGCCGCATTTTCGCAGCGCCCGTTTTCGAACGCCTTGATCGGGTTCGACGCGGCGGCGTTCGCCCTCTTCGCGTATATGCGCAACGATGCGCAGGGCTTCTGGCTGTTGCCGGGACCGTGGATAGACGCGGCGCGGTTCGACACCCCTGGCGCGACGATCGCGCTGACGATTTACGCGGGCGGCGCCATCATGGCCTTGATCGGCGGCTATCGCGGGCTCCGTTTGATCGAAGCGTTCAGCCTGATCGCGATCCCGTTCTTGTTTAACCTCCTTTTGGTCGTCGGCGCCGATTGGCACATGGCCGAGATCGGCGCCTTCGCGACGAGGCGCGCCGCTCTGCCATTCCCCGCCCAGGTCGTTATCGGGCGCACGCTGGTTCTGTGGTTCCTCGGCGAAGCGATGCTGACGCTGATCAGCCTCATCAGCGTCAATCGGCTGCCGCGATCGGCGCGGACGCACGCGCTGTTTGCGCTGTGCGGAGTTGCCGCCGCCACGAGCCCGCTGTTCGCCAACGCTGCACAACTGGTTCCGCAGCCATTCCTGGCGATCGTCTTTTCCGGCGCCTGCGCCGCGCTCGCGCAAGGCGGATTGTGGGCGATCGTCTACTTGTTGACGGGTGTTTCGCTCGATTGGCTCAGCGACCGGCCGCCGAGCTTCGACGCCGCGTGGGACCATTGGCGCACGGGCTTCGTCAAGGGCGCGATCTATGGCGCGCTGTTTATCGGATTCATTCTCATCGCTGCGCTCATATTGCACGCGCCGAGCGCCGAGGCGAGCTTAAGTCGCTATGCGCTCGCCTTCGGCCCCATCGGAGGCGCGTTGCTCTTTCCGCTCGCCAAGACGATCATCGCCAGCGCCGACGGAACCCCCCCGTTCCTCGGCCGTCTGAAGGCCGCCTATCTCGATCCGCGCGCGCCCGCGCGCGGCGTTGTCGCCGGCGCCGGTCTGGCGCTCGCCTACAGCGCCGATCTCGCGGCCGACGACGGCGGCGCGCGCTTTCTCGCCATGTTCGCGGTCGGAGCGCTTTGCTACGCCGGCGTCGACCTCGGCTTCGACGCCTGGAATGTCGTCACGGGGGATCGCGGCAAGCTGCAGACCTGGCGGCTCTATGCGCTCGGGGCCCTGCTGGGCGGAGTCGTGGCGGGCGCGCTCGGCTGGTATTTCGACGCGCGGCAGCTCCAGGTCGTCGTCGCAAAATTCTGGGCTTACGCCGACGTCAATTATCGCCTTAGCGGCCGGCCGCTCGGCGACTTCATCACCTATCCGATCTTCAACAAGTATGGCATGACCAACCTTGGCGAGGTCGCAGGTGGCGTCAGACTTTTCTGGGCCGAATCCTTGGCAGGCGTCATCAACTGGTCGCTCGCCGCCCCGCTGTTCTCGATCAATTATGTCCTGCTCGACGCCGCCCTACGGAAGAGCCTACGGCCGATCCAGAACCTCGTCAGCGCGCGCGGAGCCGAAGTCCTTGTCGAACAGGCGGTGCGCGTGCTCCGCTGGGGTCTGTGGATGTCGCCGATCATCAATTCGTTCCTGCGTCAATCGCCGATCCCGACCTGGTACAACCAGGACGGCGCGGTTCGGTCAATAGTCGCTGTCGGGGCCGACGTCGGCCAGAGTCCCGCCAGCTTCCGCCAGTTCAGTTTGATGATGTTTCTAGGGCTGCTGGCCTATGACTGGCTGCGCATCCTCATCTGGTTCGATCACATGGGATTGCGGGTCGCGAGCCTCGTCAATCTGTCGTTTCTCGGAGGCGACCGCGCAGATGAGGCCGCGGCCCGTTTCGTCGGCCACAACGGGCGCACCCGCGCCATACCCGATGGGATTCGCCGCTTTGGCACCTGGGCTCCCCTAATGATCCCGTTTTATATTCCGCGCGGAACGGAATGGGACAAGGCGTGGACCGGCGCGGAAACGCTCGCGCGTGGCGGCGCCCCGATGCCTGACGCTGTCAGGACGCTGGCGTTCGCCTATGCCGCCGCTATTGCGGCGATGGCGGCCGGGTCGGTCGCCGTCGCGGTCCGGACGCGCCAAAGGAGCGGGACAGCCGCGCCTTGGCTGTCAGGCGCGCCGGTCGCGCTCGCGGGGCGGCCCGAGCGGTATGCCTTCAACAACGGCGCTGTCGGCGTCGAACTTCTGCGAGACGGGCGGGGCGCGGCGTTCGTGATGGGCGCCGAGCGCGGCGGCAGCCCGATCGATCTCATCCGCCGGCCGTTGGATCCCCTGCAGTCCCGCGGCCATTTCTTTTACATCAGCGAGGAGGGCGACGCGCCATGGTCGATCGGCTTCGAGCCGACGCGGCGCGCGGGCGACTATCGTCTCGAGGAGACGGGCTTCAACCGCCTCGCGATTGTCCACAGACTGAACGATATCGAGGCGCACATGGAGATCGCGCCCGACGACATAGGCGCGGTCCTAAGTTGGCGAATCCGTCTCGAGGACAAATCGGGCCGCGCCCGCCGGCTGCGCTTGACGAGCTTTTGTGAAATCGCCGGCCACGAGACCAGCGCCTACGCTCGCGATCTCGATTTCGCTGGCATGCATGTCGAGACCGTGTTCGTGCGCGCGCTCGGCGCTATCCTTGCGCGCAATCGGCTCTTGCGATCCGCGCGCGCCGATCGCGGCGAGACCTCGTTCTTTGCCGTCAAACCCGGCGCCGGAGCGAAGCTCGTCGGCTACGAGGATTCGCGCACCCGCTTCCTCGGCGAAGGGTCGCTCGCCAATCCGACAGGTTGCCAGCCCTGGCGCTGGCGCCAACTCGACGACGAGGGCAAGCTCTGGACGTTCGATCCCGCCGCGAGCTTCACCCTCGAGGTGACGCTCGACGCCAATGGCGCGGCCGAAGCCGAATTCATTGCTGGCCGCTCTGACAATGCGGTCTGGGCGGGCGACATTGGTCGCTCGCCGCCTTGGCGTCGCCGCTCTGCCCGAGCCTGATTTGCAGCTACGAATTTATGAAACTCGCGCCGTCGAGCCGTCGCCGGCGTTGCCGACGCGCTGGCCGTTCGGATTCTCGCCGGACCATAGGGCGCTTCGACTGACCCACCGCACGCCGCGTCCATGGGCGCACGTAATGGCCAACGAACTCGGCATGGCGACGATGGTGTCAAATGACGGCGAGATTTTCTCGGCCTTCGGCAACGCCCGCCAGAACGGCCTCACTGCGTTCCGATTTGATAGTTCCACCGTCGTGCAGCCCGGGCAGATCGTCTACGTGCGCGACCTCGATACTGGTGAAACGGACGCGCCGGGGTTTGCTCCGTTCCAGCACGATGACGCGGCCTACGAAGTCGTCTATGAGCCAGGAGTTGCGACTTTCGCCAAGGCGCGCGGCGAACTGACGATGGAATACGTCGTCTTCGTCCCGCCTGACTTTCCAGGCGACACGCGGATTCTGACTTTGCGCAATCGTGGGAACAGCACGAAACGCCTTCGAGTCGCGCCATTTTTCGATCTCGCGCTGGAGGAAAGCCCAAACGAGAGCGTCGACAAGATTCACGACGAAACCGTGGGATCGACGCTGCTGTTCCAGAATCCGAGTAACGACTTCGAGCGCGGGTTCGCCTTTGCCGGAACGTCTTTGGCGAAGCCCGCGACCGAGACAATCCGCACACGCTTTTTCGGCGGCCCTGGGCGCAACGTCCACACCCCCGCGATGGTCGAGACGGGCTCCGCAGACGGAGCGGCGCGCGACGACGGGCGTCGGGTGGCGGCCTTCTGCGGCGACATCACCATTCCGCCGGGCGGCGAGGAGAAAATCGTGATCGTGTTCGGCCAGGCGCCGAGCCGGGCCGAAGCGCTAGCCGCCGCGTCGCGCGCAGGAGTCTTAACGGCCGAAGCTGAACTCAACGCGACCCGCGCGTCGTGGGCCGAGCGTCTGGGCAAAGTCGAGGTCCGCACCAATCGGCCGGACTTCGACCGCCTCGTCAATACTTGGCTGCCGTATCAGCTTTACGCTTCACGGTTGTTCGGCCGTGTCGGGCCGAACCAGCGCGGGGGAGCGACGGGCTATCGCGATCAATTGCAGGATGTGCTGCCGCTGATCCTCGTCGAACCTCGCCTTGCACGCGCGCAGATCGTGCTGCACGCCAGTCAGCAGTTCCGCGAAGGCGATGTTCTCAAATGGTGGCATCGCGCGCCAAACGGCGGCACCGGGCTCGGTCAACGGACCAAGGCGAGCGATCCTCACCTTTGGCTGCCCTATGTTCTCGCGCGCTATGTGCGTGAACTGGGCGATCAAGGCGTGCTCGACGAGACGACGCCGTTTCTCGAAGCCGAGGCTGTTCCCGAACACGAGGAAACCTGGATTGTCATTCCTCGCGTCTCACGCGAGAGCGCGACTGTCTATGAGCACGCGCGGCTTGCAATCGCTTACACGCTCGAGCATCTCGGCGAGAATGGACTGCCACTGCTGCGCGCCGGCGACTGGAACGACGGCATCGATGTGCTCGGACGACAGGAGGTCGGCACCAGCGTATGGATGGGCTTCTTTCTCGCAAACGTACTCGAAGGCTTCATCCCGATCGCGCAGAGCAAGGGCGACGAAGCCTTCGCGGCCCGATGCAAGGCGGCGCTCGCGGGTCAACGCAAGGCCCTGGAGGTCGGCTGGCAGGGCGACCACTACGCACTCGACTTCGCCGACGACGGCCGCCTCGTGAGTATGCCCAACGCGATGACGACCGGTTGGGCGGCCTATTCTGGGGCGTGCGATGACGAGCGCGCCCTCGCTGCGATCGAGGGGGGGCTGAAGAGCATCGAATTGTCCGACCGCGTGCTGCTCATTGAGACGCCGTTCTATGAGCATTCGCAACCCTATCCCGGCCGCATCGCCGACTATCCGCCCGGAGTGCGCGAGAACGGCGGCCAATACAGTCATGGCGCTTCCTGGATCGTTGACGGATTCGCGCGCTTGGCCGCTTTGGCCCGCGCGAATGGGGACAAGAACAGGGCGGCGCGTCTCAGCGCGCGCGCGTTTGAGATCTTCGAAAAGATTTCGCCGCTGAAGAAGACCGATCCCGAGCGGATCGCGATCTACGGGCTTATTCCCATTCAGCAACCGGCCGACATTTACCAGGGTTGGGGCCACGGCGGGCGGGGGGGCTGGTCCTGGTACACCGGATCCGCCGCGCGCATGCTGTCAGCCGCCTACGCATTGCTGGGCGTCGTCCAAGAGAGCGGGCGCGTCGACGTCGGCAGCGATCTGTTCGAGCCGAAAGGCAGCCTGCAAGTTGAGTCGCTGCGCATCGGCGATTCGACTTGGCTGCGCGGCGCAGATTAAGAGCTGATCGCTGAACGACGTCCCGAGGCGGGTCGCGCAAGCCTCGGACAGCGGCTCTAATTTTCGACCACTCCTATATTCATGTTGGCAAATTCCGAGCGCGCGGGCAATCTTCGTTCAAGGCCCACTTTTGTCGCAAATCCAAAAAAAGGCTGAATTGTGCGTTGCGGCAGAGCGCGGTTTCTGGCATGAGGCGCCACAATCTAGCCGTGGGAGAGCGCTCGCGGCCTACCTATGGGGCACGACGGGATGCTTTTGGGCCTGATTATCCTTTGTGGATTATTGTCGATCGTCTATGGCGTCTACACCATCACCAGTCTGTTGGCCGCCGACGCCGGCTCGCAGCGGATGCAGGAAATATCGGGGGCGGTCCGCGAGGGCGCTCAAGCCTATCTGAAGCGGCAATATACAACGATTGCAGGCGTCGGCATCGTCGTGTTCATCGGACTCGGGCTGCTCCTTTCCTGGACGGTGGCGATAGGCTTTGCGATCGGCGCGATTCTCTCCGGCGTCACTGGTTTCATCGGCATGAACGTTTCGGTGCGCGCCAACGTGCGCACCGCGCAGGCGGCCACGAAATCGCTAGCCAGCGGCCTCGACATCGCATTCCGCTCGGGCGCGGTGACCGGCCTCTTGGTCGCCGGCCTCGCGCTCCTGGGCGTCTCCGGCTATTTCGGCTTTCTGACCGGCGTTCTGGGCTACGCACCCTCCGATCGCACCGTCGTCGACGCGCTGGTCGCCCTTGGCTTCGGGGCCTCGTTGATCTCGATCTTCGCCCGTCTCGGCGGCGGCATTTTCACCAAAGGCGCAGATGTTGGAGCCGATCTCGTCGGCAAGGTGGAGGCTGGCATTCCGGAGGATGATCCGCGCAACCCCGCGACCATTGCCGACAATGTCGGGGACAACGTGGGCGACTGCGCGGGGATGGCCGCCGACCTGTTCGAAACCTACGCGGTTACCGTGGTGGCGACCATGGTGCTCGCCTCGATTTTCTTCGACGGCACGAGCGCGCTGATCCCGACGATGATGTATCCGCTGGCGATATGCGCCGCCTGCATCGTGACGTCGATAATCGGCACGTTCTTCGTCCGGCTCGGCGCCAACGGCTCGATCATGGGCGCCCTTTACAAGGGCCTCGTCGCCACCGGCGTGCTGTCAGTCTTTGGCCTCGCCATCGCGACAAGCTTTGTGACTGGCTGGGGAGAGATCGGGACCGTCGACGGCAAGGCGGTTATCGGCGCGAATTTGTTCGTCTGCGGCCTGGTCGGTCTAGCCGTGACCGGCCTCATCGTCGTCATCACGGAGTACTATACGGGCACCGGCAAGCGCCCGGTTGTGTCGATCGCGCAGGCTTCGGTCACTGGCCACGGAACCAATGTGATTCAGGGTTTGGCGGTCTCGCTCGAATCGACGGCGCTGCCGGCGATCGTCATCGTCGCGGGAATCGTGTCTACCTATCAGCTCGCTGGCTTGTTCGGCACGGCAACCGCGGTCACGACTATGCTCGGCCTTGCTGGAATGATCGTCGCGCTCGACGCCTTCGGCCCGGTCACCGACAACGCCGGCGGGATCGCGGAAATGGCTGGTTTGCCCAAGGAGGTGCGCCAATCCACCGATGCGCTCGACGCAGTCGGCAATACGACCAAGGCGATCACCAAGGGCTACGCGATCGGTTCGGCGGGCTTGGGCGCGCTGGTTCTGTTTGCGGCCTACACCAACGACATCAGGCACTTCACCGAGATCGGCAGACCGTATTTCAAGGACGTCGGCGTCGTTTCGTTCGATCTCTCCGGCCCCTATGTCGTCGGCGGCCTCATCTTCGGCGGCCTCATTCCCTATCTTTTCGCTGGCATCGCGATGACCGCTGTCGGTCGCGCCGCGGGATCGGTGGTGATGGAAGTTCGCCGCCAGTTCCGGGAGATGCCGGGGATCATGCAGGGCACGCAGCGTCCCGACTACGGCCGCGCCGTCGATTTGCTCACGCGGGCCGCGATCAAGGAGATGATTGTTCCCTCGCTGCTTCCGGTGCTGGCCCCTTTCGTCGTTTATTTCGGGGCGCTGTTCATTTCCGGGTCGAAGGCCGCAGCGTTTGCGGCGCTTGGCGCTTCGCTGCTCGGCGTAATTGTCAACGGCCTTTTCGTCGCGATCTCGATGACTTCGGGCGGCGGAGCCTGGGACAACGCCAAGAAGAGCTTCGAGGACGGCTTCGTCGACAAGGACGGCGTTAGGCACTTGAAGGGCTCGGACGCCCACAAGGCCTCGGTTACCGGCGACACCGTCGGCGATCCCTACAAGGACACGGCGGGCCCAGCCGTCAACCCGGCGATCAAGATCACCAACATTGTCGCTCTGTTGCTGCTGGCGATCCTGGCGCACTGAATGCGCCTCGGACTATCAGAGGCCGGCAATTCTTCGCGCCCGCCGGGGCCCCTGGTGACCGATGAAACTCGGCTATCTCAAAGCCGTTCGCGGGATTCGGCTGAGCGTTTGAGTCGCTAGGGCTCGCAAAGTTCGGCGACCGCTTTAGCTGAACCGGAACAGCCCGCCGATCATATTGCGCAGGAAATCAGGCTCCCGACCCGCGGTCGGGGTGGTGCGCGAGACGAAGTCGAACACTTTGCCGTCCTGCATGCCGTAATTGGCGATGCGGTCGACCTTGCCGCTCTTGTCAAAATAGACAGCCAGAACGTGCTGATCGGTCATCTGGGTGGGCATGAAGGCAAGCGAATGATGCATTTTCTGGCCAATGTAATACCAGGCGTCGCCGCCGACCGTCGAAGTGGTCGAAGGCGTGCCGAGCAGAGCCAGCGCCTGCGGCTTAGTCGTCGCGCCGACCTTGACCTGCGACAGCGTGCCCTCGTCGACCTGATAGCCGCGATCGAAGTCTTCGTCGTAGCCAAGACAACCGCCAAGCGCGAGCCCAAGCGCCAAAGCGCCGCCGAGCGCGACGCCCCGCATGACGCGAGGAAGGAATTTCGGCGGCTTCAACATTCAATCCCTCCGCCACGCCGAGCTTTTTCGCTTGCCAGTGCGGCCGGGGATGCCTAACCCAAGCCGTTGAACAAAAGCAAGGCGCCGCGTGATCAGAGCAATGCGGCGCGAGGCCCGACCAATGATTTTAGCCCGCTGGCGCGCGCGACGCGCCAGTAAATCCCTCATCGAGCATATTCGCGGCGAGATCGTGGCTGCGGCCCGGCGCCCCGCGCTTTACGAGGCGCTGGAGGCGCCAGACCGAATCGACGGCCGGTTCGAGCTTTTGACTTTGCATGCCGGATTGGTCCTGCGCCGGTTGATCGCGCTCGGAGGACTGGGGGAAGATATCGCGCAGGAACTCGTCAACAGCGTTTTCATGCATTTCGACGATACGCTGCGCGAATTGGCGATCAGCGACATTGGCGTCTCGAAGCGACTGAAAGCGATGGCCGCGGCTTTCTACGGACGTAACGCGGCCTACGCCGCGTCGCTCGACGCCGGCTCGCGAACCGAATTAACGGCGGCGCTTGCGCGAAACATCTACGGCGACGCAGACCCGAACGCCGTCCCCAAGGCCGCCGGGCTCGCCGACTATGTGATGGCGATCGACGCGGCGTTGGCCCGAACGCCTATTGAGGACTTCGCCACAGGCCGATTCCGGTTTCCGCAAGGCCCCTTGGCGTCGAGCGGACAATGCCATGACGTCGACCGAGCCCTTTAGCCGGCCCTTGCGCGTCGATGCGCTGCCAAAAGAAGGCCAGACCCTCACGATCGAGGCGACGGCTGCGGAGCGGAAGGCGTTGGCGGCGCTCTACAATCTCCCCGCCATCGAAGCGTTGACCGCATCGTTGAGCGTAAGGCGTACGGGAAGACACGACGTCAAGGTCACAGGCTCCGTCCACGGAGAACTGACGCAGGTCTGCGTGGTTTCGCTCGAGCCCTTTCCCGCAACCGTCGACGAAGACATCGATGTCCGGTTCGCGCGCGGCTCTGGAGACGACGCCGCGCGCAGGCCTTTCGAGGAGCCGGAGACGTTCTCGATGGCCGATGAAGACGAGCCCGATCCGATCATCGACGGCAAGATCGATCTCGGCGTCCTGGCGGCGGAATTCTTTGCGCTCGGCCTCGATCCCTATCCGCGCAAGCCAGGCGTGTCGTTCGACCCGCCGGCCGATCAAGGAGACGTCCTATCCCCCTTCTCGGCGCTCGGGGGAAAGGCGAGGAACGAGCCCAACTGAGCTCTGAACGGGAGACCGTCCGATCAGCCGCGGATTGGCCGCCTCGATGCGCGCGATCGGCCTCTTCGACGAGCTCTCGCGGATGAACGCAAAGAATCATAGCGGGCCCCGGCCGCTCGCGCTCGCCATGGAGGGGCTTCGGGAAAGCAGAGGCCGCTTCGGCGCACTGAACGCCGTTGCCTTGCCTGTCCAAGACGCTATTGTCGCGCCGCGCCGGGCGCCTCCTGAGCAAGGCGCTTTGGGCGCGGTCGGACGAGGCAATGGCGAGCGACATTCGCATAGCGCTTGACGCCATGGGGGGCGATCACGGTCCCTCCGTCGTCGTGCCTGCCGCCGCGGTCGCGCTCGAGCGCCGGCCGGACGTTCAGTTTCTGCTCTATGGCGACCAAAAGGCCATCGGGCCGCTGCTCGCCGCGCATCCGAGACTGGCCGCCAAGTCTCGCGTTTTTCATACCGATGTCGCGGTCCAGATGACCGACAAGCCGAGCCAGGCCTTGCGCACGGGGCGGCGGGTTTCGTCGATGTGGCAGGCGATCGAGGCGGTCAAGAGCGGCGACGCCGACTGCGTCGTTTCCGCCGGCAACACCGGCGCGCTGATGGCGATGGCGAAATTTTGTCTGCAGACGATGGCCTCGATCAATCGCCCCGCGATCGCGGCGATGTGGCCCACGGTGCGCGGCGAGTCGATCGTGCTCGACGTCGGGGCGACGATCGGCGCCGACGCCCGTCATCTCGTCGATCTGGCGGTGATGGGCGCGGCGATGGCGCGGATCGTGTTCGAAATTGAAAGTCCGACGGTCGGCTTGCTCAATGTCGGGACCGAGGAGATCAAGGGGGTTGAGGACGTCAGAGCGGCCGGCCGCATTCTGCGCGACGCCAATCTGCCCAATATGCGCTACCAGGGCTTCGTGGAAGGCGACGATCTCGGCAAAGGCGCGGTCGATGTCTTCGTCACCGAGGGATTCACCGGCAATATCGCCTTGAAGACCGCGGAAGGCACCGCCAGTCAGCTTGGCCAATACCTGCGCGACGCCGTGAGCCACAGCGTCATGTCGCGCATCGGCTTCCTCCTTGCGCGCAAGGCGATCATGGAGGTGCGCAACAGAATGCAGCCTCGCGCCAGCGGGGGGTTGCTGCTCGGACTTGACGGCGTCGCCGTCAAGGCCCATGGCGGCGCGGACGCCGACAGTTACGCGGGCGTGATCGAGTTGGGCTATGACATGGTGCGCCAGGAACTGCTCGGCAAGATTCGTGAAATGATCGCGCAAGCCAACGACGCCCGCGCGCCGGCCGCGCAATCGTCCGCCGCCCCGTCCTGATCTGGAAATCTCACGCTTCATGACCCCCATCCTTCGTTCCTGCGTGCGCGGCGTCGGCGCCGCGCTTCCGGCCCGCGTCGTCCCGAACGCCGAGTTGGCGAACGTGGTCGAGACTTCGGACGAATGGATCCGGCAGCGCACCGGCATCCGCCAGCGCTACGTGGCGGGCGAGGGCGAAACCACTTCGACGCTGGCGACCGAGGCCGCCGCGGCGGCGCTGAAGCGCGCCGGACTCGAGCCCGCCGACATCGACCTCATCATCGTCGCGACCTCGACGCCCGATTATACCTTTCCCGCCGTCGCCACCCAGGTCCAGGCCAATCTCGGCATGGTCGAGGGCGCCGCGTTCGACCTGCAGGCGGTCTGCACCGGCTTCGTTTACGCGGTCGCGACCGCCGACAAGTTCCTCGCGTCCGGCTCGCACAAGCGCGCGCTGGTGATCGGGGCGGAGACCTTTTCGCGCATTCTCGACTGGAGCGACCGCACGACCTGCGTGCTGTTCGGCGACGGCGCGGGGGCGATGGTGCTGGAGGCGCGCGACAGCGACGGCTCGCTGGCCTCGCCCGGCGTCATCGCCTCACGCCTGCGCTCGGACGGGCGCCATCGGGCGAAACTGTTCGTCGACGGCGGACCTTCGTCGACCAAGACCGTCGGCCATCTGCGCATGGAAGGCAAAGAGGTGTTCCGGCACGCCGTCGGCATGGTGACGGACGTGATCCATGGCTGCCTCGCCGACGCCGGGGTGACGGCGGAGGCGATCGACTGGTTCGTGCCGCATCAGGCCAACCGCCGCATCATCGACGCTTCGGCCCACAAGCTCGGCATCCCGAACGCCAAGGTGGTCGTCACGGTGGACGTGCACGGCAACACCTCGGCCGCCTCGGTGCCGCTGGCGCTCGAGGTCGCGGTCGGGGACGGCCGCATCAAGCCGGGCGATCTGGTGATGATCGAGGCGATGGGCGGCGGCTTCACCTGGGGCGCGGCGCTGATCCGCTGGTAGGCCGGCGCCGGCCCGGCGCGGTTTTGTCAGCGCGCGAGCGATTTCAGGAGGTTGGGCGCCGTTTTCTGCGCCTGCGAAGCGTGTTCGCGGCGACCTGCAATTATACGACAGTTCTATGTTTTTACTAAGCCGCGAGGCGAATGGAGTGAACGGCGCCGACCCAGGCTTCGTGGCGCCAATCCGAAGCGGAAGCGGCGCCAAGACGAAGCGGAAGCGGCGCCGAGACGAAATTGATGTGAACTTAGCGGAATAGACGCCCATCGCCGTTTTGAGCGATTTCAAGGCGCTTACCGCGCCCCATGGGCAGGAAAATCATTCGCGGCGCTCCGTGTCCCGCCCAACCTCGATAATCGAAAAAAATATCACGGATTCCGATTTTCACAAAACGATTGCTTGGAGAACGGCGCAAAATGAGCGAACGTGACGATTGTCGAGCAAGCCGATCGGCCGTCGCTCCCATACCGTCGGTCTCAACGCCTGGGGCCGTGAAATAATTACACGGAGAATTCTGCATGTCCGTCATCGATAAGGCGCAAATGGCCGCCTTGCTGCTGGCCCTCGGGCTATCGAGCGGCGCGATCAGTCCCGCGGCGGCCGACGTTCGCATCGAGGGTCAAGATAAGATTAAAAAGAGTAAGAATTAATGTATTATAGATTCGATCACTTTTTATAAAGTCCAGATCGGCGGCGGCGCGGTCGCTGGGTCAACGGTGAGCCTGTGGGCGGCAAGCGCGGATGCGCCGGCACGGCTTGCGCAGGCCCAAACGGATGCGCTCGGCCGGTTCGTCGTGTCGGTCGATGCGACGCCGAGCGGCGCGTCGAGCCTCTATCTCGTCGCCAGCGGGGGCGCGCCCGCCGTCGCCAAAACCGGACGCGACAACCAGGGGATCGCCCTGCTGTCGGTTCTCGGAAACGACCCGCCGGCCAAGGTCGTCGTCAACGAACTCACGACCGTCGCGTCGGCGTTCACCAATGCCCGGTTCATCAGCGGCGGTCGATTTCCGGCAATCCGCTGGGACTCAAGATCGCCGCCGGGAATGCGCCGAACCTCGTCGATCCGGCGACCGGCGGATGGGGCAAGGCGCTTCTCGATCCGATCAACAGCACGCGACGACGACGACGCTGGCGAACCTCGACGACGCGTCGACTCGCTCATCAGCCTCTGCTTCGCGGGCGGCGGGACATATTCGAATGGCCGATTCATGTTCGATGCGGACGGCAACCTCTGGAGCGGGCAGAACTGGATGCCCGGTTCGCAATCCGGGGTGCGCAAGAACATCGGTGGAGGCGTGACCAAGTTCTCCCCCAACGGAACCGCGCTCTCACCGCCAATCACCGGTTTTACCGGCATGGGCATTGACGGGGTTGGTTGGGGCACCGCGCGTTACGCTCGACAAGGTCTGGATCACGAGCTTCAACGGCAAGATTCTGCTGATGGATTTCGATGGACATCCGATCGGCAGCGAAAGCGACTTCCCTTCAAGGAGAAACTGTCGGGCCTGATGGGCGTCGGAATCGCTGCGAACGGCGACGTGTGGATCGCCGACGGCTCGGACGACCAATTGCTGTTCTTCCCGGGCGGACGGGTGAAGGACGGGCGGATCGTAAAGGTCGCCGGGCTGAAGTCTCCCCTTCGACATCGCTTTATCGACATCGGTATCGACGGAATCGCGTCTGGGTCGCCAACTCATCGTCCGACACGGTGGTCCGGTTTCCGGCCGACGATCCCTCCAAAGTGGATATCGTTTACATCGGACCGGGATCGAGCGATATATTCGAGAGAACTGTCGCGCTGATGTGCTCGGAATCGCTTCGAACAGCAATGTGTGGATCGCGGTCGAATCGACACCTGCTGTGGGTCTGAACCTGCTTTCGCTGGATTTCCCTGTGCCGAAGATTCCCGACGGCGCATCCATCATGGAGCAATTCGGGATTTTGGCAGGAGCAGCCCTGCACTACCCGAAGCCGACCGGCGAAATCAACTTGATCCGCCCGGATGGAACGCAACCCGCGCCAATGGGCTTCACCGGCGAAGGAAAGGTCGACATCCCGTGGGGCTTGAACATCGACGGCAATGACGACGTCTGGGTCGCCAATCTGTCGCCGCGCACGCGCGCCGTGGTGCTGATGGCCGGGGTCGACACCAAGGGCCATCCCGCCGGCAAGCGCCAAGATTCCAGGCACGTCATTCCGGACACAAGGTCGGCAGGATCGCAGACGCTGAACGACGACTCGATCGAGACGGCTGGCCCGGCCGGCGGAAGACGTCTGGGCGGTTTTCGCGCGAACAACAATGGAACGACCAATCCGGAAGCGGCGACCAGCGCCATGGATCCCTTGCCGCCCGTACCTCGACCTGGGACGCGAGGGTCGCGGCTTCACGGTCATTGTCCTATGGGCGGGTAGCAGCGCCCGGTGAAGCCGCCGCGCATGGGCAAGGTGCGAGGGTACTGAGGCATTCGGTCGCCAGCGCATGCGCGGGAGGCCGAACGAACGCCGTCGAGCGAGCGAGGCTGGCAAAATGAATGCAATCGCCAAATTGCGGAAGGCCGGCCTGCATTATGGCCTATCTCCTCGCCTTCGCGCCAGCGCACGCTCAGCAGGCCGCGCCGGACCCAGGCGCCGCCGCCAAGCCGGCGACGATTCCGGGGGCGAAAGCTCCACGGACCTCGCCAAGAAGCTGCAGAACCCGATCGGGGATCTCTACAGCTTCCCGTTCCAGAGCAACACGAATTTCGGCGTCGGCCCGCACGGTGGCACGCAGGAAATTCTCAACATCCAGCCGGTGATCCCGCTCCACATCACGCCGGACTGGAACGTCATCACCCGCACCATCCTGCCGGTGGTCTGGAATCCCGATCTGTCTCCGCTGCCGAGCGTGCCGGTCGGCACGGGGCCGACGACCTTCTCGGCCTTCCTTTCGCCGGCGAAGCCGATCAACGGCTGGCTCTGGGGCTTGGGGCCGGTGGTGCAGATCCCGACCATCAGCGACGCGAGCCTCGGCTCCAACGTCTGGGGCGGCGGCCCGACCGGCGTTCTCGTCTACATGAACGGGCCGTGGGTCGCGGGCGTGCTGGTCAACAACGTCTGGTCGTTCGGCGGGACGAAGGGGCCGCTCGGCAACAGCTACAACAATTTCCTGACGCAGCCCTTCGTCAACTACAATTTCGGCGAAGGCTGGTACGTGACCTCGTCCCCCATCGTCACCGCCAACTGGGAAACGCCAGGAACGAAGTGGACCGTTCCCGTCGGCGGCGGCGCGGGACGCGTGTTCAAGGTCGGCAAGCTGCCGATCAATCTGATGATCGCTGGATACTACAATCTCGTGAGGCCGCAATACGGCGCGGACTGGCAGTTGCGCTCCCAGCTGACTCTGATCTTCTGACCAGCGCGGGCGCCCATGCCGGCCCCGCCCCCGCCCGCCGCTACTCGGCGGCGGCGGCCTCCTCCGGTTCGCGAACCTCGTAGATCTCGAAGGCTTCGCTGACCCCGCGCAGCGAGGTTGTGCGCGGCGTCGTCCGGTAGCCCGCGTGAGCGACCAGACGCGCCACCTCCGAGCTTTCGAGGATCGGCTTGGTCGCCAGGACCGCGCTCGGGTCCGCCAATCCCTGAACGCGCGAGGCGACATTGACGGTCTGGCCGAAATAGTCCTGCCGTTCGTCGAGCATCACGGCCAGGCATGGGCCCTCGTGCAGGCCGATGTTGAGCGCGAGATCCTCGCCGCCGCGGGCCTGGTTGATCTCGCGCATCGCCACCCGCATGCGCATGGCGGCGCGAAGCGCCCGCTCCGGCGTCGGGAAGGTCGCCATCACCGCGTCGCCGATCGTCTTGACCACCGCGCCGCCTTCGCCGGCGACCGCCGCGAGCAGCGCCCCGAAATGGTTGCGCACGAGATCGAAGGCGGGGAGATCGCCGACCCGATCGTAGAGAGCGGTCGAGCCTCTCAGATCGGTGAACAGGATCGTCAGGTTGGTGATCTTGAAGCGTTGCTCGGGATCGAATGTGCCGCTGCGATAGAGGTCGCGGAAGGTCTGGTTGCTGAGCATTCGGGTCGCGGTCACGAACGGCCGACGCCGGCTGGTGAGTTTGTCCATTTCCTCGCTGTGCAGCCAGATGCCCGGCATCGTCCGCCGAGCGGACTTGTTTTCGAACGAAACGCGCGCCGGGCCGGGCTGGACGCTCATGGTCCCGCTGTGCGCGTGAGCGTCGGCGAAGACCAGCGACAGGCTGCGCCGTTCGTGGGTCTCCTCGCCGCCGATGTCGAGAAACAGCGAGGAATGGGTCACCGGATCGAAGACGATCGCAAACCCTTTCGGCAAGGTCAGCGACATCGCCGCCTTCTCGCCCGGCCCCAGCTCCATCACGTCGAGCGTCACCCTTTCGATGGCGCTCTCGATATCTTCCGGCGCCTCGGTTCCGGAACTCCAGAACACCTGGCGCATGTATTCGGCGTAGGGCAGCGAATCCGGATCATGCGCGCCGATCTTGCGAATCCTCGGGTTCACGGTGAAGGTGACCTCGACCAGCTGGTCGAGCGTCGGTTCGTAATCGGCGGCGCACAGCGCGCAATAGTAATCGGGTCGATCGAGGGTCTTCAGCGCCGCGCCGGTTTCGAGCACGCCGCCGCATCCGGGGCAAACCATGCTCCAGGACATGTCGAACAGTCCGAGCCGCGCCGCATGCACCAACCCGGCGATCACCGGCTCCTCGGCCAAGCCATGCGCGGCGGCGAAGGCCAACGGATTGATGCGGTTCAGGGCCCGGTCCGGCGCCGAATCGACCGACGCCTTCAAGGCCTCGGCGACGTTGGGATCCGCCGACTGCTTCAACAATTCCCAGAGCGCGGCTGCTTCGGCCATGGTGCTTCCTCAATCTCGAGCGGTCGTCCGGCGGATTGCGCGGCTTCCCCCACTCCCGCGCGGTCGGGCGCGGGCAATTTCCGCGCCGCCGATCCTTCGGGCATTGGCGGAGAATATGGGGCGGGCCGGCCAGTTCGACCAGAGGCCGGCGGCGCGCGAGGATCGAGCCGCGCGAATTCCCAGATCGATCAAGTCGACCGCGAGCTTCGACAGGTCGCGAGGGCTGCGCGGCCGATGCAGGCCGGCGTCAGGCGGGCGAGAGCCGGCGCTTGGCGAGACGGTCGAAGTCCTGCAACTCGGCGACGAGCGCCTCGAAGTCCTTCAGCGCCACCATCGTCGGACCGTCGGACGGCGCGCGGTCCGGGTCCTGATGGGTCTCGATGAACACGCCGGCGACTCCGACCGCGACCGCGGCGCGCGCCAGGACGCCGACGAACTCGCGCTGTCCGCCCGAGGATGTCCCCTGCCCGCCCGGCTGCTGCACCGAATGCGTGGCGTCGAAGATGACCGGCGCGCCGGTCTCGCGCGCCAGGATCGGCAAGGCGCGCATGTCGGAAACCAGCGTGTTGTAGCCGAAGCTCACGCCCCGTTCGGTGACCAGAATGTCGGTCGCCCCGGCCGAGTCCAGTTTGGCGACCACGTTCTTCATGTCCCACGGGGCGAGGAACTGCCCCTTCTTGACGTTGACCGCCCGGCCCGTCCGCGCCGCCGCCGCGAGAAGATCGGTCTGACGGCAGAGAAAGGCCGGAATCTGCAGCGCGTCCGCGACCTCGGCGACCGCCGGGCACTGGCCGCTCTCATGCACGTCGGTGATGACCGGCAGGCCCAAAGTCTCGCGGATCTCGGCGAAGATCGGCAGCGCCGCCTCGAGCCCCACGCCGCGGGCGGCCGCGCTCGAGGTCCGGTTGGCCTTGTCGAACGAGGATTTGTAGACGAGGCCGAGCGCGCGGCGCTGGGCGATCTCCTTCAGCGCCGCGGCCATCTCCAGCGCATGCGCGCGGCTTTCGATCTGGCACGGGCCGGCGATCAGCGCCAGCGGCAGACGAGCGCCGAAACGCGCCGCGAGCGGACCCCGCCCGACCTGAACGATGGCGTTGTTGCGCAAGGAAACATCCCGTTTGGAGGCCCGCGGCTCTTACCGGCAATTCGCCGCCAATGGCAAGGCTGTGGGCGGCGGCCGAGGTCCGAGGCCGCGTCGCGTTCGTCTACGTCCCCACGCTCTCCGTCGGCGCGAAATCGATTTCGACCCGGGCGCCGCTCGGATCGTGGAAGAACAATTGCCAGGTTCCGGCGGCATGGCCCGGGTCCGGCAGCCGGCGCAGATCATATTCGAGCCCGCGCGCCTCCAGCTTGGCGACAAAGCCGGGCGCGTCCGTCCCCCAGAACGCAATGTGGTCGAGCACTCCGTCTCCGTCCGGAATCGAAGCCTTTTCAACCACATGCAGCACCGCCTTGCCATCGTTGTAGAGCCAGGCGCCAGGGAACGAGAACGCCGGCCGCGGCCCGGGCGCAAATCCGAGCAGGTCTTGATAGAACGCGACCGTCTCCGAGGCGTTGGTGGTGAGGACGGTGAAATGATCCATCCGGACGATCGGCACGGCCATTCTCCTCCCGCATGCCCGCAACGGGCCACGGCCGGCGAATTTCGGCGCGACGCCGGCCTGAGCGAGAAACTCTCTGCTTTCCCTGAAGGCTGTCAAGCCCGCGCGCGTTCATGAGCGGCCGGTCGCCGGCCAAGGGCGGCGTTTGACACGCGGCGCGCGACCGGCGCAGGCTTTCCGGCCATGAGCGCTTCGACCGGCGACGAACTCGGCATCCTCGCTCGACGCAAGATCGAGGCGGCGATCATCGCGCCGATCTACGAGGAAATGCGCAAGGCGATCGGCGAGGAGAAGGCGCGCGAGATCCTGCGCAACGCCATTCGCCGCGCGGCGGTCGAAGCCGGCGCCGAGATGGCCGCGCGCGCGCCGGGCGGAGCGGACCTGGAAAGCTTCAAGGCGATCCAGCATCTGTGGACCAAGGACGATGCGCTGACGATCGAAGTCGTCGCCGACGCGCCCGGCGTGTTCGACTTCAACGTCAGGCGCTGCCGCTACGCCGAGGCCTATCGCGCGATGGGCCTCGCCGGGATCGGCGACCTGCTGTCCTGCAACCGCGACGGCGCGTTCTGCGAGGGCTACGATCCCCGCATCAGGCTGACCCGGACGCAGACGATCATGGGCGGCGCAAGCTATTGCGATTTCCGCTACCGCGCCGGCCCTGAGGACAAGCCGGAAGGCTGAGGCTGCGCCCGGCTACGCTTGCCGGGGAGCGTCCGACCGGCCTCAATACCGCCTTACGGCGATGTCAAATCCGTTGCGCCGGCGACGCCGACGTTCGTCGGCCGCGAGGAGCGGCAAGGAGGGGTCATGCGGCTTTCGCCCTGGATGGTTCTGATCGCGTTTGGCGCGGCGCTGACCGCCTTGCCGACCGCGATCGCGGCCCAACCGCGCCTGATCGAATACAACAACGAACGCTTTATCGTGGTCACCGGCGGGGGCAGCGTCGCCGCCGCGCCCGACTTCGCCCGCGTGACGCTCGGCGTGACCACCACCGGAAAGGACGCGCGCGAGGCGATGGCGGCGAACGCGAAATCGCTCAGCGCCGTCCTCGCGGCCATCAAGGCCGAGGGCGTCTCGGCCGCCGACATTCAGACCTCCGGCCTGTCGATTTCGCCAATGTTCTCAAACCAGCGCTCTAACCCGCAGGAATCTCAGACAATTACCGGATATACGGTGGGCGACACGGTGACCGTCGCCGTGCGCGACATCCCACGCCTCGGCGGCTTGCTCGACCGGGCGGTGGCGGCCGGCGCCAACACCATGTACGGCATCGCTTACGGCCAAAACGACGCGAGCGCGCTGCTCGACAAGGCGCGCCCGCTCGCCGTCGCCGACGCCAGGCGAAAGGCCGAGATCTACGCCAACGCGGGCGGCGCGAAAATCGGCCGGCTGATGGAGCTGAGCGAAGAGGCCATAGCCCAGCCCGCGCCCTTCGCCGCCCGGGCTTACGCGCAGATGGCCGGGCCGGCCCCGCCGACGCCGATCGAAGCCGGACAGGACAGGCTCACGGTGACGGTCACGGCCAAGTTCGAACTGACGCAGTGAATGGCGAAGGCGACCGCGTCCAGCGAGGAGACATGGCGGTTCAGTTCTCGGCGGTAGCGCGGAAAGGCCGCTCAGCGGCCCGCCGGCGCGGGCTGGGCGGCAAGGACGCTCGGAGAGCGCCTCGGCGCCGGGCTCCTGCGCGCGAGCGCGACGGCGACGAACGCGGCCCCGGCCGCCGCCACGAAGGCGGACGGGCGGAACGCCATGTCGGGATCGACATTCGCGCGTAGGACTTCCCAGAAATTGATATGGCGCGCCAGCGCGTACCAGGCGGCCTCGACAAGCGCGGTCAGCGGGGGCGAAACGACCGCGGCCGCCGCCGCCGCGCCCCAAGCCGGCGCGCCGCGCTTCAGAAAGACGCGGAACAGCATCAGGATCGCGAACAATCCGCTCATCATCACCGGCTCCGTCACGTCGGCCTTGGCCTGGATCATGAAGTGCAGCAGCGCCAGCGCCGCCACCCCGTAGACGATCGAGTGCAGCGTTCGCCATTTCGGTCCCAGACGTTTGATCATCGCATCGGTCGATGTCGCGGCGAGCGCGGCAAGTCCGAGCCAGGCGACAAAGCCGACCGTCAGATAGAAGCGCAACGCGATCTCGGAGGCGACATGAAGAAGCGCGAAATGCTGGTCGACGACATAGAGGGTCAGATGGCCGCAGGCGTAGGCGAAGGCGGCGACGCCCACCATCCGCCGGATCGCGACCAGCCTGGGGTAGCGCGCCCCCCGCATGATCGGCGTGACCAGCAGCGACAAGGTCAGAAACCGTATCGCCCACTGACCGGTGCGATGGATCATTTCCGTCACCACCTTGGGTTCGAGCGCGCCCGTCGCCGCCAAATAGGCGATCCAGCCGGCGGGAATGAACAGGCCGACGAAGACAATCGCCTTCAGCCACGAGAATCGGCCGTTGCGCTCGTTCCAAGGCGATTTGAACCGGACCATGACGAACAAACCCTGCCTTCGATGGCGACGTTTCGACCTACAAATCCATTACGCGGCGCGACGGGGATTGTTTCATCGGCGAAGCGGCTGGCCACTGCGGCGGCGTGGGCAGGAGCCCATTCCGTCGCCGCGGCGCAGGAAGCGGATGTCGCTGGGATGCGCCGAGGCGCGTGGGCGACCAGGCTCGAAGAAGCGCGCCCCGCTTGCGGCAGCTGGTCTTGCGGCAGAAAAATAGCATTATTATAGATACTTAACATGTCTATCTAATGCAAAGAATGCAGAAGTGCGAACCTCCGCAATCGCGCCGAGCGCCGTCTCGAAACGCCGCATGGCCGTCGGCCGCGCGGGCTGAGGCGCCGCGCCCGCCTCGCGCCGCCCGCCACATGAACGCAACGGCGCCCATTCGGCCGGCTTGGAAGGCGCTAGCTCACGCCGAGCTTGCGCTGCAGGCTGGTCGAGGACGTCGTGTACTGGAAGGTCAGTTTCTTGTTCGGATAGACATAATGGTGCGCGCGTTGAGCGGCGAGCGCGGCCTCGTGGAAGCCGCACAGGATGAGCTTGAGCTTGCCGGGATAGGTGTTGATGTCGCCGACGGCGAAAATGCCCGGCACGCTGGTCTCGAACTTTTCCGTGTCGGTCGGAATGAGGTTCTCGTGCAGGTTGAGGCCCCAGTTGGCGATCGGCCCGAGCTTCATCGTCAAGCCGAAGAACGGCAACATGACGTCGGCGGGGTGATCGTAAATCTCGCCGTTCTCGCGTCTGATCGTCAGCGCCGACAATTGCCCGTCGCCGCCCTTGACCGCCGTCACCTGGCCGAGCACGAAATCCATCTTGCCTGAATCGACCAGCGCCCGCATGGCGTTGACGGAATGGGGGGCGGCGCGGAAAACGTCGCGGCGATGAACGAGCGTGACGCGGCTCGCGACCGGGTGCAGGTTGAGCGCCCAATCCAGCGCCGAATCCCCGCCGCCGACGATGACGACGCGACGGCCGCGGAAATGCTCCATCTTGCGCACGGAATAGAACACGCTCTTGTTCTCGTAGGCCTCGAGTCCCGCCAGCGGCGGCCTCTTGGGCTGAAACGACCCGCCGCCGGCGGCGATGAACAACGCCTTGGCCTCGATCGTCTTGTCGTTGTCGGTGTCGACGCGAAACAGCGGCTGATCCGGCGTGCCGAGCGGCTCGACCCGATCGACCATTTCGTTCAAGTGAAATGTGGGCCCGAACGGATGGATCTGCTTCATCAGATTGTCGACGAGCTCCTGGCCGGTGATGATCGGGAAGCCGGGGATGTCGTAAATCGGCTTCTCGGGATAGAGTTCCGCGCACTGACCGCCGGCCTTCGGCAGAATGTCGATCAAGTGGCATTTGATGTCGAGAAGGCCGAGTTCGAACACCGAAAACAGGCCGATCGGCCCAGCGCCGACGATGATGACGTCGGTCGAGATCACATCGCTCATTGTCTCTAGGATCCTATCCTTGCTTGCCGGGCGTGGTCACGACGAGGCCGTCCAGGGCCTCGGACACCTTGATCTGGCAAGAGAGCCGGGAATTCGGGCGCACTTCGAACGCGAAGTCGAGCATGTCCTCTTCCATCTGCGAGGGCTTGCCCACGGCCTCGGTCCATTCCGGCGCGACATAGACATGGCAGGTCGCGCAGGCGCAGGCGCCGCCGCATTCGGCTTCGATGCCCGGAATGGAATTGCGCAGCGCGGTTTCCATCACCGTCGAGCCGACCTGAGCCTCGACCGTCCGCGCCTGCCCCGAAGCGTCGTTAAACGTCACTTTTGTCATCGAGTCGAACGAGTCCCAAGAACAACATTTCCGGGCTGTAAGGGTTAATGACCCCCATCCCTGCCGGGCGCCTTCATAGAGCAAGCGCCGCGGCGCCGAAAGGGCAATTGTGGAAGCGATTTTGGCGCGGGCAAAACCCCGATCGGCGCAAGCGACGCGTCCGGCGTCCAGCCGTTCCCGGGACACGATTCCGCGGCTTCAGCCGCGAATGCGCTCGATTTCGGCGACGGCCTCGTCCACGGTCGCCTCGAGCGCGGCGATCGCCCGAGCCAGCGCGGCGTTTTCTTTCGGGCTCGGCGACGCCCGAGGGTGAACGGCCGAGGCGCGTTCCTCGATTCCGCGCGCCGCGCCGGCGACCCGCCAGGCGCCGATCGCGAGCGCGGAGCCGCAAAGCTTGTGGGCGGCCTTGGCCATGGATTCCAAAGACGCCGGCAAGGCTTCCGACACTTGCGCGGCCAGCGCGCGCGACTGGAGCCGGAACAGCCCCAGGAGTTCGTCCTCCAGCTCGCGGTCGCCCTCACACTGGCGAGCCAGATGAATGAGGTCGAGGGGCGGATCGCGGTCGCATTCCGTCAGGGGACCCTGATCGGAAACCGTCTCCGCCGGACCAGCGGTCCTCAGCCTCTCGAGCATCGCGCCCTCGTCATTTGCCGAGCCCTCCGGGATCATGACACACAAGCGGCGCGGGGGGTCGTGCGGCCCATAGTCGGCTGAAGAGTTTGAAAAAACATGGTAAAATAAGCGTTAACGACGTTTGAAGGTTGTGCCCGCGGCGTGGTTTTCATATCGAGGCCATGGCGGTAGACTGCGACGTGGTTAATTGTGGCGTTTCCACCGGCCGAGGCCACCCCGGGGAAACCGTTGGCGCGTTGGTCGATCCGTGGGCGATCGACGCCGAAAAATGAGGCGGACAGATGGCAAAACAGAATTCGGCGACGGATCCGGTCTCGGCCGCGATGTCGGCGATCGAAAGCGCGCTGAACCTGACCGACGACGATGACGCCGTCGGGTTGACCTCGGGGGAAATCCCCTCCCCGCCTGCCCCCGCCGCGCCGGCGAGACCGGCGACGCCGACGCCCATTCTCAAACCGAGCGCGCCCGCCGCGGAGACCGCGCCGCTTCTGCGCCCGAGCCAGCCGTCCGTGACGGCCGCGGCGGAGGCCGAGGCCAAGACCGCGATTTCCGCGACGCCGCCAGCCAACGACGACCGCGAGACGGTCGGGGCCGTTCTTCAGGCCATGAATGTCCGCCCGGCGAGCCGAACGCCCTTCGTCCTCGCGCTGATCGGCTCGATCCTCTGGGCGGCGATCTGCGCGGTCTATGCTTTCGAAAACCTGTGGCCGTCGGTGTCGACCGCCCCCCTGAAGGAGACCCTGCTGCGGCCCGAGGCGCCGTTGCTGGCGCTGGCGGCGCTGGGGCCGATTTTTTTCATGTTCGGCTTCGCCGCCCTTTCGGGCCGATTGCGCGAATTGCGCCAGTCGGCGCGCGCGATTTCCCAGGTGGCGGTGCGCCTGGCCGAGCCGGAATTGATGGCCGGCGAACATATGACGACCCTGACGCAGGCGATCCGCCGCGAGCTCACGTCCATGGGCGACGGCGTCGAACGGGCGCTGGCGCGGGCGGCCGAACTCGAGACCCGCGTGCGGTCTGAGGTTTCGACCCTCGAGCGCTCCTATTCCGACAATGAACGCAAGATCCGTTTGCTCATCGCCGAAATGGCGGATCAGCGGGAAGCGATCGTCGTCAGCGGGACCCGCATGCGCGACGCGATCGCCAACGCGCACGACAGCATTGCCGAAGACCTCGATTCGGCCGGCCTGCGCCTCGGCGATCGTCTGAACGAAGCCGGCCAGCGTCTGGTCGCTTCGCTCGGCGCATCGTCGGAAGAGATCGGGACGGCGATAGACCGCGCCGGCTCCGCGACGCTCGAGCGTATCGTCGAGGGAGGGACGCAGGTGAGCGTGTCGATCGCCGCGATCAGCGACAACCTCGCGGTTCGCCTCGCTGACACCAGCCGGAAGGCCGCCGACGACATCCTGGCGCGCGTCGGCGATGTCGACAACCGCGTCAAGGCGGCCGCCGATGTCCTGCTTTCCAATATGGAGGAGCGAAGCGACGACTTGATCACGCGCATCAATTTTTCGCAAAATTCAATCGTCGACTCGATCGGATCGCACGGCGACCGGGTCGCGGCGCGGCTCGCGGAGGCCGCCGACCTGGCGCGCAGCGCGGTCGGCGCGCACGCCGACGATGTCGTCGGCCGGATCAACGCGAGCAGCGTCCGGGCCGTCGAGGCGATCATCGGCCACAGCGACATGGCCGCCGGCCGTCTCGCCGAGGCTTCGCAAACGATGTCGGAAGCCATCGGCGCCCATGCCGACGACGTTGTCGGCCGCATCACCGCCAGCAGCGCCGACGCCGTCGACGCCATTCGCATCCACGGCGACGGGGTCGCCCTGCGTCTGGCGGAGACCGCCGAGGACGCTCGCGCGGCCGTCGCCGCCCATGCCGACGACGTTGTCGGCCGCATCACCTCGAGCAGCGTCCAGGCGGTCGATGCGATCAGGGGACATGGCGACAGCGTCGCGGCCCAACTGGTCGACACGTCGTTCGCGATGACTGGCGCCTTCGGCGCCCACGCCGACGACATCGTCGGCCGCATCGCCGCGAGCAGCGACCAGGCGGTCGGGGCGATCAGGGGACATGGCGACATCGTCGCCACCCAACTTGCCGAAGCATCGCTCGCCGTGACCGACTCGGTCGGCGCCCATGCCCACGACATCGTCAGCCGGATCGCCGCGAGCAGCGCCCAGGCGGTCGAGTCGATCAAGGAGCATGGGGACAACGTCGCCGCACGACTTGTCGAGGCTTCGCTCGCCGTGTCCGGCGGGTTCGGCGCTCACGGCGACGAAGTCGTCGGCCGTATCAACGCGAGCAGCGACCAGGTCCTTCAGGCGATCCGCGCACAGGGCGACTCGGTCGCGATCCGTCTGGCCGAGGCGGCCGTTTCGGCTGGCGCCGCGATGAGCGCGCAGTCCAACGACGTGGTCGGCCGCATCAGCGCGAGCAGCGACCGCGCCGTGCACATGATTGGCGCGCATGGCGACGCCGTCGCCTCCCGCCTGGCCGAGGCCGCCGAATCCGCCACCGGCGCGCTCGGCGGCCACGCCGACGCCGTCGTCGGGCGCATCGACATTACCAACGATCGGGTCGTGCGCGCGATTCGCGCGCACGGCGACACCGTCGCCTCCCAGCTGGCCGAGGCGGCGGAATCCGCCAGCGGCGCCGTCGGCGCCCATGCCGCCGCCGCCGCCGGGCGCATCGACACCAGCAGCGCCGAAGCCGTACAGGCGCTGCGCATGCATGGCGACGCTCTCGCCGCGCGTCTCGCGGAAGCCGCCTACACCGTTCAAACGCACGGCGATTCGGTCGCAGCCCGCCTCGCCGAAGCTTCGCTGGCGATGAGCGGCGCCTTGGACGCGCAGGCCGACGACGTGGTCGGCCGCATCAACTCGAGCGGCGCACAGACCGTCGAAGCAATCCGCGCTCAAGGCGAATCCGTCGCCGACCGTCTCGGCCAGAGCAGCGACGCTCTGTCGCGCGACTTCGGCGCCCGCTCGGAATCGCTGATCGAGCGCCTCGACGCCGGCAGCGCCCGACTGACCGAGACCATTCTGGTTCAAGGCGACGACCTCGTCGCGCGTCTCAGCGGCGCTTCGGACCGTCTGCACGAGACCGTCGTCGTCCGCGGCCAGGCCCTGGAGGAGAGGCTCGACGGCTCGAGCGAACGCCTGACGGCGCTGCTGCGCGACCGCGCGGAAGATGCGATCGCGATGCTCGACGCCGCGGCCGCGCGCTGGGGCGAGCAATTCGAATCCCGCGACGCGCAACTGCGCCACACGATCAACGGCCAGAACGCCGCCATCGAGACCTTGTTCGACGAATCGACCAACCGCCTCGTCGGAGCGATCTCGTCCCAGGGCGCGACCGCGCAAGCCCGAATCGAAGCCTCGACCGTGCAATCCCTGGCCAAGTTCAACGCGGACGCGGCGCAAATCAACGAGCGCTTCGCCGATCTCGCCAGCGGCGCCGCGGCTACGGTGGCGATGCGCGCCAACAACGTGCATGACGCGCTCAGCGTTCAAGTGGCCAAGTTCGACTCCATCATCGGCGAACGCGGCAGCGGCCTGGTGGATTCCCTGTCGCAACAGACCGGGCGCATGAACGAATATATCGAGGCGCTCGACAATCTGGTGGGCGAGAACGGGCACAGCGTCGTCGAGCGGATTGCGGCTCATTCCGACCAGCTCAGCGCGCGCATCGCCAGCCAGGTCGACGCGGTCGACGTGATGATGCAGGCCCGTCGCGACGACTTCGACAAGCGATTTGCGGCCAACGTCGAGCAGCTGTCGGCGAGATCCGCGCAGCGCCTGGGACAATTCGAGGCTGTCGCCGCCGCCCACCATGACGCCGTCGATCTCGCGGTCGCCTCCCATTCCCGCCGAATCGAAACCTCGCTCGGCGAGGGACTCAACCGCTTCGAGGTCGCGATCGACGGCCGGGGCCGAGACATCGTCAGACAGATTGGCGACCGATCCGAGGCCCTCACCGCCGATCTCTCCGCCAAACTGGCCGCGATCGAGGAGACCCTGGTCAACCGCGGCGGCGCCGTCGACGAAAAGCTCGCCCGCAGAAACGAAGAGGCGGCGGCGATGTACGACACCCGCCTGCAGGCGATCGACGAGCGCGCCGCCGAGAAGCTGAGCCAGGTCTCGACGACGCTCGAAACCTTGCTTGCGCGCGTCGAGGACGCCCTCGTCCAGCGCGGCCGCGCGCTGTCGGAGACGCTCGCCCGCAGCACCCTCGAAACCGCCAGGGCGCTCGGCGAGGGGGGGCGCGAAATCGTGCAAGGCATGGACGTCAAGTCGATCGAAATTGGCGAAACCTTGCAGAAGCGCGCCGGCGAACTGACGCAGACCCTCTCGGCGCTCGCCCAGGACATCAACGCGACGCTGGCCGGACGCGTCGAGGACGTCTCCCGGTCGCTCGGCGCGAGCGTCGAACGGTTCAAGGACCTCGTCGTCGCGCCGATGCAGGACCTCAGTCAGCGGTTCGACGCCAACCGGTCCGAGTTCGAGGACAAGGTCGGCGATCATGCGCAGAAGGTCGCGGCCATGATCGACACGCACAACGCTACGATCGGGGCCGCCTTCGACCGCCACCGGGCCGTGCTGGCCGATGGCGCGACGCAAAGCGCCCAGGACTTCGACGCGCGCCTGTCCGCCCTCGCCAAGGCGGCCGACCAAAGCGCGCGCATCATCGACGCGCGGTTGTCCGACTTGGCGGACGCGGCCAACCGCAACGCCGGAATTATCGACGCGCGCCTCCAGGCTCGCATCGAGGCGGTCAACGAGGCGTTGGCGAAAACCGCGGCGGAGGCCGATTCGAGTTGGGCGGCGCGGGGCGCCAGCATCGCGTCCGAAATCGCGGCCAAGGTCGACGATCTGCGTCAGGTCATCAATGGCGGGGGAGCCGATCTGGTGACCGCGCTCGGAGCGCGGGGCGAAGACATGTCCAGCCAGATCGCCGGCGTCGGCGCGCGCGCCATGCAGACGCTCGACCAGCAGATGACCGGCCTCGCGGATCTCTTGACTCGTCGCACGGACGAGCTGGTCTCGGCGGTCAACGCCAGCGCGGCGGACCCGGTGCGCGTCTTGAGCGCGCTCGCCGGTCAATTGCGCTCGGAAGTCGCCGAGTTCGGGCGAGGCGCTTCGAAGCGCGGCCGATGACGCGGCCAACCGGTCGGGCGAGGCGATCGGCGCCTTGCTTAAGCGCCTGACCGAGCAGGTCGATCTGTCCAGCGCCGCCCTCAGCGACTCCGTGAGCCGCAGCGCCGAGAATTCGATTGGCGCGCTTGCCGGTTCGAGCGAACGGCTGCGCGGTGAACTGGTTCAGGTGATCGACAACCTCGGCAAGACCGGCGCCGCGATCGACCACGCCGTGGACTCGGCGAGCAATCGGCTCGCCGCCGTCCAGGGCGGCCTCGCCGCGCGAGTGGACGAATTCCAGCGCGCTCTGGGCGGCATCGCCTCTCAGGTCGCGACGCTTGGACGCATCGCCTCCACGACCCAGACCGACGCGGGCGCGCTCGCGACGCGGCTCTCCCAGCACGCCGAGTCGCTCGGCCTGGTCGCGCGCGATCTCGCCGCCCAGCAGCAGTCGTTCGACGTCGCCCTGGAACAGCGGCAGAAGAGCCTCGAGGCGCTCGTCGGCGACCTCGCGGGGCGCGGAGCGGCGTTCGACACCCTGCTTGAACGCTTCGCCGCCAATGTCGAGGACAGTTTCGGCAAGGCGCAGTCGCGCGCGCAGGAAATCGCGTCCGTGCTCGCCTCGACGACCAGAGGCGCGTCGGTCGCCGTCGCCGGACAGTTCGAGACCATCCGCGACACCGCGGCCAAGGAGCGCGAACGCACGGCTCAGACCTTGCGGGAGACGATCGATCAGACCAATGCGCAGATCACTGGCGCGCTCGACCATGCCGCCGAGCGGTTCCGCAAGTCGGTCGCCGAAGTGAAGGAAATGGCGAGCCAGGTGCAGAAGGAGCTCGACGAGACGCGGCAAGAGCTGCGGCGCGGCGTGCTCGATCTGCCGCAGGAGACGAGCGAAACCGCCGAGGCGATGCGTCGCGTCGTCGCGGATCAGATTCGCGCGCTGAAGGAACTCGCGGCGCTGGTGTCCGATTCCGGCGCCACCTTCGACGTCGCCGAGCCGATCGCGGTCGGCGCCACCGCTGCGACGACCGTATCGGCGAGGGTGCGGTACGAGCCGACGCCGCGCATTGTCGAGCCTATGCGCCAGGTCGAGGCGCCGTCGCCGCCCGACGAGGGTCCGGCGCGAGCAGCCGAGACGATCGAGGCGTCGGTCACGGAAATTCTGCCCTCGACGCAGATTGCCGCTCCGGAACCCGCTCCCCCGCTCGATGACGCGCCGGATCAACCCTGGCCGGCGCCGCACCTGGTCGGGCCCACCCGCCCGGCCGCGCCAGCGGCCGCTCCCGCGGCGGTGACCGACCGCGCCCAGACCGGCTGGCTTTCCAACCTGCTCGCGGCGGCGTCGCGCGAAGAACCCGACGTTCCCGCGCCGCGCGGAATCGAGACGCTGGAGGCGTTGACCGAAGGCATCGGCAGTCTGATCGACAGCGCCGCCGCGGTCGAGATGTGGGATCGCTGGCGGCGCGGCAACTCCGCCGCAGTCTCGCGCCGGCTCTACACCGAGGCCGGACAGCAGGCCTTCGACGAGATCCGCCGTCGCTATCGCGCCGACCCCCAATTCCGCGAGACGGCGACGCGCTACACCCAGGAATTCGAGCGCCTGCTGGCGAAGGTCAGCCAAAACGACCGCGATGGTTCGCAATGGCGCGCTTACCTGCTGTCGAATACCGGCAAGGTCTATACGATCCTCGCCCACGCCTCGGGCCGGCTCGGTTGAGCCGATTCGCGGCCAGATGGAAGATTGGGCCGCGGCGCGGCATGTGCCGGCGCGCCGCGGCCTGATCAGACGACATCATCCGGGGCCAGCGCGCAGGCCGCGTTCGGGTCGGTTTCGATTTGCGTCGTCGGATGGGTGATCTGAAATCGCCTGGCGAGCTCTTCGGACAGACGATGCAAGAAAGCGTCGCCGGGGCGCCCGCCCGGCATCATGAGATGACACGTCAGCGCGACTTCCGTCGTGCTCATCGACCAGATGTGCAGATCGTGAACGCCCTCCACCCCGGGGCGGGCGGCAAGGAACGCCCGCACCTCGCCGGGATCGATGCGGGACGGCGCGGCCGCCATCGACATGCCGAGCGAATCGCGCAGAAGACCCCAGGTCGCCCATACGATGACGGCGTTGATCGCCAGGCTGATGAGCGGATCGAGCCAAAACCATCCGGTCAACAGAATCGCGAACCCGGCGACCACGACCCCCGCCGACACGACAGCATCCGAGACCATGTGGACGAACGCGCCGCGAAGGTTGATGTCGCGCTGGCCGCCGGACGCAAAGAGCCACGCGGAGACGCCGTTGACGACAATTCCGACCGCGGCGACGATCATCATGGCTTTTCCCGCCACCGGCGCGGGCGCGGCCAGCCGTTGAACCGCCTCCCACGAAATTGCCCCGACCGTCACCAGGAGGAGCACGGCATTGAACAGCGCGGCGAGAATCGAGGAGCCCCGCAGTCCATAGGTGAATCGGGCTGTGGGCGCCCGCCTGGCCAATTCGCCAGCGACCCACGCGACCGCCAGCGCGAGAACGTCGCCGAGGTTGTGGCCCGCGTCAGACAACAAGGCGACGGAGTTGCTCAGAATTCCGTAGACGACTTCGACCGCGACGAAGCCGAGGTTGAGGGCGGCGCCGATCGCGAACGCCCGACCGAAACTCGCCGGCGCGTGGTCATGGCCATCATGGCGGCGATGACCTTCGTCGACATGGCTGTGTTCGGCGTCGCTCATCGGGAGCCGCACGTCGCCCGGCGCTGAAAGTCTGGCGATGCGTCAAAAGCATACCCTCAGGCGCCGTAAATGTCCTTGTAGGCCTCGCGCAGCGCCGCCTTCTGCACCTTGCCCATGGCGTTGCGCGGCAGGGACGCGACGACGAACACGCGCTTTGGCGCCTTGAATTTCGCCAGTCTGCCGGCGAGGGCGGAAAGAATCGCGGATTCGCTCAAAGAGGCGCCGGGACGAAGAACGACCACCGCTGTCACTCCCTCGCCGAAATCGGGATGCGGGACGCCGAACACCGCGCTTTCGACCACGCCGTCGATCGCGTCGATCTCGCTCTCGATCTCTTTCGGATAGACGTTGAAACCGCCGGAAATCACCAGATCCTTGGCGCGTCCGACGATATGAATATATCCGTCCGCGTCGACTCGACCCAAATCGCCGGTGATGAAGTAGCCGTCGGGGCGGAATTCCTGCGCCGTCTTCTCCGGCATGCGCCAATAGCCGCGAAACACGTTCGGTCCCTTGACCTCGATGACGCCGATGTCTCCCGCCGTCACCGGCGCGCCGCCGTCCGGCTCGCTGATGCGCACGCTCACGCCGGGGAGCGCGAAGCCGACCGTCCCGGCCCGGCGCTCCCCGTCGTAAGGGTTCGACGTGATCATGTTGGTTTCGGTCATGCCGTAACGCTCGAGGATGGAAAAGCCGGTCCGCTGCCGCCATGCGACATGGGTCTCGGCAAGCAGCGGCGCCGAGCCCGAGACGAACAGCCGCATGCCGGCGCAGGCGTCGCGGGTCAAGCCGGGATGATCGAGCAGGCGCGTGTAAAAAGTCGGCACGCCCATCAGCGACGTCGCTCTCGGCATCGCCGCGATCACCGCGTCGGGATCGAAGCGGCGCTGATAGATCATCGTCGCCCCCGACAGCAGCGCGACATTGACTGCGACGAAGAGCCCATGGGTATGGAACACCGGCAGCGCGTGAATGAGCCGATCGGCGGAGGTGAACCGCCAGCAATCGATAAGCGCAAGGGCGTTCGACGACAGATTCTCGTGGGTCAGCATCGCGCCCTTCGAACGGCCGGTCGTGCCCGACGTGTAGAGGATCGCCGCCAGATCGTCGCTGGCCCGCGGGACCGTCTCGAAATCGGCGGGCGAATTGGCGATCCGCTCGGCGAAAGTTCCGTCATGCGCGACGCCGAGGCTCTCGACCGCCGATCGGCCGAGTCTGTGCGCGAGCGCCCGGATGGCGGCGAGCGAATCGGGTCGGCACAGCGTCAGGGCGGGCTCGGCGTCGGCAAGGAAATATTCGAGCTCGGCGAGCGTATAGGCCGTGTTCAACGGCAGCAGCGCCGCGCCGGCGCGAAAGCACGCGAGCGCGACCACGATCATATCGGTCGATTTGTCGACTTGCGCCGCGACCCGGTCGCCGGGCCCGACGCCGAGCGCGACCAGCGCGTTGGCGGCACGCCCCGAGCGTTCGAGCAACCCGTCGTAGGTCAGGGCGGTGGCGTCGGACGTCTCCAACGCCAGCTTGCCGGGCTCCCCCGCGCGCGCGGCGATGAGATCGAACAGATTGGCGGAAGCGGATTGCGGCACGGGAATCCTCGAGTCGACGCTGGGAGTCGCCCTGCCGATATCCTTGCGGACCCTCGGCATTCGCCAGTCTTACCCGACCCGCGCGCGCCGACGCGATTCGCCCGGTTGGCGGAGGCCGCCGCGCGAGCCGCCGCGAACGACGTTGGACTTTGGGCATAAAGGGCCCCACATAATTGTGACATTGTTTCCTTGACGATTCGTCGCGCCTATGGCGGGCGTTGGAACGGAAAGGGTGCGGCGAGGGTGATGGCGACGACAGAAAAGGCGGTGCGCGAATCGATCATCGCCCACGCGGCGCGGATGGTCGAAGCCGGGTTCGGCGGCGGCCTGGTCGGCGACATCTCGGCGCGCTTCGCAGAATCGATTCTCATCACGCCGAGCGGCGCGAACTACGCCGCACTGCGGCCGGCGATGATCACGACGATGCCGCTCGGGGGCGAATACGGCGCCTGGGCCGGGCCGATGAAGCCGTCGGGAGAATGGCGCATTCACCTCGACATCGCGCGCGCCCGCCCCGACGTCGGCGCGATCGTGCGCTTTCAATCGCCCTACGCGACCGCGCTGGCGATGGCGCACAGATCCATTCCGGCCGCCCATTCGATGATCGCCTTGTTCGGAAGTCCGGTCATTCGCTGCGCCAATTACGCGCCCTTCGGCACCAAGGAACTCGCCGTGCTGGCGCTCGAAGGGCTGGGGGAAGGCCATGCGGTGCTGCTCGGAAATTACGGGGCTCTCGCCACCGGCGGTTCGCTGGAGGCGGCGCTGGTGCGGGCGATGGAGTTGGAAACCCTCGCAAGGCTGTATTCGATCGCCCTGACCGTCGGGCGGCCCGCCACGCTTTCGGACGAGGAGGTTGGACGCATCGCTGAGCGCTTGAAGTCGTCCGGCGCCGACGTCGAGGCGCGGATCGCGCCGATCGCCAAAGCGAAGGCCAAGGCAAAAGCCAAGACGCCCGCCAAGGGCAAGCGGGTCGCCAGCAAGCGCGGGGCAAAGAAGAAGTCGCCGCGCCGAAAAGCCGCCGCCGTCAATGCGTCCCTTCCCTGAGCGTGCTCCTCGGCCCGCAGCCGCTCGTTGACGATCAGCAGCTGGGCGGCGGTCGAGGCGGCGATCACCGCGGGGTCCTTGCCCTCGACTCCGGGAATTCCGATCGGACAGACCAATTTCGAGAGCCGCGCCTCCGATAGTCCGGCCGCCCGCATCTGGCTGAGGAAGCGGGCGCGTTTGGTCGCCGAGCCGATCAGGCCGACATAGCCGAAATCGCTCGGAGCGCAGCGCTTCGGCGACGATCTCGAGATCGATCGCATGGGAGTGGGTCATCACGACGATCAGCGCGCCGTCCGGCGCGTTCGCGAGTTCGGCGGTCGGCTCGACGGCATGAATCATCGCGACATTGGCCGGCGCATAGGCGGGAAACGCTTCGCGCCGCGGATCGATCCAGCGCACCGCGAACGGCAGCGGAGCGAGGGCGAGCGCGAGCGCGCGCCCGACATGGCCTGCCCCGAACAGATAGACTGCGCGCGCGCTGTCCCCGAGCGGCTCGATCCAGTCGTCGGCGGCCGGCAGGCTCGCCGTGAGCCCTTCCCCGCGCCGCTCGGCCGCGAGCTTTCGCTCGACCCGGCCATCGGGCCCAAACCGGGCGCTGAGCGCCGTTGGAGCGGCGCGCTCGGCGATCGCGATCGGCGCCAGGTCGGCGAGGTCGCGCCGGTCGAAAATCTCGACGCGCCATTCGACGCGGCCGCCGCAACATTGAGCGAGTTCAGGCCCAAGCGCCAGCGAACGGCGGGAGGCCGGGCCGCGACCCTCCTTCAGCGCCGCCTGGGCCGCTTCCAGCGCCGCCCATTCCAACGCTCCTCCGCCAATCGTGCCGTGAAATCCGCCTGACGGCCTGACCACCATGCGCGCGCCCGCTTCGCGCGGACTCGATCCCTGAACTCGAGCCAGCGTCACCAGCGCCGCCGACCCTTCGGCTTCGATCGCGTCGACGAGGCGGCGAAATGCCAGCATGGCGCCGCGCTCAGGCCGCCCCGTCGAGCGAGCGGACCGCGTTGAGAATTGACTCCGGCGTGCACGGCGCCTCGAGCTTCGGCTGGCCCCTCGGGTTGGTCGCATGCACAGCGTCGAGGATCGCCGAATAGACCGAGATGCCATGCATCAGCGGCGGCTCGCCGACCGCTTTCGAGCGATAGATGCTGGGTGTCGGATTGGGCCGGGTGAAGAGGCGGGTGTTGAAGATTGGCGGCGTGTCGGAGGCGACGGGTATCTTGTAGGTGGCGGGCGCGTGCGTGGTCAGCCGTCCCTTGGCGTCGTAGACGAGCTCCTCGGTCGTCAGCCAGCCCATGCCCTGAATGAACGCGCCCTCGACCTGGCCGATGTCGATCGCGGGATTGATCGAGGCGCCGACGTCGTGCAGGAGGTCGACGCGCAGCGCTTTCATTTCGCCGGTCAGCGTATCGATCGCGACTTCGGAGCAAGCCGCGCCATAGGCGAAATAGAAGAACGGCCGTCCTTGCGCCTTGGCGCGGTCCCAATGGATTTCAGGGGTCTTGAAATACCCGGCATGGGAAAGCTGCACCCGCGCGAGCCGACAGGCCTTCGCCAGTTCGCCGAAACTCATCGAGGCGTTGCCGGCAAAGGCGCGCCCGTCGCGGAATTCGACCGCCTCGGGCGCGACGCTCCATTGCTGCGCGGCGAAAGCGGCCATGCGCTGCTTGATCGCGCCCGCGGCGATTTTCGCCGCCATGCCGTTGAGATCGGTCCCGGAGGAAGCGGCCGTCGGCGAGGCGTTGGGCACCTTGGCGGTGTTGGTCGCGGTGATGCGCACGAAATGCGGCGGCACGCCGAACTCTTCCGCAACGATCTGCGCGACCTTGGTGAACAACCCCTGCCCCATCTCCGTGCCGCCATGGTTGAGATGGATCGAGCCGTCGGAATAGACATGCACCAGCGCGCCGGCCTGGTTGAGGGGGATGAGCGTGAACGAAATGCCGAACATCACCGGCGTCAGCGCCAGGCCCCGCTTGATGATTGGACTCCCCCTATTGAAGGCGGCGATCCGCCCCCGGCGAGCCCGATAGTCGCTGGCAATCTCGAGCTCCTCGATGATCGTCCTTTGCGTGTCGTAATCCTCGACCGGCTGCCCATAGGGCGTGCGTTCGGCGCCGGCTCGCAGCAGATTGGCCTTGCGAACGTCGAGCGGATCCAGGCCGCGTTCGCGCGCGATCGCGTCCATCACGCGCTCGATCGCGATCATGCCCTGCGGGCCGCCAAAGCCGCGAAAGGCGGTGTTGGACACGGTATTGGTCTTGAGGCGCCGGGTGGCGATCGACACGTCCGGCAGCCAATAGCCGTTGCCGGCGTGGAACATCGCGCGGTCGCAGACGCCGAGCGACAGGTCGGCCGAGCAGCCGCAACGCGCGTTGAGCATCACATCATAGCCGGCGACGACGCCCCGATCGTCGTAGCCGACGCGCCAGTCGGCCCGGAAGTCATGGCGCTTGCCGGTGAGCATGAAGTCGTCGTCGCGATCGAGGCGGACTTTGCACGGACGTCCCGTCACCCGCGCCGCGAGCGCGGCGATGGCCGCCCAGGCGCAGGCCTGGCTTTCCTTGCCGCCGAAGCCGCCGCCCATCCGCCGCGTCTCGACGGTGACGAAGGCGTCCGGGACTCCGAGAACGCGGGCGACGATATGCTGCGTCTCGGTTGGATCCTGCGTCGAGGCGTGCACCGTCATCTCGTCGCCTTCGCCGGGAATAGCGAACGAGGCCTGGCCTTCGAGATAGAAATGCTCCTGGCCGCCGATCGTGAGCTGGCCTTCCAGGCGGCGGGCGGCCTTGCCGATCGCGGCAGCCGCGTCGCCGCGACCGAAGCCGTAATCGTCGAGCACGCGCTCGCCGGTTTTGAGCGCGTCGGCGATGGTGACCGATGGCGGACTCTCCTCGATGTCGATGCCGGCGAGACGCGCGGCTCGCCGCGCCTGGTCGCGCGTACGGGCGACCACCGCGAACAGCGCCTGCCCGTGAAAGATCACTTCGTCGTGCGCAAACAGCGGTTCGTCGGCCCATACGGGCGCGACGTCGTTCTTGCCGGGAATGTCCGACGCCGTCAGAACGGCGACCACGCCCGGCGCCGCGCGCACCGCCTCCAACCCAAGGGCCTTCAGTCTGCCGCGCGCCTTGTCGGCCATGCCGATCGCGACATGCAGGGTTCCCGCGGGCTCTCGGATGTCATCGACATAGTTCGCCGCGCCCTGAACGTGCAGGCGGGCGGAGTCATGGGGCAATGGCTTGTGGACCACCGCGGTCGTGAGGTCGAGTTCGCTCAAGTCATTCGGCGGCATGGAGCATTCCGATCCGGGTCGGCGCGCTCGCGCCGGAAATCTCGAGCAGCGCCTTGTCGAGCAGATTGGCCGCGACTGTCATGCGATACGCCGCGCTCGCGCGCTGGTCGGTCAAAGGGGTGAAGTCGCGCGACAGCGCCGCGAGCGCGGCGCGCCAACTCGCGGGCTCGTCGAGGCTCGCGCCGGTCAGCGCCCGCTCGGCGTTCGCGGCGCGTTTCGGCGTCGCCGCCATCCCGCCGCAGGCGATGCGCGCGTCGGCGATGCTTCGGCCCTCGACCTCGATGCGGGCGGCGAGCATGACCGCCGAAATATCCTCGTCGAAGCGTTTCGACACCTTGAAGGCGCGGTAGTGCTGACCGGCGCCGAGCCGCGGCGCCTCGACCGCGAGCACGAACTCGCCAGGCTCGCGGTCCTGCTTGCCGTAGCCGAGGAAGAAGTCTTCGAGCGGCAAGACGCGCGTCGCGCCGCCCTTGCGCAGGACGACCCTGCCGCCGAGCGCGATCAGCGCGGGAGCGATGTCGCCGATCGGCGAGCCGTTGGCGATATTGCCGCCCACGGTGCCGCTGACGCGCACCTGGACCGAGCCAAACCGGCGCATCAGCTCGCTCAGGTCGGGATGGATCGCGCCGAGCAGCGGCGCGGCGTCCGCCAGCGTCACGCCCGCGCCGAGCCGGAGGGCGCCGTCGGCGCTTTCGCCGACGAGGTCGAGCCCCGCCACCTCGCCGAGCCAGATGATCCGCTTCAAGTCGCGCAATTGCTTGGTGATCCAGAGCCCGACGTCGGTCGCGCCGGCGACCAGCGTCGCGTCGGGATAGCGCGCATAGAGCGCGGCCAGGGAATCGAGGTTCGCGGGCGCGGCGAGGAACGAGGCCTCGTCGCCGATGAACACGTCCTTGCCATCGGCGAGCGCGGCCAGCGCGGCGGCGCGCTCTTGCGCTGTCGCCGCGAATTGGTCGGTCGGCGCGCCGTCACAGGTCTCCAGCGCCGCAGTGAGGATCGGGCGATAGCCGGTGCATCGGCAGAGATTGCCGGCGAGCTGGTCGCAGAGGCCGGAATAGGTCGCGGGGGCGCCGGAATGATAGGCGGCGAACAGGCTCATGACGATGCCGGGCGTGCAAAAGCCGCACTGTGAGCCGTGATGATCGACCATCGCCTGCTGCAACGGATGCAGCGCGGCGCCGTCGGCCAGATCCTCGATCGTGATCAGCTCGGCGCCGTCGAGCTGGCCGAGCAAAAGAATGCAGGCGTTGACCGCCTCATAGGTAAGACGATTGCCGCGCAGCCGCGCCAGCACGACCGTGCAGGCGCCGCAATCGCCCTCGGCGCAGCCCTCCTTCGTGCCCGTCGCTCCCTTCTCCTCGCGCAACCAGTCGAGAACCGTGGCGCGCGGCGAAAAGCGGTCGAGCGCCACCTCGGCGCCGCGGAAACGGAAGCGCAGCGCGTGGCGGGCGGCAGCCAAATCTCCAGCTCGGGACATCGTCGCTCCTCGATCGACCCCCATGATGGAACTTTTGCGGGCGAAACGGAAGCGTGGCGATTCGATCGCCGGCCCAAATCAACCCTTCTCCCGTAAATCCGGGGGCACGGCCTCGTTTTGCAACGCGTCGATCGCCTCGTCCGCGCCCATCGTCGTCTGCGCGTTGGAGCCCAAACGGCGAATGGAGACGGTGTTCTCGCCCGCCTCCTTGCGGCCAACGGCGATGAGGACCGGGACCTTGGCCAGCGAGTGCTCGCGCACCTTGTAGTTGATCTTTTCGTTGCGCAGGTCGGTCTCGACCCTTAATCCGCGCTTTTTCGCCTTCGCCGCGAATTGGGTGGCGAACTCGTCCGCGTCGCTGGTGATCGTGCACACGACGATCTGCAAAGGCGCCAGCCACAGGGGCAGATGGCCGGCGTAATGCTCCAAAAGAATGCCGATGAAGCGCTCCATCGAGCCGCAGATGGCGCGATGGATCATCACCGGCGTCGTCTTCTCGCTGTTGGCGGCGATGTAGAAGGCGCCGAACCGCTCAGGCAGGTTGAAGTCCACCTGGGTCGTGCCGCATTGCCAGTCGCGCCCGATCGCATCGCGCAGCACGTACTCGAACTTCGGCCCGTAGAACGCGCCTTCGCCCGGATTGAGGCTCGTCGTCACGACGTTGCCGTGACGCGCCTTGATCTCGTCGAGGACGCGGCTCATCACCGCCTCGGCGTGGTCCCACATCGCGTCCGTCCCGACGCGCTTGTCGGGCCGGGTCGAGAGCTTCACCACGATCCTGTCGAAGCCGAAATCGCTGTAAACCGCAAGGATCAGCTCGTTGATCTTGTGGCACTCCTCGGCGAGCTGTTCCTCGGTGCAGAAGATATGCGCGTCATCCTGGGTGAACGAGCGCACGCGCATCAGGCCGTGCAGCGCGCCCGACGGCTCATAGCGGTTGACCGCGCCGAATTCGGCCATGCGCACCGGCAGCTCGCGATACGAGCGCAGGCCGTGCTTGAAGATCTGGACATGGCCCGGGCAGTTCATGGGCTTAATCGCATAGACGCGCTCGTCCTCGGTCTCGGCGTCCTCGCCGGCCGGCCGGCACATGAACATGCTTTCGCGATACCAGCCCCAGTGGCCGGAAATCTCCCATAAGCGCTTGTCGAGCACCTGGGGCGCGTTGACTTCCTGGTAGTCGGCGGCCAGGCGCCGCCGCATATAGGCGACCAGCGTCTGGAACAGCGTCCAGCCCTTCGGGTGCCAGAAGATCGAGCCCGGTCCCTCCTCCTGGAAGTGGAACAGGTCCATCTCGCGCGCGAGCTTGCGATGGTCGCGCCGCTCGGCTTCCTCGAGCTGCTTCAGATAGGCGTCGAGTTCCTCTTTGTTCGCGAACGCGGTTCCGTAGATGCGCGACAGCATCGGCTTGGTCGAATCGCCGCGCCAATAGGCGCCGGCGACCTTCATCAGCCTGAAGGCGTCGCCGACCTTGCCGGTCGAGGTCATATGAGGCCCGCGGCACAGGTCGCTCCACTCGCCCTGGCTGTAGAGCTTCACCTCCTGGTCGGCCGGGATCGCGTCGATCAGTTCGATCTTGAACGCCTCGCCCTTCTTCTCGAACAGGGTCTTCGCCTCCTCGCGCGAGACGACGGTCTTGGCGAACGGCCGGTCGCGCGCGATGATCTCGCGCATGCGCTTCTCGATCGCCGGGAAATCCTCGGGCGTGAACGGCTCGGGCCGGTAAAAATCGTAATAGAATCCGTTCTCGATCACCGGGCCGATCGTCACCTGGGTTCCGGGCCACAGCGACTGCACCGCTTCGGCGAGCACATGCGCCGCGTCGTGGCGGATGAGCTCGAGGGCCCGCGGATGGTCGCGGGCGATGAATTCGAGCGTCGAGTCGCTGTCGATCCGGTCGGCGAGGTCGGTGAGCTGGCCGTCGCGAATCGCCGCGACCGTGCGCTTGGCGAGGGAGGGAGAGATGGATTTGGCGATGTCGAGACCGGATATTCCGGGCTCGAAGGCGCGCTGCGCGCCGTCGGGAAAGGTGACGTGAATCATCAAGGCTCCTTAAGCTCACTCGCCGATACCAATCGGCGTAAGCGATGGGCGCCAGGATATAAGGGCAGGCCGGGCGTCGGGCAATGGGCGGGATGCGCGGCCCGGCTCGATGACCCCGCCGTCGCGAAAGGGCGCTAGAGACCCATGAACCCGGACGCCACGCTCGCCCGCCAGGTCGTCGTCGAAGGCTTCGTCCAGGGCGTCGGCTATCGCGATTTCACGCAGCGCGCGGCTCTGCGGCTCAACGTTTCGGGCTGGGTGCGCAACCGGGCCGACGGCGCGGTCGAGGCGCTGATCCAGGGCGCGGCCGCCGACCTCGAGGCGATGATCGCCGAGATGCGGCGGGGTCCGAGGGGCGCGAATGTCGCCAGCCTGCGGGTCGCCGAAGCCGAACCGGACGCCGGCGGGTCGGGCGGGACGTTCGTCATCCGGCGGACGGCGTAGACGGCTTCGCCCGAACCGCCCGCCACGCGCCCGCGCGGCGGTTCTGTCAGCGCGCGAGCGATGTCAACGCGTTAGGCGCCGCTTTCTGCAACTTCTCCAGGTCATGGGGGAGGCCGAGCGCGGCCCAGGAGCGCGCGGTCGGAATTTGACGCCGTCCGCCCCGCACTTTTGTGAACGCGCGAACGATTTGAACATGTTAGGCGCCAAATTCTGCAACTCGGAAAAGTTCGCGAGCCTGTGGGAATGCGTGGAGCGGAGGCTGCGCCCGAGTGAGGCTCTGGGCCTGTTCAGTTTCAGACAATGCGTGGACCCCGCGCAAGGCATGGCGACTTTCTCGAGCGACCGGAAACCAAAAATCACGTTAGCATGATTTCTGTTTTTCCGCAAGCGTTACTTTGCAAGCGATTGAAGAGGCTTCGTTATTTGTGCGAACGTTCGGCGTGCCCGCAACGCCGGGTCGAAATCGCCGGAACAGGCTCGGCCATCAGCCCCGCCCGGGCGGCTTGGGACGCGGCTTCCGCGCGGCGCGCGAAGGAGGCGAACGCTCCGGACCGCCGATGAAGCTCGGGTTGCTGGCCAACGGGTCGCTGGCCGGGAACGATTCCTCGATCGCCTCGTCGAGCTTTTCCTCGGCTTTCGCGCGCGATTCGCGCGGCGGCTTCTTGGCGTGGTCTTTCATCGTGCTCGCTTCGCGGCGGCCAAGGGACAATCGCGCCCTGACGCCTCCGCTCACTTCAACGGAGATCGCCGATATATGTTCCGAGGGAACAGAAGCAAGGCGGCGGAATTGGGCGGGCGCGAGGCCCAACGGGCTCGGAACTTCCGCAGCGCCGCATTGATGCGCGTCTGTGAGCCGAGCGCCGGTCGCCTTGAACCGGGCGACGATGTCGTGGTCGAGCCGAAGCGTCACGGACACCTTCCGATCGGGTTTCGGCCGCCGCCCTTCACCCCTGGATCGCTTCGCTTTCGCGCGCGACGACGACGCTGGCGAGGTTGTTTGGCCGCCCGCTTTCGTCAAACGTCGTCAATTATTTTCATCGTTACGATAATCGTCCACGTCAAGAGTGGCGCGGCCCGCGCGGCCGGGCCTGCGCGACCCATACGGTTTCGCTGCAACTTGATCGAAATTAATGTAGTACTTAAACAGTTATCAATAATCGCCTAAGGGACAATAGAAAATATCACATCGTTTGGCTCACCGCGTTTGCGTCGCCACAGCTTGAGGCCGCCATGCCCCGGCGGCAGCGGCTTGCGCTGCTGGCGGGCTCGACGGGGCGGCGCCGTGGTCCGAACCGAGCGCCGCCCCCCGATTCAACCCGTCTTCCGATGCGCTTCGACATAGCGCCGCAAGACGGCGTTGATGCGCGTTTGATAGCCGCGACCCTGGGATTTGAACCAGCTCAAAATGTCGTCGTCGAGTTTCAGACCGACCGGTTTCTTGACCGGCTGGCGGATTTCGGCGCGCGCCCATTCTTCGTCGCTCATCGGCGCCCCCTCGGTGTCGTTTTCGGCGATGATCTCGATCTCGGCGGCGCTCTGAGCATCGAGGCGCGCGTAATCGGTCTCATCGCGGAGGGGCGTCAGCGTCTCGTCGGGATTGCGCAGGTAGAGTTTGCCGTCAACCAGCACGGTGCTGACGACTTCAGGGCGTCTCATAGCGCTTTTGCTCCCTCGCGTTGGCCTTGCGCGCCGAAATGATCCAGGTGACGGAGCCGCGCATCGTAAACGTGATGTGAAAGACCCGCGGCCCAATCTTCGCGAGCATATTGAACCGCTCCTCGCCATAGTCCTTGCGACGGTCGCGGGCGATTTTTCTCCCCGGATCGAGAAACCCGGCCGTCATCGCGGCGAAATCGATTTGACGCTCCGCAAGCGTTTTGTCCCGCTTGGCCTGCGTCCAACCGAATTCCATCGGCAATGCTAGTTGAAATCTAGACAAATATCAAGATTTATCCCAGCGGTTTCAAGGACGGCCGGGCGAGGCGGATTTGTCATTCCCGCGCTCGCGCCGATTAGCCCCGCCCCTTGCCGGGACGGCCCGACACGCTATGGCAGCCGATCATGACGCTTTCCAATCCTGTTGATCCGGCCTCGCTTTGCCGCGACCCATTGCGGCGGGAAACCTCAAACCCCGCGCCGATCGCCAAGAAGCGCTTACCCGGGGCCGCCGGGAAGCATGCGCATCAGCACGCGGTCGCGCCGGACAAAGTGGTGCCACAAGGCCCCGGCGGCGTGGAGGCCGGCCAGACCAAACAAGGCATAGGCCAGAAAGGAATGAATTTCCTCGGCGGGGTGGAACACGGCGCGATCGGAGGGGACGGCGAAGTCGATTTGAAACAGGCCATAGTCGAAGACCCGCCCGTGCCACACGAAGGCGACGAACCCGAGCACGGGGACGCTCGCCATCAAGGCGTAAAGCAGCAGGTGCGCCGCGTGCGAGGCGCGCCGGGAAAACTCTCCGACATCGGGCGGCAGGTCCGGAGGCCGATTGCCGGCGCGCCATGCGAGCCTTGCGATCACCAGGCCAAGATAGACGAGGCCGACGGTTGCATGCACGTTGATCCAGAACGGCCGCGACTCCTTCGGCAAATCCTCGAACAACAGCCCAAGCGCGCCAAGGAAGACAATCAGCGCCGCGACCGCCCAATGGAAGGCGATCGCCGCGGCGCCATAACGATCCGGCGCCAGGGCCGCCGGTTGTTGTGCAGCAATGTCGCTCATCGCCAAACCTCGCTTCTCCGGCGCCGAAAGTCCATTCCTGGTTCCCCGCCTCGGAACGGACGGCGCATCAAGTTCCCCAATCTTCAATCCCAACCCTATCGCAAGTCAGCGAGGCGGAAACACGACGCCTCGGTCCGCGACTTTGCTTCACCAAACGGGCGCCCGCCAAAGCATCGTGCCCTCGTCCTGTCGGCCATCGCGCTTTCGTCCTGTCGGCGTGAGGCGTTGAGGGCGCGAGGCGCCCGTGGCGGCCGTGGGACGCGGATCAGCCCCCGCCGGACCGCTCGCTTTTGAAAGCGGTCGTTTTGGCCAAAAAGGCCGGAGGCTCGACCTCAGTCGACAATCGAGGAGACGTCCCGCTCCGTCGCGACCCGGACCGCGTCGCCGAGTTGAGCGATCATATGCCTGGCGAAATCGATCGACAGAAAGATATCGATTGTTTCCACCTGGTCCGGAAGCGTCGGCGCGGCGACCGGCACGGTCAGATAGATGTCCTCGTCCTGCGCCACGGCCGTCGGCGCCCGTCGCATCACCAGATGGAAAGGCGTCGCCCCTCGATCGATCTCGTTCATCGTCTCACTCCTCGGTCAGGCCCGGAGCTCCGGGGCGATGTGGCCGCCGGATCGCGGCCCCGCGGCCCGGCGCGCGCCATGCGCGACGCAATCGATCGAAAAGCGATGGCCGAACAGCGGCGGCCAGTATAAATCTTGGCAATGAACGCGCGCGGACGCGTGGGCGGCGCGGAACGCCGCGGCGATCGGAGCGGCCATTGCTGCGCCGCGCCAACCACCAGGAGGAGAAGACATGGTGGTCACGGCGAAGGCTGGCGTCCCTCCCGCCACGAATCTGGTCGTGCGGAAGCTGACGCGAACCGCTAGTCAGCGAACAGCAGAGCCGGGGGTCGGCCGACGGGGCGCGCATAGTCGAATACCACCCACGCATGGTGGTGTTGCGATATGTTCGTCTCGGCCCCCCTGCTGAACCAATGGACTCGCCGGGTCAGGGCAATTACCGAGGTAAACGGAGCGACCGACATCAGGGCGGCCGCCCGCTTTCCGGCGACCCACTGGAACCGGACCAACAGCGCCAACTGCCCTTGCACGCTCTCGGTCAAGCGCAGCGAATGTCGGACAAAGCGAAGCATCGCCATCGCGGACTTCTCTTGGCCCGTGAGCGACCTGGCGTCGCCATAGGGTGGATTGGTGACAATGGCCCGGCAGCCCTCGGGAACTGTCTGGCAGGCCAGGAAGTCCACACCAGGCGTGCCAAAGCCGCGATCCGCGATATCCGTGGACGTGACGTCGTAGCCGCGCCGTTGCAGCACGTTCGTGATGGCGCCGCCGCCGCAACACGGTTCCCACACTCGCCCCCGGAACTGAACATGACGAAGAAGCGCCTCAGTGACCCAGTCCGGAGTGGCGTAGAAATCGCCGACTTCGCGATCGTAACCCGAAATGTGGATGGGGCGGCTCATGCCGGCCCTCGGCGCCCGGGCGCGATCGGCTCGCTGCAACTCGGCGACCGTAGCCTCGCTCCGGCTGAAGAGGTCACGCACGTCTGGCGGTCCTTCGATCACGTCCACAAGCTCACGGGCTTTCTCCGATTTGTCGGGGATGGCTGACTCTCAATGGTGACGCAGCGGGATCGCGTCGGGAAAATCCTAGCGGGCGAGAACGGCTCGCCCAAGCCATTCGACAGGCTTCGCACAGGAATACTTTTGCGCGCCGCAAGCCGTTGGCGACGGGCCAGCGGCCACGTCGGGCGATGGTACGATTGCGCCGACGCGCGGGTGGGCTTCTCCCCTACCCCTTCTTCCCCGCGATCTTGGCGATCTCGCGCAGGATCCGCAGCGTCCCGGTCAGCCGGTCGGCGAGTTTCTCGAAATCGTCGGCGACCACGATCCGCATGTCGGGCCGCACGCGCGCGAGCGAGCCTTGCGCCTCGACCCATTTCACCAGCGCCGTCGGGTTGGCGAAAGAGTTGTTGCGGAAGGCCAGCGTCAGGCCTTTCGCGCCGGCCTCCAGCTTCTCGATGTTGGCCCTGCGGCACAGCGCCTTGATCGTGACCAGCCTCATCAGCAGGCCGACTTCGGGCGGCGGGGGTCCGAAGCGGTCGACGATTTCGGCCCCCATCGCCTCGATCTCGCCCTCGTCCTCGAGCGCGGACAGGCGGCGATAGAGCGAAAGCCTCGTCGGCAGGTCGGGGATGTAGGTCTCGGGGATCGTCACCGGCGCGCCGAGCGAAATCGTCGGCGACCACGGGTCGTCGGCCGGCGCGTCCTCGCCCGACCTGATGCGCTCCACCGCCTCGCGCACCATCTGCTGATAGAGCTCGTAGCCGACTTCCTTGATATGGCCCGACTGCTCTTCGCCGAGCAGATTGCCGGCGCCGCGCAGGTCGAGGTCGTGGCTCGCGAGCTGGAAGCCGGCCCCCAGCGTATCGAGCGACTGCAGCGCCTGCAGCCGCTTCTCGGCCTGCGGCGTGATCTGCTTCTTGGCCGGGGTGGTGAAGATCGCGTAGGCGCGGACCTTCGAACGCCCGACCCGGCCGCGCAGCTGATAGAGCTGCGCCAGGCCGAACAGGTCGGCGCGGTGGACGATCATGGTGTTGGCGCGCGGAATGTCGAGGCCGGATTCGACGATCGCGGTCGACAGCAGAATGTCGTATTTGCCGTCGTAGAAGGCGCCGATCTTGTCCTCGAGTTCGCGCGCCGCCATCTGGCCGTGCGCGACCACGAACCTCGCCTCGGGCGCATTCTGGCGCAGGAACGCCGCCGCCTCGTCGAGGTCCTCGATGCGCGGGCAGACATAGAACGACTGGCCGCCGCGATAGCGCTCGCGCAACAGCGCCTCGCGCACCATCACCGCGTCGAAGGGCGAAACGAAGGTGCGCACCGCGAGCCGGTCGATCGGCGGCGTCGCGATGATCGACATTTCGCGCACGCCGGTCATCGCCAGCTGCAGGGTGCGCGGGATCGGCGTGGCGGAGAGCGTCAGCATGTGCACTTCCGTGCGCAATTCCTTCAGCCGTTCCTTGTGGGCGACGCCGAAGTGCTGCTCCTCGTCGATGACGACGAGACCGAGGTCCTTGAAGGCGACCCCCTTGCCGAGCACCGCGTGGGTGCCGACGACGATGTCGACCGAGCCCTCGGCGAGGCCCTTCTTCACTTCGCGGCTCTCGGCCGCGCCGACCATGCGCGACAGCTGGCCGACGCTGATCGGCAGACCGGCGAAGCGGTCGCGGAAATTGCGGGTGTGCTGGCGCGCGAGCAGCGTCGTCGGCGCGACGATCGCGGTCTGCTTGCCGTTGATCGCGGCGGCGAAGGCGGCGCGCAGCGCGACCTCGGTCTTGCCGAAGCCGACGTCGCCGCACACCAGCCGGTCCATCGGCCGGCCGGCGGCCAGGTCGTCGAGCGTCGCTTCGATCGCGCTTTGCTGGTCCTGGGTCTCGTCATAGGGAAAGCGCGCGCAGAATTCGTCGTAGAGGCCTTCGGGCGGGATCAGCCGCGGCGCGGCATGGGTCATGCGCTGCGCGGCGACGCGAACCAGTTCGCCCGCCATCTCGCGCACGCGCTTTTTCAGCCGCGCCTTGCGCGACTGCCAGCCCGCCCCGCCCAGCCGGTCGAGTTCGCCGGTCTCCGAGCCGAAGCGCGACAGCAGTTCGAGGTTCTCGACCGGCAGGAACAGCCGGTCGCCGCCGGCGTAGTGAATTTCGAGGCAGTCGTGCGGCGCTCCCGCCGCCTCGATCGTCTGCAGGCCGACGAAGCGCCCGACGCCGTGGTCGATGTGCACCACGAGGTCGCCGGCGGTCAGCGCGCTCGCCTCCGCCAGCACGTCCTGCGCGCGTCTTCGGCGCCTGGCGTGGCGCACCAGCCGGTCGCCCAGGATATCCTGCTCGCCGATGATGGCGAGATCCGGCGCCTCGAAGCCCTGTTCGAGCGCGATCACCGCGAGCGGCAGCGCGCCGGCGCGCGCGGTCCTGGCCTGATGCCAGGACGAGACGAGTTCGAGCGACTTCAGCCCGTGCTCGGCCAGCACATGACTCAGCCGCTCGCGCGAGCCGTCGCTCCAGCCCGCGACGACGACGCCGAGCCCCCGCTCGCGCAGCGCCCCGACATGCGCGACCACGGCGTCGAACACATTGGCGTTCTCGTTCTGCCGCTCGGGCGCGAAATTGCGGCCGACGCGCGCGCCGCAGTCGATGACGTCGGCCGCGCCCGGCGGCGCCTCGAAGGGGGTGAGCCGCGCGAGCGGCGCGCCGGCCAGCCGCTCCTTCCACTCGTCCTCGGTCAGATACAGCCGCGCGAACGGGAGCGGCTTGTAGTCGGCCTTGACGGGGTCCTGCGTGAAGGCCGCGCGGCGGGCGGCGTAGGCGTCGGCGATCAGCGCGATGCGCTCGTGCGCCGCGTCCTCGCCCCGCGCGTCGAGCACGAATGGCGCGCCGGCGACATAATCGAAGATCGTGTCCAGGCGCTCGTACAGCAGAGGCAGCCAGTGCTCCAGGCCGATCGCGCGCCGGCCCTCGCTGACGGCGGCGTAGAGATCGTCGTCGCGCGTCGGCGCGCCGAATTCGAGCGCGTAGGAATGGCGGAAGCGGCGGATCGTCTCGGTGGTCAGCCGCGCCTCGCTCATCGGCACCAGATCGAGCGAGCGCAACTGCCCGACGCTGCGCTGCGTCTCCGGATCGAAGGCGCGGATGGATTCGAGCGCGTCGCCGAAGAAATCGAGCCGGATCGGCGCCGCCGCGCCGGGCGGATAGAGGTCGAGAATGCCGCCGCGCGAAGCGTAGTCGCCGACGTCCCGCACCGTGCTCGCGCGGCTGTAGCCATTCGATTCCAGCCACAGCGCGAGCTCGTCCATCCGCACGCTGTTGCCCGGCGCGGCCGAAAAGGCGGCCGAGGCGATGTATTTGAGCGGCGGGACGCGCTGGGTCAGCGCGCTGACGGAGCCGACCAGAATGCGCGGCCGCTCGACGGCGCCCCGCGTGCGCGCGAGCCGCGCCAGCACCGTCATGCGTTCGGCCGAGATCGCCGCGTTGGGCGAGACCCGGTCATAGGGCTGGCAATCCCACGAGGGCAGATGCAGCGCCTCGATCTCGGGCGCGGCGAAACCGAGCGCGTCGATCAGCGCCTGGGCGCGCACGCCGTCGCGGGCGACGAAAACCAGCGTCACCGCGCGCATTTCTCCCGCCGGCGCGAGCGCGCGCGTCAGCGCCGCCACGACGAAGGCGTCGTAGCCCTCGGGCGCGCGCGACAGCGTCACCGCGCCGCCCTCCTGGAGGCGGCGGATCGCGGGCGCGAGCATGTTCACGGCGTTTGGCCGGCTGCGGCCGACGCCGCGCCGGGAGGTTTGCGCAGGCGCGCCATCAGCGGCGTGTCGAACTCGGCGGGCGTCGCCTCCTCGCCGGTGATCCAGGCGAGCACCTGCGGGTCGGGGACGTCGAGCAGGCGCTCGAACTCGGACAGTTCGCTGTCGCTCATCGCCGGCAAATGCGCGTCGGCGAACCGGCCCATCACCAGATCCATTTCGCGCAGGCCGCGCCGCCAGGCGCGAAACAGAATGCGCCGCCGCCGCTCGTCCAGCGCGGCGCTGCTCAACATCGAGCCGGACATCATGGACCTTTCGACGACGGCGGCGGGAGGGATTTCGGCGAGCCGGGCTTATAGCCGCGCTTCCGCCCGATGTCACATTTTCAAAGCGCTGCGCGCCAGCGCCGGGCCGGCCTCCACCGCGACCGCCCCGACCAGAATCAGCGCACAGCCGACGGCGCCCAGCGCCGTCAGCCGCTCGCCCAGCAACAGCGCGCCGGCGAGCGCCGCGAACACGCTTTCCAGCGACAGGATCAGCGCCGCTTCGGCCGGCGGCGTATGGCGTTGGGCGATGATCTGCAGCGTATAGCCGAGGGCCCCGGAGACGAGGCCGGCGAACAGAATTGCCGGCGCCGCGGTCACGAATCCCCGCCACGCGAAGGATTCGAACGTGAACGCCGTCAGTCCGGCGAGCGCGCCGCACAGCGCGTATTGAACGAACGCGAGCGCCAGGGGTCTCGGCGCGCTGGCGAGAAACACCGGCGTCAGCGCAATGCTGACCGCCCAGGCCAGATCGGCGATCAGAACGAGGCCGTCGCCGACCGACGGCGGCGCGGCCGGTCCGCCGCTGAGGGCGAGGAGCGCTGCGCCGAACAGAGAGACGAGGCTCGCCGCGACGATCGCCGGGCGCGGCCGCGCGCCCGCCAGCGCCCACGCCACGAGCGGCGTCAACACGACATAGCAGGCGGTGAGAAAGCCGGCGTTGGTCGCGCTCGTCGTCTCGAGACCCGCCTGCTGCAGACTGGTTCCGAAAAAGAGCGCAAACCCCATGATCAGCGCGACACGCCAGGCGCGCGGCGTCAGAGCGCGCCCGGCGCGAGCGCGCTCGATCAGGGCGAACGGCGCGAGCGCCAGGGCCGAGACCGCGAAGCGCGCGGCGACGAACGCCAGCGGCGGCAGAGCGCCGGCGGCGTCCTTCTGGGCGACGAAGGTCACGCCCCATAGAAACGCCGTCGCCAGCAGCAGCGCGTCCGCGCGCAGGCGATGTCTGCGGCTCGCATGGGCGGCCTCGAGCGCCAAGTCTTACGCCTGCTCGATTTCGATCAGCGTGCCGGCGAAATCCTTCGGGTGCAGGAACAGGACCGGCTTGCCGTGCGCGCCGATCCTCGGCTCGCCGTCGCCGAGCACGCGCGCCCCTCGAGCCTTCAGCCTGTCCCGGGCGGCGACGATGTCGTCGACCTCGTAGCACAGATGATGCATGCCGCCGTCCGGGTTCTTTTCGAGAAACTTCGCGATCGGGGAATTCGCGCCGAGAGGCTGCAGCAGTTCGACCTTCGTGTTCGGCAATTCGACGAACACGACCGTCACGCCGTGATCGGGCTCGTCCTTCGGGGCCGAGACGCGCGCGCCCAGCGTCTCGCGATAGGTCTTCGCCGCCTTGTCGAGATCGGGGACGGCGATGGCGACGTGGTTCAGTTTTCCGATCATGGGGTCCTCGGCGTCACGCCGAGGCATCGCAGACCCTCCGCCGCGAAGCAAGGGTCGGCCTGCGCATTTTGCGCGCGCTGCTCGCCGCGACGGCCCTGTCCGGCTCAGCGCCGCGGATTGCGCCCGCGAATCCGATCGAACCCCTCCTTGATCGCGGCGAATCGCATCTCGATCAGAGGCTCGAACTCCAGGTCCGTGAAGATGTACGGCCAGTCGTTTTCGACGCCTTCCCGCACCAGCTCGCCGACATAGAGCGGATCGAGCCCTTGCGAGACGCGCTCCTGTATCATTTTGAACATGTCTGACGATCGCATTGCGGCCAATGCCTCGGCGGGAGGGCGATCGAAACGCTCGGGCAGATTGCGCACGGAATTCACGATTTCTGTGCGAATGAATCCAGGACAGAGCACCGACACGCCGATCCCGCGCGGAGCCAGCGCGCCGCGCAGACCCTCGGAAAGGGCGACGACGCCGAATTTCGATACGTTGTAGGGGATCGTGACGGGATTGGAGACCAGCCCCGCGATCGAAGCGGTGGAGACGATGTGTCCGCCCTCGCCATGCTGCTCGATGAGCGGACCGAAAATCTCGATTCCCCAGACGACGGCCATCAGATTGACGCCGAGCGTCCAGTCCCATCCCGAGTCGGTCCATGCGCCGTAGGATCCGCCGCCGCCCACGCCGGCGTTGTTGACGAGGATGTGCACCTTGCCGTAGCGCGCGAGGGCGGCTTCGGCCGCCGCCTTGAGTTCGGCCTTGAGGGAGACGTCCGCCCTGACGCCGTCGACGTCCGCGTTGGTGAGCTTCAATTGTTCGACCGCACGCGCAAGAGCGGCTTCCTCGATGTCGCAGAGCATCACTTTCACGCCCGCCTGCGCGAAGGCCGTGGCGACGCCAAGCCCGATCCCGGAGGCCGCGCCGGTGACGAACGCGGTCTTGCCGGCCAATTCTCTCATTGGACCCGCTCCCTCGACCAACTTCGACGTTCATTCAAGCCAAGACTATCGCGGCTGGCGCTCATCGACAATCGACGACGGCTCCGGGCCGAGTGACGGAAAAAATCAGCCGAGGACCATTCCGAGATCTCCTCCTCGCCGCCGAGCGGAATCAGCGCCTCGAGTCGCCCGTCAAGAATGGACAGCTTGCTGGTCGCGATAGGCTACACTTCCACCACCAGCACATGCACCTGGGGCTTCTTGCCCCAGACGCCATTGACGGAATTGCGCACGGCGCGCTCGATCGCGCCGGAGACGAAATCCGGGTCCTTGCGCTTGCCGCGCGGCAGGCTCTCGAAGGCCTCGAAGATCGCCGCGTCGATCAAGGCGTCGATCGCCGCGCCCTCGTTCGTGCGCTCGGGCAGGCCGGCGATCATCACGTCCGGATCGCCCGCCAGCTCGCCCTGGGGCGAGAGCGCGAGCGCGATCGAGACGACGCCGGTGAAGGACAGTCTGCGCCGCTGGCCCACGCATTCCTGGTCGGCCGGGAGAAGGATCATGCCGTCCTTCAGCCGCCGGCCGCGATCGACCCTGCCGATGGTCGAGACGGCGCCGGGCGCGAAGCGCACCAGATCGCCGTTGAAAGCCCGCATCACCTCGGGCACGCCCTGGGCCCTGGCGAAGGCGGCGTGCTCGCTCAGGTGCAGCGGCTCGCCATGCGCGGGCACGGCGATCCTCGGCCTGAGCCATGCGTACATTTTCGCCATCTCCGCCCGGCGCGGATGGCCGGAGACATGCACCAGCCCGTTGCGGTCGGTGACGACTTCGACGCCGGTGGTCACGAAGGCGTTGATGAGCCTGCCGACCGCCTTCTCGTTGCCGGGAATGGTGCGCGAGGAGAAGATCACGGTGTCGCCCGCGACCAATTCCGCGGTCGGATGTTCGCCTTCCGCCATGCGGGCGAGCGCCGCGCGCGGCTCGCCCTGGCTGCCGGTGGCGAGCGCGAGAATCTTGTCGCGCGGCAGGCGTTCGAAGGCCTCCATGCCTAAGAACTGCGGCGCGCCGTCGAGCATGCCGCACTCGCGCGCGACCGCGATCACGCGCTCCATCGCGCGCCCCAGAATGCAGACCTGGCGCCCGGCGGCGACGCCAGCCTCGGCCGCCGAACGCAGACGCGCGACGTTGGAAGCGAATGTGGTGACGACCACCCTGCCCTTCGCCTTGGCGATCAGGGCGGCGAGCGTCTCGGCGACGGCGCGCTCGGACGGGCTTTCGCCCTCGCGCAGCACATTGGTCGAGTCGCAGACCAGCGCCAGCACGCCCTCGTCGCCCAGCGCCTCGAGGCGCGCTTCGTCGGTGGGAAGGCCGATGATCGGCGTCGAGTCGATCTTCCAATCGGCGGTGTGGACGACAAGGCCGGCCGGGGTGCGAATGGCGAGCGCGCAGCTCTCCGGAATCGAGTGGGCGACGGCGATGAATTCGACGTCGAACGGTCCGATCGCGACTCGCTCGCCCTGCTTGACGATCTGAAGCGGAATTTTCGGCGCGCCCGGCTCCCCCAACCGCCGGGCCTCCGCGAGGCCCGCCGCAAAGGCCGTCGCGTAGACGGGCGCGCCCAGGTCCGGCCACAGATCGGCGAGCGCGCCAATATGATCCTCATGCGCATGCGTGATGACGATGCCGACCAGATCCTTCTTCGCCTTTGCGATGAAGTCGACGGCAGGCACGATGAGATCGACGCCCGGCAGATCGTCGCCCGCGAACGCGACGCCGAGATCGACCATCAGCCACTTGCGCGCCTTGGCCGGGCCATAGCCGTACAGCGCGCAATTCATTCCGATTTCGCCGAGGCCGCCGAGGGCCGCGAACACCAGCTCGCTTTCGTCCGTCATCTAAATCCGGCCTTCCCTCGCGAGCGAAGCGGAGGCGTCCGCCAAGGGCGGGCCATCCGGCGCCGGCAAAATCCAGAGATCGCCGGTTTCGATGCTTTCGACCCCGCGCGCACCGCGAAACAGCAAACGGCCGCCAGCGTCAAGCCCCTCGAATACGCCCTCGCGCCGCCCGCCGGGGTTTTCGATGCGGATCGGGCCGCCGAGTCCGGCCGCGCGATCGAGCCAGGCGCGACGAATGTCCTCAAACCCGGCGCCCGCGCGCCATTGGTCCAGCGCCTCGTCGAATCGCGCCATCAGACGCTCGAACAATTCCTGCGCGCCGACCGCGCGCCCCTGCCGATCCGTCAGCCTGCTGGTCGAATATGCGACGCCCACCGGCGCGCGTCCGCAATTGACGCCGACCCCGACGACGCACGCCAGACGCCTCTCGGAGAGCGAAACGCCCTCGACCAGGAGTCCGGCGCATTTCGCGTCCCCGCACAACAAATCGTTCGGCCATTTGAGGGCGACGCCGGCCGCGCCGGCGTCCTCGGCCGCGCGCGCGAGCGCCACGCCGGCGACGAAGCCGAGCTGCGGCGCGATCGCGGGCGGGCACGGATCGATCAGCAGCGCGCTGGCGTGGAGGTTGCCCTTGGGCGAGACCCAGCTTCGTCCGCGCCGGCCCCGCCCGGCGCTTTGCTCCTCGGCGACGATCCACAGGCGGCCAGGGTCGCCGGCCAGCGCGCGGCGGCGCGCCTCTTCGTTGGTCGAGTCGATGGTCTCGAGCCGGACGACGCGCCAGCGCGGCGTCAACCGCTCCCGACTTTGGGTTTCGCTCAAAACAGCGACTGCGCCGCGGCCATCGCCGCGTTGGTCAGCGGCGAGGGCGCGAACATGAACAGCACGATCAGCAGCGCCGCGACCGCCAGCACGGACCGCGCGACCGGCCCCGGCCGGTCGAACGCCTTGGCCGGCTCGTCGAAATACATCAGCTTGACGATGCGCAGATAATAGTAGGCGCCCACCGCGCTGGCGAGCACGCCGATGACCGCGAGGCCATAGAGACCGGCCTTGATGGCGGCGGCGAACACGTAGAACTTGGCGAAAAAGCCCGCCAGGGGCGGAACGCCGGCGAGCGAGAACATCATCGCCGCCAGGAAGAAGGCCATCGTCGAATCCGTGCGGGCGAGGCCCGCCAGATCCTCGATCGTCTCGACCGCCTTGCCGCCGCGCCGCATCGACAGAATGGCGGCGAAGGTCCCGAGCGTCATCACGATATAGATCGACATGTAGACGATGACGCTCTGCGCCCCTTCGACCGTTCCCGCCGCAAGCCCAACCAGCGCGAATCCCATGTGGCCGATCGAGGAATAGGCCATCAGCCGTTTGAAGTTGGTCTGGCCGATGGCGGCGAAGGCGCCGAGGGCCATCGAGGCGATGGAGACGAAGGTGAAGATCTGGCGCCAGTCGTTGGTGATGCCGGGGAAGGCGGTGATCGCCACCCGAACCAGGATCGCCATCGCCGCGATCTTGGGCGCGGAGGCGAAGAACGTCGTCACCGGCGTCGGCGCGCCCTCATACACGTCCGGCGTCCACATATGGAACGGCACGACGGAAATCTTGAACGCGAGGCCCGCGACCACGAATACGAGGCCGAACAGCACGCCGATATTCGCATGGCCCTGGATGGATTGCGCGACCGCGGCGAACGAGACCGAGCCGGCGAAGCCGTAGATCAGCGAGGCGCCATAGAGCAGCATGCCCGACGACAACGCGCCCAGCACGAAATATTTGAGGCCCGCCTCGGTGGCGCGCAGATCATGCCGCCGGTAGGCCGCGATCACATAGAGCGAAAGGCTCATCAGCTCGAGGCCGAGATAGAGGGCGATGAAGTCGTTGGCCGAGATCAGCATCAGCATGCCCAGCGTCGACAACAGGATCAGGATCGGGAATTCGAACCCGCCGATCCGCTCCTTGCGCATGAACTCGATCGACAGCAGCAGCGTCACCAGCGAGCCGATCAGCGCCAGGGCGCTCATGAAGCGGGTGAAGGCGTCGTCGGCGAAGGAGCCGTAGAAGGTCACGCCGGTCGGGCGGTTCTTGGCGACGAGCAGAATGAACACGATCCCGATCAGGGCGACTGCGATCTCGCTGACGACGCCATACGACCGCTCGCCGCGCAACGCGCCGTACAGCACCAGCGCCAGCGTCCCCACGGCCAGGACCGCTTCGGGCAGGAAAACCGGGAGGGAAAGAGCCGTCACGTTCATGGGTCGCCCACACTTGAAAAATGATGCGCCGCTCGGACGCTCTGTCGTCACAGCCCCGCGGTCTTCGTCACCGCGATCGCATGCTCGAAGCCTTTGATGATCGAGTCGATCGAAGCCGCGCTGGCGTCGATGACCGGCTGCGGATGGACGCCGTAATAGATGGTCAGCAGCGCCAACGGCAGCAGGGTCGCGATCTCGCGCCCGGACAGGTCGGCGATGCCCATCAGGCTGGGCTTCTCGATCACGCCAAAGATGACGCGGCGGTAAAGGTAGAGCGCGTAGGCCGCCGACAGGATCACTCCGAAGGTGGCGAAGAACGCAACCCAATTGTTGACCTGGAACGCGCCGATCAGGGTCAGGAACTCGCCGACGAAGCCCGACGTGCCGGGCAGTCCGACATTGGCCAGCGTGAACACCATGAAGGCGACCGCATAGAGCGGCATGCGCTGCACCAGACCGCCGTAAGCCGCGATCTCTCGGGTGTGCATGCGGTCGTAGACGACGCCGACGCACAAGAACAGCGCGCCCGAGACGAGGCCGTGGCTGATCATCACATAGACCGCCCCCTGAATTCCCTGCGTATTGGCGGCAAAGATGCCCATCGTCACGAATCCCATGTGGGCGACCGACGAATAGGCGATCAGCTTCTTCATGTCCTCCTGCACCAGCGCGACCAGCGACGTGTAAATGATGGCGATGATCGACAGCGCATAAATGAGCGGCGTGAAATAAACCGAGGCGTCCGGAAACATCGGCAGCGAGAAGCGGATGAAGCCATAGCCGCCCATTTTCAGCAGGATGGCGGCCAGGATCACCGAGCCCGCGGTCGGCGCTTCGACATGGGCGTCGGGCAGCCAGGTGTGCACTGGCCACATCGGCATCTTCACCGCGAATGAAGCGAAGAAGCCGAGCCACAGCCAGGTCTGCATCTTCGGCGAGAACGCGGTCTTCAGCAGCACCGTGATGTCGGTCGTGCCCGCCGTCCAGTACATCGCCATGATCGCCAGCAGCATCAGCACCGAGCCGGTGAAGGTGTAGAGAAAGAACTTGAACGCCGCGTAGACGCGGTTCTTACCGCCCCACACGCCGATGATGATGAACATCGGGATGAGGCCGCCCTCGAAGAACAGATAGAACAGCACGAGATCGAGCGCGACGAACACTCCGACCATCAGCGTCTCGAGCACGAGGAAGGCGATCATGTATTCCTTGACCCGGGTCTGGATCGGAGCCCAGGAGGCCAGGATGCTGATCGGCATCAGGAAGGTCGTCAGCAGCACGAAGGGCATCGAAACGCCGTCGACGCCGAGCTTGTAGAGGATGGCGTGCGAGAACCAGTCGTGTTCCTCGATCAGCTGAAAGCCCGGCTGCGACGTGTCGAAGCGTCCCCAGGCGACGAGGCTCAGCACAAACGCGATCAGCGTGGCGAACAGCGCGATCCAGCGCGCGTTTTGCTTGGTCGCTTCCGTGTCGCCGGGCAGCAGCAGGATGAACAGCGCGCCGATTAGCGGCAGCACCAGAATGCCGGAGAGGATCCAGGAGCCGGACATCAGTGAGCCCCCCCGAACAGGTACCAGGTCGCGAGCGCCGCGGCGCCGAGCAGCATCGCGAAGGCGTAATGGTAGATATAGCCGGTCTGCAGCCGAACCGCGCTGCGGGTGACGTCGAGCACGCGGGCCGAAATTCCGTCCGGCCCGAAGCCGTCGATGATCACCCCGTCGCCGCCCTTCCAGAACAGCCGGCCGATGGCGAAAGCCGGACGCACGAAGATCAGGTCGTACAGCTCGTCGAAGTACCACTTGTTGAGGAGGAAGCGGTAGAGATAGGGGTAAGCGTCGGCCAGTCGCTTCGGCAGCGTGCGCTCGACCACGTACATGTAGTAGGCGACCGCGAGCCCGATCAACATGAACACGGTCGGAGAGAAGGCGACCAGGATCGGGACCCTTTCGATCTGCTCGAGGATCTCGTTCCCCCGCCCGACGAACAACGAATGCCGCCAGAATTCCTCGTAGCCCGCGCCAATGAAGCGCGACCGGAACGCAATGCCCGCGAATGTCGCGCCGAGCCCCAGGACGGCGAGCGGGACCAGCATCACCGATGGCGATTCATGCGCCTTGTGGTCGTCGTGATGGCCGTGATCGTCGTGTCCGTGGCTCTGAACCGCATCGTGCGGGAGCGAGGCTTCCCAGTCGCCGCGCCGGCCGAAGAAGGTCATGAACATCAGCCGCCATGAATAAAACGAGGTGAAGGCGGCGGCGATCACGACGCACCAGTACGCGTAAGTCGCGCCGTAGCGGTGCGAGGCGTATGCCGCCTCGATGATCGGGTCCTTGGACACATAGCCGGAGAAGTCGATCGGCGTGAAGGGAATGCCGACCCCGGTCAGCGACAGCGTGCCGATCATCATCATCCAGAAGGTGAAGGGGATCTCGGTGCGCAATCCGCCCATGCGGCGCATGTCCTGCTCGTGGTGCATCGCGGTGATGACCGAGCCGGCGCCGAGGAACAACAGCGCCTTGAAGAAGGCGTGGGTGAACAGATGGAACATGCCCAGGCTGTAGCCGCCGACCCCGAGGCCGACGAACATGTAGCCGAGCTGCGAGCAGGTCGAATAGGCGACGACGCGCTTGATGTCGTTCTGCACCAGGCCGACGGTCGCGGCGAAGAACGCCGTGGTCGCGCCGACAATCAGCACCACGCTGAGCGCGGTCGAAGACATCTCGAACAGAGGCGACAGGCGCGCGACCATGAATACGCCCGCCGTCACCATGGTCGCGGCGTGAATGAGGGCCGAGACCGGGGTCGGGCCCTCCATCGCGTCGGGAAGCCAGGTGTGCAGCAGGAACTGCGCCGACTTGCCCATCGCGCCCATGAACAAGAGGAGGCACGCGAGCGTCGCGGCGTCCCAATCGTGCCCGATGAAATGCACCGTCTTGCCGGCGAGACCGGGGGCGGCCGCGAACACCTGGTCGAAGGTCACCGAGCCGGTGAGCTGGTAGGTGAGGAAGATGCCGAGCGCGAAGCCGAAATCCCCGACCCGGTTGACGACGAAGGCCTTGATCGCCGCGGCGTTGGCTGAGGGGCGCTCATACCAAAAGCCGATCAGCAGGTAGGACATCAGGCCCACGCCCTCCCAGCCGAAGAACAACTGCACCAGATTGTCCGCCGTCACCAGCATCAGCATGGCGAAAGTGAACAGCGACAGGTAGGCGAAGAACCGCGGCTGGCCCGGATCCTCGCTCATATAGCCGATCGAATAGACATGAACGAGAAACGACACCGTGGTCACGACGACCAGCATCACCGCCGTCAGCGTGTCGACGCGCAAGGCCCACTCGACCGCGAGTTTGCCGGAGGTGAACCAGTTGGCGACCGGCACATGCGCGTCCGCTCCGGCCGCGACCATGAAGAATGCGATCCAGGAAAGGACAAAGGACACGCCGAGCAAGCCGGTCGTGACATATTCGGCGCCGCGCGCGCCGATCCATCGGCCGAAAACGCCGGCGATCAGAAAGCCGACGAGCGGCAGAAAGACGATGAGATCGTACATGGCCCGGCTCAGCCCTTCAGCGCGTTGATGTCCTCGACCGCGATCGAACCGCGATTGCGGTAGTAGGCGACGAGGATCGCCAGACCGATCGCCGCCTCCGCCGCCGCGACCGTCAGGACGAACAGCGCGAAGGCCTGCCCGGTCAGGTCGCCCGAGTAGGCCGAGAAGGCGACCAGATTGATGTTGACCGACAGCAGGATCAACTCGACCGACATCAGGATGATGATGATGTTTTTATGGTTGAGGATGATGCCCGCGACCCCGATCGTGAACACGATCGCCGCGAGCGTCAGATAGCTTGAGAGGTCGACGGCCATCGGCTTATCCTTCAAATGCCGACGCGCGAGGGAACCTTGCGCAGTTCGACCCCCGTCTCGGGCGTTCGAGCGACCTGGGCGCCGACGTCCTGGCGCTTCACTCCCGGCTTGTGCTGCAGGGTGAGAACGATCGCGCCGATCATCGCGGTCAGCAGAATCATTCCCGCCGCCTGGAAGAAATAGAAATAATGGGTGTAGAGCACCTCGCCCAGCGCGGCGGTGTTGCTGAGCGAGCCCGCGGGCGTCGCGGCGGCGGCGGCCTTGGGCGAGTGCGCCCAACCCGAGACGACATAGACGAGCTGCGCGCCGACGACGAGGGCGATCAACAGTCCTTGAGGCAGATATTGGACAAAGCCTTGCTTGAGCCGGGCGAAGTCGACGTCGAGCAGCATGACGATGAACAGGAACAACACCGCGACCGCGCCGACGTAAACGATGACGAGGATCATCGCCAGGAACTCCGCCCCCAACAGCAGGAACAGCCCCGCGGCGCAGACAAAGGCCAGAATCAGACACAGAACCGAATGGACCGGATTCCTCGCCACGATCACGCCAAGCGCCGATCCGGTGAGGATGGTCGCGAAAATCCAGAAGAATACCGCCTCGGCGTTCATCTTCAGCCCCTTTGTCCAACCCTCACCCCAACCCCTTTGCCCGTGAACGGGACAGGGGTCTCCTCACCGATACGGCGCGTCGAGCGCGATGTTACGCGCCAGCTCCCGCTCCCAGCGATCGCCGTTCGCCAGCAGCCGTTGCTTGTCGTAGTAGAGTTCCTCGCGCGATTCCGTCGCGAACTCGAAATTCGGTCCCTCGACGATCGCGTCGACCGGGCAGGCCTCCTGGCACATCCCGCAGTAGATGCATTTGACCATATCGATGTCGTACCGCGTCGTGCGCCGCGTGCCGTCGTTGCGCCGCGGACCCGCCTCGATCGTGATCGCCTGCGCCGGGCAGATCGCCTCGCACAGCTTGCAGGCGATGCAGCGCTCTTCGCCGTTGGGATAGCGGCGCAGGGCGTGCTCGCCGCGGAAGCGCGGCGACAGCGGCGACTTTTCGTGGGGATAGTTGAGGGTCGCCTTGGGCTTGAACATGTAGCGGATCGACAGCGCGAGCGCGGCGACGAATTCGCTTAGAAACAGCGAGCGGGCGGATTGAGCGAGCCTGAGAGCCATGATCTTGATCCCTTCCCCGTCAACCCGAAGGATTCGCGCCGAGGCCGGTGAATTCGAGCACCCCGGCCACGATCACGACCATCGCCAGCGAGATCGGCAGGAACACCTTCCAGCCGAGCCGCATCAGCTGGTCGTAACGATAGCGCGGCACGAAGGCCTTCACCATCGAGAACATGAAGACGACCGACCACGCCTTGACGAGGAACCAGATGATCCCCGGAACCCAGGTGAACGGCGCAAACGGCAACGGCGGCAGCCATCCGCCCAGGAAAAGCACGGCCGTCATCGCGGACATCGTCAGCACCGCGACCAGTTCGGTGAGGAATTGCAGCAGGAACATCGAGGCGGAATATTCGACCGAGTAGCCGGCGACGAGCTCGGATTCGGCTTCGGTCAGGTCGAACGGCGGCCGGTTGGTCTCGGCCAGCGCCGAGACGAAGAAGATGATGAACATCGGCAGCAGCGGCAGCCAGTACCAGCCGAGGAAGCCGAAGCGCGTGTCCTGCGCGCGCACGATCTCCGACAGGTTCAGCGACCCGGCGCACATCACGACGGTGACGATCACGAAGCCGATCGACACCTCGTACGACACCATCTGCGCGGCCGAACGGAGAGCCGACAGCAGCGGGTATTTCGAATTCGAGGCCCAGCCGGCCATGATGATGCCGTACACGCCGAGCGAGGACACGGCGAACAGGTAGAGAACGCCGACATTGACGTCGCCGACCACCCAGCCGTCGGCGACAGGAATGACCGCCCAGGCGGAAATCGCCAGCACCACGGAAACGAACGGCGCGAGCACGAACACGCCCTTGTTGGCGGCCGACGGAATGATCGGCTCCTTGAGAATGAACTTGAGGAAGTCGGCGAATGGCTGGAGCACGCCCCAGGGTCCGACCACGTTGGGTCCGCGCCTCAACTGCACCGAGCCCCAGATCTTGCGTTCGAGATAGATGAGCGCCGCCGTCGACAGCAGAAGGCAAACGAGCAGCAACAGGCTCTCGAGCACATAGCGCACGAACGAACCAAAACTGCTCTCGTGCATCCACCTGCCGACAGCGGCGAAGACGCCGAAGTGGATCAGGAGCCACAGCAGAGCGACGACGACGACGGCGGCGATCAGCAAGCCGGCGCCGATCAGGGCGAGCGGAGAGGAAGCGGGGCGGGAGGGCGTTGCGCTGCTCATTGTGTTCAGACCTATTCCGCCGCCGCGCGCTTCACGCCATGGGCCAGAGCCGAGCATTCGGCCATGGTGCGCGAGGCGCGCGCGATCGGATTGGTGAGGTAGAAGTCTTCGACGCTCGAGGCGAACGGCGCTTTGTCGACCGTGCCGCCGAGCGCGGCGAGACTGGAGAGGGAGCCCGCGTCGGCGCGCGCGACGGCGTCGAAGCGCATCAGGTCGGGATAAGCGGCGGCGAGGGTCGCGCGCAGCTGGGTCAGCGAGTCGAACGGCAGCCTGGCCTCGAGCGGTTCCGAAAGCGCCCGCAGGATCGACCAGTCCTCGCGCGCGTCGCCGGGCGGAAACACCGCGCGCTCGGCGAACTGCGGCCGCCCCTCGGTGTTGACGTAGACGCCCGACTTCTCGGTATAGGCCGCGCCCGGCAAAATCACGTCGGCGCGATGGGCGCCGCGATCGCCGTGCGTGCCGATGTAAACGACGAAGGCGCCGGGTTCGACGTCGATCTCGTCCGCGCCGAGGTTGATCAGCACGTCGAGCGCGTTCGCCTTGGCCATCGCCGGCGCATCGAGCCCGCCCTCCCCCGGCACCAGGCCGAGATCCAGCCCGCCGACGCGCGACGCGGCGCTGTGAAGCACGTTGAAGCCGTTCCAGCCGTCCTTGACGACGCCCGACGCCAGCGCCGCCTTGGCAAGGCTCGCCAGCACCGCCGCGCCGTCGGGGCGCGCGAACGCGCCGGCGCCGATGATGAACATCGGTTTGGCCAGGCTGGCCGGAAGCTTGTCGCCGACCAGCGCAACCGTGTCGGGGCCCGCGCCGAGGTAATCGTACTTGAAAGTGAGATCGGCCTTTTGACCGATGACGCCGGTCAGCAGGCCGCCTTTGAGCCAGCGCTCGCGAATGCGCGCATTGAGCACCGGCGCCTCGCGACGCGGGTTCGAGCCGATGACCATAACGGCGTCGGCCTGGGCCAGCCCTGCGATCGTCGAGTTGAAGAGATAGGACGCGCGACCGAATTTCGGGTGCAGCCTGGAGCCGTCCTGGCGGCAGTCGATGTTGGACGAGCCGAGTTTGGCGATCAGGCCTTTGAGCGCGAACATCTCCTCGACGGTCGCGAGATCGCCGACGATCGCGCCGATCCTGGAGCGGGAAGCCGCCTTGACCTTGGCGGCGACCGCGGCGAAGGCCTGCGCCCAGCTCGCCGGCCTGAGCTTGCCGTCGACGCGCAGATAGGGCCGGTCGAGACGCTGCGTCTTCAGGCCGTCGACGACATGGCGCGTCTTGTCGGAAATCCACTCCTCGTTGATCGCCTCATTGACGCGCGGCAGGATGCGCACGACCTCGCGGCCGCGCGAATCGACGCGAATCGCCGAGCCCAGCGCGTCCATGACGTCGATCGATTCGGTCTTGACGAATTCCCACGATCGGGCGTGGAAGGCGGTCGGTTTCGAGGTCAACGCTCCGACCGGGCAGAGGTCGACGACGTTGCCTTGCAACTCCGAGGTCAGCGCGCTCTCGAGATAGGAGGTGATCTCCATGTCCTCGCCGCGCCCGATGGCGCCGAGTTCGGGCGCGCCCGCCACTTCGGTCACGAACCTTACGCAGCGCGTGCATTGGATGCAGCGGTTCATCACCGTCTTGATCAGCGGACCGATGTACTTGTCTTCGACCGCGCGCTTGTTCTCCGAAAAGCGCGACGAATCGGCGCCATAGCCCATTGCCTGGTCTTGCAGATCGCATTCGCCGCCCTGGTCGCAGATCGGGCAGTCGAGCGGATGATTGATGAGCAGGAACTCCATCACGCCCTTGCGGGCCTTGCGCGCCATCGGCGAGTTGGTCTCCACCACCGGCGGCTCGCCCTTCGGTCCGGGACGCAGGTCCTTGACCGACATCGCGCAGGAGGCGGTCGGCTTGGGCGGGCCGCCCTTCACTTCGACCAGGCACATGCGGCAATTGCCGGCGATCGACAGCCGCTGGTGAAAACAGAAGCGCGGCACTTCCGCGCCCGCGGCCTCGCACGCCTGCAGAAGCGTGTATTCCGCCGGAACGTCGATTTCCTTGCCGTCGATGATGATCTTGCTCATGCGCCGTTCAGCCCGCTCACCCGCATTTCTGGCTCATCCACAGCTTGATATGCGCCAGGTGACCCCATCCGAACGCGACGTCGCTGTCGCCGTTCATCGTCAAATGTTCGAGCCGCGCCTTCGCCTCGCCGAGGTCCGGGATATGCCCGGCGGGAATCGGCCACATGACGAAATGCGGCGCCGACGGCTTTTCGAACCAGCCGCCCTTGCGATTGTAGAAATGCTTGTGGACGGTGGCCCAGACGAAACGCTCCAGCGCCTCGACGCTCTCCCAGACCGACATGTTGACGAGCATGTTCGGGTCGTCGAACGGCCTGATCGCGGTCGCGTTGTTGCTCTCGTCCTTCAGGCGCCAGACGAAGCCCGGACTGCGCTCGGCAAGCGCGTTGACGCGGTCGAGATTGTCCATGAAGCCGGCCAGGCGGGGATCGTCGAGCGGGTGAAGCGGACGGCCGATGTTGAGCTGGGCGATGTGGGTCGAGGCCATCGCGCTACTCCGCCGCCGCGCGCACAGGCTCGCTGTGCGGGTTGGCGGAATAAAGGTCGATGCGCCGCTCGATCTCGGGGCGGAAATGAGCGATGAGGCCCTGGATCGGCCAGGCCGCGGCGTCGCCGAGGGCGCAGATCGTGTGCCCTTCGACCTGCTTCGTCACGTCGAGCAGCATGTCGATCTCGCGCTTCTGCGCCCTTCCCTCGACCATGCGCATCATCACCCGCCACATCCAACCGGCGCCCTCGCGGCAAGGCGTGCATTGCCCGCAGCTCTCATGCTTGTAGAAATACGACAGCCGCGCGATCGCGCGAATGATATCGGTGGACTTGTCCATGACGATCGCCGCCGCCGTGCCCAGGCCGGACTTGAGCTTGGCGAGCGAGTCGAAATCCATCGGCGTGTCGATGATCTGCGCGGCGGGCAGCAGCCGCACCGAGGCGCCGCCCGGAATGACGGCGAGCAGATTGTCCCAGCCGCCGCGGACGCCGCCGCAATGCTTGTCGATCAGCTCGCGGAACGGGATCGACATCGCCTCTTCGACGTTGCACGGCTTGTTGACGTGCCCGGAGACGCAGAACACCTTGGTGCCGAAATTGTTCGGCGCGCCGAAGCTTGCGAACCACGACGCGCCGCGCCTGAGAATCTCCGGCGCGACCGCGATCGAACTCGACATTGTTGACGGTGGTCGGGCTGCCGTAGAGGCCGACGTTGGCCGGGAACGGCGGCTTCATGCGCGGCATCCCCTTCTTGCCCTCGAGAGACTCCAGCATCGCCGTCTCTTCGCCGCAAATATAGGCCCCGGCGCCGTGATGGACGTAGAGATCGAACGGCCAGCCGTGAATGTTGTCCTTGCCGATCAGCCTGGCCTCGTAGGCCTCGTCGACCGCAGCCTGGAAGCGCTCGCGCTCGAGAATATATTCGCCGCGAAAATAGACGTAGGCGGCTTGCGCCCCCATGGCGAACGAGGCCAGCAGCGCGCCCTCGACCAGCGTATGCGGGTCATTGCGCAGGATCTCCCGGTCCTTGCAGGTTCCGGGCTCGAACTCGTCGGCGTTGACGACGAGATAGTGCGGCCGCTTGGGATCGACGACCTTCGGCATGAACGACCACTTGAGGCCGGTCGGAAAGCCGGCGCCGCCGCGTCCGCGCAGGCCCGAGGCCTTCATCTCGGCGATGATCCAGTCGCGTCCCTTGTCGATCAGCGCCTTGGTGTTGTCCCAATTGCCCCGCGCCCGCGCGCCTTTCAGCCCGGGGTCGCCGAGCCCGTACAGATTGGTGAAGATGCGATCCTTGTCTTCCAGCATCGCTCAGTGTCCCGACTTCACGCCTTTGGAGGGCGCGTGCGCGCCCTCGTCCTTTGACCCGGTTGCGCCCGCGGCGAGGCTGACGGCCTGAGCGACCCACTGCTCGCGATCGATCCGGCCGGGAAACGAAAGATACGCGCCGACCCAGCGAATCTCCGCCCGGGTCCAGGTCGCGATCTGATCGAAGTGATAGACGCCGAGTTCGTGCAGGCGCTTTTCGTTGACTGGACCGACGCCTTTGATGCGCTGCAGATCGTCGGCCGCGCCGCCGCGCGCGGCGTCGATGCCGGCCGGGCGCGCGCCGACCGCGTCGGCCTTCTGCTCGGGCGTCGCGTCAGCGGGCAGCGCCGCGAGCGCGGCCGTGACATGCGCCTCCTCGGCGGCGGCGTGCGCGTCGGCCGAGGCCTGGTCGAGGCGTGCGGCCGCGCCCGGCTGGTCGTTGGCCGGCGGAGGCGCCGATACGCCCGGCGCGCCGCGTCCGTCCACGCCGTACAGCGTCGTCAGCGCGGTCAGGCCTCCGACCGGCTCGGAACAAACCCGGCCGATCTGCGAGCCGGTCTTCACCGGACGGCCCGCCGCCAGATTCTCGAGCAGGCGCGCGAAATTGTCCGCCGTCAGATCCTCGTAGTAGTCCTCGTTGATCTGAACCATCGGCGCGTTGCAGCAGGCGCCGAGGCATTCGACCTCGTTCCACGAGAACATGCCGTCGGCCGTCACATGGCCCGGCTCGCCGATGCGCTTGCGGCAGACCGCCTTGATGTCCTCCGCGCCGCGCAGCATGCAAGGCGTCGTGCCGCACAGTTGCACGTAGTAGCGGCCGACCGGCGCGAGGTTGAACATCGTGTAAAAGGTCGCGACCTCGAGCACACGGATATTCGGCATGTCGAGCATCGCCGCGACCTTCTCGATCGCCGGCTTCGGCAGCCAATATCCGCTTTGCAATTGCGCGCGCCACAACAGCGCGATCACCGCCGAGGCCTGACGGCCGGGCGGATACTTGGCGATCTCCTTCTCGGCCCAGGCCTGGTTCTGCGGCGTGAACTCGAAGCTCTCGGGCTGCGCGTCGGCAAGACGACGGACGGACATGGGTCAGGAGTTCCTCGATTGCGTTGGCCCCGGCCCTCTCCCGCAAGCGGAAGAGGGGCGCATGCTTCTCCCGTTTGCGGGAGACGGCGGTCGCCGCAAACCCCGTCGATGGACGGGCGCTCTTGCGAACGCCCTTCGGCGCGGCCGGACGAGGGGTTTGCGCCCCTTCGAATGCGGTCATCGGTCGACTTCTCCGAACACGATGTCGAGAGAGCCGAGGATCGCGCTGACGTCGGCGAGCATATGCTTGCGGCACAGGAAATCCATCGCCTGCAAATGCGCGAATCCCGGCGCGCGCAGCTTGACGCGATAGGGCTTGTTCGAGCCGTCGGACACGAGGAAGACGCCGAACTCGCCCTTCGGCGCTTCGACCGCCGCATAGACCTCGCCCGCGGGGACCCTGTAACCCTCGGTATAGAGCTTGAAGTGATGGATCAACGCCTCCATCGACTTCTTCATGTCGCCGCGCTTGGGCGGCACGACCTTGCCGTCGTCGGCGCTGACCGGGCCGCCGCCGTCCGCGCCGTTCAGCTTCTCGCAGCATTGCAGCATGATCTTGGTCGACTGACGCATCTCCTCCATGCGGATGAGGTAGCGGTCGTAACAGTCGCCGTTCTTGCCGACGGGAATGTCGAAATCCATCTCCTCGTAGCATTCGTAGGGCTGCGACTTGCGCAAGTCCCACGGCGCGCCGGAGCCGCGCACCATCACGCCCGAAAACCCCCAGGCCCAGGCGTCCTCGAGCTTGACGACGCCGATGTCGACGTTGCGCTGCTTGAAGATGCGATTTCCCGTCAGCAGCGTCTCGAGGTCGTCGCAAACCGTCAGGAACGGCGCGCAGAAGGCATGGATGTCGTCGACGAGCTTGCGTGGGAGATCCTGGTGGACGCCGCCCGGACGGAAGTAAGCCGCGTGCATGCGCGAGCCGCTCGCCCGCTCATAGAACACCATCAGCTTCTCGCGCTCCTCGAAGCCCCACAGGGGCGGCGTCAGCGCGCCGACGTCCATCGCCTGGGTGGTGACGTTGAGCAGGTGCGACAGCAGGCGGCCGATTTCGGAATAGAGCACGCGAATGAGCTGGCCGCGGCGGGGAACGGAAAGCCCGAGCAGCCGCTCGACCGCGAGCGCGTAGGCGTGCTCCTGATTCATCGGCGCGACATAATCGAGCCGGTCGAGATAGGGCACGTTCTGCAGATAGGTGCGCGCCTCCATCAGCTTCTCGGTGCCGCGATGCAAAAGGCCGATATGCGGGTCGACGCGCTCCACCACTTCGCCGTCGAGTTCGAGGACGAGGCGCAACACGCCATGCGCGGCCGGATGCTGCGGCCCGAAGTTGATGGAAAAGTTGCGGAGGTTCGGGGCGGTCATGTCGCTTTCTCGTCTCCCGGCGGCGGCGCGCCCTCCCACGGGCTGAGGAAATCGAACTGGCGGAATTCCTGATTGAGGCGCACCGGCTCGTAGCGGACCCGCTTTTCCTGATCGTCGTAGCGCACCTCGACGAACCCGGTCATGGGAAAGTCCTTGCGCAGCGGGTGACCGTCGAAGCCGTAGTCGGTCAGGATGCGTCTCAGGTCCGGATGGCCCTCGAACAGCACGCCGAAGAAATCGTAGATCTCGCGCTCGTACCAGTCGGCGCCCGGATAGACCGCCGTGGCGCTCGCGATCGGCGTATCCTCGTCGGTCGACACCTTGACCCGCACGCGCCGGTTCAGCTTGGGCGACAGCAGGTGATAGACGACGTCGAAGCGCCTCTCGCGCTCGGGATAGTCGGCGCCCGAAATGTCGATGACGCATATGAACTGCGCCGCGGGATCGTCGCGCAGGAACGTCAGCGCCTCGACGATGCGGTCCCGGTCGACGGTCAGCGTCAGCTCGCCAAACGCGAACGCCGACTCGAGCACCGCGCCCGGCAGCGTCGCGGCGGCCTTCGCGCCGATGGCTTGCAGCTTTTCGTCCATTCGCCTCGTCTTTCGCGGCCGCGGCGGCCTCGGGTCTAACGTTCGATCGTCCCGGTGCGGCGGATTTTCTTCTGCAGCATCAAGACGCCGTAGAGCAGCGCCTCGGCCGTCGGCGGGCAGCCCGGCACGTAGATGTCGACCGGCACGATGCGGTCGCATCCGCGCACCACCGAATAGGAATAATGATAGTAGCCGCCGCCGTTGGCGCACGAGCCCATCGAGATCACATAGCGCGGCTCCGGCATCTGGTCGTAGACCTTGCGCAGCGCGGGCGCCATCTTGTTGGTCAGCGTGCCGGCCACGATCATCACGTCCGACTGGCGCGGGCTGCCGCGCGGCGCGAAGCCGAACCGTTCGACATCGAAGCGCGGCATCGAAAGCTGCATCATCTCGACCGCGCAGCAGGCGAGACCGAAGGTCATCCACATCAGCGAGCCGGTGCGGGCCCACTGGATCAGGTCGTCGGTCGTGGTGACGAGGAAGCCCTTGTCGGCCAGTTCGTCGCTGATCGAACCGAAAAAGGCCTCGTCCGCGCCGATGGGCTTGCCCGTCGCCGGATCGAGGAGGCCTGTCGAGGCGGCGCTCAGTCCCATTCCAGCGCTCCCTTGTTCCACTCGTAGACGAACCCGATCGTCAGCACGGCGAGGAAAATGATCATCGACCAGAAGCCGAGCGCGCCGATGTCATGGAAGACGATCGCCCACGGGAACAGGAACGCCACCTCGAGATCGAAGATGATGAACAGCAGCGAGACGAGGTAGAAACGCGCGTCGAAGCGCATGCGCGCGTCGTCGAACGGGTCGAAGCCGCATTCATAGGGCGACAGCTTTTCGGAATCGGGCGCCTTGAAGGCGACGAGGAACGGCGCGATCAGCAGGCCGCCGCTGATGATGGCGGCCAGAGCGATGAACACGACCAGCGGAAAATAATCGGAAAACAGGCTCGGCATCGGCCTCGCTCTCATGTTTCGATCGGCGGGCGCGGCGGAAGCGCGGCGTCCTCACAACGCTGGCCCTTCGCGCTTGCTCGAAGGCGTATCGCAGTGCAGCGAGGCATGCAAGGCGAAAGGCTGAGCAACCCTCCCCTGGCCGATCGGCGGACCTTGCGCATGCGCTGCGTCATTTACAAGGCGTTCGGCGTTCCCGCGGACGTTCTCCATCCGGCGGATCGCCCTGGTCCGGCGACCGGGACCGGGAGAAATGCGCGCGCGCATTCTCCTCTCCCCAATTCACAACGGCGATCTATTGATTGTTCGCGGCCGATATGGCGTCAAGCCTCCGCTGCCAGCGGCCGGCGGCGCGAGAAGCGGTCGGCGTCGTCGACAAAGTGGGTAAAGGCGTCACGGCGCCGGCGCTCGGCCAGCGGGTGACGGCGGCGTCCGGCGCCGGCGCCTGGGCGGAATGATTTTCTCGCCCGCGCGGCGGCGGCCGTACCGGTTCCGGCCGCGATCGGCGACGAGGTCGCCTGCCAGCTCATCGCAATGCCGCTGTCGGCGATGTTGGCGCTGGAGGAGCTCGGCGTTGAGCCAGGCCAGCGGATGATCCAGAACGCCGCGCGGTCGGCAGGACGCTGGCGATGATCGCCAAGGCGCGCGGCGTTCATGTCGTCAATGTCGTGCGCCGCGCCGCGGCGCGGCCGAACTCGCCGCCCTCGGGATCGACAACTCGGGTGTCGACCGCGGATGCCGGCTGGCGGAAGCAGGTCGAGGCGACGACGGGCGGAGCGCTGATCGTCGCCGCGCTCGATTCGGTGGGCGCGAGGAAAGCGGCCAATTGCCGCATCTGCTCGGCGAGGGCGGCCAGTTCATGACCTTCGGCGCGATCGCCAATGAGCCGATGATTTCATTCTGACGCATTTTCAATAGGTTATCATTTTTGGACGATTCCGCTCAATGTTCGAGGCTTGTCGTCGGCGGGCGCGCGCAGAAACCGATGCCGCCAGCGGAAGGCGGTGGTCGGATGGACGCCGCACAGTTCCGCGGTCTTGGCCAGGCTCTTGCCCTCGATCATCGCCTGGGCGTGATCGAGCCACTTGTCCTTCTTGCGCAGATGCGCCATCGGCGTTTTGGTCAGGGCGTTGAACGTCGGCCGCAGCTCTTGCAGCGGAACCGCAACAGCCCGTCCGAACGGCCCCAGCCGACGATCTCGCGGCCCGCGCAATGCGGGCAACCCTGACGCTCGACCCGCTCGACGCCGGTCGTTCCCAGCGCGTCCTCCCGGCGGCTACGCCTGCCAGCCTTCTTCGCAGAGGCCTCCGCTTCGGCCGCTGTCACGCCTGCCTTTTCAAGAGCCGCCATCGCCTCCGCGCGCTGGCCTTCGCTCAGCCCGGACATCGCCGACAGCCAAGCCGAAAAATCCTCAGACGTCATCGAATCGCTCCTCGATCCGACCCAGTTTGAACCAAATCAATAGATAACGCTATAAGAGCCCATTTTTGCTTGCTGAAATTCAGAATTCGTGCTAGTTTGATCGAGTGTGATTTTTGATGATCCCATGGTCGGGACAAACATTGTCTTGCGGGCGGGGGGGGAACTGCGCGCCGGGCGTAAATTTCGCTTCGACCTCCCCGTCCTTCGCGTCCGCCGCGACGCCGCGCCGCGGTTGCAGAATTCGACACTTAAACCATTGAAACGGTTGAGTCGCTGACCAAAGTGACGCCCTGGCCGTCCTCCGGGCCCCGTCGCCACAAAAATTGCGCAAGGTCCAATCAAGACTGCGCTTGATCTCTGTCTCCAGACGCGAAACCTTGGTCCGGCTCGAACAGACGAATCGCCGGGGACGATCGATGAAAACCAGAGCCGCCGTCTGCCGCGCCTTCGGCGCTCCGCTGACGATCGAGACGGTCGAACTCGCCGAGCCCGGCCCCGGCGAGGTGCGCATCGAGATGGCGGCCTGCGCGATCTGCCACAGCGACATCTCCTATATCGACGGGGCCTGGGGCGGCGAACTGCCGGCGGTCTATGGTCATGAGGCGGCGGGGGTCGTCGAGGCCGTCGGCGCCGGCGTGTCGCGCCTCCAGCCCGGCGACCACGTCGTGGCGACGCTGATCCGCTACTGCGGCTTCTGCGCGGCCTGCGCCGAAGGCGCGCCGGTGTTCTGCGAGGAAGTCTTCCCGCTCGACCGGCGGACGCCGCTCACGGACCGGGACGGCCAACCGCTCGCGCACGGCCTTCGCACCGGCGCCTTCGCCGAGCATATCGTGGTCGACGCCTCGCAAGCGATCGCAATCCCGAACGACCTGGCGCTGGAGAGCGCCGCGCTCATCGCCTGCGGCGTGCTGACCGGGTTCGGGGCGGTCGTCAACACCGCGGGCGTGAAGGCGGGTTCGAACGTCGTCGTCATCGGTTGCGGCGGCGTCGGCCTCAACGCCATCCAGGGCGCGCGAATCTCGGGATGCGCGCTGATCATCGCCGTCGATGTCGAGCCGGCCAAGCTCGCCGCCGCCCGCGAATTCGGCGCGACCCATACGATCAATGCGAAAGGCGAGGACGTGCTCGCGCGCGTCGCCCAGCTGACCGGCGGGCGGAAGGCGGATGCGGTGTTCGTGACCGTCGGCGCCAGCGGCGCGGCCGAACAGGGCGCGTCGCTGATGAAACGCAACGGCGCGACCGTGCTCGTCGGCATGCCCCCCGACGGCGTGACGGCGACAATCGACCCCGGCTGGCTCGCCGCCGCCGGACAGAGGATCCTCGGCTCGAAGATGGGCTCCGCCCGGCCGCTCATCGACGTGCCGAAGATCGTCGCCCTCTACGGCGAGGGCCGTCTGAAGCTCGACCAGCTGATCAGCGGGCGATACAAACTCGAGGCCATCAACGAGGCGGTCGCCTCTTCGCGTTCCGGCGCGGCGCTGAGAAATGTGATCGTGTTCTGAAGGGGCGCCGCGCCGATGAAAATCGCCGAGCTGAAAACCTTCGTCGTCGGCAATCCCCCGCCGGCCTTG
>CAWAIM010000040.1:0-31008 GCA_963781895.1 uncultured Alphaproteobacteria bacterium
GTGACGGTCGAGGCGGCCGCGCGCGGGGCGGACTATCCCAAGGGGGCGTGAGGGCGAGCGGGGCGCGCCAGCCGGGCGCGGCAGGAGACTTCAAGCCCAGCTTCCCGACCCAGCTATAGAATAGCTTCGATCCCTTTTTTGTCAGCAAGGGTGAGAAGCTTGAGAGACGGCCCGCTCGGACGCACTTCTCCGCGCTCCCATTTGCTGATGAGAACCGTGCTCACATTCAAAGCCCGAGCAAAAGTCGCCTGGCTCATATGCGACTGCTCGCGGATGCGTTTGATCGCTTGGGGTTCCAGAGGCTCCACCGGGGTCAGGCAACTGAGATCGAAACGCCGCATCGTGGCCTTGTCGATCACGCCGACGTTATGAAGGTCCGCCGCAACCTCATGAAGCGAGCGGAGCGCGTCGCTCCTGTAGCGCTTCGTCTGGGTCATATCTCCAATTCTCTCCATCCTCTTGTCGCGGCCAGCTCCTGGAGCTTCGTTTCCGTCAGCTTTTCGAGGAACTGGGCCAATGTCACATACTCCGCCAACTCGGACTTGCTCAGATTGGCTTTGCGGCTCTTGGCGAAGATATGCAGGAAAACCGCGACCTCTCCGCGCTTGTAGAAGACAACCGCCCGCGACCCTTTCGCCGCGCCCCGGTCGCCGGTGGGAATTCTTTGCTTGATCAGTCCGCCGCCCAAGGCCGCGTCGATAAGGCCTCTCTCGGCCTTTCGTATCGCTTCCTGGCAGTCCTCGTCAGATGCCCCCTGATTCCTGGCCTCACGCTGAAACGATTTCGGTAGGTAGGCTTTCATGGCCACTCCGTCTGCCTCGCGTTGGAGGCGATTTGACACGCTCGTTCATGTTATTCTCCTCTGGCAAGGCGGGCAGAATCGCCCAAACCCATTCGCAATCTATAATACTCGCTATTATATTTCAAGTGGCTCGATTGCCTTATGACGAGTTGGTGCGCTCGGCTGAGCGCCGCGACCGCCCCATTGCCGGCCGCCAGCCCGTCGCCTATAGGCTCCGGGCCCAATGCCGTCCGCTCTCCTCCCCGCCCGTCTTCGCCCAGCGCCATCTGCTCGGCATCGAGCATCTGTCGCGCCAGGAGATCGTGGCGCTGATCGATCTCGCCGACGAGGCGGTGGCGGTGTCGCGCCAGCTCGAGAAGAAGCGCGCGGTGCTGCGCGGGCGCACCCAGATCAACCTGTTCTTCGAGGCCTCGACCCGGACCCAATCCTCGTTCGAGCTCGCCGGAAAACGGCTCGGCGCCGACGTGATGAACATGGCGGTCGGGTCGTCGAGCGTCAAAAAGGGCGAAACGCTGATCGACACCGCGATGACGCTCAACGCCATGCGGCCCGACATCCTCGTCGTGCGTCATCATCAGGCGGGCGCGGTGCATCTGCTGGCGCGCAAGGTCGATTGCTCGGTCATCAACGCCGGCGACGGCGCGCACGAGCATCCGACCCAGGCGCTGCTCGACGCGCTGACCATCCGCCGCAATCTCGGCCGCATCGAGGGCCTCACGGTCGCGATCTGCGGCGACATCCTGCATTCGCGCGTCGCGCGCTCGAACATCCTGCTGCTCGGCAAGCTCGGCGCCTACGTGCGGGTGATCGGCCCCTCGACCCTCATGCCGGCCGGCGTCGAGCGGATGGGCGTCGACGTCAGCCATGACATGCGCTCGGGGCTCGAGGGCGCCGACATCGTGATGATGCTGCGCCTGCAGCGCGAGCGCATGAGCGGCGCCTTTGTTCCTTCGGCCAAGGAATATTTCCGCTATTTCGGGCTCGACGAGGAGAAGCTCGGCTACGCCAAGCCGGGCGCGCTGGTGATGCATCCCGGGCCGATGAACCGGGGCGTCGAGATCGACACGATCATCGCCGACGGCCCGCGCTCGCTGATCCGCGAACAGGTCGAGATGGGCGTCGCGGTGCGCATGGCGGTGCTGGAGGCGCTGGCGAGGAACCTGCCGAACGGCTGACCGGCGAGGCCTCTCGGGCAGAACGCCGCATGAGCCGGCTCCGTTCGCCGAGGCGAAGGCGCGTTCGGCGAGGCGAGCCGCTTCACGAAGAACACGAATTGTCGAGGAAATCTTCCGCCGAGAATTTGCCCGCCGGACCAGAACGATTGTTCTGTGCGGCGAGCAGAACGAAGCCGCCGCGCCCGCGAGGAAGTTCGATCCCCGCGACGACGATCGTCAGCTCGGATCGATTGGGGCTCAGACCGGGGCGCCCCTCGGCGGCCAGACGAAACGGATTCACGCCCGCGAGCGTTTCCCGGTCGACGCGACGCCCCCAGAATCCCGGATCGCGCATCGGCGCCCCCAGCTTCGACGGCTTGCCAATGCGGACCCATTCGTTTTCGGGCAGTTCCGGCGCGAGCGCCTGAAGACTCCTCTTCGCCCGCTGAGAGAGGCAGCCGATATGGACGTGAAGCTGGTCCTGGCTGCGTGTCAGGCGTGAATTGACCGCGAGAGCGACGTCGTTGCGCCGGAGCGGTCTTCCGTGCGCTTCCGACAGAAAAGCGCGAGCGTTCCAGGCGTCCTCGAAATAGTTCGGAGCCTCCGGAGTCTGAAGCGAAGGATCCTCGACGCCAATGATTTTTCTCGTCGGCGCCAGAATGATGTCCGGCTTTCCCAGCGGCGGCCGCAAGATGACGTAGCCGCGCTCGACTCCGGCGGACACATTGACGTCGAGACATGGAAAGGCCGCGCCGGTCAGCGCGTGGTTGGCGACGCAAGTCTGGACGACCTTCCAAAGCGCTCCGCGGCTCGCTCCGGTCACGGCCGCTTGCGCCGCGAACGCGAATGCGACGGCCGCGAGCACTATGGCGACTAGTCCTGGCAACATCCAACCTTTTTCAGCGCTTTTGCCCTCGATGAGCGGGCGAGGCTCCGGCGCAACGGGTCGCGACCGCGTCTGGCGCCGGCGTAGCGGCTTATGCGGCCGAAGCTGGTCCCGGCGCAAGACAAAGCCGCCCGCGGACCAGCCGGCCTCGCCTCGGAGGGGCGCGAGGCGGTTCGTTCAGGCGGGGCAGCGCGCCCGGCGGGCCTGGCGGGCCTCCAGCGCCGCGCGGCGGGTGCGCCGGGCCGCCAGCACGAGGCCGCTCAGACCGAGCGTCATCATCGCCGCGGTCGAAATCTCAGGGGTCGCGACGGCGGTCGGGCTTGGCTCGAAACTGGTCGGAAGGACGACGTTCGGGCCGTCTTCGAAGTTCGCCTCGCCGCCCAAACTCGGGTCAATCAGCATCGCCGCCGGTTCATTGCGGCCGGAAGCTTCGAAGTTCGACAGGGCCACGAGCGCATCGGCGGCTCCGGCCTCCGCGCAGGCGTCGGCGCCGCAACGCGGGCGCGCCGGATGCGAACCCGTCAATTGAGCCGCGGCTGACAGGAGCGGGGTCGCCGGAGATTTCGACGAAAGGGAATATTGCTCGGCGTCGCCAATCGACATCCGCGCCCGACCGGCGTGGAGGGAACTGGCCGTGGGCCAACAGGCGATGGCCGCGGCGACCGCCGCCGCCATTGCCGCGCAGGTCGAACCTCGAACGATTTTGCTCACGCCGCTCTCCATATTCGAAAACCCGCAGAGTACGGGCCGTCGCGTCTCCCGAGAGGCTAGAGGCGGCGCGATTTTCGAATCGTAAATCCCCGAACGTTAACGTTAGGGAAGACAGCGGCGCGCTTCGGTTATCGATAAGAAATTCGAAAGGAAACCGCGATCTTCGTCCTGACGCTGTGGAGACGCCGGCGGCGCGCGCTCCTCAGGCGGGGATGAGGCCGCTCGCCTGGGCGAGGCTCCTGAGAAAGGGCGCGCCGACCTTCAGCACTTCCTCGGCCCCGCTGGCCACCGGCCGCCACACCGACAGCGCCGCGGCGAGCTGCGGCATCGAGGTGACGAAGGACTCCATCACCAGGTCGCCGGAAAAACGCGCGCCCTTGAGCGCGGTCATCACGCTGCGCCAGTGGACGTTGCCCGAGCCCGGCACGCCGCGGTCGCTTTCCGACAGATGGACGTAACGCACGCGCCCGCCGCCGTCGGCGAGCGCGTCGGCGAAGCTCTTCTCCTCGATGTTGGCGTGATAGGTGTCGAGGTGGATCATCAGCGCGGGTTCGTCGATGCGCTCGATCAGCGCCATCGTCTGGCGGGCGGTGTTGAGGAGATGGGTCTCATAGCGGTTGCAGGCCTCGAGGCCGAGCGTCATGCCGTAGTCCGCCGCGCGTCTGGCGACCGGCTTGAGCGCCCGGGCGATCGCATCGTACTCGGCCTCGGTCGGCGCCGCCCCGGAGCGATAGCCGAGCGCCGAATAGGTCACGCCGCACAGCGTGTTGCATCCGAGCGCATGAGCGACATCGAGCGCGCGGTCGAGAAACGCCGTCGCCGCCTCCGGATGCCGCGTCGCCTCCGCCGCCTCGGGCAGGCAAAGCGAGGCGGTCGGCGCGACGCCGTGACGCTCGAACAGCGAAAGCGAATGCTGAACGTCGACGGCGTCGGGATCGAGCAACGCGATCTCGACCACCTCCAGGCCGTGACGCGCGCATTCGCTGACGCTTTTTTCCGCGCCATCGCGGGTCCAGGCCGACGTCCACAGGCTGGAATGCATGCCGAATCGGATCATCTCTATGCTCCTTGATGGGGCGCGTCCGTCGCCCCGACGATATGGGCGACGACGGCGTTCATGCTGGTGTCGCGGGTCGCGTCGTCGGCGATCACCGCGCCCTGGCGCAGCACGACGATGCGGTCGCAGACCGCGAATACGTCGGTCAGGCGATGGCTGATGAGGATGACGCTGATTCCCTGGCTTTTCAGCGTGCGGATCAGCTCCAGCACATGCTCGACCTCGCGCACCGCGAGCGCGGCGGTCGGCTCGTCCATGATGACCAGCTTCGGGTTGAAGGTCAGCGCGCGGGCGATCGCGACCGACTGCTGCTGACCGCCGGAAAGCTGGCCGGTCATCTGGGTCACCGATTTGACCCGCGCGCCGAGCTTGGCGATCATCGCCTCGGCCTCGCCGCGCATGCGCTTGGCGTCGATCAGCCTCAGGCCGAGCACCGAGCGCGTCAGTTCGCGGCCGAGAAAGATGTTCGAGGCGACGTCGCGCATCTTCGCCAGCGCGAGATCCTGGTAGATCATCTCGATGCCGGCCGCGCGAATGGCGCCGGGGTCCTTGCCCACCAGCGATTCGCCGTCGAAGCGGATCTCTCCCGCGTCCGGACGATAGACGCCGGTGATCGTCTTCATCAGCGTCGATTTGCCGGCGCCGTTGTCGCCGACCAGGGCGAGGACGCTGGCCGCCTCGACCGAGAACGTGACGCCGCGCAGCGCCTCGATGGCGCCGAACGACTTGCGGACGTCCTTCAGCTCGAGGAGGCTCATCGTCGTCGGCCCTCCGCGCTGTTGATGCGGTCGAGCCATACCGCCAGGATCAGAACCGCGCCGATCGCGATCTGCTGGTAGAATGGCCTGACCGCCGTCAGGTTGAGCCCATTCTGCAGCACGCCCATGATGAGGGCGCCGATCAGCGTGCCGATGACGCTGCCGCGCCCGCCGAACAGATTGGTGCCGCCGATGATGGTGGCGGTGATGGCGGTCAGCTCGTAGTTGAGGCCGGCGGTCGGTTCGCCCGAATTGATGCGCGCGGCGAACAGCAACCCGGCAAGCCCGGAAAGCCCGCCCGACAGGGTGTAGAGCAGGACCTTCTGGCGCTCCACGCGCACGCCCATCGCCCGCGCGGCGACTTCGTTGTCGCCGATGACCTGCGCGTAGATCCCGAAGCGCGTATGCATCAGCGCCACGTGGGCGACAATCGCGGTCGCCAGGAGAATGATGACGGGGACCGGCACGCCGAACGGACGCCCCTGCCCGAGATAGACGATCGCGGCCGGCAGACCGTAGATGGAAACGCCGTTGCTCAAGACCAACGCCACGCCGCGGGCGACCCCGAGCATGCCGAGCGTGACGATGAAGGGCGGGATCGCGCCCTTGGTGATAAGGAAACCGTTGACGGAGCCGGTGAGCGCGCCTGCGCCGATGCAGCCGGCAATGCCGATCCACCATGGGAGGCCGAGATCGGACGTCAGCATGGCGCCGACGACGCCGGACAGCGCGAGAATCGAACCGACCGACAAGTCGATGCCGGCCGAACAGATGACGAAGGTCATGCCGATCGCCAGCACGCCGAACACCGACGTGGACAGGAGGATATTGAGAAAGTTGGAAATGGAGAAAAACACGCTGGAAAGCGTCGCCATGACCGCCGTCAGCGCCGCGAGGACCAGCAGCGATTCGATGCGGAAGGCCGCGTTGCCGACAACGCGCTCCCGCCATGACGGCGCCGGGCGGGCCGGGGTCGTGCTTGTGGACATCCGGTTACTCGTCAAAGGTCGGCAAGCGCGCCGCCCGCCGGGGATCTGCGGCCCGAGCCAGGCGGCGCCAGGATTGGCGGCTCACTTCACGTATTGCAGCAGCGGCTCTTTCTTGGCTTCGATCACGTCCTTGGTCAGGACGAGGGTCGGCACATAGGTCATTTCGGGAACTTTCTCCCCGGCGAGCACCTTCTTGGCGTCGTCGACCGCCTGCATCCCGACGAGGTAGGGCAATTGCGCGACCGAGGCGTTGAGGCGCCCGGCGAGGATCGATTTGACCGCGTTGGTGTTGCCGTCGACGCCGATCACGATCAGCTTGTCCTTGCCGGCCGCGCGCGCCGCCTCGACCGCGCCGAGCGCCATGTCGTCGTTGGCGCAGAAGATCGCGGTGAGGTCGGGGTCGCGCTGCAGCGTATCGTTGGTGATGTTGGCGGCCTTCAGGCTGTCCCAGTCGCCGGGCAGCGAAGCGACGATGGTAAGGCCCGGCGCGGCCTTCTTCAACTCCGCCGCGAACCCGCGCGCCCGCTTCTCGCCGGTGATGTTGCCCGACAGACCCTCGATCACCAGCACCTTGCCCTTGGCGTCCTTGCCGAGCGCGCCGACCAGATAATCGGCGCCCTTCGCGCCCGCCGCCTCGTTGTCGGAGCCGATGTGGAACGCCACGTCGACGCCCGCCTTCTTGGTGATCGCGGGATCGAGATTGTTGTCGAGATCGACGACCGGGATCTTCATCTCGTTGGCGTGCTTCAGGCAGGGCAGCAGGATCGTCGAATTGATCGCCGCGGTGATCATCACGGCCGGCTTTTTCTCCAGCATGGTGTTGCAGGCGTTGAGCTGCGGCTCGGCCGCCTGATCGGACTCGACCGCCTGGAGGAAGATTTCGACCCCGGCTTTCTTGGCGCCCTCGTCGACGCCCTTCTCCATCGCGCCCCAGAACGGGTTCGACAGCGTCTTCATCAGCACGCCGTAGACCGGCTTGTCGGCGGCCAAGGCGGCCGATGCGGCGAGGCCGAGGGCGATGGCGGCGATCGAGGCGCTGGCGATCCAACGTTTCATCATGACAGGCTCCCTTCACGTTGTTGGCGTTTGGCTTCAGGCTGCCGCGACGGCTTTGAGCCGCGGACGGGCGGGCCCGTGGATTCCCGGACCTTGAGGGTGCAGGGAAGTTCGACGCGTTCGACCTCGCTGTCCGCCTCGCCCGACAAGCGCCGCATCAGCAGACGCCAGGACACCGAGGCGAACTCCTCTTTCGGCTGCGCGACCGTGGTCAGATAGGGCCTGAGCGCGAACATCCAGTCGAAATCGTCGAAGCCGACGATCGAGACGTCGCCTGGAATATCGAGGCCGAGACCGCGAGAGGCCTTGATCGAGGCGAGCGCGCAAATATTGGTCAGGGCGAAAATCGCCGTCGGGCGATCGGCGCGATGCAGCTCGAGCTCGATCGCGCCGCGCAGGCTTTCGAGATCATGGCCGCCGTGGACGACGCGCTCGCGTCCCGCGAGACCGGCTTCGCCCAGGGCGCGGCGGGCCCCCGCGATCCGCAGGGCGATGTTGTCGAGATGCTTGGAATGGGCGAGGATGGCGATGTCGCGATGTCCGAGATCGATCAGGTGACGCGTGGCGGCATGGCCGCCGGCTTCGCAATCGGCGCGCACCGTGTCGAATCCGGGCGCGTCGGCGCCGCGGTCCAGCAGCACGGTCGGCGGCAGGCGGGACCCGTCTCGGCCGCGCCTGAACGAGGGCATGGAATCGTCGCTCGCGGGCACGACGATGAGGCCGTCGATCCGGCGCGCGATCAGCGCCTCGACCCGCCGCCGCTCTTTCGCCGTATCCTCGCTCGTGGAGACGATGAGAAGATCATAGCCGTCGCGCTCGGCGAGCGTCTTCGACGCCACTGCACGAGGCTGGCGAAAAAGACGTTGGTGATATCGGGAACGACCATGCCGACGAGGCGGGTCGACTCGGCCGCGCAGCGCGCTCGCCGCTCGATCGAGCCGATAGCCGAGCGCCGCGATCGCCTCGACGACCCTGCGGCGGCTCGCCTCGCCGACCGGCCGATTGCCGTTGACGACGTTGGAGGCGGTGGCGACCGAAACCCCGGCGCGCAACGCGACATCGCGAATCGTCGGCCTCGTCCTCGTCAAGCGTTCCGCTCCCGCGCCTGCTTCTCGCAGATCGTCTAAATCGTTATAGAACGGTATTCGCTATCGGCGCGATGTGTCAAGGCGGATCGTTCCAGGGCCGAACCGGGCGCGGCGAGTCAGCTGCGTTCGATCGGCTTCGAGCGCGAGCGCGCGACCGTTTCGCGCTGGGCGCGCCGGCACGAGAGCGGCGGCAGGCCGCGCAGGATCAGCTCCGCGTCGGCGACGGTCTGGCGGCCGATCTCGTACAGCGAATCGATCATGGCGCCGGCGCGGTGCGGCGACAGCAGCAGGCCTTCGACCTGGCGCGCCGGATCGTCGCTCGGCGCCGGCTCGACGGGAAAGACGTCGGTCGCGGCGCGGAAACGCCCGCTCTCGACCTGGCGCAGGAATTCGGGAAAATCGACCACGCCGGCGCGGCTCATCAGCAGCACGACCGAGCCCGGCGCGATCATCTCGAATTCGCGCTTGCTGAGGAAACCCTGATTGTCGCTGGTCACGGCGGCGAACACGACGATCACCCGGCTCGTCCGCAACACCTCCTCGAGCGAAGCCGCGGCGACGCCGTAGCCGGCCATGAAATGCTCGGAGATCCAGGGATCGTAGGCCCTGATCGGGCAGCCGAACGGCGCGAGCAGCGGGATGAAGGCGCGGGCGAGATCGCCGAATCCGATCAGGCCGACGCGCGCTCCATGGAGCGAGAAGCAGCCCTCGGCGCCCTCGAGCAGCCATTTCTCCCGTCCTGAGCGCATCGCGCGGTCAGCCGCGGTTACGCCGCGGCACAGATCGATCGCCATGCCGAGCGCCATCTCGGCGACCGGCCGCGCGAAGGCGGAGCCCGGCGCCAGAACATGAACGCCGCGCTGGAAGCAGGCGTCATAGTCGACGTTCTGCAGGAAATTGGTCTCGACGTTGATGATGGCGCGCAATTTCGGCGCGCGATCGAGCCGGGCTTTCGGCATGTCGCTCTGCCCGATGAGGAGCTCCATCTCGGGCAGCAGGGACTCCAAGCGCCCCGCCGGCATGCGGCCCGGCCCGTCGTGGATCGCCAATTCGCCGAGGTCCTTGAGATGGGCCCAGACGGCCGGTTCGAAGATTTCGCTCAAGCCGCGCGGCTGCGGATCGATCACAATCAGGGGTCTGGGCATGGATCACCTCCCGGCGCTGTTTTGAGCCTCAGACCTAGATCGATATAGAGCATGAGGCAACCAAGGCCGGCCGGAGCGCGGCTTTGGCTTTCCCCGCCCACGGCCGTCTCGAGCGTTGGCGGCCCGCGCCGAGCGTGACGACAAGCGCCGCCTTTCCTCCTATATGAGCGCCATGACTCAACCCTACAGCGCCCGCTTTTCGGTCGCGCCGATGATGGACTGGACCGACCGCCGCTGCCGGGCGTTCCATCGGCTGCTGAGCCGGCGCGCCCGCCTTTACACCGAGATGGTGACGGCGGACGCCGTCGTGTTCGGACCGCGCGAGCGGCTCATTGGCTTCGACGCCGCGGAGCATCCGATCGCCCTGCAGCTCGGCGGATCGGACCCGGCGCGCCTCGCCGAGGCCGCGCGCATCGGCGCCGAATTCGGCTACGACGAAATCAATCTCAACTGCGGCTGTCCGTCCGACCGCGTGCAAAGCGGACGCTTCGGCGCCTGCCTGATGCGCGAGCCGGATTTGGTCGGCGAATGCGTGGCCGCCATGCGGGACGCGGTTCGGGTTCCGGTCACCGTCAAATGCCGCATCGGCGTCGACGAGCAGACGCCGCGCGAAGCCCTTCACGCCTTCGCCGCCGCCGTCAAGGCGGCCGGCGCGGCGGCGCTGATCGTTCATGCGCGCAAAGCGCTGCTCGACGGCCTCAGCCCCAAGGACAACCGCACGGTTCCGCCGCTCGACTACGGCCTCGTGTACGAACTCAAGGCCGCGCATCCGCACTGGCCGATCGTCATCAATGGCGGCGTCGCCGATCTTGAGGCCGCGGTCGCGCATCTTGCCCATGTCGACGGCGTGATGCTCGGGCGCGCCGCCTACCAGAACCCGGAGCTGCTGATCGGCGTCGACCCCGTCATATTCGGCCAGGCCGCGCCGGTCGCCGACGCCTTCGAGGCCCTCGAAGCCTTCATGCCGACCATCGCGCTGGGGTTGGCGCGCGGCGAGCGTTTGCACGACTATGCCCGCCATTTGCTCGGTCTGTTCGCGGGCCGGCCTGGCGCGCGCGCTTTTCGGCGCATGCTGGCAAGCGACGCCATGCGCGGCGGCGCCGGGCTTGACGTCCTGCGCGCGGCCGTGGCGTGCGTCGGGCGAAGCGCGGAGGGCGTGATCGCGGCGGCGGCGGAGTAGGCGGCGCCGATTTCGCGATCCCTTATTTCGCGGTCAGGATCAGGCGGCCGCGCTCGACGGCGTAGCCGCGCAGCCGCTCGAGAAAACTCATGCCGAGCAGACTTTCCTCCAACGCCCCGGGACGGGCGACGAGCGCGCGCACCTTGCGCATGACGATCGGCCCGACCGCGACCCGATCGAGATCGACCTCCGCCGCCAGAGCCGATCCGTTGGCCGTGCCGACAGGGACGTCGTAGTCGAGGCCGCCGACAGCAGTAGGCCAAGGGCCGCCGCCAGGATCAGGAGAGGCGCGATCAGGCGCATCAGCGATCCCCGCAACGCGGCCGGGCGTCAGGCCGCCGACGCCCGCCGCGCGCCGAGCGCGAGCGCGCGGCGCGCATGCGTTCGTCGAGCGTGGCGATGATGGCGCCGCGTTCGGCCTCGCTCAATTCCGGCCAGGCCGCGATCTCCGCGACCGTTCGCCCGCAACCGATGCAAAGTTCGGACAAGGGATCGACGACGCAGACCCTGACGCACGGGGTCGAAATCGCGGGAGCGGACACGGGCATGGTCTAGGCCGCCGAATGGCCGATGAGAACCCCGCACCAGGCGGCGATCTCGCTCCATTGCTGCGCGGCGCCGGCGACGTCGCCGGTCTGGCCGCCGATCTGCCGCTGCGCCAGCGCCGTCATCGCCGCGGCGCCGATCGCCCCGGCGGCGAGAGCGGCGACGGCGCGCCCGAGGCCGACCGCGATCGCGCCGAGCATGACGGCGATGACGAGGGCCGCGCCCCAGGCGGCGGCGAAGGCCCGCGCCTTCACGCGTCCGGCGGCGGCGCCCGCGCCGTCGGAGCGGGCCGGCCCGAGCAGCGCCAGCGGCGCCAGGGCGCCGGCGCGCGAGACCGCGGAAACAAGGGTCAGCGCCCCGGCGGCGACCCAGAATCCGTCGGCGAGGGCCGCGGCCAGCGCGCCGACGCGAAGGATGAGCGCCAGCGTCAAAGCGATCGCGCCGTAGGCGCCGATGCGGCTGTCGCGCATGATCTCGAGCTTGCGGGCGCGGCTGGCGCCGCCGCCGAAGCCGTCGGCCGCGTCGGCGAGCCCGTCCTCGTGCAGCGCGCCGGTGGCGGCGACCAGCGCGGCCGTCGCCAGGCCGGCGCGAAACAGCGGCGGCAGTCCGAGCGGCTGCGTCAACGCCAGGACGCCCGAGCCGATGAGGCCGACGATCGCTCCGGCGACCGGCGCCGCCCAGGCGATGCGGTTGAAATCCAAAGATCGGCCGCCCTCGGCGGCGGCCAGAGGCAGCCGGGTGAAGAAGCCCAAGGCGGCGGCGATATCGCGCGCGGCCGGCGCAAGGCGGGAGGGAGGGCTCCGGCCGTTCATCCCGCGCCGCCGCCAAGCCAATGCCCGGCTCGCGGGCGGGGGCGGCGGGAGAGGCTCATATCCGCGTCCCTCAGATGGCCCACAAGAATACGGCGACCGCGACAAATCCGATCGCCGCAAGGCCGGATTCGACGAAACCCCACTGGCGAATCAGGACCCGCGCGGCGGCGACGTCGCGGCCGCGCAGCGACAGGATTTGATTGTTGAGCGGCGCCATCACAAAGAAAGTATAGGGCCAGCTCGAGACGATGACGAGGGCGCCGATCGCCCACCTCACGTCCTGCGATTCGAAATAGGCGAGAAATCCGGCCAAGGCGGAAATCAAGGCCAAGGCTGCAAGCAGCGCCACTCCGCGCCGGTCGCTCGGACCCCATTCGCTCAGCAGCGCATCCTCGTCGAGGGCCATGCGCGCCGGCTGCTCCACCCAATTGACGTAAAGCGCGGCCCCCGAGAAGGCGGCGGCGAAAGCAAGGGCGAACGTCCCCGGGATCATGGCAGGCGGCTCCATTATTGCGGCCTCCCTTAGCATGAAGCGGCGGCCAATGCGCCAGCACAGGACGCCGGTCCCTTGGACGCGGATCACGGGAAGGCGTGCGTACTTTCGATTAACCAGAATCTTCAACGCGACGTAAACGCTATTGTTTCCGTTATTCAGAATATCAATGCAAGAACAAAAAAAGAACTTGCGTCTGAGAACAAACCATGCACATAATTCTTTTCATGGGGGGCGCGTAAACCGCCGTTGCGGATCGGACGCTGCCCGTGAGAGAAGGACCATGCTTATGAGTCAAGCCAATCTTCGCCTCGTGGAAGGGACCAGCGTGGACAAGACCAAGGCGCTCGACGCCGCTTTGTCACAGATCGAACGCGCCTTCGGCAAGGGGTCGATCATGCGCCTCGGCAAGAACCAGAAGGCGGTCGAGATCGAGACCGTGTCGACCGGGTCGTTGGGGCTCGACATCGCGCTCGGAGTCGGCGGCCTGCCGCGCGGGCGGGTGATCGAAATCTACGGGCCGGAGTCTTCGGGCAAGACCACGCTGACCCTGCATGTGATCGCCGAGGCGCAGAAGAAAGGCGGCGTTTGCGCCTTCGTCGACGCGGAACATGCGCTCGATCCCGTCTATGCGAAAAAGCTCGGCGTCAACCTCAACGACCTGCTCATTTCCCAGCCCGACACCGGCGAGCAGGCGCTCGAAATCACCGACACGTTGGTGCGATCGGGCGCGATCGACGTTCTGGTCATCGATTCGGTCGCGGCGCTGACGCCGAGGGCCGAGATCGAGGGCGAGATGGGCGAGTCGCAGCCTGGCCTGCAGGCGCGGCTCATGAGCCAAGCGCTGCGCAAGCTCACGTCGTCGATCTCGCGCTCCAACACGATGGTGATCTTCATCAACCAGATTCGCATGAAGATCGGCGTCATGTACGGGTCGCCCGAGACGACGTCGGGCGGCAATGCGCTCAAGTTCTATGCGTCCGTGCGCCTCGACATCCGCCGCATCGGCGCGATCAAGGACCATGAGCAGGTCGTCGGCAATCAGACGCGAGTCAAAGTCGTCAAGAACAAGGTCGCCCCGCCGTTCAAGCAGGTCGAGTTCGATATCATGTACGGCGAGGGCGTATCCAAGATGGGCGAATTGATCGACCTCGGCGTCAAGGCCGGCGTGGTGGAAAAGTCGGGCGCCTGGTTCTCGTTCGACAGCGTGCGGCTCGGCCAGGGCCGAGAGAACGCCAAGTTGTTCTTGAAGGCCAATGTGGAGATGGCCGACAAAATCGAGCGCGCCATTCGGGAGAACGCCGGCCTCATCGCCGACCGCATTCTCGAAAACGACGGCTCGTCCGACGAAGACGACGCTGAAGACTGATCCGGCTCCTTTGGGCGCGCCTTGCGTCCCGCGCCAGAAGGGCGCGCCCATCCGCCAGGGAGCACATTCGGTCATCGCGCGTCTGGGGCGTGCCGGGGCGGCGCCTTCCTCCCTCCCGCCGCCCCCGCGCCCCAACTCTCGCCAAACCTGCGGACCCAATGGGCCCAGGCGCCGCGAAGGCGGCCGGCCTCGGCGCTTTGCCGACATTCGGTTCCGGCGGACGCGTTTTGGCGTTCGCCCTGATTCCAATGGCGCTCGTTGCCGCCTTGTTCTAGAAGCGCACGGGAAAAACCGTGCTTAGGGCAAGGCGTTTATGAGCGGCGTCAACGAAATTCGATCGAGCTTCCTGCAATTTTTCGCCAAGACCGGGCACGAGCCCGTGGCGTCGAGTTCGCTCGTGCCGCGCAACGATCCGACTCTCATGTTCACCAACGCCGGCATGGTTCAGTTCAAGAACGTGTTCACCGGCGTCGAGAAGCGGCCTTACGTCCGGGCGGCGACGGCGCAGAAATGCGTGCGCGCCGGCGGCAAGCACAACGACCTCGACAATGTCGGCTATACGGCGCGCCACCACACGTTTTTCGAAATGCTCGGCAATTTCTCCTTTGGCGACTATTTCAAAGAGGCCGCGATCGAGTACGCCTGGGATCTGCTGACGCGCGATTTCGGCCTGCCCAAGCAGCGCCTGACCGTCACCGTGTACCACAATGACGACGACGCCTTCGGCTTGTGGAAGCGCATCGCCGGCCTGCCTGACGAGCGGATCATCCGCATCGCGACCAGCGACAACTTCTGGGCGATGGGCGACACCGGCCCTTGCGGCCCGTGTTCGGAAATTTTCTACGATCACGGCGAGCATATCCCCGGCGGCCCGCCCGGCTCGCCGGACGCGGACGGCGACCGTTTCATCGAGATCTGGAACCTGGTGTTCATGCAGTTCGAGACGCTGCCCGGCGGCGAGCGGGTCGACCTGCCGCGCCCGTCGATCGACACCGGCATGGGCCTCGAACGCATCGCCGCGGTGCTGCAGGGCGTGCACGACAATTATGACATCGACCTGTTCCGCGCGCTCATTCGCGCCAGCGCCGACCTGACCGGCGTCGATCCCGACGGCCCGCACCGCGCCTCGCACCGCGTCGTCGCCGACCACCTGCGCGCCTCGGCCTTCCTGGTCGCCGACGGCGTCCTGCCGTCGAACGAGGGCCGCGGCTACGTCCTGCGGCGGATCATGCGGCGGGCGATGCGGCACGCGCAGCTCCTGGGCGCGCGCGATCCTCTGATGTGGCGCCTCATTCCGGCGCTGACGCGCGAGATGGGTCAGGCCTATCCAGAACTGGTGCGCGCCGAGACGCTGATCTCGGAAACCCTCAAACTCGAGGAGACGCGCTTCCGCGCCACCCTGGCGCGCGGTCTGGCCATTCTCGACGACGAAACCCGGCTTCTGGCCGAGGGCGGCGTGCTGTCCGGCGAGACCGCTTTCAAGCTGTACGACACCTACGGGTTTCCGCTCGATCTGACCCAGGACGCGCTGCGCGCGCGCGGCCTTTCGGTCGACGTCGGCGGCTTTGCCGCCGCGATGGAGCGCCAGCGCGCCGAGGCGCGCCGCGCCTGGGCCGGTTCGGGCGAGGCGGCGACCGAAACGGTCTGGTACGGCTTGCGCGAGCGGATCGGGGCGACCGATTTCCTCGGTTACGAGACCGAGACCGCCGAGGGCGTCATCGGCGCGATCGTGAAGGACGGCGCCGAAGTCGAGATCCTGGAGCCGGGCCAGAAGGGTTCGCTGATCCTCAACCAGACGCCGTTTTACGGCGAATCGGGCGGCCAGGTCGGCGACATCGGCGAAATCTCGGGGCCCGGCTTTCGCGCGGCGGTTATCGACACCCGCAAGAAGCTCGGCGATCTCATCGTCCACGACGTGGCGATCGTCGAAGGAACGGCGCGCGCCGGCATGGCGGTCGAGCTGGCCGTCGACCACGCCGCCCGCGCCGCCACGCGCGCCAATCATTCCGGGACCCATATCCTGCACGAAGCGCTGCGGCTGGTGCTCGGCGATCACGTGGCGCAGAAGGGGTCGCTGGTTTCGCCCGACCGGCTGCGTTTCGACATTGCTCATCCCAAACCCATCACCGCGGCCGAGCTCGCGGCCGTGGAGGACATCGCCAATCGCGTCGTGCTGGAGAACGCCGAAGTGACGACGCGCCTCATGGCCCTCGACGATGCGCGGGCGCTGGGCGCGCGCGCTCTGTTCGGCGAGAAATACCCTGACGAGGTGCGCGTGGTCAGCATGGGCGTGATCGAAGACGACGCGACTCACGAGCGCGCCTATTCGATCGAATTGTGCGGAGGCACCCACGTCGGCCGCACGGGGGACATCGGCCTGATCGCCATCGTCGGCGAAAGCGCGGTGGCGGCCGGCGTCCGCCGCATCGAGGCCAAGACGCGCGACGACGCGCGCCGGCGCCTGAGCGCCGATTCGCGCAGCCTCGCCGACCTCGCCGCGCTGCTGCGCAGCCCCCCCGAGGAGGCGGCCGGGCGGCTCGAGGCGCTGATCGACGAGCGGCGCAAGCTGGAGCGCGAACTCGCCGAGGCCAGGCGCAAGCTGGCGATGGGCGGCGGCGGCTCGAACGGCGCCGAGGCCGTGCGCGAAGTCGCCGGCGTCAAGTTTTACGCCCGCGCCGTGACCGGAATCGACATGAAGGACCTCAAGTCGCTCGCCGACGAGGCCAAGCAGAGCGTGGGATCCGGGGTGGTGGCGATCGCGGCCACCGGAGACGACGGCCGGGCGAGCATCGTCGTCGCCGTGACCGCCGACCAGACCGCCCGATTCAACGCCGTCGATCTCGTCCGGCTCGGTTCGGCCGCCCTCGGCGGCAAGGGCGGCGGCGGCCGTCCCGACATGGCCCAGGCCGGCGGCCCCGACGGCGTCAACGCGCAGGCGGCGCTGGCGGCGGTGGAAGCGGGAATCCGGGACAGGGCTTGAGGGAGCCGCGCCCGGAGCGCGGGCGCCGGAAACCGCCGGGCCGGAGATCGCGCGCCTCGGTCTCGGCGCGGGTCTGAGGCGGGTCGATTGGCGATCGAAGCGGCGCCCGCCCGGGCCGCCGCTCCTACGCCATCGCTTTCCTGAGGTTCTCGTCGACCTTGTCGAGAAAGCCGCCGGTCGAGAGCCACTTCTGCTCCGGTCCGACCAGCAGCGCGAGGTCCTTGGTCATGTAGCCGGCCTCGACGGTGTCGACGCAGACTTTCTCGAGGGTCGCAGCGAATTTGGCCAGCGCTTCGTTGCCGTCGAGCTTGGCCCGATGGGCAAGCCCGCGCGTCCAGGCGAAGATCGAGGCGATCGAGTTGGTCGAGGTCTCGCGGCCCTTCTGGTGCTCGCGGTAGTGCCGGGTGACGGTTCCGTGCGCGGCCTCGGCCTCGACCGTCCGCCCGTCCGGCGACATCAGCACGCTGGTCATCAGACCGAGCGAGCCGTAGCCTTGCGCGATCGTGTCCGACTGCACGTCGCCGTCGTAATTCTTGCAGGCCCACACATAGCCGCCCGACCACTTGAGCGCGGCGGCGACCATGTCGTCGATCAGACGATGCTCGTAGGTGATGCCGAGGCTGGCGAACTTCGACTTGAATTCGCTCTCGTAGACCTCCTGGAAGATGTCCTTGAATCGTCCGTCATAGGCCTTCAAAATCGTGTTCTTGGTCGACAGGTACACCGGGTACTTGCGCATCATGCCGTAGTTGAGCGAGGCGCGGGCGAAGTCGCGGATCGAATCGTCGAGGTTGTACATCGCCATCGCCACCCCGGCGCCCGGGAACTTGAACACCTCCCTCTCGATCACCTTGCCGTCGTCGCCTTCGAACCGGATGGTCAGGCGGCCCTTGCCCGGCACTTTGAAGTCGGTCGCGCGGTACTGGTCGCCATAGGCGTGGCGGCCGACCACGATCGGCAGCGTCCAGCCGGGAACGAGACGCGGCACATTCCTGCAGATGATCGGCTCGCGAAAGATCACGCCGCCCAGAATGTTGCGGATGGTGCCGTTCGGACTCCGCCACATCTCCTTGAGATTGAATTCCTTGACCCGCGCTTCGTCCGGCGTGATCGTGGCGCATTTGACGCCGACGCCGCAGGCCTTGATCGCCTCGGCCGCCTCGACCGTGACCCGGTCATTGGTGGCGTCGCGGTGCTCGACCGACAGGTCGAAATACAGCAGCTCGACGTCGAGATAGGGGTGAATCAGCTTGTCGCGAATGAGCCGCCAGATGATCCGCGTCATCTCGTCGCCGTCGAGTTCGACAACCGGGTTCGCGACCTTGATCTTGGACATCGGGCGGATTTTCCTTGGAGGATGAGCGGCGGCGAGCGAAGATGCGCCCCTATAGCATCGGCCTTTCGCCCGGCAAAGCCGCCTGTCGGACGAAGCGCGCCGCAAAGCGGAGAACGCCGAATGAGCCAATTGCGCGAGGTCGTCGCCGGCGCCGCGCTCGCGGTTTTCGTCGGCGTCTTCGCTGCGCCCACGCTCGCCGGCGGCGCCGGCCCTCTCGATGGGAGCTGGGGCGGCGCGGACGCGCATGGCCGCTCGGCCCAGGTCGTCATCGCCGGCGATTCGGTGATCGGCGTCTATTGGATCGACGATTACCATGACGCGACCAACCCGCGCTTTTCCGATGGCGGCGCGCGGCTCGATTTCGATGTCGGCGGCCGCAAAGCGACGCTCGTGCGCGCCGGAGCCGGGGCGCGCATCACCGTGCGGGCGCCCAACGGCGGCGCGGTCTCGATCAACCTGAAAAAGGATTAGGCGCGTGGCGAACGCGCCCGCGGCGTTTAGGCGATCCGACGGAGGCGGAGAATGACAGGTCCATCCGAATCGAAATGGCGCCGTGAGGGCGTGCGCGTGGTCCACGGAAACGAACTCGACATCAACACGCCGCAAACGCCCGGCATGAACCGCGCCGCGGCGATCACATACGCGCGCGCCGGGGCCGAGAAGCTTTGGGCTGGAACGGTCGTGATTCATCCGAAAGCCAAGACGGGCGCCCACCACCACGGCCCGGTCGAGAGCGTCATCTACGTCGTTGGCGGCGCCGCGCGCATGCGCTGGGGCGATCAGCTCGAATTCGTCGCCGACGCCGGCCCCGGCGATTTCATCTACGTCCCGCCCTATGTTCCGCACCAGGAGATCAACGCCAGCGACGTCGAGCCGCTGTCATGCGTGCTGGTGCGCAGCGGGCAGGAGCCGGTGGTGGTCAATCTCGACATTCCCGTGGCCGAACAGCCCGAGGAAGTGCACTGGGTCGATGATCTTCACCCGGCGCCGAAGGGGTGAAACACGGCCGTGCTTCCGCCGCGGTCGAGGCGCGTCGACCCCGGTTCGAAACCGGCCGCGAGACCGGAGCCGCGCGCGCGCGTTGACCGGCGTCCTCGCCGCATGGCCAGTCGCGCGGCCGGAGCGCTTTTCCTCGCCGCGCTCATCGTCTCGCCGGCGCCGCGCACGGCGGCGGGCGAGGCCGAACCGGCGAGCGACGACGCGGTGGCGACGCTGTGCGGAATCGTCGAGACCTCCGCCCGGACCGAAGGACTGCCGATCGACTTCTTCACCCGGCTCATCTGGCGGGAGAGCGCATTCCGGCCGGGCGCGATCAGTCCCGCCGGCGCCCTGGGCGTCGCCCAGTTCATGCCCGGCACGGCGTCCGAGCGCGGTCTCGCCGATCCGTTCGATCCGGCGACGGCGATTCCCGCTTCGGCGAAGCTTCTGGCCGAATTCGCGCGCCGCTTCGGCAATTTGGGCCTGGCCGCGGCGGCCTATAACGCGGGTCCGAACGCGCTCGCGAATTGGCTGGCGGGCGGCGGCCTGCCGTTCGAGACCCAGGACTATGTTCTCGCGATCACCGATCGACCGCTCGAGGACTGGAAGCGCGCGACGCCGTCCGCGCCCGTTGCGAACGAGCCGGCCGCCTCATGCCTCGCCCTCGTGGCCGGCTTCAGAACGGGGCCGACGGCTTCGCCGGTCGTCTCCGGCCTGTTCGCGCCCTGGGGCGTGCAGGTCGCCGGCAGCTTTTCCAAGGCCGCCGCGCTCGACGCCTTCGCCCGCGCCGAGCGTCGCCACCCCAGCGTCATCGGCGGCATGGACCCATTCATCCTCGGCTCGCGCGTGAGGAGCCGCGGCTTCCAGCCATTCTTCCGCGTGCGCCTGCCGGCGCAGACCCGGACGGAGGCGGAGAAGCTCTGCGCGCGCCTGCAGGCGGTCGGCGGCGCCTGCGTCGTGCTGAGGAGTTGACGGTTAAAATTAAACGCCTGATACCCAACTCGAACGGCTGCTCCGGGGGTCCGCAGGTGACGATGAACAAGGGAGGACGCATTTCGCCGCTATATCGTGGACGCGTCATGGAGTTGAAATCGCGGCGCCGGAACTGACGGGCGAGATTCTTATGTTCGACACGCGGGGGCTGGCGAACATCCGCTACTCATTGGCAAACAAATGGAATAGTCTTTCCGGCCTCCGGGCCCAGCCCGATGACGTCGGGAGGCGCGAATGAAGCGAGCACCGCTCTGGCTTGCCCTGCGGCTCCTGTCGTGCATTGCATTTTCGATGACGGCTTCAGCGGCTCCCCAACAACTTGAAACGAGTAGTTTCACGATCCCGTCTGCGGACCCCGGCATCGAACTCTATATGCGAAACAAGCATCCGGTAGGAATGACCGCGTTCCGTCCAGAGAGGACCGTGCTTTTCATTCACGGGGCGACCTATCCCGCGGAAACGAGCTTCGATTTGCCAATCGAGGGCGTGTCAATGATGGATCTCATCGCTCAGCAGGGCTACGACGTATTTCTCGTCGATCTGCGCGGTTACGGGGGCTCGACGCGACCGCCCGAGATGGACCAACCCGCGTCCGCCAATAAACCGGTCGCGACTTCGGCCGATGCCGCCAAAGATCTCGGAGCGGCGGTCGATTATATTTTGAAGACGCGACACATTCCGAAACTGGATTTGTTCGGGTGGTCGTGGGGAACATCGATCGCCGGTTCATATACCTCGCGACACAACGACAACATCAACCGGCTCGTCCTCTACGCTCCCGCTTGGGTCTGGCGACCGCCGGCCGCGCCGACTGATGCGCCCATCGCCGCCTACCGGCTGGTCGCGAAGGATACAGCGGAGGCGCGTTGGGTAAAGGGCGTGCCGGAGGATAAACTGGCGACCCTCATTCCTCCTGGCGTATTCGATTCGTGGTGGGCTGCGACGTTGGCGACCGATCCGGTCGGCAGCAAAATGAATCCGCCGATGCTGCGCGCGCCCAATGGCGTGCTGGAGGAATTCGTGAACGCGTGGCGGGCCGGAAAGCCATTCTACGATCCGGGCAAAATTACTGTTCCCACATTTCTCATTCATGCCGAGTGGGACGCAGACCTGCCGAGCTATCAGGCGCAAGCGTATTTCAAGCAGTTGACGAATGTTCCCTACAAAAGGTTCGTCGAGCTTGGCGAAGGCACGCATACAGTCATGCTCGAGAAGAACCGTATGCAGTTCTTCCGAGAAGTTATCGGATTTCTGTCCGAATCTGATCCTCTTTCCCTGCATTGAGGTCGATTCGGCCGTCGCGCGCGGCGAGCGTCCCTATAAAGTCGATTGCGGTCCAGAATGGCCGAGGCGTTCCGCGCCCCATACACCCGCGAAAACGACCGGGTCGTTCATCACGTGGACGCGGTCTGGGATCCGGCGTGGCGGACCGACTTGATCCGGCCCTATGTTCTCGATGGCGATGAGTTCGCGTTCGGCGACGCTCCCCGGACCGAGCCGTTCACCGGAGAAAAGGTCGGCTACCGCATGGAATTTCGAAAGATTTGAACTGAGAGCGGTCGAGCCGGGCGCGGTCACCTCGCCGCCCGTCCCGCGCGATCGAGCGTGGCGTAGTCGTCATCGGACAGCGCGATCGCCGCGGCGCCGACGTTTTCTTCCAGATGCGCGACCTTGCCGGTGCCGGGGATCGGCAGCATGACCGGGCTGCGCTTGAGGAGCCAGGCGAGCGCGATCTGGCCGGGGCTCGCCTGATGCTTGCGGGCCACCGCCGCGAGCGCGGAGCCCTCGCGCGCGAACGCCCCGGCGTCGAGCGGGGCCCACGGAATGAAGCCGATCCCGCGTTGAGCGCAATAGTCGAGCGTCGCTTCGCTGGCCCGGTCGACGAAGTTGTAGCGGTTCTGCACCGTCGCGACAGGGAAGAACTTCGACGCGGCTTCGATGTCCCCGACGTCGACTTCCGACAGACCGGCGCAGCGGATGACGCCGTCCTTGATCAGCGAGGCGATGGCCGAGAATTGCTCGCTCGCCGGCACTTTCGAATCGATGCGATGCAACTGCCAGAGATCGATCGTCTCGACGCCGAGCCGCCAGCGGCTGGTGTGCGCCTGCTGGATCAGATATTCGGGGCGGCCGAGCGGTATCCATTGGTTCGGGCCGGTGCGCGCGAGCCCGCCCTTGGTGGCGACATGGATCCTGCCATAGGGCGCGAGCGCTTCCTTGAGCAGTTCTTCGGAAAAGTTGGGGCCGTAGGAATCGGCGGTGTCGACGAAATCGACGCCGAGATCCTCGAGGCGGCGCAACGCGCGCAGGGCCTCGGCGCGGTCCTGCGGCGGGCCCCAGACGCCACGTCCGACGATGCGCATGGCGCCGAACCCGAGGCGGTTGACGTCGAAGGCGCCGCCGATGCGAAAGCGGCCGGATTGCGCGGCGTTGATCATGATGGGTCCTCGCGAGTCCGGGGGAGGGCGATTAGGGCCAGCTTGCCTGCGGCGGCATGGAGGACAGAATGGAGGCGATGTTGCCGCCGGTTTTCAAGCCGAAAATCGTGCCCCGGTCATACAGCAGGTTGAATTCGACATAACGCCCGCGCCGCACGGTTTGTTCCTCGCGTTCGGCGCCGCTCCAGGGTTTCGACGCATTGCGCCTGACGATCTGGGTATAGACGGCGATGAAGCTCTCGCCGACGTCGCGCACGAAGGCGAAGTCGTCGTCGAACGCCGAATTGCCGGCGTCGCCGGCGCTGTTGAGGTCGTCGAAGAAAATCCCGCCGATGCCGCGCGGCTCGTTGCGGTGCTTGAGGTGGAAATACTCGTCGCACCACGCCTTGTAGCGCTCCGCGTCGGCGACCTTCGGATGACGCTCGCATGCCGCGCGCATCGCCGCGTGAAAGGCGATGGCGTCGGGATCGTCTCGGGCAGCGGCGCGCCTCGAGCATCGGCGTCAGGTCGGCGCCGCCGCCGAACCAGGTCCTGGTGGTGCGGACGAGCCGGGTGTTCATGTGCACGGTCGGCACATGCGGGCTCCAGGGATGGGCGATCACCGATACGCCGGCGGCCCAGAAGCGCGCGTCGTCGGCCGCGCCCGGAATTTGCCCGGCGAATTCCTTCGGGAAGGCGCCGTGCACCGTCGAGCAATGCGCGCCCATCTTCTCGAACAGCCGTCCGCGCAGCATCGCCATGCGTCCGCCCCCGCCCGGCTCGCCGCTGGCGTCGGTTCGCGTCCAGGGTTCGAGCACGAAACGTCCGGGCGCGCGCGCGGGGTCGGCGCCTTCGAACTCGCGCTCCAGCGCCTCCATCGCCTCGACGATCCGCATCTGGAGCGTCTGGAACCAGGCCTCCGCGCGGGCGAGGCGAGGGTCGTCGCGGATCAGGCCGCTCATGGCGCGCTCGCCCGCCCGCGAACTCGAGCGACGAGACGCTCGACATGTTCGACCGGCGTCTCGGGCGGGACGCCGTGGCCGAGATTGAAGATATGCGCGCGCGACCGAAATCCTTTGAGGACGCGATCGACGCCCTCGTCGAGGCTGCGGCCGCCCGCGACCAGGGCCAGCGGATCGAGATTGCCCTGCAGCGCCAACCGATCGGGCAGCGCCTTGGCGGCGACCTCGGGTTCGACGCTGGTGTCGAGGCCGATTCCCGCGACGCCCGGCATGTCGGCGAATTTCCCCAGTTGCGTCGCCGCGCCGCGCGGAAAGGCGATGATCGGCGCATCGGGCGCGCCCGCGCGCACCTTGGCGATCAAGGCGCCGAGCGGCGCGACGCACCAGCGCTCGAATTCGGCCGGCGGCAGGACGCCGGCCCAGGAGTCGAAAATCTGCACGGCTTCCGCGCCCGCCGCCAGCTGACGCAACAGATAGGCGGCCGAAGCGTCGACGAGGCGGTCGATCAGCGTCGCGAACAGGCTGGGGTGGCGATAGGCGAACAGCCGCGCGGGCGCCTGGTCCGGCGTGCCCCGCCCGGCGATCATGTAGCTCGCCACCGTCCAGGGCGCGCCGCAAAATCCGATCAGCGCGACCTCGCCCGGAAGCGCGGTCTTGAGCCGGTCGAGCGTCTCGAACACCGGCGCGAGCCGGTTCCAGTCCGGCTCCTCGAACAATCGCGAAACGCCGCTCGCGTCGCCGATCGGATCGAGCCGGGGACCTTCGCCGGATTCGAAACCGACCTTCTGCCCGAGCGCGTCGGCCACGACGAGAATGTCGGAGAACAGGATCGCCGCGTCGAAGCCGAAGCGCCGGATCGGCTGCAGCGTCGCCTCGACCGCCAAGGCCGGAGTGTAACAGAAATCGAGGAAGGTCGCGGCGCGGGCGCGGATCTCGACGGTATTCCGGCAGATAGCGGCCGGCCTGACGCATCAGCCAAATGGGCGGCCGCGGCTGACGTTCGCCGGCGAGCGCGGCAAGCATGGGTTTGCGCGCGGGGGAGGGTGGTTGCATTCGGCTAGGCCCTCATCCGGCCCTGCGGGTTCTCGTCTCCTCTCCCGTTTACGGGAGAGGGCCGGGGTGAGGGGCGCCTCGGCAAGGCGAACGCCTATTCGGCCGCGCGCTTCATTTCGGGATAGGCGCAGTGCGCCGGATCGGTCGCGCCGGGGCGCGGCAATGGAATCACTTTCGCCTGTTCGAAGCGCAGGCCGAGCGTCTTCCACACGTCGACCAGCGCCTCGACGAGTTCGGCGACTTGCGCCTCGTTATGAGCGGGCGTCGGCGTGATGCGCAGGCGCTCGGTTCCCTTGGCGACGGTCGGATAATTGATCGGCTGGATGTAGATCGCGTGCCGCTCCAGCAGCAACTGGCTGGCGGCGCGGCATTGGCGCGCGTCGCCGACGGCGACCGGCACGATATGCGAGGGATTGTCCATCACCGGCAGGCCGGCCGCGCGCAGCGCGTGCTTGGTCAGCTTGGCCATATGCTGATGGCGCTCGCGCTCCGCGTTCGACGTCTTGAGATGGCGGACGGCCGCCGCGGCGCTGGCGGCGACGCTCGGCGGCAGGGTCGAGGTGAAGATGAACGAGGGCGCGTAGCTGCGCACGGCGTCGACGATCGCCTCGCTGGCGGCGATATAGCCGCCGAGCGAGCCGAATCCCTTGGCGAGCGTTCCCTCGATGACGTCGATGCGATGGGCGAGCCCGTCGCGCTCGCTCAGCCCGCCGCCGCGAGCGCCATAGAGGCCAACCGCGTGAACCTCGTCGATATAGGTGAGGGCGTTGTACTTTTCCGCCAGCGCGACAATTTCGGCGATCGGCGCGATGTCGCCGTCCATCGAGTAGAGGCTCTCGAACACGATCAGCTTGGCCCGGTCGATCGGCTCGGCCGCGAGCAGCTGTTCGAGGTGCGCGACGTCGCCGTGACGCCACACTTTCTTCTCGCAACCCGCGCGGCGCACGCCCTCGATCATCGAATTGTGGTTGAGCGCGTCGGACAGGATCAGGCAGTTCGGCAGCAGGCTGGCGATGGTCGAGATGCCGGCCAGATTGGAGATCCAGCCCGAGGTGAAGACGAGCGCCGCCGGCTTGCCGTGCAGGTCGGCGAGTTCCGCCTCGAGCCGCACGATCGGGTGATGGGTGCCGGAAATGTTGCGGGTTCCGCCGGCGCCTGCGCCGTGGGCCCGGGCCGCGCTCACCGAGGCTTCGACCACCGCGGGGTGGCCGCCCATGCCCAGGTAATCGTTCGAGCACCAGACGGTGACTTCGCGGGGCTTGTTCTCCTCGCCTGGCGGACGCCACAGCGCGGTGGGGAAGCGGCGCGCATCCCGCTCCAGATTGGCGAAAGTGCGATAGCGCCCCTCCGTCTTCAGGCGGCTGATCGCGTCCTGGAAGCTCCGCTGATAGTCCATCGCCATCCTTTTCGGCCCAGTTGCTCCTACACCGGACCGCTTTCCTCTTCGCTAACCGGATGAGGCTGGATTGTCCAGAGCCTCGATATCATGGGGCGCGCGACCGATTGTCCCATCTGTAGTTCGGATTTTGGTGACGCGTTGCTTAACCCCGTCCCATAAACCCGCCTCGCGCGAATTGATCTGCCTCAAGTCAAAAACGCGCGGCGCGGAGGCGGCGGGCGATTCGAAAAACCGGGCGGATCGTCCGCCATCGGGTCTGGACGCGGCGCTCCTTCGCGATCGCCGTCCCGGTCAGAAATGGCGGCGGGTTCCCGGTCGGGCCTGCCGCCTGTTGGAAATGATAAAATTGGCGCCTATTGTCGGAAAACGCTCCGGGTCGGGAAGGCCGCTCGGGAGGAAGCAACAACTGCCTGCGAAGAGAGGAAGCATCCATTGACCATCATTGATCGCCGAGGCCTGGTGCGGGGAATTCTGTGCGGCGCGGCCGCCGCGGGTCTGGCGCTGACGCCTGGCGCGACCGACGCGATGCCCTTCGACAACCGCGTCGCGGGCAGCCCGGACGACCTGGTCGAGAAGGCCCAGGTGGTCGTGGTCGCTCCCCGCCGCCGTCCGCGTCATCGGCGCTGGGTGTGCTGGTGGCATCGCGGCCGGCGCGTGTGCGGCTGGCGCTGAGCGTGAACGTCAAGACGGACGTCGGCGCCCGCGCATTCGCTTATCGCGGCGCCGACAGATCGTAGCCGAGCAAATCGCCGATTGCGTCGATCGCGATGTCGACTTGCGCGGTCTCCGAGGGCGTCGCCTGCGGCGCGTAGTGTCCCTGCCTCGGGAACACCGCCGTGACCCGATCGCCCCAAGCGCCCTTCACCGCGGCGAGGATGCGCGTCTTGTCGTCGACGAGCACATAGTGCGCGGCCGGATGCCGGCGCTCGACCTCCGCCAGCTCGGTCTCCTTGTGGACGTAAATCAGCACGTTGCCGTCGAACGCGTCCCACAGGCCCGAGCGAGCGACCTTGCGCGGCTGAAAGACCGCGTCCCCGTCGGACAGAATGACGGCGGGGCCCCATTGCCGCACGTGTCTGACGACCTCGAAAACATTCGGATAGAGACGATCGGCGAAGGGATAGTCCAGAACCCAGTTGGCGACGCGATAGACCGTCGGGTCGTGCGGGTCCTCCCGTCTCAGACGCTCCAGCGCGCCGAGATAGTCGGCGTAGCCGAGGCTTTCGCGCAGCTCCTCGTACAGCGCCCAATAGCGGGCGCAGGCGCGCTCGCCGCAGGCGCTTGTCAGCTGCTGGCGCAGATCCTCCTGGAAGCGATCGTTGTCGAGAAGCGTGTTGTCGACGTCGAACAGGAAGACGATGTTCGCCCCGGCGCTCATTCCGACGCCATCCGCCGGCGATCGGCCGCTTGCGGCGTCACACCTTCACGGTCGAGGCCTGATAGATCTCGTCGATGGCGCTCGCCAGCGCGGCGTTGAACTCGGCGTCGCTCATCGAGCGCCTGAGGTCCTGGGCGAGCGCGCGCGAGAAGCTCGCGACCATGCCATGATTTTGCGCCAGGAGCCTGCACGCCTCGGCCCGCGTATAGCCGCCGGACAGCGCGACCACGCGCAGGACCCTCTTGTGCTTGATCAGCGGCGCGTAAAGGTCGGGCGTGCTCGGGATCGTGAGCTTGAGCATCACCTGGCGGCCTTCGGGCAGGGCGTCGAGCCGCCTGGTGATCTCCGCCAGAAGGATCGCCTCGGCGCCGGCTTTGTCCGGGCTCTTGATCGAGACCTCGGGTTCGATGATCGGGATCAGCCCATGCCTGGCGATCTGGTCGCCGATCTCGAACTGCTGCTTGACGATGGCGGCGACGCCGTCCTTCGAGGCGTGGTTGATGACCGAGCGCATCTTGGTGCCGAACACGCCGAGTTTCACCGCGCGGGCGAGCAGCGGGTCGAGGTCCGGCATCGGCTTCATCAGGCTGACGCCGTCCTTCTCCGCGTCGAGCCCCTTGTCGACCTTCACGATCGGGACGACGCCCCGCTCCTCCCAAAGATAGGCCGGAACCGGCTTGCCCTTGGCCTCGCCGTCCATCGTGCGCTCGAACAGGATGGCGGCGAGGACCTTCGCTCCGGTGAAGGCCGGCGCGGTCATGATGCGCACGCGCATCTCGTGCACCAGCCTGAACATCTCGGCCTCGCCGCTGTAATCCTTGTCCTGAATGCCGTAGAGGCGAAGCGCGCCTGGGGTCGATCCGCCGCTCTGGTCGAGCGCGGCGATGAATCCCGCCTTGCCCGACATCTGCGCCAACATCTTGTCATTCGCCATGGTCGTCATCCTCGCCTCAAACCGTCTCGTTTCGGATTACTCGGTGGCGTCGACGCGGTCTACGGCGCGCCGTCGCCATCACGCGCGCTTAAGACGGAGCGTCGCCATCGCCTCATCTCAGCGGAAGCCGTTCCTCGCCAGTCTATCACTGAACGAGCGTCTGTCACGCGCGGGGCCCTGGAGCGCGTTCGACCCGCGTGGGATTGCGTCGCCACGGAGCGGTCCCAACCGCCGCGCGTCCGTTACTCTCCCGCGCGCATCGCCGGCCCGTCAGGGCGCACCCGTTCGAACGGGGAAGGCCGACCAAATCCAGCGCTGAGAAAAAAGGCCGCCCGAAGGCGGCCTTTCCTAGGGTTCCTTAACGCGGCTTTCCTCAAGCGTCACACCGTCGAGCGAGACATGCCTGTTCGCCATCGTCACTTGGTGTTCCTCGGCGCCGCCGACGGGACTGTTGATCTGTATAAATGTCCCCAACAATTCCGTTGCCGGTTTAGTCCAATGTCCTTGCCGAGGGCGCCGTAACGACAGCGGGCCGCCAGGACCCCCATTGCAAGCGCCGGGTGCGGACCGGGGCGCTCACAATTTCGCACGCTTATCGAGCTCCCCTTACTGTCCCCGATTCACCAACTGCACTGCAAGATTGTCCCCACAATCCTTGCGCGCGAGCGCACAGTTCAATTGCGAACCATTTACAAGTGAGCATCAGCGGAAGGCGGGAGTCAAGGCCGACAACCGCCGGGTTGAAAATATTTTTTTAACTAGGATTGTACCGTTCCAGCGGCTCGTTCCACTTATTGGCCGAAATGAAGTCGCAGATAGGAATGCGCACGCGATCGTGGCCAATCAGGGCTCTATGCAACGCGGTCACGACCCGCTCGAGCACTGCGAGCGCGTCGCGTGTCCCGTCCGCTTCGCCCTTTTCGAAGTCGGCGCCGGTCTGACCCATCGTGTTGGTGACATGGGCGAGGCAGAGCACTCGGACGCCTTTCGCGCGCGCGAACGCGTAGAGCGCCGCCGCTTCCATCTCGACCGCGAGAATGCCTCTGGCGCGCGCCGCTTCGATGGCTTCGGCCGTTTCGCGGAAAGGGGCGTCGGTTGTCCAGCTCGCGCCCACGACGCTGCGCTGGTTCAGTGTCGCGAGCGCCTCGGCCGCCGCCGCCGCCAGCTCCGCGCTCGCCTCGGCGAAATCTGACGGAGGAGCGTAGTGATAACTCGTTCCCTCGTCGCGCAGGGCGCGGTCGATGACGACGAAGTAGGGCGGCGGCCCCGCCGGGGCGATCTGCCCGGCGGACGTCATGCTCACCAGCAGCTCGCAGCCGCTGGCGAACAATTCCTCGGCCACCAGGACGGCGAAGGAGGCTCCGACCACGCGCCCGACGATGCCGGCCTGATGCGCGCCCAGCGAAAAGACGTCGAGTTCGGTGTGATAGCAGGGCCAGCCCGCGAACGGCTTGGCCGCGCCCGTCCGCCGCAAGTGTCGCACCAGGTCGCCATCCGGGTCTAGAATGCACACCTGCGGCACGTCCGCGACGGCGAGTCCCTTTTGCCGCCGCGCCTCGCGCAGCAGGGCCGAGGGGACGAACAGCGGAGGGCGAGGCGGCGTGTTTGTTATCGAGGAGAGGGGGCGTGACCATACTTTGATCGCCTTGCGGAGTGTCACCGGAGGAGGGAGCCGCCATGAATAGCGCGAGCCGTCAGGAACATTGGGACAAAGTTTATGCCAGCAGGGGCGAGAAGGAACTGACCTGGTTTCAGGAGAACCCCGCGCCCTCGCTCGATCTGATCGCCAAGACGGGCGCGACCGCCGCGTCTTCCGTCATTGATGTCGGCGGCGGCGCGTCACGACTGGTCGACGCCTTGATCGCGAAGGGCTTTCGGGCCGTCGCCGTGCTCGATCTCTCGGAAGCCGCGCTCGTGGCCGCCAAGGCTCGCCTCGGCGGCCGGGCCGACCAAGTCGAATGGATCGTCGCCGACGTGACGGCATGGGAGCCGCAGGCGGCCGCCTATGACGTCTGGCACGACCGGGCGGCGTTTCATTTCCTGACCGAGGAGCGCGACCGCACGGCTTATGTCGCGCGCCTGTCGAGGGCCGTGAAGCCCGGAGGACATGCGATCATCGCCACGTTTGCGCCGGACGGCCCCGAGCGGTGCAGCGGCTTGCCGGTGGCGCGCTACGACGCCCAAAGTCTCGCCCGTGCAATGGGGGACGCGTTTCAACTGGTTGAAACCCTGCGCGACGTCCACAGGACGCCTCGCGGGTCGGAGCAAAGCTTCCAGTTCAGCCTGTTCCGGCGCGTTTCCAATGAGATCGGCGCATGATTCAAGCGGGACGCGCGAAAACCGGCGACGAAGAAGTTCCATCGGCTCACGATGGCGTCTCGTTCGATTCTCTAGCCCATGCGCTTCGCGCAGCAGGGCCGAAGGGACGAAAACCGAGAGCGAGGCGGCGTGATTGATGTCGAGGATGGGGGAGGTGACCCTCCTTCGATCGATCACGGAATGGCGATGGCGCGCAGGCTGATGTAAGCTACT
>CAWAIM010000041.1:0-17320 GCA_963781895.1 uncultured Alphaproteobacteria bacterium
CACTCGCGCTGGATATGCGGCGCAGAACGGGGCGTCGTTCCGGCCGCGACGCTCACCCGCCTATATTGAAACTCGATAGCGCCGCCATATTGACGATGTCGAAATGCTTGGCTCCGAGCGAGACGATTTGCACTCGCTTCTCCAGCCCCACGATCAGCGGCCCGATGACCGTCGCGACGCCCAACTCCTGGAGCATGCGGGTCGAGATGGCGGCCGAGTGGAAGGCCGGCATGACCAGCACATTCGCTGTGTCCCTCAAACGGCAGAATGGATAGGCCGCCATCAGCTCCTTATTGAGCGCGACATCGGCGCCCATCTCCCCGTCATATTCGAAGTCCACTCGCTTGGAATCGAGAATTCTTACCGCCTCCTGAACGCGCTGAGCGCGCTCACCAGGCGGATGGCCGAAGTTGGAAAACGCGAGCATGGCGACGCGCGGTTCGTAGCCGATTCGCCGGGCCACGGCGGCGGCCTCGACCGCGATGTCCGCGAGATCCTCGGCTGTTGGCATTTCGGTAATGGCAGTGTCGGCGACCAGGATTGGACGACCGCGCGAAAGGATGATCGAGACGCCGACAACGCGATGACCCGGCTTGTCGTCGATCACGCGACGCACCTCTTCGAGCGCGATCGAAAAGTTGCGCGTGACGCCTGTCACCATCGCGTCCGCGTCGCCCCGGGCAACCATCGCGGCGCCGAAGTAATTGCGGTCCTGATTGATCAAGCGCTGGCAGTCGCGCAATAGGTAACCCTTGCGCTGAAGGCGTTCAAAGAGAAATTGTGCATAGAGCGCGTTGCGCTGCGAGAGGCGTGCATTGTGGATTTCGATTCCCTTGTCGGAAATGTCAAGGCCTGAGGCCGTGGCGGCGGCGCGCACGCGTTCTTCGCGGCCGACTAAGATCGCCGTGCCGAGCCCCTGGTTGACGAAAGAACAGGCGGCGCGGATGACCTGATCTTCCTCGCCTTCGGCAAAGACGACGCGTTTAGGCATGCGTCGCACGCGCTCGACGATTCGCTGCATTGCGCCGGCGATCGGGTCGCGTCGCGCCGACAATTGCGCCTTGTATGCGTCGAGATCGACGATCGGCCGCCGCGCGACTCCCGACGCCATCGCGGCCTTCGCTACTGCAATCGGCACGACATAAATGAGTCTGGGATCGAAGGGCACAGGAATGATGTATTCCCGGCCGAAACGTGGCCTCGCGCCTCGATAGGCAATTGCGACCTCGTCGGGCACGTCTTCGCGCGCAAGCTCGGCGAGAGCATGCGCGGCGGCAATCTTCATTTCCATGTTAATGGTTTTGGCGCGCACGTCGAGCGCGCCTCGGAAAATGTACGGAAAGCCCAGGACGTTATTCACTTGGTTAGAATAGTCCGAGCGCCCGGTGGCGATGATCACGTCTTCCCGCGCCTTTTGCGCGTCCTCGGGTGTGATTTCCGGATCGGGGTTCGCCATTGCGAATATGATCGGATCTGGCGCCATGGTCTTGACCATCTTGGCTGTAAGCGCCCCTTTGGCCGACAAGCCGAAGAAGATATCGGCGCCGGCCATCGCCTCCTCGAGCGTTCGCAAAGGCGTATCAACAGCGTGCGCTGATTTCCACTGGTTCATGCCTTCCGGCCGACCGCGATAGACGACTCCCTTGGTGTCGCACAGGATCACGTTCGAGGGCTCGAAGCCTATCGCCTTGATAAGGTCGAGACAGGCGATCCCTGCCGCTCCCGCCCCGTTGCAAACGAGGCGAGTGGTTTTGATGTCGCGCCCAGTCAGGTGAATTGCGTTGATCATTCCTGCGGCGGCAATTATGGCCGTGCCGTGCTGATCGTCGTGGAATACGGGAATGTCCATCACCTCCCGCAACCGCTCTTCAATGTAGAAGCATTCTGGCGCCTTGATGTCCTCGAGGTTAATCCCTCCGAACGACGGCCCGAGATATTTCACCGCGTTGACGAATTCCTCGGGGTCTTCCGTATCGACCTCTAGATCGATCGAGTTGACGTCGGCGAAACGCTTGAACAGGACCGCTTTTCCCTCCATCACTGGCTTGGCGGCTAGCGCCCCGAGATTCCCGAGGCCAAGGATAGCGGTGCCGTTCGTGATAACTGCGACCATGTTGCCGCGCGTCGTATAGTCGTAGACGGTCGAGGGATCGGCGGCGATCGCCTTGACCGGAACCGCGACCCCTGGCGAATAGGCCAGAGACAGGTCGCGCTGTGTGGCCATAGGCTTTGTCGCGATAATCTCAAGCTTGCCAGGACGTCCGCGCGAGTGAAATTGGAGCGCCTCCTGATCGGTGATCGTGGGGCGTCGGCTCGGTCCATCGACCTTTTCAGCCATGATTTAATTCCTGCTAGGATTTTCTCGAGGATCGTTTGTGCAACAGTCACTTAGGCGCCGCGTCGCTCAACTGGCCGTCGATCCCGCGCGCTTGAAGTAACCTAGGCGCGGATTCAGCGACGTTGACATCCCGCCGCGCATTCGTCTCGCCCGGCATGTCGCCCCTCTGCCCGCCGGCATAGTGATGGGCGACGGCGCATTTGGCAACCTGACGACAGCCGTTTGTTGAACGGAGTCGTCGGCCTCCCTCTGAGAGATCAACCGTGAGTAGCCCGACTTTCCTCTGCCTGTCGGCTGGCGCGTGCTTTGAACGCCGACATCTGCGTAGCGCTCCTAAGTTCCGTCGACTGTATGCGACTTTCGCTCTGGTTTCGGTGGCCGGTTCGCGGATCGCGCGCCGAATCTCCACTTGCAGGAATATAAAGACATGTTTATATGATTATGTCCATTGGCGTATTGATGAATCTGGGCGCTTTGAATGAATTCGTCCTTCGACCGCATCTTTGAAACGGCTCCCGAGAACGAGCAGGGCGCGCAGTCGGCCCTTCGCGAGGCCGCGAGCCGAAGGATACTGGTTCTCGACGGGGCCATGGGAACTCAGATTCAAGAACTAGGACTCAGCGAAGGCCATTTCCGGGGGAATTGTTTCCAGTCTTGCGAGTGCCACCTGCAAGGCAACAACGATCTGCTGACCCTGACTCAACCGCAGGCGATCGAGGACATCCACTTCGCCTACGCCATGGCGGGGGCGGACATTCTGGAGACCAATACCTTTTCGTCGACGTCGATCGCGCAGGCCGATTACGGCATGCAGGACGTGGTCTACGAGCTCAATCGCGACGGTGCGCGTTTGGCGCGAAGGGCTGCGATCAAGGCCGAAGGGACTGATGGCAAGCGCCGATTCGTCGCAGGCGCGCTGGGACCCACCAACAGAACCGCTTCGCTCTCGCCCGACGTCAACAATCCCGGCTTTCGCGCGGTGACCTTTGACCAGCTGCGTATTGCTTACGGCGAGCAAATTCGCGGCCTGCTCGACGGCGGCGCCGAACTCATCCTGATCGAGACGATTTTCGACACGCTCAACGCCAAGGCCGCGATTTTCGCCTGCGAAGAAATCTTCGCCGAGCGAAGCGTTCGTCCGCCCGTCATGGTCTCGGGAACCATCACCGACCGTTCTGGGCGCACGCTCTCCGGGCAGACCCCGACCGCGTTCTGGCATTCGGTCCGCCACGCGCGACCCTTCACGATCGGCCTCAATTGCGCCCTCGGCGCAAGCGCGATGCGCGAGCATCTCGAAGAGATCTCCGGTGTGGCGGATACGTTGGTTTGCGCGTATCCAAATGCTGGACTTCCCAACGCGTTTGGCCAGTACGACGAGAGCCCCGAGGAAATGGCGGCCCAAGTCGCCGAATTTGCGCGCGACGGGCTCGTCAACATCGTCGGCGGCTGCTGCGGCTCGACGCCCGAGCATATCCGGGCGATCGCAGAGGCCGTTCGCAACCTTGGGCCCAGGACGATTCGGACGATCACGCCTCTGATGCGCCTTGCCGGCCTTGAGCCGTTCACGCTCACTTCGGACATCCCCTTCGTCAACGTCGGCGAGCGCACGAACATCACCGGCTCGGCGAAGTTCCGCAAATTGATCACCGCCGGCGACTTCGCGAGCGCCTTGGCGGTGGCGCGCGATCAGGTCGCCAACGGGGCTCAGGTCATTGACGTGAACATGGACGAGGGGCTCATCGATTCCCAGGCGGCGATGACTGAGTTCCTCAATCTTGTCGCCTCCGAACCGGACATCGCGCGTGTGCCGGTGATGATCGATTCCTCGAAGTTCTCGGTGATCGAAGCCGGGCTCAAGTGCGTGCAGGGCAAGGCCATCGTCAACTCGATTTCGATGAAGGAAGGCGAGGAGGAATTCCTTCGCCAGGCCCGGCTCGTGCGCGCCTACGGAGCGGCGGTGGTGGTGATGGCCTTCGACGAACAGGGCCAGGCCGACACGCTCGAGCGAAAGGTCGCGATCTGCGCGCGCGCATACAAGCTGCTGACCGAGAACGCGGACTTTCCGCCTGAAGACATCGTCTTCGATCCCAACATCTTCGCGGTCGCGACCGGCATCGACGAGCACAACGGCTACGGCGTCGCCTTCATCGAGGCGGTTCGGCGAATTCGCGCCGACCTGCCGCACGCGCACGTGTCGGGCGGCGTCTCCAACCTGTCGTTCTCGTTTCGGGGCAACGAGCCGGTGCGCGAGGCGATGCACGCGGTGTTTCTCTACCACGCCGTTCAGGCCGGCATGGACATGGGCATCGTCAACGCCGGCCAACTCGTCGTTTACGAGACGATCGAACCCGAACTGCGCGAGGCGTGCGAGGATGTGGTGCTGAACCGGCGCGCCGACGCGACCGAGCGGATGCTGGCGATCGCCGAGCGTTTCCGCGGCGCGGGCGCCAGGGAGGCGAAGGCGCAAGATCTCGGCTGGCGCGATTGGCCGGTCGACAAGCGCATCGCGCACGCGCTGGTCAATGGCGTCACCGACTACATCGAAGCCGACACCGACGAAGCGCGCCTTGCGGCCAGGCGCGCGCTCGACGTCATCGAAGGCCCGTTGATGGCGGGCATGAATATCGTGGGCGACCTGTTCGGCGCCGGAAAAATGTTCCTGCCGCAGGTCGTCAAGTCGGCGCGGGTGATGAAGCAGGCGGTGGCGAAACTGCTGCCCTACATGGAGGCCGAGAAGACCGCGGGCGGCGACGGCCGCCAGACCGCGGGCACCATCGTGCTCGCGACCGTGAAGGGCGACGTGCACGACATCGGCAAGAACATCGTCGGCGTGGTGCTGGCCTGCAACAACTACGAGATCATCGATCTCGGCGTGATGACGCCGGCCTCGAAGATTTTCTCGGTGGCGCGCGAGCGCAAGGCCGACGCGATCGGGCTGTCGGGGCTCATCACGCCCTCGCTCGACGAGATGGCGCATGTGGCGGCCGAGATGGAGCGCGAGGGCTTCGACATTCCGCTCCTGATCGGCGGCGCGACCACCAGCCGCGTCCACACCGCGGTCAAGATTCATCCGCGCTACGCGCGCTGCCAGGCGGTGCACGTCAACGACGCGAGCCGCGCGGTCGGCGTGGTCTCTTCCCTGCTGACGCCGGAAACGCGCGAGGCCACGATTGAGGCGGTGCGCGCCGAGTACCGCAAGGTCGCGCAGGCGCACGAGCGCAGCGAATCCGACAAGACCCGGACGCCGCTCGCCAAGGCGCGGGCCAACGCGCTCGCGCTCGACTGGAGCGCCTATCGCCCGGTGACGCCGAGCTTTCCTCGGCGCGCGCGTGTTCGACGATTGCGATCTCGCCGATCTGGCGCGCCATATCGACTGGACGCCGTTCTTCCAGACCTGGGAGCTGAAGGGCCGCTACCCCGCCATTCTCGACGATCCCGAACAGGGGGCGGCGGCCCGCGCGCTGTTCGAGGACGCCGAGGCGATGCTGAAGCGGATCGTCGAGCAGAAGTGGTTCGCGCCCAAGGCGGTGGTCGGCTTCTGGCCGGCGGCGCGGGACGGGGACGACGTCAGGCTTTACGCCGACGAGGCCCGCGACGGCGCCGATCGCCACGCTCCACACCCTGCGCCAGCAGCTCAGCCGACGCGACGGGCGGCCCAATCTGGCGCTGGCCGATTTTGTCGCGCCCGCCGCGAGCGGCGTCGGCGACTATGTCGGGGCCTTCGTCGTCACCGCCGGCGCCGAGGACGATCAGATCGCCGAGCGCTTCGCCCACGCCAACGACGATTATTCGTCGATTCTGGTCAAGGCGCTGGCCGACCGGCTGGCGGAGGCCTTCGCCGAGGCGATGCACGCGCGCGCGCGCCGCGAGCTCTGGCCCTACGCCGCCGACGAGGCCTTCACGCCCGAGGAGCTGATCGCCGAGCCCTATCGCGGCATCCGCCCCGCCCCCGGCTATCCGGCCCAGCCCGACCACACCGAAAAGGCGACCCTGTTCCGCCTGCTCGACGCCGAGCGGGCGATCGGGGTCAGGCTCACCGAAAGCTTCGCCATGTGGCCGGCCTCGTCGGTGTCCGGCCTCTACATCGCCCACCCCGAGGCGCATTATTTCGGCGTCGCCAAGGTCGAGCGCGACCAGGTCGAGGACTATGCGGCGCGCAAGGGGATGGCGGTCGCCGAGGTCGAGCGCTGGCTGGCGCCGGTGCTCAACTATACCCCGGTGACGGCGGAGGCGGCGGAGTAGCGGGAAAGAAACGCCCCGTCATTGCGAGCGTAAGCGAAAACGCCCCGTCATTGCGAGCGTAAGCGAAGCAATCCATGGGATCGAAGGGCGGCGGCGGCCGCCGATGGATTGCTTCGTCGCCCTGTTGGGCGCCTCGCAATGACGGGGGCGTCTCGTCGCTGCTCGCCATGACGGGCTGGGTCGGCGAGGATGGCGTTTACCGCCGCTTTTCCCTCACCACATCAATCTTTTCAATCACTTAGCGTCTTCGTTTACCGCCGCGTCGATAGTTTGCGGCGGCGCGAGGGCGAGCGGGGCGGGCGGCTGGGGGAGCGGGTCCGGACCAAGTATGGCGGGCGCGAAGCCGTGCAGGCGTTCGAGTTCGCGGGCGACCTTGACCACGCGGTCGACGGCCTTGAGATTGCCGCCGGACATGGCGCTGTAGGAGACCAGCATCGCCTCGCTCAATCGCCGGATCTGCGCGTGCAGAAAAATCGCCGGCTGGTCGACCGGGCGCCGGGCGAAAATCTCGGCCGCCATTTCGCGCATGCGCCGCAGCGACACCCCTTCGCGCGCCGCGACATCGGCCGTCGACAGGCCGGCGGTGAGCCATTCGACGATCCGCGCCTCGCGCAGCGCCATTTCGCTCTTCGTGGCGCGCTTCCTGCGCCTGGCCTTGATCCTGGTCCCCGCCTCGCCGCCCAAATCCGCCATCGCCAGTTCCTTCTGATAATCCAAACCGCCACCATAGCATATTTTTTGAATTTCAGGAAGAAATTGTCGACAGGAAATGTCGACAGGACATTTCGACCCTCAACCTCGGAGGCGCACTGGAGGGCGACGTCCCTGAGCTTTGGCGGCGCCCCTTCTCCCACTTTTTGAAGGTGCGCTGGGCAAAGCCTGAGGTTTGGTTCGCGCGCCTCGAATGACGGGACTCGACAAGTGCGGCTATTGGTCGCGGATGAACTAACGTCCGGGATCGACGTTGAGCGGATATTACGGATCGCGCCGAAGGACGTCTCAGTTGGGGCAAATCCGGGCCGCCGCATTTGTCGCGAACTACGATATTCACGGCAACAGTTTGCAACCGCTGACCGCTTGAATTGTTGCCCGCTAGGGTGCAGTTCAGCGCGATGACGCCGGCGCCGGACGATCAATCAATTGCAGTGCGACGGCCGCGGAGCACAACACGACGATCGCGCTGACGAGAAAGACCGCCCCCAGCCCAGCGCCGCTCGCGACCAACCCCAAAGCCGGTCCTGCAATACCGAGGGCGATGTCGAGGCAGGCTGTGTAAGCGCCCATCGCGAGGCCCCGGCTTTGAGGCGGGGCGCGGCGGACAGCTTCCACGCCGAAGCCAGGAAAGACCAGCGCATAGCCGAGGCCGGTGAGCGCAGCGCCGATCGCCGCTATGGCGCCGGAAGACGCCAGCCAAATGAGCGCCAGGCCCGCCGCCTCGATCACCACGCAAAGCGCGGCGACTTTAGCGCCGCCGATCGCGTCAGGCAGATGGCCGAACAGCAACCGGGCGACGACAAGCGCGCCGGCATAGGCCGTGAAGGCAAGCCAGATCGGGCTCCAGCCGCGCTCAACGAACAGCAACGACGTGAAGGTGACGACAGCGCCGAAGCCGATACTGGCGAGAGCGGAGCCCAGTCCGGGAATCCAGATTTGGCGCGCGACGGATAGAAACGCCGGGTTGCTTTTAGGCTCCGGCGCGACAGAGCGGAGCGGCGCGACAAGAAGCAAGGTGGCGGCCGGCGCAAGGGCCGTGGCGCAAGCGACAGCTACGAAGCCGCCGCGCTCATAGAGCGCGGTTCCGAGCGGCGCGCCTGCGGCGAACGCCGCGAACATCGCGGTCCCCGTCCAGGCGATCACCTTGCCGGCATTCTGCGGGCCTGCGCGAGCAAATCCCCAAATTGTCGCCCCCGTAATGATGAAGCTTTCCGCGCCGCCCAGCACCGCGCGGCCCGCCAGTAGTATCGAAATCGACATATGCGGCGCACTCGTGAAACGCAGCGACAAAAGATAGAGCAGCCCGGCAGCGGCCGCGGCGAATAATCCCAAGACTACCGAGAGCTTGGGGCCGCGGTTGTCGGATGTGCGGCCGGACCATACCCGCGAGACAAGCGAAGCGGCGAACTGGACGCCGGTGACGAGGCCGACCATGAAAGGGCCGAAGCCCAAGCCGTCGTGCACATGCAGCGGCAGCACCGGCATGGCGACGCCGATGACGAGAAAGGCGACAAAGACCGCGGCCATCAGCGGCGCTAATCCTGCGACGACCGGACGGGCGGGCGTATGCGCCACGCAATACGTCATTGTCATTTCAGCGCGCCTTTGCCTGCCTTTCAAGCCAATGGCCGGGGGAAGCCCCTTCGCCGAGTTGCGTCGCGTCGCCTCAATAGGCTTGACTGGTTGGCCTGTAGAGGATTTCGTTGATATCGACGTCCTCAGGCTGGCTCATGGCGAAGGTGACCATGCGGGCAAAGGAGTCCGCCGGGATGGCTTTCTCGTAGGTCGTGCGCATCGCCGCGGCTATGGTCGGATCGGTGATCGTGTTGATCAACTCGGTTGCGACGGCGCCGGGCGAGATGACGGTGGTGCGGATGTTGTAAGGCTTGACCTCCTGCCGCAGGCCTTCCGAAATCACTCGGACGGCGTGTTTGGTCGCGGCGTAGACGGCGCCGCCCGGGCCGACTTTGTGGCCGGCGACGGACGAAACATTAATGATGTGGCCGCTCTTCTGGGCAATCATGTGCGGCAGGACGGCGGCAATGCCGTAAAGAACGCCCTTGATGTTCACATCGATCATGCGGTCCCACTCATCGACGTGAAGGCGTTCGAGAAGAGAATTCGGCATCAGTCCCGCATTGTTGACGATGACGTCAATTCGCCCGTGGGTCTTTACCGCGTGGTCCACCAAACGCTTGACCTCGTCGCGCTTGGCCACGTCGGTCTGAACGATGGCGTTCTCGCCAAGCGAAAGCTCTTTAGCGAGCGCCCGGAGTCTGTCGACACGGCGCGCGCCTAGCACGAGTTTCGCGCCCTCCTCGACAAGGCGCCTGGCGGCGGCTTCTCCGAGGCCGCTGCTCGCGCCTGTGATGACGACGACTTTGCCTTTGATTCCCTGTGTCATCGCTTCTTTCCTCCTAAGAACGAAGTGATTCGTCCCGTTGAACGCAATTTGGTATGTGCGCGGGTCTGTGATTAGGCGCTATAACCGGCATGTACCTAGAAGCCGGGCTTATGAATGCCGACCGAAAATCTCAACGACCTCGCCGCGTTTCTCGCCGTCGCGCGCGCACGAAGTTTCACGCGGGCGGCTGGGCAGCTTGGCGTCTCGCAATCGGCGCTGAGCCAAACCATCCGGGGCCTTGAAGCTCGTCTCGGCCTGCGCCTCTTGACGCGCACCACGCGGAAAGTGGCTCCAACTGAAGCGGGTGAGCGGCTGCTTCAAACGATCGGCCCGCGGCTCGAAGAGATCGACGTCGAACTCGCCTCGTTGAGCGCGCTCCGCGACAGGCCCGCCGGCACGATCCGGCTCACTTCGACGGAGAATGCGGCCTCTGCCGTGCTTTGGCCTGCGCTTCAAAGGTTTCTACCCCATTATCCCGACGTCAAGGTCGAGATCGTCATCGACTATGGACTGACTGACATCGTCGCGGAGCAATTCGACGCCGGTGTGCGGCCGGGGGGCATGGTGACCAAGGATATGATCGCCGTGCCGATCGCGCCTGACTTGCGCATGGCGGTCGTCGGAGCCCCGTCCTATTTTGCTGATCGATCGCCGCCAAGGACGCCTCGAGACCTGACCGAGCACAATTGCATCAATCTGAGGCTGCCATCTCACGGTGGGGTCTATGCCTGGGAATTCGAGAAGAACGGGCGCGAGTTGAGGGTGCGGGCCGAGGGCCAGCTTACGTTCAACGCCGCCGCTTTGATGATCGACGCGACTCTGGCCGGCTTCGGGCTGACGTATCTAACCGAACAACAGGTGCAACCTTACCTCGCCGATGGACGGCTCATTCGTGTATTGGCCGATTGGTGCCCTCCCTTCTCGGGCTACCATCTCTACTACCCAAACCGGCGGCAGCCTACGCCGGCCTTTGCCTTGTTAGTGAACGCTCTGCGGTACAGAGGCGCGCGGAAATCCTGAGGTTTGCGCGAGAAGCCATCGCGGATTGTCCGCTATTTGCGCATTGCCGTCATCCATAACGGTCTGACACAACGGAAGCAGGCAATCGAATGTTGCAATAGGTCGCACGCGGGCCTGCCCAATAGTTGGCCCTAGTTGATTTCGCAGCCGCCAACGCCTGGGCCGGCCACGACAAGGAGGCCAAGGAGGCCGCAACCCAATTGCAGAAAGTCTCTCCCGGCTTCACCGTGCAGACATGGGCGGGCATCCATTGGACCGACGATCCGACCTTCAACGCGCAATACGCGCGCATCGTCGAGGGCCTGCGCATGGCGGGGCTGCCCGAGGGGAAAAGACCACGGACTGGTCTTCCCGCGCGCCCCCCGCGCTGGAGGGCGCCCTGAGCCGCCCCCGGCCGCGCTTTCGCCTCGCACCACGAACGGAGCACGACGTGTCGCCCGTCTTTCGACGCGAGGCGGACGCCGGAACACGCCTTCGGCCATGGCGCGCAGAGACACGGGGATTTCTCAGCTTGACCCTGATGGACGAAAGGCGACAATCTCATCGGCGCGCGGCGCCCGGCGCGGGTCCCGGACCACAATTGGCGGCTCAATCCGGTCGGAATCCCGCCGCGTCGTCGGGAAAACGCGAAGCCGAGGGAGGTTCACATGGCCGAGACCGTCTACAAAGTGATCGAACTGGTCGGCACCAGCACGGAATCGTGGGAGAAGGCCGCCAAGGCGGCGGTCGAGCGCGCAGGCGAGAGCCTCAGGGACTTGCGCGTGGCCGAGGTGGTCGAGCAGGATCTGGTGATCGAAAAGGGCAAGGTCGAAGCCTATCGCACCAAGATCAAGGTTTCGTTCAAGTACGGCGGGAAGGACTGATCGCACGCCGGAAACGGAACCGTAAAACTCCGCCCGCCGGTCCCTCGATCTCCTCCTGTTCGGCGAGCGCCGTCTCGCGCCATGCGCGCGTCGCCGGCAGGGCGCGGATTCGCCAGGCTCTGCTCTCGCCGCCGAGCGGCCTGGTCGATCTCGGACGAGCTTTGCGCTGGCAACGAGCGCCCGCCGCGATGGACGCCCCCGCAAAGCAGGGAGCGTGATCCGCCTCACAGCGCTCGAGGCCCAATCGCGTCAGATTGCGTGTCAGCGGACGGTTCGGCGCCGGGAGAGAGAAACGCCGACGCCGGCCGCAAATTCAGCCCGCGGAGGCGACGATGCGCAAACTGCTGGTCCTTCTCGTCCTTCTTACGGTGGGATGCGGGATCGCTTCCGGCGTGACCATCTCGATGGCGCCCGCCTACGCGGACGACGCGGCCACGGCTCGCGGCTATTAGAATGGAGTCTCGGCCCCCGCCGCCGCGCGCCAGGCAAATCCGGCGCGCTCCCGGCGGAAAAGCAACGGGCCTAGAACTCCATCTCGAGTTCCTCGATCTCCTCCTTTTCGGCGAGAGCGGCTTCGCGCCACTCGCGCATCGGGGCCAAGTCCCAGATGCGTTCGGCGTAGGCCTTGACCTCGCCGTCGAGGGCGACGTCGTAGGTGCGAAAGCGGCTCACCACCGGCGCGTACATCGCGTCGGCGATGGTGACCTTGCCGAACAGAAACGGGCCGCCATAGGCCTGCAGGCATTCGCTCCAGATCACCAGAATCCGGTCGATGTCGGCCCTCGCCTTCGACCAGATCTTGAAGCGCGGGAACTCGGCCTTGATGTTCATCGGCAGCGCCTGCCGGAGCGAAACGAAGCCCGAATGCATTTCGCCGCAGATCGATCGGCAATGGGCCCTCACTGCCTGATCTTTGGGCAGAAGCCCCGCTTTTGGCGCGATCTCGTTCAAAAATTCGCCGATGGCGAGCGTATCCCAGACGCGTGTGCCGTTGTAGGTCAGGCAGGGCACGAGGATCGAGGGCGACAACAACAGGATCTCGGCGCGCGCGTCGGCGCTGTTGGGCGCCACGATCACCTCGTCGAAGTCGATGCGGGCGAGCTTGGCCATCAGCCACCCGCGCAGCGACCACGACGAATAGTTCTTGCTGCTGAGGCTCAGCGTCGTTCGCGACATTTTTCCTGCCGTTAGGTTGACGGTCGGCGCCGGATCAATTCATTGTGTCGCCTAGCAAACCATGTGCCAAGGCAAATCGCCGCGCCCCTTGGCATATCGCTTGCTACCAGGCAGCGGGGGACAGGCAAGCCGCGGCATGATGTACGACGCGTACCAAAAGATGGCCGACGCCGGCGACCGCGTGCGTACGTTCGCCGAGAACGCGCATGCGATCCTGGCCAACTGGTCGTCGAACCCGTTCGCTCCGCCGTGGCGGCGCATGGCGGCCTATTACGAACTGGTCGCGCTCGCCGGCTTCACCCATGCGCGGCCCGACTACGGCATCGACAGCGTCGAGGTGCGCGGCGAGACGATCCCCGTCGAAGAACGCGGAGTGCTGTGGACGCCGTTCTGCCAATTGTTGCGCTTCCAGAGGCAAGGCGGCGCCGACGACCCCAAGATCCTTCTCGTCGCGCCGATGTCCGGGCATTTCGCCACCCTGTTGCGCGGAACGATCCGCACGCTGCTGCGCGACCATCAGGTCTTCATCACCGATTGGATCAACCCGCGCAACGTGCGCGTCGAAGACGGCGGATTTGCGCTCGAGGACTATACGCAGCACCTGATCGATTTCGTGCGTTTCATCGGCGAGGACTGCCATGTCGTGGCGGTCTGCCAGCCGACGGTCTCGGCGCTGGCCGCGACCGCCATCCTCGCCCAGGAGGGCGCCAACATTCAGCCCGCCAGCCTGACGCTGATGGCCGGGCCGATCGATGCGCGCGTCGCGCCGACCAAGGTCAACGAACTCGCCCAGGAAAAGCCGATCGAGTGGTTCCGCCAGAACATGATCGGAACCGTTCCGGACAAATTCGAGGGTTCGGGCCGGCGGGTCTACCCCGGATTCCTCCAGCTCTGCGCCTTCATGGGCATGAACTCCGAACGACACACCAAGTCGTTCGTCGACCTGTTCCACCATCGCGTCGCCGGCGACATCGAAAAGGCCGACGCCATCCGCGACTTCTACAAGGAATATTTCGCGATCATGGACATGAGCGCGGACTTCTATCTCGAAACCGTCGAGCAGGTGTTCCAGCTCTGTCTGCTTCCGCAGGGCCGGATGAAGCACAAGGGACGCGCCATCGAGCCGGGCGCGATCCGCAAGACCTTTCTGCTCACGATCGAGGGCGAGAAGGACGACATCTGCGCCGCCGGCCAGACGCTGGCGGCTCAGGACCTCTGTTCCGGCCTCCGGCCCTATATGAAAACCCACCACCTCCAACCCGGAGTTGGCCACTACGGGGTTTTCAACGGCAAGCGGTGGGAGACGCAGGTCTATCCCGTCCTGCGCAACCACATCCAGTCGAGCCGCTGACGCCGCGCCTCAGCCCTTCAGAAATGGAGCGTGCAAGACGAGATCCGCCGCGCCGAAGCGGTCCTTGGCGGTCCAGGACTGGTGCCAATAGGGATAGATGAGCGGAGGCTGGCTGACCTTGTCGAGCCGGGCGCGCTCGTCGTCGGCGAGTTTCACATTGACGCAGGCGAGGTTGTCGCGGAACTGCGCTTCGGTGCGCCCGCCGATAATCAGCGACGTCACCGCTGGCCGTCCGAGCAGCCAGGCGAGCGCGATCTGCGCCGCGGACACCCCGTGCGCCTCGCCGATCGCCACCAGTTCGTCGACGATCGCCCACAGCGCGTTCTCGTCGCGAATGGGCGGCTCGCTCCAGCCGGCCATCTGCCGCGACCCCGCCGGCGCGCTCTTGTTGCGGCGATGCTTGCCGGACAGCAGACCGCCGGCGATCGGAACTCCAGACGAGAACCCCGAGCTTCTGGTCGATCGCGACCGGCAACAACTCGTATTCGGCCTCGCGGGCCTGCAAGGTGTAATGAATCTGCTCCGAGACGAACGGTATGCGGCCCTCGCGGCGCGCGACCTCCATCGCCTTCATCACGTGCCAGCCGGAAAAGTTCGAGCAGCCGATGTAGCGCACCTTTCCGGAGCGAACGAGATTATCGAGCGCCTCCATCGTCTCTTCGAGAGGCGTCAGCCCGTCCCACTGATGAACCTGATAGAGGTCGATCGCGTCGGTGCGCAGACGCTTCAGGCTCGCCTCGCATTCGCGGATGAGATGCCAGCGCGAGAGGCCGCGGTCGTTCGGCCCTTCGCCCATCGGGAAGCGCGCCTTGGTCGCGATCAGCATGCCGGGCTTGCGGGTCGGCATCGCCTCGCCGATCAACGCTTCCGAGGCGCCGGCGGAATAGATGTTGGCCGTGTCGATCAGGTTGACGCCCGCGTCGGCGACGATGTCGATCAGCCGCCGCACGTCCGCGAGCGAGACATCGCCCACTTTCGCGAATGGCCCCTTGCCGCCGAAAGTCATCGTGCCCATCGCCAGCACCGAGACTTTCAGGCCCGAATTGCCCAATTGCCGGTATTCCATCGCTCGCTCCTCTTCGCATGGCCGCTCGGACGGGGAGCTAACATTTCACCGTGACGAGGCCAAGCCGGAGGTCGGCCGCGGCCGGGCGAAAGATGGTCGGGCCGCGCTGGCCGGGCGGCGGGCTTGCCGCTCGACGGCGTTTGAGTGCAATAATGCCGCTTCTTTCGCATTCCTCTCATCCCTTGGAGCCTTACGTGGCCTTCGCTTCTCTTCGCCGTTTCGCCGGCGCCGCTCTGTTTTGCGCCGTGGCGCTCGCCGCCGGCGGCGCCCTAGCCGCCTCCGCCGCGCCGCAACCCGACGGGACGGTCGACATGGCCAAGGTTCTGCAGCCCGGGTCCTTGCCGGAATTGTCGATGGGCGACCCGTCGGGCGTGCCGGTGATCGAATACGGCTCCCTCACCTGCCCGCATTGCGCGACCTTCAGCAAAGACGTCTTCCCGGAATTGAAGGCGGCCTACATCGACACCGGGAAGGTGCGTTTCATTTTCCGCGAGTTCTCGCGCAACACCCTGGACGTCGCCGCCTTCGTGCTGGCGCGGTGCGTCGGCGACGACAAGACCTTCGCCGCGATCGAGTTGCTATTCGCCCAGCAGGACAAGTGGGCCTTCGTCGACAAGCCGCTCGAACCGCTCATCGCCGCGATGCGGCCCGCGGGCCTTAGCCACGACAAGGCGATGGAGTGCCTGAAAGATCAGGCCAAGGCCGACGCGATCGCCGCCATCGCCAAGCGCGCCAACGAGGAGGTCCACGTGAGCGGCACGCCCACCTTCGTCATCGACGGCAAGGTCTACGGCGGCGAACTGACCCTCGATCAGCTGAAGGCGATTATCGATCCGTTGGTCAAGAAGTGAGCGGGCCGAGGCCGCTCGAGCCTGACTTCGCGCTCTACCAGGCGAGAAAACGTCGCCCGGCCAAAGCGCCGACGCCGGCGCAAATCAGAGTTGCGATCGGATACCAGGTCGCCACGAACAACGGCGAATTGTCAGGGCAATGGGAGGCGTAGAGCAGCGCCGCGATTCCGGCCGAGGCGGCGCCCGCGAGCGCGCCCGTCCAGGCCGGATATCGCGGCGCTCCCGCGCGCATCGCCCATAGGAGCGCCGCCAGGATCGGGGCGGCCATCATCGGGATCATCGTCGTGCAGTATTTCGCGTTCTCGCCGACAAGGCGGGGGAGCCACTCGCTGGAAGGCACGACCATCAATTCGACCACCACCGCGACGCCAAGCAAAATCAGCGGCGCGAACAGCCACAGCGCCAGCGCGCCGGGTTTGGCTTCAGGCCGAGCCAGGCGCAGCAACAGCAGCACCGATGGCGCCGCGAGCGCGAAAGCGTCGACGAATTTAAGATTGAAGCGCACCGTGCGAACGGCCTCCGCGAAGTCGGGCCTCGGTCCGACGAAGGCGACGTAGAGCCCCAGGCTGACGAGGAGGCCAATGGTCAGCGCGACCGCGACGCGGCGACCCATATGGACCGGCTCGGAGACCGGATCGGCGGCCAGCGCGGCGATCAGTTCGGACGTTCTCACGAATCGAACTCCGCCAGGCCGCGCCGAGCGATTTGAGCGCCCGGTGCAGCGCAACGCGCACCGCGACCTCGGACATGGACAGCCGAGCGGCCGTCGCCGGTATCGATTGGCCCTCGAGCGATATCGAGCGCACAATGTCGCGCTGACGCGGAGGAAGCGTGTCAATCAGCCTGCGCGCGTCGCTCAACGCGTGCGGATCCTCCTCCTCCGGCGCGGCCAAGAACTCCTGAAAATCCTCGATCGGCTCGGCGCGACGAACGCCCCGCCGACGCATGGCGTCGATGATCTTGTGCCGCGCGATCGCATTCACCCATGGCGCCAGCCTTTGGCTGCGGTCCCAGGTGTGGCGTTTGAGATGGATCGCCAACAGGGTTTCCTGCACTGCATCCTCAACGTCCGCGTCGCCAACGCGCGCGCGGGCAAACGCGCCGCGCGCCATCGCCCTTACCGAACGGCCGATGTCTTCCAGGAGACGCCGGTAAACGCGCTCGTCCCCCGCGACCGAAGCCTTCATCATCTGAGACCACGGGTCGTCAGGGGTCCCATCGACCGGTTGGGCGTCCATACGGCCTTCGTTTCGTCTTGACTGGCGTTACAGGTCCGGGGAATTTTATTTTGCCGC
>CAWAIM010000042.1:0-35191 GCA_963781895.1 uncultured Alphaproteobacteria bacterium
GGCAATGCGCCAACAAGCGGGTGTTCGCTGAGGGCTTGGCGAACGCATCATATCCGCCCTTTTGCCGCCGTCCCGGTGGGCTCCTGGACGGCAGGAGGGCGCCAAAACCGGAAGTAGCTTGTACCATTCGATCAGGCTGCGTGTGTGCGTCCCGGTGCTCCATCCTCAATCAACATGCTTCTGAACCCAAGCCGCTACGACCTGATGGAGATTTCTCTCACCGGCGTTTTTAATTCTATCGCCGGCAGCTCGGTAGGCTCACTGACGCGGAGCGGTTGACACGCTCAGCGTCGTGCAAATCCGCTGATATTTGGCGCCGTCCGACAACGTGAAAGCCTGCACTACCGGCAACCCGCTGCTGCCGTAGACGCCAAAGTTGCTGGCGCCAATCCAACCCTTGAGCTCGAAGCCGGAAATCGTGAAATTCAGCCCGGCATAAGGACCGGCGGTGAACGTTCCGCGCTGCGTCCCTAAGTGCAATGTGAAGCTGCCGTCTTCGTTGGGGCCGGTGACGCTTGAAACGTATGTATCCGTGTAGGCGTTTGCCCCGGGCATGTGCATGCGCGGCCCGACGCCGAAGGACGCGCTGTCCACGGACTGGCCGACCTCGCGCACGTTCCCGTTCTCATCCCCGCTGCCCACGACGTTGAACGTCGTCCTCCACGTCACGCCGGAATTGACTGGCTGCAATTTCGCCGTGAAACCGAATGGCGAGGCGATACAGCTTCCCGAGCTGCTATAAACGATGGCCGGCGGTTTCGCCTCGGCACTGTCCGCTATACCTGCGACGGCGAAAGACGCCAGCAGACTGGACCTAAGAGCGGTCTTCATGTTTCCTCCTTTACAGACGTGCCGCCCGTTACCGCGGCCCGCCGCTGGCGACAGCCTGGCAAGGGCGATTTGAGGTACTCGCCGCGTACGCCCGGAAGCGGCCCGCACGCCCGCGCTCACCGTCTAGAGGCTGGACGCTAGGAAGGGATATCGGGAGACATGGTCGGACTAACGCTCAAGGAGCGAATCCTTTACAGTGTAATTTGCGACGAGAGCCGTGTATACCAATATTGGTATACACGATTTCTGCTGGCTGGGGTCGATCTGGCGCGCGTCCGGAGGGTGGTCGGGCGCATTCGGCGCTGGCCAGATTGGTGTCGGAAGTGGTTCGAAGCGGGCTGCCGGCTCGAGCACACGGCCGAAGCGGCGCTGGCGAAAGGGGATACGCAATTCACGCGGCGGTGGTTTCACGAAGCCGCCGGCTGCTTTCAGGTCGGCCAGCATTTCTTTTCCTTCGACGACGACTTGAAGGCCCACTCGTTGCAGAAACTCTGGTCGATCTATCCGAGGGCGTTGGCGCTCCATGACGAGGGAGCGCGCCCACTGAGGGTCGACATAGCCTTTTGGAACGTCCTAATCCCTGGGCGCCTCCGTCTCCAACCCGCGCCGGCCCGTCCCCTGGTGATGCGGATCAACGGCCTGATGACCTGAAGGAGGTCGCGGGGCGCGCAGTCTCCGACATGCTGTTCGCCGCCGGGTTCAATACCATCGCCTTTGATGGTCCTGGCCAGGGAGAGATGTGGGCGTCCATGAAGATGATCCCGGACTACCACGCGGCGGAATCCCGACCGGATTGAGCCGCCGATTGTGGTCCGGGACCCGCGCCGGGCGCCGCGCGCCGATGAGAGTGTCGCCTTTCGTCCATCAGGGTCAAGGAGAGAAATCCCCTGTCCCCGCGCCCCCGATGTCTGCACGGTGAAGCCGGGGTAGACTGTCTGCAGTTGCGCCACGGCCTCCGTGGCCTCCTTGTCGATGGCCGGCCCAGGCGTTGGCGGCGGCGAGGTCAACGAGGGGCCAACCATTGGGCCGGCCCGCGTGTGACCTATTGCAACATTCGATTGCCTGCTCCCATTGTGTCAGGCCGTTATGGATGACGGCAATGCGCAAATAGCGGTCATTCGGCGACGGTCTACGGACCGCATACAACCGATCCCAAGCCGCCCTTCAATTGTTGGCTCGGGGGCAGCCTCCTTTGGCTCGCTCTCAACATATAACCAGCGCTTTAACGGCTTTTTGTGCTATACCGCATGATGCCCGGAGGGTGCGCCATGAGCGAAACCCGGAAGATTGCGGCGATTCTGGTCTCGGATGTGGTCGGCTATAGCCGGCTCGCTGGCGCGGACGAGGATCGCACGCTGGCGCGCCTGCGCGCGCTGCGCAGCGATCTGATCGATCCCGACGATCGCCGTGCATCACGGCCGCATCGTCAAGCGCACCGGCGACGGCAGCGTCATCGAGTTCCGCAGCGTGGTCGACGCGGTGCGCTGCGCGATCGAAGTGCAGAACGGCATGGTCGAGCGCAACGCCGGCGTGCCGCCCGAGCGGCGCATCGAGTTTCGCGTCGGCATTCATCTCGGCGACGTCGTCGAGGAGAGCGACGGCGATCTGATGGGCGACGGCGTCAATATCGCCGCGCGGCTGGAGGGCGTTTGCGAGCCGGGCGCGATCTGTCTTTCCGAGGACGCCTATCGTCAGGTGAAGGGCCGGCTCGATCTCGCGGTCAGCGATCTCGGCCCGACCCAACTCAAGAACATCGCCGAGCCGATCCGGGTCTATTCGCTGCAAGTCGGCGTCCCCGCGCAGGCGAAGCCGCGCAGAGCCATCGAGACGCCGCGCGCCGAAAAAGCGTTCGGGCTGGCGCTCGCTCGCCGCGGGGATCGCGGCGCTGATCGTTCTGATCGTCGGCGGCGCGTGGTATTTCCTCGCCGGAAACCGGACCGCGCCCGATCGCGTCGAACGCCGCCGCCGGCCGAGGCCGCGCATCTTTCCATCGTGGTGCTGCCCTTCACCAATCTCTCCGGCGATCCGGCCCAGGATTATTTCGCCGACGGCGTCACCGAGAATCTCACCACCGATCTGTCGCGCATCCGCAACAGCTTCGTCATCGCGCGCAACACCGCCTTCACCTTCAAGGGCAAGAACGTCGACGCCAAGGAGATCGGCAAGGAGCTCGGCGTGCGCTACGTGCTCGAAGGCTCGGTGCAGCGCGACGCCGAACCGGGTGCGCGTCAACGCCCAGCTCATCGACGCGGAATCGGGCGCGCATCTCTGGGCCGACCGGTTCGAGGAGGACGTCGCCGACCTGTTCAAGCTGCAGGATCAGGTGGTGGCGCGATTGGCCAACAGTCTGGGTTACGAACTCGTCAAGGCGGAAGCGGAAAAGGGCGCCCACTCCAAAAACCCCGACGCCATCGATCTCACCATGCGCGGCAGGCGCTGCTTGCAGCAGAGCAAGCGCGGTGACGAAGGAAAACAATGACGCGGCGCGAACCTTGTTCGAGCAGGCGCTCAAGATCGACCCAAATGACGCCGACGCATTGGCGGGCGACGCTAATACCTATATCGATCGATTTGCTTACGGCTGGACGAATGCCCGAGACCGACTATGAGGCAAAAATACTCGGTCAGGCCGATCGGGCCATTGCGCTCGCTCCCGATAACATGCGGGCGTATTACGCGAAGTCCAGTTACCTGTTCTCTTTCGCACCGCGCGGACGAGGCGGTCGGCGTCGCCGACGCCGGTCTCGCGATCAATCCAAATTTGGCCCCGCTCTACGTGAGCGCGCGGCATCGCCGAAATCGTCTCTCGGCCGCTTCGAGCAAGCGAAGTCCGATTTACAGCAAGCGATGCGGTTCAGTCCGCGCGATCCGAACATCGGTTTATGGCGTATGCAGGTCGGCAGTGCGGAACTCGAGCCTAGGGCCATTACGACGCGGCGATCGACGAATTCCACAAGGCGATCGAAAGCGGTTATCGATCCTACTGTTCCGTACGCGAATCTCGCCGCCGCCTATGCGCTCGAAGGCAAGATGGATGAGGCGAAGTCCGCCTTGGCGGAAGCCCGCCGCCTCAATCCCAATCTCACGGTCAAATGGGTGATCGAGCATTCGCCGAACTTGCCGAAGGCGTTCGAAGGTATGCGCAAGGCGGGGCTGCCGGAGGAGTGAGACGACATCCGACCCGGTGACCTTCGATGGGCGAACGCCTACTATCCCCAAAATGAGTGACCGCTTCACGTCGATCCCGGACGTTGGTTCATCCGCGACCAATGAGCCGGACTGGTCGAGTCCCATCATTCGAGGCGCGCGAACCAAACCTCAGCCTTTGTCCGGCATAGCTTCAAAGAGCGGGAGAAGGGACGCCGCCAAAGCTCTAAGGACGTCGCCCTCGAGTGCGCCCCCGAGGTTGACTGTCGAAATGTCCCGTCGACAATTTGGCGCTTATCGCGTTAGCTGTTGGTCATCAGAAAATCGGGCCCTTGGGGCCGAGGATCCTGCGAGGCTGCAAGGCGTCATGGCCGGCCTTGTGCCGGCCATGCACGCGGTCGGGCGCGTCGAGCGCCCGGACGACCAGCGGCGGCGAAAAGCCTTGAATCCGTGGGGCTTTGCAGCGGCGCGGCATTGGATGGCCGGGTCAAGCCCGGCCATGACGACCGGGGATCGAAGCCATGCGAGCGACCGCGGCCGACCAACAGCTAACGCTATAAGAGTCGACAATTCCTTCCTGAAATTCAAAACATGTGCTATGCTGTAAGTTTGAATTATCAGAAGGAATGAGCGATGGCCGAAGCGGGCGGCGAGGCGGGGACCAGGATCAAGGCCAGGCGCAGGAAGCGCGCCACGAAGAGCGAAATGGCGGTGCGCGAGGCGCGGATCGTCGAATGGCTCACCGCGGGCCTGTCGACGGCCGATGTCGCGGCGCGCGAAGGGCTGTCGCTGCGGCGCATGCGCGAAATGGCGGCCGAGATTTTCGCCCGGCGCCCGATCGACCAGCCGGCGATCTTTCTGCACGCGCAGATCCGGCGATTGAGCGAGGCGATGCTGGTCTCCTACAGCGCCATGTCCGGCGGCAATCTCAAGGCCGTCGACCGCGTGGTCAAGGTCGCCCGCGAACTCGAACGCCTGCACGGCTTCGCGCCCGCCATTCTCGGTCCGGACCCGCTCCCCCAGCCGCCCGCTCCGCTCGCCCTGGCGCCGCCGCAAAATATCGATGCGGCGGTAAACGAGACGCTAAGTGATTGAAAAGATTGATGTGGTGAGGGAAAAGCGGCGGTAAACGCCATCTCGCCGACCCAGCCCGTCATGGCGACGAGCGACGAGGCGCCCCGTCATTGCGAGGAGCCCAAAGGGCGACGAAGCAATCCATCGGCGGCGGCCGCCGCCCTTCGATCGCATGGATTGCTTCGCTTACGCTCGCAATGACGGGACAGGCCGTCATGGCGAGGAGCCCCACAGGGCGACGAAGCAATCCATCGGCGGCGGCCGCCGCCCTTCGATCGCATGGATTGCTTCGCTTACGCTCGCAATGACGGGACAGGCCGTCATGGCGAGGAGCCCCACAGGGCGACGATGCAATCCATCGGCGGCGGCCGCCGCCCTTCGATCGCATGGATTGCTTCGCTTACGCTCGCAATGACGGGGCAGGCCGTCATGGCGAGGAGCCCCACAGGGCGACGAAGCAATCCATCGGCGGCGGCCGCCGCCCTTCGATCGCATGGATTGCTTCGCTTACGCTCGCAATGACGGGACAGGCCGTCATGGCGAGGAGCCCCACAGGGCGACGAAGCAATCCATCGGCGGCGGCCGCCGCCCTTCGATCCCATGGATTGCTTCGCTTACGCTCGCAATGACGGGACAGGCCGTCATGGCGAGGAGCCCCACAGGGCGACGAAGCAATCCATCGGCGGCGGCCGCCGCCCTTCGATCGCATGGATTGCTTCGCTTACGCTCGCAATGACGGGGCAGGCCGTCATGGCGAGGAGCCCCACAGGGCGACGAAGCAATCCATCGGCGGCGGCCGCCGCCCTTCGATCGCATGGATTGCTTCGCTTACGCTCGCAATGACGGGACAGGCCGTCATGGCGAGGAGCCCCACAGGGCGACGAAGCAATCCATCGGCGGCGGCCGCCGCCCTTCGATCGCATGGATTGCTTCGCTTACGCTCGCAATGACGGGACAGGCCGTCATTGCGAGGAGCCGCAAGGGCGACGAAGCAATCCATCGGCGCGCTGGCCGTCGCCCTTCGATCGCATGGACTGCTTCGCTTCCGCTCGCAATGACGGGGTATAGTTCAGCACGGCGCCAGCCAGCGCTCGACCTCGGCGACCGCCATCCCCTTGCGCGCCGCGTAGTCCTCGACCTGGTCGCGCTCGCTTGGCGACGCCGAAATAATGCGCCTCAGGGTGGGCGATGTAGAGGCCGGACACCGACGAGGCCGGCCACATGGCGAAGCTTTCGGTGAGCCTTGACCCCGATCGCCCGCTCGGCGTCGAGCAGGCGGAACAGGGTCGCCTTTTCGGTGTGGTCGGGCTGGGCCGGATAGCCGGGGGCGGGGCGGATGCCGCGATAGGGCTCGGCGATCAGCTCCTCGGGCGTGAAGGCCTCGTCGGCGGCGTAGGGCCAGAGCTCGCGGCGCGCGCGCGCGTGCATCGCCTCGGCGAAGGCTTCCGCCAGCCGGTCGGCCAGCGCCTTGACCAGAATCGACGAATAATCGTCGTTGGCGTGGGCGAAGCGCTCGGCGATTTGTTCGTCCTCGGCGCCGGCGGTGACGACGAAGGCCCCGACATAGTCGCCGACGCCGCTCGCGGCGGGCGCGACAAAATCGGCCAGCGCCAGATTGGGCCGCCCGTCGCGTCGGCTGAGCTGCTGGCGCAGGGTGTGGAGCGTGGCGATCGGCGCCGTCCGGGTCTCGTCGGCGTAAAGCCTGACGTCGTCCCCGTCCCGCGCCGCCGGCCAGAAGCCGACCACCGCCTTGGGCGCGAACCATTTCTGCTCGACGATCCGCTTCAGCATCGCCTCGGCGTCCTCGAACAGGGCGCGGGCCGCCGCCCCCTGTTCGGGATCGTCGAGAATGGCGGGGTAGCGGCCCTTCAGCTCCCAGGTCTGGAAGAACGGCGTCCAGTCGATATGGCGCGCCAGATCGGCGAGATCGCAATCGTCGAACACGCGCGCGCCGAGGAAAGTCGGCGTCACCGGGCGATAGGCGCTCCAGTCGAGCGCGAGCGCGTTGGCCCGCGCCTTGGCGAGCGGCGTCCGGGTCTTGTCGGATTCGCTGCGCTCGTGCGCCTGCGCGACCTTGCGGTACTCGGCGCGCACCGCCTCGATCGTGGCCTCGCGCGTTTCCGGCGTCAGCAGGGAAGAGACCACGCCGACCGCGCGGCTCGCGTCGTTGACGTGCACCGCCTGGCAGCGCGCGTAGCGCGGATAAATCTTGACCGCGGTGTGGACGCGGCTGGTGGTCGCGCCGCCGATCAGGAGCGGAATGTCGAAGCCCTCGCGCTCCATCTCGGCCGCCACATGCGCCATCTCGTCGAGCGAGGGCGTGATGAGCCCCGACAGCCCGATCGCGTCGGCCTTGCGCTCGCGCGCCACCGAGAGAATCTTCGAGGCCGGCGTCATCACGCCGAGATCGATGATCTCGTAGTTGTTGCAGGCCAGCACGACGCCGACGATGTTCTTGCCGATGTCGTGCACGTCGCCCTTCACGGTCGCGAGCACGATGGTGCCCGCGGTCTGGCGGCCGTCGCCGCCCGCGGTCTTCTCGGCCTCCATGTAGGGCAGCAGTTTCGCCACCGCCTGCTTCATCACCCGCGCCGACTTGACGACCTGCGGCAGGAACATTTTTCCGGCGCCGAACAGGTCGCCCACGATATTCATGCCCGCCATCAACGGACCTTCGATGACGTCGAGCGCGCGCCTGGCCGCAAGGCGCGCTTCGTCGGTGTCGGCTTCGATGTAGTCGGTGACGCCATTGACCAGCGCGTGCGCGATGCGCTTGTCGACCGGCCAATCGCGCCAGCCGAGATCTTGCGCCTTCGCCTCCCTGGCGCCCGCGCCGCGGAAGCGCTCGGCGATCGCGAGCATCCGCTCGGTCGCGTCGGCGCGCCGGTTCAGCACCACATCCTCGCACGCCTCGCGCAGTTCGGGTTCGATCGTCTCGTAAACGACGAGTTGGCCGGCGTTGACGATGCCCATGTCCATGCCGGCCTGAATGGCGTGGTAGAGAAACACCGCGTGCATCGCCTCGCGCACCGGCTCGTTGCCGCGAAACGAGAACGACAGGTTGGAGACGCCGCCCGACACGTGCGCGTGCGGCAGGTCGGCGCGAATTCGCCGAACCGCCTCGATGAAGGCGACGCCGTAGCCGTTGTGCTCGTCGATGCCGGTCGCGACCGCGAAGATGTTGGGATCGAAGACGATGTCTTCCGGCGGAAAGTCCGCGTTCTCGGTCAGCAGCTTGTATGCGCGCGCGCAGATGGCGACCTTTCGCTCGAGCGTGTCGGCCTGGCCCTGTTCGTCGAAGGCCATCACCACCACCGCCGCTCCGTAGGCGCGCACGAGCCGGGCCTGGCGAAGGAATTCCTCCTCGCCTTCCTTCATCGAAATCGAGTTGACGATGGCCTTGCCCTGCACGCACTTGAGCCCGGCTTCGATCACCGAGAACTTCGAGGAATCGATCATCACCGGCACGCGCGCGATGTCCGGTTCGGAGGCGACAAGATTGAGGAACTCAGTCATCGCCGCCTGGGAATCGATGAGCCCCTCGTCCATGTTCACGTCAATGACCTGAGCCCCGTTGGCGACCTGATCGCGCGCCACCGCCAAGGCGCTCGCGAAGTCGCCGGCGGTGATCAATTTGCGGAACTTCGCCGAGCCGGTGATGTTGGTGCGCTCGCCGACGTTGACGAAGGGGATGTCCGAGGTGAGCGTGAACGGCTCGAGGCCGGCAAGGCGCATCAGAGGCGTGATCGTCCAAATCGTCCTGGGCCTGAGGTTGCGAACGGCCTCTGCGATCGCCCGGATATGCTCGGGCGTAGAGCCGCAGCAGCCGCCGACGATGTTGACGAGCCCGTCGCGCGCAAATTCGGCGACTTGGGCCGCCATTTCCTCGGGGCTCTCGTCGTACTGGCCAAACGCGTTGGGAAGTCCAGCATTTGGATACGCGCAAACCAACGTATCCGCCACACCGGAGATCTCTTCGAGATGCTCGCGCATCGCGCTTGCGCCGAGGGCGCAATTGAGGCCGATCGTGAAGGGCCGCGCGTGGCGAACCGAATGCCAGAACGCGGTCGGGGTCTGCCCGGAGAGCGTGCGCCCAGAACGGTCGGTGATGGTTCCCGAGACCATGACGGGCGGACGAACGCTTCGCTCGGCGAAGATTTCTTCGCAGGCGAAAATCGCGGCCTTGGCGTTGAGCGTGTCGAAAATCGTCTCGATCAGGATGAGTTCGGCGCCGCCGTCGAGCAGGCCGCGAATTTGCTCGCCGTAAGCAATACGCAGCTGGTCAAAGGTCACCGCGCGAAAGCCGGGATTGTTGACGTCGGGCGAGAGCGAAGCGGTTCTGTTGGTGGGTCCCAGCGCGCCTGCGACAAATCGGCGCTTGCCATCAGTCCCTTCGGCCTTGATCGCAGCCCTTCGCGCCAAACGCGCACCGTCGCGATTGAGCTCGTAGACGACGTCCTGCATGCCGTAATCGGCCTGCGCGATCGACGTCGACGAAAAGGTATTGGTCTCCAGAATGTCCGCTCCCGCCATGGCGTAGGCGAAGTGGATGTCCTCGATCGCCTGCGGTTGAGTCAGGGTCAGTAGATCGTTGTTGCCTTGCAGGTGGCACTCACAAGACTGGAAACGATTCCCCCGGAAATGGCCTTCGCTGAGCCCTAGTTCTTGAATCTGAGTTCCCATGGCCCCGTCGAGAACCAGTATCCTTCGGCTCGCGGCCTCGCGAAGGGCCGACTGCGCGCCCTGCTCGTTCTCGGGAGCCGTTTCAAAGATGCGGTCGAAGGACGAATTCATTCAAAGCGCCCAGATTCATCAATACGCCAATGGACATAATCATATAAACATGTCTTTATATTCCTGCAAGTGGAGATTCAGGCGCGATCCGCGAACTGGCTACCGAAACCAGAGCGAAATTCGCATACAGTCGACGGAACTTGGGAGCGCTACGCAGATGTCGGCGTTCAAAGCACGCGCGAGCCGACAGGCAGAGCAAAGTCGGGCTACTCACGGTTGATCTCTCAGAGGGAGGCCGACGACTCCGTTCAACAAACGGCTGTCGTCAGGTTGCCAAATGCGCCGTCGCCCATCACTATGCCGGCGGGCAGAGGGGCGACATGCCGGGCGAGACGAATGCGCGGCGGGATGTCAACGTCGCTGAATCCGCGCCTAGGTTACTTCAAGCGCGCGGGATCGACGGCCAGTTGAGCGACGCGGCGCCTAAGTGACTGTTGCACAAACGATCCTTGAGAAAATCCTAGCAGGAATTAAATCATGGCTGAAAAGGTCGATGGACCGAGCCGACGCCCCACGATCACCGATCAGGAGGCGCTCCAATTTCACTCGCGCGGACGTCCTGGCAAGCTTGAGATTATCGCGACAAAGCCTATGGCCACACAGCGCGACCTGTCTCTGGCCTATTCGCCAGGAGTCGCGGTTCCGGTCAAGGCGATCGCCGCCGATCCCTCGACCGTCTACGACTATACGACGCGCGGCAACATGGTCGCCGTTATCACGAACGGCACCGCTATCCTTGGCCTCGGGAATCTCGGGGCGCTAGCCGCCAAGCCGGTGATGGAGGGAAAAGCGGTCCTGTTCAAGCGTTTCGCCGACGTCAACTCGATCGATCTAGAGGTCGATACGGAAGACCCCGAGGAATTCGTCAACGCGGTGAAATATCTCGGGCCGTCGTTCGGAGGGATTAACCTCGAGGACATCAAGGCGCCAGAATGCTTCTACATTGAAGAGCGGTTGCGGGAGGTGATGGACATTCCCGTATTCCACGACGATCAGCACGGCACGGCCATCATTGCCGCCGCAGGAATGATCAACGCAATTCACCTGACTGGGCGCGACATCAAAACCACTCGCCTCGTTTGCAACGGGGCGGGAGCGGCAGGGATCGCCTGTCTCGACCTTATTAAGGCGATAGGCTTCGAGCCTTCGAACGTGATCCTGTGCGACACCAAGGGCGTCGTCTATCGCGGTCGGCCGGAAGGCATGAACCAGTGGAAATCAGCGCACGCTGTTGATACACCTTTGCGAACGCTCGAGGAGGCGATGGCCGGCGCCGATATCTTCTTCGGCTTGTCGGCCAAAGGGGCGCTTACTGCCAAGATGGTCAAGACCATGGCGCCAGATCCGATCATATTCGCAATGGCGAACCCCGATCCGGAAATCACACCCGAGGAGGCGCAAAAGGCGCGGGAAGACGTGATCATCGCCACCGGGCGCTCGGACTATTCTAACCAAGTGAATAACGTCCTGGGCTTTCCGTACATTTTCCGAGGCGCGCTCGACGTGCGCGCCAAAACCATTAACATGGAAATGAAGATTGCCGCCGCGCATGCTCTCGCCGAGCTTGCGCGCGAAGACGTGCCCGACGAGGTCGCAATTGCCTATCGAGGCGCGAGGCCACGTTTCGGCCGGGAATACATCATTCCTGTGCCCTTCGATCCTAAACTCATTTATGTCGTGCCGATTGCAGTAGCGAAGGCCGCGATGGCGTCGGGAGTCGCGCGGCGGCCGATCGTCGATCTCGGCGCATACAAGGCGCAATTGTCGGCGCGACGCGACCCGATCGCCGGCGCAATGCAGCAAATCGTCGAGCGCGTGCGGCGCATGCCTAAACGCGTCGTCTTTGCCGAAGGCGAGGAAGATCAGGTCATCCGCGCCGCCTGTTCTTTCGTCAACCAGGGGCTCGGCACGGCGATCTTAGTCGGCCGCGAAGAACGCGTGCGCGCCGCCGCCACGGCCTCGGGCCTTGACATTTCCGACAAGGGAATCGAGATCCACAATGCACGCCTCTCGCAGCGCAACGCGCTCTATGCACAATTTCTCTTTGAACGCCTTCAGCGCAAGGGTTACCTGTTGCGCGACTGCCAGCGCTTGATCAATCAGGACCGCAACTACTTCGGCGCCGCGATGGTTGCCCGGGGCGACGCGGACGCGATGGTGACAGGAGTCACGCGCAACTTTTCGATCGCGCTCGAAGAGGTGCGACGCGTGATCGACGACAAGCCGGGTCATCGCGTTGTCGGCGTCTCGATCATCCTTTCGCGCGGTCGTCCAATCCTGGTCGCCGACACTGCCATTACCGAAATGCCAACAGCCGAGGATCTCGCGGACATCGCGGTCGAGGCCGCCGCCGTGGCCCGGCAACTCGGCTACGAACCGCGCGTCGCCATGCTCGCGTTCTCCAACTTCGGCCATCCGCCTGGTGAGCGCGCTCAGCGCGTGCAAGAGGCGGTAAGAATTCTTGATTCCAAGCGAGTGGACTTCGAATATGACGGGGAGATGGGCGCCGACGTCGCGCTCAATAAGGAGCTGATGGCGGCCTATCCATTCTGCCGTTTGAGGGACACAGCCAATGTGCTGGTCATGCCGGCCTTCCACTCGGCCGCCATCTCGACCCGCATGCTCCAGGAGTTGGGCGGCGCCACGGTCATCGGGCCGCTGATCGTGGGGCTGGAGAAGCCAGTGCAAATCGTCTCGCTCGGCGCCAAGGATTCCGACATCGTCAATATGGCGGCGCTGTCGAGTTTCAATATAGGCGGGTGAGCGCCGCGGCCGGAACGACGCCCCGTTCCGCGCCGCATGTCCTGCGCGAGTGCGGCGTCTAACCGACGCCGACCGTCGTTGTCTCCAACTTTAGGAATGTTTTCAGAATAATGGCCTCCCAAGCGTCCCCGGCTTGACTGACGAGCCGGGCGCCCTCTCGCCACAGTTTTTCAGGACCGGAGTATCGACGCCATGGCAGCGATCCTTCGCCGCCGGCCATTGCAGTCGCGAAAGTTTGGCCACCGTCCTCGGCTCGGCGAAGATGGTCCTGGATCGCGATCGCCGGCGTGAGCTGATAGATGTGCAAACCTAGGCGGCGTGGGTTCTTGGGAAAAAGGGAATAGTCTGCCGGAAAGGAGGGGATCGCTGTTAGCTCGAGGTAGCGCGCGGCGCCCGCCCGCGTCAGCAGATAGGCTGCACTGCTTTCGTGTCGCGTATAAAGGCGCGCCAACTCGCGGTCGCCGAGCACTTTTCTTCTGTCTCCGATCTTGACTGTTTGAAAATACGTGTCGAGCTTCACAGCATGCGAATCGGACGGAATCCAGGCGCTGTCCCGGACCAGCAAAGGAAAATCGGGCCAGAGGTGCACGTCGTCTTCAAGGAAACAGGCGTGCTCGTAGGAAGTGTTCAGGAACAGTCGCCAGGCGTTTTGATGGCTCGCAAGGCAAGCGCGTTCAAAGCGACTGAGGCCCGTGGTCGTCGGCGGATTCTTGGTTCCATCGACCGCGGCAATGCGCTCAAAGGGGATGGCGCCCAGCTGTTCGCGCATGTGGGCGAGGCGGTCAGGATGCCGGGATAGATTGATCAGATAGACTTTCATGGATAACGGCTGGCGCGCCCCTCAAACTTTCATCTGCGCCCCGAGCTCAACCACGCGGTCGGACGGCAGGTTGAAGAAGTCCGGCGCGCTCGCGGCTTGTTTAGTCATGGCGATAAACAAGCGGTCCTGCCACTGAGGCATACCGGAATTGGGCGCTCTCTTCAGGGTACGCCGGCCCATGAAGAATGATGTCGTCATGATGTCGTACTTGAGGCCAGCCTTGCGCATGGCTGCGAGCGCGCGCGGAATGTGCGGTTGCTCCATGTAGCCGAAATGCAGGGTGACCAGCTTGAAGTCAGGCGACAGGCTGATCATCTCGTAGCGATTTGCGGCGGCGACGCGCGGCGTCGTCTCCGTACGTACGTTGAGCAACACCACGCGCTCGTGGAGCACCTTGTTGTGCTTGAGGTTGTGCATGAGCGAGGAGGGCGCCGATGTCGGGTCGTTGGTGAGGAATACCGCCGTCCCCGGCACGCGCACCGGCTTTGACTTTTCGAGCATCTTGACGAGGTCGGACATCGGAATTGAATCCCGATGAGTCCTGGCTGTGAGGATGGCGCTGCCGCGCGACCAAGTCCACATCAGAATGAACATTGCCCCGCCGAGCGTCAGCGGCACCCATCCCCCGTCCAGCACCTTGTAAAGATTGGCGACAAAGAAGCCGACATCGATCGAAAGAAACGCGCAAACCAGCGCCAGAGCCGCCCATAGCGGCCAGCGCCAGAGCTTCCAGACGACGAAAAAGGCGAGGGCGGTCGTCGTGACCATGGTGCCGGAGACCGCAATGCCGTAGGCGTTCGCGAGCGCCTCGGAAGTCCGGAACAGCAGCACCAGCGCGAGAACCCCGAGCAGCAGGACTCGGTTCACGCGCGGGATGAAGATTTGCCCTCCCTGAGTGTCGGAGGTGTGAATGATTTCGAGGCGTGGCAGGAGTCCCAGCTGAATGGCTTGGCTGGCCAGCGAATAGGCGCCGGTGATGACCGCCTGGCTGGCGATGACCGTCGCCGCGGTCGACAACAGGATCAACGGCGCCAAGGCCCAACTCGGCGCCAGCAAATAATAGGGATTCTCCACCGCCTTCGGATCGTTGAGGATCAGGGCGCCCTGGCCGAGATAATTGCAGACAAGGGCCGGAAGGACGACGAAAAGCCAGGCGGCTTGGATGGGTCGCCGCCCGAAATGCCCCATGTCCGCATAGAGAGCCTCCGCGCCGGTCACCGCCAGAAAGACGGAGCCGAGCGCGATCACGCCGATGACGCCATGGGCGAGGAGGAAACTCAAGCCCGGGATCGGGCTCAGCGCCTGCAAAATGCTCCAAGCGGCGGCGATATGGATAATGCCGAGCACGGCGTTGACCGCGAAGAACAAGGCCATGATCGGCCCGAAGAATGCGGCGACGCCAGCAGTGCCGCGACTCTGCGCCGTGAAGAGCAGGACGAGGATGACGATGGTCGCTGGCAGCACGTAGGACGCCAAGTCGGCGTCAATCTGCTTCAGTCCTTCGAGCGCGGAGAGGACCGAAATCGCGGGAGTGATCATCGCGTCGCCCGCGAACAGGGCCGATCCGGCGACGCCGAGCACAAACACGATCGTCGTCCGCCGCCCGACCGCATTTTGCGCGAGCGCCTCCAGAGACAGGATGCCCCCTTCGCCCTTGTTGTCCGCCTGCATCAGAAACAGCACATATTTCGCGGTCACGACGATCAGCAGCGCCCAGATGATGAGCGAGACGACGCCGATGACGTCGGACGTCGCCGGGCCCGAGGCCTTGAACTGGCCGAGAGCCGTCTGCAGGGCATAGAGGGGGCTGGTGCCGATGTCCCCAAAGACCACGCCGATCGAGCCGAGAGCGAGGATCCAGAAATTGTCGGTCGAATGCGCGCCGGCTTCGCTCTCGGCGCCAAAAGTCGAAGGCGGGACGACTTCCTTCGAGATACGTTGGGACATGCTAGGAAGACCCCGGGGCCGCCGGCTACGGCCGGGCCGTCAAAACGGCGCGTGTCTATACTCCCTCGCGCCTCGCGCGGGAAGGGCAGGCCCCCGACCCCAGGCGCTGGCGCGCCGGCGCTCTCGGCCCGTGCGTCAGCGCGCCGAGCGAATGCGGAGGCGTGAGGTTGGCGGCATTGTCCGCAACGACCGGCGCCGGTGGCGGTCGGCCGCCATTTTGGGCCGCGGATTCCATGGTTTCAATGGCTTGCGGCGCCATTTCGGGCCGACCCGACCGCAATCAATCGCCCGCCCAACCGCCGCGCCGCGACGACGTGTTTCCGCCGGCGCGCGGAACATGTTTGCGCTCAGGCCGGCGGTTCAGAACAGGTCCGTGGACCAAACCGATTGTGAAAACCATCATAGCACGACTTCTGATTTTTCAAAAGCAAAACTTGCAACCGATTGAAAAGGCTCGGCAATGTCGAACCCCCGCCGGGCGCAACAGCGGAGATTAAATATCATATGATACTCGTATAATACTATGGAGAAACTTGTCTCGCCAACGCCGGCCGGCGAAAACTGGAAGGTTCGGAAGGCTGGCTCGATCGGGGACGATGCGCTGACCCAGTCCGCAACGCGCGGCGGATCGGACCTGGGAAGCGGGCGGACTTTTGCGCGCGATCGCCGGCCGCGTCATGCGCGCGCGATGGTCGCGATCTCGTCGATCAGCCGGGGCCAGACGGTCATCGGCAGGGCGTGGCCCATGCGCTCGAAGACGGCGAGCCTGGCGCCGGGGATCGCGCGCGCGGTGTCCTCTCCGGCCGCGAGCGGCACGAGCGGATCGTCGGCGCCATGAACGACGAGGGTCGGCGCCTTGACGCCGGCCAGCGCCGCCTTGCGGCCGCCCGAGGCGAGGATCGCCTGCATCTGCCGGATCCCGCCCTCCGGGCACAGCCCCCTTCGGGCGGCGCGCTCGGCGCGCCGGCGATCGCGCGCCTCCTCCTCGGGATAGCCGGGCCCGCGCAGCAGGCGCCAGGCGCTGACGTTCGCCTCGATATAGTCCTCGGGCGTGCGGGGCGGCGGCGCCTGAAAGACGGCGAGGATTTTTGGATCGGGCGGGGGCAGGCCGGGCTCGCCCGGTCGTCGACATGATCGAGGTCAGGCTCAGGACGCGCATTGGCCAGCGGATCGCCATTTCCTGCGCGATCATGCCGCCCATCGAGGCGCCGACCACATGGGCGCGCTCGATGTGCAGAAAGTCCATCAGCCCGATCGCGTCCGCCGCCATGTCCTTCAGCAGATAGGGCGCGGCGACCGGCGCCTGTGACGAAGGGGCGGCGAAGGATGGGGCCGGACCCCCGGCCGGAGGGTCGATCGTGCTCGATTTTCCGATGTCGCGGTTGTCGAACCGGATCACCCAATAGCCGCGCCCGGCGAGACGCTGGCAAAATTCGTCGTCCCACTGGATCATCTGGGCGCCCAGCCCCATGATCAGCAGCATCGGCGGATCGCTCTTTTCGCCGAACGTCTGGTAGCAGATCGCGAGCCCGTTCGCGGACGCGAGTTTTTCCCCTTCGTCGAGCGCGATCATGGAATTCTCCGTAGCTTCGGTATATTGGCGTAGCGCGTCGGGAAGCAGCGGCGGCGAGGCGCGATCGGGTGAACGGAACATTCGATCCTCACCCTGAGGAGCGATGCGAGCATCGCGTCTCGAAGGGGATCGGAGCGCGCAAAAGGCGCAAGATCGTCGTGGCGCAACGGTCCCAGCGCGCTGCGCAGGCCTCACGACGGCCGGAGGAGACGTCACATGACCTCGAAGGCGCTGGCGGGCTGGCATGAGATCGTCAAGACGCGCGATCCGGGCGGGCTCGACGCCCTGCTGGCCGACGACGTGGTCTTCCATTCGCCCGTCGTTCATACGCCGCAACGCGGCAAGGCGATCACGGTCAAATATCTGACCGCGGCGCTCGCCGTGCTGGGCGAGAATTTCCGCTATGTCGAGGAGTGGACGGAATCGAACTCGGCGGTGCTCGAATTCATCACCGCGATCGACGGCGTCGAGGTCAACGGCGTCGATATCATCGGCTGGAACGCCGAGGGCGAGATCGACCGCTTCAAGGTCATGGTGCGGCCGTTGAAGGCGATCCAGATCCTCCAGCAGCGCATGGCGGCGGCGCTCGCGGGGTGATGACAGCGGCGCATCCCGGCTTCGGATGTTACGCTGCTTCCAGTCGAAACAAGGGTTCATAAGAGGGTTCAATTGTCACGCGGCCGATCGGCAACACGGGCCGCGCATCGGGCAGGCTGATCCTGTAGCGTGAAAACAACTGCGCCATGACGATCTGGGCTTCCGACAAGGCAAACGAAAGGCCGATGCAAATGCGCGGCCCAGCGCCAAATGGAATATAGGCCGGCGTCTGCGTCCACGGGGCGGTCTTTCCCGCGAATCGACCAGGAAGGAACGCGGTCGGCCGATCCCAGAATCTCCGATGGCGATGCATCACCCACGGGCTCATAAACACCTGTGTGTTGGCGCCAATGCTTTCGCCGCAAATGTCGTCGGGTCCGATTGCGTCCCGAATGATATGGGGAGCCGGTGGATAGAGCCGCAAAGCCTCCAGGAGCACATTGCGCAACCGTTGCCAGTTCTGGAGATCGTCGAGGCCGCTGATCCGGTCCGGCGGAAAAGCGGTGATTTCCTTGCGCACGCTTGCCTGTTCTTCAGGGTCCATCGCCAGGAGATAGCTGGCCCAGAACATCAGCCGCGCGGTCGTCTCGGAGCCCGCGAAAAACATGGTCGCGCATTGGTCGCGGATTTCGGCGTCCGACAGCGCCTCGCCGGATTCGGCGTCCTTGAGGGTCAACAACAGATCGAGGAGATCGCGATGGCCCGCCTTTGTCGGCGACGCCTTGCGTCGCGAGATGATCTGGTCAATCGCCGCGGACCAGCGTTTCTGAAAGCGCGCGCGCTTGCCGTTCGCGAAGGCGAAGGAGTTATCGCTTGTCGAGAACACGTCGAACAGGTTCGGGCGGCCCGGTCCGTCGGCATACTCGCGCACCATATGGGTCAATGTCTCGCGATCGCTGCTCTCCGGCATGGAAAACAAGGCGCGCAAGACCGCCTCCAAAGCCGTGTCCTGAAAGGCGTTCGAGAGATTGGCTCGCGGCGACTTTTCGACCGAAAGCAACAAATGACGACCCGCGTCGCGAAAATGCGGCAGCAACAGGCCGATGCTGGCCGGCGCGAACGTCGGCGCCAGGAGACGGCGCTGACGGCGCCAATCGGCGCCTTCCGCAAGAAAAAGCCCTGAGCCGCCGAGCGGGCGCGCGAAGCGAGTGACGGCGGAGGGCGCCGATAATTCGCGGCATTGGCCGTCAGCACGTGACGCACGCCCGCCGGATCGCTCACGACGATGGTCTTAAGTCCCATCACGCTGTTTCGAATATAGAGCGCGTCGAAAGCGTAGTCCGGCCAGATCGACAGGCTGGAACGCGTCAGGCTTCCAGAGGAGACGCCAGACCGGCAGATTTCTTGGGTGAACCGCTGGCGCGGGCGGGACGAAAGGCAGGCTCTGGACGGTCATGACGACTTCCTCGACTTAGCCTCTGGTTTCAAAAGCCTCCGGCGCGCGCGGACCCGAGCAGGGGGCACGCGGCGATCCCCGGGCGCCCCTGAATCGCGCTCCCGGCCAGGCCAGGCGTCGTGATGTTGGTCTTGCCTCCGTCAAATCGGGCCAAGCGCTCAATATCACGACTCGCTGTCGGGCGCCCCAACGGCGCCGTTCATGATAGTCTCGGTGAGGCGAGAGGCGACGCGATGAGCGAAACCCGGAAGCTTGCGGCGATCCTGGCCGCCGACGTTGTCGGCTACAGCCGGCTCGCGGGCGCGGACGAGGAGCGCACGCTCGCGCGGCTGAGGGCGCTGCGCAGCGACCTGATCGACCCGACGGTCGCCGTTCATCATGGCCGCGTCGTCAAGCGCACCGGCGACGGCGCGCTGGTCGAGTTCCACAGCGTGGTCGACGCTGTGCGCTGCGCGATCGAAATTCAGAACGGCATGATCGAGCGCAACGCCGGGCTGCCGTCCGAGCGCCGCATCGAGTTCCGCGTCGGCGTCCATCTCGGCGACGTGGTCGAGGAGGCCGACGGCGATCTGATGGGCGACGGGGTCAATATCGCCGCACGTCTGGAGAGTATTGCCAATCCCGGCGCGATCTGTCTGTCCGAGCAGGCCTACTGGCAGGTCAAGGGACGGCTCGATCTCGCCGTTCGACGATCTCGGCCCAACCAAACTCAAGAACATCGCCGAACCGATCCGGGTCTATTCGCTCGACGTCGGCAACCCGACCGAGGCGAAGCCCGCGCCGACCCTGCCGCCCGAAATATCCGTGCCGCCGCGCCTCTCGATCGTGGTCCTGCCATTCGCCAATATCGGCGGCGACCCGGAGCAGGAGCATTTCGTCGACGGGGTCACCGAGAGCCTGACGACCGACCTCTCGCGGATACGAGGCGCAGTCGTGATCGCCCGCAATACGGCGTTCGCCTACAAGGGCAAGCCGCTCGACGTGAAGACGATCGAGCGCGAGTTGAATGTCCGCTATGTCCTGGAGGGCAGCGTTCAGCGCGGGATGAACCGCATGCGCGTCAACGTCGCAGCTCATCGACGCCGAAACGGGCCGTCATCTCTGGGCCGAGCGATTCGACAAGCCCTTGGCCGATCTCTTCGACATGCAGGACGAAATTGTTGCGCGGCTGGCAGGCGCACTAAACGCCGAACTCATCGCCGCCGAGGCGCGACGCGCCGAACAGGCCTCGACCCCCGACTCGATTGACCTCTTTTTCCAAGGCTTGGCTTGGCTCAACAAGGGTATGACCCCTGACAGTATCGCTCGAGCGCGCGGCTTTTTCGATCGCGCGCTTGCCGCCGATCCCGACAATGTCGAGGCGCTCATTGGATCGGCGCGAGCGCACATAATCGAGGGCCACCTCATCTTTGTGACCGACCCCACGGCGGCCTTGGCTGCGGCCGAGGCGAAATTGATCAAAGCTCTGTCCTCTGTCCCGGACCACGCGCGTGGCCATATGGAGTTAGGAGCTGTCTACGTCTTCACCAAGCGCGCGGCGCAGGGCATCGCTGAATGTGAACATGCGTTGGCGCTGGATCGAAATCTTGCCAGCGCCCATGCCGCTATCGGAACTGGTAAGATTTCATGTGGGTGTCGCCGAAGAAACAGCGGCTCACATTGGTGAGGCCCTGCGCCTCAGCCCGCGAGATACGTGGGCTTACCGCTGGATGATTATCGCGGGCATAGCGAAGCTCCACCTCGGCAGTTACGACGAAGCGGCCGCGTGGTCTCGGCGGGCGATCGAGGCCAACCGAAACCACGCGCATTCGCATTTTTGGTTGGCGGCCTCCCTCGCACAGCTTGGCCAACTGGACGAGGCGCATTCCGCCGTCAAGGCCGGCCTGGCGCTCAACCCGTCTTTCGCCATCTCCCGCGCCCGCGCAGCCTGGACCGCTATGAGCTATCACCCGACGTTTCTGGCCGGGCTTGAGCCCATTCTCGAAGGCCTGCGCAAGGCCGGAGTCCCCGAACAATGACCTCCCGCGCCTCACGCCGTGCTCGCCGCCTTCCTGCCCAGCGCGGCCTGGGCCGCGGCCAGGCGGGCGATCGGGATGCGGAACGGCGAGCATGAGACATAGTCGAGATGCACCGTCTCGCAGAAGGCGATCGAGGCCGGATCGCCGCCGTGCTCGCCGCATATGCCGAGCTTGATGTCGCCGCGCGTCGCCCGGCCTCGTTCGGCCGCGATGCGGATCAGCTCGCCGACGCCTTCCGTGTCCAGGGTCACGAACGGATCGGCCGGCAGCATTCCCTTGACCGTGTACATGCCGAGGAACGACGCCGCGTCGTCGCGAGAGACGCCGAGCGTGGTCTGCGTGAGGTCGTTGGTGCCGAAGGAGAAGAACTCGGCGCTGGTCGCGATGTCGCCGGCGCGCAGCGCCGCGCGCGGCAGCTCGATCATCGTCCCCACCTGATAGGGCACGGCGACGCCTGTCTCCTTGGCGACCGTCCCGGCCATGGCGACGATGATCGCCTTGACCGAGTCCAGTTCCGGCCGAGCCATCACCAGCGGGACCATGATCTCGGCGGTCACCGGCTTGCCGGTCTTTCGGCCGGCCTCGACCGCGCCTTCGAAGATGGCGCGCGCCTGCATCTCGGCGATTTCGGGATACCGGATCGCCAGGCGCACGCCGCGGAAGCCGAGCATCGGGTTGAATTCGTGCAGCTCGGCCGCGCGCGCGCGCAGCTTGTCGGCCGCCACCCCCAGATTCTTGGCGACCTCGTCGATCTCCTCGTCGGTCTTCGGCAGGAATTCATGCAGCGGCGGATCGAGCAGGCGGATGGTGACCGGCAGCCCGGTCATGATCTCGAACAATTCGGCGAAGTCGCGCCGTTGCATCGGCAGGAGCTTGGCGAGCGCCGCGCGCCGTCCCTTCTCCGAGTCGGCGAGAATCATCTCGCGGACGGCGACGATGCGGTCGCTGTCGAAAAACATGTGCTCGGTGCGGCACAGGCCGATGCCCTCGGCGCCGAAGGAGCGGGCGACGCGCGCGTCGGCCGGCGTTTCGGCGTTGGCGCGCACCTTCATCCTCCTGACCGCGTCCGCCCAGCTCATCAGGGTGGCGAAATCGCCGGTCATCTCGGGCTTCACCATCGGCGCCGCGCCCTGGATCACATGACCGGCGCCGCCGTCGATGGTCAGGATGTCGCCTTTCCTGAGCGTCACGCCGCCCGCGGTCATGGTCTGCGCCGCGTAGTCGATGCGGATCGCGCCGACGCCCGAGACGCAGGGCTTGCCCATGCCGCGCGCGACCACCGCCGCGTGCGACGTCATTCCGCCGCGCGTGGTCACGATTCCCTCGGCCGCATGCATGCCGTGGATGTCCTCGGGCGAAGTCTCGACCCGCACCAGGATCGACTTTCGACCCTTCTGACGAAGCGCCTCGGCGTCCTCGGCCGAGAAAACGATCTCGCCGCTCGCCGCGCCCGGCGACGCCGGCAGGCCGGTGGCGATCGGCTTCGGCCTCGCCTTTGGGTCGAGAGTCGGATGCAGGAGCTGATCGAGCGCGCTGGGCTCGATGCGCGTGATCGCGTCCTCGCGCGTGAGAAGGCCGGCGTTGGCCATTTCGACCGCGATCCGCAGCGCCGCCGTCGCGGTGCGCTTGCCGTTGCGGGTCTGCAGCATCCACAATTTGCCCCGTTCCACCGTGAACTCGAGATCCTGCATGTCGCGATAGTGCTTCTCGAGCAATTTCGTGGTGGCGACGAACTGGTTGAACACCTCGGGCATCAGCGATTCGAGCGAAGGCTCGTCGGAATGGGCGGCCTTGCGCGCCGCCTCGGTGATGTTCTGCGGCGTGCGGATGCCGGCCACCACGTCCTCGCCCTGGGCGTTGACGAGAAACTCGCCGTAAAGCTCGTTGGCGCCGGTCGACGGATTGCGGGTGAAGGCGACGCCGGTCGCCGACGTCTCGCCCATATTTCCGAACACCATCGCCTGGACGTTGACCGCGGTGCCCCATTCGGCGGGAATGGAGTTCAATCTGCGATAGGTGATCGCGCGCTGGTTCATCCAGGACGAGAACACCGCGCCGATCGCGCCCCACAATTGATCGCGCGGCTCCTGCGGGAACGGCTTGCCCGTCGCCTCGGCCACCTTGGCTTTGTAATCGCCGATGACCGTGCGCCAATCCGTCGCGGTCAGGTCGGTGTCGAGCGTATAGCCCTTGTCGTCCTTGTAGTGCTCGAGGAGGTCCTCGAACTGGTGGACGTCGACGTCGAGCACGACGCTCGAATACATCTGAATGAAGCGGCGATAGCTGTCATAGGAAAAGCGTTCGTCGCCCGAGGTCTTCGCCAAGGTCTGGACCGAGGAGTCGTTGAGCCCGAGATTGAGCACGGTGTCCATCATGCCGGGCATCGACGCGCGCGCGCCCGAGCGCACCGAAACCAGGAGCGGATTGCCGGCGTCGCCAAACCGGCGCCCCGTCTGTCGGCCGATTTCCGCCAGCGCCGCGTCGACCTGGACCTCGAGCTCGTCGGGGTAGGTCTTTCCGTTGGCGTAAAAGTAGGTGCAGACCTCGGTCGTGATCGTGAAGCCGGGGGGGACTGGCAGGCCGAGCGCGGCCATTTCGTGCAAATTCGCGCCCTTTCCTCCCAACAGATTGCGCATCTCCCCGTTTCCTTCAGCCCGCTCGGCGCTGAAGGAATACACCCACTTCGACATTGTTTGCTCCTCGTTTGAGCGCGGGACGCCCGGGCGGGTCAGGTCCGCGAATGCAATCCTATACCAAAGCTCACCCAGCCGACCCCGTGGAACAACAAGTCGACGCCGAGCAGAGTTCCCAGGACGTAGACGCTGTCCGAAGGCCAGTGGCTGACGATGATGAGACCGAGCAGGATCGTGACGGCGGCGGCGAGGAAGATCAGTCCGCGCGGTTCGTCGGCAGGCAGCTGCGTGCCGAGGTAAGCGCGCAGGGCGCCCGCCGCGATCAGGCCGGCGCCCAGCAGAAGCGTCAGCACGACGGAAGCGAGCAGCGGATTGACGATGCACAAGACGCCGGCCGCCACATAGAGGACGCCGCCGATCACCCAGATAAAGAACCGGCCCCAGCCGCGCGAGTGCATTCCGATGCCGATTTCCGCCGCGCCGGCGATGAGGAACAGCACGCCGTTGAGCGTCACGGTCGCAATGGTCGCGATCAGCGAGAAGAACAGCGCGGCGAAGCCAAGGACGACCAACAGCACGCCGAAAGCGGTGATCGCCGCCCATTTCCCGTGCAGATGCTCTATGGCTGCGCCGACGCTGTGCGGCGACGTCTCCATGTTCGACATCGTGTTGCTCCCGTCTCTATCTGAACCTGGCCGCCCGCTAGCGGGACCGTTTCAGCTCGCCCAGCACTTGGGCGGCATATTCAACCATCGGCACGATGCGCCCATAATTGAGCCGCGTCGGGCCGATGACGCCGAGCACTCCTGCGATCCGATGATCGCTCGCGCGCAGCGGCGCCGCGATCATTGACGATCCCGACAAGGAGAATAGCTTGTTCTCCGAGCCAATGAAAATCTTGACTCCGTCGCCAGTCTCGGCGCGATGCAGAAGATCGATGACGTCAGTCTTGGTCTCGAGGTCCGCAAACAAGGTGCGAATGCGCTCCAGGTCCTGAGAGGCGCGCACGTCGCCGAGCAGATTCGCTTGGCCGCGCACGATCAGCTGATCGCGCGATTCCGGCCCGCCCGACCACGATGCGAGGCCGGCCTCGACGAGGCGGGCGGCGATCTCGTCGAGCTCCTGACGCGCGTTCCGCCGCGCCGCTTCGATCTCCGCCGTCGCCTCCGACAATGTCCGCCCTCGCACGCGCGCGTTGAGGAAGTTGCTCGCCTCGGCGAGCGCCGACGCCGGCATGCCGAGCGGCGTGGCGACGACGCGGTTCTCGATCGAGCCGTCCTCGGCGACAAGGACGGCCAGCGCCTTGTCCGGCTCCAGGCGCACGAACTCGACGTGTTTAAGCCGCGCGTCGGTCTTGTTCGTCAGCACGACGCCGGCGCCGCGCGTCAGATCGGACAGCAGGCTGGTCGCTTCGGCGAGCGCCCCTTCGAAGCCCCCACCCTCGGCGGCCGCCCTCACCTGGCTGTCGATGCGCGCCCGCTCCTCGCGCCCCAAATCCCCGAACTCCAGCAGCGCGTCGACGAAAAATCGCAGTCCCTGCTGGGTCGGCAGCCGGCCGGCGCTCGCGTGCGGCGCATAGATGAGCCCGAGTTCCTCCAGATCCTGCATCACGTTACGCACGGAAGCGGGCGACAGCGAGATCGGCAGCACGCGCGACAGATGGCGCGATCCGACCGGTTCGCCGGTGGACAGATAGGACTCGACGATATTGCGGAAAATCTCGCGCGAACGAGCGTCCAGCGTCGTCAGCGCGCTGGACTCCACAGGGCGATCGGCTGCGATGGGCATGCCGAAAGAATGGCCGGAACGCAACCCAAGCGCAAGGCGACGAAGCGCCGCGCCGCCGATTGAAAAGAGCGGCGCGACCTGACACACATGTCTCGAGCGCCCGAGGAACTCAGACGATGGCAGTCGAAACGAAGCGATCAGGCGGACAAATCCTTGTCGATCAGCTCGTCGCGCAGGGCGTCGAGCGCGTTTATTGCGTTCCTGGCGAGTCCTTCCTCGCGGCGCTTGACGCGATGCATGACGCCGCGATCGATATCACGGTCTGCCGGCAGGAGGCGGGCGCGGCGATCATGGCGCTCACCGAGGGGCGCCTCACGGGCCGACCCGGAATCTGCTTCGTCACGCGGGGTCCAGGCGCGACCAACGCGGCGCATGGCGTGCATATCGCGGAGCACGATTCCGCCCCTATGATCCTGCTCGTCGGCCAGGTCGAGCGGTCGATGCTGGGGCGTGGCGCTTTCCAGGAGATGGATTATCGCGCCTTTTTCGGCTCGATCGCCAAGTGGGCGACGCAGATCGAAAGCGCGGCGCAAATTCCGGAAGTCATCCATCGCGCATTCCATGTTGCGATGCAGGGAAGGCCTGGCCCGGTCGTGATCGCGCTTCCCGAGGACATGCTCGTTGAAACGGCGAACGCCGTCGACGCGCCGCGTGTCACGCCGGTCCCGATCTGGCCCGGCCTCTCCCAGATGGCCGAATTGCAGAAGATGCTCTGGAACGCCGAAAGGCCGATCGCCATCCTCGGCGGACCGGGTTGGACCGAGCGCGCCGGGGCGGCGTTCGCCCGGTTTGCCGAACGCTTCGATATGCCGGTCGTCGGGTCGTTTCGCCGTGCAAGCGTGTTCGACGGCGAACACGAGAACTATGCCGGCGAAATCGGACTGTCGCCCAATCCGAAGCTGAAGGCGCGTATCGAACAGGCCGATATCGTCATGCTCGTCGGCGGGCGCATGTCGGAGGCGGCGGCCCAGGGGTACACGCTGTTCGACGTTCCGACGCCCCGCCAGCGTCTCGCCCACGTCCACGCCGACCCGCGCGAGATCGGCCGCAACTATCACCCGACGCTCGGGATCATTGCGACCACGCCGGAATTCTGCTCGGCGCTCGAGGGTGTTCAGCCGCCTGCCGCAATTCCCTGGTCCGCGCAAACGCGGTCCGCCCGGGCAGACTATCTTGCCTGGAGCGAGCGCGCGCCAGTCAATCCAGGCCGTGTCCAGGTGAGCGAGATCATGTTTGCGCTGCGCAGGCGTGTCCCCGACGCGGTGTTCACGACCGGCGCCGGCAATTTCGCCATCTGGGTCGGCCGCTTCCTGCGATTTCGCCGCGTTGAGCAGCAACTGGGGCCGACTTCCGGATCGATGGGCTTTGGCCTGCCGGCGGCGATCGGGGCGGCGCGCGTCTTTCCACAGCGAACCGTGGTCTGTTTCGCCGGCGACGGCGACTTTCTGATGAACGGGCAGGAATTTGCGACCGCGGTGCAGTACAAACTGCCGATCGTGGTCGTGCTGATCGACAATGGCATGTACGGAACGATCCGCATGCATCAGGAGCGCGAATTTCCCGGCCGCGTGACCGCCACCCAGTTGCGCAATCCCGATTTTGCGGCTTATGCGCGCGCTTTCGGGGGTCATGGCGAGACCGTCGAGGAGACGGCCGAGTTCCTGCCCGCGTTCGAGCGCGCGCTCGCCTCCGGTCTAGCCTCGATCGTGCATGTGAAAATCGACCCGGAAGCGATCACTCCCGCCACGACCCTGAGCGCGATCCGAGACGCCACGCTCGCGAGGCGCGCCCGTTCGTGAGGCGGTCGGCGCGCCATGCCTGACGCGCTTCATTCCATGCTCATCGTCGCGGCGGGGGCGGCCGCGGCCGGTTTCCTCCAAGGACTGACGGGCTTCGCTTTCTCGATCGTCGCGCTGTCGTTCTGGGTCTGGGCGCTGCCGCCGCAGACCGCCGCGCCGCTCGCGGTGTTCGGCGCGCTCAGCGGCCAGATCGCCTCGCTCGCCTCCGTCCGCGGCGGCTTCGTATGGAACAGGATCGCACCGCTGGTGATCGGCGGATGGCTGGGCGTGCCGATTGGCGCGTTGCTCCTGCACAGCGTCGATCCGCAGCGCTTCCGGCTCGCGATCGGAGCGCTGCTGACGTGCTTACGCTCTGTTCGCCATCTTCGTCCGCGATCCGGGAGTCATCACGGGCGGCGGACGGTGGCTGGATGCGGCCTTCGGGCTGTTCGGCGGGGTGCTCGGCGGCTTTGGCGGCATGTCGGGATTCGTGCCCGCGATCTGGACGCAGCTGCGCGGCTGGAAGCGGGACCTCAGGCGCGCGACCATGCAAGCCTACAACATCGCCATGCACATCGTAACGATCGCGGTCTACTTCCGCACTGGGACCCTGGCCCACGCGGATCTAAGCCAGTTTTTCGTCGTGGCCCCGGCGATGCTGATCCCGTCCTATCTCGGCGCGCGCCTCTATTCGCGCTTCCACGAGAAGGCCTTCACCCGCGCCGTACTCGCGGCGCTGCTTTTTTCCGGCCTTGCGCTTGTGTACAGCGCGACCAGAGCGTTGTCGAAATGAGGCCCAAAACGACCGGATTGGAGCCCTCGGCGTCAGCTTCGCCCGCCGCCCGGAGAATTCACGCGCGACAACGCCGTTATTTTCGGAACTACTCCGGCCAATTCAAACCAGCGACGCGGCGCTCGGGCGGCGTCCGCGCAATCGTCGAGCGGGGAGGTCAGCGATCTCAATCGACCTCGCCCATATTGCACGCGCTCTCGCGCCGTTCCATCATCGATTCGGACGAGACGGCCTGAGGATGGTTCAATGAACGTCGACGAAGCGCTGCGGCAATTCGCCGACAGCGAAGAATTGCCGCGAGCGGCGATGCAATGGGCGCTCGACCATTGGGAGGCCGCATCGCCCCGCTTCTTATCGAGGCTGCGCGCTTTCGCGGCGGCGGGCGGCTATTCCGACATCGCCGCGGGCGAGGTGTTCTACATCCTCCATCTCTGCGGCGAGAAGGGCGAAACGCGAGCCTATGCGCCCTTGTGCGGCATGATCGCCCGCGACCCGGACATCGACGAATGGCTGGGCGACGCGGTGACGGAAACCTTGCCGGGCATTCTCATCAAGGTCTTTGACGGCGACGTCGGGCTGCTTCAGGGCGCGATCGAATCCCCGAACGGCTGCGAATTCGCGCGCGCTTCGGCGCTGGCGGCGCTCGGCTATCTGGTGCGTGCGAGGGGCGTCATGAGCGACGCGGACATGCGCGCCTATTTGCGCGGGATTCGGCGCGATCTGGAGCCGCGCGGCGATTCCATCATCTGGACGGTGTGGGCGACCACGGCCGCCGACCTTGGCTTCAGCGATCTGCGTCTGGACGCCATCCTGCTCGACAAGGAAGGATTCATCGACGAACGAGATTTTGACGCCGACGACTTCGACCGCAAGATCGCGCTCGCGCGGAGCGATCCGGCCGGCCTCGCCGGCTTTGAGCATGATCTGGTCCGTCCGTTCGACGACGCTATCGGGACGCTCGAATCCTGGGTCGGCGGCGACGGCGAATTGGATTCCGGCGAAGGGTTTGAACCTGAAGAACTGGCGACGGGGGAGGCGCCATACTTCAACCCGTACCGAGGAGTCGGGCGCAATGACCCATGCCCGTGCGGCAGCGGCAAGAAATTCAAGAAGTGCTGCCTGGCGGCGTGATGATCGCCATCATTCGCCTGCGCCAGAGCTGATCTGGCCGGCGCCTCGCGGCGCATAGGACGCCGGATCGAGGCTCGCGGGTCTCCCCTCCAGCGAAAGTTCCGACACGCGCGCCGGCGCACGGGCAATAATCTTGCCGCGGCGAATGACAAGAAGCCGCGTCGCCCGCAGCCGCACCGCTTCGATCGGATCAGCCGCCTGCAACAGCACCATGTCGGCATGGGCGCCGACGGCGAGTCCATAACCTTCAAGTCCAAGGATTCGCGCCGGAATTTCCGTCACTGCGTCGAATGTCCAGCGGATCGCCTCGCGGCTCGTCATCGGCGCGCCATGCACGGCCATATGCGCGACGTCGAGCATGTCGGCGCCGCCAAGGCCGTACCAGGGGTCCATCACGCAATCCTGGCCGAGCGCGACGGGAATGCCCAACGCCCGCATTTCAGCGATCCGCGTCATCCCGCGCCGCCGAGGATAAGTGTCGTGTCGCCCTTGCAAGGTCAGATTGACGAGCGGATTGGAGATGGCGCAGACGCCGGATTCGGCGATCAGCGGCAACAGCTTCGAGACATAGTAATTGTCCATGGAATGCATCGAAGTGAGATGCGATCCTGTCGCGCGCGCGCCAAGCCCGAGCCGCTGCGCCTCGCAGGCCAGCGTTTCGATGTGGCGCGACATCGGATCGTCGGTCTCATCGCAGTGGAGGTCGATCATCAGACCGCGCTCGGCCGCGATCTCGCACAAAGCCTTCACGGACGCGGCGCCATCGGCCATGGTGCGTTCAAAGTGCGGGATGCCGCCGACAACGTCGACGCCGAGATCGAGCGCCCGTTCAAGATTGCGGGCAGCGGCCGGCGAGCGCAGATAGCCGTCCTGGGGAAAGGCGACGAGCTGCAAATCGAGATAGGGCTTCACCTTTCTCCTCACGTCGAGCAGCGCCTCGACGGCGAGCAGCCGGTCGTCGCAGACATCGACATGGCTGCGCACGGCAAGCAGGCCTTGCGCCACCGCGAGATCGCAGTAACGCAGCGCGCGCTCGGCCACGGCCTCGCGGGTGAGTTGCGGCTTCAGTTCGCCCCAAAGGGCGATTCCTTCCAGCAATGTTCCGGAGACGTTGAGCCTTGGCAGGCCGAGCGACAGCGTCGCGTCCATATGAAAGTGGCAATCGACGAATGGCGGCGCGAGGAGGCGCCCGCTCGCGTCGACGGTTCGCTCGGCGTCGGCTGCGATCCTTGGCTCGATCGCGGCGATGCGGCCGGCGGCGATCGCGACATCCATGCCCTTGCGCCCGTCAGGCAGCGTGGCGTTGCGCACTATCAAATCGAAGGCCATGCCGCTTGCCTCGCTTTGCCCTCACTCCTCGCGAACGCCGCTGCGGCCGCCTTCTCCGAAGGCCGGACTCGGATAGCGACTCGACGTGAACCGGATGACGAAGACCGCGAGCGCCAGAAGAAGCGTCGCGCCCGCCAGAATGAGCACTCCCAGGCCGGGAATCTGCTGGTATTGGACGAAGCCGATCAAGTGCCGCGTCAGCGCGGTTATGCCGACATAGAGCAAGAATCGCACCGGCATGTGATTGGTGCGGAAATAGATTCCGACCATCGAGCCGATCTCGAGATAGATGAACAGGAGCAGCAGATCTTCGATCGTGGGACTGCCCTTTTTGATCATTTCATAAAACGCCGCGCCCGCCGCCCAAACGGTGGCGGCGCCGATCGCGAACAGCGCAAGGATGTGAAAGCCGTCGGTCATGAATTGGCCGATCGGATCGGCGAAAGACAACATCCGCCGTTTGGCGGCTGTGACAGCACTCTCGCGGTCAACCATCGCGCCCAGTCCCCTTTCGCGCCGATCGCACGGCTCGCAGCGCGCCGCTAACGAATTGCTCTCCGAGTTTATGCGGACGTAAGCTGCGCGCCAATTGCGACGGAGGCCTGAATGAACGCCTCAGGCGCGCGCGCCCGCCGCCCAGTCGAGGCCCTGTTCGAGCCGGTCGTTGCCCCAAAAGACCTCGCCGTCCTCGGTGACGAGGCAGGGCGCGCCGACGACCCCGATTTCGGCGGCGCGGGCGCATTCGGCCTTCAGCAGCGCCTTGTTGGAATCGCTTTCGGCCCGCTGCAACGCCGCCTCCGGGTCGAGTTCGAGCTTGACGAGCAGCGCGGCGATCGTGGCGCGATCGGAGATCGGCAAGCCGCGCCCGAACTCGGCCGCGTAGACCTCGCGCGAGAAGTCGGCGCGCTTCGCGCCTTCGAGCGCCAGCGCGACGCGCGCTGCGAGCAGGCTCGGCTGGGGAAAGGGTTCCGGGCGCTTCAGCGGCAACCCGAGCGCGTCGCAGACGCGCTGCATGTCGCGCCACATATAGCGGCCCTTCGCGGGGTAGATGTTGAACGGCGAATCACGCCATCCGTACGAGCTGAAAAGCGGCCCGAGCAGAAATGGCCGCCACACGAGGCTCACGCTGCGCGCATCGGCGAGCGAATCGACCCGCATCGCGGCAGGATAGGAATAGGTGCTCGCGAATTCGTACCAAAACTCCGCGATCGCCACTGATGCGCTCCGTGCTTCGCTGCGAGTTTGGCATGGCTCGCGAATGTCGGCAAAGCCACTCGCGCCGAACCCAGCCCTGGAGCAAAAAAAACCGCCCCATCCGAGGGATGGGGCGGCGCATTTCAACGACGGCGATTTTGCGCCGCTTCGATCGATCAGCTCTTGGGCGTCTCGGCGGGAGCGGCGGGAGCCGGGGCCATCTTGCTCTTCTTGCTCGCGTGGTGCTTCGCCTTATGCGTCTTCTTCTTCATCGGAGCCTTTTCAGGCGCAGCGCCCGCGTCGGTAGCGGCGGGAGCGGCGGTGTCGGTCTGGGCGAGGGCGGCGAGAGGCGAAAGGGCGAGGGCGGCGCTGATGCCGATCGCGGCAAACTTCTTCAACATTGGACATTCTCCGTAGCGAGTCTTTCGACCCATCAATTTTGCACAGCATTGAAATGCGCCCGGCAACATGAATTGGGAATGAACGCTGGGCGCCTCCCCCAAACCGGCTGAGCGCCGCCGTTTGACGGGACGATCAAGGCTCTCTTATGTACGCCGCCTCGGGTCCCAATGTCGCATAACAGTTTCGGACATCTCTTTCGCGTCACCACCTTCGGCGAGAGCCACGGGGCGGGGATCGGCTGCGTCGTCGACGGCTGTCCGCCGCGGATTCCGCTCGAGGCGGCCGACATCCAGGCTGAACTCGACCGGCGCCGGCCGGGAACGTCGCGTTTCACCACCCAACGCCGGGAGCCGGACGAGGCGCGCATCCTCTCGGGCGTGATGATCGATGACAACGCGGGCCGTCAAGTGACGACGGGAGCGCCGATCGGCATATTCATCGAGAATGTCGATCAGCGCTCGAAGGATTACAGCGACATCAAGGACAAATATCGCCCCGGCCACGCCGACTACGCTTATGACGCAAAATACGGCGTCCGCGACTATCGCGGCGGCGGGCGCGCGTCGGCGCGCGAGACGGCGGCGCGCGTCGCCGCCGGCGCGATCGCCCGCAAAGTGACGCCCGGCGTGCGCATTCGCGGCGCGCTGGTGCAAATGGGAGCGCTGAAAATCGACCGGTCGCGCTGGGATTGGGACGAGGTCGGCAGGAATCCGTTCTTCTGCCCGGACGCGGCCGCCGCCGATCGCTTCGCGGACTATCTCGACGCCATCCGCAAGGCGGGCTCCTCGATCGGCGCCGTGATCGAGATCGTCGCCGAGGGCGCGCCCGCCGGCTGGGGCGCGCCGATCTACGGCAAGCTCGATTCGGAGCTCGCCAGCGCGCTGATGAGCGTCAACGCGGTCAAGGGCGTCGAAATCGGCGACGGCTTCGCCGCCGCCGAACTCTCCGGCGAGGAGAACGCCGACGAAATGCGCCGCGGCGATGACGGGCGGCCGCGCTTTCTGTCCAACCACGCCGGAGGCATTCTGGGCGGGATTTCGACCGGACAGCCGATCGTCGTCCGCTTCGCCGTCAAGCCGACGTCCTCGATCCTGGCGCCCCGCCGCACCATCACCCGCGCCGTCGAGGATGCCGAGATCGTCACCAGAGGGCGTCATGACCCTTGCGTCGGCATCCGCGCCGTCCCGGTCGGCGAGGCCATGGTCGCCTGCGTGCTGGCGGACGCGTTCCTCAGGCACCGGGGCCAGGTCGGCGGGTAAGGCGGCCGCTCGCGGGCGCCCTTTCGGAATATTGCCGGTTTCACAATCGTTTCACGCCCGCATAGTCTCATGCCGTCGAGGCGGAGCGGAGGCTGAAGGCAATGCCGGGAAGCGAGAGCGAGGGAATCACACGGCGCGACATGCTGATCGGCGCCGCGAGCGGCCTGGCCCTGGCCGCGTTCGAGCCCGAGCGGGCCGAGGCGCAAGCGGCGCAGATCTCCGGCGTCGTTTTCGAGGACCGGGACGGCTCAGGCGTCGCGGGCGCCGCCAATCCGGGGCTCGCCAATGTCCTCGTCTCCAACGGCCGCGATGTCACGGTCACGGGCGCCGACGGGGGTTACACGCTGCCGCTGCCGGACGAGGCGACGATCTTCGTCGTCAAGCCGGCCGGGTTCATGCCGCCGGTCGATGCGCTGACCGGCCTGCCCCGCTTCTACCGCCATCATCAGCCCCAGGGCTCGCCGAGCGCGCTCAACCTGACTTTCGAGGGCCTCGCGCCGACGCCGCCCATGCCCGCTTCGCTCGATTTCGCCCTCAGCCGGCAGGACGAGCCGAAGGCCTTCGACGTCGTGATGGTGACCGACCCTCAGCCCGAGACCGAGGCGGAGGTGGATTTCATCCGCGAGGACGCGATTGAGGCGCTGGCCGGCGTCAACGCGAAATTCGGGCTCAACGCCGGCGACATCATGTTCGACGATCTGTCGCTGTATCCGCGCTCGAACGCGATCTTCGGCACGACCGGCCTGACCTGGTGGTGCGTCGGCGGCAATCACGATCTCAATTTCGAGGCGCCGGACCGCACCTACAGCCGCGAGACCTACAAGCGCTTCTTCGGCCCGAACTACTACGCGTTCTTCTACGCTCAGACCCTGTTCCTCATGCTCGACGACGTCGACTATCTCGGCTTCGATCCCGACGAAGCCGCGGGGCGCGGGCAAGTACGAGGGCCGGCTCGACGCGCGCCAGCTCGAGTTCGCCCGCGGCGTGCTGGCGCACACGCCGGACGACGCGCTGGTCGTCGTCGTCATGCACATTCCGATCCGCACCTATCTCGGTTCGGAGACCTGGCAGAATCTGGTCAACAAGGAGGAGCTGTTCAAGCTGCTGGAAGGCCGGCGCTTCGCGGTCAGCTTCTCGGGGCACACCCACACCACCGAGCACCATTATTTCGGCGCCGCCGACGGCTGGAACGGGCCGCAGCCGCATCACCATCACGTCCTGACCGCGCTGTCGGGCTCGTGGTGGAGCGGGCCGCTCGATCACCGCGGCGTCGCCTCGGCCGACAGCCGCGACGGCACGCCGAACGGCTTCCATATCCTGTCGGTCGACGGCAATCGTCTACACGACCCGGTTCGTGCCGGCCAAGGAGCCGAACGGCCGCCAGATGCGGCTGTCGATCGACAGCCGCTTCCACGGGATCAGCAAGGACGCCGATCCGGAGCTGCGCCAGGCGCAAGTGCTGGGGTCGCCGGTCCCGCGAGCCGCCATCGGCGCGTCGACGCTGATCGCCAACGTGTTCGACGGCGGCGAGAGGACGAAGGTGACGATGACGATCGGCGACCGCGCGCCGGTCGACATGACCCGCGCCGCCCGGCCCGACCCGTTCGTCCAGGAAGTGTTCGCCCGCAACGAGGCGACCAAGAAGTCCTGGGTCAGGGCCGACCCGTCCTCGCACCTCTGGACCGCCCGCCTGCCGGGCGACCTCGAGCCCGGCGCGCACCGGGTCGTGGTCGAGGCGGTCGACCAATACGGCCGGACGCTGACGCGGGCGGCTGGCGCTGGAGGTGACGGGGTAGGGCAGGGGCGGCCGGCGGCCGCCAGCCGTTTACCGCCGCTTTGTCCCCATGGGACCTGACTTATCAGGGGGTTAGGACTTCGTTTACCGCCGCCCTGGTCGGACAGGCCAAAACGGCCCGCGGGTCTC
>CAWAIM010000043.1:0-17813 GCA_963781895.1 uncultured Alphaproteobacteria bacterium
GTCGATCTCGCCGCCGCCAACGCCTGGGCCGGCCACGACAAGGAGGCCAAGGAGGCCGCGGCGCAACTGCAGAAAGTCTATCCCGGCTTCACCGTGCAGACATGGGCGGGCATCCACTGGACCGACGATCCGACCTTCAACGCGCAATACGCGCGCATCGTCGAGGGCCTGCGCATGGCGGGGCTGCCCGAGGGGAAAAGACCACGGACTGGTCTTCCCGCGCGCCCCCCGCGCTGGAGGGCGCCCTGAGCCGCCCCCGGCCGCGCTTTCGCCTCGCACCACGAACGGAGCACGACGAGTCGCCCGTCTTTCGACGCGAGCGGACGCCGGAACACGCCCACGGCCAGAGCGCGCAGGGACAGGGGGATTTCTCTCCTTGACCCTGATGGACGAAAGGCGACAATCTCATCGGCGCGCGGCGCCCGGCGCGGGTCCTGGACCACGATTGGCGGCTCGATCCGGTCGGGATCCCGCCGCGTCGCCGGAAAAACGCGAAGCCGAGGGAGGTTCGCATGGCCGAGACCGTCTACAAAGTGATCGAGCTGGTCGGCACCAGCACGGAATCGTGGGAGAAGGCCGCCAAGGCGGCGGTCGAGCGCGCAGGCGAGAGCCTCAGGGACTTGCGCGTGGCCGAGGTGGTCGAGCAGGATCTGGTGATCGACAAGGGCAAGGTCGAAGCCTATCGCACCAAGATCAAGGTTTCGTTCAAGTATGGCGGCAAAGGCTGATCGCACGCCGGAAGCGGAACCGTAAACCTCCGCCGCCAGTCCTTCGATTTCCTCCTGGCTGGCGAGCGCCGCCGCGCGCCATGCGCAGCGTCGCCGGCGGGTCGCGGATTCGCGGGGGGCTTTGCTCTCGCCGCCGAGCGGCGTTGTCGGTCTCGGACGGTCGTCGCGCGGGCGACGAGCGTCCGCCGCCGCGACCCGCGGCGTGACCATGCTCACAGCGCGCCGGGCCCGAACGCGCGACATTGGCGGTCGGCGAACGGTTCGGCGTCGGGAGAGCAAAACGCCGACAGCGCTCGCCAATGGTTGAGCCCCGCGGAGGCGACGATGCGCAAACTCCTGGTCCTTCTCGTCCTGCTTACGGTCGGATGCGGGATCGCTTCCGGCGTGACCATCTCGATGGCGCCCGCCTACGCGGACGACGCGGCCACGGCTCGCGGTTATTAGGACGGAGCTTGGCCCGCGCCGCCGCGCGCCAAGAAATTCCGGCGCGCTTCCGGCCGAAAAGCTACGGGCCTAAAACTCCATCTCCAGTTCCTCGATCTCCTCCTTCTCGGCCAGCGCGGCTTCGCGCCACTCGCGCATTTCCGGCAGATCCCAGATGCGGTCGGCATAGGCCTTGATCTCGCCGTCGAGGGCGACGTCGTAGGTGCGAAAGCGGCTCACCACCGGCGCGTACATCGCGTCGGCGATGGTGATCTTGCCGAACAGAAACGGGCCGCCGTAGCTTTGAAGGCATTCGCTCCAGATCACCAGAATGCGGTCGATGTCGGCCCTGGCCTTCGACCAGATCTTGAAGCGCGGGAATTCGGCCTTGATGTTCATCGGCAGCGCCTGCCGCAGCGAAACGAAGCCCGAATGCATTTCGCCGCAGATCGAGCGGCAATGGGCCCTCACTGCCTGATCCTTGGGCAGAAGCCCGGCTTTTGGCGCGATCTCGTTCAAAAATTCGCCGATGGCGAGCGTATCCCAGACGCGCATGCCCTTGTAGGTGAGGCAGGGCACGAGGATCGAGGGCGACAGCAGCAGGATCTCGGCGCGCGCGTCGGCGCTGTTGGGCGCCACGATCACCTCCTCGAAGTCGATGCGGGCGAGCTTGGCCATCAGCCACCCGCGCAGCGACCACGACGAATAGTTCTTGCTGCTCAGGCTCAGCGTCGTTCGCGACATTTTTCCTGCCGTTAAGTTGACGGTCGGCGCCGGATCAATTCATTGTGTCGCCTAGCAAACCATGTGCCAAGGCCAATCGCGGCGGCCCTTGGCATATCGCTTGCTACCGAGCGTGAGGGACAGGCAAGCCGCGGCATGATGTACGACGCGTACCAACAGATGGCCGACGCCGGCGACCGCGTGCGCACGCTCGCCCACAACGCGCATGCGATCCTGACCAACTGGTCGTCGAACCCGTTCGCTCCGCCGTGGCGGCGCATGGCGGCCTATTACGAACTGGTCTCGCTCGCCGGCTTCACCCATGCCCGGCCCGACTACGGCATCGACAGCGTCGAGGTCCGCGGCGAGACGATCCCGGTCGAAGAGCGCGGAGTGCTGTGGACGCCGTTCTGCCAATTGCTGCGCTTCCAGAGGCAAGGCGGCGCGGACGACCCCAAGATCCTGCTGGTCGCGCCGATGTCGGGCCATTTCGCCACTCTGTTGCGCGGAACGATCCGCACGCTGCTGCGCGACCATCAGGTGTTCGTCACCGACTGGATCAATCCGCGCAACGTGCGCGTCGAAGACGGCGGTTTTGCGCTCGAGGACTATACCCAGCACCTGATCGATTTCGTGCGCTTCATCGGCGAGGACTGCCATGTCGTGGCGGTGTGCCAGCCGACGGTCTCGGCGCTGGCCGCCACCGCCGTCCTCGCCCAGGAGGGCGCGAACGTTCAGCCGGCCAGCCTGACGCTGATGGCCGGGCCGATCGATGCCCGCGTCGCGCCGACCAAGGTCAACGAACTCGCCCAGGAAAAGCCGATCGAGTGGTTCCGCCAGAACATGATCGGCGCCGTGCCGGACAAATTCGAGGGTTCGGGCCGGCGGGTCTACCCCGGGTTCCTCCAGCTCTGCGCCTTCATGGGCATGAACGCCGAGCGGCACGCCAAGTCGTTCGTCGACCTGTTCCACCATCGCGTCGCCGGCGACATCGAAAAGGCCGACGCCATCCGCGACTTCTACAAGGAATATTTCGCGATCATGGACATGAGCGCGGACTTCTATCTCGAAACCGTCGAGCAGGTGTTCCAGCTCTGTCTGCTTCCGCAGGGCCGGATGAAGCACAAGGGACGCGCGATCGAGCCGGGCGCGATCCGCAAGACCTTCCTGCTCACGATCGAGGGCGAGAAGGACGACATCTGCGCCGCCGGCCAGACGCTCGCGGCTCAGGACCTCTGTTCCGGCCTCCGGCCCTATATGAAGACCCACCACCTCCAACCCGGAGTCGGCCACTACGGGGTTTTCAACGGCAAGCGGTGGGAGACGCAGGTCTATCCCGTCCTGCGCAACCACATCCAGTCGAGCCGGTGACTCCGCGCCTCAGCCGTTCAGAAAGGGCGCGTGCAGGACGAGATCCGCCGCGCCGAAGCGGTCCTTGGCGGTCCAGGACTGGTGCCAATAAGGATAGATGAGCGGGGGCTGGCTGACCTTGTCGAGCCGGGCGCGCTCGTCGTCGGCGAGCTTCACGTTGACGCAGGCGAGGTTGTCGCGGAACTGCGCTTCGGTGCGCCCGCCGATGATCAGCGACGTCACCGCCGGCCGGCCGATGAGCCAGGCGAGCGCGATCTGCGCCGCGGACACCCCGTGCGCCTCGCCGATCGCCGCCAGTTCGTCGACGATCGCCCACAGCGCATTCTCGTCGCGAATGGGCGGCTCGCTCCAGCCGGCCATCTGGCGCGAGCCCGCCGGCGCGCTCTTGTTGCGGCGATGCTTGCCGGACAGCAGACCGCCGGCGATCGGACTCCAGACGAGAACCCCGAGCTTCTGGTCGATCGCCACCGGCAACAACTCGTATTCGGCTTCGCGGGCCTGCAAGGTATAATGAATCTGCTCCGAGACGAAAGGAATGCGGCCCTCGCGGCGCGCGACCTCCATCGCCTTCATCACGTGCCAGCCGGAAAAGTTCGAGCAGCCGATGTAGCGCACCTTTCCGGAGCGAACGAGATTATCGAGCGCCTCCATCGTCTCTTCGAGCGGCGTCAGCCCGTCCCACTGGTGAACCTGATAGAGGTCGATCGCATCGGTGCGCAGACGCTTCAGGCTCGCCTCGCATTCGCGGATGAGATGCCAGCGCGAGAGGCCGCGGTCGTTCGGCCCTTCGCCCATCGGGAAGCGCGCCTTGGTCGCGATCAGCATGCCGGGCTTGCGGGTGGGCATCGCCTCGCCGATCAGCTCTTCCGAGGCGCCGGCGGAGTAGATGTTGGCCGTGTCGATCAGGTTGACGCCCGCGTCGGCGACGATGTCGATCAGCCGCCGCACGTCCGCGAGCGAGACGTCGCCGACCTTGGCGAATGCTCCCTTGCCGCCGAAAGTCATCGTGCCCATCGCCAGCACCGAGACTTTCAGGCCAGAATTGCCCAATTGCCGGTATTCCATCGCTCGCTCCTCTTCGCATGGCCGCTCGCACCGGGAGCTAACATGTCACCGTGACGAGGCCAAGTCGGAGGTCGGCCGCGGCCGGACGAAAAACGATTGGGCTACGCCGGCCGGGCGACGGGCTTGCCGCTCGACGGCGTTTGAGTGCAATAATGCCGCTTCATTCGCATTCCTCTCATCGCCAGGAGCCTTACGTGGCCTTCGCTTCTCTTCGCCGTTTCGCCGGCGCCGCTCTGTTTTGCGCCGCGGCGCTCGCCGCCTGCGGCGCCCTGGCCGCCTCCGCCGCGCCGCAGCCCGACGGGACGGTCGACATGGCCAAGGTTTTGCAGCCCGGGTCCTTGCCGGAATTGTCGATGGGCGACCCGTCGGGCGTGCCGGTGATCGAATACGGCTCCCTCACCTGCCCGCATTGCGCGACCTTCAGCAAAGACGTCTTCCCGGAGTTGAAGACGGCCTACATCGACACCGGGAAGGTGCGTTTCATTTTCCGCGAGTTCTCGCGCAACACCCTCGACGTCGCCGCCTTCGTGCTGGCGCGCTGCGTCGGCGACGACAAGACCTTCGCCGCGATCGAGTTGCTGTTCGCCCAGCAGGACAAATGGGCCTTCGTCGACAAGCCGCTCGAACCGCTCATCGCCGCGATGCGGCCCGCGGGCCTTAGCCACGACAAGGCGATGGAGTGCCTGAAGGATCAGGCCAAGGCCGACGCGATCGCCGCCATCGCCAAGCGCGCCAATGAAGAGGTCCACGTAAACGGCACGCCCACCTTCGTCATCGACGGCAAGGTCTACGGCGGCGAACTGACGCTCGATCAGCTGAAGGCGATCCTCGATCCGTTGGTCAAGAAGTGAGCGGCGGCGAATCCGCTCGAGCCTGACCTCGCGCTCTACCAGGCGAGAAAACGTCGTCCGGCGAAAGCGCCCGCGACCGCGCAAATCAGAGTTGCGATCGGATACCAGGTCGCCACGAACAACGGCGAATCGTCGGGGCAATGGGAGGCGTAGAGCAGCGCCGCGATTCCGGCCGAGGCGGCGCCCGCGAGCGCGCCCGTCCAGGCCGGATATTGCGGCGCTCCCGCGCGCATCGCCCATAGGAGCGCCGCCAGGATCGGGGCGGCCATCATCGGGATCATCGTCGTGCAGTATTTCGCGTTCTCGCCGACGAGGCGGGGGAGCCACTCGCTGGAAGGCACGACCACCAGTTCGACCACCACCGCGACGCCAAGCAAAATCAGCGGCGCGAACAGCCACAGCGCGAGCGCGCCGGGTTTGGCTTCAGGCCGGGCCAGGCGCAGCAACAGCAGCACGGATGGCGCCGCGAGCGCGAAAGCGTCGACGAATTTGAGATTGAAGCGCACCGTGCGAACGGCCTCCGCGAAGTCGGGCCTCGGTCCGACGAAGGCGACGTAAAGCCCCAGGCTGACGAGGAGGCCAATGGTCAGCGCGGCCGCGACTCGGCGGCCCATATGGACCGGCTCCGAGACCGGATCGGAGGCCAGCGCGGCGATCAGTTCGGACGTTTTCACGAAATCGAACTCCGCCAGGCCGCGCCGAGCGATTTGAGCGCCCGGTGCAGCGCCACGCGCACGGCGACCTCGGACATGGACAGCCGAGCGGCCGTCGCCGGTATCGATTGGCCCTCGAGCGATATCGAGCGCACGATGTCGCGCTGACGCGGAGGAAGCGTCTCAATCAGCCTGCGCGCGTCGCTCAACGCGTGCGGATCCTCCTCCTCCGGCGCAGCCAAAAGATCCTGAAAAGCCTCGATCGGCTCGGCCCTCCGCACGCCCCGACGACGCATGGCGTCGATGATCTTGTGACGCGCGATCGCATTCACCCATGGCGCCAGCTTTTGGCTGCGGTCCCAGGTGTGGCGTTTGAGATGGATCGCCAACAGGGTCTCTTGCACTGCATCCTCAACATCCGCGTCGCCAACGCGCGCGCGGGCAAACGCGCCGCGCGCCATCGCCCTTACCGAACGGCCGATGTCTTCCAGGAGACGCCGGTAAACGCGCTCGTCCCCGGCGACCGAAGCCTTCATCATCTGAGACCACGGGTCGTCCGGGGTCCCATCGACCGGTTGGGCGTCCATACGGCCTTCGTTTCGTCTTGACTGGCGTTACGGGTCCGGGGAATTTTATTTTGCCGCCAGGCGCGATTGGCGTGCGACCCTCTGTAACATGCCGCCGCCCATCGGCGAAGAATCCGGCGTCAATCATCCAAGACGCACGGTCGGAGCAGCTTCGCGTGACCACCGCCATACATACCCATCCAGATGGTCTCGGGCCGGAAAGCGTCGGCGTCGGTTTCAAGCCCGAGCATTTCGACGCCATCGTCGAAGCGCCCACGACGCTCGGATTTTTCGAAATCCATGCGGAAAACTACATGGGCGCCGGAGGGCCGCCGCATCGGCGACTCGAGGCCATCTGCGAAATGTATCCGTTGTCGCTGCATGGCGTCGGCTTGTCGATCGGCTCGCCAGGACCGCTCGACAGGGCGCACCTGGAGCGGCTGGCGAAAGTCGCCCGACGCTATCGGCCGGCCGTGGTTTCCGAGCATCTGGCCTGGTCGACCCATGACGGCAGCTTTTTCAACGATCTGCTGCCCTTGCCTTATACCGGCGAAACCCTCGCTCGCGTCTGCGAGCATATCGACGCCGTGCAGAATGCCCTCGGCCGGACGATTTTGCTCGAGAATCCCTCGACCTATGTCGCTTTCGGCGAGACGACGATGAACGAGGCGGAGTTTTTGCTCGAAATCGTGCGCCGAACCGGCTGCGGCCTTCTGCTCGACGTCAACAACGTCTTCGTCAGCGCGACCAACCACGGCTTCGACCCTCGCCGCTACCTCGACGATTTTCCCTTGCACGCGGTCGGCGAAATCCACCTCGCGGGCTACGCCGACGACACGGACGACGCCGGCCTGCCGCTCCTGATCGATGCCCATAATTCGCCGGTTCGCGAGGCCGTCTGGTCGCTGTACGCCGAGGCCATCCGCCGACGCGGGCCGACGCCGACCCTGATCGAATGGGACAACGACCTGCCCAGCATGGCCGGACCTGTACGGCGAAGCGCGACGAGCCGAGCGCGTCATGGCCGCCGCGATGGCGCGGCCTGCGGAACCTGCCGATGTCCCATGAAACGACGATCGGCGCCTTCGCGGCGGCGCTCGCCGACCCGGCGGCGCCCCCGCCCGGCATGACGCAAGGACGGCTCGGCGCGCCGGACGCGCGGCGCTTCTCGGTCTATCGCAACAACGTGGCCGTCGGGCTGATCGGCGCGCTGGAGGCCCGCTATCCCGTGTCGCGCCGGATGATGGGCGCCGACCTGTTCCGCGCGATGGCGCGCGCTTTCGCGCGCGCCCACAAGCCGCGTTCGCCGGTGATGATCGCCTACGGCGGCGACTTTCCCGATTTCGTCGCCGCCTCCCTGGCGGCGATCGAGACGACGGCGGACGAATTGACGGATGTCCCGGACGTCGCTCGCCTGGAGAACGCCTGGGTCGAGGCCTACCACGCCGAGGACGCGCCGGTCGCGACAATCGGCGACCTCGGCAAGCTCGATCCGGCCGCGTTGCCGCGAACCCGGGTCCAATTTCACCCCGCCGCTTTCCTGTTGCGCTTCGCCACGCCAGCCGCCTCGATCTGGGCCGCGCACCAGAGCGGCGCCCGAACCGGCGCGCCGGCGCGCCGGTTGGGTGAAGACGCTCTGGTCACCCGCCCCGGCCAAGACGTGTCGGTGCGCGTCCTGCCGCCCTCGGGTTACGAATTCGCCGCGAGCCTGCGCGCCGGCGCGACGCTCATCGAGGCGGCGGAGGCCGTGAACGTCCCGGACTTCGACTTCGGGGCTCATCTGGTCGGACTGGTCGAATCCGGCGCTGTCGCTTCGATCATCGACGGAGAACCGACATGAGCGCCGGCGCCGCCTCGCCGATCGGGCGCGCGCTCCGCCATCCCCTCGCCCGCCTCACCAGCGCGCTGTTCGGCCTCGTGCCGGTCTCGCTGGTGTTGCTGATCCTGCGCCTGACGTTGGCGCGGCCTTTTTTCGCCTCGGGACTGACGCGTTGGGACGGGTGGTTCACGCTGTCCTTCGGCACGAAGATTTTGTTCTCCGAGGAGTACCGGCTCCATGTCTTCGGCGCGCAAATTCCGTTCCCCGCGCCGGAGCTCGTCGCGACGATGGCGAGCACGGCCGAGATCGTGCTGCCGGTCCTGCTCGCGTTCGGTTTTCTGACCCGTTACGCGGCGCTCGGCCTGCTCGCCATGACCGCCGTCATCCAGCTCACCTATCCTGACGGCTGGGCCAATTTTCATCTCTACTGGGCGGCGCTGGCGCTGGCGATCATGGCCTATGGTCCGGGCTCGCTGTCCCTGGATCGTCTGTTCGGCTTCGACGATCCGGCCGCAAGACAGCGCGCCGTCTGACGCTGATTCGGCGCCCGGCGACACGACGGATTTGCGACGACATCCGCGGCTCGCGCGCTATTGACGCGCCTGGCGAGCCATGGCTTTAAGCGCCCTGAAGGGACGCTCGGCGTCGCCCATTCCCATCAGGAGAAACGACGCCATGTCGCATTGGCCACGGCACGGGCGCATCGAAGGCGCGATCGTGATGATCGGCTTCGGATCGATCGGCAAGGGAACCCTGCCGCTGATCGAGCGCCATTTCGATTTCGACAAGTCGCATTTCGTCGTCATCGACCCGGACGACACGGATCGCCGGCTGCTCGACGAGCGCGGGGTCGAATTCGTGCATATGGCGATCACGCGCGAGAACTATCGCCAGACGCTCGGCAAATATCTGACGGCGGGCAAGGGCCAGGGCTTCTGCGTCAATCTCTCGGTCGACACGTCCTCGCTCGACCTCATGCGCTATTGCCGCGAGATCGGCGCGCTCTACGTCGACACCGTGATCGAGCCCTGGCCGGGCTTCTATTTCGACAAATCGCTCGGCGCCGAGGCGCGCTCGAATTACGCCCTGCGCGAGACGGTGCTGGCGGAACGGCGCAAGAATCCGGGCGGAACGACCGCGGTCTCGTGCTGCGGGGCCAATCCCGGCATGGTGTCATGGTTCGTCAAACAGGCCCTGCTCAATCTCGCCGCCGACATCGGCGACAGGAGCCCCGAGCCGAAGACGCGCGCGGAGTGGGGACGCCTTGCCCAGCGCCTCGGCGTCAAGGGCGTGCATATCGCCGAACGCGACACCCAGCGCGCCAAAAGCCCGAAGCCGCGCAACGTGTTCGTCAACACCTGGTCGATCGAAGGCTTTCTGTCCGAAGGCATGCAGCCGGCCGAGCTCGGCTGGGGCACGCACGAGACATGGACGCCGGCCAACGCGGGCTTCCACGCCAGCGGCTGCGGGGCGGCGATCTACCTCAACCAGCCCGGCGCCAACACCCGCGTGCGCTCCTGGACGCCGACCGCGCGGGCGCAGTTCGGCTTCCTCGTCACCCACAACGAATCGATCTCGATCGCCGACTATTACACGGTCCGCGACGACCGGGGCGAGGCGGTCTACCGCCCGACCTGCCACTACGCCTATCACCCGTGCGACGACGCGGTGCTCTCGTTGCACGAGCTCTACGGCCGCGCCGGCGAGACCCAGAGCGCCCAGCACATCCTCGGCGAAGCCGAGATTCTCGACGGGATCGACGAACTCGGCGTGCTGCTCTACGGCCATTCCCGCAACGCCTATTGGTACGGCTCGCAGCTCTCGGTCGAGGAGACGCGGGCGCTGGCGCCCTATCAGAACGCCACCGGCCTGCAGGTGACCTCGGCGGTTCTGGCCGGGATGGCGTGGGCGCTCGAGAACCCGAACGCCGGCATCGTCGAGGCCGACGAGATGGACCACCGCCGCTGCCTCGAGGTGCAGACGCCCTATCTCGGGCCGGTCGTCGGCGTCTACACCGACTGGACCCCGCTCGCCGGCCGCCCCGGCCTGTTCCCCGAGGACATCGACGACAGCGACCCGTGGCAGTTCCGCAACGTGCTGGTGCGTTAACCGCCGCTTTGTCCTGACGCCATGAGCAATATCAAGGGCTTGCGACTTGCGGTCAATACGCCAGCCAAAACCCATCTTTCGGCGCTGGTCGACGCCGCCGAGCGGGGCGAGGAGATCGTAATCGCCAAGAACGGAATCGCTAAGGCGCGGCTTACGCCGATCGGCCCGCGCAAGCGGCTGCGCAACCCTCCGATGCCATCGCATCCCGCCCGTCAAGCGAGCTTCGAGCGCCCCGCGCCCCCTCCACCGCGCCTCGCGCGGTCCCCTCCCCCGCAAAGCGGGGAGGGGTAGTCCGCGCCCTTGCCGCCTTCGCAAGCGCAGACGGGGCGGATCAGTCTGACGGGAAGGCGGCGCGCCAGTCGAACGGGCGGCGGTAAAGGCGGCGTCCTCGATCAGGCTGTCGCCGACGCGGATCGTCGCCTCCAGATTTTGCAGCCGATGGTCGCGCCGCGCCGTCTTCAGCCACAGCGACAGCCGCGTGATTTCGACCGACTCGCGAATTGAGGTCGACGCCGAACAAGTTCTTGGTCACGATCTCGTCGAAGGCGTCGATGCCGCGCCGGCGCGCCGAGTTCCTCGAGCCGCGCCAGCACCGGCCGATATTCCTGCGCCAGCGCGATCGAAGGCCGCGACGAGGAAGGCGCCCGAACCGCAGGCCGGATCGACGATCGTGAGATTCGCGCAAAATTTCGAGCCAGGCGCGCCAAAAGGCGAGCTCCTTTTCCGGCGCCATCGCGCCGTCGCCGAACCCATGTTCGGCTTCGAGCGCCGCGCGGCGCTCGGCCAGCGTCCGGCCGAGGGTCTCATCGACGAGAAAGCGCGTCACCATGTCCGGCGTGTAGACGACGCCCTCGCGCTTGCGTTTTGTGACGCTGGGCGGCGCTTCGCCGCGCGCTTCGGCGCGCTTCTTTTCGATGTCGGTGATCGACTGCTCGAAGATGTGACCGAGCACCGTCACCGGCACTTCGCGCCGATAATCCCAGTTCGCCGAGGCCGGCGATGTCCTTGGCCAGCGCTTCCGGCAGGATCAGCGTGTCGACAAGCGCGTCATGCGCGAACAGGCCGCCGTTATATGGCGGAATGTCCATGTCGTGATTGCCTTTGTCGACCTGACGAAAGAGGCCGAGAAAATTGCTCCAGACCGGCTGCGGGTTGAACTCGTTGCGCGACTTGAGCGCGGTTTCGAGCAGATCGCCGCGCATCAATTCGCGCCGCTGGGCGAAGGCGATGAAGAGAATGCGGTCGAGGATTTTTTGCGCTGGCTCGATCGCCGCGCCGAGCCCGAGCTTCGGGCCATCGGCGGAATCGACGAGAAAGGCGATCAGGCTTTCGCGTAAGGCGTTGTAGTCCCGGTACAGCTGATTGGTGATGTCAGCGTAGGCGGCGTCCGTTTCGCGCAACAGCCGCTCGGTCGCCTCGCCGAGGAAATTTCGCGCGCTGAGAATCTCCCACAGGCGGCGCAATTCGTCCGGCTCGTCGAGCCGGCTCAGCGTCGAAGACTTCGTAGGCCTCGCGCCCGCGGCCGTAGCCGTAGAGCCTGATTTCGACGCAGTTCGAGACCAGCACCCATTTGGCGCCAGGCGCGTCGTTGGCGTATTCCCAGGCCTGCTGCACCGGCGTCTTGCCCCGGCCCGGCATGATGCGGTCGAGGTCCTTGGTGTCGGGGCCTTTCAGTTCGAACGGCGCGGCGACTTTCTTCACCCCGTCCGCGACCTCGAAATGCCCGAGCGCGGTGTCGACCGATCCTGCTCCCAATGTGTGCTCGTCGGCGAGCGTATAGGGCCTGTCAGGATCGATGCGCGAATAGCCCAGGATTTTGATGAGGACGTCGTCGATGAAGACCGGCCGGAACGTCTCTCTCCTCGGCTCGAAGCCGGAGCGGAACCGCGCGAACCGGTGGTGTGGGCGAGACCGTCGCACGCGCCGAGCGACGACGCGATCGTCAGCGCCGCGGCGTACGGGAGATCGCCGTCAAGCGGCGCCTGGGCAAGCTCGACGCTCGAGGGATCGCCGCGCGCCGCGGCGCGCGCGGCCGGATCTCTCGCTCCCGATCGACGCCGACGCGGAGCCGATCGGACGCGCTCGACTGGGACCATCGCGATCTCCTTCGCCGCAGGCTCGTCGCCTAATGGCGTCGAGATCGACGGCATCGCCACGACCTGGAGGACCGGCCGACGCGATCGGCGCCGCGACGCGCGTCGAGTCACAGGGCGTGACGGTGATGCGGATCGCAGCCGCGGAGGCGTTGGCGGCGCTGGATGACACGGCCGATGGAATCGTCCGCGCGGCGGCGGCGATGATCCAGGCGCGCGCCTCGCGCCCCCTCCACCCCGCTTCGCGCGGTCCCCCTCCCCCGCCAAGCGGGGGAGGATAGTCCGGTCCCGTCGTCGACTGCGTTCGCGCCGGCGTTGCGTCCCGCCATTGACAATCCGCCTCGCTGCGGGGGAAACGTCGCGGCCATCGCGCAAGGAGCCCCTCATGCCCGACGCCCGCCTTCAGACCCAGATCGACGAGGCCTTCGAGCATCGCACGAAGATCGCCCCGCAACCCGCTTTCCTCCCCTGCGAAGCGGGGGAGGGGGACCGCGCGAAAGCGCGGTGGAGGGGGCGCGGCCGTCGACGATGAGAGCGCCGCCACGAACGATCGCCGCGGCGCGCCGGCTTCGCCGCGATCTCTCGGCGCCGGAAGCGATGCTGTGGCGCCGGCTGCGGGCGCGCGCCCCCGGATCGCCATCGTTTCGACGCCAGCATCCGATCGGACCCTATGTGCTCGACTTCTTCTGCGCCAAGGCCCGCCTTGGCGTCGAGATCGACGGCATCAGCCACGACCTGGAGGACCGGCCGGAACGCGATCGGCGCCGCGACGCGTGGCTCGAGTCGCAGGGCGTGACGGTGATGCGGATCGCAGCCGCGGAGGCGTTGGCGGCGCTGGATGACACGGCCGATGGAATCGTCCGCGCGGCGGCGGCGATGATCCAGGCTCGCGCCTCGCGCCCCCTCCACCCCGCTTCGCGCGGTCCCCCTCCCCCGCCAAGCGGGGGAGGATAGTCCGGTCCCTTGGATCAGTCTGATTGCGTTTCGCGCCAGCCGTTTGCGTCCCGCCATTGACAATCCGCCTCGCTGCGGGGGAAACGTCGCGGCCATCGCGCAAGGAGCCCCTCATGCCCGACGCCCGCCTTCAGACCGTGATCGACGAGGCCTTCGAGCATCGCACGAAGATCACCCCGCAAACGACTGGCGACGTTCGCGACGCCGTCGAGACGGCGCTCGACCTGCTCGATTCCGGCAAGGCGCGGGTGGCGGAGAAAATCGCCGGCGCGTCAGGGCCGAATTCGTGGAAGGTCAACCAATGGTTGAAGAAGGCGGTGCTGCTGTCGTTCCGCCTCAACGACAACCGGATCATCGACGGCGGCCCCGGCGGCGCGGCGTGGTGGGACAAGGTTCCCTCGAAATTCGAGGGCTGGGGCGAGAACCGCTTCCGCGACGCCGGCTTTCGCGCGGTTCCGGGCGCGATCGTCAGGCGTTCGGCCTATATCGCGCCCGACGCGGTGCTGATGCCGAGCTTCGTCAATCTCGGGGCCTATGTCGACGAGAAGACGATGGTCGACACCTGGGTCACGGTCGGCTCGTGCGCGCAGATCGGCAAGAACGTGCATCTTTCCGGCGGCGTCGGCATCGGCGGGGTGCTCGAGCCGCTGCAGGCCAATCCGACCATCATCGAGGACGACTGCTTCATCGGCGCGCGCTCGGAAGTGGTCGAGGGCGTCATCGTCGGCGAGGGATCGGTGGTGTCGATGGGGGTGTTCATCTCCGCCTCGACCAGGATCGTCGACCGCGCGACCGGCAAGGTCCACATGGGCCACGTGCCGCCCTATTCGGTGGTGGTGTCCGGCTCGCTTCCCGGCAAGGCGCTGCCCGACGGCTCGCCCGGCCCCTCGCTCTATTGCGCGGTGATCGTGAAGACGGTCGACGCGCGGACGCGGGCCAAGACCGGCATCAACGAACTGTTGCGCGATTGAGGGCGGGCGGCCGGGCCCGCCCCCCGTCATGGCGCGACCGTCAAAAAGGGACCGAAAGGGGGATTAGCGAGGCTCTGAAACCAGCCCGAACAAATAGAATGCGCACCCCGCGAATATGGCTATCGTCCCTGCGCAGACAGAGATCAACTCCCAATAGCCGAATTGGCGACGTCGCCTTTCACTGATCCTCTCGAGCGACTTCCGCAGGCGGGCAAGATCCGTATCCCCGTTCTCCGGGTGGTCTTCATCCATGCGTAATGGAGCGTCGACCTTGACTTCGAGATAACACGCCTGCGCCGCCACCCAGGCCACCAAACCTGAACCGATCGTTTCCAGAATCTTCCCGGCCAGGAGGCAGTTCATCGGTTCCGCCAAAATTGCTTGCAGGGGCTCACGCCGACCCGCGGGCGTCGGTCGGGATCGATGTCAGTTGGAGCGAACGGTCGCGGGCTTGATCGAAAGCTGCAGCGTTCCTCCGCACGCCTTGGCGATACGGGCCAGCAGGGCGATCGAAGGACCATATCGTCCTTCGCCGGCTTCCACTTCCGTTATGCGCGCTGCCGACACGCCTAGTTTTTCGCCGAGCGCGGCGCGCGAAAGATGCGCTGCTTTTCGCGTCTCCTTGACGAACTCGGCCGCACGCAGGGCTGCATACTCGGCCTCGATCAACTCGGTCATGCCGTGGACCTTGCCGAGTTTTTCCTCGACGGAAGCGAGTGTCAGGTTCTTGTCAGTCATAGCTTGTCCAGTGTCGTGATTGGAATTGACAATTGAATCTGGGGTTCCTTCCCGCGCTTTGCCGAGAGATAGGGTTAGATTTGGTTAGGGTCTCGTATGTCCGTTCTCAATCGTGACGAGATCGGACTCGCTGCATACATCCAACACGTGCAAGTCTCCGTCCTGCATAGCCAACAGGCAAATACAATGGACATGTGTCGGACATAAGCGCCAAATTGGGACGCCATTTCTGAGCGTTGCGTAAGAGGTGATCTTACCGCTCGCACTGTGAGCGATATTCCAGTAGTCTGTGGTCGTCGCTAACTTTTCCTCAAAAATCCTTAGAGTGGCGATAACTCTAGCGACTTCTGATCGCGCCTTTAAGTCGCCTGATACAGCTATCCTGATCAGCGCGGCCTCGGCGTTAGGCTTTATGTAAAGCTTCTTCATAACTGAACTCGAAGCTGGGTATTGAGCGCATGGCTTTGATTCCTTTCGCGTGCCTCACGGCAGATCGGGAAGGAACTCCAAATTCAAATGTCAAACAACGTCGTCGCCTTAGTCGGCGACTGACGCAGATATAGAGGAATTCCTCCCCATGGTCAACCAATATGGGAGGAATTCCTCCCCGATATCCGAACTCCTGGCCCGCCGAGCGCGGCGCCTCGCCTTTTGCAGCGGTCAGAGCGGGCTCAGATCCGCAATGTATCATAAGCCTATGATTTTGTTTGTTTCCACCTGAATGCTTCTCTTTTTCCGCAAACAAATTCTTGCGTTCTGACGCCGCTCGGGGCATAGTGGGCGAAGGTCGAGAGACGCGCCCAGCGTCCCGGCCGTTCTCCAAAAATCGCCGCGGCCTTGTCCCTCCGCCCTCGCGGGCGCGGGGCCGTCCTGCCGCGCGCGCTTCCCCCAACGTGACCCAAGAAGGCGCCCATGCCCGTCGAAGTCCAACCCGAAGCCACAAAGAAAGCCGCGCCGACCCGCGCCCAGCGCATTCTCGCCGCGCTGGTCGCGGGCGCGAGCCTCGACGAGATCGGCGTTCAGGCGAAGCTCACCCGCAGGAAGACCGAGCAGATCCTGCGCGACGAGTTGCGCCGGCGCTGGATCGCCCCGGCGACCGAATTCGCCAAACTCCAGATCTCGCGGCTCGAAGGCATGATCCTGACGCTGACCGACAGCGTCCAGAGCGGCGATCTCAAGGCGATCGACCGGGCGCTGAAGATCGTCGACCGGCTCGACCGCTATCACGGCTTCACCCGCGCGACGCGCGCCCCCGAGCCTTACGGCGAGGAAGAGCGCCAGCGGCTTTTGGACAAGATCAACGCCATCGCCGCCCGCATTCAGTCGGACAAGGTCGAGGAATGACAGACGGAACGGCGAAGCCCGCCAAGCCGCCGCGCGTCCGCCGGGCGCGCCCCGCCCTGGTCCCGGGCAAGCGGATCACGCGCATTGGCGACGTCCTGAGCCTGCATCCGCGCGAGCGCGCCAGGATCATCGCCGAGATGTCGCCGCTCGAATGCGCGCAGCTGTTCCACGACTGGAACTTCTGGGCCCGCCCGGAGCAGGCGCCGCCGCCGGGGAACTGGGTCATCTGGCTGATCCTCGCCGGACGCGGGGCCGGCAAGACGCGCGCCGGCGCCGAGGCGGTGCGCCGCTGGGCGCAGGAGTTTCCGATCGTCAACCTCATCGGCCCGACCGCCGACGACGTTCGCGACGTGATGGTGCTGGGCGAATCGGGCGTTCTCAGCTGCTGCCGGAAGGACGAAAGACCGCGCTACGTCGCCGCCGCGGCGCGGATCGAATGGCCGAACGGCGCGGTCAGCTCGCTGTTTTCCGCCGAGGAGCCCGACCGGCTGAGGGGCAAGCAGCACATGAAGCTGTGGTGCGACGAGCTCGCCGCCTGGCGGCGGCCCGAGACGTTCGATCAGGCGCTGCTCGGCCTGCGCCTCGGCGAAAAGCCGCAGGCGGTCGTCACCACCACGCCGCGGGCGACCAGGATCATCAGGAATCTGGCGCGCGACCACGATACGATCGTCACCCGCGGCTCGACCTTCGACAACAAGGGCAACCTCGCCAAGGCGTTTCTGGAGCGGATCGCCGCGCGCTACCAGGGCCGCGCGATCGGGCGCCAGGAGCTGCTGGCCGAGATCGTCGAGGAGACGCCGGGGGCCTTATGGACGCGCGCGCTGATCGAGCGCCAGCGCGTCGCGCCGGAGGCCGCCCCGCGGGAATTCTCGGAGGTGGTGATCGGCGTCGATCCGCCGGCCCGCTCGGGCGCGAACGCCGACGAATGCGGGCTGATCGTCGCGGCCAAGGCGCCGGGCGGCCTCTACTACGTGCTCGCCGACCTTTCGAGCCAGGGCGACACGCCGGGCCAATGGGGCGCGCGGGTCGGCGCCGCCTATCGCGGCTTCAAGGCCAACCGGGTGGTGGCGGAAATCAACAACGGCGGCGACATGGTGGCGGAGGTCCTGCGCCAGAACGACCCGCACCTGCCGGTGCGCGCGGTCCATGCGACGCGCGGCAAATTCCTGCGCGCCGAGCCGGTCGCGGCCGCCTACGAGCGCGGCCTGGTGTTCCATGCCGGGACGTTCGCCAAGCTCGAGGACCAGCTGTGCGCGCTGACCCCCGACTTCGATCCGCGGGGCGCCGGCTATTCGCCCGACCGCGCCGACGCCCTGGTCTGGGCGCTCGCCGACCTGCTCGGCCTCCACCGGCCGAACTCGGGCGGGATGATCGAGTTTTGGTCGGGGGGCGGAGGCGAATAGAC
>CAWAIM010000044.1:0-52394 GCA_963781895.1 uncultured Alphaproteobacteria bacterium
TCGTCGCCCTTTGTGGCGCCGGTTGTGCCGTCGTGGCGATGATCCGGACCCATCGTCTCACCCAATCCGAGGCGACGGGAGCGATTGTGTTCTATTTTTCGACCCTGACGGCGATCATCAGCGTCGGCATGATCACGGCGGCGGCGGTTTGGTCGACGCATGACGTTTCCTCCGGCGTCGTCACGGGCCAGCGCTTCGTCGTGCCGACCACGCTCGAGTTCGCGAGCTTGGCGGCGATCGGTTACTGGGCTTTTGCCGAGGCGCCCTCGCCGCGCGTGGCGCTCGGCGCTGGCGTCGTCATAGCCGCGGGCGTCGCCATGCTGTGGCGCGAGAACGAGGCGCGCAAGATCAGTTCGGCCTCCGCGCCGCCCAATGCCTGAGCCAGCGTACGAGCCCGTTCGATATTCCGGACGACTTTCGCTATCATAGGCCAGAATTCAACGTGGGAATCGCCTGATGGGCGTAGAAGGCAAGGACAGAGCGAAGGTTCTCGAGGCGGGGGCGGCTTCGCTCTCGAACCAGCTCGGGCGCGCCGTGCAGCGGCTGCGCAGGAGCTATGGACTGTCGTTGGCTGATCTCTCCAATCATTCCGGCGTCGCCAAGTCGATCATTTCGCAGATCGAGCGGAACGAGACCAATCCGACGCTTACGACGATCTGGCGGCTCGCCCATGCGCTCGACGTCTCGATCGGCTCGATTCTGCAGGGGACGGAGGAGGGACCATTTGTCGAACACCTTCGACGGGGAACGACGCCGATATTCGTCTCCGACGACGGACTGTGCCGTCTGGCAGTGATCGGTTGGCTCAAGACCGTGGACTGGCTGCAATGGTACGATTTCCAGGCCGATCCGGGCGGGGTCCTCGAGTCGAGCGCCCACGCGCGCGGCTCGATCGAATGCCTGTCGGTTCTCGAAGGGGAACTCGATGTCGATGTCGGCGGAATGACGCAAACGGTCAACGGGGGCGAGACGCTCCGCTATCGCTGCGACATGCCGCATCGGATCCGCAACCTGAGCGGAGGGCCCGCCCATGCGACGATGGTCTGCATTCTCAAAGCGGCGAAGATGGATTGATTTGCGCGCGCCTGACCGCGCCCAACAGGCAAATCTCGAAGCCGCAACGGTAATTAATGCTTTGGCGACCAAGAATTCGAGGCGGGCGCTTCGTCGGGTCGAATGGCGGTTGCCATTCTCAAACTGAGGGCCCTGACTCGGATCGTCGCTGATTCTGGCCCCGTTTGTCCATTGTCTCTTCTCGCGGCGCCATTCCGGAGCGTACGGCCGACTGGCGGTGGAACGCTTCGCCAACCATAAGAGCAAACCGCGGCGCGCGGCCCCCTTTGAGCTTGCCATCTTGGCGACGTCCTCTCGTGGGTCGGCTCGGCGCCGATTCCGTCCCGCTTTGTCCGCTGTTCTTTCGCACGCGTTCCGGTTTGATCCGGTGGCGCGCTATCACAATTAAGGTCCTGCGCACCAACCCCAGTCCATCACGCGGCGGGCCGGGATCCTGCCGCGGTTCGCGAGGCGGCTAAGCAAAAGCGGCGCGAATCCGCCCGGGCTCCCCGGTCCGCCAGGGTTTGACCTAAGACCTCGTCAACCGCGCTTTGACGTTGAGGGGCAGCCCCGACAATTTTGGCTCGCGTCTGGGCGGCAGGCCGCGCGATTCACGGCCAGGGCGCAAATGCGAACAAAGATTCAACTCGCTTTTAGCCAGATTCTGAGTCCCGTTCGCGGGTCTCCAATTCGTACGTGGTTTGTTTTTGTCTTGATCGCCTGAGCCATGATAGGGGAGTTCGGGGACACTTCGATCGAAGGCTGCGCCTCGACAGCAGCCCAACCACGCGATAGAACTGCGCGCTAAGAGCGCGAGTATCGCGCTCGTCGGAGCCCCGGTGTCTGTTGCGTCTACCGTAACCCGTCAAGACGGCGAGGTGTCCGTTACGCCATCTGTGACCCGTCAAGCCGGCGGCGATGGGCTGGTCCTGTCATTGGCCGGCTCGTGGATCATCACCGCCGGCAAGGTCCTGGAGGCGAGCGCTGCTTCCCTAACGTCAGGCGTCGGCGACGCGAAGAGCGCGATCCTTGATCTCTCCGGCGTCGAGCGGATGGACACGGCGGGCGCCTGGGTGATCGACCGCGCCAGGGCGCAGCTGACCGAGGCCGGGGTTCCGGCGACCTATCGCGGCGCGCGGCCGGAACATGCGCTTCTCCTCGAGGAAGCCGGCTATCGGCCGCTGGAGGCGCCCAGACGCCTCCATCCGCCGGAGGGAATCGCGTTGCTGAGCGCGGTCGGCGAGACAGTCTACACGGCTGGGTTCGATCTCATCGACATCGTAGATTATTTGGGCGAAATCGTCGTGACATTTGGGCGGCTGGCCCTGCATCCTATGCGCTGGCGCTGGACCTCGATGGTGCATCACCTCGAGATGTATTCGCTGCGCAGCGTGCCCATCATCTTACTGATCAACTTCCTTGTCGGTGCGATCGTCACGCAGCAAGGCATATTCCAGTTGGGCCGCTTCGGCGCGTCGCCCTATGCGGTTAATCTGGTCGGGGTGTTGGGCTTAAGAGAACTGGGCGTACTGATGACCTCGATCATGATCGCCGGTCGGACCGGCTCGGCGATCACCGCCGAGATCGGATCGATGAACATGCGCGAGGAGATCGACGCCTTAAAGGTGATGGCGCTCGATCCACTGGAGGTGCTCGTGGTCCCTCGCGTGATCGCGCTGACTATCGCCTTGCCGATTCTGACGTTCCTCGCCGACATAGCCTCGCTTGCGGGCGGCCTCGTCGTCAGCTGGATCTATGCCGGGATGGCGCCGGCCGTGTTCATCGCGCGTCTGCAGAACGCCATCGCGATCCAGACGTTCTCGGTCGGCCTGATCAAAGCTCCATTCATGGCGGTCATGATCGCCATCATCGCCTCGACGGAAGGCATGGAGGTGCGCGGATCGGCCGAGTCGCTTGGGCGCTGCGTCACTTCTTCGGTCGTCAAGTCGATCTTCATGGTTATCGTTATGGACGGGCTGTTCGCGATGTTCTTCGCTGCGGTGGACTTTTGAACCCCGGCTCCTCACCCGCCGACGCGGCCGGGCGCGAAGTGGTCATTCGCGTGCGCGGCCTGAAGGTGGGCTTCGGCGATCATCTCGTGATGGACGGGCTCGATCTCGACCTCTATCGAGGCGAGGTGCTCGGCTTCGTCGGCGCCTCGGGCGCCGGCAAGTCGGTTCTGACCAGGACGATCCTAGGCCTCCTGCACAAACGCGCGGGCAAGATCGAAGTCTTCGGCCAAGATATCGACACGCTGACGGCGCGCGAGCGGATCGTCATCGGCGAGCGCTGGGGCGTCCTGTTTCAGGAGGGCGCGCTCTTTTCCAGCTTGACGGTCCGGCAGAACATCGAGGCGCCGATGCGCGAGCATCTGGACCTTTCCCAGGCCACGCTCGACGGTCTGGCGGCCCAGAAGGTGGCGCTTGTCGGCCTGCCCCAGGACACGCTCGACAAGTTCCCTTCGGAGCTTTCGGGCGGAATGACCAAGCGGGTTTCGCTTGCCAGGGCGCTTGCGCTCGATCCCGAGATCGTCTTTCTCGACGAGCCGACTTCCGGGCTCGATCCCATCTCGGCGGGCGATTTCGACGATCTTATCGGGACGCTGCAGAAGACGCTGGGGCTCACCGTCTTCATGGTCACGCACGATCTCGACAGTCTGTTCGCCATCTGCGACCGGGTCGCGGCGCTCGGGCATGGCAAGGTTTCGGCGGTCGGCCCGATCAGCGAACTCTTGCAATCCGATGATCCTTGGCTCAAATCCTATTTTCACGGCAAGAGGGGCGTGATCAGGGCTGGGGCGGCTGCGGGTCCTCCCGCGGGACGCGCCGGCGACGGCCGGGCGCGGGACGCGAGGGGCTGATCAGCATGGAGACCCGGGCCAATTTCATCCTGATCGGCGCATTTACGCTGGCCGCGGTCATGGGCGCGTTTCTGTTCGTGATGTGGATTGCGGGCGCCGGCGTGACGGGCACGCACAGGCGTTATCAGATTGTGTTCAACGGTTCAGTCTCCGGTCTTTCCAACGGGGCGCTTGTTCTCTTCAACGGACTCAAGGTCGGCGAGGTGACGAAGCTCAGCTTCGTCGAGGGCAATCCGAGCCAGGTTGTCGCCGATATCGACGTGACGAACGCTAGCGCGCCGATCAATTCGGAAACCAAGGCGCGCCTCGAGACGCAAGGTCTGACGGGCACGGCTACCGTCGCGCTCATCGGCGGGGAGACGGGCAAGGGGGAACTCTCCGGGAACCCGCCCCTCATCCCGTCATTGCCCACGGCCTCGCTCGTGGATTTGCAGACGAAGGCCGGGTACGTGCTCGATCTCGTCAACAAGCTAATCGTCGACAATGCGCAACCACTCCGTATGACACTCGAGAACGCCCAAACCTTCTCCAAGGCGCTGGCCGACAACGCATCCGGCGTCGACGCCGCGTTGAAGGGGGTCGCAGATCTCGGCAAGACGATTCAGCCGCTCGCCAGCCGCCTGCAGACCCTGTCCGACGACGCCGATCGCCTGGTCGGAGCGATCGACACGGACAAAGTTCGCGACATCGTCGACAACGTGCAGGGCTTGTCGTCGAAAGCCAATTCGGTGCTGGATCGCGCCGACAAGCTCATCGCCGACAATTCCGACACGGTCCATTCGACGCTGTCCAATCTTGACGCCTTCTCCCAGGCTCTGGGCGACAACGCATCCAACGTCGACGCGGCGCTGAAGAGCCTGGCGGATCTCGGCAAGACGATCCAGCCGGTCGCCGCACGCTTGCAGACCCTGTCCGAAGACGCCGATCGCCTGGTCAAGGCGGTCGATCCCGACAAGATTCGCGACGTGGTCGGCAACGCTCAGCTCTTCACCCAGTCGATGGCGCAGAGCTCGGAGAACTTCAAGATTCTGGTGCGCGACGGCGCTTCCCTCGCCACTCGGCTCAACGACACCTCGAAGCGCCTAGACACGGCGCTGGCCGACGTCGACGACCTGCTCAAGGCTATCGACTCTCACAAGATCGCTGGCATCGTCGATTCGGCGAGCGACGTCGCCCAAACCGTGCGCCAGAACCGTGGCAACGTCGATCAGACGCTGAAGAACTTCGCTGAATTGTCCGCCAAACTCAACGAATCAGCCGACAAGGTCGACGGCGTATTGACCAGTGCACAGAGTTTCCTCGGCGCGCCAGGAACCAAGGGGGCGATCGATCGGGTGAGTGAGGCGGCGCAGTCGATCAAGAAGCTCGCCGATGACGTTGATGTGCGCGTGAAAGACATCGCAGTCGGCCTCAGTCGCTTCAGCAATTCGGGTCTGCGCGAATACGAGGCTCTGGCCATCGAAGGACGGCGCGTGCTTGACGACGTCGACCGAATGGTGCGGTCGTTGGAGAGGAATCCGAACCAGGTCATCTTCGGTGGCAAGCCTTCGCTGCCCGAATATCGTGGCGGTCAATAATGCAAGCGACTGGGGAATTGTTCGGGGGTCGCTCGAAGATTGTCGCCATCGCCGCACTCGCGCTCGCGCTCGGCGCGTGCGGGGGCGGTACGCCTTCGACCATTGTCGATCTGACCGCGGCGAAGCCGCCCGCCTCGCGTCCGCTCAGAGCTCAACTCCGCGTCGCTCAGCCGGTGGCGACGGCCGATCTCGACAGCGACCGCGTACTGGTGCGCGATTCGCCGCTGACGCTTGCCACGCTCGCGGGCGTGCGCTGGCCCGATACGCTTCCTTCGCTGCTCAGGGCGCGGCTAGTCCAGAGCTTCCAGAACGCGGGTCTCACGCGCTGGCTGGCCGGCGGCGGCGCGACCGCCGACTACGAACTCGATCTCGACATCCGGGCCTTCGAGCTGGACGCCCAAACGGCGAGCGTCCACATCGATATCGCGGCGAGGATGATCGCACTGGGGAGCGGGCGGGTGGTCGCCGTGGACATTTTCACGTTGCGTGCCCCGGTCGCCTCGACCGACCCTGCGACCGTCATCGCGGCGCTCGACCAGGCGGCTTCGACCGTTATGGCCCGGATCGTCGCATTCACCGCCAAGGCGCTTTGATAAGCAGACGCAACCTCGCGTCGACCGAGCCGCTGACGGGCGCGATCTCGTGGGGCCGAGCGGCAAGAGATCCGTTTCGTCGCCGCCCGTCCCGTGAAGGAGGAGGACCGGCGGACGGGTCGGATCGGCGCCCGGTTCGAAAACGATGAACGTGGGACAGCTCGGCCTTCAACTCGGATCCCCGACGGGCGACAAGGCGCGAGCGGTCCGACTTCGGCTAGTCGAGCCGCGGCAGCGCGGCTTCGATTTCGGCGCGACGGCTTTCGAGAAACGGCGGCAGTTTGAGCGCCTGCCCGAGCGACTCGAGGGGCTCGTCGACCGCAAAGCCGGGCGGATCGGTGGCGATTTCGAACAGCACATGCCCAGGCTCGCGGAAATATACCGAGCGGAAATACTTGCGATCCTTCTGCTCGGTCGTGCGTAGCTGGTGATCCTGCGCGAGTTTTTTCACCATCGCCGCCTGGGCGACATCGTCGGCCGCCCGAAACGCGATGTGATGGACCGAGCCTGCGCCCTGACGCGCCGCGAGAAATTCCCCTGCGGTCCTAAGATCGACAATTCCGCCGAGATCAACGTCCGCCGCCCGATATCGCTGGGTGAACGCCTCTCGGCCGGCCGCGACAAAACCGAATACGTCGGTAAGAATAGCCGCTGTCGGACCGCCGTCGGCCAGCAGGAGGCTGACGCTGTGAAAGCCTCGGATCGCGTGTTCTCGAGGAACGTCGCCAGCGCTCCATTCCGGCTTGGCCTCGATCTCCTTGGCGCCGGCGAGCGCGAGCCGGGTTCCATCGTGGTCCCTGAACGTCAGCGTGGTTTGGCCGAAGCGCTTGGTCGGCCGATTGTGGTCGACGCTTTTCTCGACGAAGCGCTGCGCCCAGTAGCCGATCGAGCGTTCCGGAACGCTGAACACGGTCTCCTGCGCCTCGCCGATTCCTAGTCGGCCGGGCGCTGCGAGTTCCCAGGGAAAAAACGTGAGGATTGTGCCCGGACTCCCCGTCGAATCGCCGTAGTATAAATGATAGGAGGCGGGGTCGTCGAAGTTGACCGTCTTCTTCACCAGGCGCAGGCCGAGGGTTGCGGCGTAGAAATCCAAATTTCGGCGCGCCGAACTTGCGATGCCGGTAATATGGTGGATGCCGCTGGCCATGCGCTGCTCCGCCCCGGCAGCATACCAGGATATCGAGAAAAACTCTTCGCTCTCATCCTTTCACAGCCGGGTCCGGTCGGCCTGTCAGCCAAACGGTCAGGCGGCCGCGCCGCCGGCGTATTCCGACGCCTTTACGGCGTCCGCGCCTGACGCCTTGGACCCGGCGAGCCAAATGTGATAGCTCGCCGCGGATGGAAGCCTTGTTTCAGTCGATTGTCGATCACGGCAGAGACTCCATTCTCGCCGGAGCCTATTTCGAGAAACCTTATCCACATCTTACATTCGAGAAATTTTTCCCACACGATATTTATCAGCGATTGATCGGAGGTTGGCCCGACATCGAAAAATACGTCGATCTGAACGGCGCTCGCACCCGCAAGCAGTTCACGCTCCATGACCGCAATGCCGATGCGGGCGACACCCAGCGCACTTCCCTTTGGCGAGCGGTTTCGGACGCCCTCTCGGCGCCGGAAATCGAGGCGGCGCTGCGTGAGCGCCTGCGCCGGGGCCTGGAAATCCGCGCCAAGGGCAGCGGCGAGGGATGGCCGGTTCCGATGTATCCGCAACCGGTCCTCTACGCCGATTTCGAGGGCTACGCCATCAAGCCGCATCCGGACACCCGCCGGAAAGTGATCACGATGATGATCTATATGCCAGACGATGAGAGCCAGCGGGAGCTCGGAACCACGGTCTACAAGATCTCGCCGATGGGCATCTTCGCCTGGAAAACCTACGGCCTGGTCAAGGATAAGACCTTTCCGTTCCTGCCCAACAGCGGCGCAGCTTTCGTCGTCATCCACCCCGCACACAGCCTGCTGCATGCGAGCTGGCACGGCCGCGAAACCATTTCGCTCAAGAGCGATAAGCCGAGGATGACGCTGCTCAACACCTATTACGCCAAGCCGCCCAGGGACGCGGTCTCGACCGCGGAATATCGGTGAAGGTTGGCGGCGATGTTCGCTGCAATCCGGATCATGCCGCTCTGGGGCGCCGCGCCTTGACGAACTCGGCGACCTTCGCCTCGGGCATCGCCCTGGCAAATAGCCAGCCCTGGCCGCCCTCGCAGCCGGAGAGCTTCAGTTCTTCGAGCTGTTCCTGACGTTCGATTCCTTCGGCGACGCAGGGCAGGTCGAGGCGACGGCACATGTCGACGATCGCGCGAGTGAGGCTGGCGATTTTCGCGTCCTTGCAGATCCTGTCGACGAAACTCTTGTCGATCTTGACTTTGTCGAGCGCCAGATCGCGCAGTTGGCTCAGGCTTGAATGACCGGCGCCGAAGTCGTCCAACGTGACCCGCACGCCGGCCGCCCGCAGTATTCTGATCGTCGTGCGGGCGGCGTCGAGATTTTTCATGATCGCGGTTTCTGTCACCTCGATCTCGAACCGGGTCGGAGATAACCCGACCTCCTCCAGCGCCATGACGAGGTCGGGGCCAGCGTTCGGCTTCGACAATTCCTCGGCCGAGAGGTTGAAGGCCAGCGAAATCTCGCTCGGCCATTGCGCCGCCGCCTTCGTGGCCTTGAGCAGGAGATCACGCGACAACGGCTCGATGAGACCGATCTGTTCGGCGATAGGGATGAAGACAGACGGTGCGATCGGCCCCATGCGTGGATCGTTCCAGCGCGCCAGCGATTCGAAACAGCGGATCCGGCCGGTCGCGAGGTCGACGATCGGCTGGAAGAAAACGTCGATCGCCGAACCCGCGACAGCCATGTGCAACGCCTGTTCAAGGCGCATGCGCGCGATCGCCGCGTTCTCGTCGCTGATATCGAATACGCCGATGTCGCCGCGCCGCTTCGCCTTCGCCCGATAGAGCGCTATGTCCGCCAGACGAATGAGTCGGTCCGGCTGATCGGCCGAAACGGGAAAGAGCGCGAAGCCGGAGGTGCAGTTGACGTGTACGGTGAGCTGGTCGACGACGAAAGGGGCGGCGAAGATCTTGCGGATCTCGCGCCCGAGCGCGATCGCCTCGTCCTGCGCGCTCACCTGCTCGCAGATGACCGCGAATTCGTCGCCTCCCATTCTGGCGGCATGGCCGCGTCCCTTCATCGCGCCGGCAAGCCGGTCGCCGACCTGTTTCAGAATGGCGTCGCCGACCTGATGCCCATGAATGTCATTGATCGGCTTGAATCCGTCGAGGTCGAGCAGGCCAACAGCAAACGACTTTGCCCCCGACTGTCCAGCGTCGACGCGAGCGGCGAGCAACGACTGAAGACTGCGCCGGTTGGGGAGCCCGGTCAGGAAGTCCGTGTAGGCAATGGCGGTGGCGGCCTTTCTGGCGAGCTCCGTGGTGCGATGCATTTCAGCGATCACGAAACGCGAGCGAACGATCTCAGAAAAAGCATGAGAATTTTCAATGAGCACGTAACAGATGAGGACGGAGACAAGGACCAACAAGGCCGCCATCCAGAACGTCAAGTCGTTGCCGTCGACGGCGAGCGCCACGACGAGCGGCAGCGTCGACCCGGAGATGACGAGCACCGCGGTTTGCACTAGGCGCATCAGGCAGAACCCAGTCACGACGGAGGTCGTCCAAATGGCCACGAGCAGGAGAGATTTCTCCAGAACATTGTGCTCGCGCATGAAAATCGCCGCGACCAACGAGAACCCGAAAGTCAGAGCCGGCCCGATGATACTGGAGTGGCGTATGTCGCGCCGCATGACGTCCAGCGTCTGCCGGTCGACTACGGCGCGCATCCGCAGCCAGTAGAGCAGCCGGTAGAGCACGACGGCGAGCAGCGCCGCGACGAGGGCGATGGTGTAATGCGGCGAGGATCTGGCGTGCGTTGCACAGAACAGCGTCGTCGTCGCGAGCGTGATGACGCCGTAAAAGAGAGGCGCCATTCGGGCGAGGGCGCGGTATTGCTCGCGCAGCTGGAAGGCGTCGAAGTCCGCGTCGATGGCCTTGCCGCCAGGCGCCGCGTCGAGTTGTTCAAACTCGCTGGCCGAAAACTCGATCAAAGCCATATTCTTCGACCTTGCTGTCCGCGAAAGCCCAAGGGCGGGTTCTTTTTTCTGCGGAATGCCCGCGCCGCGTGAACGGCCGCTACGTCAGATGCAACCCAACATAACGTAAGGCAGGTAAAGCGGGTCTTTACGGCAACGCTAAAATGCGGTCTTTCAAAGCAGGTTTTTGTGGCGGGTCGGGGCGCCGCCGATTGCGACGCTCTTGGCGAGAATGCCGGTGGCCGCCGTCAGCGCGTCACAACGATAAACAGGCGAGGATAGGCGATGAGGATCTGGCCGTCGGAGCGGGCGGGATAGGCGTCTTTGATCCGATCCCGGTAGTGGGCCATGAACGCGCAGCGCTCGTCGTCCTCGAGCCGTTCAAGGAACGGCTGCAGGGCGGAACCCGCGAACCAGTCGGCGGCGCTTTGCGGTCCATCGAACGCATGCACGTAGGTCGTCATCCAGATGTCGATTCGCGACGTGACCGGTCGCAGCCATTCGTAATAGTTCTCGAACGCGGCGATCAATGGTCGCGTCTTGGCGACCGGCAACAGCCGTGACGACCAGGGTCCTTCGACCGCAACCATGCGCATCAGCGCGTGCGAGGATTCGCGCGTCGAATTCGGCATCTGCGCCGCGAGCACGCCGCCCGGCACGAGATACGAGACGAGGCGCGGAAACAGCAGGTCGTGGTCAGGAAGGAATTGCATCGCCGCATTGGCGAAGATTATGTCGGGCCGCTTGTCCGGCGCCCAGTCGGCGATGTCCTGCTTGACGAAACGCGCCTGCGGCGCCCGCCTTCGCGCGTGTGCGAGCATGGCCTCGGACGTGTCGAGGCCGATGATTTCCGCGGTCGGGAACCGCTGGGACAACAGTTCCACGCTATTGCCCGGCCCGCAACCCAGATCGCAGACGAACTCCGCCGAAGCGAGCGGAACGTGGTCGAGCAGATCGCGCGCCGCGCGCATGCGCTCGCCTTCGAATTTCATGTAGAGCGCGGGGTTCCAGTCGCTCATCGTAATGGTCATGGTGCGTGGAAGTCCTGGTCCTCGGAGCGTCCATCGAATTTGGACATCCGGACTTGGGATCAAGCGTCGAGCGCGACCTCGCTAGACGGAGTTGATGCAGGCGTGGCCGACAAAAGCGAATGGAAGCTCATGCCAGCGATCATTGCGACAACGAACAGCATCGCCGACCTGTCGAGATAGCCGACATCGACGATCGCCGGGCCGGGACACAAGCCCACGAAACCCCAGCCGACACCGAAGAGGAGCGCGCCGCCGATGAGGCGCGCGTCGATCGCCTTCGCCGTCGGCAAATGCAACGGCTCGCCCGTAAGGCTCGTCGCGCGCTTGGCTACAATGCGGAAGGCGACGAACGCGACGATGATCGCGCCGCCCATCACAAGCGCGAGCGAGGGGTCCCAGGCGCCACGAAGATCGAGAAAGGCCAGGACCTTTCGTGGGTCGGTCATGCCGGAAAGGCAGAGCCCGATCCCGAACAAAAGCCCGACGAGGAACGGAGTAACTTGCTTCACGACCTGACCTCAAAAGACCGAGTGGCGGACGACGAAGACCGTGAGAAAGCCCATCGCCATGAACGCGGCGGTCGCCATGAAAGAGCGCGGCGAGAACCGTGCGAGACCGCAGACGCCGTGACCGCTGGTGCAGCCATTGGCGAGGCGCGTTCCGAGGCCGACGAGCAAGCCACCGACGACAAGCGTCGCCGCATTGGCCTCGATCGCGGGCGGATGCGGCGGCAGGATGAGCCGGGCGACGACGGGCGCCGCGAGGAGTCCCGCCAGCAACGCGGCCCGCCAGATCCACTCCCCCGAACGTGGCGGGACGAGGCCCCCGAGTGCGCCTGCGGCGCCGAGGATTCGGCCGTCCGCCAGGATCAGCCACGCGGCCGCCAATCCGATGAGAAGGCCGCCGACGAAGGCGGAGCCGGGAGTGAAATGAGTCCAGTCGATTGTCATTGCGGATCCGTTTTGGTGGCGAACTTACGCTTCGAGTTTTCACGCAAGGGCGAGGCCGATCACGAAAGTGGCGACAAAGCCGAGGATGAACCTGGGAAAGCGCCGCTAGATTTTGGTCGGATTGAATACATAAGACCAATGCTAATTACCTGATTTATCCGGATAGAGGCGAGAATGAAGCTCCAATCGCCGATGAGCATATCGATTAACCGCTTTCATCATGTCCGTCGCCATGGATCCAATCCGGTTGATAATCGCCCCCTCTGTCGCCGCCCTCTAATCCTTTATGTCTATCAACTAAGTTTATTTTGGTCAAACCTCTGTCAAACCGCTCGCAGAGGGAATGCGGTACGGCCTCGCGCTTCTGGCGTCGACAGCGTGATCCGGATAACTGACGGTGTCGAGAGAACGGCTCGAACCCGTTGGGAGCGCGCATGACTGGCCATATTGATCCGACCAAGGAGATGTTCGCCGCCTTTCGCGCCAACGAACGGCCAGGCCCGATACACATGCTCAATCTGGTTCGGCTGCGCGACCGAGCGACCTATCCGGACGAACGCACCGCGACCGGGGCCGAGGCCTATGCGGCCTACGGCCGCGACAGTGCGCCCGTGTTTGCGCGTCTCGGCGGCTCGATCGTCTGGCGCGGCCGGTTCGAGATGACGCTGATCGGACCGGCGGATGAGCGATGGGACCTCTGCTTCATCGCTGAATATCCGAGCATCGCCGCCTTTGTCGAAATGATCCACGACCCCGTCTATCGGGAGGCGGTCAAGCATCGGCAGGCGGCAGTCGAGGATTCCCGGCTGATCCGGTTGGCGCCGGGGGAGGGAGGGATTGGATTTGGCTGAATTTCGACCAATATGGCTCATATCGCTTTGGGTGTTGGCGTCGGTTAGACTCCCTGCGGGCGATTCAAGAAGGCGATGGCGAAAAGCTAGCTTGGCTGAGCGGGATCGATACCGCTTAACGCATCATGTCCGCGAGCGCGTTACGCATCGACGTGCTCGGAATGCCGAACAGGCCGCCGTAGGGCAGGTCCATGTCGAGGATCACGAATATTGCGACGGCAATGGAGATCGCCGACAGCAAAATGACGGTCACGCTCATCGCGTTGGGCGGCGCCCTGACGCCGAAGCTCGCAAACAAGATCACGAACCAAAACACGAGCACCCAATAGAAGGGCGTGGAGATCGATGCGCGAAGGCCTTCGATCACCGACCAACGACTCTTGATCAAATCCGCATAGTGCTGTGCGCATGCGGACGCCAGGTTTTGGTGGAGCAAGTCGGTCGGCTTCAGCGCGTGAATCTCCAATCCGACGTCGTTCATGAGATCGGCCAGGACGGAACTCTCGCCAACCTGAGGCATGTGCGAAGTGTCGGGATAGCCGACGTCGGCTGGAGCCGGCTCCGTTGGCCAGGTGCTCGCGATGACGGCTGCGACGTAGCTGCGGAGCTGTTCGCGAATGTATTGGGCCTCCGGACCGTAATCGCGCAGGCATCGGTCCATCTGGGCGAGTTCGCCGGCGTAAGTCCCACGCGCAAGGTAGGCTGCGTCGAAGCCCGCTTTGACCGAAGTCGTCAAGAGCCCGAGCACGATGGCGGCGAATGTCACCAAGAGAGTGATCGCGAGCTGCACCAGTTCGATCGAGTTGCGCGACCGGTGCTGTTCCGGCAGACGCGAATTGACGAAGAATCCAACGCCGGCGCTCACGCACAGCAAGAGCAGAAAAATGATCGAAGAGCGGAGATTCGCGCCTGGCACTTCCATGATTTCATGCCCTCGTCGACCAGCCGCACGGCCCGGCGCGCCCATCGCCCGCAAGCGGAAAATGACCGCGCGCGGGCGATTTGGCTAGCAGGATCAGACGACGACGGTCCTGGACGCGCTGAGGTGAGGCTCGGCGGGCGCGAGAGACGCTGAAGTCGCGCTCGTCGATCGGATCTCCAGAGCATTCCCGTCCTCGAAGCAATACGTTGGCAATATGCTTTTATTCGGCGTCTCGAAGTGTCTCAAAAACGCCGACGGAGCTGCGTCCAAAAGAAAGACCGCCCAAGGGCGGTCTTTCAGAAGTTTGTTCGTGACGCGAATTTGCGCGCCCGAGCCCACATTCGCCCTAGCGAACCGCTTTCAACAAACGCGCCGACGCCGCCGGCTCAGGTTCAAAGCAGGTTCGTGCGACCGAGTTTGCACCGCCATGTCTCGGCCGTTGGCCCCGATCGCACAATCCGCCAGTTGTATCGAACAGTCAAGTGCGATTTGGCGCATTCCGGCGCGCGGCGAGCCGGGAATTTGACCCGGACAATTCCACGCCGCGCGAGTTGATTGCCGGGTTCCGCCACGCCTCGAACTCTCGACGCGAGATCCATTTCGTCGCCACGCTTGCCGAACAAAAGAGGTCGCCCGCCGTGGCAGCCGAGAGGGGCGACATTGACAAGGCTTTTATGGCCGCGCTCAACCTGCGGCGCCCGTCGCGCGCTCTGGCGAGCCTTGCGGATGCGGCGTGGCCGGACCGCCGTCGGCGACGCCTACTATCGCCGCCGCCGTGACCGCCGGGGACGCGCGCTTCGCCTCCACCGATAGCGTCGCGCGCGAGGCCTGCAGGGGCTGAATCAGCTGGCCGGCGAGCGAATCCGCCATCGGCTCATCGATGCCGTAGCGTTCCGGCCATACCTTCGGCAGATAGTGGGTGCCGAACATGCGATCGATCCACGGCAGCATCGTGGAATAGTTGCAATCGCGCTGCCGCCGGTCATTGGTGTGATGCCAATGGTGGAAGCCCGGCGTGGCGATGAGCCACTCCAACGGGCCCAGGCGCCAACGGAGGTTTGAATGGATGAAAAACCCCCAAATCATTCCGAAGAGTAGAACGACCACCGGGATCAGGCCGTCGCTGGCGCGGACCGTATTGACCAGCCCTAAAGCGAGAAGCGGCGTCAGCATGCACATCCGGGTGAACACCACGTCGACCGGATGTCCGCGGGAACTCACGAGAAAGTCGAGTTGCTCGGCGCTGTGATGCACCGCATGGAAGCGCCAGAGAAACGGGATTTGGTGGGTGAGACGATGGCCCCAGTAATAGCCGATCTCGCCGACCACCATCGCCGCGCACGCCCGGACCCAAAGAGGCCAGCTGCCAATCACCGCGACGAGGCTTCCGGGAATCACGTGACGGGCGACCATCGCGACGATCGAGAGTGGGATCGCGAGCACGAACGCAATAGTCAAACCGTTAAGGAAATAGTAGCCGACGTCGACCGCTGCCTCCTTGCGGAAGATCTTCTGCCGATGCAGCGCGAACAGGCGCTCCAGCGGGACGAAGATCGCCGCAATGATGACGAGCCAAACGCCGCTTCGCAGCAGATCCATGAGAATAGGGCGGGAGTGCTCGATCAGGTATGTGGCCATGGCGTCGTCCAGGCGCTCCGGCGCTCGAGTCGGGGCCGAGTTTCGAGGGCTGGGCAAAGGATGGCCCAGGCGCTCCAAACGATCAAGCCGCCCGGGACCGGGCGGCTTGTCGATTTTTGTCAGCTAGAGGGCGGGTCGCTCAGACGATCGAGATCGCCGTGCGGCGGCCGCGGAAGGCGGCGTAGCCAAGACCAGCGAATCCAAGCAGCATCATCGCCCAGGTCGACGGTTCCGGCACAACCGCCACCGAAACGCTGTCGAGCAGCGCGAACGGCGGCAATGCGGCGGCTCCCGTCTCCAGTCGCCAAGAACTCGAGCACTTCTGGGCCGCCGGTCCCGGTGAAATGGAAGGTCGCCGTGCATCCACCCGCTGAACCCGCCATTTGGAATACCGACATTCCCGGTGCTTTGGAACGGACTGCCGTTCAGGCTGACTGACCAGCCCGCGCCAGTGGCGCCATCGTGAAAGGCTTGCTGCGCGACGGCCCATTCGAACGAAACCGTGTAGTCCTTGCCGGCTACGGTGTTGATCGTCTGTTCGAGCGGGCTCGGCTTAAATAGAGGATCCGCCGCGATGAAATTGCCTCCATCGGGGGGAGGAGCCAAACTGAACCCGTTGTTGGCGGTCTTGAGGGCGACTGTGCCGAAGAAGCCCGGCACTCCGGCGGTTGCGCTGGCCACCGAATTGAAAATGAAAGTGTAGCTCGTTGAAGCCGTTCCGGGCACCGTCCAGTTGTCGACCGAGAACCCGTTAAAGTTAACCTGGCCGTTGATCCCGTTCCCCCCGCTCACATTTTCGAAGTCGCCGTTCTGTACGAGGTTGACCAACGCGAACGCCGGCGTCGCGCCCAAAAGCGCGAGGGCCGTCGCCCCCAAGGCTAAATATCTAAGCTTCCCCATTGCCGAACTCCTGTTCTGGAAACGCGCCGACGACGCCGACGCAGCATTCAATCGAACTCAATCAAGCTTTCACTGCCGCCTATTCGAAATATCGACCGCTCCTTCCCTAAGGTACAATTCCCTCGGTTGCAGGTCATTGTCAAGGGCATTGTCGTTATTCCGCAGAGGAGTTGCGGCCAAATGACGACCCGCCCGACGCAGCCCCGCGCGCTCGGAGGCGCCCGTCGCTGCGTCAAGCGAGGGATTTTCCTTATTTATTTATTGGCTGGATGCGCGTCCGCCGGGGCGCAGTCCGCCGATATGGGCGAATTTCAAAAAAAGTTGAACGTTCGACCTGGTGGCAACCTCGCCGCAACGCGACGGCAGTGCGAAAGGGCGTCCCGGCAAGGTCGATCGTGCGCCCGGCGGCTTCGACGCGCCAGGGACCCAGCTCTGGCCGAATGACGCTTGAAATTTCCGATCGCCGCCTGCAGGCGCTTAACCTCGACTCGAACCTGGCGAGCATCACGATGGTCCCCGCGCCTTGGCGACGGTCGCTCGAGACGCCGCCAAAGCCGCGGCGGAAGCGCTCGCCGGCTTAATCATGTTCATCGTCGCGAAACCATTCGGCTTTGCTGCGCCTTAACTGTGCCCGCAGTCGGTTCGTTACGTCATGGCCGGATTCACTTACTGGAAAATATTGGCGCGCAAGCTTCAGCCATACAAAAGAGCAGGTCGACAGAGCCGGCGGTTCGGGCGTAGAGCAGGGTGCGTACAATGGCGTTTGCAATCGACAGGAGCCGCACAATCATCAGCGCGATGATCCACGGCCGCAGCGTGACCGCGCAGGATGTCGCTTGGCTCCGGCGCGAGGTCTTCGCCGACGGAGAGGTCAGCCGGGAGGCGGCGGACGAGTTGTTCGCCGTCTCCATGGCCGGCATGAAAAACGCGCCTGAATGGTCGGAGTTTTTTGTCGAGATGATCACCGAGCACGTCGTTTGGCAGGCGCGGCCGACTGGCGTCGTAAGCGACGCCGAGGCCGAGTGGCTGCTCTCGCGCGCGGATGAATGCATGTCGGTTGAAGCGCTGGCGGCGCTGGTCAATGTGCTGGCCGAGGCGCACCGCGTGCCGCAATGGTTCCTCGGCGCGGTCAGGGCGCGCGCCGCGCGCGGCTGGCCGGGAGTTGATGAGGCGCTGCGGGCCGTGATGGCGGGATAGGGCCGGTTCGGCCGGGTCCGCCAGCAGAGAAGCTGGCCGGTCTCTGCGCGCTTCATCCGCCGGGCCACCGACCCCACGAACGTACCTTGGCGCCGGGGCGCCAGGCATTCCGGTTTACGCGCCGTTTTCGTTCCAATAGAAACGGCTTCCAGGGGCAAGCCTCGCGCTGTCCTCGCGAGGGAGCCGATGTTCAAGAAAATCCTCGTCGCCAATCGCGGCGAAATCGCCTGTCGCGTCATCAAGACGGCGCGCCGCATGCGCATCAAGACCGTCGCTGTCTACTCCGAAGCCGACAAGGACGCGCTGCATGTCGAGATGGCCGACGAGGCGGTCGCAATCGGCCCGCCTCCGGCGGCGCAATCCTATCTCGTGATCGAGAAGATCATCGCGGCCTGCAAGGCGACGGGTGCGGACGCGGTCCATCCAGGCTACGGCTTTCTTTCCGAGCGCGCGGCCTTCGCTATCGCGCTGGCCGACGCAGGAGTCATGTTCATCGGCCCCAATCCCAGAGCCATTGAGGCCATGGGCGACAAGATCGAATCGAAGAAATTTGCCAACGCGGCGAAGGTCACCACGGTCCCTGGTTACCTCGGCGAGATCGAATCGCCAGAGCGGGCAGCCGAGATCGCCGACGAGATCGGCTATCCGGTCATGATCAAGGCCTCGGCTGGCGGCGGCGGCAAGGGCATGCGCATCGCTCATTGCCGCCGCGACGTCTTCGAGGGTTTCGCGCGCGCGCGCTCGGAGGCGAAATCCTCGTTCGGCGACGATCGCGTGTTCGTGGAAAAATTCATCGTCAACCCACGCCATGTCGAGATCCAGGTGCTTGGCGACAAGCGCGGGAACGTCATTCATCTTGGCGAGCGCGAATGTTCGATCCAGCGGCGGAACCAGAAGGTGATCGAAGAAGCGCCCTCGCCTTTGCTCGACGCGGCGACACGCCGCAAGATGGGCGAACAGGCCGTCGCGCTCGCCAAGGCGGTCGACTACGATTCGGCCGGGACGGTCGAGTTCGTCGCCGGGCAGGACCGAAGCTTCTATTTCCTCGAGATGAACACCCGTCTCCAGGTCGAGCATCCGGTGACTGAACTCGTGACCGGAGTTCGACCTGGTCGAGGAGATGATCCGGAGCGCGGCCGGCGAGCGGCTGCGCCTGACACAGGCCGACGTGAAGCTCAAGGGCTGGGCGGTCGAAAGCCGCGTCTATGCGGAAGACCCGGCCCGTGGATTCCTGCCCTCGACCGGACGCTTGGTGAAGTATCGCCCGCCGGCCGAAGGTTCGAAGGCGGGCGTCACGGTGCGCAACGATACCGGCGTGTTCGAGGGCGGGGAAATCTCCATTCATTACGATCCGATGATCGCCAAACTGGTGACGCACGCGCCCGACCGCGCCAGCGCGATCGACGCCCAGGCGAGTGCGCTCGACGCGTTCGTGATCGACGGCATCCGCCACAACATTCCGTTCCTGTCCGCGCTGATGCAGCATCCGCGCTGGCGCGAGGGACTGCTGTCGACCGGCTTCATCGCCGAGGAATTTCCCGCAGGCTTCCAGCCGCTCGCCGCCAAGGGCGAGACGGAAAACCTGCTCGCCGCGGTCGCGGCGCATATCGACCACACGCTCAACCAGCGCAAGCGGCATATTTCAGGGCAATTGCGCGATCCGGAGCAGGTGCGATTCGAGCTCGAGCGCCTCGTTGCGATGGGCAAGAGCCGCATCGAGATCGAGGTCGAGGACAATAGAGACAGTGTTGCGATCACGTTCGCCGACCGCCGCAAGGTCGAGGTCCGCTCGGACTGGAAGCCGGGCGAGCCGCTGTGGCGCGGGACCGTGGACGACGTCTGGATCGCCGTGCAGGCGCGTCCGATCCTCAACGGCTATGCGCTTTCGCATGCGGGCGTGGCCGCCGACGCGCGCGTATACACCCGCCGTGAAGCCGCGCTCGCCGCGCTGATGATCGAGCGCAAGGCCGCCGACGGCTCGCGAGCGCTCCTGTGTCCGATGCCCGGCCTCGTCAAGGCGATCGCGGTCAAGGCGGGGCAGGAGGTGAAGGCGGGTGAGCAGCTCTGCATCGTCGAGGCGATGAAGATGGAGAACGTGCTGAGCGCCGAACAGGACGCGACGGTCAAGGCGATTCTGTGCAAGGAGGGAGATTCGCTGGCGGTCGACGCAGTGATCATGGTGTTCGCGTGACCGCTGGACTCGCCGACCGGCGACTCATTTCTTCCGGTTCTCCGTTCGAAGCGGCCCATGGATATTCGCGCGCGATCGTCAGCGGCGACGATGTCCATATTGCCGGCGTGACCGGATACGATTATGCGAGAATGGCGATGCCCGACGATCCCGCCGAGCAGTCCCGAAACATCTATTCGACTTTCGCCGCGGTCCTGAAACCGGCCTGCCACGAACTCACCGACATCGTGCGATCGCGCACTTTCGTCGCTGACCGCGCTTATTGCGCGCCGGTGTTGAGGGTCCAGGGCGAGGTGTTCGGCGTGATCCGCCCGGCGGCGACGATCGTGATCGTCCCGGCGCTGCTCCAGCCGGAAATGAAGGTCGAAATTGAGGCGGACGCGCGGCTGCGCAGGCGCAGATAGTCGCGGCCGGGGCGCGGGAAAGCGCCCGGCCGACGCGCTTTTTTAGGCGGCCTTCTTAACCCATAGAAGGCAATAGCCGGTGGGCGCGATTTCGCCGTCGACCATCTTGCACGAATTTGGAGCGACGAAGAAGTTGCAGGCGTCGCATTGCTTGCCGTCCTTCGGGGTCGTCTGATATTTCACTGCGGTCTGGGCCATTTTCGCTTCCGCGCTGCTGTTCATCAGCGTCAGCAGGGGCGTGGCTCCCGCCGCGGCCAGAAGGATCGTCCGGCGGCTGAAACCGGTTTTTTCACAACTCTCACTCATAGACGCCTCACCAGGTTGAAAAACTACACCCCTCTTCCGGCAGCCTGCGCGAGGCGCCGGGCCGCCCGGAAACAAAACTGCCCGAAAAGCCCATCGCGATCAACCGCCGCTACCGACACCGCCGCCGCCGATGCGCGAACGGCGCGTGGGGAAGTCTTCGATCGCGCTTGCCGTGGCCTCTCGTCGGGATGAGGATCGACGGATGAGGGACGCGAGGACGTTACGATGACATTTGCGAGGCTATGGCCGGCCGCGGTGATGGCGTGCTTCGCCTTTCTGGCGCTCGGCCTCGCCGATGCGCAAGAGATGGCGACCCAGGGAATTTTTCACGGTCACGGCATCGTCAAGGCCGTAGCGCCGAAAACCGGCGCGCTGACCGTTTCGCACGACGACATCAGGGGCTTCATGCCGGCGATGGAAATGATGTACCGGGTGCGCACGCCTGAAGTGAGCAAGGGCCTGCGCCCCGGAGATACGATCGACTTCACCATCGACGCGGCCAAATACATCATTCTCGACGCAAAGGTCGTCGCTCACGCCAACTAACACCGAGGCGAGCGGGACTCAGTGGAGCCCGGCGAGGATGCCGACAAAGTCGAGTCCGCGCGCGTTCGAGACGCTGTTATGACAGGACATGCAGCTCGACGGCTCTTCCTGAAAATAGGTCTCCATCGTCGTGTTGACGAGGTTCTCCTTCGGGTCCTTATCCGCGTCGGACGACTGATAGGGCTCGCGCGGAGTGTTCGGGTCGAGCGTCAACCCAGGAAAATAGCTACCATCGTTTTGCGGACCGGGCGGCTGGGTGACGGTCGGCCATTGCGTCGCGACCAGCATGTAGTGCTGCCAGACCGTTCCCTTGACGCCGGGCAAAGCCCAATAGGCCCGGTTGATCGCCATGGTCGAGGCGTGGATCGGATGTCTACGGACCACCTGCATTGGCGCCGGATCGACTTTGGGCGGATTGCTCCAGTCGACCGGCAGGGTGGCTCGCGAGCCGAACGGGGGCCAGAGTCCGAGGTCGGGCTTCGAGGCGTCGAAATAGGAATAGGGGACGCCAGCGTCCTTGGCGTCGGGCTCGCGCGCCGCGCCAACGCCGACCGGCGGCACATTGTCGATCTGCTCGAAGGTGCTCCAAAGCCATTGCGGCCGATAGACCGTCTTGACCGCGATGTGCAGTCCGACCAACGCGACGTCGCTCTTGGAGCAAATCGTACGTCCGGCGGCCAGCGTCTTCGCGACGTCAACGATCTCCGCGTTCTCGACGACGTAATAGCGCGCGCGCACGGCCGGCGTATCGGCGGCGGTCAGAGGACGCCAAGCGGCCTTGACCGCGATCGAGCCTGGCGGAAGACGCGCCGGATGCTCGACATCGGGCAGATTTTTGCCCTGGCTCCAGCCATTGGTCGCCAGGGTCGAGAACTCAGGCTCGTTGACATGGATTTCGTAGCGCGTATAGGCGCCGTTCTGCGCGACGAGCGGATTGGCGAACACCCCGGGCGTAAAGCTGGGCTGATTGAGGTCAGCGAACGGCGCGAAGGACGCCAGCGTCTTCATGCGATTGTCGACATCGGCGCCGCAGGGATTGCGGCCGGCGTAGCTCTTCCACGGCGAGGGCGCAACAGGTCGGCCGTCCGGACCGACCTCAAACAGTTCGTAGCGGGACTTGAACGTCTCCCAGACGCGCTTACCAGGATCGCCAAGAGATTTGGCGCGGTCGGGAGCGCCGCGACCGGCGGCGTCGAGCTGCGAAGGCCAGTTGAGGGCGATGAACGCGCGCCAGGCGAAATTGTCGAAGGCCGGGAAGGGATCGGGTCTGGTCGCGGGCACATCCTCGATGCGATCGGGCGAGACGAGCGGCGTCACGTCCTCGGCATTGGCGGAACCGGTCGAGCAAAGCGCTACCGCCGCCAGGACGATCAACGCGGCCGCCATCCGATGCCCGATCCCTTCGGTCCGGGACCATTCGACATCGTCTAGGCTGTTCCGCAGCATCTTCTGGCGCCTAACTTCCCGCACCGCGCTCAGGCGGGTATTCGTCGCCGCCCCGTCCGGCGTCCAATTCGCATTTACCCGAACTTCTTGGCGACGTCGGGGCGCCGGCCGGCTCACTGGTTTGAGATAATGTAAGCAATCACGTCGTCGATGTCTTTTTTGCTGCGCAGGCCAGGAAAGGTCATTGCGGTCGACGGTTTGTATCCGCGCGGATTGGCCAGAAATTTCGGCAGGTTCTCGACCCCGATGCGGCCTGTATATGGCAGGGCCGCGTGGCATTGGTGACAGACGGTATGAAAGATCCGCTTGCCCGCCTCTGGGTCCGCGGCATGGGCGGCGTTCAATCCCGCCCTCGCCGACACAGCCAGAACCATGACGACGCCAACGGAAGCTCTCATCTGCGAACGACGGGCCCACGAATCTCGCCGCCAGGGAACTGCTTGGAGTGCAGGTTGAAATACCAGCGACCGTCCTTCAGGTCCTGGGCTTGCGTATTGTCGATCTTGGCCACGCCGCGGAACGGGCTCGCCAGACTGCCGGGCGTTCCGACCTGAATCGGAGCGTTCTCCTCCGGCGTCAGACCGAGGTATGAAACCGGCCCGTGGAAATGCGCGCCGATCGGCGGGCTGGTTAAGCCTGAGTAGGTGACCGTCCACGTCAGTGTATTGGTGTCCGTGTCGAAGGTCCCCTCCATCCGCCCTCTGGCGGGACTGTTGTTCGGAGGGACCTCACCGGCGCCGGTCAGAGTGGCCTGGATAGGGATTATGAGGGCGAAGGCATGTGAGGCAGTCGCGATCAAAGCTGCGCCGGCGAGAACGACGAGGCTCAGTCGTCTCCCTCCCGTCATCCCACCCTTACGGGAAACGCTAACGTGCTCAGCTGTGGCGGGCATGATCTCTCCCCGTTTGTCGCAGTACTTCAGGCGCGAAACGCGCCGCCATTCACGCGCCGCCCGTCGGCTCAACGCTCTCGACCATCGCGTTCACGCCCTCGCGCCCGACGTCAGAAGGCGAGCCACGCATAGAGGAGCACCGAGTTGTTGCCGGCCGCGTTATGCGTTCCGCCCAGATACGAGCCGTCGAAATTGTCCGTACCCCCGAAGAGGTGCAGATACTGGGTGAACTGTACGCCGAGACGTGCGTTCCAGGTCGAATAGGGGAATGGACTGCCGTGGCTGAAGGGCAAGTAGGCAAGATCGAGGATCAGGCCGTCGCCATTCGGGCTGCTGTTGGCGCTCAATCCCGCTCCGCAGAGACCATAAAGAATACAGTCATGGGATCCGCTGACGTTGAAATAGCCAAAGCCCAAGCTGTAGGTGTGGTCCCACACGAACGACGCATTGGCTTTGAAGCTGTTGAGCGTGTTGTCGATATTCGATGAACCGCCAAGCCCGTAAGTGGCGTTGAGCTGCTGCCACTCCATGATGTCGGTAAGCTTGACCGTGACGCTGTATTGATCGCCATCATACTGGTATTGCGAGTCGAAGCCGACATCGAGAAAGTTGTCGGTGCCGTATCCGTATTGACGGCCGGGCGCGACTTGTCCGTACATGCCGAACGTGCCGACCATCAGATAATGTGGGCCCCAATGCGGCTCGAGCGCGAGGCGCCAGTAAGGCGCGACATTGGTGACCGCATCCGTCGTCGAATTGCCGACGTTGAGCGCCTGCATAGCTGGAATCGGAAGCCCTTTATACGCCGTGATCGAGGCATACAGCATGTCGTTCCAGAACAGATAGGCGCCCGCGCCGCCGACGATGCCGGTGTATGAGCCTTCGATGTGGGTCAACGGCGGGCCGAAGGCGGGCGCGATGGTCGACGCGATTTGCGGCCAGCCCCAGGAGGGCGTCGTGTTCCATGGGTCCTCGACGGTCGGCGCGTTGTTGACGTCGATGCCCCAAATGGTCTCCTTATCGAACAGCTTGAAGGTGTCGGCGTAGCGGACATCGGAAGCGTCCAAACCGACCGTACCGCCAATGGGGTCCCCCGTTACCTGAATGAAGGAGCCGACATTGCCGAAAAGCCGGCCCGCGATGAACCCGGAGACCTGCTGGGAGGCGATATTGTCGTTGGTGCGCAGGCCCGGGGGCTGCGCACCCTGGTCAAACGGCGAATTCATATGTGTGAAGCCGCCCATATACATCGCGGCGACCGGCGGACCCTGCCAGTCGCCGCCCTGCATCGTATAGCCGCCGATCTTGAAGCGTCGGCCGAAAGGGGTCAGTTCGGGAAAGGCGGTGTGGCAAGCCGCACAGGGCTGCCCCGTCTGGCGAGCGTAGCTCGGCAGCGCTTTGGCGGGACCGACCCCGGCGGCGACAAACGCCGCCGCCGCGGCGACGAGCATTGCGAGGCCGATAAAATAGGCCGACAGCCCCGACTTGATCCTATTCAGAGCCGTCGCGCTCGATTGAAACGCCGCTGCGTTCATCGCGCCCCCCACAATTTAACCGGTTGAGCAAGGCCGCCCGCTCTCCGGCGGACGGCTCTGTCGAATCGCTCTTCGCAACCTATAAAATAGATTGCCTCATGCCAAGCGACTATTCATCGATGCGCATGCCAGGGAACTGGATATCATCCCGGCTTCTTGACCCAGAGCGCGCACCATCCCGTCGGCGCAATCGTTCCCTCGACGCTCTTGCACGCATTGGGCGGCATGAAGAGGTTGCAGCCGCTGCACTCCTTGCCGTCCTTGGGCGTCGCCTGATAGCGCACGGCCGCCTGGGCCATCTTGGCCGCCCTGGCGCCGGTCGCGCTCATCGCCAGTAGCGGCGCTGCGCCGGCGGCGGCAATGAGAACCGTGCGACGGCTGACGCAGGCTGACTTGGTTGGTTCGGTCATTTTGGCTTCTCCTCGAATTTCGCTTTCGAAACGCTGCGTGCGAGCTTCGGACGCCACCGGCGTCGCTGCACATTGGCGGCGGCTCAACTGCCAATCAGATCAGACGTTCCGCTCCCAATGTCGGCGAGCAGATTGCACCCGCGTTTGATCTGGATCAATAGCGTGTTTCCGCGACATTGCCGCTCTCCGCGACAAATGATCGCACGACTTTCGTCTGGGGTCTTCTCCGCTCGGCCCCAAGCGCTCGCTTTCGTCGCCTCGCTATGTTAGGGCGAGCCGGAATTGACTTGCCCCGCGCGATTGCGCCGGGTGCGCGCGTCGGGTCAGACCTCAGAATGAGCGACATCTTTCAGGAAGTTGACGAGGAGGTCCGGCGCGACAAGGCGGCGGAGTTCTGGAAGAAACACCAGAACCAGATCCTGGCCGGCGCGGTGCTGATTGTTCTCGCCTCGGCGGGTTTCCGCTTCTGGCGGTATGAGCAGGAAAGGGCCGAGCAGGCGGCTGGCGACCAATTCCAGCAGGCGATCGCGGCGCTCGAGACCGGCAAGCTCGACGAAGCCAGCGGCGGGCTGGCCAAGATCATGGCCAACTCGCCGGGCGGCGGCTATGGAATTCTCGCGCAGATGACCCAAGCCGGGGCCAAGGCCAAGGCCGATCCGCCGGGCGCGATCGCCGCCTTCGACGCTGTCGCCGGCGACGCCTCGGTCGATCCGCTGTTTCGCGATGCGGCCCGCCTGCGCGCCGCGCTGATACGGCTCGATATTCCCGCCGAGGAGCAGAGGGGCGCGGCCGAACTGACGTCGCTTGCGGGCGCCGGCGGGCCTTACCGGCGGATCGCGCGGCTCAATCTTGGCGCGCTGGCGCTGTCGCGCGGCGAATATGACGACGCGGCCAAGCAACTCGACCTCGTGCTGAGCGACCCCGAGGTTTTGTCGGGCGAGCGGCAATTGGCCGAACGCTGGCTCGGCCTTGTCGCCTCGAACAAGACGCCGGCCAAGTGACTTCGAGGCCCGACCGCGCCGATCGGGCGGGTTAAAAGGATATGAGCGCCAAAGTCGCGATCATCGGCCGGCCGAATGTCGGCAAGTCGACGCTGTTCAACCGGCTGGTCGGACGCAAACTCGCGCTCGTCGACGATCAGCCCGGCGTCACGCGCGACCGCCGCGAGGGCGAAGCGAGGCTCGCCGATCTCTCTTTCACCGTCGTCGACACGGCGGGTCTGGAGGAGGGCGATCCGGAGACGCTCGTGGGACGGATGCGCGCGCAGACCGAAACCGCGCTTTCAGACTGCGACGCGATCCTGTTCCTCATCGACGCGCGCTCCGGGATCACCGCCGCGGACCGGCATTTCGCCGCGGCCGTGCGCCGGGCCGGCAAGCCGATCATCGTCGTCGCCAACAAGGCGGAAGGCCTCGTCGGTCGCGAGGGCGCGTATGACGCCTTCAGCCTCGGCCTCGGCGACCCGATCCCCTTTTCCGCCGAGCACGCCGAGGGCTTGAGCGATCTCTACGACGCGCTGGTCGAGGCGCTTCCGCCCGCCGCGCGCCTCGACCCGGATGAGGAGGACGAGGGCGAGCCGCTCGTTCTCGGCGAGGAGGAGGACGGGAGCGAACTCGACCCCGCCAAACCGCTGCGCATCGCCGTGCTCGGGCGGCCGAACGCCGGCAAGTCGACGCTGCTCAACCGCATCCTGGGCGAAGAGCGCCTGCTGACCGGGCCGGAGCCGGGCATCACCCGCGACAGCATCGGAATCGCGTTCGAGTGGCATGGCCGCAAGCTCAAGCTGTTCGACACCGCGGGCCTGCGCCGGCGCGCGCGCGTGGTCGAGAAGCTGGAGAGGCTCGCCGTCGCCGACGCGCTGAGGGCGGTGCGTTTCGCCGAGGTCGTGGTGCTGCTGCTCGACGCCACGATTCCGTTCGAGCGACAGGACCTGACGCTCGCCGATCTCGTCGAGCGCGAGGGCAGGGCGCTGGTCATCGGCCTCAACAAATGGGACCTCGTCGACAACAAGAGCGACAAGGCGCGCGAATTGCGCGCCGAGGCCGACCGGCTGTTGCCGCAGCTGCGCGGCACGCGCGTGATGCCCGTCTCCGGCCTCACCGGCGCCCATGTCGACAAGCTGATCGAGGCCGTCGTCGCCACCCATGAAATCTGGAACACGCGCATCTCGACCGGACGGCTCAACCGCTGGCTCGGGCCCGTCGTCGACGCGACGCCGCCGCCGGCCGTGTCGGGACGGCGGGTCAAGATCCGCTACATCACCCAGCCCAAGGCGCGCCCGCCGTTCTTCGTGCTGTTCGGCAATTCGGTCGAGAACATCCCGGAGAGCTACAAGCGCTATCTCGTCAACGGCCTGCGCGAGACCTTCGGCCTGTTCGGCGTGCCGATCCGCCTCTCGATGCGCTCGGGCAGCGACAACCCCTACGCGCCCAAGAAGCGGCGGGGTTCGTGACGGCCGAACCCGGTTTTACCGCCGCTTTTCCCTCATCGAGTTAATGTTTTCAATCACTTGGCGGTTTGTTTACCGCCGCGAGTAGATTTATCATACAATTAATGTATATTACGCCGCGAACGAGAGAGATACACAATTACCTTGCGCGCCAAGTCATTCTCGGCCTTCACGCCGCCAGATCGGCGCGGATCGGAACGTGATCCGAGGCCCGGTCGCGGCCGCGCATCGCCTTGTCGATCGCGACCAATTGCAGCCGGTCGGCGGCCTGCGGCGACAGCAGCAGATGATCGATGCGGATGCCGTTGTTCTTGGCCCAGGCGCCGGCCTGATAGTCCCAGAACGTATAGAGCCCGCCGGCGTCGGTGGTCGCGCGCAGCGCGTCGGTCAGGCCGAGCGCGAGAAGCTCGCGAAATTTGGCCCGCGTCCGAGGCAGGAACAGCGCGTCGCCGGTCCATTGTTCGGGATGGGCGGCGTCGCGCGGTTCGGGGATGACGTTGAAATCGCCGGCCAGCGCCAGCGGCTCCTCGTATTCGATCAGTTTGCGCGCGTGGGCGATCAGCCGGTCCATGAAGCCGAGCTTGTAAGGGTATTTCTCCGTCTCCACCGGATTGCCGTTGGGCAGATAGACGCTCGCCAGCCGCACCACGCCGTTCGCCGCCGGAATCACCGCCTCGATGTAGCGCGACTGCGCGTCCGCCTCGTCGCCCGGCAGGCCGCGCGCGACCTCGAACGGGCGCAGGCTGAGGATGGCGACGCCGTTGAAGGTCTTCTGCCCGTGGGTCTCGACATTATAGCCGAGCGCCTCGACCTCGGCGCGCGGGAACGCCTCGTCGAGGCACTTGATCTCCTGCAGGCAGAGCGCGTCGGGCTTGGCCTCCTTGAGATAGTCGAGGAGGTGGGGAAGCCTCTGGCGGACCGAATTGACGTTCCAGGTGGCGATGCGCAAGCGGCGGGGCTCCTTCGGCGGGGACGCGCGCATATTGGCATGCGGGAGGCGCGATGGGGAGGGCGCCGCTCACACCAATTCGATCCGCAGCGACCGACCGACGGCGCTCGCGGCGCGGCGCAAGGTGTCGAGCGTGACGGACGGAACCGCCGGATCAAACAGCCGGTCGAGCTGGCGGCGGCTGGTTTTCATCCGCGCCGCCATCTCGACTTTGGTCAATCCTTGGCTCTCCATCGCAGCGGCGATCTGCTCGGCGATCGAGTTCCTTGACGGCGTGGTCTTCGCACGCTTCCAAACTCCCCTGACTGGCTAGGAATTCGTCGAAGGTTTCTTCGCTCACGCTGCTCTTGCGTTTCCGCGCCATTAGGTCGCCTCCTTCTTGCGTGCGGCGGCCCGCTCATGAGAGGGCGCCCCGGCCGCGCCCGCATCGGGCGTCCGTCAGGGCCGGCGGCGATCGTCCCGAGCGTATTCGAACCGCGCGGATCGGGCTTCGCGCCGATTGACAGCAGGCAGGCCCGGCGCTCTACATTGCGCTGGCGCGGACCGACCGCGCCTGTCGGGCCCATCGCGGCCTGAGTCCCACGGCGCGGCCGCTTGGTTTTCGCTGACACTCCCTTGCCCGCGACCGTGGGCGTCACGCCGCCCTCGTGCAGACAACAGCCCGGAATCGACAAGATGTCCACTGCAGACATGGCCGGCCGCGGAGCGGGACAAAACGTCGAAATGCGGGCGCCTCCCGGCCTCGGCCGCCGCCGATGGTCGATCGGCGTGTTGCTCGGCGTCGGCATTCTCATCAATTACTTCGATCGCGTGAACATCTCGGTCGCGGCCCCGCAGCTCCAGCAGGAATTCGGGCTGACGCCGGTCGAAATCGGGCTGCTGTTCAGCGCTTTCTTCTGGTCCTACGCCATTCTGCAGGTGCCGGTGGGCATGGTGCTCGACCGCTTCGGCGTCATGACCGTGAGCCGGATCGGCGCGTTCCTGTGGGGGGTGGCGTCGGGCGTCGTCGTCCTCGCCAGCGGCTTCGGCACGATCTTCGCGGCGCGCGTCCTGCTCGGCGTGGCCGAGGCGCCGGCGTTTCCGGCCAATTCCAAGGCGACCGGCTATTGGTTCCCCCGCGCCGAGCGCTCGCTGGCGACCGCGATCTTCGACGCGGCGGCGAAGTTCTCCAACGTGATCGGGGTGCCGCTGGTGGCCTTCGCCGTCGTCACGTTCGGCTGGCGCTGGGGCTTCGGGCTGACGGCGTTGCTGAGCTTCGCCTACTTCCTGGCCTACTGGATCATCTATCGCGACCCGAGCGCGGACGCGAGGCTGAGCCGCGAGGAGTTGAACTATATCCGCCGGGGCGGCGCGACGCCCGAGGGCGCCTCCGAGGCCAGCCCGTTCGCGATGCTCGGCTACCTGCTGCGCAACCGCAAGGTGTGGGGGCTTACCATCGGTTTCGCCGCTTACGGCTATTCCTTCTATCTCTTCCTCACCTGGCTGCCCGGCTATCTGGTCACGGCGATGCACATGAGCATCCTCAAGTCCGCCGGTTACGCCGCGATTCCCTGGCTTTTCGCGACGGTCTCCGACCTGGTCGTGGGCGGCTGGCTGATCGACACGGTTGATCTCGCGCGGATACGACGAGACGCGCGTGCGCAAGACGGTGCTGGTGGGCGGAATGGTGCTCGGCCTGGCGGTTTTCGGCGCCACCGCCACGACCACTCCGTTCTGGGCGATCTTCTGGATCTCGATCGCGCTCAGCGGGCTGGCGGCGGCGGCCCCGGTCGGGTGGTCGATCCCCTCCCTGATCGCGCCGCGCGGAGGCACGGGCACGATCGGCGGCGTGATGAACTTCTTCAACAACCTGATGGGCGCGGTCGCCCCGGCGGTGACCGGCATTCTCGTGGGAGCGACCAACTCGTTCGCGAGCGCCTTCATGGTCGCCGGCGTGGTGCTGCTCATCGGCATTTTCGCCTATGTCGTGGTGCTGGGCCGGATCGAGCCGGTCCCGGAGCCGGCGGCGCCTTCGGCGACTTGAGCCTCGGCTTTCGGTCGGCGAGGTCGGGAGAGACGGGGATGCGCGAAGCCGAGCGACGATCGCCGGGACAGCCTGAACGCCCCGCAAAGGCGCTGGTGATCATGGGCGTGTCCGGCAGCGGGAAGTCCACCGTCGGCGAGCTCCTGGCGCAGCGCCTCGGCTGGGAAATGACGGAAGGGGACCGCCTGCACCCGCCGGCCAACGTCGACAAGATGCGCCAAGGGATCCCGCTCGACGACGCGGACCGGGCGCCGTGGCTGGACAGAATCGGGGAACAGCTGAGAGCCTGGGCCGCCGCGGGCCAATCAGGCCTGGTGACCTGCTCGGCGCTGAAGCGCGCCTACCGCGACCGGATCCTCGCCGCGCGGCCCGACGTCCGCTTCGTCTACCTGAAGGGTTCGATGGACCTGATCGCCCGCCGGGTGGGCGCGCGGCGTCACGAGTACATGCCCGCTTCCCTCCTGCGCAGCCAGTTCGAGACCCTCGAAGAGCCGGCCCCGGGCGAACCCGTCATCACATTGGATGCCGGCGATCCCCCGGACCTCGAGGTCCAGACGAATCATAGACGCGCTGGGCCTCTCAGGCTCGACATCGGAGACGGGACCGCGTTCCTGACCGCCATCGCCCGGCGAGCGTTCCCGGTCCGACCAAGCCCATTCCGGACGCGAGGCCGGCCAATGACGCCGCCCGCGGGATTTGGGCGGCTAATCCCAGCGTCGATGGCCCCACATCCACTGTTCGGGCGCTTCGCGGATGAAGGCCTCGAACTGGGCCTGCAGCGCCGCGGTGGCGGCGAGCGCGTCGGCGTCGCGGTCCTCTGTCTGCGGCACGGGGATGGGCTCGACGCGGATCGAAAAGCGCACCCCGGGCAGGCGGTACACGGCGCAGGCGTAGAGCGGCAGGCCGACCGTGCGCGCCAGCAGCGCCGGAAAGGTGGTCGAGAGCGCCGGCCGGCCAAAAAACGGCACGGGCGCCCCACGGTCGTCGCGCAGATCGGCGAGAAAGGCCGGATATCCGGCGCCGCGGGCCGTGCGCAGCAGCGTTCGCGCCGTCGCCGGCGTCTTGGGCAATAGCCCGCCCTCGTATTGCGGCGCGCGCAGCTTTGCCGTGTATGCGTCGACGTAAGGGTTGGTCATCCGTTGGTAGACGCCGGTCACCGGCACGCCGAAGCGCTTGCCTGCCTGCGACATGATCTCCCAGTTGCCGAGATGCAGGCCGCAGACCACGAACGGTCCGCCATGGGCGATCTTTTCGAAACGCTCGAACGGCTCCAGCGCGATGCGGCCCGACGCGACGATCTCGTCGAGGTGAAAGATTTCAGCATAGGTGCGGCCCAGGTTTTCCCACATGTCGGCCGCGAGCCGCTTGCGCTCGTCGAGCGACATGTCGGGGTAGGCGGCGGCCAAATTGTCGAGCACGCGCTTCTGCCGGCTGAGCCAGGGCGCGATCAGGCGCCAGGCCGCGCCCGATCCGCCTGAGGCGGTCTCCAGCGGCAGGGCCAGAATCGCAGCGGCGAGCAGCCGGAATCCGGCATATTCCAGCCAGTAGCGCAGGCGTGTTAAAGCAGTCATCGCTCGGCCAGCCCATCGGCTCGCGGCCGAAACGGCCTGATTGCGCGAGCGCCCGCGGCTCTGTCAAGCGGCCCGTCTCGCCTGCAATCCGCTCCTACGCCGCCGCAGAAATGGACAATTTCAAGTCTATGACGCCTATAGTGTGACTTGCCGCACTGCGGGCGTCTCCAAGGCGGGTTTAAGGGGAGGCGGCGACAGCGTGGCATGGGGAGACGTGTCGGCGTTGTCGCCTGGGCGCCGTTTGGCGCTGAAAGAGGCAAGAGGCAAAGAGGAGGGGCAAAGTGGGCGCGGAGCTTTTCCAGACGATCGGCGGTCTGTTCGCGAGCGTCCTGGTTTTGGGGTTCATCGTCGGGATCGCGACCTGCAGACGAACGTCGGTCGGGAGCGGCGGTGCATCTGTCGCATTTATTGTCAACGGTTTGTCGTCATTCTTTAATGCAAAGCATGCGAGCGCCTTGGCCAGTGGCGTCGCGATGATCGCCATTCCGACCATCGCCGTCGCGGACGTCGATAAACGCGTCGCGCTGGTGATCGGCAATGGCGCCTACCTGAACGCTCCGAAGCTCGACAATCCGACCTTCGACGCCAGGGCCGTGGCGGACGAGTTCAGAAAGCTGGGGTTTCAGGTCGTCGACGGTTACGACCTCGACATCGCGCAGATGAGAGAAAAAGTCTCCGAGTTTTCGGCGGCTCTGCCTGGCGCCAAGTCGGCGGTGATCTATTACGCCGGGCATGGCGTTTCGGTCGACGAGGAAAACTACCTCATCCCGATCGATATCGTCCTGCGCAGCCCGACCGACCTGGATCTGGGCGCGATCAGCGTCCCGCTCATCCTCAGGCAAATGAAGCGCGAGGACCGGGTCAACGTCGTCATTCTCGACGCCTGTCGCGACAATCCGTTCGCCGCCGCGCTGGCGAAGAACAGGACGCGGGCGATCATCGGCGAGCGGGGCTTGAGCCGGATCGACGGCGATCTCGCGCGCGGCACGCTGATCGCCTTCGCCAGCGATCCCAAGAGCACCGCGCTCGACGGGCCCGCCGGCCAGCACAGCCCGTTCACCTCGGCGCTGTTGGACCATATCGCGGATCCCGGCGTTTCGATCGACACGGTGATGTCGCGGGTTCGCACCGAGGTTTGGGAAAAGACCAATCACAATCAATTGCCCTGGGTCAACACGTCGCTGATCGGCGACTACAGGCTCAATCCGCAAACAGCGCCGGAAGCGGCCGCGGACGCGACAAAAGCGCCCGCGTCCCCGGTCGCGACGGGCGACAGACACCGCCAGGAAGACTTGCTGTGGGAGTCCGCGCAACACTCGAATTTGAGCGCTGACTATCAGGCCTACCTCGACGCCTTTCCGAACGGCATGTTCTCTCAAATGGCGAGGAACCGGATCGCGGTCCTTCAGGACGCCGGCGCGTCGGGCGCCGCCAAAGTCCCGGAATCGATCGCGGCGCGGGCCCCGGAAAAGGTCGCTTTGGCCGAGCCCGCGGCGCCTTCGGAGAAAGACTGGAAGGCCGAAATCGGATCGGCGGAGACGGAAAAGGCGCTCGACCTGACATCGGCGGACCAGAAGGAAATCCAGCAACGTCTGATCGCGCTTCAACTCTACAAGGGTCCGGCGACCGGCGCCTTCGATGCGCCGACCCGCTCGGCGATCGCGGCATGGCAGAAGAAGGACGGCGTCGCCGCGACGTCTTACCTCGGGTCGATGCAATTGGCGGCTCTGCGCGCCGAAAGCGACACCGAGTATCAGCGCTATCTCGCGGCGCAATCGGCCCCCAGGCAGGCGCCCAAGCAAGCGATCAAGCCGATCAAGGCGGAGCCCAAGCGCGCGCTGCGCTCGACCAAGCCCGCGGCGCGCCGTTTGACGAAGAGATCGTCTCCGCCGACCGAGGCGGCGGCGACGACGCCGGACCCGGGCGGCACGCCGGAATGGCGGCGACGCGCCGGTCTTCCCGTCGACGATGCGCCGGGCCCGAGGGGTCCGCCGCCGGCATTCTGGCAGGGCGCCGCGACGGGCGCCGCCGCCGGATTGCTCCTGGGCGGGTTCCGCCGCTACTGAACTCGGGATGAGCGACGTTCCCGGCCTCGCGCCGGAAGCAGACGCGTCAGGGCGTCGCCCAAGCTTGCCTGACCGGCGATCCGCGCCCGGCGCGTGGCCGGACGGGCCGCCGGCATGCGACAAAAAAGCCGTTCATCGACGTCCCGCCCTTGTGATAGCCTCAGTCGACGCCGCGCCTCAAGCGCGACCCCAAGGGAGGAACGATGAGCGAGCACACCAAATACCTCATGGGCGAGGACCGGATCCCGCACGCATGGTATAATATCGTCGCCGACCTGCCTTCGCCGCCGCCTCCCGTGCTGCATCCCGGCACCGGCAAGCCGGTCGGGCCGGACGATCTGGCGCCGCTGTTCCCGATGGCGCTCATCGGTCAGGAGGTGAGCGCGGAGCGGCATATCGAGATTCCGGCCCCGGTGCGCGACATTTATCGCCTGTGGCGTCCAACGCCGCTCTATCGCGCGCGGCGGCTCGAGAAGGCGCTCGGGACCACCGCCCGCATCTTCTACAAATACGAGGGCGTGAGCCCGGCGGGCAGCCACAAGCCCAACACCGCGGTGGCGCAGGCCTTCTACAACCATCAGGAAGGCGTGACGAAGCTCTCGACCGAGACTGGCGCGGGGCAGTGGGGCTCCGCGCTCGCCTTCGCCGGCGCGCAATTCGGCCTCGAAGTCCAGGTCTATATGGTCAAGGTCTCCTACAATCAGAAGCCTTACCGGCGCGCCCTGATGGAGACCTACGGCGCGAAATGCGTGGCCAGCCCCAGCAACCAGACCGACTCCGGACGGGCGATCCTCGCCGCGCATCCGGATTCGCCGGGCAGCCTCGGCATCGCGATTTCTGAAGCCGTCGAAGTCGCGGCCAAGAACGCCGACACCAAATACGCGCTCGGCAGCGTGCTCAACCACGTGCTGATGCATCAGACCGTGATCGGCATCGAGGCGATCGAGCAGATGGAGCAGGCCGACGCCTATCCCGACGTCGTGATCGGCTGCGCGGGCGGCGGCTCCAACTTCGCCGGCATCGCCTTCCCGTTCATCGGCAACAAGCTGCGGGAGAAGCGCGACGTGCGGGTGATCGCGGTCGAACCGGCCGCGTGCCCGTCGCTGACCCGCGGCAAATACGCCTTCGACTTCGGCGACACCGGGCATCTGACGCCGCTGGTCAAGATGCACACGCTCGGCTCGGAATTCATTCCGCCGGGCTTCCATGCGGGCGGGCTGCGCTATCATGGCATGGCGCCGCTGGTCAGCCACTGCAAGGAGCTCGGGCTGATCGAAGCGCGCGCCTATCACCAGAATCCGTGCTTCGAGGCGGGCGTCATGTTCGCCCGATCGGAAGGCATCGTGCCGGCGCCGGAAACCAACCACGCGGTGCGCGCGGCGGTCGACGAGGCCCTGAAGGCGCGCGAGGAGGGCAAGTCGCCGACCATCCTGTTCAACCTGTCCGGCCACGGCCATTTCGACATGCAGGCCTACACCGATTATTTCGCCGGCAAACTCGAGGATCAGGACTACGATCCCGCCGCTCTCGAAGCCTCGCTCGCGCATCTGCCGAAGGTGGCGGCGGAGTAGGGGAATAACGGCATGGGGATATAAGCAGGGGCGCGGGAGCAGACCCACTCCCCTGCCGCGCTACCCGGTCGCGAATTGCCACAGCGAGCGCCACAGGCAGCGCCGGGCGGGATTCTTGAACGCCGCGGCGTCGAAATAGGCGAGATGACCCGTCATCCCGTCGTCGGGCCAGCGGAAGCCGACCTCGACCCGGCCCGCGCGCAATTTGACGAACTGCTCGACCGGACCGATATCGTCCGCCGCGGCGGACGGGCCAAGGCGTCCGGTCACGCCATCCTGGTAGCGCCATACCTGTCCGTCCCGCCCGGTGACGCTGACCAGGTGAGCGGCTTCGTCGAAGGCGACGAGGAGCGGGCCGAGCTTGCCTTCGCCTTTGTATTCGCACTGCCGAGTCACAGGTTGGGCCGCAAGCGGAGACGCCGCGACGCCGGCGAGGGCCGCGACAACAAGACGGGAGCAAATCACGCTGATCCTCATGCGCGGACTATAACGATTCTTCCGCCGGCGTGAAAGCCGGCGCGGTCATGCCCGCTGGGCCGCGGCCGCCTTTGGATGCGGGCGAGCGGCGCCGGCGCCGCCGCGCAGACGGCGCGAGGCCGCGACCGCCCAGGCGTCCACGGGGGAGAACATCTCAGCGCACACAAGGCTGAGGCAGACGGCCGCCGCCATGGCGATGGCGCGCGCCAAGACACCGTCGTCGCCTCGCCCGACGGCGATAAAGATCACGGACCCGACCCCGAGCACGATCGGCCAATGGATGAGATAGAGAGAGAACGACAGCCGGCCCAGAGCGACAAAGGGCCGCCGATCGAGAATTCTCGCCAGACCTGGACTGCCGATCGCCGCGACAAACACCAGGATCGCGCCCATCATCTTGAGCGAGTTGGAGCTGCACGGAATCCAGGCGAGCCCTTGCGCCCGGCACGACGTCATAAGCGCGACGAAGCCGAGTTCCTGAATGACGCACAGGGACACGCCGACGGTCGCAAGCCCGAGACGCAGGGCGTCGGGCGTTCGCCTCAACGCCGCCTGCGCATTGCATTTGGCCAAGGCATGCCCGACCAGGAAGCAGGCGAAATCCGTTCTGAAGAGAACGGCGCTGAAGATCAAGAAGGTAGGCCACCACAGCCGCTCGTTGTGACGGGCGATCATACTGAGCGCGATGATCAGCATCGATCCCTGCATCTCGACGCTCAGCGTCCAGAACGGCGCGACATAAGCGTTTTGCAACGGGTGAAAGGCGAGCGGAATCCCGAGGCCGGCCAGAAAGGAAGTCTCGGAATAACCCATGATCGGCGCTTGAATGAGAGCGTCGTACAGAAAATACCCGACGCCGCCCGGCGGACGCCAAGTCCCGGACAGCCAGCCCGATCCGATCACGCGCCCGGCCTGAACGGGCGCCGCGCCGACCGCGATTTTGACCGCCAGGGCGATCAGCGCCGCGACCAGGGCGGGCGCGGCGAGCCTGACCCACCGGCTTGCGGCCAAGGCGAACGGCCTGTCGGCGAAGCGGCCGAACAGAGGGGTCAGAACGAAGCCGCTCAGGACGAAAAACAAATACACGGCCGAGTATCCGTCATACGCGGCAAAGAGCGGGGAAAAGTGGAAAAGGCCCGGGATCCCGCCCGGCGCGCGGCCAAAGACGATCGCCGGCGCGAACGCCGAAAACGTGTGCAACAACAGCACTTGAAAGGCCGCCAGGCCGCGGATCGCCTCGAGATAGAGAATTCGCTCGGTCGGCCCCGCCGAGGTTTTCACCGGGGAGACCGCGCCATCGTCGTGCGATCCGGCGCGACCGTCGCTGATCAGGGCGGCGGGCCCGCCCTTGCTTTCGAGTTCCGCCACGCCGCCGGATTCCCGGGCCGCGGTCGCCGGGTCGCCGTCGAGCGTGCTGACAGGCGCCATGAAGATTTCGTCGACTCCGACCGCCTGAGCGTCGCGGCGGCGCGTGAAACAATGGTCGTGTCCTGTGAAATCCGCGTTAATCCGTCGTGTCGGCGTTTCCGGCCTGCGCCTCGACGAGCGTTTGCCGCCGCAAACCCTGCTGGTTGCAATGCCCTTTCAACCTGCTATCAAGCCGCCCGCGGCGATCGTGCCGCAGCCTCCCGAGGCCTCCCATGCCCCTGTTCAGCCGCCGCGCCGCGCTGGCGCTTCCTCTCGTCGTCTCTTCGACCGCCTGGGCGGCGAAGGACGACGACAACACCGTCATCCTGACGACCAAGCACGGCAAGATCGTCATTCGGCTGCGGCCCGATTGGGCGCCCAAGCACGTGGCTCGGATCAAGGCGCTGGTGAAGCGCAAATTCTATGACGGCATCGTGTTCCATCGCGTCATTCCAGGCTTCATGGCGCAGACAGGGGACCCGACCGGGACCGGCTCTGGCGGCTCGGACCTGCCCGACCTTCCGGCCGAATTCAATCAGACCCACTTCGCCCGCGGCATTCTCGGCATGGCGCGCTCGAGCGACCCGAATTCGGCCAATTCGCAGTTCTTCATCTGCCTCGACGACGCCGGCTTCCTCGACGGCCAGTACACGGCCTTCGGCGAAGTCGTCTCCGGCATGGACGTCGTCGACAAGATCAAGGCGGGGACCAAGGAAAACAACGGCGCGGTCACCAATCCCGACAAGATCGTGACCATGCGCATGGCCTCGGAAGCGAAATAATCAGGAGTTCGGATCATGACCAGCCCCGGCAACACGCTGACCCTCGAGACCAACAAAGGTCCGGTGGTGATCGAAATGAATGAAGCGGTCGCTCCGGGCCATGTCGCTCATATCAAGCGCCTGGTTTCCGAGGGCTTTTACGACGGCGTCGTCTTCCACCGGGTGATCGACGGCTTCATGGCCCAGACCGGCTGCCCGCACGGCACCGGAACAGGCGGCTCGAAATATCCAGATCTCAAGGCCGAGTTCAACGCCGAGCCGCATGTGCGCGGCACGGTGTCGATGGCGCGCGCCTCGAGCCCGAATTCGGCCAATTCGCAGTTCTTCATCTGTTTCGACGACGCCCGGTTCCTCGACCGCCAATACACCGTCTGGGGCAAGGTGGTCTCCGGCATGGAGAACGTCGACAAGATCAAGCGCGGCGAGCCCGTGCGCGATCCCGACAAGATCGTCAAGGCGACGCTGAGCTGAATATCGAGGCACGGGAGTACGCTTCGACACGTCTCGGCGCTGACGGGAGTGGCGGCCGAAGGGCCTGATCAAACCAATGCGTGTCGACGTCTTCGATTTCGAACTTCCGCCCGACCGCATCGCCCTCGCGCCCATTGTCCCGCGCGACAGCGCGCGAATGCTGGTGGTCGGCGCCGACGGCGGGCTGACGGATTCCCGCGTTTCGGCGCTGCCCTGATTTTCTGCGGCCCGGCGACGCGCTCGTCGTCAACGACACGCGCGTGATCGCCGCGCGGCTCGAGGGCGTGCGCGTCAGGGGCGAGGCGTCCGCTTCGATCGAGGCGACGCTGATCCGTCGCGTCGACGACTGCCGCTGGCGGGCGCTCGTGCGGCCGGCCAAGAAGCTCAAGGTCGGAGAACGCATCCGCTTCGGCGAAACGAGCGAGAGCATGGCCTGCCTGCTCGGCGCGCTCGACGCGGAGGTCGAGGACAAGGGCGAGGCGGGCGAAGTCCTGCTGCGCTTCCACTTCGCCGGCGCCGCTTTGGACGAGGCGATCGAGCGCCTCGGCGCCCCGCCTTTGCCGCCCTATATCGCCGACCGCCGTGCGCCGCGCGTCGAGGATCGCGCCGACTATCAGACGATGTTCGCGGTCAATGACGGGGCGGTGGCGGCGCCGACGGCCGGACTTCACTTTACCCCGGCCCTGGTCGATCGCCTCGCTGCTCGCGACGTCGCCCTGCACCGCGTCACCCTGCATGTCGGCGCCGGCACCTTCCTGCCGGTCAAGGTCGAAGACACCAGCGATCACAAGATGCATGCCGAGTGGGGCGCGATCGACGCCGCGACCGCCGCCGCGCTCAACGCCGCGCGCGAGAAGGCGGGCGGATCGTCTGCGTCGGCACGACCTCGGCGCGCATCGTCGAGAGCGCGGCGGACGCGAGCGGCCGCGTTTCGCCGTTTTCGGGCGAAACCGCGATTTTCATCACGCCCGGCTATCGCTTCCGCGCGGTCGACATGCTGATGACCAATTTCCATTTGCCGCGCTCGACCCTGTTCATGCTGGTGAGCGCGTTCAGCGGGCTCGAGGCGATGCGCGCCGCCTATGCGCACGCGATTGCGCGTGGCTATCGATTCTATTCCTACGGCGACGCTTGCCTGCTGATGGGCGCCAATTCTCGAGCTGGAGCCGCCGATCGATCGTGAGCGGCGAATTGTCCTTCTCGATCAGCGCCGTCGACGGCGCGGCCCGGCGCGGCGCGATCGCGACGCCGCGCGGCGTGATCCGCACCCCCGCCTTCATGCCGGTCGGAACCGCGGCGACCGTCAAGGCGATGCATCCGGAGACCGTGCGCGCGCTGGGCGCCGACGTCGTGCTCTCCAACACCTATCACCTGATGCTCGCTCCAGGCGCGGAGCGCATCGCGGCTCTTGGCGGCCTGCATCAATTCATGAATTGGCCGCACCCGATTCTCACGGATTCCGGCGGCTTTCAGGTGATGAGCCTGGCCAAATTGCGCAAGCTCAGCGAGAGGGGCGTGACTTTCCAGTCGCACATCGACGGCTCGCCGCACGAATTGACGCCCGAGCGTTCGATGGAGATTCAGCGCCTCCTGGGCGCCGACATTCAGATGCAGTTGGACGAATGCGTGAAGCTTCCGTGCTCGCACGCGGAGGCCGAGCGGGCGATGCGTCTGTCGCTGCGCTGGGCGGAACGCTCCAAGATCGCCTTCGCGGAGCAGCCGGGCAGGGCGATTTTCGGCATCGTTCAGGGCGGAGCGCAAAAGGATCTTCGCGTTCTCAGCGCCGAGGCGCTGACCGACATCGGCTTTGACGGCTACGCGATCGGAGGCCTGGCGGTCGGCGAACCGCAAGCCGTGATGCTCGACGTGATCGAGGCCGTGGTCCCGCATCTGCCCGCGGACAAGCCGCGCTATCTGATGGGGGTGGGCACGCCCGACGATCTGTTGCAGTCGCTCAGGCGGGGCGTCGACATGTTCGACTGCGTCATGCCCACACGGGCAGGGCGGCACGGCATGGCGTTCACCCGCCGCGGTCGGCTCAATTTGCGTAACGCGCGCTTTGCCGACGATCCGCGGCCGGTCGATCCGTTGTCGTCGTCGCGGATGGCGCGCGACTACTCGCGCGCCTACTGGCGCCACCTTGTGAAGGCGGGCGAAATCCTCGCGATGATGGCCCTGACGGAGATCAATCTCGCCTATTATTTCGACCTCATGTCGGGCGCGCGGCAGGCGATCGGCGAGGGGCGTCTCGACGCTTATATCGATGAAACGCGACGAAGTTGGGCGGAAGGCGAAAACCAGGGAGGGTGAGCCTTTTATTTGTCCGACCGCCGACCCTAAAGTAAGGGCGATGATTTCCCAAAGGTAAAAGGCGAGACGCCAGTCGGGCGGCTCGCCTTTCATTTTTTCCCTCGTATGCGCCCCGGTATCTCGAATATCTTAATCTTTTTTTGTTTTCCCGAGCGCATTTTAACGCTGGTCCGAGACGATAGAACGCTTCGTCCTCCCACAGACTTTGCGGCGTCCGGCGCCAAACTTTTTGGCAGCGGCCTCCTTTTCGCCCGTCATTGCTAGTCCACTTTTCTGGCCGTGTCACGTGGCAAGGCCGCCCTGCCATGCATTTTTTTCCGGGCTTCGGCCAATTTGTTCAATTGTCTCTCTCGGGATGCAAAAGTGCCGATGAGGCGCCCGCTGATTAGGCGGCCGCCCGCCTTTCGCATGTCGCATCGATGGCGTACAAGTCGACGAAAAGGTCGACAGCAAGGGACGCCCATCCATGACCGCGATCGTGAACGTCGAGGCCCGCGAAATTCTGGACAGCCGGGGCAACCCGACCGTCGAGGTGGACGTCGTGCTGGAGGACGGCTCGATGGGCCGGGCCGCCGTTCCCTCCGGCGCCTCGACCGGCAAGCGCGAGGCGCTGGAACTGCGCGACGGCGACAAGAGCCGCTATGGCGGCAAGGGCGTGCTGAAGGCGCTCGAATCGGTCAACCGCGACATTTTCGACGCGATCTCGGGCCTCGAGGCGGAGGACCAGCTCAAGATCGACGAAACGATGATCGCCCTCGACGGCACCAAGACGAAGTCCAAGCTGGGCGCGAACGCGATCCTCGGGGTTTCGCTCGCCGTCGCCAAGGCCGCCGCGGAGGCCTCGGGCCTGCCGCTCTACCGCTATGTCGGCGGAACGACCGCGCGCGTCCTGCCGACGCCGCAGATGAACATCGTCAACGGCGGCGCTCACGCCGACAATCCGATCGACTTCCAGGAATTCATGATCCTTCCGGTCGGCGCTCCGTCCTTCGGCGAGGCGGTGCGCTGGGGCGCGGAGACGTTCCACTCCCTCAAGGGCGCGCTCAAGAAGGCGGGACACAACACCAACGTCGGCGACGAGGGCGGCTTCGCTCCGAACCTGCCTTCGGCGGAGGCGGCGCTCGACTTCTGCATGAAGGCGATCGAGGCGGCAGGCTTCAAGCCCGGCGAAGACATCGCGCTCGGGCTCGACTGCGCGGCGTCCGAATTCTTCAAGGACGGCGCCTACGTCTATTCCGGCGAGGGCAAGACGCGTTCGATCGAGGAGCAAGTCGACTATCTCGCCAAACTCTCCGACGCCTACCCGATTCTCTCGATCGAGGACGGGATGGCCGAGGACGACTGGGCGGGATGGAAGTTGTTGACCCAAAAGCTCGGCTCGCGCCGCCAGCTCGTCGGCGACGACATCTTCGTCACCAACGTCGAAATCCTCGCCCGCGGAATCAGGGAGGGCGTCGCCAACTCGATCCTCGTCAAGGTCAACCAGATCGGATCGCTCACCGAGACTCTGGCGGCGGTCGACATGGCGCATCGGGCCGGCTATTCCGCCATCATGTCGCACCGGTCCGGCGAGACCGAAGATTCGACCATCGCCGATCTCGCGGTCGCCACCAATTGCGGGCAGATCAAAACCGGATCGCTCTCCCGCTCGGATCGTCTGGCCAAGTACAATCAGCTGATCCGCATCGAAGAGGAACTCGGCGATCAGGCCCGCTTCGCCGGGCGCGCGGCGATCAAGTCGGCCTGACGATAAAAAAGGTAACGCTGCCTTAACCACGCGCCCGGCAGGATCGGGCCATGGTGGTAAGAACGCGCCTGCGCTCGATCCTGTTGCCGATCGCCTTCTACCTCGTGCTCGGGGTCGCGTCCTCCTATCTCGTCTGGGGCGCGTCGAACGGCGAACATGGGCTGAAGGCCAAGGCGAAATACGACGCCGAGGCGATCGCGCTCAGGGCGCAGCTCGACGCCTTGAAGGACGAGCGCGCGCGCTGGGAACGGCGCGTGGCCGAGCTTCGGCCCGAGAGCGTCGACCGCGATCTTCTGGACCAGGAAGCTCACGCCGAGCTCGATCGCGTCGCCAAGGACGAGGTCGTCATCTTCACCGGGACCAATCAGGCCCGCTGATCGGCCTCCAGCCGGATAAATTCGGCCTTAACCCGCCAAACGCTAAAGTCTCGGGCTTCCGAGGTTCAGGCGCGCCGGATGGTTTTCGCCATCGTCTTCCTTCTCAACGCCGTCGCGAATTTCGTGCTCGGGATCGCTCTCAGCGCGTTGCTCGGGCCGGCGGAATTCGGCCGCTACGCGACGGTCGCGCTCACCGCGATGACCTTGGGGATGGCGTTATTCGATTGGCTGCGCCTGTCCTCGATCCGTTTCTCCGGCGCCGATGAAAACCGCGAGGCGACGGCCGCCAGCCTCGACGCTGGCTATATCGCCATGATCGTGGTGGCGGTCGGATTGGTCGCGGCGCTGTTCGCGTTGAGAATCGACTACGGCCTGGGCGCTGGGCTCCTTACGCTGACGCCTTTCATGGCGATCGCGTACGCGCGCAGCGACTATTGCGCCGCGCAGATGCGCGCGCGCTCCCAGGGGCGCGCGTTCGCGGCGCTCGCGGCGACGCGTCACTTTCTCACCTTCACTGTCGTGATCGGCGTCGCCGCCGCGACGCGTTCGGCCGGCCCTGTCATCGCCGCTCTGGCGGCGACCACGCTGTTTTCGGTCGTGGCGCTGGGCGCGGCGACGCGCACGCCCGGCGCGCGCCTGGCGCTTGCGAGCAAGCGGGCGATCGGCGGGTTCGTGGTCTACGCCAAGCCGATCGTGGCTTCGAGCGTCATTTACCTCCTGATCAATCTGATCGATCGCCATCTCGCGTTCGAGCGGTTTGGCGCGGCCGCGACCGGCAGACTGGCGCTGGCACCGATTTGGGCGCCCGGCTGTTCTTCGCGCTCAATGTCCTGCCGGAGACGCTGCTGTTTCAATATGCGCTCGAGCGCGACCGCAAGGAGGGACGCCGGGCCGCCGAAGGGCAGATCTCGATCAATATCGTGCTGGTGTTCGCGGTGCTGGCGCCGCTGACGGTCGGCTACATGACGATGGCGCCGACGTTCGAGGCGCTTCTGGCGCCGGCGCCTTTTCGCGGCGACTACGCGCGGCTGAGCCTTTGGCTCGCGCCCGGCTTCCTTGCCTATTGTTCGCTTTACGCGATGTGCAATCCGGTATTCCAGCTCGCCGGGAAGACCTGGCCGCTCACGCTGGCGGCCTTGACGGCGCTCGCCGCCAATCTTCTCCTCATACGATTGCCGTTCTTCTCCTCGGACATCGACGGCCTGGCGCGCGCCTATGCGCTGAGCCTCGCGGTCGGATTCGCCGCCGCCGCCGCGCCGGCGCTGCAACGCAGGTCGATCCGTCCGTGCTGGCGCGACATGGGCGTGATCGCGGCGGCCTCGGGCGCGATGGGATTCATCATTCACCCCCTGAACGGCGTCCACCCGCCTGTGCTGGCCGCCGCGCTGTCGCTCTTCGTCGGCGGCGTCGTCGTCGCCGCCGCGATCCTCGCAGCCGATGTCGCCGGCGCCCGCGCTTTCGCCGCCGAGCGGTTGCGGGCGATGGCGCCGTCTCGCTCGAGCCGGGCGGCCTGAAAGGGAGCAGGACGTCCGCTCGGCGCCACGAGGGCGGCGCGCTTTCGACGGGAAAGCCTTTTTCCGGCGCTCCGCCCGTGCTATGGGCCCGCTTCACGCCGTTCTGGCCAAGCCTCGATTCACGGAAGTCACGACGATGAATTACAGCGCGCCGACGCCGATTCGCTCGAACTCATTCTTTTCCGCCCCTCTCGCGGCGGCCGACCCGGACATCGCCCGCGCGGTCGAACTCGAGCTCGGCCGTCAGCGCGATGAAATCGAACTCATCGCCTCGGAAAACATCGTCTCGCGCGCCGTGCTCGAGGCGCAAGGCTCGGTCCTCACCAACAAATACGCCGAAGGCTATCCCGGGAGGCGCTACTACGGCGGCTGCCAGTTCGTCGACATCGCCGAGAGGCTCGCGATCGAGCGCGCCTGCAAGCTGTTCGGCTGCCGCTACGCCAATGTGCAGCCCAATTCCGGCAGTCAGGCCAATCAGGGCGTGTTCCTGGCGCTGATGCAGCCGGGCGACACGTTCATGGGCCTCGATCTCGCCGCCGGCGGCCATCTGACCCATGGCTCGCCGGTCAACATGTCGGGCCGATGGTTCAAGCCGGTCTCCTATACGGTCGACCGCGCGACCCAGCGCGTCGACATGGATCAGGTCGAGACGCTGGCGCGCGAGCACAAGCCGAAATTGATCATCGCCGGCGGATCGGCCTACGCCCGGCACTGGGATTTCGAGCGCTTCCGAGCGATCTGCGACGCCGTCGGCGCCTATTTCGTCGTCGACATCGCCCACTTCGCCGGGCTGATCGCGGGCGGGGCGCATCCGTCGGCGTTTCCTCACGCCCACGTCGTCACGACGACGACGCACAAGACGCTGCGCGGCCCGCGCGGCGGCATGATCCTCACCGACGACGAGGATCTGGCCAAGAAGATCAACTCGGCGATCTTCCCCGGCCTCCAGGGCGGCCCGCTGATGCATGTGATCGCCGCCAAGGCGGTCGCGTTCCACGAGGCGCTGACGCCCGAATTCAAAGCCTACGCCCATGCCGTCGTCGCCAACGCCAAGGCGTTGGCCGAGCCGATCGTGGCGGGCGGCTACCGGCTGGTGACGGGGGGCACCGACAACCATCTGTTGCTGGTCGACCTGACGCCCAAGGGACTGACCGGCAAGATGGCCGAGGCCGCCCTCGGCCGCGCCCACATCACCTGCAACAAGAACGGCATCCCGTTCGATCCGCAGAAGCCGATGGTGACGTCGGGCATTCGTCTCGGCTCGCCCGCCGCCACTTCGCGCGGTTTCGGGACGGCGGAATTCACCAAGGTCGGACAGTTGATCGTGGAGACCCTGGACGGCTTGGCGGCGCATGGCGAATCAGGGAATGTCACGGTCGAGGCGAAGGTGCGCGCCGACGTCGCCGAACTCACGCGCCGCTTCCCGATCTACTAGGGGCTCGGGACGATCTGAAAGGGACGGCTTGCGATGCGATGCCCCTATTGCGGCAGCCTCGACACGCAAGTCAAAGATTCCCGCCCGACCGATGACGCTTCGTCGATACGGCGGCGGCGCGTCTGTTCCGATTGCGGCGGCCGCTTCACCACCTTCGAGCGCGTTCAATTGCGCGAATTGCAGGTCGTCAAGAAAAACGGCCGGCGGGCGGCGTTCGATCGCGACAAGCTCGTTCGGTCGGTCGAGGTCGCGCTGCGCAAGCGTTCGGTCGACGCCGACCGCGTCGAGCGGATGATCAATGGCGTCGTGCGCCAGCTCGAGAGCCAGACCGACGGGGACATCCCGACCGAGCGCATCGGCGAACTGGTGATGGAGGGTCTGAAGGCGCTCGACGACGTCGCCTATGTCCGTTTCGCCTCCGTCTACCGCAATTTTCGCGAGGCGCGGGACTTCAACGCCATCGTCGGCGAGCTCGAAGCCGAGCCCGAGCCGGCCTTGGCGCAAGGGAAGGCGCGCCGTCGCAAGGACGCGTCCGCGCCATGATCCCGCCGACGGCCCCGGGCTCGCGACGATTCCGGGTCAGATGAGGACCTGCGCTGGATGAATGCCGCCCTCAATCTGGGCGAACGATCGCTGGGTCTTACCGCTCCGAATCCCTCCGTCGGCGCGATCCTGGTCAAGGACGGCGCGGTCGTCGGCCGCGGCGTGACCGCCCCGGGCGGGCGTCCGCACGCCGAGCGGATTGCCATCGCCCAGGCAGGGAAGGCGGCGCGTGGAGCGACGCTTTATGTGACCCTGGAGCCATGTTCGCATTTCGGGAAGACGGCTCCCTGCGCGGACGCCGTCGCCGAGGCCCAGATCGCGCGCGTCGTCTCGGCGATCGAGGACCCGAATCCGCGCGTGGCGGGGCGGGGCCACGCCCGGCTGCGCGCGGCGGGGATCGAGGTCACGGTCGGACCGGGGGCTGCTCAGGCGCGGCGCGACCACCGCGGACATATCCTGCGGGTGACGGCCGGGCGTCCGAGCGTGACGCTGAAGCTCGCGGAGACCGCGGATGGGTTCGCCTCCGGCGGCCCGCACGACCCGCGGCTGCGCATCACCGGACAGATCGCCAATTCCCGGGTCCAGATCATGCGTTCGACGCACGAGGCGATCATGATCGGCGTCGAGACCGCGCTCGTCGACGATCCGTTGCTGACCGTGCGCCTGCCCGGCGTCGACCGGAAGCCCTGGCGCGTCGTGCTCGACACCCATCTTCGCCTGCCAGCGCGATCGCGCCTGGCCACGAGCGCGCGGCAACTGCCCACATTGATCATCGCCGGGCCCGACGCGCCGAGGGAGGTCGCCGATCGCCTCGAGCGGCTCGGGGCCGCGGTCGAGTGCGTCGGCGCCGACGCCGAAGGCCATGTCGATCTTTATGAAGCCTTGCAGAGGCTTGCGGCGCGCGGCGTCACGCGCGTGTTCAGCGAAGGAGGCCCGCGGGTCGCCGCCCGCCTGATCGCGCTCGAGCTTGCCGACGACGTGGCGCTGTTCACCGCCGAAAAGCCGCTCGGCCGGCCAGGCTTGCCGGCGCTCGCCGAGCGCGCGCGCGCGATCCTGCTCGATCCGGGCCGCTATGCCGAGTTCGAGCGCGCGCACTTTGGCCCCGACGTCTTGCGCCGTTTCGAACGGGTGAGCCGGGCGACGCCTAAATGAGCGCGTTGTCGGCGTTGCGGGGAGCGACATCCTCCCCCTTCAAGACGCGCCGCCACAGCGGCGCTACTCGGGATGGGGATTTCCGCGGGATCGCCTACACTCAACCACGTCCTGCGGAGCGATGCGCAGCATCGCGTCTCGAAGGACGGCGATCGAGGGATCGGCCAGGTCGCCCGGGCGGATAGGCCGGGGGGTTTCATCAGGCCGCTCCGGAAGGATGCAGCGTGTTCACGGGAATTGTCACCGACGTCGGAGAAGTCATTGAAATGACGCCGCTTGGAGAGCGCAGTCGATTGACAATCGCCAGCGCCTACGATCCGGCGTCGATCGCCGTCGGGGCCTCGATCGCCAACGCGGGCGTTTGCCTGACCGTTGTCGGCGTCGCGCCGCACGACCCTGGGTCGGCCATTTCCTTTGACGTCGGCGCCGAGACGCTCGCCGTCACCACGCTCGGCCGATGGCGGCGCGGCGATCGCGTCAATCTGGAGCGCGCGCTGAGGGTCGGCGACGAACTCGGCGGGCATATCGTCAGCGGCCATGTCGACGGCGTCGCCGAGATTCTGTCCCGCCGCGACTTCGAAGGCATGGCGCATTTCACCTTTCGTGCTCCGGAGAATTGCGCCAGGTTCATCGCGGTCAAGGGCTCGGTCGCGCTGGAGGGAACCTCGCTCACGGTCAACGCGGTCGACGGCGACGCCTTCGAGGTTCTGCTGATCCCGCATACGCTCAGCGTCACGAGTTGGGGCGACCGAAAGCCCGGCGACCGGGTCAACATCGAGGTCGACCAGATGGCGCGCTACGCCGCCCGGCTGATGGAGACGGGTTCTCGAGGCGGATAGGGGATGCGGGCGGCCGGTCACACGCGAGATCCGCTCTCCAGCCCAATGGCAAAGGCGTCGCGGAACGAAAAAGTCGGCAGAATTTTATGAATTATTTCAATATCTTAAGAGATTTTTCTTTCGGAAAACCAAAAACCATGGTATGTTGAATATAAGGTCCGGTCGGGGCCATGGAGGCGGCCAGCCGCGGGTGGCGCGGCGGCTTGGGCCAGTTGGGCCGGGTCGGCTGAGAATGGCGCCGCAAGGCATTCAGATAGCGGATTCAGCGGCTGAAAATGGCATCCGCCGTCACCGGCGCGAAGACGGTCGGTCGGGAGACCGGAAACAAGCGGCAGGGCCGTTGCGCAAGTGCAGAAATTGACGCCCAAGCAATTGAAAACACTGAGTCGTCAGCAAAAGCGCTCGCCCCTTTGGCGATGAGGCCGCTCTACGGCCGAGCGAAACCGGCGCGGTTGAATTCAGCAGGCGAAGTCCGGTTCAATCCTCGTAATTTTCGATCACCGCGTCCGCGATCGCCCGCTTGGTGATCACGCCCACGATATCGCTCGCCCGCGGCCGGTTTTCGCCATGAAAGACGATCGCCGCGCCCGACCGGTGACGCTTGAGGCGGGCAAGCGCCAGGCTCAACAGATCGACGTCGCGGCACACGACCATGCGTTTCTCGACGAAGTCGTCGACCAGCCGGCCGGCGTTGCTGGCGCCCTCGCGCCAGAGCCCTGAGCGCGGCGGAATGAGACCGACGATGCGGCCTTCGCGTTCGACGATGATGGCTCTCAGATCGTCGACGTCCTCCCAGCCCATCGCCTCCCTCAGCGTCGAACCGGCCTTGGCGAGGATGAAGCGGCGCTCCATGATGTCCTTCGCCTGCTGCACCAGATAGAGATTGACATGCCGTTCCTTCGGGATTCGGTGTCCCCGGTGGCGCAGCTTGATGGTGTAGATCGTCTCCGGGATCAGCGCCCGCCTGATCCCCGCCGCGACCGCCACGGCGACGATCACCGGGACGATCACCGCATAGTCGCGCGTCATCTCGAAGATCATGATGATGGCCGTCATCACGCCGCCCGTGCAGGCCCCGACCATCGCCGCCATGCCGACGATGGCCGCTGACGGCGCTGTCAGGCCGGAATGCGGCAGGATCAGGCCGGCGCCGACGGCGAAGCCGGCGCCGAGCGTTGCGCCGAGATAGAGCGAGGGGGAGAAAATGCCGCCCGAAGCCCCGCAGCCGAGGCTGATCGTGGTGGCGAGAAGTTTGGCGACGAACAGCAGGGCCAGCAGCCACGCGGCCGTCATGTCCTTGTCGAGGATCGACTGGATGACGCCGTAGCCGACGCCGTCGACATAAGAATGGCCGAACGCATGGGTGAAGCCGACCATCATCACGCCCACCAGGGTCATGCCGATGATGTTCTGGGTGTAGATGTTTCCCGGCAGCTCGGGAAAGGCGTCCTCGAAGAATACGAGCAGGCGGATGAACGCCCAGGAGGCGACGCCGCACAGGACGCCCAGCGCTGCGAAAGCCATCACCTCCTCGACGCCGAACGACTGGGGAAACAGGATCTCGGGCACGGTGAAGGCTGGATTGAGACCGATCAGGATGCGGCCGAGCGAAGTGGCGGCGCCGGTCGCGATGACGACCGGCAGGAAGGTGCGGTTTGAGACCTCGGGCAGCAGGATCTCGAGCGCGAAGAGGACGCCCCCGATCGGCGTATTGAAGGTCGCCGCGATCCCGGCGCCGGCGCCGGCCGAAAGCAGGGTTATCTTTTGTCCAGTCGAAAGACGGATGGTCTGCGCGAAGGCCGAGCCGAGCGCCGCCCCGATCTGAATGATCGGCCCCTCGCGGCCGACCGCAGCGCCCGAGCCGATCGACAGGGCCGAGGCGAGGGATTTGATGACCGCGACCTGGCCGCGAATATTGCCTCTTTGATAGAAGACCGCGTCCATCACCTCTGGCACGCCGTGGCCCTTGGCTTCGGGCGCGAACCGCTGCACCAGATAAACGACGACGAGGCCGCCGAGGATCGGCGACAGGATCACCCAGTTGCCGAAGCGGCTTGGACCTTCGAGGATGTTGGCGTCGTATGCGATTTTGAACACGCCATTGAACATGAGATTGTGAATGAGGCCGATGAGCGAGCGCAGGAACACGGCGCCGACGCCCGTCAGGATTCCGACGCCCAGCGCGAGAAGGCAGAGCGTGAGCAGACTAACTCTTCTCTCGGCTCCGTGATCGTCGAGAAGGGGCTGCGAAAGGGCGTCGGATGAGGCAGTTGTCGAAGACATCGCGAGAGGACTCATCGGCAAGGAGCGAGCGCGGGTCGGCGGGGAGCATGTCGACCTAAACCTGAAGACCTGGTTATCAAAGCGTTTTCGTCATTGGCCGTGTTGCAATCATCGCGCCAAATGGGGCGCGACGCCCTCGCGCATGACGAAGCGGCGCAACGGGCCGATCGCGCCCAGGGCAGCCAGGCCCGCGCCGCGACCAAAGTCGAGCGGCGCGAAGCGGATCAGCAAAGCCTGATTGAGGGCGTCGACGAGACCCGTCCGCGTGGCGATGTCGAGCCGGCGCGAGCGTTCATAGCGCTCCATGACTTTCGCGCCGCCGATGTCTCGGCCCGCAGCTCGCGCGCGCAACACGCAATCGACGATCGCTTTGATGTCGCGCAAACCGAGATTGAGGCCCTGCGCCCCAATCGGCGGGAGGGCGTGCGCGGCGTCGCCGATCAGCGCGAGCCGTTCGGCCGTGATCGTCGGAACCACTTGACGCACCATCGGAAACACGCCGCGGTCTCCCGCGACGCGCATTGCGCCCAGGATCGAGTGCGCCTGACGCTCGATTTCGGCCGACAGCGCCTCGTCGTCGAGCGCCCGGCGCCGCCGGGCCTCTTCGTCGGACATGACCCAGACGAGGCTGGATCGGTTCGGCGCCGAATGTTTTGCCGGCAGAGGCACCAAAGTGAAGGGGCCGTTGCGAGTGTGGAATTCGGTCGAGAAATCAAAATGGGGCAGGCGGTGGGTGACGATCGCCGTCAACGCGCTCTGCGGATAGCGATGCGCGCGCGCTTCGAGCTTGGCGGCGCGGCGCGAGGGCGAGCCCCGGCCGTCGGCGCCGACGACGATCGCGGTCGCGATCCGGCGCCCGTCGTCGAGACGCGCAAACGCCTCTCCAGGCGAAAAGTCGTAAGCCGCGACCGGCGCGGGTATGCGTTCGAGGCCAGAAGTTCGAGCAGCGTCAGAGGCTAGCGCATCCGCCATCGAATTGTTCTCGACGTTCCAGCCGAACGCTTCGAGGCCGATTTCCGAGCACAGGAACTCG
>CAWAIM010000045.1:0-49760 GCA_963781895.1 uncultured Alphaproteobacteria bacterium
TCGATTTTCTTTGAGGCCGGATAACCAATTCCGTCAGTGTTTTCGATATGTGCGCGCCCAGGCGACGGCGTTTCGTCGGCGCGCTTCAAGCGGCGCAGCACGCCGAAATGATGAGCGTGCGCGTTTTCGCCCTTCAATTCGGCTGGGTCAGCCGGGCTCCGCTGAGTGTCGAGGGGAAGGCGATCGAGCGCGCCGTTACTCTAAACCGTAACGCCTATAGCGTGTCTCACTGTTGGGGTGCAGTCCACTCCAGGGCCTGTCACCATAATTCCGGCTTGGCAGCGCGCCGTTGGCTATTGTCTACGTAGAATGACACTGATAGTGTCATTGTATGCTGACACTCGATCGCCCGCGCCCGATTGCCGCTCCCCGCGACTCCCGCCCGCGCGCGGTCGTGATCGGGAGCGGGTTTGGCGGGTTGGCGGCGGCGATTCGTCTCGGCGCTCGCGGCTATCGCGTCAGCGTGATCGAGAAGCTCGACGCGCCCGGGGGCCGCGCCCGGGTTCTTCGCCAGGACGGATTCACGTTTGACGCCGGCCCGACGATCGTCACGGCGCCGTTCCTGTTCGAGGAGCTTTGGCGCCTGTGCGGTCGCGAGATGGCCGACGACATCGATCTGCGCGCGTGCGATCCCTTCTATCGCATCCGCTTTGCCGACGGCGAGACGTTCGCCTACCGGGGCGACAGCGCGGCGATGCGGGCGGAGGTCTCGCGGTTCAGCCCCGGGGACGTCGAGGGCTATGCGCGCTTCATGCGCGCGAGCGAGGAGATCTGCCGCATCGGCTTCGAGCAGCTCGGGCACAGGCCGTTCAGTTCGCCGCTCGATATGGCGCGGATCGCCGGCAAACTCCTGCGCCTCAGGGGCTATCGCAGCGTCTATGGTCTTGTTTCGCAGTATTTCAAAGACGAACGGCTGCGCACCGTGTTCAGCTATCATCCGCTGCTGATCGGCGGCAATCCGTTTCGGGCGAGCGCCATCTATTGTCTGATCGCCCATCTGGAGAAGCGTTGGGGCGTCCACTTCGTGATGGGCGGCGTCGGCCGATTGGTCAGCGGTCTTGTCGATCTCATCGAGGGCCAGGGCGGGGAGCTCCGTTGCGGCGCGGAAGTCGAGTCGATCGTCGTGAGCAATGGCGTCGCGCGCGGCGTTCGGCTCGTCTCTGGCGAAACAAAAGCCGCCGATATCGTCGTCTCGAACGCCGATTCGGCCTGGACCTACCTCAGGCTCCTGCCGCCCTCGGTCCGCCGGCGTTGGACCAATCGCAAGGTCGAGCGCCAGCATTCCTCGATGGGCGTATTCGTTTGGTATTTCGGCACGCGCAGGCGATATCCCGAGGTCGGGCAGCACACGATTCTCATGGGTCCGCGATACCGCGGTCTGCTGACCGACATATTCGAGCGCAAGGTCCTGGCGCAGGATTTCAGTCTCTACCTTCATCGCCCCACGGCGACCGACCCTTCGCTCGCGCCCGCCGGGTGCGACGCGTTCTACGTCCTGTCGCCGGTCCCCAATCTGGCGGGCGGACAGGACTGGGCGGTCGAGGCCGAACCCTATCGGCAGAAGATCGCACGCGCGCTCGAAGCGTCGATCCTGCCCGGATTGAGGCAGGAAATCGCGACTTCCCGCGTGACGACGCCGCAGGACTTTCAGGACAGTCTTCTGTCGTTCCGGGGCGCAGGCTTCGGCATTGAGCCCATATTGACGCAGAGCGCCTGGTTCCGCCCCCACAATGCGAGCGAAGATGTCCGCAATTTGTTCCTCGTGGGCGCGGGAACGCATCCGGGGGCAGGGCTGCCCGGCGTTCTCTCCTCTGCGCGCGTTCTCGACAAAGTGGCGCCCCATGCTTCAGTCTTCGCCTGACCACGAACTCGCCAGCCCCAGGGATCGGGCCGAGTGTCGCGACGCGATCAGGATCGGCTCTCGGACCTTTTACGCCGCATCGCTCCTGCTGCCGGCCAGAGTGCGCGAACCCGCCTACGGGCTCTATGCGTTTTGCCGCCTCTCGGACGATGCGATTGATCTCGGCGGCGGTTGCATCGCCGCGCTCGACCGGTTGCGCGAGAGGCTCGACCGCGTCTATGCCCGCCGGCCGATCGACCACGCCGCCGATCGCGCCTTTGCAGATTTTGTCTGGCGCTTCGCCGTGCCGCGCGCCTTGCCCGAAGCCTTGCTCGACGGCCTCGCCTGGGACGCGCAAGGGCGCCGTTACGAAACGCTCGAGGATTTGTTCGACTACGCCGCCCGGGTCGCCGGCGCGGTGGGAGCGATGATGACCTTGATGATGGGCGCGCGCTCGCGCGCCGCGGCGGCCCGGGCCTGCGATCTCGGCGTCGCGATGCAGCTCACAAACATCGCCCGCGACGTCGGCGAAGACGCGCGCGACGGGCGCCTCTATCTGCCGCTATCATGGCTGCGCGAGGCGGGCCTGGATCCCGACGCGTTTCTCGCTCGGCCTCGGCCGAGCGTCGCGCTGCGGAAAGTGGTGGCGCGGCTGTTGCGCGAGGCCGATGCGCTCTATGCGCGCGCGCGCTCCGGCGTCGCGGAGCTGCCCTGGAACTGCCGCCCGGCGATCCTCGCCGCGGCGCTGCTCTATGCGGAAATCGGCACGGAAATCGGACGCGCTTCGCTCGACTCGATCAGTCGGCGGGCGCGCGTTTCGGGCGCGCGCAAGACCCGGCTGCTGGCGCGCGCGATCGCGACGGCGCCATGGTTGAACGCGGTCGATCATTCGCCGCCGACCAGCGCCGTCGGCTTCCTGGTGGACGCCGTCTCGGCCGCTCCCAAGCCGCCGCCCGCGCCGAGCGCGCGGCGGGGCGCGCTGCTCCCTCAGCTCCTGCGGGTGCTCGAAGCCTTCGAGCGGCTGGAGCGCGCAGAGCAATTCGAGCGATAGGCGCGTGAACCCCGACTATTATGGCGTGGTCGAAATGACGTTCTCGTTCGGCGTCGTGCTGGCGCTCGCGGTCTGGCAGCTCGTTTCGCTCGACAAGGCCAAGAAGAAGACGCGCGCGGAAGCCGCGGCCAAGGCCGCGGCCAAGGACGCTCCGCCTTAGCGGCGCGGCATCCGAAACGGCAACATCAGCCGTACGATCGGATGCGCGAAGCGATCGAGCGCCAGACTCTCGTGGACGCCGACGACCCGTCGGCCGCATAGCGCGGCGCTGACCAAGGATCGCGAGTAGAAAGGCGTGTCCTCGAAATCGCGTTCGATAGCCGCCGAACCGTCGTCCGAACGCGTCTCGCGCGCCAGGCGCCAAAATGACGCGGGCAAAGCCGCTTTCGTCGGCGGAGGGAACTCCTCGCATCGACCGGACCTGTCGAAACGGAGCGCCAGCGAGAGAGCGCCGGAACGGCGCCGATCCGCGTCATAGAGAATCGCCGCTCCATCCGGCAGGGCGGCGCGCGACCATGTCCATCGCGAGAAGCCGTTCTCCAGCGGTTCGTCGCCCGCGTTCATGTCGAAATAGCCGACGCCGCTCCAGCGGAGGTCGGGCGCGTGAAGATCGGCGTCGACGCGCGCATGCGGCGCAATCGGGCGCCAGACGTGACCGCCTGCATCATCGAGCGTGAAAGCGCGCGCGCACTCGCTGGTCGGCATGACGCGAATCGTCCCGCGAACGCGGCGCGGCCAGGGCGCGCAGACCTCATCGACCTCGATGGTCAGACCATCCCCGCGCCAGGAAAGCGAGCTCGGTCCGATCGACAGCGCGTCGCGTGAGCGCCGGACGGCCGTCCGCCGACGCTCTGTCATCGACCACAGGCGGCCGCGCGGCCCATAGAGCGCGACATTCACCGCACAATGGTCGAGAGGATCGCGGCGGCCGGCCCAGGCGTAGTAGGGCGAGAAGACGCTGCCGATGAAGGCTATGACGGTGAGCCCGTGACGCCCATCCTCGCTCAGCGCGTCGACATACCACCAGGCATAGCCGCCGGGAACGACCTGACGATCGAAGCCAGGTCCGCCGTCACGCTGTGCGCCGCCTGACGACCCGAAAGCGCCGCCATCGGAACCCCGGGACCGGGGTGCGCGCCGCCCCCCGCGAGATAGAGACCCGGCAGGCGCGTTCTCGACCCCGGCCGCGCGAACGAGGCCATCCATCCGTGCGAGGCGCGACCATAGAGCGCGCCGCCCGTCGCCGGAAAGAGGCGCGCGAATTGCGCGGGCCCGGTCCGAACGGGCGCCGCCCGATGGCGCCGCGTCTCCAAGCCGAGATTCTTCAAGCGTCGGAATGTGGCTTCTTCGCATGAATTCGAGCTCCGAATCGAAATCGTCGGCGCCCGGACGGATGGAGGGCGCGTTGACGAGCAGGAACAATCGTTCGGCTTGGCCGGCGCTCGGTTCGCCATCGGTTCGATCCTGGGCGCAAATGTAAATCGTGGGCGCGCGCGGCAAACGTCGACGGCGGAAGATGTCGTCGAACTCGGCGGGGTAGTCGTCGCTGAAGAAAACGTTGTGATGCGACAGCGGAAATCCGTCGGTCTCGGCGACGATCCCCCAGGTGAGCGCCGACAACGAATCAGGCGGCCGGCGCGCCTGAGGAACGGCGTGGGCGGCCTTGGGGCCGAGCATGTGGGCGGCGAGCGCCGCCGGATCGCCGTTGAAAATGACCGCATCGGCCCCGAAACGATCGCCGTCATTGGTCACGACGCCGCTCACGCGTCCGTTCTCGACCTCGATCCGCGCCACCGGCCGTCGATACTCGATTCTCGCGCCGCGCTTGCAGGCGAGCTCCGCGAGCGAGGCGGCCAGGCGGTGGATCCCGCCGGCGATGCTCCAGACGCCGGTCTGCTCGACGTGGGCGACCAGCATCAACGTCGCCGGCGCCTGAAAAGGCGAGGAGCCGCAATAGGTGGCGTAGCGGCCGAACAGCTGCTTCAGGCGCCGATCGCGGAAATGTTCGCCGAGCGCGCTCCACAGGCTGGTGAATGGCGAGACCCGCCACAGATCGGGGAGCCCGGGCACGCCAACTCGAGCCGCCAGGGAAATCGGATTGGGCCGCGAAGCGCGAAGAAACGGCTCCCGCAACGTCTCGTAGATCGCGCCGGCGCGCCGGCAAAAATCACGATAGCCTTCGGCTTCCCGCCGACCCGCCAGATCGCCGATCGCTTCGGCGTTCCGGTCGATGTCGTCGAAAAGATCAAGTCTGTCCGTTTCGCTCCATGCGTGACGGGCGAGCGTGCGCAGCGGCCGCATGACGACGTGATCCGAGAGCGCGGCGCCGGCTTCGTCGAAAATTTCGTCGAACACCCATTTCATCGTCATGACCGTCGGCCCGGCGTCGATTTTGGCGTCGCCGACCGCGATTTGCCTGATTTTTCCGCCGGGCGAGCCGGCGCTTTCGAGCACAGTCACCGCGAATCCGCGGGCCGAAAGCAGCATGGCGCTGACGAGCCCGCCGATCCCGGCGCCGACCACCGCTATGCGCCGCGTTCGCAAAGCTTCGCCTCCTTGAGCGAACAGGATTGATCGCGAATTCAATTTGTGTCAATCTAAATAGACACACGGTATGACTATCGTGAATTACATTTGGCGGGAGCGGTCATGGAAGCCTCTGCGCGCATCGAGCAGGCCCTGGAACTGGCGGTCGGGAAGGCTGGCGGGCGGGGCGCGCCGCCGCTGCTCGCCGCCGCCCTCCGCTACGCGGTCTTTCCCGGGGGCCACCGCATTCGACCGCAGCTGTGCATGTCGGTCGCGCTCGCCTGCGGCGACAGCGACCCATCCGCCGCCGACGCCGCCGCGTCCGCGATCGAGCTGCTCCATTGCGCGTCGCTGGTTCACGACGATCTGCCTTGCTTTGACGATGCTCCGTTGCGGCGCGGCAAGCCGTCGGTGCATGCTCGGTTCGGCGCTCCGCTCGCCGTTCTCGCCGGCGATGCGTTGATCGTGCTCGCCTTTGAGACCCTGGCGCGCGGCGGAAGCAAAAATCCGTCGCGCCTGGCGAAGCTGTCCTTGATCGTCGCGCGCGCGGTCGGCTCGCCGAACGGCATCGTCGCGGGCCAAGCATGGGAGTGCGAGGCCGCCGTCTCCCTGGCGGACTACCAGAGGGCGAAAACCGGAGCGCTGTTCGTCGGCGCCGCCCAAGCCGGCGCGGCGGCCGCGGGGTTCGAATTCGAGCCTTGGCGCAAACTCGGCGAAAAGCTCGGCGAGGCCTATCAAGTCGCCGACGACCTGCGGGACATTCTTTGCAGCGCTGAAGAGTTGGGCAAACCGGTCGGTCAGGACGCCGCGCGGCTGCGCCCCAACGCGGCCGCTCAACTGGGGATCGGCGGCGCCAAGGCCAGGCTCGAGGAATTGATCAAAGAGGCCGTCGCGAACATCCCCGATTGCCCTGGCGCATCGAAGCTCCGGGCCCTGATCGAGGCCCAGACCGCGCAGTTCTTCCCCAAACAACTCGTCCGCGCCGCGGCCTGAGGCCCCGTTGTGGCCGCTTTTCCGTCCGCGCCGGTTCGGGTCCGCTCCTGGCGAGAGGTCTGGATGGAGGCGCGCAACCGCCTGATCGCAAGCCCCAGGTTTCAGAGCTGGGCCGCGGATTCGCCCTTGACCCGCGCGATCGCGCGGCGCCGCGCGCGCGCGCTGTTCGATCTGTGCGCCGGGTTCGTCTATTCGCAGATCCTGCTGGCGAGCGTCAGACTGCGGCTGTTTGAATATCTCGGCAAAGAACCTCGAAGCGTTGAGGCGGTTTCCGCTCACTCGGGGCTTTCCCGCGAGGCCGCGCAACGCTTGCTGCGCGCCGCCGCGGCTTTGCGCCTGTTCCGCGCACTTGCCCGACGGGCGCTATGGGCTGGACGATCTGGGCGCCGCCTTGCTGGGCAACCCGGCGATCGGCGAACTCATCGAGCATCACGGACTGCTTTACGACGATTTGCGGGACCCGGTCGCCCTTCTCAGACGGGAACGCCCGACCAGCTTGGGCGCGTTTTGGCCTTATGCGGCCGATCGCGGGCAAAGCGCCCCGGCCAAGGAGCATGCCTCCGCCAGCGAGGCGGGGCCCGACCGTTATGGCGCTTATAGCGCCCTGATGTCGCGGACGCAGCCGTTGGTGGCCGATGATATCCTCGACGCCTATCCGATCGCGCGACATGCCTGTTTGCTCGACGTCGGGGGCGGGGAAGGCGCCTTTGTCGCCGCTTCCGCCAGCCGCGCCCCGCGGCTCAGATTGATGCTGTTCGATCTGCCGCCGGTCGCCGAGCGCGCGGGCGTTTGGCTCTCCCGGCGGGGGCTGGCCGACAGGATCGAAATCCATCGCGGCGATTTCCTGCGCGACCCGCTGCCTCGCGGCGCGGACCTGATTGCGATCGTTCGCGTCTTGCATGATCACGATGACGAGGCGTCGCTGGCCCTCCTGCGCGCCGCATACCAAGCGCTGCCTTCCGGCGGCGCCGTACTGGTGGCCGAGCCAATGTCGGGCGCGCGCGGGGCCGAGCCCGTCGGCGACGCCTATTTCGGCCTCTACCTTTGGGCGATGGGTCAAGGTCGCCCGCGGGAGACGCGCCAGGTCGCGAAACTCCTCCAAGACGCCGGCTTCGGCCGGGTCAGCCGCCTGAAAACGCGCAGACCCCTGCTGGCGAGCGCATTGATTGGGCGACGAACGTAAATATAACTTGACGTCTTATGTTGTCATTGTAAGATGACAGTCGCGCCGGGGTTGGTCAAAATCTCCGGGCGCGGCAGGGCGCCAGAGGCCAGTCATGTCGAGTTCCCTCGCTGTCGTTCTCGAGCAACCCGGGCGCATCGCGCTCAGCACGCTCGCGCTCGACGATCCGGCCTCGGGCGATGTCGTCGTGCAGATCGACTGGAGCGGCATCAGCACGGGGACGGAAAAGCTCCTGTTCACCGGACGGATGCCGCAGTTCCCGGGCATGGGATACCCGCTGGTGCCGGGCTATGAGAGCGTCGGGACGATCGTCGAGGCGGGACCTGACTCGCATCTGAGCGCGGGGCAGCGCGTGTTCGTGCCCGGCGCGCGATGCTTCGGTCCGGTCCGCGGCCTTTTTGGCGGAGCGGCGTCGCATTTGGTCACTCCGGCGTCCCGGGTCGTGCCGATCGCCGAATCGCTCGGCGAAAGGGCGGTGCTTCTCGCCTTGGCCGCGACCGCCCTGCATGCGCGCGCCGGCGTGGAGCCGGGCGATGGCGATCTCATCGTCGGTCACGGCGTCCTGGGCCGTCTTCTCGCGCGGCTGGCGGCGCTCGCGGGCGGCGAACCGCCTGTCGTGTGGGAAAAGAATCCCGCCCGCAGGCAAGGAGCGGTCGGTTATGAAGTGACGGCGCCGGACGGGGACGCGCGCCGCGACTATCGGACGATCTTCGACGTCAGCGGCGACCCGGCGATTCTCGACGCCCTCGTCCAGCGGCTGGCGCCCGGCGGCGAGATCGTGCTCGCCGGGTTTTACGACGCGCCGCTCGCCTTCAATTTCCCGCCCGCCTTCATGCGCGAGGCACGATTTCGGATCGCGGCGCAATGGCGTGAAGGCGATCTCCTAGCCGTCAAGCGTCTGGTTGAAGACGGGCAGCTCTCCTTGGACGGTCTGATCTCGCATCGCTGCGCTGCGGCGGAGGCCGAAACGGCTTACCCCACGGCCTTCAACGACCCGGCTTGCGTCAAAATGCTGCTCGATTGGAGGATCCGGTCATGAGTGTGAGTCAGGGATTTCTGACTGCGGCCGAACGCGCCAATCCCCCAGCCCATCTGTTGCGCGCCGAAGCCGCAGTCGAGCCCGATCCGGTCCCGACCAAAGCGACCAAGCAAACTCAAATTATAGCGATCTATGGCAAGGGAGGCATCGGCAAGAGCTTCACTTTGGCCAATCTCGCCTACATGATGGCCCAGCAAGGCAAGAAAGCCCTGTTGATCGGCTGCGATCCGAAGAGCGACACGACCTCGCTCTTGTTCGGCGGACGCGCCTGTCCGACGATTATCGAAACGTCGACGCGCCGGAAGCTGGCGGGCGAGCAGGTCGCCGTCGGGGACGTCTGTTTCAAGCGCGACGGCGTCTACGCGATGGAGCTTGGAGGCCCCGAGGTCGGCCGCGGTTGCGGCGGACGCGGCATCATCCACGGATTCGAACTGCTCGAGAAACTGGGCTTTCACGAATGGGGGTTCGACTACGTCCTGCTCGACTTCCTCGGCGACGTGGTTTGCGGCGGTTTCGGCCTGCCGATCGCGCGCGACATGTGCCAGAAAGTCATTGTCGTCGGATCGAATGATCTGCAATCCCTCTATGTCGCCAACAACGTCTGCTCGGCCGTAGAGTATTTCCGCAAGCTCGGCGGCAACGTCGGCGTCGGCGGCCTCGTCATCAACAAGGACGACGGAACGGGCGAAGCGCAGGCCTTCGCCAAGGCGGTCGGCATTCCGATCCTGGCGTCGATTCCCGCCGATGAAGACATCCGCCGCAAGAGCGCCAACTACGAGATCATCGGCCGCCCGCAGGGGCGTTGGGGCTCGCTGTTCGAAACGCTCGCGAGCAATGTCGCCGAGGCCCGGCCCAATCACCCGAAGCCGTTGTCCCAGGATCAATTGCTCGGTCTCTTTTCCGGTGAGTCCGTGGGCAGGCACGTCGTGCTCGAACCCGCGACCATGGAAGACATGTGCGGGCTTTCTTCGATCCAGAAGCCCTCGCTGGAGGTCATCTACGACACAGTGTGAAGCCTAGCCGCGAGTCCGAGCGACGCCATGAACTCAATTGCGCCAACTCACCTTCTGAACGCCGGCCCGAGCAAGGCGGACGCCGCGGCCGAGTTCGCGATCGACTTGCCGGCGGCCAAGAGCGATGGCCTGGGTTGTCATGCGGGCAAGGACAAGATGCGCGAGGCGGCCAGCGCGGCTGGCATGAGCGCGACCTTGGGACAATACGCCAAGGACTATCCGCTGGGCCCCCACGATCAGCCACAGAGCATGTGCCCCGCATTCGGAGCCCTTCGCGTCGGTCTGCGGATGCGGCGCACGGCGACGGTTTTGTCCGGCTCGGCCTGCTGCGTATACGGGCTCACGTTCACCTCGCATTTCTACGGCGCCCGTCGCACGGTCGGCTACGTTCCGTTCAACTCGGAAACGCTGGTCACCGGGAAGCTGTTCGAGGATATCCGCGAGTTCGTTTTCGCGCTTGCCGATCCCGACAAGCACGACGCGGTCGTCGTCATCAATCTTTGCGTGCCGACCGCCTCCGGGGTGCCGCTGCGGCTTCTGCCCAAGGACATCAACGGCGTGCGCATCATCGGCATCGACGTGCCCGGCTTCGGCGTGCCCACGCATGCCGAAGCGAAGGACGTGCTGGCTGGCGCAATGTTGCGCTACGCCCGCCTCGAGGCCGAGCAGGGCCCTGTCCGGGCGCCGCGGGTCGCGCGCGGCGACAAGCCGACGGTTTCGCTGCTTGGCGAGATGTTTCCGGCCGATCCCGTTCAGATCGGCTCCATGCTGGAACTGTTGGGCCTCTCGGCCGGTCCGGTCACCCCGACCCGCGAATGGCGTGAGCTCTATGGGGCTCTGGATTGCGCCGCGGTCGCGGCGATCCATCCCTTCTATACGGCATGTGTGCGGGAATTTGAGATTGCGGGACGCGCGGTGGTCGGCTCGGCGCCGGTCGGGCGCGAGGGGACGGCCGATTGGCTGCAATCGATCGGCCAGGCCTGCGCCGTGCCGCAGGGGCTCGTGGACGCGGCCAAGAACCGCCTGCTTCCGGCGATCTCGGCGGCTCTCGCCCAGTCGCCGGTCCGGGGACGCATCACCCTCTCCGGCTATGAAGGCTCCGAACTCCTGGTCGGACGTTTGCTGGTGGAGAGCGGCGCGGACCTGCGCTATGTCGGCACGGCCTGCCCGCGCACGCGCTTCTCCGACGCCGATCGCGACTGGCTCGAAGCCAAGGGCGTCCACGTTCAATACCGCGCCTCGCTCGAGCAGGATTTTGCGGCGCTCGACGAATTCAAGCCGGACCTGGCGATCGGCACGACCCCGGTCGTTCAGCGCGCCAAGCAGCGGGCGACGCCGGCTCTTTACTTCACCAACCTGATTTCCGCGCGCCCGCTGATCGGCGTCGCCGGGGCAGGGTCGCTCGCCCAGGTCGTCAACGCCGCCATGGCCGGGCAGTCGCGATTCGAGGCGATGAAAGAATTTTTCAGCGGCGTCGGCGAAGGGTTTTCCGCTGGCGTGTGGGAGGACGTCCCGCGCGATCGTCCAGAGTTCAAGACCAGCCGGCGGGCGATGTCGTCGCAGAGGCCAGCCGAACGGGAGTCGGCATGCTAGTCCTCGATCATGATCGGGCGGGCGGCTACTGGGGCGCCGTCTACGTCTTTACGGCGATCAAGGGCCTGCAGGTCCTGATCGATGGGCCGGTCGGATGCGAGAATCTGCCCGTCACTTCGGTTCTGCATTACACCGACGCGTTGCCTCCGCATGAATTGCCGATCGTCGTCACCGGCCTGTCCGAGGAGGAACTCGGTCGACACGGCACCGAAGGAGCGATGAAGCGAGCGCACGCCGTGCTCGATCCCGCATTGCCGTCCGTCGTCGTCACAGGATCGATCGCGGAAATGATCGGCGGCGGCGTGACGCCCGAAGGCACAGACATCAAGCGCTTCCTGCCGCGAACCATCGATGAGGACCAGTGGCAATGCGCCAATCGCGCGATGAGCTGGCTCTGGAACGAATTCGGCGCAAAAAATGGGCGCGCGCCCAAGCGCAAAGCCGCCGCCCCGGGGAGCAAGCCGAGAGTCAATATCATCGGCCCGTCGTATGGCGTTTTCAACATGCCCTCGGATCTCGCTGAGATCAGGCGACTGATCGAAGGCGTCGGCGCCGACGTCAACATGGTCTTCCCCCTCGGCAGCCACGTCGCCGACGTGGCTCGGCTCGTCGACGCCGACGTCAACGTCTGTCTCTATCGCGAGTTCGGCCGGCTGCTGTGCGAAGCGCTCGATCGCCCTTATCTCCAGGCGCCGATCGGGCTCCACGGCACGACAAAATTCCTCCGCAAGCTCGGCGAGCTTCTGGGACTCGATCCCGAGCCTTTCATCGAAAAGGAGAAGCATACGACGATCAAGCCGATCTGGGATCTCTGGCGTTCCGTCACCCAGGATTTTTTCGGCACGGCGACCTTTGCGATCGTCGCCAACGAGACCTACGCGCGCGGCGTCCGGCGTTTCCTCGAGGACGAAATGGGCCTGCCATGCATGTTCGCAATCGCCCGGCGTCCCGGCGAGAAGACCGACAACGAGGCGGTGCGGCGGTCGATCAGGCAGAAGACGCCGCTGGTGATGCTCGGCAGCTACAACGAGCGCATGTATCTCGCGGAGGCGGGGGCGCGGGCGACGTATATCCCTGCGTCTTTCCCCGGCGCGATCATCCGTCGCCACACCGGCACGCCGTTCATGGGCTACGCCGGGGCGACTTACATCGTTCAGGAAGTCTGCAACGCGCTGTTCGACGCGTTGTTTCACATTCTGCCGCTCTCGAGCGATCTCGACAGGATCGAACCGACGCCGTCGCGGCTGCATCGCGAATTGCCCTGGGATGACGCGGCGAAAGCGATGCTCGATGAAATCGTCGAATCCAGCCCGGTTCTGGTTCGCATATCCGCGGCCAAACGGCTCCGCGACCTGGCCGAACGAGAAGCGCGCAAAGCGGGCGACGATCGAGTCAGTCCGGCCCGCGTCGAGCGAACGCCGCCAATTGCTGACAATGGGTGTCGAGGGATGAGCGTAGCCAGACCGCTGCAAAGTTCCGGCTCAGATTCGCGCGTGCGATTTCGGAGGAGAGCGAAACCATGAATACGTCGGTCCGGTCGGACTTCCCGACGCGAAAAGAAGGCCTTCAGGGGCTTCTGCTTTTCGGAGCGATCTTCCCCCTCCTGTTTGCCGCGGAGGGCCTCTCGCGCGCCTACGCCCATCTCGCCGCAGGCGAAGCCGGGCAGGACAAAGTTCAAAGACCCTTGTTCGCCGAAGCGCGCGCAAACACCTCCATAGCGACTTCGTATCTCCTTATGGCCAGAGCGATGTTGCATTGATCCGGCCGCGGCAATCGGCCGGAACGCCTGTCGTGACGCATGTCACGGCATTGTCGCCGCGTTGGGCGTGCGCGGTAACTTGAGACGGAGGTCACCATATGGCCAACGACAGCGACAGATCCTCTCTGTCGGGTTTGACAGAAGCAGAAGCGCAGGAATTCCACGGCTTGTTCATCAAGAGCTTCATCGCCTTTACCGTAATCGCGATTGTCGCGCACCTCTTGGTCTGGATGTGGCGGCCGTGGATTCCCGGCGCAAAGGGTTACGCAATCTTGGACAGCGCGAGCGGCGTGCTCCACAGCTTGCTGACCGCCGTAAGCTAAGGAGGACGACGCAATGTATAGAATATGGCTGCTGTTCGATCCGCGCCGCGTGCTGGTCGCCTTGTTTGCGTTCCTGTTCACGCTTGCGTTGCTGATCCACTTCATCTTGCTCAGCACGGACCGCTTCAACTGGCTGGAAGGCAAGCCGCTTACAAAGACCGGCCAGGTCGAACAGACGATCCCGGCGATGCGCCCCTCGTCCGTTGCCTGACCAGGCGAAGACTTGGACACAAAAAGCCGCGGACGAGCGTTTCGCGCGATCGCCCGCGGCCGCGAGGTCGGCCTCGCATCCCGAGAGGAGGCGCTGTCATGGCGATGCTGAGTTTTGAGAGGAAATATCGCGTGCGGGGCGGAACCCTGGTCGGCGGCGATCTTTTCGATTTCTGGGTCGGACCGTTCTATGTCGGCTTCTTCGGGGTCACCACGGCGATATTCGCGGGCCTCGGCACGGCGCTCATCATCTATGGCGCGGCGATCGGGCCGACCTGGAACATCTGGCAGATCAATATCGCTCCGCCGGACATCAAATACGGCCTGGCGCTGGCGCCGCTCAAGCAGGGCGGCCTCTGGCAAATCATCACCATCTGCGCGATCATTTCCTTCGTCTCCTGGGCTTTGCGCGAGGTCGAGATCTGCCGAAAACTCGGCATCGGCTACCACGTTCCTTTCGCGTTCGGCATGGCGATATTCGCCTATGTCTCGCTGGTCGTCATTCGCCCGATCCTGCTCGGGGCATGGGGGTACGGGTTCCCCTATGGCATTCTGAGCCATCTCGATTGGGTGTCGAACACCGGCTATCAGTATCTTCACTTCCATTACAATCCGGCGCACATGCTGGCCGTCTCGTTCTTCTTCACCACGGTTCTGGCGCTGTCGTTGCATGGGTCGCTCGTTCTGTCGGCGAGCAATCCTGCGCGGGGACAGCCGGTCAAGACGACCGAATATGAAGACACGTTCTTCCGCGACGCGATCGGATACTCCATCGGCACGCTCGGCATTCATAGACTTGGCCTGTTTCTCGCGCTTTCCGCGGTATTCTGGAGCGCGGTCTGCATCATCATCAGCGGCCCATTCTGGACCCGGGGCTGGCCGGAATGGTGGAACTGGTGGCTCAATCTTCCGGTTTGGCGCTAAGGATCGGGGAGAGAACCTGTGTCCTATTATCAAAACATCTTCACGCAAGTTCAGGTTCGCGGCGAGGCGCCCGATCTGGGCATCCCGGTCCCCAAGATGCGGCGGTCGAAAGAGGCCGGCTATTCCTATCTCCTGGGCATTTTCGGCAACGCGCAGATCGGCCCGATCTACCTCGGCAACCTTGGCGTGCTGTCCCTTGTCTTCGGGTTCTTCGCGTTCGAGATCATCGGCCTCAACATGTGGGCGTCGGTCAATTGGAGCCCGGTTCAATTCGTTCGCCAGTTGTTTTGGCTGGCGCTGGAGCCGCCCAAGCCGGAATATGGCCTGCGCATATTCCCGCCGCTCAACGAGGGCGGCTGGTGGCTGATCGCTGGCTTTTTCCTCACCGCTTCGCTGCTGCTTTGGTGGGCCCGCATGTACAGGCGCGCCCGCGCTCTGGGCCTGGGCACGCACACCGCCTGGGCGTTCGCCGCGGCGATCTGGCTCTACCTCGTCCTCGGCTTCATCCGGCCCTTGCTGATGGGGCATTGGAGCGAAGCGGTGCCGTTCGGCATCTTTCCCCACCTCGATTGGGTCGCCGCCTTCTCACTCCGATACGGGAATCTTTTCTACAATCCCTTCCACATGCTCTCGATCGTGTTTCTCTATGGTTCGACGCTTCTGTTCGCCATGCATGGCGGCACCATCCTCGCGGTGAGCCGATTCGGCGGCGAACGCGAACTCGAGCAGATTCTCGATCGCGGCACAGCCGCCGAGCGTGCGGCGCTGTTCTGGCGCTGGACCATGGGCTTCAACGCGACGATGGAGTCGGTCCATCGTTGGGCCTGGTGGTTCGCGGTCCTTTGTCCGCTGACCGGCGGCATAGGCATTCTGCTTACGGGCACGGTCGTCGACAATTGGTATCTCTGGGGCGTGCATCATGGCATCGCCCCGGCGTATCCGCATATCTTCCCGCCCGTGGCGGATCCGGCTTCAACAGCGGGAGCCGCCCAATGAGAATTGTCCTCACGATCCTCGGCGCAATCGCGGCGGCGCTGCTGACGGTCGCCATGTTGTTCACCGCAGGCTGGACGCGTCCTCCCGTTCTGTCCGCCCAGTCGGGATTTCGCGGCACGGGCATGGATCAGATCGCCAATCCGGGGGCCGTTCGCGCGCTCAAGCTCGCGAATGCGCTTCCAGACGCGATCGAGAAGGCGTCGCCGGACGGCAAGCGCGCCTCGGAGGTCTATCAGAACGTCCAGGTCCTGCGAGATCTCAGCGAAGACCAGTTCAATCGCGTGATGCTGTCGCTCGCCGAGTGGGTCGCGCCGAAGGACGGCCCCAACGCGGGATGCCTCTATTGCCACAGCACCAATGGCATGGCTGATGACAGCCTGTACACCAAGAAGGTCGCTCGGCGCATGCTGGAGATGACGCGGCGTATCAACACGGGTTGGAAGGCGCACGTGGGAACGACCGGCGTCACCTGTTACACCTGCCATCGCGGCATGCCCGTGCCGAACAACATTTGGTTCGACAATCCCGGGCCGCCGCACGCGGGTGGTTTCGCCTCAACCAACAACGGCATGGGGCATCCGGACAAACTGAACGGAACGACCGCGATGCCCTACAACGCCTTGGCGGCGACGCTCGAACGCGGCGATGGCGAGGGCGCGATCAGGGTGGTTTCGGCTCAGGCGCTGCCGGCGGAGGGAATGGGAGCCTCGATCCAGTCTGCCGAGCAGACCTACGCATTGATGATCTATCTGTCCGAAAGCCTCGGCGTAAACTGCACTTTCTGCCATAATACGCGCTCCTTCTACGATTGGCGGCAGAGCACGCCGCAACGCGTGACCGCGTGGCACGGGATTCAAATGGTGCGAGAACTCAACGCGAGCTATCTGCAACCGCTCAAGGCGACCTTCCCGCCGGACCGATTGGGACCGTTGGGCGCGGGCCCGAACGTTGGCTGCGCGACCTGCCATCAGGGCGTCAGCAAGCCGCTCTTTGGGGCGAGCATGGCGAAAGACTATCCCGAACTCGGAGGGACGAGTTCGCCATAGCGATTTGCGCGCTCGACCTCTGCTGGCTGGTTGTGATGACCGTACTGATCGTGGCGCCGCACGCCGGGTCTTGCGGCGCCGTTCGCGCGCCAGACCGCGTGCCTGGCGGGAATCGTTCGGCTGCTTGGCCATAGCGCGGGCGGGCCTCGGAGTGTTGGATGAGACGGCTCGGCATGGCCGGTCGGCGACACGATGATCCTGCGTCTCCGCGGCGTTGCCTGCGCAGCCAAGCGCGCCACTGCAATCGGGGCAACAGATCAGCGGACAACACTCGGGCCAGAGCACTCGATTTTCCGCGCAAAGACGCCGAACACATGACCGCACCCACGACCAGCGTACGGCCGAAAATCGCCCTTGCTCGGCGGACGACGAACCGACACGTCAACGCCATCCGTACGCAGGCTCTCTTCCCAAGCGAACGCCGGCCTTTTCTTGGCCTTCAAGCGCACGATCCAAACATCGCTGACTTGTGTCGAATATGGCCCGAGGCTAGTCCCGTCACCTGCTCATTTTATTCGCAGTGGAAACTTCTGCCGCGACCATCGAGTGGGGCTGTCCCGAGCGCGGATTGGATGTCCGAACGCGTCTGAGGCGAAGCGAATGAAGTGACGAGGCACAAAATGAACGACCTCGAGGAGAAAGTAATTCTTGTCGATCTCGATGATCGCGAGGTCGGCTGCGCACCTAAATTAGCTGCGCATCAGCGGGGACTGCTGCATCGGGCCATTTCAGTTTGCATCGTCGACCCACGCGGGCGGATGCTGCTGCAACGTCGTTCCCATGACAAATATCATTCCGGTGGATTGTGGACGAACGCTTGCTGCACTCATCCGCGTCCCGGCGAGCGGATCGGCGAAGCCGCCCAACGACGTCTTCACGAGGAGTTGGGCGTTTCCTGTCCTCTACGATGGATGCTGCGCACGCACTATCGGGCGCCGGTCGGCGGCGGCCTTGTCGAAAACGAAGTCGTGCACCTGTTCCACGCACTCTATTTCGGCGAGGTCAGCCCCGACAAACGTGAGGTTGACGCTTTTGCTTGGACCGCGCGCGAAACCTTGCTGTCGGATATCGAAAGGCGGCCGGACGACTACACCTATTGGTTCAAGCACTACGTCCGTTGCTTCAAGGACGCGCTGTTTTTCGGCGGAGCGGCGGCCTAGCCCGCAAGCTCACGGATAACTATATTGGCGTCGGGTCGTTGGACATTGTGACGTGGGAATCCTAAAAGACTTCTCGACCCCTTTGGAGCAGTCGCTCGTTGAGCGAAGGAAGATTTCGGGAGTGCGCGCGGACGCGTTGATTTTCCAGCGCGGCTTGAGGCGCTGACGGGACACGACGATGATCGACATGCCGATATTGCGGCCAGACATAACGATCACCCTCGATCGAGACGGCGTCATTCAGAACGCGGTTTCTTCGGAGACGCTGGAGGAAGAACGCCTTGATGACTGGCGCGGGCGTTCATGGGAAGAGACGGTCGACCCGGCGATAGGCGAAGCCGTGCTCACGATGATCGAAGCTATGCGCCACAGCGGCAATTCCTCGTGCCTTCAAGTCCGACAACGTTTTCCGAGCGGCCGCGAACTGCCGATCGAATACACGACGATCAGCCTGGGCAAAAAGGGCGGCTTCATTGCGGTCGGCAGAAGCCTGCAAACGATCGTCGACTTGCAGGCTCGCCTGCTGGCGGCGCAACAGGCTCGAGAACACGACTACTGGAAGCTTCGTGAAATCGAGACCCGCTATCGTCTCTTGTTTGACGCCGCCAACGAGGCCGCGGCGCTGGTGCGCGCGACCAATCTTCGCGTGGTGGAGGCCAATGTCGCCGCCTCGAAACAATTGGGCCTCGTTCCCGGCGGGGAGTTTTTCCCGGATATGTCGGCCCGCGACCGCAAAGCGTTCGAAGGGATGCTGGACAAAGTTCGCGAGCAGGGCCGGGCGCCGGGCATCGCCATCCACCTCGAGGGGTCGCATACGCCGTGGAGCCTGCGGGCGACCATGATGACGACGCAGTCGGACGCCTTTTATCTCTTTCAAATGTCCTCAATGGGCGGCGGGGCTTTGGCCCCCGAAAGGAGCGCCGCCGATTCGTTCGAGGACATCATCCAGCGATTGCCTGACGCCTTTGCGATCGTGGATCGCGACGGAATTGTGCGCCGCGCGAACCACACGTTTCTGGATCTCGCGCAGGCCGGCGCGGAGAGCGGCGTCGTCGGCCAGAAGATGAAGCGATGGTTGTCGCGCCCGGGCGCTGATGTGTCCGTCATCCTGAACATGGTGCAAAAGCACGGCAGCGTCCGCATGATGACGACAACTCTCGAGGGGGCGTTGGGTTCGCTGACTGAAGTCGAGATTTCCGCAGTTGGCGACAAGACTTCGCGGCCGGAATTCGTCGGTCTGTTGCTGCGCGACGTTACGACGCGTGCGCATGGTCACGGCGCCGCGCGCCAGTCATCGGCCGTTCCTCGCGCGGAGAAGAATTCGCTGGAAGCGCTCGTGCGCGCGTCGACGGAGGCGATCGAGCGCGCTACGATCAACGAAGCGCTCGAGCGTTTTCGTGGCAACCGGACCGCGGCGGCCAAATATCTGGACCTGAGCAGACAGACGTTGCATGCAAAACTAAAACGATACGGGTTTGACGAATAAGTCGGTCGCTCGCTCCGGCGGTCGCGAAGGGAGGCCATCAAGGTGAGATTGGGGCCGATGCCGACTCCTGCATTTGGAACAGCAAATCTTTCCAATTGCGAACGTGAGCAAATCCATCTCGCCGCCTCCATCCAACCACATGGCGCTTTGCTCTTGGTGCGCGAATCCGATGGCGTCATATTGCAAGCGAGCGCAAACGCGGCCGCCTTCCTCGGCACGGATTACGCACCGATCGGTCTTCACCTACGAGACCTGGGCGGAACTCTGTGGGAGCGCGTACGTCCGCATATCGCCGACCGCGCGGATGCAATTCCCATAGCGATCCGCTGTTCTCGCGGCGACGGCTCTCAACCATTGAACGCGCTGCTTCATCATGCGCCTGGCGGCGGCCTGGTGGTCGAAATCGAACGCGCGGGACCGGCCGTCGACTTCTCCTCGAGCATCGAGCACGCGCTTCAAGTGGCGCTCACGGCCTCGTCGCTGCAGCACTTGTGCGACGAGAGCGCTCAGCTGTTCAAGAAGCTCACCGGATACGACCGCGTGATGATCTATCGTTTCGATGAGGAGGGCCACGGCGAGGTCTTCTCGGAAACCAAGAGGCCTGATCTCGAGGCCTTTCTTGGTAACCGATATCCAGCCTCTGACATTCCGCAGATCGCCAGGCGGCTTTACGAACGCAATCGCGTGCGCCTTCTGGGCGACATCAACTATGAGCCGGTCCCGTTGGAGCCGCGCTTGTCGCCATTAACCGGCGCCGATCTGGACATGTCACTGTGTTTCTTGCGCAGCGTGTCGCCGATCCACGTGCAATATCTCAAGAACATGGGCGTTGCCGCGACGCTTGTCGTTTCTCTGATGGTGGGCGGGCGTCTTTGGGGACTTGTCTCGTGTCATCATTATTCGCCCAGGATTCTGCATTTCGAGATGCGGGCCCTCTGCGAACTGCTCGCCGAAGTCATCGGAACGCGCATCGCTGCGCTTGAGAGTTTCGTTCAAGGCCAGGGAGAACTTTCGGTTCGGCGCCTCGAACAACGAATGATCGAACGCATCTCGCGCGAAGGCGACTGGCGCGGCGCGCTGTTCGACGGCGCCCGCACGCTATTGGCGCCGCTCAATGCGACCGGGGCCGCACTGCTGTTCGAGAGTCAGGTGCTCGTCGCCGGCGACGCGCCGGGTACGGACGAGATTCGGGCCCTCGGCAAATGGCTCGAGAGCAAGAACCTCAATCCGCTCTATGCAACCTCGAGCCTCGCCACCGAGAATCCAGCTTTTACGCCGTTGACCGGCGTCGCCGCCGGCGTTGTCGCAACACGCATTTCGAGCGAACCCGGCGAGATGCTGATTTGGTTTCGCAGCGAGCGGGTGCGGACAGTCACTTGGGGGGGCAACCCGTTCAAACCTCCCTCGCTCGGCGATGACCCGAGCGAGCTCTCACCGCGTCGCTCCTTCGCGCAATGGCACCAAGTCGTCGAAGGAACGTCTGATCCCTGGACCGCAGGCGATCTCATGACCGCGAGCCTCATCGGGGCGAGCGTCACCGATATCGTCGTCCAATTTCGTTCGGTTCGCGTTTTGATCGTCCAGGACCAACTGGATCAGGTCCTGAGGCAAATCCACTCGTCCGATCAACCAATCGTCGTCGCTGACGCGGAAGGGCGCATTCTCGAGTCGAATGTCGCTCTCAACGCCTTGCTCGGCGATCGTAACGACCCGCCAACGCATCTTGACGCGTTGCCGGCTTATTTTGGCAACCAGGAGGAGTTCGCCGGGAAATTGCATGCTTTGCGCCGAAGCAGACAGGCTTGGCGAGGCGAGGTGCTGCTGGAAACTGCCGCCGGGGAGAAGAAGCCCCTGCTTTTGCGCGCTGATCCCGTACTGTCGTCGCCAGAACGCGTCCTAGGGTTCGTGCTGCTTTTCACTGACCTCACCGAGCGAAAGGCCGCCGAAGCCGCGCGGCGCCAGTTCCAGGAAGACATTCTGCTGAATCATCGAAAGCTGGAGGAGCAAATGGAGTCTCCGTCCGATCTCAAGTTTCAGACGCTGATGTCGAGCATCGTTGAAAACGCGCAGCTGGCGGCATTGGAAATCACCGACGGAAGCGACCTGACGAGAATGCCTGAGATGTTGAGGAGCGTCAGAGTTTCGGTCGCGCGCACCGCCGAAGTTCTTGGACAGCTCTCGTTTGATATCGAAAAGTCGGCCAACGCTAAGAGAGCCCGAAGGAAACTGTGACCCCCGAACTCAGTCCCGCGCGGCGCTCCGCGTGGCAATGTGTGCATGGAGTCGACGCTTGAATCAAGCTCCGACCCTCCGCGAGAGACTGCGCGTCGTCACAAAGCTTGCTCACGAGCGGCTTCACGCCCATCCCGGCTTCGCGGCCGCCGCGTTGGGCGCAATCTCGATAGAGGATTACCGGCTCCTGCTTTCGCGGCTTTTTGGCTACCATCGCGCCTTCGAGGTCGCGCACGAGATCGCGGCGCGGCGCGGCATTGGGTCCGAGCGCACGGAAGTTCGTGCGCGTTCGCATCTGATCGTGCGCGATCTCGAAGCTTTAGGCTTATCTCGACGAGCGATTGGCCAACTGCCACTGTGCGACGTTGTGCGGGCGCCCCGCAATCAGGCCGAACGCCTCGGCGGACTCTACGTCTTGGAGGGATCGACACTCGGCGGCATTCAAATCGCGCGCGCCCTTCGATCGCTTCTCCCCGGCGCCAATGGCGACGGTCGACGGTTCTTCCTCGGCTATGGCGATCGCCACGCCCAAATGTGGCGAAGCTTTCTCGACGAACTCGAAAGCCTCGCGGCCGATCCGATCGCCGCGTCCGACGCCGCAAACTCCGCACTGAGCAATTTCGAAGAATTTGAGCGCTGGATGAGCGGCTGGAAACCGGCGCATTTTGTCGTGGCCAAATCCGGCGAGCGACCTCCGCCACGGAACGCGGATGTCTCAACTAACGAGGCTTGAAGCCGATCGCGTTGAAATTCGCAGCGCGCGGCCTGCCGCGGGCCTGCCCGCACGTCCATGCAACGCCGCCTGCTGATCCTTCGGCGGCTGGTCCTTAAAGGAGCGGTTTCGCGCGCCCCTCACCGTACGTCGCGACCAAGGTCTACGCTGACGCGGCTTGCATGAGCAGCAACTTCTTGGCCAGGATAACGGCGGTTGGAGCGTCGGCCGCGGCGGCGTCCGCGCCGGCCTTGGCCGATCAGCGACGGATTTTCGGCGAAGGCCGGACCGCCGACCATGACGCTGACCGCCCGATTCATCGAGGCGCGCCGAATCTTTTCGACGATCCGCGAAACCTCGTCGAGGCCAGATTCGGCGCTGAGCGTCACGCCAACGACACCGATCCATTCTGTTGCTACAGAAGCGACGCATTGGCTCGGGTCGAGACCTTTCTCGACCAAGACGTCCCAACCCGCAGCGCGCATGAATTTGGCGACCATCTCGACGCCGAATAGATGCCTCTCGGCCGGCGTCGAGAGCAGCAACGCGCGCCGACGGATATCGCGAACCGGAATATCGCTCGCGGAACCGAACATGGACAACAAGTTCTGAAGACGGGCGACTCCCAAGGTCACATCAATGAAATCGCACAGGTCCCGATCCCACAATTCGCCGAGGTAGCGGGCGGTCGGAGCCAGGAAATCAACAAAGAGAGTCTCGAGCGAATGGCCTTTGGCCCGCATTTTCTCGAAATAGAAACGGGCCGCCGCTTCGTCCGGGCCAATCGCGAGAGCGCCGAATTCAACGATTTCCTCAAGTCCCGGGGCCTCGAGCGCCGGCGTGCGATTGAGGCGGTGATGAATGAGCTGGAGCCGCGGAACGATTTCTCCCGCGATCACCTCGGCCAGGCGCATTTGCCGCTCGTGAAGCTCGGAGCCGAGAAAGATATCGGGTTGAATGGAGGGAGCGCGGGCCTGCGCGCCAAAAAGGTCCGCGGCCATGACGTCGCTCGCCATGACCAGCGTTTGACCTTGAATTTCGGCGTTGCCTCCCATAGTGCGCCCTCCCGTAAAGGTCACAATTTTGCAGCGGCGATTCCCGGCTTCGAGCTGCGGTTGATCGGCTCGGCGGGCATTGAAACCCACAAACTTTCATTAGTAAAGATGGCTTGACAATTTTTTGCTCTGTCAATTTAGTTTGTCGCGGATGGAAGGAGCCGCGCGCTCGGCGCGAAAGACGGCTCGGAGTCGCGCCCGGAGGCGCATGCGCAAGCGCCGCTATCTCCTTGACGCCGCCGCCCTGGCTTTAGCGGCGCTAAGCCTATGGGCGCTGGCGCGCGCGTCCGACGGGCTCGATATCGAGAGCATGCGCGTGGACGGGATACCGGCCACAATTTTTCGCGCTCACGCCGCGGCGGCGAGCCCGGTCATCGTCATCGCGCATGGCTTCGCGGGCTCGCAGCAACTCATGCAACCGCTTGCGGAAACTTTGGCGCGAAACGGCTATATCGCGGTGACCTTCGATTTCGCCGGCCATGGTCGCAACGCCGAGCCCTTGGCGGGCGGCCTCGCCGACCTCGGCAAGAGCACGCGCGCGCTTCTCGACGAGATCGGGCGCATTGCCAGTTTCGCCAGGGCGCTACCCGGATCAAACGGTCGTTTGGCGCTGATTGGACATTCGATGGCGTCCGAACTGGTCGTTCAATATGCGATGCAGAATCGCGAGGTCGATGCGGTTGCGGCGCTTTCGCTGTTCGGCCGCGAGGTCACGCCCGGACGGCCACGCAACCTTCTGGTGGTCGACGGCGCGTGGGAGCCGCGACAACTCAGGGAGGCCGGGCTGCGCATCATAGCGGCGGCCGCCCCGGGAGCCGCGCGCCAACGGGTGACCTACGGCGATATCGCTCACGGGACCGGCCGGCGCTTTGTCCTCGCCGACGGCGCTGAACACATCGGAGTCATCTATAGCCGCGACGCGTTGGCGGAGACGCTTGGCTGGATGAACGCTGTGTTCGGACGCAGCGAGTCCGGCTATCTCGATCGGCGCGGCAAGTGGCTCGCGTTGCTCTTCCTGGGCCTTGCCGCGCTCGCGAGGCCCGTCGCACAGGCGCTGCCGACGCTTTCGCCTGCGCCGCGCGGCGCCAATCTGTGTTGGCGACGCCTCGCCCCGCTCTGTCTCGGGCCGGCAGTGCTGACGCCGCTGCTTCTGTGGCCGCTGCCGACCGGCTTTCTGCCGATCCTGCTTGGCGACTATCTCGCCGTCCATTTTGCGCTCTACGGCCTTCTGACGCTGGCAGGGCTTCGGTGGACCGGCGCACTGTCCGGCGCAATCCTCCCTCGCGCGCGCCTCGCGCCGACGCTCACCGCGGCGGGCGCGCTCGCCCTCTATCATATCGTCGTGATCGGCTTTCCGATCGACGCCTATGTTACGTCTTTCGCGCCGACCGGTTGGCGGTGGGCGCTTATGGCGCCAATCTTCGCCGGAGTGGCGATCTATTTTCTCGCTGACGAATGGCTGACGCGGGGAGACCGTCCGGCGCCCGGCGGATATGTCTTCAGCAAAATCTGTTTCGTAATCTCGCTCGCCATCGCTGTCGCGCTCAATCCCGGCCGGCTGTTCTTCCTCGTCATCATCGTACCGGTCATCGCCCTCTTGTTCACCTTCTACGGTGTCGTCAATTTCTGGACATACCGACGCACCCGCGAGCCGAGCGTCGGCGCGCTCGGCTCCGCGATGAGCCTGGCCTGGGCGATCGCCGTCACATTTCCGATCGTCGCCTGAGACCAATTCGGGCGTCGAGCGCGCGCGGGATATCTTCCAGCCGCGGCAAAGCCGAAAGCGCCTTGGCGACGATCCCCTTTGCGTCAAGGCAGGCGCGAGCGTAGAGCTTCTCCGGCTTGTCGTGGTCGAGGAACGCGTCCGGCAGGGTCAAAGTCCTGATGCGCAGGCCTTCGTCGAGCAGACCGACATCCGCGAGGTGGTGCAGCACAAGCGCGCCGAAGCCGCCCGTCGACCCCTCCTCGACCGTCAGCAGGACTTCGTGGTCCCGGGCCAGCTGTTCGACCAGGGCCTTATCGAGCGGCCTTGCAAAGCGCGCGTCGGCGACAGTCGTCGAGAGGCCGCGACCGGCGAGTTCGTCGGCCGCTTTGAGGCACTCGGCGAGCCGCGTGCCCAATGACAGCAACGCGACTCGCGAACCCTCGCGCAGAATGCGGCCCTTGCCGATTTCAAGGGCTTCGCCGCGCTCGGGCATTTCCACGCCGACTCCTTCGCCCCGGGGATAGCGCAACGCGATCGGTCCCTTGTCGTAAGCCGCGGCTGTTGTAACCATGTGAACGAGCTCGGCCTCGTCGGCCGCCGCCATCAAGACCATGTTCGGCAGACATCCGAGATAGGCGACGTCGAAAGCGCCTGCGTGCGTGGCTCCATCCGCGCCTACGAGCCCTGCCCGGTCGATAGCGAACCGAACCGGCAGATTCTGGAGTGCGACGTCGTGGATCACTTGATCGTAAGCGCGTTGCAAGAAGGTCGAATAAATCGCGCAGAACGGCTTGAACCCCTCCGCCGCGAGCCCTGCGGCGAATGTCACGGCATGCTGCTCGGCGATCCCGACGTCGAAGGATCGCGTAGGGAATTCCTTCGCGAACAGGTCCACGCCCGTTCCGGAGGGCATCGCCGCCGTGATCGCGACGATTTTGTCATCCTCTCGCGCGACCCGTATCAGGCTCTCGCCAAAGATGCGGGTGTACGCGGGCGCAGCGGCTTTCGGTTTGACCTGCGCGCCGCTGACCACATCGAACGCGTTGACGCCGTGCAGCTTGTCGGCCGCCGCCTCGGCCGGCGCGTAGCCCTTGCCCTTCTTGGTCACGACGTGAACGAGGATCGGGCCCTGTTCGGATCCGCGCACGTTCCTGAGGACAGGCAACAGATGCTCGAAATTGTGGCCGTCGATCGGTCCGACGTAGTAGAATCCGAGCTGCTCGAACAGCGTGCCCCCGGTGAAGAAGCCGCGCGTGAATTCTTCCGCCCGGCGCGCGTGCTCGAAGATGAACTTCGGCATTTTGCGGGCGAGTTGCTTGCCGCCTTCGCGCAAGCTCCGATAGGCGTTGCCGGATATCAGCCTCGACAGATACGACGAAAGAGCGCCAACCGGCGGCGCGATCGACATGTCGTTGTCATTGAGAATGACGATGAGTCGCGAGTCCATCGCGCCTGCGTTGTTCATCGCCTCGTAGGCCATTCCGGCCGACATCGCGCCGTCGCCGATGACGGCGATGACATTGTTGGCGCGTCCTTCGAGATCACGCGCGACCGCCATGCCGAGGCCGGCGGAAATCGAAGTCGACGAATGAGCGGCGCCGAACGGATCGAATTCACTCTCCGTCCGCTTAGTGAAGCCCGAAAGTCCACCGCCCTGGCGCAAAGTTCGGATGCGGTCGCGCCTCCCGGTCAGGATCTTGTGAGGGTAGGCCTGGTGTCCGACATCCCAAATCAGTCGATCCCGCGGAGTGTCGAACACATAGTGCAAGGCGATCGTTAGTTCGACGACGCCAAGGCCAGCGCCCAGATGCCCTCCGGTAATCGATACGGCGTTGATGGTTTCCCGCCGAACCTCGTCGGCGAGCCGCATTAGCGCCTTCTGCGGCAATCCACGAAGATCCTCGGGATGGACAATCGTATCCAGAAGCGGCGTCCCGCTTTCATGCATCGGGGGACTCCTCGGTAGACGCGCGTGGCGCCGGACGGATAAGGGCTTTGACAGCACGCGGCGGTCGCGCTTGGGCTGTGGATGCTGATCGCGACGCGGAATGGTCCCACCGGCCGAACAGGTCAGCGAGATGCGCGATCAGACTTGCCGATAGGCACAGGTAGATTGGCGCCAACGAGCCTCCGCTGAGCGCGCCGCGCAGGGCAAGCAAAAGGAAGGCGCCAGAGAGAAGATTGGCGAGGAGCGGCAGGGGGGCGGGCCCGCGCCCAAAGGAGCCGAGCGCGATCACCCCGATGGCCTCGGCCGCGACCAGGCCGAGAATCCAGTCAATCGCGCGACCGTCTAGAAAAGGCCCGACCATTCCATCGCCCGCTTTCTCCATCACCCTTCGATCATTCATCGCCGCCCCAAAACACAGCACGGCAAGGACTATGAGCGCGGACCGAACGGCTTGTTCAGTTGAACGACGCGCCAATTGAGAAACCCGGCGAATGTCACCCACGCCAGATAGGGCGCGATGATCCATCCCGCCGTGGCTGAAATGCTCGAGACATAGACGACAAGGGCCAGCACGGACGCCCAGAAGAAGAGCAGTTCATAGAACGCCCAGTCTGGGCGCCGGAGCTTGAAAAACAAAGGGCTCCAAAGGATGTTGAGCGCCGCGTTGATCGCGAAGAGCATTATCAACCCGCGCCTCGCGGCGTCGTCCGGCGCATGGTCCCAGGCGATGACGCCGCTCGTCGCGATCAGGGTGAAGATCACGGTCCAAGCCGGTCCGAACAACCAGTTCGGCGGACGGAACGACGGAAAGCGCAGGCTTTCATACCAGGGGCCGACGTCGGTCAGGAGCCCTCCAATGACCGCAACGATTGTCACCGCCGCGAACGCGACCACGAGCACCATCCACCGATCCGTGACGAATTCCCTCATGGCGAAGCCCAGCGGAACAAATGCGCCAGATCCTTGAAGAAGATCCGCGAGTGCGTCATCGGATTGGCGCGCACGAGCTCTTTATTCATATAGGCTTCCCAAGTGAGGCGCTGGATATCGGGGTCGCGGCAGAGCTTCACGAACTGCTCGCGGCGTTTGTCGTTCCGGTACCAGAAATATTGCATCATCCCCAATATCCAGAACACGCGGCCGTGCAGTTTCATGAAGCGCTTGCGCGCCCCCGCGAGCGCGCGTGCGTCGCCCGTGCGCAGAAATTCCTCCGCCGCCTCCGCCGACAGCTGGCCTCCGATCATCGCATAGTAGATGCCTTCGCCGGACGCCGGCGCGACAACGCCCGCCGCATCGCCTGCCAGCACGACGTCCCGGCCATTGTCCCACTTGCGCAAAGGCTTGCGCGGGATGGGCGCTCCCTCCCGCCGCACGGTTTGGCTGTCGTGGACACCAGTCAGGACCCGCAGGTCCTTGACCGAAGTCCTCAGCGAGAAGCCTTTGTTCGCGCTCCCCGTGCCCACGCTCATCGTTTCGCCGTGAGGAAAGATCCAGGCGTAAAAGTCGGGCGAGAGCGTTCCGCGATAATGAATTTCGCAGCGGTTAGCGGTCGCGCCGTCGCCCGACGGCGTCCGGACGATCTCGTGATAAGCGAAAACGAACGGCGTCCTGCCAGCGCCCCGGACTTCCCGCCGGGCCACGGCCGAATGGGCGCCATCGGCTCCGATCACGACGCGGGCGCGCAACCGCGGCGAGGCCGTCTGCTCGCCTTTGGGGGTATAATGAACGATGGCTCCCCCTGCGGCGTCTCGGGAGATTCCTTCAAATGAGCCGGTCCGCCGCGCGGCTCCGGAGGCCGCGGCGCGCGCGCGAAGCCATTCGTCGAAATCGGCGCGATCGACCATGCCGACAAAGCCGCCGTTGATCGGCATGTCGACGCTTTTGCCGCGCGGGGAAATCATACGCGCGAGGGTCACGCGCGCTTTCAGCAGATGATCGGGAATCCCGAAGTCACGTATCAGGCGCGGCGGAATTGCGCCGCCGCAAGGCTTAATGCGGCCGCCTTTGTCGAGAAGGGCGACCTTGCGGCCGCGTCGCGCAAGATCATTGGCGGCGGTCGCTCCGGCGGGACCGCCGCCAACGACGACGACATCGAAAATCTCTTCATCGACCATCGACGCCGCTCCTCATTGTGTTGCCGCCGCGAGCGGATCCCCGGCGCCAACAGCGGACGGAGCGCAGTTATTCTCTGCTCGCCTGCCCGCGATCCGGCTTGCAAGCGCTGCGGAGATCAAGAAGAGGCCGGCCTCGCCGACGAACGCGGCGTCATATGCCGCAATCGGACCCGCGACGAACGTATGGACGACATCGACCACGACCGTTCCCATGAAACCGCCAAGTCCGAACGCGACAGCCTGGGCGGCGCCCCACAGGCCCATGCGCGTGCCCTCGCGCGACCCGACGCCAGCGCCCGCCAGCGCCATCATCGAACCGATCGCCGCCACCGCGAAAGCGCCGTTCGATACGCCCAAGGCGAACACCGCGGCGCGCAGTGGCCCGGGGGCGCCGGCGAAACCGCTTGCGACGATTGCGATCAGCGAGGCCGCCGAGGCGATGCAGCCGCCGACGGTCCAAAGCCGGAGGGAGCCGAGAATCGGACCGCCTATCGCCGAGGCGGCGAAGGCCACCGTGAGCATGCCGAGAAGCACACCGCCGTGCTGCACTCCGGCCAACTTCGTCGTTGCGCCGGGCGTCATACTGAACGCCAGCCCGGCGAAGGGTTCGACGAGCAGCTCCTGCGTGCTGTAGGCGAGCATTGACACAAAGATGAAAATTGTGAGCCGTCGCGCCGCGGGTTCGCGCCAGATCTGCGAGAAGGCCTCGCGAAACGGAGGCTTTGCCGCGATTTGTTTGGTTTCCGTCTCGTGCTTCAATTTGGTCTCGACGCCGATCATGGCCGCGGTCGCGGTCAGAAAAGCGAGGCCCGAAACACTTGCCGTGACCACCACGAGTCGGAAACTGGAGAACGGGTCGAGGAAATGACCGGCCAGCGGAGCGGTGATTGCGAAGCCCAGGATCATCATCACCCAGACTGTGGTCGCTGCGCCGGCGCGCCGCGCCGGCGCGACATTCGAGGCGAGCATCGCCAGTACGGAAGTGCCCGCCGCGCCGGCGCCGACTCCGACGAGGAGGAAGGAGACCGCCGCCAAGGCGAGGCCCAGCGGAAGATTGCCCGTCGCCAGCGCCGTCGCCAGCGCCGCGCCGGTTCCCCCAAGGCCGAGTACAGCCATTCCGCCGATGATCCAAGGGGTCCGTCGTCCGCCGACATCCGAGCCATAGCCCCAAGCCGGCCGCAGAATCTGGATTGCGTAATGCGAGGCGACAAGCATCCCGGGAGCAATCGCCGGAAGCGCCAGCTCAACAACCATCACGCGATTGATTGTCGAGGTCATGATTACGACGACCGCGCCGAGCGCAGTCTGCACAAGGCCGAGCCTGACAATACCCGTCCAGCCGAGCGAAAGCATGTTCAGGCCCCTCCGAGCCCCGATGAGCGCAGCGCGAGGGCGCTGACCATCATGCCCAGCACATAGAGCGTGGTCCCGGTCGCGTTGTAGAATGCCGCCTGCTCGCGGGGCTCACGCAACAGCCGCGCCATCAACAGGAACTGCCCGATCAGCAGCGCGGTGACCAAGGCGGCGTGCAACGGGCGATCCCATGAGAGGAGCAGGGCGACCACGATCGCTTGGGGCGCCGCCATGACTGCGCAGGCTAGACGCACAGCCCTGTCGACGCCCAACTGGACCGGCAAGGACAGAATCCCCATGCGTTGATCGCCTTCCACCGACTTGAAATCGTTGAGCGTCATGATGCCGTGGGCGCCGAAACTGTAGAGTAGGGCGAGAAGGATAACGCGCCAGTCGGGCAGACTCGCCGCCATGACGGCGGCGCCTGTGAACCACGGCAGCCCCTCGTAGCAAATCGCAACGGCCGTATTGCCCCACCAGCCGTTTTGCTTCAGCCGTAGCGGCGGCGCGCTGTACATCCAAGCCAGGACCAAACCCAATGCCGCGGCCCAGAAGACCCATCGCCCGAGCGTCGCGGCGAGCGCGAGCGACAGCCCCGTCCAGAGAACGGCGATGTAAAAGCCCCAGCGGCCGGGAATGCGTCCCGAAGGAATGGGCCGGTTGGGCTCGTTGATCGCGTCGACATAGCGATCGTACCAGTCGTTGACCGCTTGGCTTGTCGCGCAAACGAGAGGACCGGCCAGAATGACGCCCGCTATCACAATCAGCCAATGCGATGATGTGGACAGCCCGCTCGACGCCACCCCGCAGGCGAAGGCCCACATTGGCGCAAACCAAGTGATGGGCTTCAGCAGCTCAAGGACGGCTGAGGGCGCAGGCCTTTGCATGTCTTAAAAATTATGCTTGACATTCTCTTGTGTCAATCAAAATTTACAGTCTTCCTAATGAGCCGAAGCCGATCGTCAGGAGAGAGCGACAATCGACCGCGCCGCCTTTGGAGACCGCGAAGGGGTCTGATTAGAGGCCTAGTCGTCGTCGCTGTCGTCGAGCCCGTAGCGGCGAAGTTTCGTGTAGAGTCCTTGCCGGCTCAGCCCCAGCATTTCGGCAGCCGAAGCGCGGTTGTCCCGCGTCAGTTGCAGAGCCGCTTCAATGCAGAGACGTTCGATCAGGTCGGTCGTCTCGCGAACGAGATTCTTGAGCGGCACCCGACCTACTAGGTCGGTGAATTGCTCGACGGTTCTGGGAAGTTCCCGACCCCCGAGCCTTTCGCGCCCTGCCTGCCACCCCGCGGAGCGAATTGAGAATCCGGCGCATGGCTGAGGTCCGCCCAAGACCTCAACTGCGGAAATTTCAACATCTTCGCTCGTTCCGAACTCGCCGCGCAGGATCGTCGAAAAATGCCTGACGGACCCGTGGGCGCGCAAATTCGCAAACAGGATGTCGATGTCGACGCCAGGACGGCCGAGCCAACGCTCGATAGATTCTCCTCGAACATGATCCTCGGAACTGGCCTGCACGAGATCGAGAAACGCTGAATTGGCGGTCAGCACGCGGCGGTCCCCATCGACCGCGACAAAAGCGTCGGGCATACGCTCGACGATCTTCACGAGATTGGCTTTGTCGTCCGCGACGCCCGCGCCGCCGACGCGCGAAAGCAGCACGAGCACGTGCGCCGCGCTGTCCTGACGGAACAACGAGCCCGAGAGCAGCAGCGGCTCCTTGGCGCCAGCAAGCTGAACGTGGACGTTGTCGATACGCGGCGCGACACGCGCGGCCGCGATGAAGGAATGGGCCGCCTGTTGACTGCCCTCGTCAAACAATTCGTCAAAGGCCCGCCCGATCACCTTCTTCGCATCCGCGCCGATCAGGGCCAAAGCCGCCGGATTGGCCTCCACGAGGCGCTGGTTGCTGAGGTCGACGATGAGAACCGCCTCGGAGGCAAGTTGGAAAAGCAGTCGATACCGCTTCTCGGTGTCCCGGATGCGCGCGTATTCGCGCTGCATGGATTGCTGCGCCTCCGCGAGGCGTTGCTGGAGGACCGCCATCGCCCTGAGATCGCGCCCCACCGCGACGAGGCGTCTGTCTGGGCCGAACCGAACCACGCTGTATCTGACCGGGATGTCCGGCCCGGCGACCACGGCATAATTGACCTGGCGCCACCGAGAAGGGGCTTGCGCCGCGGCTTCACGGATCAGCTCCTCGATCTTGGGACGGCTTTCGATCGTGACTGTGTCGACCCAGAGCCGCCCGATCCAGTCGTGGTACAAGTCGCGGGCGAAATCGGCATTAGCGAACGCCGCATCAACAATGACGCCTTGGCTGTCAACGACGAGCGAAACGTCGCTTGAGGTGACGAGCAAGGCGGCGGCGGTTTCTGGGTCGATGGAGCCAAGGCTGTCCAGAGGCGCCGCAAAGCGCGTCCGAGCCGAAAATGAGCCGAGCGCCTCGATCACAAATCCGCCTCCTCGATGTTGACCATTTCGGCAGACACCGATTCTGTGAATGTAAGCTTACAATCGCTTGCGGCCGTCTAGCAAACTCCGGGCCAGTTGAACAGCGCCAGCGGCGTCGCGCGCGGTCGCATCCGCCCCTACATCCACGGCCAGCTCGGGGGCCCCGATGAAGACCGGACCGCCGACGAGGACAAGAATCGCCGGATTTAACGATGCGACTCGGGCTTGGCTGACCGCCGTCGCCAAAGCCGGAAGGTGCCGCATGCAGCTCAACGAAAAGCCAACAATCTCGAACCATTCGCGGCGCAAATCGTCGAGATAATGCGTCATATCGGTCAGCCGAGTCCGCCAGCCCGCCAGGCGGAAAAAGCGCTCGACCATCGTCATGCCGAAAATATGCTCTTCCCCCGGCGCGGCCAGAAAAACGGCGCGGCTTCCGTCATTCGCCTCATGATCGACGTCGTCAAAGTCCGGAACCAGGTCGCGCATAAGGCCATGGAGACGGCGCAAGCCCACTGTCACTTCGACAAAATCGCAGTGATCTGACTCCCAAAGTTGCCCAAGTCTTTGCGCCGCTGGCGCGAGGACATCGAGAAGGAGTGTTTCACGGGCGCCGACGAGACTGTGATTTTCGAGATATTCGCGAGCCCGTTCGCATTCTGGGGCAATAAGCAGTCTCGCAAATTCTCCGAGGTCCAGTTCGTCCTGGGAATCGCGCGGAGGGGGGTCAACGCAACGGGCGCGGCCGCTATGGGCGAGGAACAGGCGGGGCAGGATCTCCGTCTCGATGACGCGCCCGAGCGAAGCGCGCCAGGTCGTGCGGTCATGCCGATCGCACGCGCTGGAGAAGGGCGGCGCCGGAACGACTTGCGGCGCAGCCCGCAGAACGCCGGGGGATTCGGACCGGTCGAAATCCTGGCCGCGAAGCTCCTGCATCGGCGTCCCCCTTTTGCCCCGGCCTCCGCGCGCAGCGCGTCGATGATGCTGAAAATGCCAGCGTTGCTCACGATCGCGTCCGCCACGCCGGGCGTAGAGGCGCGCACGGTGGATCGGATTATGATGTAATTTAAAATGTACGTCAACTTAGATTGACAATCCGAATCGGATCGCCTTACACTCCAGTTCATGAACCGGTTTCGGCAATGGCCAGGAAGTCGGGGGAAACTCCGAAGGCGATGCGGGGAAACGACGGGATGAGGGCGAGTCAGCCATTCTTCGCGCAAAACGTACCGCTTTATACTGCGGAGCAGAGGCGTCGCCGCGACAATTCGGTGTGGACGGTCGTCCAGGGGCTCCTCGCCCCTCTGCAGTTTCTCGTCTTTCTCGCGAGCCTGATCCTCGTCGTCAGATATCTACTTTTCGACAGAGGTGAATATGTCGCGACCGTATCGATTGTAGCGAAGACAATGACACTTTACGCGATCATGATCACAGGCTCTGTCTGGGAAAAAGTCGTGTTCGGGCGCTATCTGTTCGCCGAACCCTTCTTTTGGGAAGACGTCTTCAGCATGCTCGTGCTCGCCCTTCACACAGCCTATCTGGCCGCCTTGGGGTTTGGTTGGCTCGACGCGCGCGGCCTGATGATTTTGGCCCTAGCCGCCTACGCCGCTTACGTCGTCAACGCGACGCAGTTCGTTCTGAAATTGCGGGCGGCGCGGCTTGGTGCTGAAAACGCCTCCCGGGCCTTGGCGCGCGGACAATGGGAGGGAGCGCCGTGAACGCTCTCGCGCCCCTCGAACGGGCCCCTGCGACCCCGATCGGCGGATGCGGCGCCGCGGCGGTTCTCAACGAGCGCGGACAACGGGAAGTGTTCTGCGGCCTGACCGGCATCGTTTGGCTGCATCGTAAGATCCAGGACGCCTTCTTTCTTGTCGTCGGGTCGCGCACGTGCGCCCACCTCATTCAGTCCGCGGCGGGCGTGATGATTTTCGCCGAGCCTCGGTTTGCGACGGCAATCCTGGACGAACGGGATCTGGCGGGCATCGCCGATCTCGACGATGAACTCGACCGGGTCGTGGGGCGGCTGCTCGAGCGCCGACCGGACATCAAGCTGCTGTTCCTGGTGGGCTCCTGCCCGTCCGAAGTCATCAAGATCGATCTCAAGCGGGCGGCGGAGCGCCAATCGCGCCTTCACGCGCCGCGCGTGCGTGTTCTGAACTATTCCGGCAGCGGCATAGAGACGACGTTCACTCAGGGCGAGGACGCATGCCTCGCCGCGCTCGTGCCGACGCTGCCGGGAGAGGCGACCGACGCCAAGCCCTCGTTGCTGGTGGTCGGCGCACTCGCGGATGTCGTCGAGGATCAGGCGGCGCGTTTGTTCGACGCGTTAGGCGTCGCGCCGGTACGGTTCCTTCCGATGCGACGAGCGGCTGATCTCCTCCCAATCGGCCCCCGGACTTCGTTCCTGCTCGCTCAGCCGTTCCTCGGCGACACCGTTCGCGCGCTCGAGGAGCGCGGCGCCAAACGTATCGACGCGCCCTTCCCGCTCGGCGCCGAGGGCACGACCTTGTGGCTCCGCGCGGCCGCCTCAGCGTTCGGCGTCGACGCGGATCGATTCGAAAGAGCCACCGCGGAGGGGCGCGCCCGCGCCCAGCAGGCGATCGAGCGCCATCGCCCGACGCTATCGGGCAAGCGCATCTTTCTATTTCCGGACTCGCAGCTCGAATTGCCACTGGCGCGCTTCCTGTCGCGAGAGCTTGGAATGGAAGTCATCGAGGCGGGGACGCCCTATCTGCATCGGCAGATCCTGGCCTCCGAACTTGATCTTCTGCCTTCGGGCATTCGCCTCTGCGAAGGCCAACATGTCGAAAACCAGCTCGACCGATGCCGCGCCGATCGGCCGGATCTCGTTGTCTGCGGTCTCGGCCTCGCCAATCCGCTGGAAGCCGAGGGCTTGACGACAAAATGGTCGATCGAACTGCTGTTCACTCCCATTCAAGGCTACGAGCAGGCGGGGGATCTCGCGGAGCTCTTTGCAAGGCCGCTGGTTCGGCGCGCGCGGCTGGAGGTCTAGCCGATGCAGCTGACGCTCTGGACCTACGAAGGACCGCCACACATCGGCGCGATGCGAATCGCGACCGCGATGCGGGGCCTGCACTTTGTGCTGCACGCGCCGCAGGGCGACACATACGCGGATCTTCTGTTCACGATGATCGAACGGCGCGGCGAACGTCCGCCGGTGACCTATACGACGTTCCAAGCGCGTGACCTGGGCGGCGACACGGCCGAACTCTTCAAGAACGACCACGTGCGCCGCGTTCGAGAGATTCGCGCCGCAGGCGATGATCGTCGGCGCGTCCTGCACCGCCGAACTCATCCAGGACGATCCGGGCGGTCTCGCCCGTGCGCTCGGACTTCCCATCCCGGTCATAGCGCTTGAATTGCCGGCCTATCAGAAGAAAGAAAATTGGGGCGCCGCCGAAACCTTCTATCGGTTGGTGCGCACTCTCTCCGTTCCCGGCCGCAAGCGCGCGCCGGGCGATAAGCCGAGTTGCAACATCCTGGGTCCGACCGCGCTCGGCTTTCGTCATCGCGACGACGTTACGGAAATCTCCGGACTTCTCGACCGCCTTGGCGTTGAGGTGCGGGTGACAGCGCCTCTGGGCGCGACGCCAGCGGACATCGCTCGCCTTGGGGAAGCCGAGTTCAATGTCGTCCTCTACCCCGAAGTCGCGGGGCCGGCGGCGCAATGGCTCGAGAAGACGCATGGCCAACCCTTTACCCGGACAACACCGATCGGCGTCGGCGCGACGCGCGAATTCATCGCCGAAGTCGGCGCGCCTTGCGAATGTCGACCCGGCGCCGGTTCTCGCCGGACCCGCTTCGCGCCTGCCGTGGTATTCGCGCTCGGTCGACTCCACCTACCTCACGGGCAAGCGCGTCTTCATTTTCGGCGACGCGACCCACGTCGTCGCGGCGGCGCGGATCGCCCGGGAGGAACTGGGCTTCACGGTCGTGGGACTCGGTTCCTATTCTCGCGAATACGCCCGCGAAGTGCGCGAGGCGGCGCGGCGCTGCGACGTGGAAGCGCTGATCAGCGACGACTATCTGGACGTTGAGGCGAAGGTCGCCGAACTGCAGCCCGAACTGGTGCTCGGCACGCAGATGGAGCGTCATATCGCCAAACGCCTCGGCATCCCTTGCGCGGTCATCTCGGCCCCGGTGCACGTCCAGGACTTTCCGGCTCGCTACTCCCCGCAAATGGGCTTCGAAGGCGCCAATGTCATCTTCGACGCATGGATCCATCCCCTGATGATGGGCCTCGAAGAACATCTGCTCATGATGTTTCGCGAAGATACCGAATTCAACGAAAACGCCGACCCGTCGCATCTGGGCGCAAAGCCGAAACCTTTCGCGGCGCCGGCGCCCAATCACGCGCCCGCAACGCCTTCCTCGCTCATGACGCAGGCGCGCGCCCCAATCCCATTGGTCTGGGCGCAAGAGGCGGAAATGGAACTCAAGAAAATCCCGTTCTTCGTGCGCGGCAAGGCGCGGGGCAATACCGAAAAATTCGCGCGCGAGCGCGGGCTCGCCGAAATCACCGTGGGAACGCTATACGATGCCAAAGCCTATTTCGGCCGCTGAACCGACTGGCCCGCGCGTTGTCATCGTCACGCTCGACAATCACTTGGCGAGCGCCGTTGATCGCGCGCGTCGGTCCCTGCAGCGCGAGATCCCAGGCCTGGAGCTCGGGTTTCACGCCGCCGCGAACTGGAACGATCCCGCCGCGCTCCGCGGCTGCGTCGAAAATATCGCCAAGGCGGACGTGATCGTCGTCACAATGCTGTTCATGGAGGAGCACGCGCAGGCGGTCCTGCCGGCTTTGCAAGCTCGCCGCGATCACTGCGACGCTGTCGTATGCTGCATGTCAGCGCCGGAGATCGTCAAACTCACTCGCCTTGGACGCTTCAACTTGGACGGGTCGAAGCGGAGCGCTTTCGACTTCCTGAAGAAACTGCGCGGCGGCAAAAAACCTAACGAGACGGGCGGATCGCGCGAGCTTGCGATGCTGCGCCGAATACCGAAGATTCTGCGCTTCATTCCCGGCGCGGCGCAAGACGTACGGGCCTATTTCCTCACGCTGCAATATTGGCTTGCGGGTTCGGACGAGAATGTCGTGAACCTCGTGCGATTCCTGGTGAGCCGCTACGCCGGTGAACAGCACGCTTCGCTGCGCTCCTCGTTGAAGGCGCCGTTGCCGATCGAATATCCTGAGAATGGCGTCTATCACCCTCGAATGGCGGGCCGCGTCGCAGGCAGCATCGATAAGCTGCCGGGCGTCTCCGGCGTGACCCATGGCGTACGTCGGCATCTTGTTGATGCGTTCCTATATTCTCGCCAACAACACGGCACACTACGATGCGGTGATCGCAGGCTCTTGAGGCGCGCGGCTTGCGCGTGATTCCGGCTTTTGCGAGCGGACTCGACGCTCGCCCGGCGGTCGAGGCGTTTTTCAAGGATCGCGGAGCGGCCCGAGTTGACGCGCTTTTGTCGCTGACGGGCTTTTCGCTGATCGGCGGTCCCGCCTACAATGACTCCAGCAGCGCGGCCGAGATGCTCGCGGAACTCAACGTTCCCTATATCGCGGCCCACGCGATCGAGTTTCAAACTCTCGAACAATGGGAAGCATGCGAACGTGGGCTCTCGCCGATCGAAGCCATGATGATGGTGGCGATCCCCGAACTCGACGGAGCCACCGTGCCGACCGTGTTCGGCGGCCGCTCCAGCCGATCGCAGAACAGTCATGCGCGCGACATCGAGCCGCACGCCGAGCGCGTCAATCGCCTGGCGGACCGGATCGAACGCCTGATCGCCCTTCGCAAGACGCCACCCGCTCGCCGCAAGGCGGCGATTGTCTTATTCAATTTCCCGCCCAATGGGGGAAGCACGGGCACTGCCGCTTTTCTCGGCGTCTACGAATCGCTTCACGCCATTTTGCAATCCATGAAGGTCGAGGGGTACGACGTCCAGGTTCCTGCGTCTGCCGACGCGCTGCGTGAACGAATCCTGCAGGGCAACGCAGCGCGATTTGGCGCAAACGCCAATGTTCATGTGCGCATTCCCGCCGACGACCATGTACGCTGCGAGAAGCATCTTTCGGAAATTGAAGCGCAATGGGGCCCTGCGCCGGGGCGTCAGCAGAGCGACGGCGGATCGATCCTCGTTTTGGGCGAACGGTTCGGCAATGTGTTCGTCGGCATTCAACCGGCCTTCGGCTACGAAGGCGATCCGATGCGGTTGCTGTTCGAGTCCGGATTTGCGCCCACCCATGCCTTTTCCGCCTTTTATCGGTACATCACGGAGGATTTCGGAGCCGACGTCATTCTCCACTTTGGAACCCATGGGGCGCTCGAATTCATGCCCGGAAAGCAGGTCGGCATGTCGTCGAGATGCTGGCCGGAGCGGTTGATCGGGGCGACGCCGAACGTCTATCTCTATGCCGCGAATAATCCGTCAGAGGGCGCGATCGCCAAGCGGCGTTCCGCGGCGACGCTGGTCAGCTATCTCACGCCGAGCCTAGTCACAGGCTGGACTTTATCGCGGGCTCCATGACCTCAAGGCCTCTCTGGAGCGCTATCGTGCGGCTGAACGCGAAGCCGTCGAGGAGCGCGCGCGCCTCGCTGAACTCATACAGGCGCAGGCGGCCGCGCTCGATCTGAGCGAAGGCGAGCCGCTGTGGGGCGTGAGCGCCGCAGACCGGATCGCCGAATTGGGCGTCGCCATCGTCGAGCTCGAATATACGCTGATCCCGCATGGGTTACATGTGGTCGGCAAGCCGCCGGGCGCAGAGGAGCGCGTCGAAACCCTAACGGCCATCGCCGAGACGTCGCATGGACTGTTGAATGCGCGACCGGGCGTGACGGCCCTGGTCGAAGGCGCGACGGCCGACGCTGCGGCGCGCGCCGACGGGGCGCCGAGCGACACAGTTCGTGACGCCTACGCTCAGCTGGAGCAGGTGAACCGCCTGCTCGCGCAAGACCACGAAACCAAGGCTTTGATGCGGGCGCTCAGCGGCCAGTTCATTCCCCCGGTCGCCGGCGGCGATCTTCTGCGCACGTCCGGCTATCCTGCCGACCGGCCGCAACCTGCACGGTTTCGACCCCTATCGGATCCCCAGCGCCTTCGCCGTGGACGACGGCGCGCGCCAGGCGGAGCGAATTCTGGCGCGCTACGCGGCCGATGGTCATCCTCCCCCGGAATCCGTGGCGATCGTTCTCTGGGGCGCCGACAATATCAAGAGCGAGGGCGGACCGATCGCGCAGGCGCTCGCGCTCATCGGCGCGCGTCCGCGCTTCGACGCCTACGGCCGTCTCTGCGGCGCGGCCTTGGCGCCGCTCGAGGCAGCTCGGGCGTCCGCGCATTGACGTCATTGTCACCCTTTCGGGCATCTTTCGCGACCTGCTGCCTCTGCAAACGCGGTTGCTCGCGGAGGCCTGCTTTCTCGCGGCGACCGCTGAGGAGCCGGACGACGCCAACTTCGTGCGCAAGCACGCGCTCGCCCACATGGCTCAACATGGCTGCGACATCGAGACCGCGGCGTTGCGTGTGTTTAGCAACGCCGAAGGCGCCTATGGCGCCAATGTCGGCATGCTCATCGAATTCGGGCGTATGGAGCGACGAAGACGAAATCCAGCAGACGTTCTCTCGTCGCAAATGCTTCGCCTACGATCGAAAGGGCGCGGCGGCGCCGCAGCTTCAATTGTTGCGAAGCGTTCTGGAGCGCGTCGACTTCACCTATCAGAATCTCGACAGTGTCGAGTTGGGCGTCACCAGCATTGATCACTATTTCGACAGCCTCGGCGGTCTCGGCCGGTCAGTGGAACGCGCCCGCGGCGGGCGCGTTTCGCCAGTCTACATCAGCGATCAGACGCGTGGCGCAGGCAAAGTGCGATCGCTCAACGAGCAGGTCGCGCTCGAGACGCGCACCCGCTTGCTCAATCCAAAATGGTACGAGGGCATGCTGAAGTTCGGTTACGAGGGCGTGCGGCAGATCGAGGCGCACGTGACCAACACGTTCGGCTGGTCGGCGACCACCGGCAAGGTCGACGGCTGGGTCTACGAGCAAATTTCTCGCACGTTCGTGCTCGACGCCGAGATGGCCCAGCGCCTGGCGGCGCTCAATCCCGTCGCCTCGGCCAAACTCGCCAATCGCATCCTCGAGGCGCACGCGCGCGGCTATTGGAAGCCCGATCCCGCGCTGCTCGCCGCGTTGCAGGACGCTGGCGAGGAACTGGAAGACCGCCTCGAAGGCGTCGTCACGGAGATCGCGGCATGAATATCGCCATCCGAAATCGTCAGCCCCCGGGATCCGTACAGGTCGAACTTGATCCGGCCGTATCGATTGGGACCGCGAAAGTGTTCGCGATCTATGGAAAGGGCGGCATCGGCAAAAGCACAACGTCATCCAATCTCTCGGTCGCTTTCTCCAAACTCGGCAAACGCGTGCTGCAGATTGGCTGCGATCCCAAGCATGACTCGACATTCACCCTGACCAAGCGGCTCGTGCCAACCGTCATCGACGCGCTCGAGGCGGTGCAGTTTCATTCGGAAGAGCTACGCATCGAGGATTTCGTCGCTGAAGGGTTACAATGGAGTGATGTGCGTGGAGGCCGGGGGACCGCCGGCCGGTACCGGCTGCGGCGGTTATGTCGTCGGCCAGACGGTCAAGCTGCTCAAAGAGCATCACCTGCTCGAAGACACGGACGTCGTCATTTTCGACGTCCTCGGCGACGTCGTCTGCGGCGGCTTTGCTTCGCCGCTGCAACACGCCGGGCGCGCGCTGATCGTCACGGCCAACGACTTCAATTCGATATTCGCCATGAACCGCATCGTCGCGGCGATTCACGCCAAGGCGAAGAACTACGAGGTTCGCCTCGGCGGCGTGATCGCCAACCGTAGCGCCGGGACGGACGAAATCGATCGCTACAACACGGCCGTCGGGCTCAGGCGCGTCGCGCACTTCCGCGATCTCGACGTCGTGCGGCGCAGCAGGCTGAAGAAGTCGACGCTCTTCGAAATGGAGAGCTCGCCGGAGCTCGAAGCAGTGCAGAACGAGTACTTGCGCCTCGCCGATCAGCTGTGGACCGGGTTCGAGCCGCTCGAGGCGAAACCCATGAAGGACCGCGATCTTTTCGAATTTCTGGGGTTCGACTGATGACCAGCGCGACCTACATCGCCAGACGGCGTGAGTTGGAAGCCTATTTCGACCGCACTGCTGCCGACGCCTGGAAGCGCCTGACTTCGGACGCTCCTGTCGGGCGCGTGCGAGCGACGGTGCGAGCCGGCCGCGACAGAATGCGCGCGACATTGTTGTCGTGGCTGCCCGCCGACATGCGTGGCCTGCGGCTTCTCGACGCCGGTTGCGGGACTGGCGCCCTTGCGGTCGAGGCGGCGCGGCGCGGCGCCGACGTCTTGGCGATCGACATCTCGCCGACGCTGGTCGGCCTTGCAAGAGAGCGTTCTCCCCAAGATCTCGGCGCAGGCCGCGTGACGTTCGCGGTCGGCGATATGCTTGATCCGGCGCTGGGACGGTTCGACCACGTGGTCGCGATGGATAGCCTCATTCATTACGAGGGGGCGGATATCGCGCAGACCTTGGGCACGCTCGCCCCGCGCACCAGGTGCTCCCTGCTCTTCACCATTGCGCCGCGCACTACGGCTCTCATGGTCATGCATGCGCTGGGTCAGCTCTTCCCGACAGGCAACCGATCGCCCGCGATAGCGCCAATCTCCCGGGCAGATCTTGAGCGGCATGTCCGCGCCCACCCCGCATTGCGCAATTGGCGCTTTGCGCGCGGCCAGCGCATCGACAGCGGCTTCTATGTCTCTCAAGCCTTGGAGGTCCGGCGCTGATGAGCCGCGCGAGCGCCGCCATCGTCACGGGGCTGATGCGCTTCGGCCCCGGCATGCTGCCATTCGCGGACGCCGCGACGGCGGAACTACCCATGTCGCGGCTCGTCCGGCTGTCGCTGTTTCAGGTCACAGTCGGCATGGCCGCGGTCCTTCTGATCGGTACGCTCAACCGCGTGATGATCGTAGAGCTCGCGGTTCCGTCTTGGCTCGTGGCGGTCATGCTCGCGCTGCCGCTGCTGTTCGCGCCGTTTCGAGCCCTGGTCGGGTTTCGCTCTGACCATCATCGATCGGTTCTCGGGTGGCGGCGCGTCCCGTTCATCTGGCTGGGCACGATGCTGCAGTTCGGCGGTCTGGCGATCATGCCGTTCGCGCTGCTCATCCTCTCCGGCGACACGACTGGGCCTATCTTCATCGGTCAGGTGGCGGCGGCGCTGGCGTTCCTGCTGGTCGGGGCCGGGCTGCACACGGTTCAAACCGTCGGGCTCGCCTTGGCGACGGACCTCGCGCCGGAGCGGGTGAGACCGCGGGTTGTGGCTCTGCTCTGCGCTATGTTGCTCTTCGGGATGGCCGTCAGCGCGTTGGCCTTCGGTGTGCTGCTCGCCCATTTCAGCGAAGTGCGGCTGATTCAAGTCGTGCAGGGCAGCGCTGTCGTCACCATGCTGCTCAATTCGTTTGCGCTCTGGAAGCAGGAGCCACGTAGTTCCGCCCTAAGGCCTTCCAACGCGCCGCGGGCCGAATTTCGTGATGCATGGACGGCTTTCGCGACCGCGGGCCGCACGCGTCGCCGCTTGTTCGCGACCGCTCTCGGCACGGCTGGCTTCAGCATGCAGGACATTCTGCTCGAGCCATACGGCGGCAGGATCTTGCATTTGCCGGTAGGCGCGACGACCGCCTTGACCGCAATGCTTGCGATCGGCGGCGGGACCGGATTGTTGATGGCGGCGCGGCGCTTGACGCGCGGGGCCGACCCGCATCGAGTTGCGGCGCATGGCGCCCTAGTCGGCATAATTGCCTTCGTCGCGGTCATTTTCGCGGCCCCGGCCGAATCCCGAGCGCTTTTCAGCCTCGGCGTGAGCCTAATCGGTTTCGGCGGAGGTCTCTTCGCTCACGGCACGCTGACCGCTTCGATGGCGTCCGCACGGGCCGAGGATCGAGGCCTGGCTTTAGGCGCCTGGGGCGCGGCCCAGGCGACGGCCGCTGGCCTTGCGATCGCCTTTAGCGGCATCGTCAATGATCTCGGCGCCTCGCTCGCCGCGCGCGGCGCGCTTGGCGAAGCGCTCGCCGGCCCGGCCACCGGATACACTCTCGTCTATGCGATCGAGATTATCCTTCTTTTCGCGACACTGGTCGCGATCGGACCGCTTGTTCGCTGGTCGAGCGAATGGCGTGACTGAAATTCGCTCACCTTTCGACCTCTCCTCAACCCCGGTGTCTCAGGAGTCCTAAGATGCGCGGAGCCATTACGAACTATATCGATGTCGCGCAGATCGTCCTCTACGCATTCTTTGTCTTTTTCTCCGGCTTGATCTTCTATCTTCGCCGCGAGGATCGGCGCGAGGGCTATCCTCTGGAATCTGAGGCGTCGGGCAGGACGAAGGATCGCGGCTTCCTGCTCATTCCGAGCCCCAAGGTTTTCAGACGCGCGAACGGCAGGACGGTCTCGGCGCCGAGCTTCAAGCCCGACCCGCAAGCGCTCAACGCGGCGAAGGTCGAGCCTTGGCCGGGCGCGCCCCTCGCGCCGATAGGCGATCCGATGCGGGCGAACGTCGGTCCCGGCGCCTACGCCGAGCGGGCCGACGAAGCGGAAAAGACGCACGACGGCCGACGATCTCATCGTCCCGTTGCGCGTGGCGACGAATTTCGCCATCGCCGCCGAAGGCATCACGCCCATCGGCTTCAAGGTCGTCGGCGCCGATCGAAGGCTCGGCGGCGTGGTGCGCGATCTCTGGGTCGATCGGGGCGAAGTCGTGCTGCGCTATTACGAAGTCGAGGCGGGCTCCGGCGCCGCCGCTCGACGGGTGCTGCTGCCCGCGAACTTCTCGAAGGTCGACTTCAAGAGGAAACAGGTCAATGTCACGGCCATCTTGGGCGGTCAGTTCGTAGGCGTTCCGACGACGCGCGATCCCGACAAGGTGACTCTTCTCGAAGAAGAGAAAATCACTGCTTACTACGGCGCAGGCACTCTCTACGCAACGCGCGGCCGCACGGAGTCACGTGCTATGAAAGTCGTCAACTTGGAGAAGCTGCTTCCCTCGGACATTCCGCTCGGAGAACGCATCCTGTGGCACGGGCGGCCCGATTGGGTGAGCCTCGCCCGTCGCGCCTTCCGCGCTGATTTCGTGGCGGCCTATTTTGTCGCCATGACGGCCTGGAATTTCTCGTCGATCGGATATGAGGAGGGATTGCGCAGCGGAGCGATGGCGGCAGCGAAGACCGCAGGGTCCGGCGCTTCCGCCATCGCGCTGCTGGCGCTTCTGGCGTGGCTCTCGAGCCGCACCAGTCTCTATGTCGTCACTTCGCGACGCCTCGTCATGAAAATCGGCGTTGCGCTGCCGGTGTTTTTCAATCTGCCATTCTCGCAAATCGCGTCGGCTTCGTTGCGCGTCTATTCCGATGGCACGGGCGATATCCCCGTCGCGCTGACGGTGGGTCGACGCATCGCCTATCTGCATCTCTGGCCGCATGCCCGGCCCTTCCGCTTCAACCAACCGGAACCGGCTCTGCGATCGCTTGCGCGCGCGGCCGATGTCGCCGATATCCTCAGGCATGCGGTCGCGTCCGCGGCGCAAGACGCTCAGATTTTGTACCTCGCGGAGCCTGTCTCAGGGCGCGCATCGCGCGAGGACGCCGCACGCTCCCCCGAACAGCCTGCCGCCGCTTAGAGTCCGAAAGCGAGACACGAGAATGAGCCAAGCTCCGATCGAAACAGACACGATCGCCCGGGACGTGCCGCGCGGCGTGCTGGTTGGCGCCGCCGCGCTGATGGCTTTCGCCTTCGTCGCGTCGGGAACGGCGCGGCTCACCGACATCGGTACGGTTCATATGCCGTCCGCTCGGCCTGTGGAGACGCTGGCGCTTCGCTTTGTCGATCAGGAGGATGGCGGCGTCGCTGTCCGGGACGCACAGGACGGCGCGCTGATCTATACAATTCAGCCAGGAACAAACGGCTTCATTCGCGCGACCTTGCGCGGGCTGACGCGCGAGAGGAGGCGTGCGGACGTCGGCGAGAGACCGCCCTTCCAGCTCATCCATTGGAGCGACGGCACTCTTTCGCTCGAGGATCCCTCGATCGGACGGAAAGTCGATCTCGATGCGTTCGGCCCTACGCAAGCCGAGGCTTTCGCGCAACTTTTTACCGCAAGGAGCAAGACACGATGAGCCGGCTCCGACCCCTGTTTCGGCGGACGTTCGACGCGCCCTGCACTGTCGAAATCGAGCACTCGCGCGAAAGCCTTCACGCGCACGTCGAGTTCGACAGCGATTTCGAGATTGAGCCTGGCGATCAGGTGCAAGTGCATGACGCGCCGACCGACGTGCCGTTCGGGGAGAGACTCATCGTTCGCCGCACCGCGACAATCACCCGGGCAGGGTTAACGAAGCGGATGTGGACCCGCGTCGCAGGCAATTTCGAGATCACGGAACTTTATGACGTCAGCTTCACGGAAAGGAGGAAACTATGAACGCCCCCTTACGGAACGGCAAATCCCTCGAGGGCACCCGTCTTGCGCAGGAGAGCACCGTACTCAGCCCCCGGTTCTATACGACCGATTTCGAGGAGCTCGACAAGACCGACGTCAGCGCCGGTGCGCGCGCAATGGGACGCGCTGATCGCGGAGATGCGCAACGATCCAAACAAAAAACACTTCGTTCGAAATGAGGAATTCGACGCCGACTTCTCGAATCTGCCGCCGGACCTCGACAAGGAGTTCCGCGACTTTCTCATCAGCTCGATCACGGCCGAGTTTTCGGGTTGCGTGCTCTACGCAGAAATGAAGAAGCGCGCCAAGAACAAAGACGTGCGTGACCTCTTTACGTACATGAGCCGCGACGAGGCCCGACACGCCGGTTTCATCAACGATACTCTGAAGGATTTCGGCATTGGCGTCGATCTGGGCTTTTTAACCAGGATTAAGAAATACACGTTCTTTCGCCCCAAATTCATTTTCTACGCCACCTATCTCTCCGAGAAGATCGGCTACGCGCGCTACATCACAATTTTCCGTCAGCTCGAGCGCCACCCAGACCGCCGCTTCCATCCGATCTTCAAATGGTTCGAGAAATGGTGCAACGACGAGTTTCGCCACGGCGAGGCGTTCGCGCTGTTGATGCGGGCAAACCCCAAACTGCTCGAGGGCGTCAACGTCTATTGGATCAAGTTCTTCGTCCTGGCGGTGTTCGCAACCATGTATGTGCGCGACCACTGCAGACCCGCTTTTCACGAGGCGATCGGAATCGCTCCGACGGACTACGATTTTACGGTGTTTCGACTGACCAGCGAGATTTCGCGTCAGGTCTTTCCGCTGACGCTCGATCTCGAGAACCCGAAGTTCAAGAAGGGGCTTGACCGGTTGTTCGCGATCGCCAAAGCGAGCGCCGAAGCAGAAGCGGCCGGCGGCGTTCTGGGCAAGTTCAGGAAAGCCGGGCTTGTGGCGGCGGCAGCCATCGAATTCGCGCGCCTTTACCTCCTGCCGAGCAAACCCAATTCGTTACCCGCCGACATCCGGCTGGCGCCTGTCTGGTAAAAGGGGGGCAGCGCCATGGCGGCGAACGGACTGGCAGTAATCGCGACGCTGGCGCTGTGGTGGGCGAGCACAGGCGCGATCCTCTATCTCGACGGTCGTTCTCGCCGCACGTTTCCGTGGAGCATGCTGGGGGCTACAGCCATGCTCGCGTTCGCGCTGTGGCTTCTGGCGCATACGAGCGGCCTAACGACGCCGACGAGCGCCTTTGCAGCCTTCGTCAGCGGCCTTGTCATCTGGGCCTGGCAGCTTGTCAGCTTTTATCTGGGTTACCTGACCGGGCCGCGCAAAACGGCTTGCCCGCCGGAATGCGTGGGCTGGCCCCGTTTCATCGAAGCGGTGCGCACGAGCCTCTATCACGAACTCGCCGCCATTTTGGGCGCTGGGATCGTGTTCGCCCTGACGATCGGTCAACCAAACCGGATCGGCGTATGGACCTACGTCATCCTGTGGTGGATGCATCAGAGCGCCAAGTTCAATGTCTTTTTCGGCGTGCCCAATCTCGGCGAGGAGATGCTGCCCGATCATTTGCGTTTTCTCGTCAGCTTCATGCGGCGTCGGCCGATGAACCTCTTCTTCCCGATTTCCGTGACGGTCTCCACAGTGGTTCTTGTGCTCCTTGCGCAGAGAGCCGGCGCCAACTCGGCGACGCCTTTCGAGATGACCGGATATGCGATGTTGGCGACGCTCGTCGCGCTGGCCATCGCCGAGCATTGGTTCCTCGTCGCGCCCCTTCACGCGAACGCGCTTTGGAGCTGGCGCGGCGCGGGCTCGATCGAGGCGTTGGCGGGGGCGGCGGTCACGAAGGCGATACAGACGCGCTCGCGCGAAGGCGACGAGATTGCGGCTCGCGAGTCTCTGGAGCCCCTATCCCCCGGCGCTTTGCGATACCCGCCGCCTTCACATCGTCCTCGAGTCGATATCAACGGGCGCCTACGGGGAAGTCGATTGGGTGCGGGGTGTCGTGAAGACAAGCGGAAGCTGGATTCGGTTCGAGGTCGCCGGTCAATCGGCGATCATGGCGCCTTTTTCGCCGCGACGGCGACAAGAGCCGTTGGTTGTAGCCACGGGCCGGAGTTTTGATCGCGCGCGTTTGCAGGCGGCGTTCGACGCCTGCGCTGCGTAGGGGCGCGTTTGGGGAAAGACATTCTGTCGCGGGTAGTGGAGAGCAACATGGATCGGAGAGAACCGGCCTACGCGTCGCATTTCAAAAGCGCGATCGCGCGACTGAAGGCGGAGAATCGCTATCGCATATTCGCAAACCTCGAGCGCGATGCGGCCCGATTTCCGGTTGCGCTCTGGCGGCCTGACCGCGCCGACGAGGAGCCGCGCGAGGTAACGATATGGTGTTCGAACGACTACCTCGGAATGGGAGGGCACGCCAAGAGCGTCGCTGCGGCGATAAGCGCGGCAGAGCGGCACGGCGCGGGCGCGGGTGGCACGCGCAACATCTCAGGCACCCATCACCCCATCGTTGAGCTCGAAAGCGAACTCGCCGATCTTCACGGCAAGCCGGCGGCGCTGGTGTTCACGTCAGGCTGGATTTCCAATCTCGCGGGCATTTCAACCATCGCATCGCTGCTTCCGAATTGCCTGATCCTTTCCGACGCGCTCAACCACAATTCCATGATTGAGGGCGTGCGTCGCGCCGGGTGCGAGAAGAAAGTGTGGCGTCACAACGACGTCGGCCATTTGGAAGAGTTGCTGAATGAGGCCGGCTGTGAGCGCGCGAAGCTGATCGTCTTCGAAAGCCTCTATTCGATGGATGGCGACATCGCGCCGGTCGCCAAGATCGTCGAGCTCGCCGAGCAATACAATGCGATGACCTATATCGACGAGGTGCACGCGGTTGGCATGTACGGCCCGCGCGGCGGGGGCATTTGTGAACGCGAAGGCGTCATGGATCGCATCGACGTCATCGAAGGCACGCTCGCCAAAGGCTTTGGCGCGCTCGGCGGTTACATAGCGGCGAGCGAGCCGATCGTCGACGCGGTCCGCAGCTACGCCCCGCAATTCATTTTCACGACGACCCTGCCGCCCATGGTGGCCGCGAGCGCCTGCGCAGCGGTGCGGCATCTCAAGGCGTCGGGTGAAGAGCGCGCGCGGCATCAGCACATGTCCCGGCTCACTAAGCATGCGCTAAGCGCCGCCGGGTTGCCGGTTATGGAGAATCCTTCGCATATCGTCCCTGTCATGGTGGGCGAGGCCCGGCAGTGCAAGGCGGCGAGCGATCTGCTGATGCGGCGACACTCGATCTACATTCAGCCGATCAACTATCCCACAGTGACCATGGGGACAGAGCGGCTGCGCATCACGCCGACGCCGCGCCACACGGAAGCGCATGTCGCGGACCTCGTCGAGGCGCTCGTCGACGTCTGGCGAACGCTTGGCCTGCGCTTCGTTGAAGCCCAGATCCTGCCGATCCGGCGGGCGAAACCTGTCGTCCTCGACCCCC
>CAWAIM010000046.1:0-106663 GCA_963781895.1 uncultured Alphaproteobacteria bacterium
TCGTCGACCGCTTGCCATCGCGAGACCCGTGAGCTGCGCTTCGCCCCCGGATCATCCCCGATACGGGGATGGGACGGGAGCCGGACTGGGCTTTGCTAGAACGTTTCGGCATGGGCGTCCGCTCGAACCGATTCCGGTTTTCGGCCCGAGCGGACGAGGCGCCAGCCCCAAATCCATGCCGACTGCTTAAGAACGTATGCCCGTCGCCGTTTTTCAGCGTGTCAACTCGCCCGCATGAAGGCTTCAAGCGGCCGCTGCCCTCGGCGCAACAGGCGCGCCTCGATCAGCGACGAGGGAGACCATAGCACGATTTCTGATTCTTCTCAAAGCGATTGTCGAGAAAGGTAACGTAAGAGAAATTTGTGTCAGGGGCGTGAAGGGGTACTCCCTGCGGTGTTACGGTGACACTTTACTCAACCCCCACATTCTTCGGCTTCGGCCCCCGCCGCTTCGGCCGGGGGTCGCGGCCGGTCGCGAGGGCGAGCCGGTCGATGAAGGCCGGAGAGCCGAGCGGTCGGCCGATCGTCTCGGCCGCACGCAACGCGGAGAGCGCCTCGGGCGCGGCCGGCGTCTCGATCCAGTCGGCAAACCGTCCAGCGCTCCGCTCGATCAGGGGCCCGACGGTCACGAGCGCGTCGTCGCGCTGCTTAAGATGCGCGCTTACGCTCGACCAGCGCCAGTCCTGCGCGCGGGCGACGAGCCGCGCGCGGACCGGGTTCAAAGCGACATAGCGGGCCGCCGCGACGAGGTGGTCTTCGTCCATCGCCACCGAGCCGAAACGCGACTGAAAGAGATGGCCGGTCACCCGCAAGCGCGCGTTGATTACGGAGCTATACCGGCGGTGCGTCTCGCCGAGCGCCCGCGCCAGCGCTTCCTCGCGGTCGGGGACGAGGATGAGATGCACATGGTTCGGCATCAGGCAGTAGGCCCAGCATGCGACGCCGTGCTTGCGGCACTGGCTCGCCAGGAGATCGCGATAGAGCTCGTAGTCGTCGTCGCCGAAGAACACCCGCTCGCGCCGGTTGCCGCGCTGGGTGACGTGATGGGGAAGACCGGGGGCGACGAAGCGGGCGATGCGGGCCATGGCGGAACTCGAGGACAGGGACCGCCCGCAGCATGTCGCGGAATGGGGGTTAAGTAAAGTGTCACCGTAACTCCGGCGCAACAAGAACGCGCGGCCGACGCCGCGGCGATCTGCGAAGCCGCGGGATTGTAGAGTCAGGAAGGGCGCGGCGGCGTGAGGCTTGGCCAATGGCTCCGTTTCCCTTCCCCGCCCATCAAACCGGAATGGGGGTCAAGTAATGAACTGCACCCCAACCGCAACCCCGCAACCCCGCAACCCCCGAATCTCACGCGATCATCTCGACCTGCCCGCTCGCCAGGCGATAGACCCCGCCGACCACCAGGAGCCGCTTTTCGTTGGTCGCGGCGCTCAGGATCGGCGTCGCGGTCTTCAAGGCCTCGACGTTGCGGCGCACGTTCTCGTTGGTCGCGTTGACCAGGAGGTCGCCCGGCGCGTTGGCGACGGCGTCGACCGCGGGCGTCAGCGCGGCGACCAGCGAAGGCAGGTGTCCGGGCAGCGTCGACTTGTCCCTGATCGACCCGATGGCCGCCTTGATCGCGCCGCAGGCCTCGTGCCCCAGCACCAGGATCAGCGGCGTCTTGAGGACGTCGACCGCGAATTCGAAGCTCGCCAGATTGTCGGCGTTGGCGAAGTTGCCGGCGACGCGGCAGACGAACAGGTCGCCGCGCCCGGAGTTCGAAGGCGTATTCGGGCGCGATGCGCGAATCGGCGCAGCTCAGGATCCCGGCGTATGGGTTCTGTCCGCCGACCAGAGCCTCGCGCTCGGCGACAAAATCGTGGCGCCTGGCGAGGCCGCGCACATAGCGCGCGTTGCCCTCCTTCAGCCGCGACAGCGCCTCGACCGGCGTCAGCACGTTCTGGGGCTTCGGCGGCTTGTCGGTCTTCGCGAGCGCGCCGGACGGCGCGGCGAGCGTCGCGGCAAGTCCGAGGCCGAGCGACAGCGCCTCGCGCCGGGCGAAGCGCCGCGCGTGAGTCGCGCCTGAGTATCCACATGCGTCACACATCTTCGGCGTTCTCCCTTTTGGCGTTGGTCAGTGACGACGTCTATGCGCGAGCGCCCGATTCCGATCGGATCAGCCGTCCCGCCCTCAAATCCGCGAACGCTTCGACGATCTCTTCCCTGGTGTTCATGACGAAGGGTCCGCCCATCACCACGGGTTCGTCGATGGTCGGGCTCGCATAGACGAGCAGGCGGGCGGCCTTTGTCGCCTTGACCGTCAGGACGTCGTCGCCCCTGTCGCCCGAGGAGAGAGCCGCCCAGGCGACGTCGCCCGCCTTGACGGCGCGGCCCTCAGGCGCCGAGCGCCGCCTCGCCGTCGAGACCATAGGCGAACGCGCGCTCGCCGGCCGGGATCGGCGCGTCGAACGTCGCGCCGGCTTCCAACGTCAGTTCGAACATCGTCATCGGCCAGGTCGATCCGTGCGCAACCGCGACGGCGCCGATCCGGCCGGCATAGACCCGCGCCTCGACGCCCGGCTGCCGGTGAACAGGGGCGTCCGGCCGCAGCACGTTTTCATAGCGCGCCGCGGCGCGTTTCAGCCTGGCGGGAAGGTTGAGCCACAGCTGCAGGGTCCGCACGCCCTGCGGCCCCGGCATCTCGCTGTGCATGATTCCGCCGCCGGCGGTCATGAACTGGGCGTCGCCCGCGTTGAGGCGCCCGGCGCCGCCGGTGTGATCGCCGTGAATCAGCTCGCCGGCGACGACGAAGGTCACCGTTTCGATGCCGCGGTGCGGGTGGGTCGGAAAGCCGGCCGGCGGCGCGAACCAGTCCTCGGCCATCAGCAGGAACGGGCTGTGCTCGGCCACGTCCTGGGGCGGAATGACCAGTCTGGCTTTATGGTTGGGCCCCCGGGCCTCGGGCGCGCCGGCCGGCTCGACGGCCTTGATCGCAAGCTGCATGGGTCGGGCTCCGGCTTCAGGGCTATGCGACGCTGGGCAGGTCTACCATACACGTTCCGCACCTGCGCGGGTCTCGGATCGGGAGCGTCGCCGAGGGGAACCGCTAGGCGCGCGCGACGATGACGTGGCCCTGGATCTTTCCGGAAATCGGCCCTTCTCCGTGCGCCTCCGCGATCGCCTCGGCGGCGCGAATGGTGGCGGTCTCCAGGGCCGCGGGGTTGCGCGCTTCGATCTCGTTGCGCAATGGGGTTCCCTGGCAATAGGCGAACGCCGGATCACGGGCGTTTGGCGCGTTGCTCCTCTCTTGAAGCGTCACGAACTCGATGGCGGAAAAGCCGGCCGCCCGCAATTCGGCGCCGATCGTCTCGAGATCGTGATAGCCGTGCGGCGTCCGGGCGAGGAACCTCGGCGGGTCATCGGGAAAGATCGCGCCGACGGCGTCCGTCACAAGGCGAGCGAAGTCGTTCTCCTCGATGCGATCCCAGACGTTGAACAGAAACCGGCCGCCGGGCTTGAGGACGCGGCGCGCTTCCCGGTAGCCGGCGATCCGGTCCGGAAAGAACATCACGCCGAACTGGCAACAAACCGCGTCGAAACTGTCGTCTTCGAACGGCAGGTCCAGGGCGTCCGCCTGTCGCCAGACGAGGCGCTCATCCGGGTCCTGCCGGCTTTCGGCTCTGGCGAGCATGGGTTGGTTGAGGTCGCTGACGACATAGCGGGCGCCCTGGCGGAGAAGCGGGGCCAGCGCGCGCGTCACGACGCCGCTGCCGGCCGCCGTTTCCAGAACATGCGCCGGGTCCGCTTGCGCGACCCTGCGCGCGAGATCGGACGCATAGGCCTCGAAGAGAAGCGGCACGAGATAGGCGTCATAGATTTCCGGAATCGGTCCTGCGAAGATCTTGTCCGTATCGGACATCGGCACAGCTCCCCTTGCGAGCGCGGTTCCGGCAAACGCGCGCGCGGGATCGATCATACGGCACGGCCAAGCCTCTCGCCAGCGGACGTCGGCGCGACGCGGCCGACCCTCCTCATTCGGCGCGCCGGCCACGTCGCCGGCCGTCAGCCCTTGCGGCGGATCAGGAGCGGCAGCGGCATGAGACCCGCCGCCGCGATCGCGGCCATGGCCCACCATGCGTGCTGGAAGGCGTGAAGCCGCCCCATCGCGCTCTGCGGCGAACCGATGATGGCGATGATGAGCGCCACGCCGACGGCCATGGAAGTCTGGCGGACCATATTGACGACGCCGGAGCCGGTGGCGAAGGACGACGGCGGCAGCGACGCCGCGCCCACGCCCATCAGCGTCGGCAGCGTCAGCCCGACGCCGAAGCCCATCAGCATCGTGCGCGCGATCAGCGGCGCCGGGTCGGGGTGAAGCCCGGTCTGGGTCGCAAACAGGACGATGCTGAGGCTGAACGCGACGATCCCGAGCGCGACCACGGCGGCCGCGCCGAAGCGCGCGATCAGCCGGCCCGCCAGCAGAAGCGCCGTCACGGGAACCATCAGCGGGCCGGGCGCGAGCGCCAGACCGATCTGAAGACCCGTCCATCCCCACGCCGCCTGCTCCCAGAGAACCATCGACAGCAGCATGGCGCCGAACGCGACGGCGAAGGGCGCCATCGCCAGCGCCGCGCCGGCAAAGGAGGGAATGCGGAACAGCGCCGGATCGACGAACGGATTGCGCGAGCGCAGGCAAAGCGCGACGAAGCTCGCGAGAAAAATCGAGGCCGCCGCGAAAGACGCCTCGACGCCCCATGAGCGCCATCCCCAGTCGCCGAACTTGACGATCCCGAACGTCAGCGACGCCACGCCCAGCGTCACCAGCGCCGCGGCCAAAGGATCGGGCGGCGCGACGTCATGGCCGGGGATATCCGGCAGCTTTCGCCAGCCGAGGACAAGCGCGGCCGCGCCGATCGGCAGATTGACGAGAAAAATCCAGCGCCAGCTCGCCGTCACCAGCAGACCGCCGACCAGCGGCCCGAGCGCGGCCGCGAAACCGCCGACCGCCGTCCAGGTCCTCACCGCCCCGCCCCGCCGATCCGGCGGAAACGACGCCAGAATGAGTCCGAGCGACGTCGGGGTCAGCAGCGCCGCGCCGACAGCCTGGGCGACGCGAAAGACGACCAGCGTCTCGACGGAGCGGGCGACGGCGCAGGCGCCGGAAGCGATGGTGAAGATCGCGACGCCGAGAAGGAAGCTGGCGTTGCGGCGAAACCGCTCCGCGAGGCGCCCGAAGAACACGAGCAGCGCCGCGTAGACGATCGCATAGCCGTTCAGGATCCAGGACAGACGCTCGAGGCTCGGCCCGCCAAAATCCCGCGAGATATCGGGCAGCGCGACATTGACGATGAACAGGTCGAGATTGGCGAGCACGATGCCGGCGCAGGCGATCGCGAGAATCTGCCCCGGCGGCGCGGCGCGAACCGGAACGGCCGCGCTCGGGGCAAAAGACGCTGGAAGCGCCTTGGCCGCGGCGCTGGAGGAGGTCATGAAGCTCACGAGGGGAATCGAGACGCGCCATGGTCACAGCTCCAATAATAACGAAACTTGATTTGTTTTGTTTTTGACCCGGTTCTAACCGATCTTATCGAGCAGTGCGGACAGTTTCGTCCGGTTCAGGCTCTGTTCCACCGCGTTGTCGGCCGCGGCGAAAACCGGCGGCAGCAGGCCTTTCAACAATTCATTGATGATGCAGCGCGGATTGCCCTGCGCGCGCAGCGCGAACAGGCCGGCGCCGCCGCCGACCGCTCGATGAATGTCCGCCAAGGTGATGTCGTCGGGAGCGCGAAGAAGCGCCACCCCGCCATGACGGCCCGGCCGAATCTCGACCAGCCCGTGCCTTTCGAGGTCCTTCAGGATGCGCCGCACGAACACGGGATTGGTCTTCAGGCTGCGCGCGATCAGAGTCGAGTTCGCGCCCTTGGCGCCCCGGAAGGCGATGTAGCAGAGGATTTGCGCCGCGCCGGCGAGGAGGCTGTTCGCTGCCATAAACAAAACAATACTAGTTTCATTTTATTTGTCAAACCCCGTCAGACCGCTTATTTGTCAAACCGCGTCAGACCGCCGCCGGCGCCGAGGCAGCGAGTGCGACTTCAGATCAGCGCGACCGCGACCAGCCGGACGCCCGCGCGCGTGACGAGGCGCAGCCGGCGCCCGTCTCTCAGCAGCGCCGAGGCGTCGGCCAGCCGGACCTCGATGTCCGAATATTCGAGCGGCGTTCCGTCGAGCGGATGGATCGCCTTGTACACGGCCTCCTTGGCGGCAAAGACGAGGCGACGCCGCACGCCGTCGCCCTTTGTCTCCCGCTGCTCCGCGAGGCTCAGGACCAGATCGACGAGATCGGCGGGCAGCGGCTCGGCCGGCTCGATGTCGACGCCGAGGCCCGCGAGACTCGAGCGCCGCGCCGCCGCCGCGACGGCGAAATCCTCGTCATGCGCCAGCGAGCCGACGATCCCCTCGGGCCACAGCGGCGCGCCGGACCCAGCGCGGCTGAGCGGCGCAGCGGCGTCGCCGCCGAGTTCGCCGATGAGCCGCCGCGCGACGATGCGGGCGGCGCCGCTCGCGCGCCGTCGCGCCAGGTTCGACGGCCTCGGCAGGAGTCGCGGATCGGCGAACGCCGCCTCGTCGCCCGGCCGGATCGGGCGGGCGCCGATGAGGACGCCGTTTTCCGCCAGCGCGGCCTTGAGCGGCGCGAGATCGGGACCGTCGTCGCCGAGCGCCAGTTCAGCGCCGCCCGATCGAACGGCCATTGACGAGCCTCGCCGGATTGCCTCGCCAGCGCGATCCGGCCGGCGTGATCTCGCCCTTCATCAGGAACGAATCGGCGTCGAGATGCGTGTTCTCGTGCATGGTCACGCCGTAGTGAACGAACGCGCCGACGCCGAGCGAGCAATCGTCGCCGATGCGCACGATGTCCGACTTGAAGACGCCTTCCTCCAGCGAATGCGCCTGAATGACGACGCCCTCGTTGAGATTGGCTTCATCGCCGATTTCGACCAGCGTGCGCTCGGACAGCGACGGCGCCGTCGTCGAACACCATCCGGCCGACCCTGACGCCGAGCAGGCGCGAAATCGCGTTGCGCATCGGCGTTCCGGCGAACAGCGCGGTCAGCGGCGTGTCGGACAGCTTCCAATGCCGTTCGACGCGCCAGAATGCGGGGTCGTACACGGTCGCGATTTCCGGCCTCAGCCGGCCGAAGCCGATCGAGGCGCGCTCGATGACGACGAAGACGCCGATCGAGAAGGCGAAGACGACGCCCGCGGCGACCGTCAGCGCCGGGACGTTCGTCGCGCCAAAGACGTCCGCGGTCAGCGCGAAGACGTAGATGGCGAAGAACCCGATCAACCAGCGCGAGGCCAGCAGTCCGGCCATCGACGCCAGATTGCGCCAGGTCTTGCGCCTGACGCGGCGCAGTCGTTCGTCGGGTTCGATGCGCGCGAGACGTTCGAGATCACGCTTGGCGGCGCGCGGAATCTCGAAGCAGGGCGAACCGAGGAGGCCGACGTTTTCGCGCAAGGGCCCGTCGATCGGCGCCATCACCTTGGTGGCGTAGAGGCAATTGGCGCCGGTGCGCGCTCCCGGCGGCACGTAGACGGCGGTGCCGAGAAAGTTGCGCTCGCCGACGCGGCACGCGCCAAGCCTGAAGGCGTGGCTCGACATCGTGACGTTGCCGAGCCGCAGGCCGTCCGAGGCGACCGTGCCGGCGCCGATCGTGCACAGGAACGGATTGTCCTGGCCCTGATCGCTGCCGAAATTCGAACCCGTGCTGTCGCCGGCGCCGAGCCGCCAGCCGACGAGGCGCAGATATGGCTCAATGAAGACGCTGTCGCCGAACAGCAGATTGAAGAACCGCGCATTGCTGAACAACTCCACGGTCCGTTGCAGCGCATGGTGGAAGCCGTACAGCGGATAGACCCGCCCCTCGGCGAGGAAGGCGTTGGCGATGCGCGGCGCGACGATCAGCGCCGCGAGGCCGGCGGCGAGCGAGGCGAGATAGAGGGCGAGCGCCGAGGCGGCCGCCATTGGAATGAGCGCTTCCGCCGCACTGGAGGGGCTGCGCGCCAGGAGGTCCGCATGGCTCGCCCACAAGGCGATCGCCATGACGAGCAACGCCTCCATCAGCGCGCCAGCGACCGCGAGGGCGAAAACGAGCTGCGTCGCCGCAAACAGCGCGCGTCGCAGCGGCGTGCATGTCGCCTCCTCCGACAGGCGGAAATTGGTCGTCGTCTCCTCCGCCGGCGAACCATGGTAGCGCTTGCCCTCCGGCACACGCTGTCCGCTCTGCAAGGACGAAGCGTGCCCCAGTTGCCCGAAATCGCCGATGCTCGAGCGAATGTCGAGAACGCTCGCCTCGCCGACATAGGCGTTCCTGCCGATGCGGATTTCGCCGACATGCAGCCGATTGCCGTGGACGGCGTAGCCGGGAAGCAAGGCCCTCGCGGCGATGACGGCGTCGTCGCCGACCTCGAACAGATCGGCGGCGACCGGAACGCTGGCGGAATTGATCACCGCGTTGCGGCCGATTCTGGCGCCGAGCAGCCGCAGATAAACGTTGAAGAGCGGCGTCCCGACGAAAGCGAAGGCCGGCGCGGAGCGAACGATCCGCCGGGCCGCCCAGAAGCGGAAATAGGCGAGACTCCATAGCGGCACGGCCCCGGCGCGGGCGCGCCCGATCAGCAGCCACTTGGCGCCAATGGCGAGCGCGTTGTGGCCGAAGAACCAAGCCGCCGCGACCGCGAGCGCGCGCGCATAAAGCGCCGGCGGCGAACCGACGGCGGCGTAAATCCATTCGAGACTCGCCAGACCCGCTCCGACGGCGAGCGCGCCCAGACCGAGGTAGAACGCCATTTGCAGGCCGCCGCAGCCGTAATAGGCGAGCTTCGAAGGCCGATGCTTCTCGGCCAATTCCGGCGCCTCGATGGCGACGGACGGAACGGCGTCGAGCGCCCGGGCGAGCCGGCGAACGGTCGTGTTGCCGTAGACGTCGCGCATCGCGACCTGCGTCGACGGCGCGATCTGACGGACCTTGGCGCAAAAGCGCGCCATCAGCAGGGAGTGGGCGCCATAGTCGTTGAAAAAATCGCCGTCGATCGAGACGTCCTCCAGTCCGAGGATTTCCGAAAGGGCGCGGCAGAGCGTGCGCTCGGTCGGGGTGGACGGGGGAGCGTTGCTCTCGCTCGAGCGCAGCCGCGCCGACCGGGGCGCGGGAAGCCTCTCCCGGTCCGCCTTGTCGCTGACGAGGGTCGGGATGAACGGCAATTGCTCCAGATAGGCCGGGATCATGTAGCTCGGCAGCCGCGACCGCAGCAGCGCGACGATCGCGCTCCTGTCCGGGGCGGGCGAACCGTGCTTGACCGAATAATAGGCGACGAGTTCGGGCGCGCCGGGCTCGGGCTCGAAGGTCGTCACGACGACCTGGGCGATTTCCGCCGCTTCGAGCACAACCGACTCGATCTCCGTCAATTCGATGCGGTAGCCGCGCAGTTTGATCTGCGTGTCGATCCGGCCGAGATACTCGATCTCCCCGTCCCTGTTGATTCGTCCGAGGTCGCCGGTGCGATAGATACGACCCGACGGATTGTTCGGCAGCGCGAGAAAGTCCTGAATGAACTTGGCCTCGGTCAAATCCGGCCGGTTGAGATAGCCTTCGGCGAGGTCCGACCCCTGCGATTCCGATTTCGCCGATCTGCCCGAGTTCGAGCGCGACGTCGCTTTTGGCGTCGAGGATGACGATCGAATAGGTCGGCAGCGGCCGGCCGATGGTGACCGGCCTGCCGGGGGTCATGATCCCGAGGGTCGCGGTGACCGTGGTTTCGGTCGGGCCATAGCTGTTGAGCAACGCGCGTCCCGGCCGGGCCCAGCGCTTGACCAGCGCCGGCGGGCAGGCTTCGCCGCCAACCAGCAGGATGCGCAAGCTCGGCAAATCGCGCTCGATCGACGCGAGCAGGGTCGGCACGCAGCAGAGGCAGGTGACGGAACGCGATTCGAGGAATTCAGCCAGCTCCTCGCCGAACAGGCTCGCGGCCGCGACGTTGGGGACCAGCGTCGCGCCGGCGACGAGCGGCACCCAGATCTCCTCGATCGAGAAATCGAATGCGACCGACATGCCCTGATAGACGCGGTCGCCCGGGGCGAAGCCGTAGCGCTCGGCCGCCACCCGCACGAAGTTGCAGACGCTCGCATGCGCGACCGCGACGCCCTTGGGATGGCCGGTCGTGCCGGAGGTGTAAAGGATGTAGCACAGCGAGCCGGCCTCAGCCGCCGCCTCATCGTCGGCGAGCGCCGTCTCGTCGAGCGCGGCGACTTCGGCGCGCGCGCCGTCCAGAACCAGCGTCGGCGTTTCGCCATCCGCGAACCGGTCGGCGAGGCGCAAATGCGTGACGACCAGCGTCGCGCCGGCGTCGGAAAGGATGAAACGAACGCGATCGGGCGGGTGGTTGGCGTCGAGCGGAACATAGGCGGCTCCAGCCTTCACGAGACCGAACAGGGCGACATAGGCTTCGATCCCGCGATCGAGCAGGACGGCGACCCGATCGCCCGGCTTGACGCCGTTGCGACGAAAGTAGCGCGCCATCTGATTGGCTCGCGCATTGAGCTCGCCGTAGGCGAGGTCCGTGCTCCCGACCGCGACCGCCACCCGGTCGGCGTAGCGCCGGCAGGCGTCCTCGAGCACGTCGCCGAGGCGTTCTCCGTAGCGCCATCGAAGAGCCGAAGCCTCGCTCAGAATCGAGGCCGGCCGCGGCTGTTCGAGGCGGCGCGGGGACGTGAGGGCAAAGGAATCGTATTCGAGCGTCGGCTCGCGCAGATTCAGCGCGGAAGTCATCGGACCAGCCCAATCTTTCTTGGTTTGGCTTGGACGCCATGCAGGCGCGCGGACGTCGGCCGCGCTTTCACCGCCGGGTCGCCGCCCGTGAGATCGCCCCTCGGAAAACCCTCGCCGTCAGCGCGGGACGAGATAGCGGCATGGCGGCTGAACGGCGGCTGAACAACGGGACAGCGGCGTGTCAACGCCAGATCGCCGCCGATCCTCCGGGCTCGAGCCTGCATGGTCGCGCGCGGCGTCGAATTCATCTATCGAGCTCAAAACGCGCGGAAATTCCGAGACGGTCGGCCAAAGGGCGCCGGGGCGGAAGTCGAACCGGCCGGCCTCGAGACGCGCAGGCGCCTGGTCGGCGGGACAGGTTCGTCGCCAAGGCCAAACGGGTTCCGCTGCGTCATCCGAATGCGAGCGCCTGATGGTGATTCGGCGAAACCCGATGGCGCCGTGATCGCCGCTCGGGTCCTAGGGCGGCTCGGTCTCGCCGGGTCCGAGCGAGCGCTGCACCATCACGCTGTCGGTCCAACGGCCGAACTTGTAGCCGATCGACGGCAGATACCCGACCTGGCGGAATCCGAAGCTCTGGTGCAAGGCCAGAGACGCGCGGTTGGCCGCGTCGATATAGCCGATCATCTGGCGGAAGCCCGCCGCGGCGCAGGCGTCGATCAAAGCCGCCATCAGCCGCCGGCCAATTCCGCGGCGCAGATGATCGTTGTCGACGTAGATCGAATGCTTGACCGTGTAGCGATAGGCCGGCCGCTTGCGGAACGGAACGGCATAGGCGTAGCCGACCACGCCGCCCAATTCCTCGGCGACGATATGCGGCATTTTGCGCCTGTGCATCGTCTTGCGCCGGCGCTTGAGGTCTTCCGCGTCCGGCGTCTCGAACTCGCCGGCGAGATCGGGATCGAGCCCGCGTCGAATATGGTGCAGATAGATGGCGAGCATCGCCGCCACGTCGCTGTCGCGCGAGGCGCGCACGATGCAGCGGCCTCGCGCCGCTCTCGGCCGGCCCGGCGGCGGCGGGGGAATTCATCTTCGCGTCCATCGTCGGTTCCAGACCGGATCATTCCCTGACGACATAGGTATGGAACCGAATCGCCCCTGACGCGTCCGTTTCGCGATAGAGCCCCTGGACCTCCGACTCGAAGCCGGGGAAGGCGTTGGCGCCGCGCTCGAACATCTTGAGATAGTCTATCATCGGACGCGCGCGTTCGCCTAGACGCTCGCCCGGCACGATGGTGGCGATGCCGGGCGGGTAGACGACCCAGAGCGTCGTCGCGATCCGGCCGTCGAGCTCCTCGAGCGCCACGTAATCGACGTTGTTGCGGACCAGATGGCGCTGGGCCTCCTGAGGCGTGATCGCCAAGTCCGGCAGATGCTTTTGCGCGAATTGCGCCCTTTGCAGGCCGCTGACGTCGGCCCGGCGGAAAAAGGCGTGCATCTCCGCGCACAGGTCCCTGAGCCGCCCGCCGCGATAGCGCGTCGCCCGCCTGGCGACGAATTCCGGGATCGCGTCGTCGAGCAGCGCATTGTCGTCATGCAATCGCTTGAAGGCCACGAGCGCCGACACCAGCGTTCCGGCTTTGCTCGAATTCGACGCCGGGCGTCAGCAGGAACAGGAGCGAATTGAGGTCGTTCTTCTCCGCCACCACCCGGTTCTCGCGCAAGTATTGCGCCACCACCGGCGCGGGCACGCCGTGCGGCTCGTAGGCGCCCGTCTTGCGGTCGAAGCCCGGCGTCAGCAGCGTGAGCTTGGCCGGATCGGTGATCGCGAACCCTTCCTCGAGCGCCGTGAAGCCGTGCCAGGCGGCGCCCGGCGCCAGCGCCCAATAGCGGGGGTCGCGGGCGAGGAGGTCGGTCGAGACGCTCTCCCACGGGACCTCGTGAACGCCGCCCTCGAGCGCGGCGTCGCGAATCGACACGCGGTCGGGGACGAAGGGATCGAAGAACCAGCGCCGTGAAGGGTCTTTCTCCTTCTCCTCGAATTCGCGCCTGACCGCGCGCAGCTTCTTGCGCAATTCGACGCCGAGCCGGATGGTGTCGTCCCATAACACTTCCCCCGAACGGCCCTTCATCATCTGGGCGCCGACGTCGAGCGAGGCGAACAAAGGATAGAACGGCGAGGTCGAGGCCTGCTGCATGAAGCCTTCGTTGAACCGGCGATGCTCCACCCGCCGGCGCTGCCCCTTGATGTGCCGGTCGCGCAGATGGATCTGCGAGGCCTGCGAGAAACTGGCGAGCTGCTTGTGCGCCGACTGGGTCGCAACGACCCCCGGCGACGCTTCCGTCAGGTTGGCGAGGCCCATCGCGAACCGCCGCTCGTAGAGCGGATGGAACTTCATGAAGCCGGCCCAGGCTTCGTCGAACAGGATGTAGTCGCACAGACGGCCGATCCGCTCGACGATGCGCTCGGCGTCATAGATCGTGCCGTCATAGGTGCATTGCTCGATCACCGCGACCCGGAACGGCCGCTCGCGCCTCCAGGCTTCCGGATCTTTGACCAGCGGATTGGCGCGGATGCGCTCGCGGATCGCGGTCTCGTCGAGCTCCTCGGGGCGGATCGGGCCGATCAGGCCATAGGCGTTGCGGTCGGTCGACAGATAAATCGGGATCCCGCCAGCCATCAGCAACGCGCCGTGATGCGCGGCCTTGTGATTGTTGCGGTCGAACAGGACGAGGTCGCCCTCGGCGATGAGATTGGTCAGCACGATCTTGTTCGACGACGAGGTGCCGTTGAGCACGAAATAGGTCTTTTCCGCCCCGAAGATCGCCGCCGCCTCCTTCTGCGCCTGCAACGCCGGGCCTTCGTGCGTCAGCAGATCGCCGAGTTCGAGGATCGAATTGTCGAGGTCGTCGCGAAAGATCGCCTCGCCCAGGTGCTCGACGAAGATGCGGCCGATCGGGCTGCGGCTGTAGAAGACGCCGCCGTTGTGGCCGGGGCAGGTCCACAGCTGATTGCCTTCCTCGGCGTAATCGACCAGCGCGCCGAAGAACGGCGTCTTCAGCGTCTCGGCGTATTGCTTGAGGCGCGAGACCAGATTTCTGGCGATGAATTCAGGCGTCTCCTCGGCCAGGAACACATAGCCGTCGATGAAGTCGAGCACTTCGACCGGAATGTCCTCGAACCGCTTGCGCCGGACGAGGACGACGATCGGCATGTCCAGGCCGCGCTTGCGCATCAGGTTGATGAGCGAGGCCGCCTTGCCCTCGATGCCCTTCTTGCCCCAGTCGACCACCATGCAGCCGATCGCGGCGTCGGTCTGCACGGCGATCTCGGCGTCCTCGAGACGCCGCGCCTTGATCACCTGGAAACCCATCCGCTCGATCGCCGCGACGATCTGGTTGACTCTCAAGCCCTCGAGATCATCGGCGTCGAACATCGGCGCGGAGAAGAGGAAGGTGAATCGCTGGAAGAAGTTCATCGCCTCGGCGTCCCCACGGCGAGTTCAGCGCCTGTCGCGCCGGCTCGGGCGCCGCAGCACAGACATGAGGCGCATGACAAAACCATGACAGTCCCGTCGAAACGGGCGCGCGCCGGCGACGAACGCCCGCGCGCGCCGCGATATCGCGCCAGCAGACGGCGCCCTCGGGGGCGCGTCAGCGCATCCGGAGATTGAACGGCCCTTCGCGTCCGTCCAGGCGCGCCGCGACGCCGCTGACGTTGCGATTGACGTCGTCGAGCTTCTGGACGACGGTCAGCAGGATGTCGGTCGTCGAGCGGCTGTAATTGGCGAGCGCCCTGACCAGGTTCGCCATCACCGGCGAGGGCGCCTCATTCAGCGCCGAGCGAGCGGCGTTCAGCGCCGTGTCGAAATCCCTGCTCGCCTGTTTCATCAAATCATTTACGTCATAAGCCATGATCTGTCTCCCGCTGGAGCTGCAACCACCCATTCCTAGGGCGATCCAGCCGCGCTGGGAAGCGAGCCCCGCGCACGCCGCCAACCACGCTCCCCGTCCCCAAGGCGCGACCGGTCCGATTTGAACCAGCGCTGTCGGTCGGAGAAATGCGCCTCGGCGACCGGGAGTTTTGGCGCACGCCCTCTCACCTGCGCCCTGCCCCGTCGAAGCCGAGCTTCGCGCGCGCCGCCCGCCAGCGATCCTGCAGCGCTTCGATGTCGGAGGCGTCGATGGGCGCGATGCGCTCGAATACGACGGCGCTGACGCCTTTTTCGAGGTGGAAGACCTCGCCGGCGCGGCGGAATTTCGCGCCGATCCCCTGGCCCGTCAGCATCTCGCGCGACGGCACGATCACCGTCTGCTGATAGTCGGAATTGAGATGGGTCTGCACCGGATCGCCGACGATGAGATAGGCGCAATCCTTCAGGCCCGCCGCCGGCGGCCCTTCGACAGTGTCGACGTCCGACATCATCACGTCGGTCTTCGGCGTCGGCGCCAACGTCCGCCGTTCCGGATGCAGCTGCCACAATTCGCCGATCAGCTGGCCGCTGAACGTGTAGCTCGAGCCGAGACCGCAGACTTTGCCGTCGGGACGGGCGCGCGCGTCGACCCAGTCCTTCATCCGCTCGAGTTCGGCGAGGTCGGCGCGGGGCGCCCTCGGCAAGCCGGCGATTGGCGTCAGGCCGGCCGGATTGAGCGCGTAAGCGAGCGGCGACAGCGTCAGGAGGCCAAGGCCGACAAGCGCCGCCGTCGCCGCGCGCGGCGCACGAACGAATGCGATCATCAACGCCGCCGCGATCGGCGCCGTCAACGCGGGCGCGATCAGATAGAGATGATGGAGATAGGGCGTCTGGATGCGCAGAAACAGCAGCGCCGCGACCGCCGCGCCGCCGATCGTGAGCCGCAGCAGGCGACGGTCCCGCGAACGGGCCCATAACAACGCCGCGCTCGCAACGGCGGCGAGCGCCGGCAGAAGCCCGATCCAGTCGCCGAGCTGGCGCAACATCACGTCCGCAGGCTTGCGATAGGCGGCGTAGGCCGAACCATAATCGTGGGCGCTCCAGTCGGGCAGCCAGGCGACGATCAGGGGCGAAGCCAGCGCCAGCAGCGTCAACAGGCCGAGCGCGCCCGCCGCGACCGCGTCCTTCCAACGGAAGTCTCGGCCCCGGCTGAGCGCGATGAGCGCGACCTCGAGCGCGAGCATCGCCGCTACGCCCGAGGCGGCGAACGCATACCAGCGGCGAAAGGCGAACATCGCGAAAAACGTCAGCGCCAGCGCCAGCGCGACGCGACGCGTCATGCGCGCGACGCGGACGTCGTGGGCCGGCCGCAGCGCGAGGATGCGCGTAAGCCGCTCGGAGAGCCTTAGGGCGATGACGACCAGCACAAGGCCCCCGACATCGGGCATTCCGCGCGCGGCGACCGCCATTGCCGCCGGATAGGCGGCGAAGACGGCCGCAACGCCGAGAGCGAGATCGAAACGCCGGGGAGCGGCGCCGGGGCCCTCATCTCGCGCGCCCCTCCCCTCTCCGGTCTTGACCCGGGGATCACGGAAGAGGAGTTGGGGCGAGGGCCTCGCGCTGCGGGCGAGATCGCGCGCGAGCAGCCCGAGCGCCAGCGCCGCCGGCGCGGCGTAGAAGCCGAGAATGGCGAACGTATAGACCGAACGCGAAAACGGCGCCGTCAGCGCCAGCATGAGGCCCGGCGCCAGAGCCGGCGCCCAAGAGTAATCCTGCGTGATCGATTCGACCCCGGCGATCGCCAGCAGCGGCCAATGGCCGGCGTCGGCCAATCTGGCGACCATGATCGAAATGTTTCGATAGGTCATGAAATCGGCGATCATCAGATCGCGCGAGGCGATGACGATGGTGGCCGCATAGGCGCAAAGAACCGCGAGCGTCGCAAGATAGAGCGCGGCGGCGCGGGGTGAGGCGCGGCGCCTGCGCGCGCCGCGGGCGAGCCAGACCGCGAGCGCCGCCGTCAGCGCCGCCGTCGCGAGGCTGAACAGCCTCAGCCGCGCCTCCTGCGAGCCAAGGAGCGCGCCGAGAGCCGCGAGCCCCGCGCCGGCCAGCGCTGCTCGCGTCAGCCTCGGCAGCGCCTCGCCCTCGAGCGTGAGCGCGAGCGCGGCGACGGCGAGGCCCGCGGCGCTCGAGAGACCAATGGCGATGACGGCCGGGGCGTCCGGGGCGATATGGCGGCAAAGAAACGCGACCGAAGCCGCCAGCACGACTGCCGCCGGCGCAGGCGAGCAGCCGGGTCGGAAGCGATCGCGCGGCGCGAGCGCGCCGTGGTCGAGGGCGGACATGGGCTAGACGAATAGGCGAAGGCGGTTAAGGTTTCGCGGTCAGGCGTCGATTGTCGGAGCCGCTCGCTTTTCGGCTTCCCCTCCCGCACGCTGCGTTCGGCTGGGTGAGGCGTTCATTCTCAATTCAGCGCGGCGGGCGCAGTCCCCTGCCAGCGGCGCCGTCCGCAGGTTAAACGAATCTATTTGGAGGAAAGAACGATGCTCAGAAGGATAGCGATGATTTGCCTCGGCGCCCTGTTCGCGCTCGCGCCTCTTCCCGTCCTGGCGCAGACAAATCCGCCGGCCGCTGCCGCCGCCGCGAGCGCAAGCCCGTCGCACGCCAAGGCCGCGACCCCGTCCGGGTCATACAGGAGCCAGATGCGGCACAGGAACAACCAGGCCAGGGAGAGGGCGAGGGCGACCGCGGAACATGCGCGCAAGCTTCGCCACGGCTCGTGATCGGGACCGACGCGCGGCGCGGAGTTTGCCCGCCCAATGAAAAGCCCCGCGTCCGGGGGCGCCGGCGCGGGGCAGGAAGTTGCGCGCTTTCAGGGACGATGGGGACAGCCACAATGTGCGCGCGTTCTGACAATGACGTTCCGGCACGCTGTCGGCAACTAACACATTTGTGGAGGCGCCCGAGATGGCCGGCTGCGCTCCTTGGCCTGGTTTGGTCCGGCTTGGTTGAGCATGAAAAAATTTGGCCCGGCCCGAGGAGCACATTGTCAGGTAGGGCTTAACCTGAATAAACAATTGGTGAGTGTGGTCAGATGCGCCGCCAGCGGCCGCCCTGTCACGCCGTCGGCGGCTCCGGCCACGGCCGGCGCTCGTCCGCCCGCATCGCCTCGAAGGCCCGCGCGACGCCGAGCACGCCGAGGTCGTCGAAACGCCGGCCGATGATCTGCAGGCCGATCGGCAGGCCCTCGTCGTCATAACCGCAATTGACCGTCGCCGCCGGCTGCCCGGACATGTTGAAGCCGACCGTGAAGCCGATATGCGGGAACGGGTTGAGCGGGTCGCGGCTCGGAGACGCCCATTCCGCCGCAAAGGCCGTCATCGGCGCGGTCGGCGACAGCACATAATCGAAGCCGATCGTCGCCGCGACCGCCGCCTTGGCGATCGCCGGGATCTGGCTGAAGCCGCGAAACACCTGTTCGCCCGAAAATCCCGCCGCCGATTCCGCCCAGTCGCGAATGAAGGGCAGGATCGCGGCGCGCCTTTCCGGCTTGAGTTCGCGCATGTCGGTCAGCGCCCGCATGCGCCAGAAACGGTCGAGGCCGTCGAGCATGTCCTGCGTCAGGAACGGCGCCAGCGGCTCGACCCGCGCTCCGGCGGCGGCGAAGTCGCGCGCCGCCCGTTCGACCGTCGTCCGCACTTGCGGCAATGGCGGAACGCCGCAACCGGCCTCCAGCATCAGCCCGATGCGCAGGCCCTTGAGCGAGGCGGGCTCGACCGCCCAATCGAGCTTTTCGAACGCGAGGCTCGCATAGTCGCGCGCGTCCGGCAGCGACAGCGTCGCCATCATGAGAGCGGCGTCGGCGACGTCACGCGTCATTGGCCCGGCGACCCGGCCGATATAGGGCGGATCGATCGGCACGCGGCCGGCGCTGGGTTTGAGGCCAAAAACGCCGCACCAGCCGGCCGGCAAGCGCACCGAGCCGCCGATGTCGGTGCCCAGATGCAGCGGGCCATATTGGGCCGCCGCCGCCGCGCCCGCCCCCGCCGACGAGCCGCCGGTATTGCGGGCCAGGTTCCAGGGGTTGCGCGCCAGCGCATGAAAGCTCGACAGGCCGGACGACAGCATGCCGTAGTCGGGCATCGTCGTCTTGGTGAAGATGATCGCCCCCGCCTCGCGCAATCGCGCGGCTGGAGGAGCGTCGGCCTTGGCCGGCGCCATGTCGCTCGCCGCCGTGCCGAGCGGCGAAGGCTCCGCGCGGGTTGCGATATTGTCCTTGACCGTGACCGGCACGCCGTCGAGCGGCCCGATCGGCTGTCCTTTCACCCAGCGCGCCTCCGACCCGCGCGCCTCCTCGAGGGCCCGCTCCGGCGCAAGCAGATAGGTCGCCCTGATGTGGGGTTCGAACGCCTCGACGCGTTCGAGCACCGATCTCATCGTCTCGACTGGCGACAGCTTGCGCGATCGATAGGCGCTAAGCAGCTCGATCGCCGACAGGCGGAACGGCTGCACGTCTCCGTCCCTCCTCCCGCGCGCCACGGACTCTTTCATTGCCAGGACATGGCCGACAGATCGTTGACGAAGATCGGCGCGTTCTTCCACAGGCCCTTCAGTTTCGCGTCGGCGACCGTCACATTCGGCAATTGGAACAGGAAGGCGTTGACGGAATCCTCGGCGATCTTCTTCTGCGCTTCGCCGATCGCTTGCTTGAACGCGGCGAGATCGGGCGCCGCCGCCACCTTGGCGTAAATGTCGCGAAACGCCTGGCTGTCATATTGAAAGTAATAGTTCGGATTGGCGTAGATGCCGATGTCGAGCGGCTCGACATGGCTGATGATCGTCAGGTCGTAGTTCTTGTCCTTGTAGACGCCGCTGAGCCATTGCGCCCATTCGACATCCTGGATTTTCGCCTCGATCCCGACTTCGGCGAGCTGGGCCGCAATGATCTCGCCGCCCTGGCGGGCGTAGGGCGGCGGAGGCAATATGAGGCTCAGCTGCAATGGCGTCGTCACGCCCGCTTCTTTCAGCAGCGCCTTCGCCTTGGCCGGGTCATGCGGATACATGCCGGTGAGGTCGACGTAGCCAGGATCGTTCGGCGTCAGATGGCTGCCGATCGGCGCGCCGAGGCCGTTCATCGCCCCGTCGATGATCGCCTTGCGGTCGATCGCATAGGCGATCGCTCTGCGCACGCGCACGTCATCGAGCGGCTTGCGCTTGTTGTTCATGGCGAGGATCGTCTTGCCCTCGGTGCCGCCGACCAGAACCTGAAATCGCGGATCCTTCCGGAACTGGTCGAGCGCCTGAACGTTGGCGAAGCGCGGAAAGGCGTCGACGTCGCCGGCGAGCATCGCGGCGACGGCCGCCGACGGATCGGAGATGAAGCGGAAGGTCGCATGCGCGATCGCGATCTTGGCCGGATCGCGATAGCCGTCCCATTTGTCGAGCGTGATCGACGAGCCCTTTGTCCAGGACGAAAGCTTGTAGGGTCCGGTCCCGATCGGGCCTGTCCCTTCGTCGGCGGCGCTCTTGGCGTCGAGGATGACGGCCGTGTTCATGCCCAAATGAAACAGCGCCTCAAAACTCGGCTCCTTGAACTTGAGCACGACGGTGTTCGGGTCCGGCGTCTCGATCGACTCGATCGAGGCGAAGAACGCCTTGTCCTTATTGGTTGAGTCCTTCGCGGCGAAGCGTTCGAAGGAGAATTTGACGTCATTCGACGAGAAGGGTTCGCCATCCTGGAACTTCACGTTCGGGCGCAGGGTGAAAGTGAGCGTCTTGAGATCGGGCGAAAATGTCCACTTCTCGGCGAGCAATGGCGTCACCGAGAAATCTTCCTCGATTTTGGTCAGTCCCTCGAAAATATTGTAATGCGTCACTTCGCCGATCGCCGCCGCCGCGCCGGCCGTCGGATCCAGCCCCGGCGGCTCGAGCACCATGCCGATCGTGACGCTGTCCTTGGCGTAAGCGAGACCCGCAGAAGCCCACAAGGCGAGGCCAAAGGAGAGGATCAGGCGGTTGACGCGACGCATGGCATGCTCCGACGCTTAAGCGGAAAGGCGGCCGAGCATACCATTGCGGGAGATGAGATCGTCAAGATTGAGAGTTTTCCCGCGCAGCGCGCCGAAATCCGGGCGTCCTTGCGGACGCCCGGCGCCTGCAGAAAGAGAATTTAGCTCAGATGCTCGTCAGCGCGGCGGCTCCGTTCCGCCGGTCGGACGGGAGCGCCGTTCGGCCATGAAGCGTTCGAACTCCTCGCGGTCCTTGGCGCGTCGAATCGCCTCGACATATTCGGAGAACTCGCGCTGAGCCTCGTCGAGTCTTCGGCGTTCCTCGTCGAGCCGGGCAAGTTCGGCCGTCTTCCAATCGTCGAAAGCGGCGTTGCCGGTCGACGAGTAGAAGCGCGCCGCGCGGTTCATCCCGCGGCCGCACCCCCACGAGCAACTCGAAGACATCATACCGCGCGCCTCCTGCCATTTGCTGGTCGCCATGGTCTGCAAGTCCGGGCCGCCGTAGCGGCGCTGCCAGGCCTTGTAGCCGAGGATCGCCAGACCAATCGGCCAAAAGACGATGAAGCCGAGGACCATGGCGATGATTTCGAATGGCGACCAGCGCGAACCGCCGCCGCGCCGCCAGTGGGCGCTCGCCCATTCGCCGGGACCGAATTCCCGAGCGCTACCGGAACCGCCCATCGCACTATCCGCCGTACCCATTGTCGAGTCTCCATCGCTCCCGAGGCCGCGACGCCTTCGGCGGCGGTCGCCCGGGCCGCTATCAGATTGGGGCGCGCCAGGCGCCGCGCAAGACCGCGCCACTCAAAAAAGCATTACGTTCAAGTCAATGAGGCTGACCTAAATCAGCGGGAAATGACAGGCCGCGCAATGGCCTGCTGCATTGACGGCGTCAAGGGCCGGCGCCTCCTCGAAGCAGCGGGGACGAGCGAATGCGCAGCGCTGCGCATAAGGACAGCCGCGCCCCGCCGGACCATTCGGCGCTGTGGGCGCGGATGGCGCGACGCGCGTCGGCCGATCGAGGCGCGGCGTCGCATCGACGAGCTCGCGTGTATAAGGGTGCGCCGGACGTGCAAACATCGCGTCGGTGGGGCCGATCTCGACGACGCGTCCGCGGAACATCACCGCGGTCGTCTCGCAAATGTGCGAGACGACCGCGAGGTCGTGGCTGATCAGCAGATATGTCACGCCGGCGTCGCGCTGCAGATCGCTCATCAGGTTTAGCGCCTGCGCCTGCACCGACACATCGAGCGCGGACACCGGCTCGTCCGCGATGACAAGCTTCGGCCTCGTGATCAGCGCGCGAGCGATCGCGATTCGCTGCCGCTGGCCGCCGGAAAACTCGTGCGGGTATTTCGACGCGTCGGAAGCCTTGAGGCCGACCGCAGCCAGCGACGCCGCGACGCGCGCGACGCGCTCGGACCGCGTCGCGCCGCCCAACGCGGCAAGCGGTTCGGCGACGATTTTCTCGACGCGCTGACGGGGATCCAGCGAGCCGTAGGGGTCCTGAAAAATCATCTGCATATGGGCGCGAAGGCGGCGCAATTCACGGCGCGGCAAATCGAACAGGGACCGCCCTTCGAGCTTGACCGCTCCGGAATCCGGCCGGTCGAGCGCCAAGGCGATGCGCGCCAGCGTCGACTTGCCGGATCCGGATTCGCCGACAATCCCGAACGAGCGCGCGGTCCGAACGGAGAAGCTCACTCCAGCCAGCGCCGGACGGACGACCCTCTGCGCCATCGGGCTCGCACGCGCCAGACGGTAGGTCTTGACGAGATCGATGACCTCCAGCAGCGGCGGCCCGCTCATTGGATCAGCCCCGTCTCCCCGGCGCGGTGGCACCTCGATAGGCGATCGGCTCCAAACGCGACCTGTGGCGGAGGCGCTGTACGGCAGATGTCGATGGTCAGCACGCATCGGTCCGCGAAAGGGCAGCCGGCGCGGTTGGCTTGGACGCCGGGCGGCGCGCCGGGAATCGTCTTGAGACGCGCGCCGCGGGGCGCGCCGGGCTGCGGCCGAGCGTCCAGCAGCGCGCGCGTGTAGGGATTTTTCGGGTCGCGAAGCACCGCCTCCGCGGGGCCGCTCTCCATGATGACCCCCGCGTACATCACGATGATGCGGTCGCAATGTCCGGCGACCACCGCCAGGTCGTGACTAATCAGGAGAAGCGCCATGTTCGATTCCGACCGCAGTGCGTCGATCAGTTCCAAAATCCGCGCCTGAACGGTAACGTCGAGCGCCGTTGTCGGCTCGTCGGCGATGACGAGGCGCGGCGAGCAGCCGATCGCCATCGCGATCATCGCGCGCTGCCGCTCGCCGCCGGACAGCGCGAACGGATAGGATCGCGCCGCCCGCTCGGGCTCGGCAATCCGCACATGTTCGAGCAGCTTCGCGGCCATCTCGAGCGCGGCTCCTTTCGCCATCCCGCGATGCAGCATCAGCGGCTCGGCGACTTGCGCGCCGACTCGGTGCAATGGATTGAGCGCGGTCATCGGCTCCTGAAAGATCATTGCGATCCGATCGCCGCGCAGGGCGCGCATCGCCTCTTCGTCGAGGCCGACGAGTTCGCGCCCGTCGAAACGGATCGAGCCCGAGACAAGCGCGTTCTCCGGAGTGAGACCCATCAGCGCCAGCGCCGTCATCGTCTTGCCGGAGCCGGATTCGCCGACGACCCCGAGGCTCTCGCCCTCGTCGAGCGCAAACGTCGCCCCATCCACGACGCGCTGCACGCCGTCTTGCGCGGACACGTCGATGGCGAGATCCAAGACCTCGATCAGCATCTCAGTTGCGCGTCTTCAGCTTGGGATCGAGCGCGTCGCGCAGGCCGTCGCCGAGGAGATTGAGACCGAGCACGCTAAGCGCGATCGCAGCGCCGGGATAGATCGCCAGATGCGGCGCGTTATAAAGAACGTTCTGCGCGTCGGCGAGCATCTTGCCCCAGGAGACTTGCGGCGGCTGCGCGCCAAGGCCGAGATAGGAGAGCGCCGCCTCGGCCAGGATGGCGATGGCGAACTGGATCGTCGCCTGGACGATCAGCGCCGGCGCGATGTTCGGCAGCACGTGATCGAAGGCGATGGACATCGGTCCGCGTCCGGCCGCACGCGCGGCAAGCGAATATTCGCGCGCCAGCACCCCATTGGACGTCGCACGCGTCAGCTTGGCGATGATCGGCACATTGTAGACGCCAATCGCGATGATCGCATTGACGACTCCGGGACCGTAAGTCGAGGTCAGCATGATCGCCGACAGCAGCGCGGGGAAAGCGAAGACGAAGTCGCTGAGCTTCATGACCGCGTCCTCGATCAGACCCCTGGAGAACGCCGCGATGAGGCCGAGCGCGACGCCAAAGACAAGACCAATGCCGACCGCGACGACGCCGACCACAATCGAAATGCGCGAGCCGGCCAGCACGCGCGAGGCGACATCGCGTCCGAGACTGTCGGTGCCGAACCAATGGGCGGTCGAAGGCGGCGCGAGTTTATGGGGAATGTCGATCACGTCGGGCGGGTACGGCGTCCAGACCAATGACAAAACCGCCGCAGCGATGAGCGCGGCGATGAGAAGGGCGCCCAGCCAGAGGCTCGCGTTCGCCCGGGAGCCAGGCCATGCCATAGCGCTCATGCGGCAGGATTCCTTAACCGCGGGTCGATCGCGGCGCAGGCGATGTCGACGACAAAATTGAGCCCGATCACGATGATCGCCGTCAGCATCACGCAGTTCTGAACCACCAAGGTGTCGCGATTGGAAATTGACTGCAGAATGAGCCGGCCAAGGCCAGGCAGAACAAAGACGTTCTCCACGACAATCGCGCCGGCGATCAGGTTGGCGAATTGCAGGCCCATGATGGTCAGGATCGGAACGATCGCGTTCGGCAGCGCATGCCGCCAGAGCGCCGAACGTCGCGATACGCCCTTTGCTCGCGCGGTGCGCATGAAATCCTCGTTGAGCGCTTCGAGGACGGCCGAGCGCGTGACGCGGGTCAGAATTGCCGCCTGCACGACCCCGAGCGCGACCGCGGGCAGGATCAGCGCTTCGAGCGCCTCGATCGGACGCCCCCAGCCGGGAAATCCGCCGGCCGGAACGAGTCGCAGGGTCACGGCGAAAACAATCACAAGCAGGATCGCCAACCAGAAATTCGGCAGGGCGATGCCGATTTGGCTCACGCCCATGACGATTGCGTCGCCCGCCCGGCCTCGCCGATCGGCCGCATAGACGCCCGCGGTCAGAGCGATGACCGCCGCGAGCGCCATCGCCATGATCGCCAGGGGCGCGCTGACCAAGAGACTCGAGCCGATCAGGGGCCCGATCGGCGAGCCGTAGGCGTATGAGAAGTCCAAAGTCGCCGTGAAGGGCGCCGCCTATCCAGTGCGCGTAGCGCAGGGCCGCCGGCTGATCGAGACCGAGCTTGTGCGACAAGGCCGCGACCGATTCGGGCGTCGCGGTCGGTCCCAGCATGGCTTGCGCGGCGTCGCCCGGAAGGATTTCCATGACGGCGAAAACGATCACCGACGCGCAGAAGAGCGTCGCCGCGAGAACCGCCAGGCGCAGGAGTGCGAAGACAACCATCGCCGCAAGCTAAGGCTTCGGGCGAAGCCGAGACAAGGGCCTATGAGGTCTTGCCGGCCAGCGCCGAGGCGAGACGCAAGGAAATCTCCGAGGAAAGGGCGCGAGCGACGCGGATCTCGGCGTCGCGCGCCGCGCGCAGGTCGGCGTAGCGCTGCGTCGTGCGATCGTAAGCCGCGGCGGCGGTTGCATTGCCGGTCAGAACCTTTGCGCCGCCGTCGACCTTGGTCAGGGTGTAAGTGGCGTCGCCCGTCAGCGTCGCCGAGGAGGCCGCGTTGATTTCCGAATTGACCGTCGGCGTCTGGGTTCCCAGCGAAACCGTGACCGTCAAATGATATTTCGGCGGGGGCGTCTGACCCGTGCCGTTGAGGTCGGCGATGAGATCCTCGGCCAGATAATGGCCGACGCGGTCATTGATCGGCGCGACTTCGATCGCGCGCAGGTCCCCGACAAGACCAGGGTGCGAAGCCTCGCCGTACAGGGGTTGGAAACAACCAGCCACGCCGCCAGCCAGCGAAAGCGCCGCGCCGACAGCAAGAAGTCTAAACCACGACATTGACGATCCTATTCGGCACGATAATGATCTTGCGGGCGCGCTTATTATCCATCGCCCGGACGACGGCGTCGAGGGCGAGCGCGGCGTTTTCGATCCGCTTGGCGTCGGCGTCGCGCTCGATCTTCAGCTCGCCCCGCTTTTTGCCGTTGACCTGAGCGACATAGATCACGTGGGTCGACACGATCAGGCTGCGGTCCGCGACCGGCCATGGACTCTCCGCCACGAAGGATGTGTGGCCGAGCGCCTCCCAGCATTCCTCCGCCAGATGCGGCATCATCGGCGCAAAACACTGGACGAGAATGTCGCCCGCCTCGGCAAGGGCGAAGCGCAGGTCGTCTGCGATCGGCGTCGCGTCGATCGCTCCCACCGCCGCGCCGAGCGCATTGGCGAATTCATAGATCGTGGCGATGCAAACGTTGAAGCGCAGCCGCTCGATCTCGTCCTCGATCTTGGCCAGCGCGCCGTGCGCGATCCGGCGGATGCGCTGCGCTTCGCCGCCAAAGGTCGCCGGCGCCGCCGGACGCTCGGGGCCGACGACCCGCTCGATCTCGCAAGTCAGGCGCCACAGCCGCTGCGTCTGCCTGTAGGCGCCCTGCACGCCCGCTTCCGTCCAGATGACGTCGCGCTCAGGGGGCGAGTCCGAGAGCATGAACCATCGAGCCGTGTCGGCGCCGTAGGTCGCAATGATGTCGTCAGGATCGACCGTGTTGCGCTTCGACTTCGACATTTTCTCGATCGGGCCGATTTCGACCGGTTCGCGCGAGCCGATGCGGAAGGCTCGACGCCCTTCCGCGTCCGCCCAGACCTCAACCTCGGTCGGCGCAAGCCATTGTCCGTCTTTGTCGCGATACGTCTCGTGAACGACCATGCCCTGCGTGAAAAGGCCGGCGAAGGGCTCATCGAGATCGAGATGCCCGCATTTGCGCATCGCGCGGGTGAAAAAGCGCGAATAGAGCAGATGCAGGATCGCGTGCTCGATTCCGCCGATATATTGGTCGACAGGCAACCAGTGATTGGCGATTGACCGATCGGCCGGAGCCGATTCATTGGATGGATCGGTAAAGCGGACGAAGTACCAAGACGAATCGACGAACGTGTCCATCGTGTCGGTCTCGCGCCGCGCCGCCCGGCCGCATTGGGGACAGGCGACGTGCTTCCAGGTCGGGTGGCGCTCGAGCGGATTTCCTGGCTGATCGAACGCGACGTCGTCGGGCAGCCTGACCGGCAGATCCTTGGCCGGAACGGGCACGACGCCACAGCTTTCGCAATGGATGATTGGTATCGGGCAGCCCCAATAGCGCTGGCGTGATATGCCCCAATCGCGCAGCTTGAAGTTGACCTGCCGCTTCGCCTGCGGGCTGTTGCCGAGCGTCACGGCCTCCAGGCGTCGCGCGACTTCCATTTTAGCGGCCTCGATCGTCATGCCGTCGAGGAAGCGGGAATTGATCATCACGCCGTCGCCGTCATAGGCGATCTTGTCGACGACGAAGGTTGCGGGGTCGACGCCGGGCGGACAGACGACGGGCGTTGCGCCGAGCCCATAGACATTGACGAAATCGAGATCGCGTTGGTCATGCGCCGGGCAGCCGAAGATCGCGCCCGTCCCATAGTCCATCAGAATGAAATTGGCGACATAGACCGGCAAGCGCCAATCGGGATCGAAAGGGTGGAAGACGCGCAACCCCGTGTCATAGCCCTTCTTGTCAGCGGTCTCGATCGCAGCGACCGACGTTCCGACCCTGCGGCATTCCTCGATGAAGGCGGCGAGCGCCGGGTCGCGCCGCGCGGCGGAGCTCGCGAGCGGATGATCCGGCGCGATCGCCATGAACTTCGCGCCGAACAGCGTGTCGGGGCGCGTCGTATAAACTTCGAGCTCGCTTACCCCTGGCTCCCCGGCGAGCGGACCGAGCGTCGCGGGATCAACGACGAAGCGAACCGTCAGGCCCTCCGACCGTCCGATCCAGTTGCGCTGCATGAGGCGGACCTTCTCCGGCCAGCGATCGAGGCGATCCAGACTGGCGAGCAGATCGTCCGAATATTCGGTGATCTTGAGGAACCATTGCGCGAGCTCGCGCTGCTCCACCACCGCCCCGGAACGCCAGCCGCGGCCGTCGATCACCTGCTCGTTGGCGAGCACGGTGTGATCGACCGGGTCCCAATTGACCTTCGATTTCTTGCGCGCGACGAGGCCGGCAGCGAGAAAATCGAGGAACAGCTTCTGCTGATGCTTGTAGTAGCTCGGGTCGCAGGTCGCGATTTCGCGCGACCAGTCCAGCGACAGGCCCATTGACTGCAATTGCGCGCGCATCGTCGCTATGTTGGCGTAAGTCCATTTCGCCGGATGCGTGTTGTTCTGTATGGCGGCGTTTTCCGCCGGCAGGCCGAAAGCGTCCCAGCCCATCGGATGCAGAACGTTGTAGCCGCGCGCGCGTCGATAGCGCGCCACCACGTCGCCCATGGCGTAGTTGCGCACATGGCCCATATGAATTCGACCCGACGGATACGGGAACATCTCGAGGATGTAATATTTGGGCCGCGAATCGTCGTTACGGGTCCGGAAAACCTGCGCTTCCGCCCAGGCTTTGCGCCATTTGGCTTCAGATTCGCGCACGTTGTAGCGCTCAGAACGCATGGCCGGACGGACTCTCCGAGAATTGAAGGCTTACAGGATGCGGCGCGACAAATCACGATTTGTTGAGTGGGTCAAATGACATAGACAAGAACAATCCAATTCCGCTGCGATGCGCGCCCGTTGACCCCGCGATTGAGATAAGACACGTTTGCGGAGGTCGCCATTCGCCGAGCCTGACTGCGGTGCCCCAATGCCCTCCCCGCGCGATCCGGTCCTTCACTCGACTCCGATCTTGAGTCTCCGGCCGACTCAAATGACGCTCGGCATGCACGAAGTCTTTCACAAGCGGGACGCATGGAAGGAGAAAACCTCGCAAGACTTGGCGAAATTCCTTGGCGCGCACATGGTGCCCGTCATCCTGGGCCTCGAGGGCGAGCCCTATCTGATCGATCATCACCATCTGGCTCGCGCCCTGTATGAAGAGGAGGTCCTGAGCGTCTTCGTGACCATCGTCGCCGACTTGAGCCGTCTTCAGGCAGACCATTTCTGGAACGTGATGGACTTTCATGGATGGACGCATCCCTACGATTCCAAGGGACGGCGACGGCCCTATTCCGACCTGCCGAAGACGGTCAAGGGCATGGAGGACGATCCCTATCGGTCGCTTGCCGGCGAATTGCGCGCCATGCGGCGGCTTCGCGAAGGACTCGACGCCGTTCTCCGAGTTTCTGTGGGCCGATTTCCTGCGGACGCGCATCAAGGCGAAAGCGATCAAAGCGGACTTCAAGGCGGCGCTGACGGAGGCGCTGGTCCTGGCCAAGACCGGCGAAGCGGACTACCTGCCCGGCTGGTCCGGCCCGCATGGCTTCACTCACGCGCCAGCGACCAACAGGAAGGCTAAAGCGAAACAAAGAAAGGCCAAGGCTGGAATCGCCCCTTCCAATGAGCGATCGCCGGCGAGCCCCTGACGGGCGCCGTCGAGCGCCAAGCCTTCTGGCCGCGGGAACGGAAAGCCGGTAAGACGCGGGACCTCGCGCTTCCGAATCCCCTGTGCCTTCCCAGACCTCATTCAGCCCGAATCAATGGATTGGCCGTTTTCGCCGCGGCGGCTTTCGGCGTCGGGATCGTGACGATCGCCGCTCTCGACCGTATCGGCGCTCCGGATCCGCTCGTCCGGGCGCTCGGTCCGATATATGCTCTCGTCGGGCTCGCGATCTTCGGCCTCGGCGCGCGCAACGCCGATCTCGCCTCGTTCCTGGCCGCGAGGCGGGGTCTTCCGGCATTCTACGGCGCGCTCAACGTCGTCGCCGTGGCCGCGGGAATGGCGCTCTGCCTCGACCCCGGCCTCGCCTCGCCCGCGGATCCGCCCTGGCTCGGCGTGTTCGCCGGGGTCGCCCTCGGCGCCGCGGGGTTCGGGCCGCTGCTGAGGCGATTCGGCGCGACCTCGCTCACCGACGTGATCGCGACGCGATTTCCCCGCTCTCCGGTGCGCGCGGCCTCGGCGCTGGCGGTCTGGATCGCGGCGGCCCTGACCGCGGTCGCCGGCTACCGATTGGCCGTGGCGGAAACGCAAGCGTTGGTGACTTCGAACCGCGCCTTGGCCGAGACCATTGCGGCGATAGCGCTCGCGCTCAGCGTCGCGCCGGGAGGCCTTGCTGGCGTGGTCTGGTGCGCGGCGGCCAGCGCCGGAGCGATCGTGATGATCGTCGGCGTTGGGGCCGCCGCGGCATGGGGACTCGGCGTCGGCCCGCCCGATCCGGAAGCGGTGTTCGCCTCGGCGTCTGTCGCGGCGTCGTCGCTGGATTCGATCCCGCCGATCGTCGCCACGACTCTGGCTGTCGCCGGCTTCTTCGCCTTCGAATCGGCGGCGGTCGCGAGCCCCGACGCCCGGACGGCCGCCAAGGCCGGGCTCGGCGGCTTCATCATGTGTTTGGCGCTCGTCGCGCTGGCCAGCGCTGCCCATGCGTTTTTTTCGTTCGATCTCAAGCCCGGCGCCGCGCATCCCGTCGCCGCCTCGTTCCTCGGGGCCGCGGCGCTCGCGTCCGCGCTCGCCCTGGCGCGGGCCGGCGTCCATACGTCGTCGCGAGCATTGGGCGCCGCGCTCGCCCAGCCGCCAAAGCCCTATCCCACGCTCGCCAGCGTGCGCCTGGCCAGAATGCGGGCGGCGCAGTTGGCGATCGTCATCGGCGCCGCAGTATTCGACCGAGAAGGCTTGATCGACCCGCGAACCGGGCTCATCGTCGCCATGGCCTTGTCGCTTGCCTTGACGACGCCGATCGTCGCCTTGGCCGCGATCGGACGCGTCGGTCCGGCCGCCGCCAGCCTCGCGTTGCTCGCGGGTCTGGGCGTCGCTTACTTTTTTGCGACGTCGATGACCCGCCTGCCCGGCCCAGCCGACTTGTTCGAACGTGCGCTCGTCGTGGCGGCCGCGGTCTTCGCCACGGGTTCCTTGACATGCTTTGTCGCGCCGCGTCGCAAGCCGCCGCCGACGCCCAGCGCGTTCGACCCCTTCGGCGACCCGTCAGGCTAGCCCCAGCAGCAGGCGACGCGCCTGCGCATGCAAGCGCGGGTCGCCGGCAGCCACGATGCGCCCGCCATTTGCCGCGTCTTCGCCGTCCCAGGTCGTGACGACCCCGCCCGCCCCTTCGATGATCGGCGTCAGCGCGACAATGTCATACGGCTTGAGATTGGTCTCGATGACGAGGTCGACGAAACCCGCGGCGAGCGCGCAAAAGGCGTAACAGTCCCCGCCGTACCGGGGCATGCGCGTTTCCCTCTCGACCCGCGTATAGGCTTTCCGGTCCGCATCGTCGCGAATGAGCAGCGGGCTCGTCGTCATCAGCGTCGCTTCGCGCAACGAGGCGCAAGCGCGCGTGCGCAAGGAACGGATCACCCATTCGGAGGGGGGCGCGTCGCCGCGCGCGTTCGCCAGCGTTCGCAGCCTGGCGCGCTTGCCGTCGCCATAGTAGCGCTCTCGGGTGAACGGCTGCGCCATCATCCCGTAGACGGGGCGGCCGCGATGCATAAGGCCGATCAGAGTGCCCCAGGTCGGCATGCCGGCGACGAAGCTCTTTGTGCCGTCGATCGGGTCGAGCACCCAGACGTACTCCGCATCGGGGCGATCCTGCCCATATTCCTCGCCGATCACGCCATGAGCCGGAAACGTCTGTGCGATCAGGCGACGCATCGCCGCCTCGGCGCCTCGGTCCGCTTCGGTCACCGGATCGAAGACGCCGCCGGACGACTTGTCCTCAGCCCCGATCGCGCTGCGGAAGAACGGGAGAATCACCTCGCCCGAAACCTGGGCTAGACGCTCTACGAAGGCCTCGAAATCGACGGCAGTCATGGGAAAGCCGCGGAACGGCGCGCGGAGTTATGCCCGATTTGCATGTCAGCTATCCTTTCCTTAGGCGGCTCAACACGCGCCAGCCGGGGAGCAACTGGAATTAACGCGTTGTTCTCATTGTCATAATACTCGATTGAAACCACCATTCGGTTTGAATTGCTTTTTGCAAAACAAGCCAATTTACTCGAAAACGACCTGCCGGACGAAGAAAAGTCTTGCAAGAGCGAACGTCCGAGCCGATATTGTTGCGGTGCGGCACGATCTGCCGCATATGCCCTCCTTGGGCGTTTCCTCCCTAGACTTCAGGCCGCCGTGGCAACATGGCGGCCTCCTTTTTTGTCGCGGGCTTGCCCACCAGAGCGGACGGGAAGAGTTGAATTGCGACGCAATCCTTGGGTTGGCCTGGGGCTTGCCGCCGCTTTCGACCGGCGATTGCACATTTCCAGTTGTCTTGCTGTAGTTTTGCGCCTTGCGTTCGCGCCGGTGTGCGCCGCAGCAAAATATATGCAATGCGGCAAAATATTCCCGGATGATGGCCTCGGGCGGCGTCGGCCACCGCAGCGCCAGTCCGAGGCTTTGGCGACGGCTGTCCGGCCTTTTCTCTTCTTTGCACGTTCTTGCGAGCCGTCGATATTGCCCGTGCCCGCACCGTCTATTCGGCCGCGAGCCGGTCCGGGCCGAGGTCGCCGCCGAATTCGCCGGCCAGCGCTTTCGCCGCGGCGAAGAGGTCGTCGCGCAGCGCAGTCCATTTCTCCGTCCTGACGATCTTGCGCTCGTTGAGGTAAAGCGCCCTGGCGATTTCGATCTGAACCGCATGCGCGCCCTCGCCGGGCGCGCCGAAATGTTCGGTGATGAAACCGCCCGCGAAGGGTTTGTTGCGGCGGACCCGGTATCCCGCCGCGCGCAGGTTCGCCTCGAGAGTTTCGACGACGCTCGGCGCCGCGCTGGCGCCGTAGCGGTCGCCGAGCACGATATCCCACCCGCCCACGTCGGCGCCGTTGCTGGGCATGGAATGGCAGTCGAGCAGAATCGCAACCCCGAATCGGTCATGAGCGCGTTCGACGAGCGCCTTCAATCGCTGGTGATAGGGGCGATAAAGCGCCTCGATCCGTCCCAAGCCTTCCGAGACCGGCATCGGCCTCTTGTAGATCGGCTGAGCGTCTCCGACGACGCGCGGTATGGTGCCGAGGCCGACCGCCACCCTGAGCGAGCGCGTGTTGGCGAATTCCGGCAGGCGCTCTTCAAAAATTTGTGGATCAAGCTCGTAGGGCTCGCGATTGACGTCCAGATAGGCGCGCGGAAAGTGCGCTCGCAGCAGCGGGGCGCCGAGCGCGACACAGGGTAGGAACAGCTCGTCGACGAAGGCGTCCTCCGAGCGCCGCAGCGTCAGCGGGTCGAGCCGCGACGCCGCGAGAAAGCGCTCCGGATAAATTGATCCGGAATGCGGCGAACTGAACACCAGAGGCGATGTCAGGCGAACCGGCTCGATGGTCTCGATGGGACGATCGAAATCCGTCACCGCCAATCGCTCGAAATCATCCATTGTCTCTCCAGAACCCGTGGGTAGCTCTTGCTCTCGGCGCGCGCTTAGGCTTTATCTTATACTTGAGAACTCACTGGCCCGCGAGCCTCGCGCGCCGTTTCAATAAAGGTTTACCGGGGCGCCGCAAAGTTGCCAAGCCTCAGCAGGGAGCAGGAATGCGCACGCCGGTGGAGATTGCAGCGAAGATCCTGCTCGCCGAGGACGACAACGACATGCGGCGCTTCCTCGTCAAGGCGCTGCAAAACGCCGGCTATGCGGTGGCCTCTTTCGACAATGGATTGTCCGCCTACAATCGGCTGCGCGAGGAGCCTTTCGAACTGTTGCTGACTGACATCGTCATGCCGGAGATGGATGGAATTGAACTCGCCCGCCGCGCGACCGAACTCGATCCGGAAATCAAAGTCATGTTCATTACCGGGTTCGCGGCGGTCGCGCTCAATCCAGACAACAACGCGCCGAAGGACGCGAAGATTCTGTCGAAGCCGTTTCACCTTCGCGACCTGGTGAATGAGGTCGAGCGGCTGCTGAAAGCGGCGTGAGGCCAAGCGCGCAACGACCGCGGGGGGCGCGGAAAACCGGCGCTCCGCGCCAACCCGATGATCGCGCTTCGATGACACAATTCGCTGCCGGCGGTTGAAGACCGTCGCCGGAGCAGACTTGCCGAGCGGCCTCGTGCATTCGATTCGCGCTTCGAGCGACCGGACGCAAAGAATGACGACGATAAGCAGCCGCGCGATCAGTGCCCGAAATGCATGCCGCCTCCTCCGAAGTGCCCGCCCATTCCTCCAAAATGCCCGCCCATGCCGCCGAAGTGGGCGCCGCCCATCCCGCCGAAGTGAGCGCCGCCCATGCCGCCGAAGTGGCGCCGCCCAGGCCGCCGAAGTGACCGCCGCCCAGACCGCCCGAGCGTGCGCCGCCTAGGCCGCCGAAGTGACCGGCGCCGCCGTGAAACGCGCCGCCGTTGTAACCGAATCGCCCGCCGCCATGCCGATAGCCGTAGCCGTAATATGGCCCGCCATAACCGCCGCCGTAGCCGAATCCGTAGATCGGCCCTGGGTACCCATAATCGTAATACCCGTAGTCTGGGCCGTAGTATCCGTATCCGTAATCCGGGCACGAGTAGTAATCCCCGTAGCCACAGTCGTACGGACCGGCGGCGGCCGCGGCGCCGAGGCCCAAAAGGCCGCCGATAATGCCGCCTGCGACGGCGGCGCCGGGCGCGGGCGACCCATATGGATACCCCCCGTAGCCATAATGTAAGCCGTAGTGGCGGCCATGATGCAAGGCGTAGTGGCGGCCGCCGCGCAAGGCGTGGCGCGCGGCCGGATGATGAAGGGCGTGCGCTGCGTGCCGATGCACCGCGGCGTTCGCGTCGATCGGCGAATAGGCCGCGAAGGAGGCTATGGCCGCGGCGCCGACCGCGGCCACGGGGAAACGAAGTGCGGAGATTGTCATCGGGAAGCTCCCTCTATCTTTATCTTTGCGGCGCATCGCGCCGCAAGCTTTCCTTTCCGTAACAGGATATTGCGGCTTTTGTTCCGTTGACAATTTCTGGCGCTCCCCGCTGTAGGTGTAGAAACAGTAATTTTTGGTTAATAAAATTCTTTCTTGGGAGGCTATTATTGAGTATAGGAAGGGCTTCTCTGGTAATATTCCGCGTTTGCAGTTTCAACCCCTCCGGCAAAGCTGAGCGTTACGCGGCGGTCTAAATTAAATTTGAAGAAGAGATTGCCGTCAGGGCCGCGCCCCGGCGGCGCGACCGTCGCAAGCGCTCCAGTCCAAACGGGCGTCCGCGCCCGGCGTTCTGGCGAGCGGCGAATTTCGCGAGCCTTGCTGATTTTGTACGGCGGCTTTTCCAGTCGGCAGCGGCGCGGGCTCTTGACGACGCGTCCGGGCGCCCCTATCTCGGCGCCGTTAGCACTCGACTATAGTGAGTGCTAACGGCTGTTGTACGCCCACGCCGGGCGATCTCGTAAGAGGATACTACGATATGAAGTTCCGTCCCCTGCATGACCGCGTCGTCGTTCGTCGCCTCGAGGGCGAGGAGAAGACGAAGGGCGGCATCATCATTCCCGACACCGCGAAAGAGAAGCCGCAAGAAGGCGAGATTATCGCCGCTGGTCCCGGTGGGCGCGACGAGAGCGGCAAGCTGACCCCGCTCGACGTCAAAACCGGCGACAAGGTGCTGTTCGGCAAGTGGAGCGGCACCGAGGTCAAGATCGACGGCCAGGAGCTGTTGATTATGAAAGAGTCCGACATCATGGGCGTGATCGGCTGATCCGACCCGTTCAAAGCGAATTTCCCGACATTTCGCCCTGACAGGGCAGGAGACTGACCACAATGGCTGCCAAAGACGTACGCTTTTCTTCTGACGCGCGCGAAAAAATGCTGCGCGGCGTCGACATCCTCGCCAACGCCGTCAAGGTGACGCTCGGCCCCAAGGGCCGCAACGTCGTCCTCGACAAGTCGTTCGGCGCTCCCCGCATCACCAAGGACGGCGTAACTGTCGCCAAGGAGATCGAGCTCGAGGACAAGTTCGAGAACATGGGCGCCCAAATGGTGCGCGAGGTCGCCTCGAAGACGAGCGACACCGCCGGCGACGGCACCACGACCGCGACCGTGCTCGCCCAGTCGATCGTCCGGGAAGGCGCCAAATACGTCGCCGCCGGCATGAATCCGATGGACCTGAAGCGCGGCGTCGACCTCGCGGTCGCTGAAGCCGTCAAGGACATCGCCAAGCGTTCGAAGAAGATCAAGGAATCCTCGGAAATCGCCCAGGTCGGCACCATTTCGGCCAACGGCGACAAGTCGATCGGCAAGATGATCGCCGACGCGATGCAGAGGGTCGGCAACGAAGGCGTGATCACGGTCGAGGAGGCCAAGAGCCTCGAGACCGAGCTCGACGTCGTCGAGGGCATGCAGTTCGACCGCGGCTATCTGTCGCCCTATTTCATCACCAATGCCGAGAAGATGGTCGCCGAACTCGAGGACGCCTATATTCTCATTCACGAGAAGAAACTGTCCTCGCTGCAGCCGATGCTGCCCGTGCTCGAGGCGGTGGTGCAGACGTCGAAGCCGCTCGTCATCATCGCCGAGGACATCGAGGGCGAGGCGTTGGCGACGCTGGTCGTCAACAAGCTGCGCGGCGGCCTCAAGGTCGCGGCCGTCAAGGCCCCCGGCTTCGGCGACCGGCGCAAGGCGATGCTCGAGGATATCGCCATCCTGACCGGCGGCACGATGATCGCCGAGGATCTCGGGATCAAGCTCGAGAACGTCAACCTGTCGATGCTCGGCAAGGCCAAGCGGGTCAGGATCGAGAAGGAGAACACCACGATCATCAACGGCGCCGGCAAGAAGTCCGACATCGAGGGGCGCGTCGCCCAGATCAAGGCGCAGATCGAGGAGACGACTTCCGACTACGACAAGGAGAAGCTGCAGGAACGGCTCGCCAAGCTGGCGGGCGGCGTCGCGGTGATCCGCGTCGGCGGCGCGACCGAGATCGAGGTCAAGGAGAAGAAGGACCGCGTCGATGACGCGCTGCACGCGACCCGCGCGGCTTACGAGGAGGGCGTCGTGCCCGGCGGCGGCGTCGCGCTGCTGCGCGCCAAGAGCGCCGTGTCCAAGCTCAAGAGCGAGAACGCGGACGAGCAGGCCGGCATCAACATCGTGCTCAAGGCCCTGGAAGCGCCGATCCGTCAGATCGTCGACAACGCGGGGGTCGAGGGCTCGATCGTGGTCGGCAAGATCCTCGAGCACAAGTCGCAGACGCACGGCTTCAACGCCCAAACCGAGCAGTACGTCGATATGATGGAGGCGGGCATCGTCGATCCGGCCAAGGTGGTGCGCACGGCGCTCCAGGACGCCGCTTCGGTCGCCGGCCTCCTCATCACCACGGAAGCGATGGTCGCCGAACTGCCGAAGGACAAGCCGGCGATGCCCATGGGCGGCGGCGGCGGCGGCGGCATGGGCGGCATGGACTTCTAAGCGTCCACACATCGTCCCTGAACAGGAAAGGGCGGCCCCAGGGCCGCCCTTTTTGTTCGCCGTCAGTTTCCCCGAAAATTTATTTCATGCGAGGGCTTTTCGAAAATCAGAATTCGTGTTAGCTTGAGAGTTAGCCGAAGGGTCGAGACATTGTTGTCGCGGGCGCGGAATTGATCTGAAGCCAACATACTATCTGCGCGTGTGTTGAATTCGTCTGATCGAGCCTGCCGCGATGGCGAATTTGTTGCAAGAAAGCGCAGCTAAGCGCTTGAAAAGGCTTCGAGCCGCAACGGAATGTCGCCTCGATCCGGCGTCTCGAAGGTTCCCCGCCATGGCGGCTTGGTCGGCGCCTGGTGAGTTGGCCATGGAGCGCGGTTCGATTTGATTTCGAGACGTCGCAAGGCGTTGCCGCTCGGCAAACGCCCGATCGCCGCGCCTGTGGCCGATGTCGATGATTTCCGCGCGCCGCGCGTCGCTCCAGTCAACCGGTGAGCGCACGAACTCCGCCCCACGGCGGGCGGCCGAACATTGCCAAGATTTCACCGTCCGGCGGAGCGAGGCGCCCTTCTATTGCCCCGGTCGGTCTGCTAGTGCGCATTCGCCCCGTTTCCCGCCCGCTCAGGTCTTCCGCCCCATGCGCATGTTGAGCCTCGCCGCTTTCGCCGTCCTCGCCCTCATCGTCGGCGCTTACGAGGAAGACGGGATGACGCTTCTGATCGGCGTCGTCTCGGCGCTGGCGGCGTTCGCGTCTCTGCCGCGGTGGAAAATGTCGACCTTCCTCACCCTCCTTTCCGATCTGTTCGCGATCGAGACGGTGCTGTTCGGCCTCGCGGACCTCGTCGCCCTCCTCGGCTACTGGCCGAAGGCCTATGAGGAATACAGCCTGCCCCGCTATCTGCCGCTGGCCACCGCGCTGTTCGTTCTGGCGATTTTCGGCGTTTCGCATTTCCGGCTGGTGCGCAAGATGATGACGATCGCCGACCCGTTTTTCGCGGCGCGCGACGCCGATCGCGATCCGCCTGTGGCCTGTCCCGCCGATGATCGTCCGGCAGGAGCTCTATGGGCGCATCAACGTCTTCTTTTTGATCCTCATCAACCAGTTTCAGGTCGCGCTGGCGCTGCGCTTCAACTTCTTCCAGAGAGATTTCGGCAACGCCATCCAGGTGGCGAACGAGGCGCATCGGATCGCCTTCTGGTATCAGCTTCTCTACGTCTTCGTTCCGATCGCGACGATCGCGATCGTGGCCGGCATCGTCGAATTCTTCGTCGCCTCGAATTTCGTGCTGCAATGGCGACGCTGGATGACCGCATCCTTCACCTCGCGCTGGCTTCTGCACTCGATGCACTACAAGCTGGCGCTCAAGGCCAACAACGCGGACAACCCGGACCAACGCATCTCGCAGGACATCGGCGGCTTCATCAATGGCAGCGGGACGGGCATCAACTCGGGCAACGTCGGAATTTACAATTACACCATCCAGGCGATTTCCTCGGCGACGAACCTGGTGTCGTTCTCGATCATCCTGTGGGGGATTTCGAACGCCATGAACGCGCCGGTCTTCGGCGTCGTCATTCCGGGCTTCCTGTTCTGGGTCGCCGTGATCTATGCCTGCGTCGCGACGGGAGTCACCCAACTGATCGGTCGAAGCCTGTCGAAGCTCTATTTCCGTCAGCAGGCGGTCGAGGCGAACTTCCGCTTCGATCTCGCCCGCATCCGCGAATACAGCGAACAGATCGCTTTGCTCAAAGGCGAGGAACGGGAGATCGAGCGTGCCGGGAACGTGTTCAGCGACGTGTTCTTCACCATCCGACGCATCATTCACGTGCGCACCTGGCTCATCGCTTTCAACCAGTTCTACAGCCAGATATCCGTGATCATACCCTACGTCGTCGTCGCGCCGTTCTACTTTATGAAGAAGGTCGACTTCGGCCGATTCAGCCAGTCCGCCGACGCCTTTGGCAACGTCAACGGCGCGATGAATTTCTTCGTCGACCGATACATCGGCCTCGCCGATTTCCGCGCCACGATCGAGCGTCTTACGTCTTTCGAGGACGCCTTCGCCCGCGCCCTCGCAGACGACACCAGAACGCCGCGCCTCTCGACGACTGCCTCGAGCGGCGAGAACCTGTCCATTCCCGACGCCGATCTGACATTGCCTGACGGCCGCAAGCTCGCGCATATCGGCGACCTCGCGTTGATTCCACAAGAATCGACTTTGGTCGTCGGCCCCTCGGGCGTCGGCAAGTCCACGATGTTTCGCGCCATCGCCGGCCTGTGGCCGTTTGGCTCGGGCGAAATACGGCAGCCGGCCTACGCCAAACTCATGCTCTTGCCCCAACGGCCATACATTCCGAACGGCCTGTTGCGCGAGGCGCTCGCCTATCCGGCCTCGGCGGCGAATTTCTCGGACGAGCAACTTCGAGGCGCGCTGACCAAGGTCGGGCTTCCCGCGCTCGCCGACCGCCTCGACGACAGCGACAATTGGCAGATGCGGCTCTCGGGCGGGGAGCAGCAGCGGCTCGCTATCGCGCGCGCCCTGCTCTCGGAGCCCGACTGGCTGTTCCTCGATGAATCGACCAACTCACTGGACGAGAAGAGCGAGGCCGATCTCTATCGCGTGATCGCCAAAACTCTTCCCAGGTCGACGCTGGTCTCGATTGGTCATCAATCGACGCTCAACGCGTTCCACAAGCGCCGCATCACGTTTCAAACCCACGAAGGCGGCCCGGCGGAGGTTGAGAGCGTCGCCGCGCTGACGTGATCGCCTCGGTCCCTCAAAGGGAACGCGCGAGCCGCATCGAGCCGCGCGGACCCTTGATCACCAGATCGCCGTTGACGAGATCCCAGGCTGGGTTGCCAAGTAGGGTCGAAAGGAAGCCCAGTTCCAGCGCCATGACGTCCTTGGCGCATTGTTTTTTGGTCAAAGCAAACGGACCGACAGCCAAGTGCTGGTCCTTGACCGGATACAACGTGGCAGACCAGGAATTGCAGCCGGTGAAGCCGGAGCCGCGCAGCGTGCCGTCGATCTTCAGGCTGACGTCGAGCCCGTCGGGAACAGGCTTGCCGTTGAGCTCGCGCAGCGACCATGTCTGGTCGAGCGGAAAATTCTTCTGCTGCGGCGGCAGCGGTTTGGGCGGCCCCTTATCTTCTTCGCTTTGGGGTCCAGGAGGTCCAGCGATTGCCCCGGCGGTGAGACAAATGACGGCGGCGCCGATGGCCGCCGCGAGCAGTGACTTCTTCATGCAGTTCACACCCACGTTAACGGGAGACGCCAGTCTCCCGCAATTGCATCGAACGGCGTTCAGCCGCGCAATCGGCTCTATCGTCACAGAGCTTGCGCTTTTTGTGGCGGAATCAGCGGCTTCCCACTTGAATTCTAGTCGTCTCGCCCAAAATTGAAAAGCGCGGGGTCCATAGGGAACCGCAAGTGATCAGGGCGGCCTCGAAAGAGGGGCGCTCGCTGCCATATCGCTTCAATAAGGAGGATGTGATCATGTTGAACTACGACCTTTCACCATTCTATCGTTCCACCGTCGGATTCGATCGTCTTTTCTCGATGCTGGACAAGGTAGCGGGCGCCGAGCAGAACGCTCCGACCTATCCGCCCTACAATATCGAGCGAACAGGCGAAAACGCCTATCGCATTACGCTCGCGGTCGCCGGCTTCGGCGAGAAAGAGTTGTCGGTGGAGACCAAGGAAAACACGCTGACCGTCCGCGGCTCGAAAGAAGAAGCCGCCAAGAGCAATGAGAAGCGCGAAGTCGTTTATCAGGGTATCGCCGCTCGGGCGTTTGAGCGCAGATTCCAGCTCGCCGACCATGTCGTCGTGACCGGCGCGGCCAGCGAGAACGGCTTGCTCCATATCGACCTGGTGCGACAGGTCCCGGAAGCGCAGAAGCCGCGCACTATTGCAATCAATGGCGGCAAGGCGGTCGAAGCTCCGGCCGCCAAGCAGGCCGCTTAACATCGACGGCGCAACCGGCCCCTTACCAGCCGCAAAAGGGCGTCCTCATGGGCGCCCTTTTTGCTTAGTCGAGCGGCATGACCGGAACGTCGTTCACCTTCGATTTGTCGTTCGACTTCGTGGATGGAACGGGAACGGGCGGCTTGGCCGTCGCCGGGGCCGTCGTGCTTGCGGATTGCGTCTGAGCCTGAGTCGGAGCGCTTCCCTTTGGTTGCTCGCCTTGCGGCCTCTCTACTGTCGTCGGCACGGTAGGAACACTCGGCGCGGCAGGCTTGGCCTCCGCCGATGAAGAGGCGGTCGGCGGTTTATCGGACTGCGTCGCGGGCGCATTCGATGTCGGGGCGGTCGGCTTGGCCGCTTCCATCGGCGCGGCAGGCGTAGCCGCAGTCGGGGGAGAGACGACAGGAGCTGGCGCCGGCGCGGCGGGAATGCCCTGGGCTGCGGTCGGGTTCGCTCCGGCGTTGTCCGGATTCTCGGGCCGCGCGGGCGAAACAGCCTGCGCCTCAGGCGCGCTCTGCGCAGGTTGACGGCTCGTCGCCGTGGACTTCGGCTTTCCTTTCGGCCGAATGCGCTCCTCGGAGGCGCGGGCCGGCCTATCGGTCAAGAACTCGCTGGTCGGCGGCGGCCCGTCAACGCCGGGTGGCAGCGGCTGGGCGAATTCTCCCCCGTAGCCCGGACGCCACTGTCCGTGTCGAACGACAAAGCGCTGCAGGATTTCCCCGCTCCACGCATCGATAATCAGGCGCTCGCGGCCGCCGTTGACGTCGGCGAGATAGACCGAATTCCGGCGATAAAGCGGTCCGGCAAGCACAAAGCCCTGAGCTCGCAGCCTTTGCACGATCTCGCCTGGGGGCGCTGCGCCAAATGGCAAGAGCCATTGTGCTTGGGCTTCGGGGGCGACGGTCAAGGCCGCCAAGGCGCCGAACGCCAACCGCGCCGTCAACAGGCGCAGATACTCTTTAAAACTGCCCATCGTGGCGCCCTCGCTCTTGGATCGTTCTATCGACAATCTGACGCGACAATGCGGCGCGGTCACGGCGCGGACGTCCCCTCAACGCCGGCGCTGAGGGCCACGAGTTGATCGATCTCGTCACGCTTGGTGTCGAACGACGTCACGAGCCGCACCAGTGTTTCCCCAGATCGTGGCATAAGTTCCGCCGACAACGACCGGGTGCTCCAATCATGGAGCCGCGCGCCGGCGGCGCGCCATCTGCCGACGGTCGCGCTCGGCGCGACGACAAAGACCTCGTTGGCCTCGGTCGGCCAGGCGACACGCACGCCGGGAGCGGCGGCGAGCCCCTCGCTGAGCCGCCGCGCCAAGGCATTGGCGCGCTCGGCGAGCCGAAGCCAAAGTCCGTCTTGCAGAAAGGCGTTCATCTGCGCGCCGAGAAACCGCCCTTTCGACAGCGTATGCCCGCCGCGCTTACGCCGGTAAGCGAAATCCGCCGCGCGCGCGGGATCGAAGAAGACGACCGCTTCGCAGGCGAGCGCGCCATTCTTCGTTGCGCCGAAAGAGAGCGCATCAACCCCCGCCCGCCATGTCATTTCGGCCGGCGAGCACCCGCAGGAGACCAGCGCATTGGCGAATCTCGCGCCATCCATGTGAACGCCAATCCCTGCCGCCTTGGCGACGGAGCTGACTGCCAAGATTTCCTCGACGCGATAGACGGTCCCCGCCTCGCTCGCTTGCGACAGGGAGAGGGCGCCCGGTTGCGACGACTTCACGAGCCCTCGGGGGAAGCGCTCGAGCGTTTCCGCCAACGCCATCGACGTGATCTTCCCGCCCTCTCCCGCTATCCCGACCAGCTTCGCGCCGCCGGTAAAAAGTTCGGGTGCGCCGCATTCGTCGTCGTGGATGTGCGCCTCCTCATGACAGAAGACAGCGTCCCACGGCTTGGCCAGCGCCGACAGCGCCAGCGCATTCGCGGCCGTCCCCGTCGCGACCAAAAACGCCGCGACCTTGGTCTCGAAGATTTCGCTCAATCGCGCTTCCGCTCGCGCTGTGTACTCGTCCTCCCCGTAGGCAGGCGTTTTAACGCGCGAAGACGCTACTATCGCCTCCAAAATTTCCGGCGCGACGCTAGCGCCGTTGTCGCTTGCGAAGTTCATCTCGGCCTCGATCGAATTGAGCGGCCACGTTGCCTTACGCCGAGGCGCGTTGGCAATTCATCGGAGCAACGAGATCGTACCGCCAAAAAAACTGAGCCGCCCCGCTTGTGTGAGCGAACTATTTCTGGCATGGTCGTAACATAGGACAGGTTTGCTGACCATTTTTTGTGCGCTTGAGATTAATTCTTCGGCGCGGCCAGCTGAGCGGGGGCGGGGCGTTGTCGTATCGAACGACGAAAACGGATCGAAAAAAATCCGACGCATGAAGCCTTTGGGCCGCGCGCGACGCGGCCGTTTCAAGTCCACGATACGCCTTAAAAAGTCTGGAATATAGTCGCCTGTGGATCGCGACTCTGCGGGGAAGCGAAAAGATGAACGCGAGAGCCCAACGGACATCCGACGTGATTGGCGCCGGCGCGGCGTCGGCCGCAAGCATGCGTTTTGGCGCGGACCCACTGACTCCGCCCGCCGAAGGCCTCTACGACCCTGCCAAGGAGCACGATTCCTGCGGCGTTGGCTTCGTGGCGCATATGAAGAACCACAAGTCGCATGACATCCTCGAAAAGGGGCTGCAGATCCTCGTCAATCTCGACCATCGCGGCGCTGTCGGGGCAGATCCGGCCCTCGGCGACGGCTGCGGAGTTCTAACGCAGATACCGCACGGGTTTTTTGCGCCGGAGTGCGCCAAGCTTGGCTTCAACCTCCCCGAGCCGGGTCGCTATGCGATTGGCCAGTTCTTCATGCCGCGTGGCGACGCGGCGCGCCGACGGGTGCGGGAGATTGTCGAAGACGTCGTCGCGGCTGAAGGTCTGACGGTGCTCGGCTGGCGCGACGCGCCGACCGACAATTCGAGACTTGGCGAACGCGTGAAGGCGGTCGAGCCGGTGATGCAGCAGATTTTCATCGGCCGCGCGTCCGGCGTCGCCGGCGAAGATGAATTCGAGCGCCGGCTCTTCATCGTGCGCAAAGTCGTCTCCAACCGGGTTTACGCGATTGGCAGCAGGGAAGTCGCGGAATACTACCCCGTCTCGATGTCGGCCCGCACCATAGTCTACAAAGGCATGGTTCTCGTCCGCCAGCTCGCGCCTTACTACCGCGATCTCCTGGACCCACGCTACGAGACCGCGCTGGCGCTTGTCCATCAGCGCTTCGCCACCAATACCTTCCCCTCCTGGCGGCTCGCGCATCCCTATCGCATGGTCGCCCATAACGGCGAGATCAACACGCTTCGAGGCAACGTCAACTGGATGGCCGCCCGTCAGGCGAGCGTCGCTTCCGAGTTGTTCGGCAACGACATCTCGAAGCTTTGGCCGATCTCCTACGAGGGGCAGTCGGACACTGCCTGCTTCGACAACGCGCTCGAATTCCTTGTCCAAGGGGGTTATTCGCTCAGCCACGCGATGATGATGCTGATCCCAGAAGCGTGGGCCGGCAATCCGCTGATGAACGATGAACGGCGCGCCTTCTACGAATATCATGCGGCGTTGATGGAGCCCTGGGACGGCCCGGCCGCTGTTGCATTCACCGACGGGCGCCAGATCGGCGCGACGCTCGACCGCAATGGCCTCAGGCCCGCCCGCTATTTCGTGACCGACGACGACCTTGTCGTCCTCGCTTCCGAAATGGGCGTGCTCCCCGTGCCCGAGGAGTTGATCGTCGCTAAGTGGCGTCTGCAGCCGGGAAAAATGCTGCTCGTCGATCTCGTCCAACACCGCATTGTTTCCGACGCCGAAATCAAGCAGACGCTGTCTCGCGCCAATCCCTACAGCGCCTGGCTGGAGACGACCCAGATCGTGCTGGAGGAGCTCAATCCAGTCGAGCCGCGCGCGTCACGCACCGATGTCTCATTGCTCGATCGCCAGCAGGCTTTCGGCTATACGCAGGAAGACCTCGCGCTCCTGCTCTCGCCGATGGCGACCACTGGGCAGGAAGCGGTCGGGTCGATGGGCACCGATACGCCCATTTCGGCGCTTTCATCGAAATCGAAACTGCTCTACACCTATTTCAAGCAGAACTTCGCACAGGTGACCAACCCGCCGATCGACCCGATTCGCGAGGAACTCGTCATGAGCCTCGTCTCCTTCATCGGGCCGAGGCCGAACCTTTTCGACCTCGAAGGCGCCGCGCGTCGCAAGCGGCTCGAGGTCCGCCAGCCGGTGTTGACCAACGAGGACCTCGAGAAGATCCGCTGTATTGGTCATTTCGAAGATTCGTTCGACACCAAGACGCTCGATATCACTTATTCTGTCGAGAAGGGCGCCGAGGGCATGGCCGAGGCGCTGCAACGCCTGTGTGAGCGCGCGGAAGCCGCCGTGCATGGCCGATTACAACATTATCATCCTCTCCGACCGAATGGTCGGCCCAGACCGCATCCCGATTCCGGTGCTCCTGGCTACCGCGGCGGTGCATCACCACCTCATTCGCAAGGGCCTGCGCACCTCGGTCGGACTCGTCGTCGAGACGGGCGAAGCGCGCGAAATCCATCATTTCGCGTGCCTGGCCGGCTATGGCGCGGAGGCAATTAACCCCTACCTCGCCTTTGAAACGCTGACGGCGATGGCTAAGGATCTGCCCGAGCCGATCGGCGGCTACGAGGTCGTCAAGCGTTTCATCAAATCGGTCGACAAGGGCCTGCTGAAGGTCATGTCGAAAATGGGCATTTCAACCTATCAGTCGTACTGCGGCGCGCAGATCTTCGACGCTGTGGGGCTCTCGCGCGCATTCATCGACGAATTCTTCTTCGGCACCGCGACTTCGATCGAGGGCGCGGGATTGGCGGAAATCGCCGAGGAGACGCAGCGCCGTCATGCCGACGCCTTCGGCGAGTCGCCGGTTCTGCGCACGTCACTCGAAGTTGGCGGCGAATACGCATATCGGGTGCGCGGCGAGGCGCATGACTGGACCCCGCAGACGGTGTCGCTTCTGCAACACGCCGTGCGGGGCAACGCGCGCGACCGCTACGACGCCTTCGCCAAGGCGCTCAACGAACAGGGCGACCAGTTCCTGACAATTCGCGGACTCTTCCGCATCAAGAAGGCGGAAGAAGACGGACGCGCGCCAGTTTCGCTCGCGGAAGTCGAGCCGGCGGCGTCGATCGTCAAGCGCTTCTCGACCGGAGCGATGTCCTTCGGTTCGATCTCGCGCGAAGCGCACACTACGCTCGCCATCGCGATGAACCGGATCGGCGGCAAGTCCAACACGGGCGAGGGCGGCGAGGAGTCCGACCGCTACAAGCGGATGGCCAATGGCGATTCGATGCGCAGCGCGATCAAGCAGGTCGCCTCCGGCCGCTTTGGGGTGACAGCGGAATACCTCGTCAACTCCGACATGATGCAGATTAAAATGGCGCAGGGCGCGAAGCCCGGCGAAGGCGGACAGCTCCCGGGCCACAAGGTCGACGCGGTCATCGCAAAAGTGCGCCATTCGACCCAGGGCGTCGGCCTAATCTCGCCGCCGCCGCATCACGACATCTATTCGATCGAGGATCTGAAGCAACTCGTTTACGATCTAAAGAACGTCAATCCACAAGCGCTGGTCTCGGTCAAACTCGTCTCCGAGGTAGGCGTCGGGACGGTCGCGGCGGGAGTCGCAAAGTGCAAGGCGGACCACGTCACGATCTCCGGCTTCGAGGGCGGCACTGGCGCCTCGCCGCTGACTTCGATCAAGCACGCCGGTTCGCCATGGGAAATCGGCCTCGCCGAAACGCATCAGACGCTGGTCATGAACGGCCTCAGATCGCGCATCGCGGTCCAGGTGGATGGCGGCGTGAGAACCGGCCGCGACGTCGTGATCGGCGCGCTGCTGGGCGCAGATGAATTCGGATTCGCCACCGCGCCTCTAATCGCCGCCGGCTGCATCATGATGCGCAAGTGCCATTTGAACACCTGCCCGGTCGGCGTCGCCACGCAGGACCCCGTCCTACGCAAGCGCTTCGTCGGCAAGCCGGAGCACGTCATCAATTACTTCTTCTTCGTCGCCGAAGACGTTCGAACGCTGATGGCCGAACTCGGCTACCGCACGTTCGACGAGATGATCGGGCAGCGGCAGATGCTCGACAGGGGCAAGCTGGTCGAGCACGCCAAGGCGCAAGGCCTCGATTTCTCGAAGCTGTTCCACAAGCCGACACCGTGGGCAGGCGAAACGATTTACCACAGCATCGCTCAGAGCCATCAGCTTGAGCATGTGCTTGACCGGCGCCTGATCGCCGATTCGAAGGAGGCGATCGAGCGCGGCAAACATGTTCGCCTCGATCTTTCGATCCGCAATTCGGACCGCTCGGCCGGCGCAATGTTGTCGGGCGAAATCGCGAAACGCTATGGCCATGCCGGCCTGCGCGACGAGGCGATCCACATCAAGTTCAAGGGGACGGCGGGCCAGAGCTTTGGCGCGTTCCTCGCCAAGGGCGTGACCCTGGAGCTGGAGGGTGACGCCAACGACTACGTCGGCAAGGGCCTATCAGGCGGGCGCATTGTGGTCTACCCGCCGCGAGAAGCCACCAAACTGACGCCCGAAGGTTCGATCGTCGTCGGCAATACGGTGCTCTACGGCGCGATTGCGGGCGAGTGTTACTTCCGTGGCGTGGCCGGCGAGCGCTTCGGCGTGCGCAACTCGGGCGCCATAGCGGTGGTCGAGGGCGTAGGCGACCATGGTTGCGAATACATGACTGGCGGCATTGTCGTCGTTATTGGCGAGACCGGGCGCAACTTCGCCGCCGGCATGTCCGGCGGCATCGCGTATGTCCTCGATGAGGCAGGAACCTTCGCCCAGCGTTGCAACATGGCGATGGTCGAACTCGAGCCTGTGGCGGCTGAGGAAGAAGTGATGTTGCGTCATCTTCATTCGGGGGGCGATCTTGAGGCTCACGGGAGAGTCGACGTGATGCGCGACATGAGCCGATTTGACGGTGAGCGCCTTCATCAACTCGTCGCCAACCACGCGCGGGCGACCGGCTCGGCCCGGGCCCGGCACATTTTGGAGAATTGGGACGCCTATATGCCCAAGTTTCGCAAGGTGATGCCGGTCGAGTATCGGCGCGCGCTCGCCGAGCTTGCAGCCCAAAATGAGCGTACGATGCTTGCGGCCGGGGAATAGAGCGCAACGGGCTCGATCCTGCGATTGTCGCGGCTGGGCCTGCGACGTATGTTTTGGCGATCGACGCGATGCGAAAATTGAGGCGCGTCACGGCCTTCGCGCAAGCGGGTGGTCGGCTGGCGGCGGTCCGGACGTGAAGTGGCTTGGAAGTCAGATGGCGGTTGGAAGGTTGGCTCAATTCGGTCAGGCCGAGCGGCGTTAGGGGCGCAACAGTATGGGTAAGGTGACGGGCTTTCTGGAAATTGACCGCGCGGACCGGCGCTACGCCCCGGCATCGGACCGAATCCGCCACTACCGCGAGTTCATGCTGCCGTTGAGCGAGGAGTTGACCCGCAATCAGGCGGCGCGCTGCATGAATTGCGGCATCCCTTATTGTCATACCGGCTGCCCAGTCAATAACCAGATCCCCGACTGGAACGACCTCGTGTATCGCGGCGATTGGCGGGAAGCGGCGCGCAATCTGCTTTCGACCAACAATTTCCCGGAATTCACCGGCCGCATTTGCCCAGCGCCTTGCGAAGCGTCTTGCACGCTCAATATCCAAGATGCGCCGGTGACGATCAAGACGATCGAATGCGCGATCATCGACCGCGCCTTCGAGGAAGGCTGGGTGCAGCCGGAACCGTGCGCGCGCAAGACCGGCAAGACGATCGCCGTCGTCGGCTCGGGTCCTGCGGGCCTCGCCTGCGCGCAGCAGCTCGCGCGCGCCGGCCACGAGGTTCACGTCTACGAGAAGAACGCCAAGGCGGGCGGCCTGTTGCGTTATGGCATTCCGGACTTCAAGCTGGAGAAGCGCCATGTCGAGCGGCGAGTCGAACAGTTGGCCGCCGAAGGCGTCGTCTTCAATTACAACGTCCATATAGGCAGAACGGTCAGCGCCGAGAGCCTCGTCGACAGTCACGACGCCGTCGCCCTCGCCGGCGGGGCTGAGGCGTCGCGCGATCTGCCTGTGCCCGGCCGCGATCTCGCCGGCGTGCACTTCGCCATGGACTTCCTGCCGCAACAGAACCGTCGCGTATCGGGCGAGCCGCTCGGCACGAACGAGCCGATCCTGGCCGGCGGCAAGCACGTCGTTGTGATCGGCGGCGGCGACACCGGCTCCGACTGCATCGGCACTTCGATTCGCCAGGGCGCCCTGAAGGTCACGCAGCTCGAAATCATGCCGATGCCGCCCAAAGCGGAGGATAAGCTCATCACCTGGCCGAACTGGCCCCTCAAGCTGCGGACCTCGTCGAGCCACGAGGAAGGAGCCGAGCGCGATTTCGCTGTGATGACGAGCGCATTCGAAGGAGAAAACGGCATCGTCACCGGTCTCAGATGCACGCGCGTGGACGACAAGATGAAACCGATCCAAGGAACGGAATTCACGCTCAAGGCCGATCTGGTCTTGTTGGCAATGGGCTTCGTCTCGCCTGTCCAGGACGGCCTCCTGACCGAACTCGGCGTTACTTTCGACGGCCGCGGCAATGTCGCGGCCGACGTCTCGCGCTACGCGTCCTCGCGCGCCAAGGTCTACGCCTGCGGCGACATGCGGCGCGGCCAGTCGCTGGTGGTTTGGGCGATCCGAGAGGGTCGTCAATGCGCGGCGGCAATCGACGAAGCGTTGATGGGATCGACGGTGCTGCCGCGATAGGAGTTGGATGACGGAGATCGCCGGCGCGAGAAAACACGCCTGCGCTCAATCTTTCGGCGCGCTTCGCTCATTTTGGATCGGCGGCGGCGGCGCCAGCGGGAAGACTCAGGCCGGGATGCGGTCGTCGTTCGGCGACGGCTCTCGCAATACATAGCCGCGCCCCCAGACTGTCTCGATGTAGTTGCGGCCGTTGGAGGCCATCGCCAGCTTCTTGCGCAGCTTGCAGATGAAGACGTCGATGATTTTGAGCTCCGGCTCGTCCATGCCGCCGTAAAGATGATTGAGGAACATTTCCTTGGTGAGCGTCGTACCCTTGCGCAGCGAGAGCAGCTCCAGCATCTGGTATTCCTTGCCGGTAAGGTGAACGCGCGCCCCGTCGACTTCGACGGTCTTCTGATCCAGATTGACGACAAGGTCGCCGGTAATGATGACCGATTGGGCATGTCCCTTCGAGCGGCGCACGATGGCGTGAATGCGGGCGACCAGTTCGTCTTTGTGGAAGGGCTTGGTCAAGTAGTCGTCGGCGCCATGGCCGAGGCCTTTGACCTTGTCTTCGATGCCTGCCATCCCGGACAAGATGAGGATCGGAGTCTTGATCTTGGTCACCCGCAGCGAACGAAGCACTTCGTAGCCGGACATGTCCGGCAAATTCAGGTCAAGCAGGATGATGTCGTAATCATAGAGCTTGCCGAGGTCGATCCCCTCCTCGCCGAGATCCGTCACATAGACGTTGAACGTCTCCGACTTCAACATCAACTCGATGCTTTGAGCGGTCGCCGCATCGTCCTCGATCAAAAGTACCCGCATGTTAGGCTCCCCACCTCGCCCTTTGCTTCGTGACCGCGTTCTCGCACGTCGCTTTCATGCCCAACCTTCGCCGGCGCGCAGCCGGATCGTACTCCGGACTGATTCGATTCGAAGAGTGACCACCAACGGTTAACAAATCCTGATTCCCTCGCGCAAGTCCCCTCATTCTTCCAAAGATCGATATCAATAATACATTGATATTTATCGATATTCTGATTTAGATACGATTAAGGCGGTACATGAAGCTCCTCAGCCTAAGGAACTCATCAGACTCGAAGTTCCGCCTTTGATTGAAATGCGCCACCGAGTTCTTGAGTTTCTGAAAAAACTACCGGCGCGATTGGCCTCCCCTTTGGATTGTTAACCAGGCGTGTAAAGGAATTGCTAACGCCGCGAGGATTTTCCAATTTTCTCAATAGTCGCGGCGAGCAGGCGCCGGCTGTCAGGCAACCGCAAATAGGCGCTCAGATGATCGCCGCCTTTATGTCCTGCGGTAAGGAACGGGAAACCTTCCCGTAGCATCGTTAGGCGGTCTCGGCTCGTGAGGCCGGAGACGGCGACGCTCTCTCGCGTGGCTGTTGCATGGAGCGCCCTGGAATGAAGTCGCGGGACACGCTTATCCGGTTGAAGCGCTTTCAACTCGAAGAGAAACGTCGGCGCGTCCGGCAGATCGAGACGATGCTGGCCGAGTTCACGCGTATGACTGGCGACCTCGACCGCGAAATCGCAAACGAGGAAAAGCGCGCCGGCATTTCCGACCCCAACCATTTCGCCTACCCGACCTACGCCCGCGCGGCCTCGGTCAGGCGAGACAATCTGAAGAGCTCGATTGCCGAGCTTGCCGGCCAGATCGAAGATGCGAAGGCCGCACAAGAAGAAGCGCAGGCGGAGCTCGTCAAATTTGAGACGCTCGACGTTCGCGACAAGGCGAACGAACGCCCTATCGAAGCGCTCGCCCGCGCCTGAGGCGCTGAAGTCGCACGGCGCGCAACGCTAGAGATGCGTCTCGATCGCCTACGTCCAACCCGCTTTTCGGCACGCGCTCGCGCACCCGCGCCGCCCCGGCCCGGTCACGCCTTTCGCCATCCGCCGCGCCATGACATCCAAACACAGGGTTGAGGACCTTTGACCGCGTTGCGGCCCGAGCGTCTATGCTTTATGGCTTTTTTCGGCGCTGCGAGATTGGCCGCAAGAAAAGGGCGAACCCACGGCCGAGCAGGCAGCCGTCCCGACAAGCGTTGAAGGTCGCGGGGAAAGTTTCATGTTGATTGGAGTGGCCGCGGAAACGGACCCCGGCGAGACGCGAGTCGCCGCAAGTCCGGAAACGGTGAAGAAATTTGTCGGCCTTGGGGCGGAAGTCGTGGTCGAGCGCGGCGCGGGCGTCAATGCCGGCATGGTCGACGCCGACTATCAGTCGGCCGGCGCGCGCCTGGTCTCGGCCGAGGAGGCGCTGGGCGCTGATCTGTTATTGAAGGTCCGCAGACCGAGCGCTCGCGAACTCGCCCACCTTAAGGGCGGCGCGATCATAGTCGCGACGATGGACCCCTATGGCCACCAAGACGCGATCGAAGCAATGGCGAAAGCCGGGGTCGCCGCCTTCGCGATGGAGCTGCTGCCGCGGATCACGCGCGCCCAGGTCATGGACGTCCTTTCCAGCCAGGCGAACCTTGCCGGCTACCGCGCGGTGATCGACGCGGCGGCCGAATACGGGCGCGCGCTGCCAATGATGATGACGCCGGCCGGGACGGTGCCCGCCGCCAGAATGTTCATCATGGGCGTCGGCGTCGCCGGCTTGCAGGCGATCGCGACTGGCCGGCGACTCGGAGCAATCGTCACCGCCACCGACGTTCGCCCGGCCACGAAGGAGCAGGTCGAGTCGCTCGGCGCCAAATTCGTCGCCGTCGAGGATGATGAGTTCAAACAGGCCGAAACCGCAGGCGGCTACGCCAAGGAAATGTCGGAGGGCTACAAGGCCAAACAGGCGGCGCTCGTCGCCTCGCATATCGCCAAGCAGGACATCGTCGTGACGACGGCGCTGATCCCAGGCCGCCCGGCGCCGCGTCTCGTCAGCGCCGACATGGTCGAGTCGATGCGCGCGGGCTCGGTCATCGTCGATCTCGCCGTCGAGCGCGGGGGAAATTGCGAGCTGTCCCGGCCTGGCGAATTGGCGACGAGCCAAAACGGCGTGAAGATAATCGGTTATTCCAATGTGACGCGCCTCGCCGCCACCGCTTCGTCGCTCTACGCGCGCAATCTGTTCGCGTTCGCCGAGACGCTGATCGACAAGACGAACAAGGCGCTCGCGGTCAATTGGGACGACGAGCTCGTCAAGGCGACATGTCTGACCCGCGACGGCGCGATCGTGCATCCGAATTTTCAGCCGAAATAGGCCTCGCCGGCCGCCCGCCACCGAGAATCGGAGAACCGGATGGACAATCTCGACGCCGCAATCGCCAAACTCAGAGCCGCCGCCGAGGCCGCGCAGCAGGCCGCCCAATCCGTGCATGGGTACAGCGACCAGCTTGCCGCCGCGGGCCATGCCGCCTCGGGCGGCTCCATCGATCCGTTCGTGTTCCGGCTGGCGATCTTCGCGCTTGCCGTGTTCGTCGGCTATTACGTCGTCTGGTCGGTGACGCCGGCGCTGCATACGCCGCTGATGTCCGAAACCAACGCCATCTCGTCGGTCATCGTCGTCGGCGCGCTGTTGTCGGTCGGCGTCGCCGCGGTCGACAGCGGCTCGACCTTCGCGCGGTTGGTCGGCTTCATCGCGCTCATTCTCGCCTCGGTGAACATCTTCGGCGGGTTCCTCGTCACCGAGCGCATGCTGGCGATGTACAAGAAGAAGGGCGGAAAGTCGTGAACGCCAACCTCGCCGCCCTGCTCTATCTGGTCGCAGGCGTCCTGTTCATCCTGGCGCTGCGCGGTCTCTCCTCGCCCGCCACTTCGCGCCAGGGCAATCGCTTCGGCATGATCGGCATGGCGATCGCGGTCCTGACCACGCTCGCCCTGCGCCCGCCGTCGAGCGCGTTTTCCTGGCTGCTCATCATTCTCGGCTTCGCGATCGGCGGCGGCATCGGCGTATGGCGCGCGCGCACCGTGCAGATGACCGCCATGCCGCAGCTGGTGGCGATGTTCCACTCGCTGGTCGGCCTGGCGGCGGTGCTGGTCGCGGCCGGCGCGCTTTACGCGCCGCAGGCCTTCGGCATCGCCGAGGGCGACGCCATCCATCCGGCCAGCATCATCGAAATGTCGCTCGGCCTCGCCATCGGCGCGGTGACGTTCACCGGCTCGATCATCGCGTTTCTGAAGCTCGACGGGCGCATGTCCGGCGCGCCGATCCTGTTGCCGCAGCGCCATCTGATCAACGGCGGGCTCGGGGTCGCGCTGATCGTGCTGATCGCGCTGTTCTACGCCACCGCAGTCCGCCGCTCTTCTTCTGGCTGGTCGCCGCCGTCTCGCTGGCGCTCGGCGTGTTGCTGATCATTCCGATCGGCGGCGCGGACATGCCGGTCGTCATCTCGATGCTCAACTCCTATTCGGGCTGGGCGGCCGCGGGCATCGGCTTCACGCTCGGCAATCTGGCGCTCATCATCACCGGCGCCCTGGTCGGCTCGTCGGGCGCGATCCTGTCCTACATCATGTGCAAGGGCATGAACCGGTCGTTCTTCTCGGTCATCCTCGGCGGCTTCGGCGGCGAGGTCGCGGGTCCGGCGGGCGCCAAGGAGTCGCGGCCGGTCAAGCAGGGCTCGGCGGAAGACGCGGCCTTCATGATGAAGAACGCCTCCAAGGTGATCATCGTGCCCGGCTACGGCATGGCGGTCGCCCAGGCGCAACATTCCTTGCGCGAAATGGCGGACATGCTGAAGAAGGAGGGCGTCGAGGTCAAATACGCCATCCACCCCGTCGCCGGCCGCATGCCCGGCCACATGAACGTGCTGCTCGCCGAGGCGAACGTGCCCTACGACGAAGTGTTCGAGCTCGAGGACATCAACAACGAATTCGCCCAGGCCGACATCGCCTATGTGATCGGCGCCAACGACGTCACCAATCCGGCCGCCAAGACCGACCCGAAGTCGCCGATCTTCGGCATGCCGATCCTCGACGTCGAGAAGGCCAAGACGGTGCTGTTCGTCAAGCGCGGCATGGGCTCGGGCTACGCCGGGGTCGAGAACGAACTGTTCTTCCGCGACAACACGCTGATGCTGTTCGGCGACGCCAAGAAGATGACCGACTCGATCGTCAAGGCCCTGGGGCACTGAGGCTTCGGAGCCGGTCGCGCATTGTCTCGCGCCATCGACCGGCAGGATCTCCCGGCGCCCTGCGCTTTTGTCAGCGGCGAAGGTTTTTCAAAGCGTTAGGCGCCAGAATCGGCAACTTCGCAACGCCCGAGCCGATCGATCGTGGTCATGCCCGCTTTCGCGGGGACGCCAATGGTCGATGGCTCAATCCGTCGCCCGAATTCGCCCCGGCTTGGGATTTGCGGCCGTTTCTCAAACTCCTTGGCCCGTTCTTTTGAGTTCCGCTAAGGGGCTGGCGCCTTTTTGGGTCGCGGATTGCGTCTTTTCAATCGCTTGCGGCGCCATTCGGCGCCGATTCGTCGACCGCGTGGCCTTCGCGAGACCCGTGAGCTGCGCTTAAGCCCCCGGATCATCCCCCAAAGACGGGGACGAGGACCGGGAGCCGGACTGGGCTTTGCTCAAGACGTCCCGGCATGGGCGGCCGCGCGGAACCGATTCCGGTTTCGATCCGAGCGGACGAGGCGCCAGCCCCAAATCCATGCCGAGAGCTTAAGACTTTGTGCCCCTCGCCGTTGTTCAGCGTGTCAACCCGCCCGCGTGAAGGCTAAAGGCGGCCGCTGCCCTCGGCGCCACAGGCGCGCCTCGATCCAGCGACGAGGGAGACCATAGCACGCTTTCTGATTTTCTCAAAGCGATTGTCGAAAAAACAAAAAGGCCGCGCCCCAACCGCCCGGCCGGGCGCGTCCCTCAATTGACGTGTCTCACCCGAGGGGCGCAGTCCAACCTGACGAAAAGGGAATTGAGGTCATGTCACCGCAGTTCCAAGTAATTGCGCTTATCGAACAAGGGGTTGACTTGCTGTTTGAGATTAAATAAATTCTTAATTTCCTTTAGGGGAAGCCGTATGCGTTGCGAGCGAAGGCGTGATCTCTTGTGTCAGAAGGGGAATGGCTAAAAAAGAGGCGGAGGCGTGTGATGCGAAAGCTGCTTTTCCGGGCGACGATTCTCGCCGCGATAGGTGTTGCAAGCTTTGGAGCGCAGGCGGGAACCGCGCCGGTCCTCGCGGACTGAAAGGGTCCTTCGTCCAATCGATCCGATCGAGCAGGAGAAGGGCGACTTCAGGCGTGATCTCCATCACAGCGGCGGTTTAGCGAACGTGCATTGCATAGGTTCGCCAGCGGCCGTCCGCCGCGCCTTTACCGAGCGTGAGAAATTTGAGTTCCGGCGACAGTGCAATTTAGCGTAGAAACGGCGGTTGGAACGTCTAAGATACGCATAACATATTGAATTATAACGTTTTTGCGCCAAGTTTTGCGAATGCTGAGCAGTTGGCGCCGTCTCGACAATTTCGATTGGTTACGTGTCAACTGCCGTTTCTAGGTCTACTTGCGACCGCGTCATCGCCGTAGTTCAGGCGCTGTCACCTTAACTCCCGCCCCATCACCGTAATGTGCCGTAGTAGCGTATGCGTGACGTGCGTATTCAACCAACAGGCGCGAGGGAGAATCATATGAAGTATCTTTTGAGCGGGGCAGCGTTGTTGGTGCTGGCGGCTGCAGGGCCAGCGTGGGCAAACAACGTCTTCGATTGTCAGGACGTCGGGATGTCGGCGCCCGAGCCCATCGGCGATCAGGAGGGCCACGCGATGATCGTGGACACCTTCAGCTGTCGCCTGACGTCCGGACCCATGGCGGGCGGCCTCCTGACCGGCATGGTCGCCTGGGAGATGAACAAGGGCGTGGGCACCCTGATCTCGGGCACGGGCACGATCCGCAAGCCGGGATCGCTGGTCATCTACAAGGATACGGAGGGCACGCTCAAGCTCATCGTGGACGACAAGGGACAGGTGACTGGCTTCACGGGCGCCGGGGCGGCCGACTGGGTGTTCGCCTCGGGCGACGCCGCTCCCCTGAAGGGGAAGGTGTTGCCTTGGACCGCCAAGGCCACGGGACCGGGAACGTTCGCCGTCGAGGAGAAGACTGACTAGCCCAGCGAAATACCATGCCGCCTGCAAATGAAGATGGGCGGCATGGGACACAAGGAAAGCAGAGTTCCGGTGACAGCGCAATTTACTTAGGACCGCGTCATCGCCGTAGTTCACTGCCCTGTCACCCTAACCCTTGCACTGCCACCGTAACCCTCAGCCTAACAACATTCGTGTCAAACCTGATGGAGGAGCAGATGACTGAGGTCATTCGAGACAGCGTAACGCCGCGTCGGAGCTTCCTCGGCCGAGTTGGAGGAGCAGCTGTGCTCGCGTTCGGAGCGCTATCGTCGCGGCAGTCACAGGCACAGGCGCCGGCTGCGCCATCCGATGGAGCGGATTGGCCGGGGCCCCTCAAGGGGCGCCATCGCCAGGTCGTCGACGCCTATGACGCCAATGCCGGCTTTCCGCTCGCGTTCGCCCTTACGTTTCTCATGCCCAATGAATCTGCGAGCGCGGTCGTCGTCCTTCGCCACGGCGCCTTCCCTATCGCGCTCGGCGACGCCATGTGGCAGAAATACAAGATCGGCGAAGCATTTAAGATCATCGATCCAGAGACCAAGACCGCGGCCCAGAAAAATCCCTTCTTGCGGCCGAAGGCCGGCGTGCTTGTCACTGATGAGATGGCGCTCGACCGCCTCCTTGCGCGCGGCGTCATCTTCGGCGCCTGCAATATGGCGCTGATCGTGCAGAGCCAGATGCTTGCCGGGGGAGCCGGCGTCAGCGCCGACGAGGCTGCAAAGGAATGGGCCGCCAACATCGTCCCTGGCGTCACCCTCATCCCTTCGGGGACCTGGGGTGTCAATCGGGCGCAGGAAGCGGGTTGTACCTACTGCGCCGGCGGATGATCTTCACGGCGCTGTCATTTGTCCGTCGATTTCATTCAAGTCGCGCGCTCCGACCTCGAACCTCTGTAATCCGAATCCCGGAACCGCAAGGAGATTGTCGAGAAAAACAAAAAGGCCGCGCCCCAACCTCCCGGCCGGGCGCGTCTCTCAATCGACGTGTCTCACCCGAGGGGCGCAGTCCATTCATGTCACCGTCATACCCACCGTCATACCGATGCAAAACCGATGTGGCGCTCACGTCCGTCTGACAAAGAAGGTCGTCTCTCCGTGTTGCGTACGGGTAAAGTCTCGCAACGCAGGTTCCACGGTTTCGGCGCATCCCGGCCTGAACCGGTCGTGCAACTCGATCATCACGCACCGGGCTCCCGACAACCATTCCGTTTCTTCGAAGACTTCCTTCTCGGCGCCCTCGATATCGCATTTTGGCCAAGTCAATTCTGGGAATATTCATCTCCCGCATGAGCGTCGCCATGGTAATCGCCCGAACCGATGCGCCTGGCCACTCGCGGGTTACGAACGCCCACTCCCCGTCGGCGCCGGAGCTTGGATCGGGCAAGCTCAACGCTGATGCGCCCATCACGATTCCAGAGGGCCGCGTGAATGGCGAGTGATCGAGGGATACGCCTGCGTGTTTTTCACGAGCATGGCAAAATTCGAGGCCTCCGCCTCCACGGCGAAGATTTTCGCGCCGGGGTACCTGTTCGCGAAATAGATCGAGGTCACGCCAATATTGGCGCCGGCGTCAACGATTGTCTCAGGGGACGAACGACGGGTCGAACGCATACTCGCCGCGCAAAAGAACACCCGCATGACTTCGTGATCGGCGGAGCGACATCCGGAGGCGTACCGGACTTTGGACTCCCGGGGATAGCAGTTGATTTCTTTCGAAGCCCGCGAAGAGGTGATATGCGGAAATCGCGAAGGTACAGCTCTAACCACCAGGGTCTGTGGTATACTGGCTGCAGACGTTCCGGTATACTCATATGAAATTCTTTGATAAAATTTGTTGAACAATGGACGACCGTCGGAACGATCGAACTCTGTCAACTTCGAAGCGAGGTTGTCGGTTGAGGAAGGGCGCGGTGACGTTGACGGCTCGAGGGCGAAGTGGCTCCGTTTCCGATTCCACGCCGTCAAACTGGACATGCGGGTTCCGGTGACAGTGCGCTCAATCGTGCTGGGTCGGGCGCCTTTTCGGGCTCTCGAGAGCTGCTCTCGTACTTAGCCGACCGCGCCGGTCGGTGCGGAGGCTTACGTGATGGGACTCGCCCACCGTTTATCAAGCCGGTTTTTGAGCGGCTGAGGATGGGTTGAAGGCGGCGCCGGATTTGGGCATGGCGCAGGCGACGTCGAGGAGGCGGTCGGCGACCGGGCGCAGGGCTCGGCCGCGGCTATGACCTCGGGCGACGCGGCTCGGAGCTTCCTCACACCTTCGGAACCGCCATGCCGCGCTTGACCGCCTCGCGCCCGCCGACCGCGGTCAGCCAGCGCTGAACCGCCGGCGCCGCCTCGATGGTCGGGCCAAGAATCGGCTCGAGGAAGGTCGCCGCCGCGAACATCCACGGATAGGCGGCGATGTCGGCGATCGAGTAGTCGGCGCCCGCCAGATATTCGCTCTGCTGGAGGCGCCGGTCGATGACGCCGATCAGGCGCTTGCCCTCGTCGGTGAAGCGCGCGATCGCCAGCGGCGCCTTTTCCGTCGAGCGGATGGCGAAGAAGCCGAGCTGGCCGAAAAACGGCCCGATGCCGCCGATCTGCCAGCTCAGCCATTCCAGCGCCCGGTAGCGCTCCGCGCCCCTGGCGGCGAGCAGCCGCCCGGTCTTTTCGGCCAGATAGATGAGGATCGCCCCGCTCTCGAACAGCGACAGCGGGCCGCCGGGACCGTCGGTGTCGATGATCGCCGGAATCTTGTTGTTGGGCGAGATCTTGAGATAGGCGGGATCGAACTGCTCGTTCTTGCCGATGTGGACCGGATGGACGTTGTAAGGCAGGCCCAGCTCCTCGAGCATGATCGGGACCTTGCGTCCGTTCGGGGTCGTCCAGGTGTAAAGCTCGATCATGCCTCGGTCCTCTTTCCTGCGCTGTCGGTGATCGCGATGCAGGCGGCGCGGGCCGGATTAACACGGCGCGGTCAACATTGCCGCCGGCTTGCATATCCGCTATGCACCGCCCCCTTTGCCTTCCCTCAGGTCCCGCCTTCCATGTCGGCCGCGCCGCAACCCGCCCGAGCTCCAGCCGCCGACCGCTGGCTCAAGCGCGAGCTGGCCGCGACCTTCGCGCTGAGCTGGCCGCTGGTTCTCGCCAATGTCGCGGTCAACGCGATGACGGCGACCGACTTCATGATGCTGGGCTGGCTGTCGCCGCGCGCGCTCGCCGCCGGCGCGCTCGGCTTCAATCTCTATACGCCGCCGATGCTGCTCGGCATCGGCGTGGTCGCGGCCCTGTCGCCGATCGCGGCGTCCAGGCTCGGCGCCGGGGAAAGCGCCGAGGGCGTGCGGCGCGCGACGCATCAGGCGTTCCTGTCCGCGCTGATGATCGCGGCGGTCGCCTGGATCGTCCTGTCGCAGACCACGCCGATCCTCATCGCCATCGGCGAGGCGCCCGATCTCGCCCGCGACGCGGGCGTCTATATGCGCGGCTTTCAATGGGGCCTCGCGCCGAGCCTGCTGTTCTTCGCCGGCCGTTCGGTGTTCGCGGCGCTCGAGCGTCCGCGGCCGACGCTGGTCGCCGGCCTCGTCGCCGTCGTCTTCAACGCCGCGGCCAATTATGCGCTGATCTTCGGCAAGCTCGGAATGCCGGCGCTCGGGATCATCGGCTCGGGCCTCGCGACCACGCTGTCGCAGGCGCTGATGCTCGCGGTCCTCATCGCCGCCTCGCTGATCGACCCGCGCATGCGGCCATTGCGCCTGTTCGCGCTGCCGTGGCCGCCGGCCGGACGCGAACTGGCGGCGCTGTGGCGGCTCGGCCTGCCGATCGGGGCGACGATCGTCGCCGAGGTCGGCGTGTTCTCGGCCGCGACGCTGGTGATGGGGCTGATCAGCCGCGAGGCCCTCGAAGCGCATGCGGTCGCGCTGCAGATCGCCTCTCTGGCCTTCATGGTGCCGCTGGGGCTCGGCCAGGCGGCGACCGTCAGGGTCGGTCACGCCTATGGCGCGCGCGACCCGAGCGCCATTTCACGCGCGGGCTGGTGCGCGTTCGGCCTGACCGTCGCCTTCGCCGTCCTCTCGGCGACGACCATGATCGCGGCGCCCCGGCTGTTGATCGCGCCCTTCATCGACGTCGACGCGCCGGCCAACGCGGGCGCCGTCCGGCTCGCCTATGCGTTCCTGTTTGTCGCCGCGATCTTCCAGATCTTCGACGCCAGCCAGGCGACGCTCGCCAACATGCTGCGCGGCCTGCACGATTCCCGCTGGCCGCTGGTCATCGCGCTTCTGGGCTACTGGGCGATCGGCGCGCCGGTCGGCGTGGCGCTGGCGTTCGCGACCCCGCTCGGCGGCGTCGGCGTCTGGATCGGCCTCGCCATCGGCCTCGCGGTCGTCGCCGTCCTCCTGATGGCGCGCTGGCTCGGCAAGGAGCGGCGCGGTTTCCTCGCGCGCGCGCCCCGTCAGGGCGCCGCGGCGTTTGACGCGCGATAGCGCCTCGAACGACAATGACCCGCCGCGCCGACAACAATCGGGGCGGCCTGATCAACACGCCTGGATGCTTCCGTCATGCCCCAACCCGCTGAACCCATCGTCATCGACGTCGACACCGGGATCGACGACGCGCTGGCGCTCCTATACGTCTGCGCGCACGGGCAGGCGGAAATCCTCGGCGTTTCCACCGTCGTCGGCAATGTCGAATTGTCGGCTGCGACCCGCAACACAAGGGCGGTTCTCGCCCTCGCCGGGCGCGCCGACATTCCGGTGTGGCCCGGCGCCGGAGCCGCCGCTCTCCAACCCGGTGAGCGACGCGAGCGAGGTCCACGGCAGGAGCGGCCTCGGCTATGCGGTCCTGCCGGAGCCGCCCGAACCCGCGCATCGCGTCCATGCGGTCGACGCCATCATCGCCGCCGCCCACGCCCATGCCGGGCGCCTCCTCCTCGTCGCCACCGGGCCGCTGACCAACATCGCGCTCGCGGTCATGCGCGAGCCCGAACTGCCGCGTCTGCTCAAGCGGTTCGTCATCATGGGCGGCGCCTTCAGCGAGCCGGGAAACGTGACGCCGAGCGCGGAGTTCAACATCTGGCACGATCCCGACGCCGCGCGCATCGTCTTTCACGCCTTCGGCGGCGTCGGCGGAACGCCGGTGGTCGCGGTCGGCCTCGACGTGACGCGCAAGACGATCATCGACGAAAGCGACGTCGCCGCGCTCGCCGCGCGCTGCGCCGGCAAGCCGCTGGGGCCGGCGCTGACCCGCTTCATCGAGGATTCCTCGCGCCGCTATTTCGAGCTGATGGAGAAATGGCACGGGCGGCGTTTCGTCACCATGCACGACCCGCTGGCGCTCGCCGCCGCGCTCGATCCGACGCTGATCGAAACGCGCCGCGCCACCGTCGACGTCGAGACCGCGGGGCGGCTCGCGACCGGAGCGACGATCGCCGACTGGCGCGGCCAGTGGGGACGCCTGCCCAACACCGAAGTCGCGGTCGCCGTCGACGCGGAGCGGTTCCGCCGCATGTTCTTCGAGGCGATGGTCCGGCTGGCCGAGGGGCCGGCGAAGCGATAGGCCGTCGCGGCCTATTGTTTGAGCCGCTCGTAGTCCCTGACCGTCACGTAGCGCGCCGGGGCGTCCTCCTCGATCGGGCGCGGCGGGGCGAGCGGCGGGACGAAGTAGTTGTCGGCGCGGTCGTCGTTGACCAGCGACACTTCGCCCGCAATGGCCGTCCCGCCTTCGGCCCAGAAGGCGTGCGCGACAAAGGGTTCGAGGGTCAGGCTTTCGCCCGGCTCGAGCCGCACCCGGTCGCCGGCCGCGAGCTCCAGCATGGCGACGTCCTTGAGCGCGCGAAATCGATCCTTCAGCGGCGCGCCGTTCCGGTCGACCTTGAACAGTTCGACGACGAAGCGTGGCGCCGCCGCGGTTGACGATGTCCTCGGTCTTGACGACGTGATAGTGATGCGGCGCGCGCTGCCCGTCCTGGCACATGATCGCCTTCTCGGCGTAGAGCCGCCCGCCCTTGGCCTCGAGCGCCCGCCAGTCGCCCATCCGCAAGGTGAACAGGGTCAAGCCTTCGGCGGCGAAGGCCTCCGGCTTGAATTCGACCACGTTCCATCCCATGCCGCGCGCGGCGATCAGGTCGGCGGCGTCAGGGTTGGCGGAAAAATCCGGCCGTCCCCACAGCGCGAACGGCGGCAGCTTGACGCCGTGGCGGTCGCACAGCGTCAGCATCGCGTCGATGCGGCCGTCGATGAACGAGCGCTTCATCGGCTTAAATCCCCCAGCCGTCGGCTGTCCGCCATGCGGCGTCCTCCCTTGGCGCCCGGCGGCGCCGGCTCAGCCTTTGGCTTTCTTGGCCTTCTGTGCCCGCTCGATGCCTTCCCGCACCAGCGTGCGCGCCTCCTCGGCGTCGCCCCAGCGCATGATCTTGACGAACTTGCCCGGCTCGAGATCCTTGTAATGAGCGAAGAAATGCTCGATCTGCTGGATCGTGATCGAAGGCAGGTCGGTGTGATTCTTGATATGCGCGTAGCGCTGCGTGAGCTTCGCCGAAGGGACGGCCAACAGCTTTTCGTCGCCGCCCGCCTCGTCCTCCATCAGCAGCACGCCGACGATCTTGCAGCTCATGACCGCGCCGGGAGCGATGGCGCGCGTATTGGCGACGATGACGTCGCACGGGTCGCCGTCATTGGACAGCGTATGGGGGATGAATCCGTAGTTTCCCGGATAGCGCATCGACGTGTACAGAAAGCGGTCGACAAACAGCGCGCCGCTCTCCTTGTCCATCTCGTATTTGATCGGTTCGCCGCCGATCGGCACTTCGATCACCACATTGACGTCGTCCGGCGGGTTCTTGCCGATTGAGACCGCATTGAGGTTCACGTCAGAACTCCGCAGGTTGCCGCGCCCGGGCGGACGGCGGCCAGTCGAAACCGCCTCATGAGGGGAGACGGCGGCTCAACCAAAGCCGAAAGCGACCCGCTCCCGCTCCTGACCGCCGAAAGTTTCGTGCGCCCGGCGCAGGATGCGTCCGCCGAGCTGGCGATAGAAGCCGGTCGCCCGCTCGTTGTCCGCCAGCGCCCAGACGACGAAGGTGGAGAAGCCGTGGGCGGCCAGATCCTTGCGCGCCGCCTCGAACATGCGCCGCCCGAATCCGCAGCCTTGGCATTGGGGCGCCAGATAGAGCTCGAAGATTTCGCCGCCGTAGCCGAGCGTCGGCACCCGATTGCGCCCATAGCTGACGTAGCCGACGACCGCCTCGCCGAATTCGAGCACCAGCAGGGGGGTGCGGCGCGCGATGGCGAGACGCCACCAGACCGGGCCCCGGCGGGCGATCATCCGCTCGAGCTCGCGGCCGGGGATCACTCCACGATAGGCTTCGCGCCAGGCGGCGTCGTGCACGGAGGCGATTTCGCCCTCGTCCCCGAGTCGCGCCGCGCGAATGGAAATGACCGTCTCGACCATGGAGCGATGTTAAGTCGACGCGCGGGCATGCCGCAAGGTCTTGACAGCGGCCCCCGACGACTTTTTTGCTGCCGGGGGTCTGCCTTTGAGTCGGCTTATTCGCGCCGGAATTTATGCGCAATCGCAATTCAATCCGAAAAGCCGCCGGACCTGGAGCTCTTTTGAAGATGCCGCCGCGATCACTATTGACGCGCTCGGGATTGGGCGCCGCGGCGCTCGCCGGGGCGCTCGTTTGCGCCGCGGGCGCGAGCGCCGACGTGCTGCACGTGACCTATCGCGTTTCGCTGGTCGGGCTGCCCATCGGCGCCGCCAACCTCAACGCCGACCTCAGCCCGACAAGCTATTCGATTCTGGCCGACGCGAAATTGACGGGTCTGGCGAAGCTTTTCGTCAACGCGCGGGGCGCCTCGGCTGGCAAGGGCTCGATCGTCAAGGGCCATGTCTCGCCCGCGACCTTCGCCACGATCGCGACAAATTACAGTATGACCCGCACCATCCGCATGGCTCTCGCCGGCAACGCGGTGACCGGCGTCGACATCTCGCCGCCGTTCCAGGACAAGCCCGACCGCGTTCCGCTTCGGCCCGGCGATGAGAAGGGCGTCGTCGACCCGGTCGGCGCGTTCGTGTTCCCGGCGCCGGCGTCGGGGCCGATCCTGTCGCCCGCCGCCTGCGACCGCATCATCCCGATCTTCGACGGCTATACGCGCTTCGACATCGATCTTTCCTACGTCGGCGAGCGCAGCGTGAAGGCGAAGGGCTACGACGGCCCGGTGGCGGTGTGCGCGATGCGCTACGTCCCCATCGCCGGCCATAGCCGCGATCGCCCGGCGACCAAGTTCATGGCCGACAACAAGGACCTCGAGGTCTGGCTGGCGCCGATCGAGACCGACCGCGTGCTGGTGCCGTTCCGCGTCTCGGTCAGGACGATGATCGGCACCACGGTGGTCGAGGCCTCGGAGTTCCGGGTCGACGACAAGTAGGGCTCCGCCAGGAGCATATGAATTCGAGGGGAGCCTTTTTTGTCAGACCAATACGCTGCCGCCGCCTCGCCGAACGCCCTGGCGCGTCTTCCCAAAGCGGAGGTGCACGTTCATCTCGAGGGTTGTTTCGAGCCTTCAACGCTCGAGCAATGGTCGGCCGAAGCCGGGGTTCCAATGCCTCGGCCACGCGAGAAATTATTTGAATTCGAAAACCTGGGTGACTTCCTTCATTTTCTCGACTGGGCTTGCAGCCTTGCCAGCACCGAGGAGCGCCTCGTGCGCATGGCATACGACTTTTGCCGGCGGCTTCGGGCCGACGGGACCGGCTACGCCGACGTCATCGTGAATCCATCCCACTGGAGCGCCTGGCGCGGCCGAACCAGAACGATGATCGAAGCGCTCGATTCGGGTTTTGCCTCGGCCGAGCGCGACGGGCTCCCGCCCGTAGGCCTATGCGTCAGCCTCCTGCGCACCCAGACGGCGGATGAGGCCGCCGAACTGGTGAATCACCTCATCGCCTGGCGGCTGCCGCGCGTGGTCGCCCTCTCGATTGACGGCAATGAAGCGGCGGCCGGGCGAACAGGGCCCAGGTTCGCAGCTGCGTTCCGCAAGGCCGGAGAAGCGGGCCTAAAGAGGACGGTTCATGCCGGCGAGTCGAGCGGACCCGAGGGCGTTCGCGATGCGATCGAATTGCTGGGAGCGGATCGGATCGATCACGGCGTGCGCGCGATCGAAGACGAGTCCGTCGTGGCGATGTTGGCCGAGCGAAGAATCCCGCTCGGCGTTTGCCCCACCTCCAACCTCACCCTGGGCGTTTATCCCTCGATCGAAGCGCATCCGCTCGATCGTCTGCGCCGCGCCGGGGTGCTTGTATCCGTGAACACAGACGATCCTCGTTTGCTCTCGACCAGCCTGCCGCGCGAATACTCGATCGCAAGCCAGGCCTACGGATGGAGCGACGAAGTATTGCGTGACGTCGCGCGCACGTCGATTGAGGCGAGCTTCGCGAGTTCCAACGTCAAGCAGGCGCTCAAGCAAAGCCTGCAACGCTGGCCCGCGCATTAGCGACGTCGAGAGCGAACGACGGCCGCGGCGACTTTTTCCGCGCCGCCGCGGTCCGCCGGACTGGCGCGTAAGAGTTGGACGATGCGCAAGCCCGCCGTCAGGAATTCTCCTGCACGTGGGCCTCGAGGAACCACAGGGCCTTGTCGAGCGCCCGCGAATAGGCGGTGAAAATATCCGCGCTGTCCTTGTCGCCCGCCTCGTCGGTCTGGTCGATCGCCTCGCGCGCGAGGTTGGCGGCGGTCGCGTAGCGATCGATCAGAGCGGCCAGATGATCCTTCGACTTGTGGATGTCGGTCGGATAGGCGGCGAGCTTGCTGGCCGCCGACACGGCCTGGGTCGTTCCGAGCGCCGTTCCGCCGAGCTGGACGACCCGCTCCGCGATGGTGTCGACATGCCCGTCGATTTCGGTCCGGAACGTGTCGATCATTTCGTGCAGCGCGATGAATTGCGGCCCCTTGATGTTCCAGTGCGCCTGTTTGGTCAGGAGCGCCAGGTCGATCCCGTCGGCGAGCCGCGCGTTGAGCACTTCGATCGACACTGTCTTGGCGTTCGACTTCAACCCGTTCTTGGTCTTCATCGCCAGCTCCCTCGGCCAGGTTAATTGAGTTCGTCCTCCAGCATCGGCATCGGCATGACCCCGACGCCGTCCTCGATCAGCGATTTGGCTTCGTCGAGGCTCGCGCGGCCGCGAATCCCCCGCCGGGGCTCCTCGCCCAGATGAATGGCGCGCGCGACCTCCGGGAACTTGGCGCCGACGTCGTCGGTATTGGCTTCGATCTCGCGGCGGATTCGCGCCATCGCGTCGCGCGCCTGACGGCGCTGGCCATCCTCGAGATTCTGAACCTGCGCGGCGCCGGTCGCGCGCTCGGCGCTCATCACCGCCGGCGCCATGATCGCCTTTTCGACCCGCGTCGAGCTGCATTCCGGGCAGGCGACGAGCCCGCGCTTGCGCTGCGCGTCATAAGCCGCGCTGTCGGGAAACCAGCTTTCGAACGCATGTCCCTCGGCGCAGCCGAGCGCGTATTTGATCATCGGTCAGCCCGCCAGCAATCTATCGAGTTCGCCGGCGGCCTCCAGCTCGTGGAGCTCGTCGCAGCCGCCCACGTGCCTGTCGCCGATGAAGATCTGCGGCACCGTCCAGCGGCCGCCCGCCTTTTCCGCCATCGCCGCCTGCCCGGCGCGGTCGCCGTCGAGCCGGATTTCCTCGAACGGCGCGCTCTTGCTTCTGAGCAAGGACTTGGCCGCGTGGCAATACGAACATGTCGACTTGGTGTAGATGACGATCGGCGGCACTTGAATGGAGACTCCCTGACGCAAAGGTCCGCGCGGCGGCCACTATATGGGAAGTCACGCTCCCGTAACAACCCGCGCGAAAACCAGCACGTCCACCCTGGCCGCCCCGGCCCGCAACAGCGCCCTCGAAGCGGCGTTGGCGGTCGCGCCCGATGTGAGCACGTCGTCGACGAGGACGATATTTTGGCCGCGCACCGGCGCTCCGTCGGCCACCCGAAACGCGCCCTGGACGTTCTCGGCCCGCCGCGCGCGGCTGAGGCCGACCTGGCTCTGGGTCGCCTTGACCCGCAACAGCGCCGCCAGATCGCACGGCGTTCCGGTCTGACGCGAGATTTCCCTGGCGAGCGCCGCCGCCTGGTTGAACCGTCGCCGCCATAGCCGCAACGGATGCAGCGGCACCGGCGTCAGGAGATCGGCCTCAGCCAGCAGGTCCGCGCCGGCGCGCGCCATCCAGCGCGCCATCGGCCGCGCGAGTTCGACCCGGTCGGAGTATTTGAGCCGATGCGCCAGTTTGCGCGCCGGCCCGTCCTCGAATCGCGCCACGGCCCGGGCTCTGGCGAACGCGGGCGGATCGGCCATCGCCTGAGGCGAGAGCAGGCCCTCGCCGAGGTCACGCTCGAACGGCGTGCCGAGGCGCTCGCAAAACGGGCGCTCGATGAACCGAATCGCGCTCCAGCAGCGCGGACACAGCGCGCCGTGCGCCGCGGTCGCGGCGCGGCAGGCGAGGCAGGTCGGCGGATAGAGCGTATCGAGCGCCGCCCCGGCGAGGCGCGAGGCGAGCGCCGCCGCGCGCCGCGTCCACGGCGGCGCCGCAGGGTCCCCGGCGGCCAGCGTATCAGGCGCGTCCATGGGGCCAAGTTAGCGCGGAGCGGGGCTTTGCGCGAGGGGCGTCCAAGGCGCATAAGGACGGCCGTGCCTCAGCCGTCCCCGCCGCCGCGGATTTTCGATCGCGGCCTCGTCCATCGCCGGCTCGATCGCGCCTGGGCGCTGTCGCCGTCCGGCGCGAAAGCGGATTTTCTCATCGCCCGCGCGGCGCAAGAGCTCGGCGAGCGCCTGCCGCTGGTCAAGCGCCGCTTCGCCATCGCCGCCGATTTCGGCTCGCCCGGTCCCCATGGCGCCGCGGCGCTCGCGGCGGGCGGACAGGCCGATTGCGTCATCCGGCTGGCCCCGACCGAGGCCAGCATGGGAGCGGGCGATTTCCTCAAGGCCGTCGGCGATCTCGAGCGCCTGCCGGCGGCGGACGGACGCCTCGACCTCGCCGTTTCGCTGCTGGCGCTGCAGACCGTCAACGATCTGCCGGGCGCTCTGGTGCAGATGCGGCGGGCGCTCAGAGCCGACGGCCTGCTGATCGCGGCGATCCTCGGCGGCGACACCCTGACCGAACTTCGTCAGAGCCTGACGATCGCGGAGAGCGAGATTGTCGGCGGCGCCTCGCCGCGGGTCGCGCCGTTTGTGGACGTGCGCGCGCTTGGAGGGCTCGCGCAACGGGCGGGCCTGGCGCTGCCGGTGGTCGACCTCGATCGCGCGACCGCGCGCTACGCCGATATTCTCGCGCTGATGACCGACCTGCGCGCCTTCGGAGGCGCGAACGCGCTGCACGCCCGCAGCCGCAAGCCGCTTCGGCGCGCCGTGCTGGCGCGCGCCGGCGCCGTCTACGCCGAGCGCTTCGCCGACCCGGACGGGCGGCTGCGCGCGACCTTCGACATTCTGTGGCTGAGCGGCTGGGCCCCGCACGAAAGCCAGCCGAAGCCGCTCGAGCCGGGATCGGCGACCATGCGGCTCGAAGACGCGCTGAAACGGCGCGGGCGGCTGCGCGCGACTTGACATTCTGTGCTGAGCGGCTGGCCCGCACGAAAGCCAGCCGATGCCGCTCGAGCCGGGATCGGCGACAGGGGCCGAACACGCGCTGAAACGCCGCGGCTGAGCGGCGGCGCGGATCTGACGGATCCAGGCGGCCGAGATTGGAGCTTTGCGCCTGGAGGATCGTTGGACATTGTAGCCACATGTGGCTACAATGTTGGCATGAAAACGGTAACGATCCGCGAAGCGAAGAATCGCCTGACGGAGCTCGCCCGCGAGGTCGAGCGGGGGGAGACGATTGTCGTCACGCGCAATGGCTCGCCGGTTTTCGAGCTGGCGCCGCACCGCCCGCGCAAGGGGCTTCGCCTCGAGGCGATCGAGGACTTCAAGCGCAAGCGCGGGATCGAAAGCGATCGTGGCTTTCATCGCCGACGATTTCGACGATCCATTGCCGGAGGATTTTCTCCTGCGTCCGCTGCCGCCCGACGCATGAGGCTTTTGCTCGACACGCATGTCTTTCTGGCTCTGATCGGGCCCGGCGCGGCCAGCCTGCCCACCGGCGGTCGCCGCTTTGCTGCGGGACGGCGGCAACGAGCATCACTTGAGCGCGGCGAGCCTTTGGGAGATCGCCATCAAACGCCGGCTGGGCAAACTGAAGCTGACGCACGAACTCGGCGCCCTGCCCGAGCTTCTCGACGGCCTCGGCGATCAGGATCGTCGCGATCGACGAACGCCACGCGCTGGCACTGCCGTCGAGCCCGAGCCGATGACGCGCGATCCGTTCGACCGGATGCTGCTCGCGCAATGTCAGGTCGAGGGATTGCGGCTCGTCACCATCGACCGCGCCCTTGTCGCGCATCCGCTGGCGGCGAGGGGATAGGTTCTATTTCACTCGCAGCGAACGGCCCGTCGGCGCGATCCGTGGTGAAAATCGACCGCCGGATCCCCGCCCGATGCGACCGGGTTCGACCCTCCGACCATCAGCTGGACCAGGGTCAAACCAAAGGGTTCACGACCGCGAGGCCCGCGAAACGATTGAAGTCCCGATCGGCCGACCACAGCGCGCGCACGCCGTGCTGCCGGCACAAGGCTGCGATCCGCGCGTCATGGACCTGCGGGCCGGCTATTCGTCCGCCGACCAGCAGCGCCCGCAATGCCGGCCAGTGGTCGGTCGACTCGGCCAAGAGCACAAGGGTCGGCAACTCGAGCCAGGCGTCCACCTGCGTCCAGGGCGCGCGGGAGGGGCGTGGGAGGCGCGTAGATGCGGGGATGGGTGACGATGGCGAGAAACTCGTGAACGCACGGCCAGGGAATCGACCAGGTCGCGGATCCCTCCGCGAGTTCGGCGATTCGCTTCGACGCCGCGTCGTGAAAGGCTGAGTCCTCGCGATGAGCGTAGACCAGAATGTTCGTGTCGACGGCGATCAAGCGCCGCGACCCTCGTAGGCCAGATCGCGCAGCTTGTCCCACGAAGCGCCGCGGAGATCGGCCATGAGCCCCCTGCCCTTGAAGCTGGCCCGGCGCAGCTTGAACGGCGCGCCCGACCTGGTCTCGGCGACGACGCGGCGAAGCCCCCGCTCCACAAGCGCACGCAGCGTGACCCCCTCGCGCTCGGCGAGCTTGCGGGCCTCGCGAAGAAGCGGGTCCGAAATTTCAATGGTGGTTTTCATGATCCTTACATATGGGACAGAGGATATGGGCGCCCATACTGTAGGGCGTCGGGGCCCCGGGAGCAAGTTGTCGGGTCCCGCATCGGTCGGGTCGATCGCTCCGTGTTAAGCGTGGGTCGCCTACCCCCTCCCCCGCGCTTTGCAAGCGCAGGGGAGGATAGAGCGGCGCCGCGGCTCTCCTCACCCGCGAAGCGGGGGAGGGGGACCGCGCGAAGCGTGGTGGAGGGGGCGGCGCGGACGTCTGACGAGCCTTCCTCATTAACCTGAAGCGATCGCCCTGGCTTTCGGTCATCGCGCTCGCGCGACCATCACCGGAAATTTCGCCCCGCCGGCATCGCGCGCCTCGCCTCGACGGTTTCGAGCGGCTGGGCCGCCGGAGGGCGCGGGTCGTCGAGCCGGGGCGTCTGGGCGAAGCGGTTGCCCTGGCGCTTCTGCGCCATCGTCGGTTGCGGCCGGCGCACTTCGTCGGCGCGCGCGAGAGTTCCGATCGCGCCGCCCGCCTCCGAGAGCAGGCCCAGCATCGGCGTCAGATCGTTCATGCGCTCGGCGACGATATGGATGACGCCCGACTTCGTTCTGCAGCTTGCCGGTCACGGCGACGAAGCGCGCGCCGAGCACGATCGGGCGCAGCCGCTCGAACGCCTTCGGCCAGACGATGACATTGGCGACGCCGGTCTCGTCCTCGAGCGTCATGAAGATGACGCCCTTGGCGGTGCCGGGCCGCTGGCGCACCAGCACCAGGCCCGCGACCGTCACGCGTTCGCCGCTCCTGACCGAGGCAAGCGCGTCGGAGCGCAGGACGCCGCGCGCGGAAAGGCGCGAACGCATGAACGAGGTCGGGTGGGCTTTCAGCGAAAGGGATAGGCGCCGGTAGTCCTCGACCACATGCGCGCCGAGCGGCATCGGCGGCAGCCGCGCGTCCGGCTCCGTGTCGCGCGCAGGCCGCGAGGCGGAAAACAGCGGCAGATCGTCCTGATCGCCGACCCGGTCGAGGCCGCGCGCCGCCCACAGAGCCTGCCGCCGGTCGAGCCCGAGCGAGCGGAAGGCGTCGGCGTCGGCGAGCCGCTCCAGCACGGCCGCGCTCAAGCCGCTGCGCAGCCACAGATCGCGCACGGAATCATAAGGCTGGCCCCGCCGCTCGACGAGCCGGCGCATGTCCTGCTCTTTTGCCCCGACGATCTGCCTCAAGCCCAGCCGCACCGCGTGGGTCGCACGAATATGCGCCGCCATCTCGGCGTGGCGGGGGTGAATCCCTTCTCCCCGCTCGCGGGGAGAAGGCGGCCCGAAGGGCCGGATGAGGGGCTGCGCCGACGCCGGTCCTTTGGACTCCAGATTTCCAATATGTGGAGGATTCTCAACATGCCGAGGTCCGCGCCGCCCCTCATCCGGCGGGCTGTCGCCCGCCACCTTCTCCCCGCGAGCGGGGAGAAGGGCCTCCAGCGTGCAGTCCCAGTCCGACAGGTTGACGTCGACCTCGCGCACTTCGACGCCGTGCTCGCGCGCGTCGCGCACGAGCTGCGCGGGCGCGTAGAAGCCGAGCGGCTGGGAGTTGAGCATGGCGGCGGCGAAGACGTCCGGGTAGCGGCATTTCATCCAGCAGGAAGCGTAGACCAGCAACGCGAAGCTCGCCGCGTGGCTCTCGGGAAAACCATATTCGCCGAAACCCTCGATCTGGCGGAAGCAGCGCTCGGCGAAATCGCGCTCGTAGCCCTTGGCCGCCATGCCTTCGATCATCTTGTCCTGAAACGTCTGGATCGTGCCGACCCGGCGGAAGGTCGCCATCGCGCGGCGCAGCCGGTCGGCTTCCGAGGGCGTGAAGCCGGCGGCGACGATGGCGATCTTCATCGCCTGCTCCTGGAACAGCGGCACGCCGAGCGTCTTCTTCAGCACCGCCTCCAGTTCGCGCGAGGGATAGGAGACGTCTTCGAGGCCCTGCCGGCGGCGCAAGTAGGGATGGACCATGTCGCCCTGGATCGGGCCGGGGCGCACGATCGCGACCTCGATCACGAGATCGTAGAACGCTTGCGGCTTCAGGCGCGGCAGCATCGACATCTGCGCGCGGCTCTCGATCTGGAACACGCCGATCGTGTCGGCGCGCTGGATCATCGCATAGACTTGAGGCTCCTCGGGCGGGATGGTCGCCAGCGTCAGGCGCTCGCCGTAATGGCGATCGAGAAGATCGAGGCCCTTCGACAGCGCGGTCAGCATGCCGAGCGCCAGCACGTCGACCTTGAGCAGGCCCAGCGCGTCGAGATCGTCTTTGTCCCATTCGATCGTGGTGCGTTCCTCCATCGCCGCGTTCATCACCGGCGCGACTTCGTCCAGCCGGTCGCGGGTGATGACGAAGCCGCCGCTGTGCTGGGTCAGATGACGCGGGAAGCCGGTCAATTCCTCCGCCATCCTCAGCGCCAGCGCGAGCGTCGGATCGGCGGGATCGAGGCCCGCCTCGCGCACGCGGGTCCCGCCGATCGGCATCGAGTCATGGCCCCAGGCGGTCCCGTTGAGCGCCGTGATGATGTCGTCGGAGAGGCCGAAGACCTTGGCCGTCTCGCGGATCGCCGAGCGGGTGCGATAGGTCGTCACCGCGCTCGCAAGGCCGGCGCGCTCGCGCCCGTAGCGCTGGTAGATGTACTGGATCACCTCCTCGCGCCGCTCGTGCTCGAAGTCGACGTCGATGTCCGGCGGCTCGTTGCGCTCGGGCGAGACGAAGCGCTCGAACAGCAGATCGAATCGCGCCGGGTCGATCTCCGTGATCCCGAGGCAGAAGCAGACCGCGGAATTGGCGGCCGAGCCGCGGCCCTGGCACAGGATTCCGCGCGTGCGGGCGAAGCGCACGATGTCATGCACGGTGAGGAAATAGGGCGCGTAGCCGAGCGCGGCGATCAGCGCCAGCTCATGCGTGAGCGCCTCGCGCGTCCTCTGCGGGACGCCGCCGGGATAGCGCGCGCGAGCGCCGGCTTGCGCGAAGGCTTCGAGCGCGGCCTGGGCCGTCGCATGGCCCTCGCGCAGCTCTTCCGGATAGTGATGGGCCAACTCGCCGAGACTGAACTTAAGGCCGTCGAGGAAGCGGATCGTCTCCTGCGCCGCCGTCGGCGCCTCGGCGAACAGGCGCGCCATTTCGGCCGGGGCTTTGAGATGGCGCTCGGCGTTGGCCTGCGTCAGGCGCCCCGCCGCCTCCAGCGTCGTTTTCTCGCGGATGCAGGCGATGACGTCGGCGAGCCCGCGCCGCTCGGGCGCATGCATCAGCGCGTCGTTGGTCGCCAGAAGCGGCGCGCCGATTGCGCGCGCCAGCGCCGCGCGCCGCGCCAGCCCGGCGCGCATGTTCTCGCCATAGGTCAGGCTCGCGCCGATCCACAGACGCGCGCCGAAGGCCTCGCTGAGGCGGGCGAGATGAGCGCCCTCGCCCCGACCCCTCTCCCGCGAGCCTGCCCGCTCCATCGCCACGACCTGCAGCCCCTCGCCGCGCTCCAGCAGATCCTCGAGGCCGAGGCGGCATTCGCCCTTGGGCGCGCGTAAGTTTCCCGCCGTCAGGATCCGGCACAGCCGGCCATAGGCGGCGCGGTCCCTAGGATAGGCGAGCACGTCCGGCGCGCCGTCCGCGAAGGCGAGCCGCGCCCCGGGAACGACCCGCATGCCGCCCATCGCCGCGGCGTTCTCGCGCGCGTAAGCATGCGCGCGCACGACGCCGGCCAGCGTGTTGCGATCCGCGATCCCGATCCCCGCAAACCCCAGCTCGGCGGCGCGCGCGACCATCTCCTCGGGATGCGAGGCCCCGCGCAGAAACGAAAAATTCGTCATCGCCGCCAGCTCGGCGAAACGCGGCTCGAGGCGGATCATGTCGGACCCTCATCCGGCCGCGCTGCGCGCGTCCACCTTCTCCCGCAAGCGGGAGAAGGTGTGCGCCCCCTCTCCCGCTTGCGGGAGAGGGCTGGGGTGAGGGCAAGCGCGCGCTTCACCATGGCAGGCCGCACGTCGCCGCGATTGTCGCCAGCACATTCTCCCGAGCAGTCAGAATGTCGCGGTTGTTGAAGCGCAGGACCCTATAGCCTTGCTGCTCGAGCCATGCGTCGCGAATGGCGTCGCGCTTGCTCTCGGTATGCTGCGATCCATCCGCTTCCACGGCGAGCCGATGAGCGATGCAGAGAAAGTCGACGATGTAGGGACCAATCGGCGCTTGCCGCCGAAACTTGAGCGCCTGCATTCGACGATCACGCAGGGCGTACCAAAGCTTGCGCTCTGCCTCGGTCGGTTCACGGCGCATCGCGCGAGCGCGCGACTTGGCGGAAAGGGGGATGTGGTCACGCATAAGCTGCTCCTCCTAACCGAGCCCTCATCCGGCCGCTGCGCGGCCACCTTCTCCCCGCAAGCGGGGCGAAGGATTTCAGCCGAACACCCCATGCAGGAACCATCTCGCCCGCGCCGTCTCGCGGCCCCAGAGGCCTTCGCGATAGAGCCAGAAGCGGCGGCCTCGGGAATCCTCGGCGCGGAAATAATCGCGCGTCGGCGCGTTGGCGCGCCGCCACCAGGGGGCGGCGATGCGCTCCGGTCCCTCGATGGCGGCGACGTCGTGCAGGACGCGCCGCCAGCGGAAGCGCAAGGGCGGGCCGTCGGGCACTTCGGCCAGCGCCTCGATCGGCTCGGGACGGACGAACAGCCTGAGCGGGCGCGCCGGGGCGCCCGCGGGGGCGACCGGCTCGACCCCCTCCCCGCGCGCGCGCGCCTGCCCAAGGGTCGCGGGCGGGGCCGCTTCGGCCTGTTCGGGCAGATGCGCCTCGATCAGCTCGCGCCGCGTCACCGCGCGCGAGCCCAGCCGCGCGCTCAAGCGATCGAGCAGATCGGCGAGCGCCCGCGCGCGCTCGGCCTCGTGCGCGCGCTCGAGTTCGGCCTGCGAGGGCGCGAGCGGCTCGGCGGCAAGGCAGGCGAGGCGCATCAGCTCGACGCCGAAGCCGGCGTCGATCGCGTCCTCCTGCGGGCTCGCCAGCCGCTCGGCGAACAGGCGCGCGATCGCGCGCGCCTCGTTGAGCGGCCGTCCGGCGCCGACCCGAATGCGGCGCACGTCGCCGTCGACGCGATAGAGGCTGAGCTCGATCCGCCGCGCGCCCTTGGCGTGGCGCTCGAGCAGCACGACGAGATCGTCGGCGAGCTTGCGCAAAGTCGCTTCGATCGCCTCGATCGTCTGCACGGGCGAGGCGAAACGCCGCTCGGCGCAGAAATCCGGCGGGGCGAAGCGCGGCGTGATCGCGCCGCGCTCGAGGCCTTGCAGCGCATCGAGCCGCGCCATCGGCATGGAGCCGAAACGCGCCGTGATCGGCGCGCGCGGGCGCAAAGCGATGTCGCCGATGCGCCGCAAGCCCGCCCGCGCCATGTCGGCGACAAGTGCGTCGTCGAGGCCGAGGGCGGCGAGCGGCAGATCGTGAAAGAGCCTGGCGAAGGCCTTGTCGCTTAACGGTTCGGGCGCGATCTTCTGCCGGGAAAACCGCGCCAGCGCCCAGGCGGCGCGCGGATTGCCGGCGACGCCGAGAACGGCGGAAAACCCTTGGGCGGCAAGCCGCGCGAGACAGTCCTGAGCCAGCGCCGCCTCGCCGCCGAACAGATGGCTCACGCCGGAAATGTCGAGCATGAGCCCGTCGCGGCCGTCGATCGCGGCGAGCGGCGTGAAGCGGGAGCACCAGTCGCAAACACGCGTCAACAGCCGCGCCTCTTGCGCCGGCTCCGCCTCGACCGCGACCAGGGCGGGATGGCGCGCGCGCGCGTCGGCGAGCGTCAGGCCGGCGCTCAGGCCCAGCCGCGCGGCCTCGGCGTCGACGCCAACGAGCCGCTCGGCGTTGTTGAGCCTGGCGACGGCCGCGAGCGGCGCCGCCTTGTCAACGCCGGCGAGACGCCGCGCGCGGTCCGTCGCCAGACGCGGCAGCCAAAGGGAGAGAAATCGCCGGGTCGCCAAAAGCCCTGTCCTCGCTTCGCCATTCCAGACGGAAAACGCGCGTCGCGTCGTAAGCGTGAGACGGCCCGTCGCGCGGGAACGCAAGCCGCGCTTTGACCAGCCGCGCCCCGCAGGCGAAGGGGCCGGGCAGGTCCTTGCCGCCCGCCGCCGGAGCTTTGGCGCTCGGCGCGGCGGCGATCTCGAACCGCGTCTCGGCGGCGCTGGAGAGGCGTTCCGCCTGGCCGTAGGCGCTCGCCAGCACCAGCAGCGCCGGCGTCCGCCCTTTTCGCGCGGCCATGAGCAGGCGGCGCGAGGCGGCGAGGCTGTAGCCGTTCAAATTCCAGATCTCGCCGACGACCGCGGCCGGCGCGCCGCATTTGAGCGCTTCCTCCATCGCCCAGAAGGCCGCGCGCGCATCGGGCGCCCGCACGAAGACGAGGCGGCTCAAGGGAAGCCCATGCGCGACGAGGCCCGGCCCGTAGAGCGCGCCCGCCTCGCGTTCGGCGAAGGCTTCGCCGATCATGAGCCCCGCCGCCGGGCGCTGGTCCAGGAACCGCGCGACAAGCGCCAGCGCGAACCCCATCGCCGCCGCCGCGTCCGCGGGCTCAGCCGGGGCGATCTCATGCAAGGCGTCGTCCGCCAGCCCCCCGCCGAGGGCCGAATCGAGCGCGCGCGTCAGCGGCAGCCGCCGCGCCAGGCGCTCGCCCGCCGGGCGGCCTTCAGCCTCGATTTGAGCGACGGCGTGGCGCAAACGCGCCATCCCCTCCGTCCTGCCGCTCGGCGACATTCGGCCCACATCCTATAAGTTCGCTATTTGTTCTTGTTTTGGACCGAAACGGGGCAAGAGTCAAGGTCGGGAGGCCAAGCGGTCCGAGCAACGCCGGCGGGACGATCGCCCAATGATCCTATCCGCTCACTTGTTGAGATCGGCGATCACGCGCTCGAGCGATGCGCGAGAAACGCGAAAATAGCCGGAATAGGGCTCGCTGAGGTCGACGATCAGATAGACGGCGCTCGCGACGGCGAGCGCGCCGAACGCAAACGCCGCCAAAGACATCGCGCCGGCGCGCGAGAGCAATCCAAAACCGCAGAACAGAATGAACGACCATGAGACCACGACGATCAAAAGCGGCCAGGACACGGGCTCATCCAGTTGGAAGGGCAACAGCAATCGGGTCTGCCCGATCGTCGACGCAAACTGCTGGGCCGCCGACAGCGCCTGCTTTTGTTGGTCCGTCGCCGGGTGGAGGTCGCCGAGCAGACGCTTGATTTCCTCGATATTGGCGATCGCCGCCGCGTAATTTCGCGCCACGAATTTGTCGTCCTCGTAGCCCCAGAACTGCTGCAGAGTTTGAACCGTTTCAGCCCACAGCGCGACGCGAACCGGCCTCGCTTCGCGTCCGTAATCCGCCAAAGCCAAATCGAACTGGCGCACCTGCGCCGCGAAGGTCTGCACCCCGAGCTTTTGCGCGGTATAAACTCCGTAGGCGCTCCAGATGAGAAGGCCGAGCACCAGCGCCTCCAACAATGTGACAAGCCCGACGACCGCCCCGATCGCGTCTCTCGAGCGATCCGAGGTATAGGTCTCCGGGAGCCTCCCTTGCAGCCAAAGGCCGACCCCGCCGCCGGCAAAGGTGACGACGGCGACGACCCCCGCGATCGCCAGCGAATTCATGCAGCGCCCCCGAGCGTATCCACGGCCACCCCCGTAACGGCGCTCCGGACGGAAGGCCAGACGATAAAGGCCGAGATCTGAATCCGGTTGTGGATTCCCGGCGAACCGGCGGCCGCCGAATCTGTCGTCGCGGGCGGTCCGTTATCCGTTTCGCCGGCGCTTCAAAGCGGTCAAAAAATAGGATTGGCCAGAACGTTCAGCGTCCCGACGGGGGCTTCACGGCAGGAAGCCTTCGCGATCACGGCTCCCAGTCGAGCGATCCGGAGAACAGTTCCGCGCCATCCGCATCGCGAATCAGCACCCCGTCCGGCCGCTGCGGCATTTCCAGCGTTCGCACCAGCGTCCTGGCGATCGCCATCGCCGCCTCGATGTCGCCAGCCTCTCGCGTCGCGCGTCCGAGACGCGCATGGGCGTCGTCACGCTCCCTGACACGATAGAACTCGAAGGTCATCTCCATCGAAGGTCCGCCTCTTCTGTTTCAGGCGCCTTGTCCGCGGACCCCGCCGCGTGGAGAACCGGCGTTCACGGCAGTCTTGACCGAGCAGACCGCAGAAATTCTCGACCTCGGCGAGCGCTCTCGCCTGTCGCTGTCGCCGCTAGCGATTGCCGCGCTTCTGCCCGATCGCCAACGTCGCGGCTCCCTCGGTCGCCGGCCGCGACGTCCATGACCTGAACACCTCGCTGTCCGCGCCCGGCGACGTTCGGACCAGTTCGAGATTGTCTTCCGCGGCCACCCGTTCATGGCGCTCGTTGTCGCTGCGGATGCGATATTGCAGCATATCGTCCCGAGCGGGCAGCGTGGCGGTGATATGATAGACATCGTCCGTCTTTGGCCAAACGCCAACTCTGCTCGTCAGCCGAACGATCTGGCCGACCGAAAACCGGTGAGGCGCGATCCCCAGCGAATGACTGGGCGTGCGGCCGTTGCCTGAAATGCTCACGTTTCCTCGCGGTTGTCGCCGACGTGCGGGCCTGCAGCGTCGCTCGAATCGGCGGGCCACTCGGCTGGGCACAGTGAATTTTCGAGGATTCGGGGGAAACGCCGCGGGCCGGACTCCGGCGCCGCAAACAGCCAGATCGGCCAAATCGACGAGGCGAAAGCAATCCGCCAGAATTGCGTTCGAATTGAGGCTTTGGCGGCGGGAAACGAACATGGACGCGCCGACCCATCGAGCCGGCTCAGGCCCCCGGCGGCATTCCCATCATCTGCGTGCGATATTGGGCGACGCCGCGCCATTTGTCGCCTAGGGCGCGGCCACCGCGTCGTAGATGTCGTCCTCTTGCGCCGCATGGATGCGCACCAGCGTGTCGATCGCCTCGATCAGACGCTGCGCGTCGCGAACGAGATAGCGATCGATGGTCTCCGTTGGGAGGTCTGCGACCACGCGCGACAGCAGACGCGCCAGGTGCTGGATTTCACGGTGCGCCCGGCTCATCGCCGACAGGCCATGGCGGTCCGTGAGGACTTTCGACAGCTTGGGGTAGACGCTGCCCTCGTCGTCGCGTTCGTGCTTGACGATCTGGTCCTGGACGACGCCGTTCGCCTCGACAATCAAGGCCATCGCGCTCTCGGGCGTCGCCTCGTCCAGGGCGTCGGCGATCGACCGCAGCCGCTCGAGGCTGCGAAACAGCTCGACATGGCCGGCGCGCAATTCGCGCTCCGTCGCCGCCGACAGCCCGCGTTGAAAGTGGCCGCTGGCCGGCCTCAGCGCCCGCAGCGCATTGAGGATCACCGCCACATCGATGACTTCCTGAACGATCGCCGCCGGCACGGGGGCGAGCCAGCCGACCGTCGCCGCCAGCATCGCCAGCGCCGAGAGCCCCATGCCGACGACGATGCTCTCGACCGCGATCCGACGCGCCCGGCGGGCGATGAGAATGGCGTCGCCGACCCGATCCAGGCGATCGGCCACAATGACCACGTCGGCCGCTTCCGAGGAGGCGCTGGCGCCGCGCGCGCCCATGGCGATCCCAATGTCGGCCGAGGCCAGCGCCGGCGCGTCGTTGACGCCGTCGCCGACCATCGCGGTCGGATGCAGTCTTTGCTCGACGCGCACCGCCTCGACCTTATCCGAGGGAACGCACTCGCTCAGCACCGCGTCGAGATCGAGGGCGGCGCCGATCGCCTGCGCGGACGCCGCTCGATCTCCGGTCACCATCATGATGCGCGCGACTCCCGCCTCGCGCAGCGTCCGGATGGCGCGCGGCGTGTCGGGCCGGATTTCGTCGGCGAGCAGCAGCGCGCCGATCGGCCGCCCTTCCGAGGCGACGAAGACCACGAGCGCCGAGCGCCACGCGGCGCGCCTTGTCGCCCGGCGAGCCCATTCCGGCGCCCGTCCGCGGCCGAAGATCATGTCGCGCGAGCCCGCGCTGACGCGCCGCCCGTCGACCAGGCCCCGCAACCCGGTGCCCATTTCCTCATCAACGCCTTCGGGTATCGCCACCGCCAGGCCCCGTTCGATCGCCGCCTCGACGATCGCGGCGGCCAAAACGTGATGCGAGGCTTGTTCGAGCGAGGCCCCGAGCCGCAAGACCTCGTCGGCGTCCTCGTCCGGGGCCGGCTCGATCGATAGAAGACGGGCGCCGCCGACCGTCAACGTCCCCGTCTTGTCGAAGAGAACCGTATGCGTGCGCGCCAAAGCCTCCAGCGCCCCTCCTCCCTTGACCAGAATGCCGCGTCGGGCCGCCTGGGCTATGCCGGCGATGAAGGCGACCGGCGCCGCCAATATGAGGGGGCACGGCGTGGCGGCGACGAATACCGCCAGGCTGCGAATAATGTCGCCCGAGACCCACCACGCCACGAAGGCGACCAGAAGGGTGAACGGCAGGAAAACCAGGGCGTAGCGGTCGGCGAGCCGCACGAACGGCGCTTTCGCCGCCTGCGCCGCCGTGACAAGCCGCACGATCCCCGCATAGGTGCTTTCGCCGGCCGGCGCCGACGCGGTCAGCTCGAAGGTCGCGCCGGCGTTGACAGCGCCGCTGAACACCCTGCCTCCCCTCTCCTTGGCCACCGGAATGGGCTCCCCGGTCAACGCCGCCTCGTCGATCGTCGCCGACTCGGAGGTGACGACGCCGTCGACCGGAACGACTTCGCCGGCCCTGACGAGAAGCCGGTCTCCGACGGCGATCGCGTCCACCGGCGCGTCGTCGATCCGGTCTCCGACGCGCCGATGGGCGATGCGCGGCGCCCGGTCGACCAGGGCGCGCAGACTGCCCTCGGCCCTGGCGACCGCGATCTCCTCGAGCACGTTGCCGCCGGCATACATCAGCGCCACCACCGCCCCGGCCAACGGCTGGCCGAGCGCGATCGCGGCGCTCATCGAAATCAGGGCGATGGCGTCGACGCCGAGCCGCCCGGCCATGAAGTCGCGAACGATCGACACGGCGAGCCCGGCGATGACGGGGAGGGTCGCCGCCGTCCAGCAGAGATCGGCGAGCTCGGGCCTGCCGGACAGTCGGGCGGCGGCGCCCGCGGCCAGTCCCGTGACGGCGATCGCCACCAGCGTCCAGCGGACGATACGCTCGATCGGCATCAGCAATTTCCCCACTCGAGGCTACCCCGTCATCTATGGCCGAAGCCGCGGCGGCTCAACTTGTTGGAGATCAAGGGGAGCGCGGCGTCGGGTTCCCGTTGATCCGACGACCCGCCCGGACCGCATTTCGGGGGCGAGAATTTCCTTTTCGAAGAATCTCTTCTACCAATTCTGGCGGCGCGCAGAATCTCGCCCGGCAGGCGTTGGCGGCGTCCGTCGCAAGGCGCAGCCAGCATCAAGACGGGGAGTCAGGTGAACGCTCTTACGGATTCCCCACTCGTCGTCACTCTCCTGGTCAGCGTTGTCACGCTGGCGGCCGCGTCCGAGATCGGCCGCAAACTTGCGCGCCGCGTCGCCGGCGAAGCTCACGTGCTGACCCTGGAAGCCGCCATGCTCGGCCTGCTGGCGCTGATGCTGAGCTTCACGTTCGCGATGGCGGTCACGCGCTTCGAGGCGCGGCGCGACGCGGTCTTGAAAGAGGCGAACGCCATCGGAACCGCCGCCTTGCGCGCGCGGCTGCTGCCGGCTCCTCATAATGTGGAAAGCCTGCGGCTGCTTCGTGACTATGTCGCGATTCGGTTGGACGTCACCAGGCGCACGCCGACACAATCGGAGCTGGAGACCGCGATCGATCGTTCGAATGCGATTCAGGAACAGCTCTGGCTGCAGGTCCAGTCGGTGGCGGCGAAAGACGCCGCGATGGTCCCGACCGGTCTTTACATCCAGGCGCTCAATGAAATGATCGACGATCAGCAGAGCCGTCTCACCGCCTTTCGCAATCGTGTGCCGGATATTGTCCTTTGGGCGCTGTACGGCGTCGCAATCGTTGGCATTGGCTATGCGGGATACGCCAGCGGGATCGAAAGGCGGCGTTGGCGATTGCCGGTCTATACGATGAACGTCCTGGCCGCCTCGGTCATCCTGCTCATTCAAGACCTCGACCGGCCGACCTCGGGATTCATTTCCGTCAGTCAGCAGCCGATGGTCGACACGGCCAAGGCCGTCGCGGGCTACTGGGCCGAATTCGAGAAGGCCGCGCCGCCGCCACGACCGTAGGGAGCGGAAACGACGACCAGCGCGATCACGCGCGTCAGCGGCGGTCGCCGCCGGGCGAACGCGCAAAACGTGCACGCTCAATGAACAGCGAGATTACGCTTGCATTGGCCGTTCGCTCCCCACACATAAAGCGGATGGAAAAATCCGAACCGCGGCAGCGCTCGGCGCGGCTGGCCATGTGGCGCGGCCTGACCGGACGCTGTCCGCAGTGTGGCGAGGGCCGGCTGTTCACGCGCTTTCTGAAAGTGGCGGAGCGCTGCGACCATTGCGGGATGGACTTTCATCATCATCGCGCCGATGATCTGCCCGGATATCTCGTGCTCTTCATCGTCGGACCGATCGTGGTCGGCAGCATGCTGGTGGTCGAGAGCTACGCCGAGACGTCGATCTGGATTCAAGAAATTCTGTGGCCGGGCCTGGCCATCGTGCTTTCGTTGGCGCTCATTCGGCCGCTCAAGGGGGCCGTCATCGGGCTTCAATGGACCTTCCGAATGCACGGATTTGGAGAATAGCGGGGGCAAGGGTCGGCGGAATCCGCAATCCCGAATTGGCCTCGGATGTCACCTGGGGCCCATGAACGTGTTGTTGACCGGACTCGGCTGGTCGAAGCGATGGGGAGTGGATCTATTCCCCGGCGGGTTGCGCGTCGAACTGCCGTTCGGATTGAGGGTCAGGGTATCCGGGTCCATGGGGAAAACGCCGCTCGCCGGGGCCTTCGGTTTGGCGGCGGATTTCGACGCGCTCTGGGCCTCCGCCACGGACGACAGGTCCAAGGAAGCCGCCAAAACGGCGACGGTCAGCAGCATTGCGATACGCTTCATCTGGTCCTCGTCTTTCCGAGCCGCTCTTCCGGCGGCCGCGCCTCGCCTGAACCGCGATCGTGGCCAGCCGCGCTGTGCGGGGGCCGACGATCTCGGCCATTCGGCCAGCTTGCACGCATGAACGTCAGCCGCGCGCGCCAGCGCGTCCGAACAGGATTCCGGAAGCTCGGGGAGACGCTGCTCGAAGCAGGCTCGAATTCGAGCCTGCGCCCGGCTTGACGCTTCCACACCGGCTTCAAGCGCCTCGCAAGCCTTTAGGGACGCTTCTCCCGCGACGCAAGCTTCATCCGCCGCGGCGGCAAGTCCACGGGCTTGTCTCGGGGTCTTCCTCCCGGCGGATGACGGGCGTCAGCTTGCCAAAGTCGATAAATTGCGACAATCACAGCGTCTACGAGGCTGGTCTGCGAAAGTCCACCCAACAGAAAATAGCCAGTCAGAAGCGCGGATAGGCTTGGGAGGGAATTGTGGACAGGCTGCTTCGCCTCGCGCTGCTCGGATGTCTGGCGGCGCTCGGCCCGGTTCGCGCCGCCGAGGCGCGCATAACCCATATCGAAATCCTCAAGACCGAGCCCGCGTTTGGCGGAAAGTCTTTCGGCGAGGTCGGCGCCTATGTCCACGTCGTCGGGCGCGTGACCGGAGAACTCGATCCGGCCGATCCGGCCAACGCGATCATCCAGGACATCAATCTCGCGCCGCGCAACAGTCGGGGCATGGTCGAATACACGAGCGACGTCGAGCTGCTCAAGCCGGCGGACCTGGCGCGCGGCAACCGGGTTCTTTTCTTCGAGGTCAACAATCGCGGCAACAAGCTCGCCCCGTTTCTGTTCGACGAGGGCGTCACAGGCGGGACCGCCGAGCACAATGCCTTGACCTCGCCGGGCGACGGATGGCTGATGCGCCAAGGCTACACGATGGTCTGGTTCGGATGGGAAATGGACGTCAAGCCCGGGATGAGCCGGGTCGGACTGACGCCGATCGTGGCCCGCAATCACGACGGCTCGTCCATCACCGGCGTCGTTCGATCGGAGATGGTCACGCCAAAGCCGGCCGCGAGCATTCCGATCAACCTCAGCCAACAAATTCAATGGTATCCGCCGGACAGTTACGACAGCTATCCAACCGCCAGCCTCGACAATCTCGAGCCCGCCGCGGACGGCTTCCGACCGAGCTTGACCGTCCGAGCGCGCCAGCAGGACCCGCGTGAGCCGATCGCCAACAGCGCGTGGAGCTTCGCGACCTGCGAGCCGGGCGCCGCGCCAGTCCCGGACGAAAAGCACATTTGCCTCGCCGGGGGCTTCCAGCCGGGCCGGCTCTACGAACTGATCTATCGGGCCAAAGACCCGACGATCGACGGCGTCGGCTTCGCCGCGACGCGGGACATCGGCGCATTCCTGCGCGGCGCCGCCAAGGACGACGCGGGCGATGACAACCCTGTCTATCGGCCCGACAATCGGGCCATCATCGAAGGCACGTCGCAGAGCGGCCGGATGATCCGCAGCTTTCTCGCGCTCGGCTTCAATCAGGGCGAAGACGGAAGTCGCGTTTTCGATGGCGCCTTTCCGCACGTCGGCGGCGGCCTGATGCCGCTGAACCTGCGGTTCGGCCAGCCATACAGGGCCTGGGGGGAGCAGGCCGATCACGATTATCCGGCCTATGATTTCCCGTTCTCGTATGCGCGACAGACCGACCCGCTCACGCGCCGCACGCAGGGGCTGCTCGATCGATGTTCGGCGACCGACACCTGCCCAAAGATCTTCCACGTCGCCACCGCGCTGGAAATGTGGGAGGGACGCCAGTCGCTGGGGCTGACCGATCCGCTCGGCCTGCGGGACGTGCCTGATCCCGCCAATGTCCGCACCTTCATCATGGCCAGCACGCAGCATGTGTCGGCCGGCCTGCCGTTGCCGTCGGCGGCCCCGTTCGGCAATTGCCAGCAGCAACCCAATCCCAATCCACAGATCTGGACGCTGCGCGCGCTGATGAGCGCGCTGACCGCCTGGGTGCGTGACGACAAGCCGCCGCCGGAAAGCGCCGCGCCTCGCATCGCCGACGGAACGCTTGTGCCGCCCGACCAGGTGCGCTTTCCCGAAATTCCCGCCAATCATTACGGCGGGGTGGAGCGGCCAGCGACCTCGGTCATGCGCGTCTACGACACGCTGCACGTTCTGGATTTTGGCCCGCTCTATCGCGCCGGGGAGTTCGAGCGGCGTCATAACGCGTGAGCCGCCGTTGGTCGGGTCCGGCAGTTATGGCGTGCTCGAGATTCAGGTCGACGCCGACGGAAACGACGTCGCCGGGCTGAGATCGGCGTTCGAGCGGACGCCGGTCGGCACCTATGCCGGCTGGAATATTGGCCGCAAGGATCGCTTCGAGGGCGGCATGTGCAATCTGACCGGCAGCTTCATCCCGTTCGCGCCGACCAAGGCCGAGCGGATCGCCGCCGGCGATCCTCGCCTGTCGATCGAGGAACGCTATCCTTCAAGAGAGGCCTTCCTCGCGATGTTCAGGAAGGGCGTCGACGACCTCGTCGCCAGGCGTTACCTGCTCCCGGAGGACGCACAGCTGCTGATCGACCGCGCCGGCGCCGAGGGCGTCAGGGCGGCGCCGTAACGCTCGGCGCCCGTCTCGAACGCCGGACGGGGTCACTGGTTTCGATGGTGACGATTATGTTCGACGCCGTCGTGGCGACGAATCCACGCCGACCCGGCGGCCGCCCTGTCCTTGCTTTCATTGAAGTGGTTCCACGAGCGGTCGAACGGGGTCAGAGACTGCGTCGGAACCTGCGGGCCCGAGCCGTACGAGCCGTAAGACGACGATGTGCCGGTCTGCGCGAGCGCGACCGCGGGCGAGGCGGCGATGGCGGCGGCGAGGCCGAGGCAGGCGATGGTCTTGAGCATGGTGTTTCCTCACAGGGCGCCGAAGGGCGTGAAGGCGTCTCATCCAGACGCGTCACTCATATAGGAACGATCGCGAACTCCTCCATACGTTCGAACGGGCGCGAGAGCGCTGTCAAACAAAAAAGGCCGGGAAATAACGGCGATACAATTGGCAGTTGAGTAAGCCATCGCCTTTGCTGCCTATTTCGACGTTCGGCGAGGCGTCTGCCCTTCCAAAGTCATCTTCGCTGGTCAGAAACGTTGGCGCTTTGGCGGCTGGCGGTGTAGTTGGTTGCCGTAAGGCGAATTGCGTTTTCTTCGTCGGCGACCAATTGCATTTAGTCCCGCGGAAGGGCTCGAGACATTGAACGAAGCGGCGCATGCTCTCGGTAACTCGATATTGTCGCTATGGACCTATGCGCCGCTACCCTTTGACGGGATCGGACCGGCCCAAACCTGTCTAAAGATCCTGGAGAATCAGCCCGCCGCCGCCGTTTCGCCCATGCTGTTCACGCCACGGGCCTCCATCGAGGTTTCGCGGAATATCACAGTCAGTCAGTCGTTGCCGAAGGTGTTGCGCCGATCGTCTTACAACGCGATGCGGCGGATCGGCAGGTGGACGCTGAACCGGGCCTATGAGGAAGCCATCGACGCCATGGATCCGAAGACGTCGATCGCCTATTTCTGGCCGGATCCGCCAACGTCCCTGATCGTCAAAGCCAAGGCGCGCGGCATCGTCACGGTGCGCGAGATGACGAACTGTACGCGCGGGTCTGCGAAACTCATTCTGGATGAAGTCTATCGCTCGTATGACGCGCCTCCAACGCATGGCATTTCCGAAGCCAGCGTTCGTCTGGAGGACGAACAACTCCGGCTTTTCGATTACGTCTTCGCGCCTAAGCAAGTCGAGCCTGGCGTGCTGGCGGCGGGCGTCGACCCCGCGCGGATCGTGCCTTCGAGCTTCGGTTGGGACCCCGAGCGCTTCATTGGGGTCGGCGGGTCGCGACCGTCGACGCAATTGACCGCGCTGTTCGTCGGAACGGTGTGCTTTCGCAAGGGCGTCCCTCAACTTCTCAAGGCATGGAAACAGAGCGGGATCGACGGGCGGCTGGTCCTCGTCGGCCCGATCGCCAGGGAGATGAAGGCGTTTCTGGCGCCATATTTGAACGACCCGTTCGATCACCTTCGCGGGATTCAAGGAAAACCCGAGCGAATTCTACCGCGAAGCCAGTTTTTTCGTGTTCCCGACGTTCGAGGAAGGCGGGCCGCAGGTCATCTTCGAGGCGGCCGGGTGCGGACTGCCCATCATCACCACGCCCATGGGGGCGGGGCGATTGATCAAGGACGGCGTCAATGGACTCGATAGTTCCCGCGGGCGAGGTGGACGCTCTCGCGACGGCCATGTCGACACTCGCCAACTCGCCCGAGCTGCGGGCCGCGTTCAGCAAGGGCGCGAAGGCGGCCGCGGCGAACTTTACCTACGAGAAGATCGGTTTGTATCGTGCTCGGGCGTTTCAAGGCCTTCTTCGGCGCGATCCGCTGCCGGCGCGTTCCGAGATGGCTCGGCTCGAGGCATGGACCGCCCCGGAGCCCGCCCGCTAATTCGCCAGCCTTCCTCCGGGAAACTTCTTTCGCGTCACGCTCGCCGCCTCGAACACTTCGTGAAATTGTTCGAGAGTCAATTCGAGGGCGATCTGCTCGCCGGTTCGCGAAACGAGGAGAAGCCGGAAGATGAAATCATTGGATGTCGCGCCGGTATCGACCTCGATTTCCGGTATTTCGACAACTCTGACTTGTTGGAAAACGCTGTCCAAGTTCCCGTCCCTCCACGGCGCTTCGGCCGCGCGGCCCATCTTTGCTTCGATCTGCTCACCGTTTGGAGCGGCGGAATCCGACCGACCGCGATAGCCTCCGACTCTGCTAAACCCCTTTCGCAGCCTGCGCGTTCGGCGACCGATAGGCGAGCCGACAATGGCCGGCGCAATAGGCGTGGCGCGCGGCGACCTGAAGACCGCAATAGGCGAAGTCCTCCTGGGTCGGATCGCCGATCGGCCATCGGCACTGGACCTCGCCGATGTCGGTGAACCCGATGCGCCGCATCTCCCCCACCTCGGCCCGGGCGAAGATCCATCCGTCTGTCCGTTTCCTTTCACGGGGAATGGCCGGAACGCGGGTTCGCGCGCGGGAGGCCGCCCTTCCCCAAGGGGTTTCCGCCGGCGGCGGCCGTTCCGAGCGCGGCCGTTCCCCGATGGGCTCCGATTGCGGGCGCCGCCAAGGGATCTGCGGCGGCGGCGGCGGATCCGAGCGCAGCCCCTCCCCGATCAGCGCCGAGCCCGTCCCGCCGTTGAGCCTGATCCCGATCCGGCTGGCCTTGCCGATCACCGCGTTGCGCGAAGGCGCGCCGAGCGCCGCGGCGATCCAGGCCGCGCTTCTTCCCTCGAGCGCGAATTTCCTCAGCGTCTCGACAGCCTGCTGTGTCCACATACCCGCACCCCATCGTCCCTTTCGTGACGGCCCAAATCGAGCGTCCGCCGCCACAGCTTCGGTTATTCCGAGGTCACCGCCGGACCGTATTCACCCAATTCAGCCTTGTCGCCTCCAAGTCAGTCGAACCGGTCCCGCCCGCTTGTGACTGAAATGGAAGCCGTTCAGGATTGACTCCTGAATGGCGGTCAGCTGAATACTACGCTTTCTCACGCTGTTTTCTTGTTGGTTAAACTGAAATAGCCAGCCAGATCACTAGGGAAGCTCACGAAGCCTTTCGCCATCGCCATCGAAGCCATCAACAGGTTGTATACCTTGATTAATACAACTTTAGGTTTTATTCAACCCCAAAGTTGTGAGGAATTGTGACATCGCCGATGGCGGTTCGGGCGGGCCAGGCGATCGCGCGGCGGAAAGCGCAAAAACGCCGCCGGCCGGCCGCGACTTGGCGCCGCCGTCGCTCGACCTGTCGACCTTGCGACCCCGTCATGACGCGCGGACCGGCCGCGGGTAGTCGGGCGCGATCAACTCGCGCCGCAACCGCATCCACTGCTCCGCGCAGGGGATGAAGAGTTGCAGATAGACGTACACCTGGTCGCGCGAGGGCGGATTGGCGCCTGCCGGCTGCCCCGACTCGTTGCGCGCGGTGCGAAGGAAGGACTGCATCGCGTTCAATGTGTTGCCCAATTCGTCGGTGGCCGATTTGGGCAAGAGGGTCAGGATCGGCTTGATCGCCTCCTGGAACCGCCAGATTTTCGCTCGAATGCTCAGTCCGTCGCCAATTCGGGAGAAGTATTTTCCGTATGTCTTGCTGCTTTTCGCCACGTCGAGCAGTCTGAGGAATTCGCTTTCCGCCGCGATGCTGAGCATGACGCAGGTCGACAGCAGGCAGTCGGTATAGAAGGCGGACACCGCTTCCCTCAGATAAAGGACGGAGTCGGGAGAGAGGTCGATCGCTTCCGAACGCAGGGCTTTCATGAACTCCGCCTTGTTGTGGAAGCGATATGGACCCTGCTGCAGCGCGTATTCGCCGAAGCGGCTGAGCCGCAGCCACGGCCAGCCGGGGTTCGACACGTTCGAGCCCAAGGTCAGAATCCCCTGCCGGAACAGGTCCCAGACGATTTCAAGCACCAGTTCGGCGTCGTTCGGGTGCAATTGGGCGGCCGAACCGTAGGAAAAATGCTGCTGTGCGTGTTCGAGGCCGTCCTGCTTGCAAAGTTCGAGCGCGGCCTTGTTGAGGAGCTTCTCGAACCTGTCCACGCCGTTGTCGTTGGCGCCCAGCATGACGTTGATGACCACCTCACGCAGCTCTTCGTAACTGTGCTCCTGTTGATTCGGGTTCATGTCGTTCTCCCGGCCCGAGATAAAGTGATTCGCTCAAGCCACATCGGTGGCCCCGCCGGCAGGCTCGGCAGTCCACCTTTCGCCGAGCTTGTCTCCGAATCTTTCCTGACGAGGTCCGCGGCGGCGAGTTTGCGGCCTCTCGCGCCTGGCGGGCGCGGCCGGCGGCGCGCGAAAGCGTTCGCCGGGCGGCGCTGCGGTTCGGAAGACGGGAATGTGGATTTGCCGGGCGGGAAGCCCGCTTTGCGGGCGCAGGGAATTTCGCGCGAAAACAGGCGAAGTCCCGCGCCGTTGCGGGCGCTGATGGTCATCGGCGCCCGTTTCATTCCCGGCCCGGACCGTCGACCTTCAGTGCACCGGGACGAGCCGGGGGTAGGCGGTGTCCTTCAACTCTTGCCGCAGCCGCATCGCCTGTTCGGCGAACGGTATGAACAGCTGAAGATAGAGGTACACCTGGTCGCGCGAGGGCGGAAGGGCGCCGGACGGCTGCCCCAACTCGTTGCGCGCCGTGCCGATCACGGACTGGATCATGTTCAGGTTGTGGTCCAGTTCGTCGGTCGCCGATTCGGGGAAAAAAGCCAGTATCGGTTTGATCGCTTCCCTGAATTGCGCGATTTTCGCGCCGATGGTCAGCCCGTCGCCAATGCGAGAGAAGTATCGGCCATAGGCCTTGCTGGTCTTGGCGACGTTGAGCAGTCTGAGGAATTCGCTTTCGGCGGCGATGCCGAGCATGACGCAGGTCGACAGCAGACAGTCGGTATAGAACGCCGTCACCGCTTCTCTGAGGTAGACGACCGTGTCGGGAGAGATGTCGGCCGCTTCCGAACGCAAGGCTTTCATGAATCCGGTGTTGTTGTGAAGGCGATAGGGGCCCCGTTGCAGGGCGGATTCGCCGAAGCGGCTGAGCCGCAGGCACGGCCAGCCGGGGTTCGACATGTTCGAGCCCAGGGTCAGAATCCCCTGCCGGAACAGGTCCCAGACGATTTCAAGCATCAGCTCGGCGTCGTTCGGGTGCAATTGGGCGGCCGAGCCGAAGGAAAAATGCTTCTGTCCGTGTTCGAGTCCATCCCGCTTGCAAAGCTCGAGCGCGGCCTTGTCCAACAGCTTCTCGAACCTGTCCACGCCGTTGTCGTTGGCGCCCAGCATGACGTCGATGACCACGTCACGCAGCTGTTCGTAACTATGCTCCTGTTGATTCGGGTTCATGTCGCTCTCCCGGCTCGAGATCCAGTGATTCGCTCAAGCCACATCGGTGGCCCCGCCGGCAGGCTCGGCAGCCCACCTTTCGCCGGGCTTGTCTGCGGATCTTGCCCGCGGTAGGCGGCCGGGGAATTACGGGGAACTACCGGGAATTGCAGTTGGACGGGTCAATTCCCTTTTAGCGACGGCGCGACCGCGCTCCGCGCCTTGGCTGCAAACTACGATCGCCGCATTCTCGGCCACGTCTCTGTCGCCGCGGCCGGGGAAGCCGTCCGCTGATGAATGGCGGGAGCCTGAATATCCGCACTCCCTCTCGCTTTCGGCGGCGATCCGTCGAGGAGCGTCTTGCGATGAACCGCGCCTATCCGGCCAACGCAGACACCCACTACAAATAGGGATGCAGTAGCCTTTCTTCCTGCGGCGGCAATGCGCCAGGAACGACCGTCCCTAAAAAGCTTGGAACGCGTCATCCCGGCCCGACACGCGAAATTCGTCCCAGGCGATTGAAGGCGCGACTCGACGTCAAGCGGCCATTGCAGATCGCGATGACAGGCGTCCAATGGGGGTAAACTGATCGTTCATGTCAGCGCCGACGCCTCGCTGCGCGGGGCTGCGTGAGGTCAGCCGCTCAGGAATAGGTTGACCTCTTCGAAGAAGCGGTTGGAAGCAGGCTCATGCTCCAGGAACAAATGGTTTCGTCCGGGCAAGGCGATGAAACGGGCGTGAGGGATGCCGGCGGCCAACTGGCGCCCGGCCTCGAGTGGAACCATTTGGTCGTCCCGCACGTGCATCACGAGCGTCTGCGTCTTCACCTTGGAGAGAAGATCGATGATATCGAAATTGTTGACGACATCGAAATAGCGAGCGGCGCACTCGGAAGAGGTCGTTTTCCGTTGCAGCTCGTTGAAAAAGTCCGCCTGCTCGTGCGTTGCACCCGGAATGAATCGCGCGGTGAACATTTGCCGAAAGCTCGGATTGTCCGCGCCCCATCCAATGCGCATCAGAGTCGTCATCGCATCGCGCATTTCTTTCTCCGCCGGAGCGCGCTTCTTTCCGCCGAGCGCGAACGCGCCATAGAGAATAAGGTGCGACACGCGTTCCGGGCGGCGCACCGCATAGGCGATGGCGACGGGGCCGCCTTGGGATATTCCGAGGAGCGGGAAGCGCTCAACGCCGACCGCATCGACGACTGTCTCAAGGTCGGTCACCCAGGCGTCGAGCGAGAGCGTGTCAACGTCCCAGTCGGACAGCCCGTTGCCTCTGGCATCGTAGCGAATGAGCGTGTGCTCGCGCGACAGCCCGCGAAAGACATGCCGCCAAATCGGGCTTTCCCAATCGTACTCCAGATGGTTCAACCAGTTTCCTGACTTCACCAGGAACGGCCCGCTGCCTGAAATCGCATAGGCAAGGCGCACTCCATCAGGTGCGCGGCAATATTTGATCGTCTGCGCCACGTTCGCGTCGTCGGGCGTAGGGGCGTCGTCTGTTTTGTCGGCATAATCGATTGCGAACACCTCGACCGCCTTGGCGATGTTTTTCAGCTTTTGCAGACCGAGGGTCCGGAAACCGAAAGCAAGCTTTCCGCTGATCTGATCATAGACGGCCCGGGATATTGAGACGCCGCCGGGCTCGCAGATGCTCTCGAGCCGCGCCGCGATGTTGACCCCCTCGCCCAATATATCATCGCCGTCGATCAGCACGTCGCCGAGATGGACGCCAATGCGATAGACGATCCGCCTCGCCTCAGGCGTATCGACGTTGCGCTCGACCATCATGTTCTGGATCGTAACTGCGCATTCGACGGCGGCGACGACGGAGGGAAACTCGAGCAACACACCGTCGCCCATGGTCTTGACGACCCGGCCGCCGAGACCTGCGACGATCGGAGCCGCCGCTTTGCGATGTTCGCGCACCGCCTTCGCCGTCCCCGCCTCATCCTCACCCATCAGACGGGAATAGCCGACAACGTCGACGGCCATGATTGCGGCGAGTTTCCGTGCTTCGCCCATGGTGTTCTCCAGGCCCGGGCTACCTCGGCGTGAAAATCAATCTAGCATACTGGTCGCCCGGAATCCGCGTCTCGATGGCGCGAGTGGGGGCTTCTGAGAGCACTTCGGGAATGGCCGCACTTTGCGCATGGCCGTCGCCCTTGGCGCCGCCCTCCAATGATCGCGGTCCTTCCTTCGCGATGTTCCGCCGGCGCCTTGATCAATGCCTGCTTCGGGTCAACAATCGCCGATCATACGGTGTCGGCGCCTGTGACCGGTCAGTCTATATGGAGCGGGTGTCTGTGTTAACCGGATAGGCGCGCGATGAACAATGTATCCGTGACCGTACTGGTCGGTCTGGCCGCCTGGACGCTGTTTCTCCTCATTCTGATGGAGGCGCTGCGGACCCGGCTCATCTTGACGAAGGCCCTCGCCGCCAACGAGTTCAAGCCGGACAACTCCAATCTGTCGCCGTTCATGCAGCGGCTGGCCCGGGCGCACGCCAACTGCGTCGAAAGTCTGCCCGTTTTCGGCGTGCTGTTGATCGCGGCGCTGCTCACCAATCGAGCCGGCGTCACAAACCCTTTGGCCCCCTGGCTGTTGGCCGCTCGTTTGGTCCAGTCCTGCGCCCATCTCGCATCGCTCAGCGTGCCCGCCGTCTACGTTCGGTTTATCGCCTTCGCGGTCCAAATCGCGATTGCCGTTTATTGGTCATGGGCGCTGATCCTCGAGCTAGCAATGGCCGGCGCGCGACTTCGCCTAAACTTATCGACTGGTTTTCCGCCCGCCGTCTTTTCAAACCGCTGGCGCGATGTCGGCGCTTGGCGGCTGGCCGTCGCTTTCGCAGCATCGTGGACATGGCTGGACCTGCGGCCTGCCCCGTCCAGTCGCGATCGACATACGGCGACCGCAGGAACGCCCTCAAAAGGGCCTGCATCGGCCGAGGCTCGACGCAATTCTTCCCATCCTCACGGCCGCCGGCTCAAATCCTGATTCGCCGCGCCGTTCTCATCCGGATTGTCGCGCCATACGAGCTCCGCTCGCCGCCCCTCAATGCTGTCCGGTCACTGCTCTGGCGGTCCCTTCGGCCACTTGCCCGACGGCGCGGCCGGTGGCGCGCGCGCCCGTCTGGACCGCGCTTCCGAAGTCGTAAGCGCCGCGCTCAAAGACGTGGCCGGTCGCGCGCACGCCGCTCTCGATCGCCACGCCCGTGTCATGAGCGCCCTGCCCGATCGCCTCGCCGACGCAGGCGAAGCCCTCGCACGCCCGCGCCTGACCGGCGCCGGCGAGCAAGCCGGCCATGCCGACGGCGCCCATTACGCCCAGCGTCCAAACGCGACCCATTCGCAAAGCCCTGCGACGGAAAGACCGTGTCATTGCCTCCTCCTGATGTTCTAAGGTTGTCGGCCCGGCGCAAAGACCGAACCGATCGGATTTGGCATCCTAGCAAATCAGGTGGACGAGAATTCGGGCGCCCGCGATCCAGCGCGGCAACCGGCGCTTATCGCGTCAGCGATTGGTCGGCCGCAGTCGCTCGCATGCCTTCGATCCCGGTCGTCATGGCCGGGCTTGACGCCTCGCGCGCTGGTTGAATGTTGACGATAATACAACTGCAACGCGCAAGACATTATACGTCTTCATGACGCAGTTTCACCGAGACCCGCGGGCCGTTTTGGCCTGTCCGACCAGGGCGGCGGTAAACGAAGTCCTAACCCCCTGATAAGTCAGGTCGCCATGGGGACAAAGCGGCGGTAAACGGCCTGGCGGCCGCCGGCCGCCCCTGCCCTACCCGGTCACCTCCAGCGCCAGCCGCCCCGACAGCGTCCGGCCGTATTGGTCGACCGCCTCGACCACCACCCGATGCGCGCCCGGCTCGAGGTCGCCCGGCAGGCGGGCGGTCCAGAGGTGCGAGGACGGGTCGGCCCTGACCCAGGACTTCTTGGTCGCCTCGTTGCGGGCGAACACTTCCTGGACGAACGGGTCGGGCCGGGCGGCGCGGGTCATTTCCACCGGCGCGCGATCGCCGATCGTCATCGTCACCTTCGTCCTCTCGCCGCCGTCGAACACGTTGGCGATCAGCGTCGACGCGCCGATGGCGGCTCGCGGGACCGGCGACCCCAGCACTTGCACCTGGCGCAGCTCCCAATCGGCGTCCTTGCTGATCCCGTGGAAGCGGCTGTCGATCGACAGCCGCATCTGGCGGCCGTTCGGCTCCTTGGCCGGCACGAACCGGGTCGTGTAACGATTGCCGTCGACCGACAGGATATGGAAGCCGTTCGGCGTGCCGTCGCGGCTGTCGGCCGAGGCGACGCCGCGATGATCGAGCGGCCCGCTCCACCACGAGCCCGACAGCGCGGTCAGGACGTGGTGGTGATGCGGCTCCGGCCCGTTCCAGCCGTCGGCGGCGCCGAAATAATGGTGCTCGGTGGTGTGGGTGTGCCCCGAGAAGCTGACCGCGAAGCGCCGGCCTTCCAGCAGCTTGAACAGCTCCTCCTTGTTGACCAGATTCTGCCAGGTCTCCGAACCGAGATAGGTGCGGATCGGAATGTGCATGACGACGACGACCAGCGCGTCGTCCGGCGTGTGCGCCAGCACGCCGCGGGCGAACTCGAGCTGGCGCGCGTCGAGCCGGCCCTCGTACTTGCCCGCGCCCCGCGGCTTCTCGGGATCGAAGCCGAGATAGTCGACGTCGTCGAGCATGAGGAACAGGGTCTGAGCGTAGAAGAACGCGTAGTAGTTCGGGCCGAAGAAGCGCTTGTAGGTCTCGCGGCTGTAGGTGCGGTCCGGCGCCTCGAAATTGAGATCGTGATTGCCGCCGACGCACCACCAGGTCAGCCCGGTCGTGCCGAAGATCGCGTTCGAGCGCGGATACAGCGACAGATCGTCGAACATGATGTCGCCGGCGTTGAGGCCGAATTTCGCGTTGACGGCGGCCAGCGCCTCAATCGCGTCCTCGCGGATGAAATCCACTTCCGCCTCGGTCTCGGGCTGAGGGTCGGTCACCATCACGACGTCGAAGGCCTTCGGCTCGTCCTGCCGGCTGAGGGCGAAATCGAGCGAAGCGGGCATCGGCGGCGTCGGCGCGAGGCCCTCGAAGGTCAGGTTGAGCGCGCTCGGCGAGCCCTGGGGCTGATGATGGCGGTAGAAGCGGGGCAGGCCGGTCAGCGCATCGACCGGCGGCATGAACCCGGCCGGCTTGATGACGAAGATCGTCGCCTCGTCCGGCAGCGGCAGCGTGTAGCCCCCGTCGGCGCCCGTGACCGCGACATCGCGGCCGTTGGAGACGAGGACATTGGCGAGCCCCGGATTGGCGGCGCCCGCGACGCCTGAGCCGTCCCGGTCCTCGAAAACGACGCCGGAGATCTGCGCCGCTTGCGCCTCGGCCCGCACGGGCTCGAACGCGGCCAGGGCCAGGCCGCTCGCGGCGCCGATCAGCATGTCGCGCCGTGTGATTCCCTCGCTCTCGCTTCCCGGCATTGCCTTCAGCCTCCGCTCCGCCTCGACGGCATGAGACTATGCGGGCGTGAAACGATTGTGAAACCGGCAATATTCCGAAAGGAGCCCCGCGAGCGGCCGCCTTACCCGCCGACCTGGCCCCGGTGCCTGAGGAACGCATCCGCCAGCACGCAGGCGACCATGGCCTCGCCGACCGGGACGGCGCGGATGCCGACGCAAGGGTCATGACGCCCTCTGGTGGCGATCTCGGCATCCTCGCCGGCGCGGGTGATGGTGCGGCGGGGCGCCAGGATCGAGGACGTCGGTTTGACGGCGAAGCGCACGACGATCGGCTGTCCGGTCGAAATCCCGCCCAGAATGCCTCCGGCGTGGTTGGACAGAAAGCGCGGCCGCCCGTCTTCGCCGCGGCGCATTTCGTCGGCGTTCTCCTCGCCGGAGAGTTCGGCGGCGGCGAAGCCGTCGCCGATTTCGACGCCTTTGACCGCGTTGACGCTCATCAGCGCGCTGGCCAGCTCCGAATCGAGCTTGCCGTAGATCGGCGCGCCCCAGCCGGCGGGCGCGCCCTCGGCGACGATCTCGATCACGGCGCCGATCGAGGAGCCCGCCTTGCGGATGGCGTCGAGATAGTCCGCGAAGCGATCGGCGGCGGCCGCGTCCGGGCAGAAGAACGGATTCCTGCCGACCTCGTCCCAATCCCAGCGCGCCCGGTCGATTTTCAGCGCTCCCATTTGCACCAGCGCGCCGCGAATGCGCACGCCGGGCGTCACCTTGCGGGCGATCGCGCCGGCGGCGACGCGCGCCGCCGTCTCGCGCGCCGACGCGCGCCCGCCGCCGCGATAGTCGCGGACGCCGTATTTTGCGTCATAAGCGTAGTCGGCGTGGCCGGGGCGATATTTGTCCTTGATGTCGCTGTAATCCTTCGAGCGCTGATCGACATTCTCGATGAATATGCCGATCGGCGCTCCCGTGGTCACTTGACGGCCCGCGCTGTCATCGATCATCACGCCCGAGAGGATGCGCGCCTCGTCCGGCTCCCGGCGTTGGGTGGTGAAACGCGACGTTCCCGGCCGGCGCCGGTCGAGTTCGGCCTGGATGTCGGCCGCCTCGAGCGGAATCCGCGGCGGACAGCCGTCGACGACGCAGCCGATCCCCGCCCCGTGGCTCTCGCCGAAGGTGGTGACGCGAAAGAGATGCCCGTAACTGTTATGCGACATTGGGACCCGAGGCCGCGTACATAGAGACCCTTGATCGTCCCGTCAAACGGCGGCGCTCAGCCGGTTTTGGGGGAGGCGCCCAGCGTTCATTCCCAATTCATGTTGCCGGGCGCATTTCAATGCTGTGCAAAATTGATGGGTCGAAAGACTCGCTACGGAGAATGTCCAATGTTGAAGAAGTTTGCCGCGATCGGCATCAGCGCCGCCCTCGCCCTTTCGCCTCTCGCCGCTCTCGCCCAGACCGACACCGCCGCTCCTGCCGCTACCGACGCGGGCGCTGCGCCTGAAAAGGCTCCGATGAAGAAGAAGACGCATAAGGCGAAGCACCACGCGAGCAAAAAGAGCAAGATGGCCCCGGCTCCCGCCGCTCCCGCCGAGACGCCGAAGAGCTGATCGATCGAAGCGACGCGATATCGCCGTCGTTGAAATCCGCCGCCCCATCCCTCGGATGGGGCGGCTTTTTTTGCTCCGGGGACTGGGTTCGGCGCGGGCGGCTTTGCCGACCTTCGCGAGCCATGCCAAACTCGCAGCGAAGCACGGAGCGCATCAGTGGCGATCGCGGAGTTTTGGTACGAATTCGCGAGCACCTATTCCTATCCTGCCGCGATGCGGGTCAATTCGCTCGCCGATGCGCGCAGCGTGAGCCTCGTGTGGCGGCCATTTCTGCTCGGGCCGCTTTTCAGCTCGTACGGATGGCGTGATTCGCCGTTCAACATCTACCCCGCGAAGGGCCGCTATATGTGGCGCGACTTGCAGCGCGTCTGCGACTCGCTCGGGTTGCCGCTGAAGCGCCCGGAACCCTTTCCCCAGCCGAGCCTGCTCGCAGCGCGCGTCGCGCTGGCGCTCGAAGGCGCGAAGCGCGCCGACTTCTCGCGCGAGGTCTACGCGGCCGAGTTCGGGCGCGGCTTGCCGATCTCTGATCGCGCCACAATCGCCGCGCTGCTCGTCAAGCTCGAACTCGACCCGGAGGCGGCATTGCAGCGCGCGGAAAGCGATTCCAACAAGGCGCTGCTGAAGGCCGAATGCGCCCGCGCCGCCGAAATCGGGGTCGTCGGCGCGCCCTGCCTCGTCACCGAGGACGGCGAGGTCTTTTGGGGCAACGACCGGCTCGAACAGGGCCTCGACTGGGCCGCAGGCGCGCGCGCCTGAGGCTTTCATTCAGGCCTCCGTCGCAATTGGCGCGCAGCTTACGTCCGCATAAACTCGGAGAGCAATTCGTTAGCGGCGCGCTGCGAGCCGTGTGACAGGCGCGAAATGGGACTGGGTGCGATGGTTGACCGTGAGAGTGCTGTCACAACCGCCAAACGGCGGATGTTGTCTTTCGCCGATCCGATCGGCCAATTCATGACCGACGGCTTTCACATCCTCGCGCTGTTCGCGATCGGCGCCGCCACGGTTTGGGCGGCGGGCGCGGCGTTTTATGAAATGATCAAAAAGGGCAGTCCCACGATCGAAGATCTGCTGCTCCTGTTCATCTATCTCGAGATCGGCTCGATGGTCGGAATCTATTTCCGCACCAATCACATGCCGGTGCGATTCTTGCTCTATGTCGGCATAACCGCGCTGACGCGGCACTTGATCGGCTTCGTCCAATACCAGCAGATTCCCGGCCTGGGAGTGCTCATTCTGGCGGGCGCGACACTTCTTCTGGCGCTCGCGGTCTTCGTCATCCGGTTCACGTCGAGTCGCTATCCGAGTCCGGCCTTCGGAGAAGGCGGCCGCAGCGGCGTTCGCGAGGAGTGAGGGCAAAGCGAGGCAAGCGGCATGGCCTTCGATTTGATAGTGCGCAACGCCACGCTGCCTGACGGGCGCAAGGGCATGGATGTCGCGATCGCCGCCGGCCGTATCGCCGCGATCGAGCCAAGGATCGCAGCCGACGCCGAGCGAACCGTCGACGCGAGCGGGCGCCTCCTCGCGCCGCCATTCGTCGATTGCCACTTTCATATGGACGCGACGCTGTCGCTCGGCCTGCCGAGGCTCAACGTCTCCGGAACATTGCTGGAAGGAATCGCTCTTTGGGGCGAACTGAAGCCGCAACTCACCCACGAGGCCGTGGCCGAGCGCGCGCTGCGTTACTGCGATCTCGCGGTGGCGCAAGGCCTGCTTGCCGTGCGCAGCCATGTCGATGTCTGCGACGACCGGCTGCTCGCCGTCGAGGCGCTGCTCGACGTGAGGAGAAAGGTGAAGCCCTATCTCGATTTGCAGCTCGTCGCCTTTCCCAGGACGGCTATCTGCGCTCTCCGGCCGCCGCCCGCAATCTTGAACGGGCGCTCGATCTCGGCGTCGACGTTGTCGGCGGCATCCCGCACTTTGAACGCACCATGGCCGATGGCGCCGCGTCCGTGAGGGCTTTGTGCGAGATCGCGGCCGAGCGCGGTCTGATGATCGACCTCCACTGCGATGAGACCGACGATCCGATGTCGCGCCACATCGAAACGCTGGCCTGCGAGGCGCAGCGGCTCGGGCTTGGCGCGCGCGCGACAGGATCGCATCTCACTTCGATGCATTCCATGGACAATTACTATGTCTCGAAGCTGTTGCCGCTGATCGCCGAATCCGGCGTCTGCGCCATCTCCAATCCGCTCGTCAATCTGACCTTGCAAGGGCGACACGACACTTATCCTCGGCGGCGCGGGATGACGCGGATCGCTGAAATGCGGGCGTTCGGCATTCCCGTCGCGCTCGGCCAGGATTGCGTGATGGACCCCTGGTACGGCCTTGGCGGCGCCGACATGCTCGACGTCGCGCATATGGCCGTGCATGGCGCGCCGATGACGAGCCGCGAGGCGATCCGCTGGACATTCGACGCGGTGACGGAAATTCCGGCGCGAATCCTTGGACTTGAAGGCTATGGCCTCGCCGTCGGCGCCAATGCCGACATGGTGCTGTTGCAGGCGGCTGATCCGATCGAAGCGGTGCGGCTGCGGGCGACGCGGCTTCTCGTCATTCGCCGCGGCAAGATTCATTGCGCGCGCGCCGGCGCGCGTGTCTGAACTTTCGCTGGAGGGGCGACCCGCGAGCCTCGATCCGGCGTCCTATGCGCCGCGTCGCGCCGGCCAGATCAGCTCTGGCGCAGGCGAATGATGGCGATCATCACGCCGCCAGGCAGCACTTCTTGAATTTCTTGCCGCTGCCGCACGGGCATGGGTCATTGCGCCCGACTCCTCGGTACGGGTTGAAGTATGGCGCCTCCCCGGTCGCTAGTTCTTCAGGTTCAAATCCTTCGCCGGGATCCAATTCGCCATCACCGGAATACCCAGGATTCGAGCGTCCCGATAGCGTCGTCGAACGGACGGACCAGATCATGCTCAAAGCCGGCGAGGCCGGCCGGATCGCTCCGCGCGAGGGCGATCTTGCGGTCGAAGTCGTCGGCGTCAAAATCTCGGTCGTCGATGGAATCCTTCCTTGTCGAGCAGGATGGCGTCCAGACGCAGATCGCTGAAGCCAAGGTCGGCGGCCGTGGTCGCCCACACCGTCCAGATGATGGAAGTCGCCGCGCGGCTCCAGATCGCGGCGAATCCCGCGCAAATAGGCGCGCATGTCCGCGTCGCTCATGACGCCCCTCGCGCGCACCAGATAGCCCAGCGCCGCCAGCGCCGAAGCGCGCGCGAATTCGCAGCCGTTCGGGATTCGATCGCGCTCGAAGCGGCCCGACGTCGCCGTCGAAGACCTTGATGAGAATGCCCGGCAAGGTTTCCGTCACCGCGTCGCCCAGCCATTCGTCGATGTCCGGGTCGCGGCGATCATCCCGCACAAGGGCGCATAGGCTCGCGTCTCGCCCTTCTCGCCGCAGAGATGGAGGATGTAGAACACTTCGCCGCGGCGATGTCGGAATAGCCGCCGCCGCCGCGAAAGCGCGCAGCCTCGATAAGAAGCGGGGCGATGCGGCCTCCCAATGGTCGAGCGCCCATTGCATCGCCGCTCGCGGCAATTCTTCGCTGTCGGCGAATTGCCGCAGCGCTTCGTCGACGTTCATTGAACCATCCTCAGGCCGTCGTCCGAATCGATGATGGAACGGCGCGAGAGCGCGTGCAATATGGGCGAGGTCGATTGAGATCGCTGACCTCCCCGCTCGACGATTGCGCGGACGCCGCCCGAGCGCCGCGTCGCAGGTTGAAATCGGCGGAGTAGTTCCGAAATAACGGCGTTGTCGCGCGTGAAGTTCTCCGGGCGGCGGGCGAAGCTGACGCCGAGGCTCAATCCGGTCGTTTTGGGCCTCATTTCGACGATGCTCTGGTCGCGCTGTACAAGCGCCAGGCCGGAAGAAGCAGCGCCACGAGTACGGCGCGGGTGCAGGCCTCTCGTGGAAGCGCGAATAGAGGCGCGCGCCGAGATAGGACGGGATCGAGCATCGCCGGAGCCACGACGAAGAACTGGCTTAGATCCGCGTGCGCCAGGGTCCCAGTGCGGAGTAGACCGCGATCGTTACGATGTGCATGGCGATGTTCTAGGCCTGCATGGTCGCGCGCCTGAGGTCCCGCTTCCAGCCGCGCAGCTGCGTCCGAGATCGCCGGCACGAAGCCCGACATGCCGCCAAAGCCGCCGAGCACCCCGCCGAACAGCCCGAAGGCCGCATCCAGCCACCGTCCGCCGCCCGTGACGACTCCCCGGATCGCGGACGAAGATGGCGAACAGAGCGTAGCACGTCAGCAGCGCTCCGATCGCGAGCCGGAAGCGCTGCGGATCGACGCTGTGCAGGAGCAACGCGCCAATCGGCACGCCCAGCCATCCGCCGATCACGCAGCGGTGCGACCTGTCCGTACGAAGCCGCCGCGACGGAGGCGAGCGAGGCGATCTGGCCGCTGAGCGCGCCGAACACCGCGAGCGGGGCGGCGGTCTGCGGCGGCAGCGCCCAGACCCAGAACGACAGCGCGACGATCGAGAACGCGAACCCCGTGAGTCCTTGGAGGAAACCGGCCGCGGCCGCCCCCGCCGCGACGATGAGCATGGAATGAAGCGCGTCAGACATCGGCGCGCCGGCCGCCTCACGAACGGCGCGCCTCGCCAGCGTCGCGTCTCGGATCGCGCTCAGGGTCGTGGCGGGAGTGATCGCTTCCGGGTCGATCTTCACATGCACGATCGAGGGCTAGGCCGGAGGCCAGCGCGCGCTCGAACGCGGGCAGGAATTCCGCCGTTTCCTCGAGGTCTCGCCGTGGCCGCCGAAGGCGCGCGCATAGCCGCGAAATCGGGATTGCGCAATCGCGCGGCGACCACCCGGCCGGGAAAGTCGCGCTCCTGGTGCATGCGGATCGTGCCTACATTGCATTGTCGATCAGCACGACGACGATCGGGAGCCCGTATTGCACGGCGGTGGCGAATTCCGCCGCTTCATGAGGAAGTCGCCGTCGCTGGGGAAGCAGACGATCGGCGCTTCGGGAATACGTGCGCCGCGCCGATCGCGGCCGGCAGGCCGTAGCCCATCGAGCCGGAGGTCGGCCCGAGCTGCTGTTCGACCTGGCGGAAGCGCAGGAAGCGGCCGACCCAGATGGTGAAATTTTGCCGGCCGCGGTGGTGAAGATCGCGTCCGGGACGCGCCGACGGATCGAAAACATGACCTCACTTACCTGCACGCGGCCCGGGTTGACCGGCGCGCCTGCTCGCTCCAGGCGAGAAAACCGCGGCGCGGCGCCGTCGGGTTTCGGCGACCACGGGATCGTCGACGGCGGCTCAACGCCTTCGAGGGCGGCGCAGAATTCCGGCGAGGTCGCGATGATCCCGAGGGCCGGAGGAGTTGCGGCCGATCTCATGCGCGTCGGCGTGAACATGAACGAGACGCTGACGCGGGGTCGGAATGTCGAACAACGTGTAGCCCTGGGCGGCCGCCTCCGACATGCGCCCGCCGACGAGCATGACGACGTCGGCCGTCTCGACGCGCGCTCTCAGCTTTGGGTTGGCCGACAGTCCGATTTCGCCGGCGAAATTCTCGTGCTCTCCGTCGAAGGCGCTCGCGCGACGGAACGAGCCGACGACCGGCATGTCGAAGCGCTCGGCGAACCGGGCGAAGGCCGCGCTCGCGCGGTCGGTCCAGCCCGGGCCGCCGAGGATCGCGATCGGCCGCGCGGCGCTCCACAACATCTTCTGCAGCTCGGCCATCTGCGTGAGCCCCGGCCAGATCGGCGTCGCCCTGACGCGCTCGGCGTCGGCGACCGCGGCGGTCTCGACAAGCATGTCTTCGGGCAGCGCGATGACCACTGGACCGGGCCGACCCTGCATGGCGATGTGGAACGCGCGCTGGACGACTCGGGAATCTGCGCCGCGGTCTCGACCTGCGGTCGCCCATTTGGCGACGGAGCCAAAAAAGGCGCGGTAGTCCATTTCCTGGAAGGCCCCGCGTCCCATCATCGCCCGCTCGACCTGGCCGATGAACAGGATCATCGGGGCGGAAATCGTGCTCGGCGATGTGGACGCCGTGCGCCGCATTGGTCGCGCCTGGACCGCGGGTGACGAAGCAGACGCCCGGCCGCCCGGTCAGGCGGCCCTCGGTCAACGCCATCATCGCCGCCCCCGCCTCCTGACGGCAGACGGTGAGCGCGATCGCGAGTCGTGCATGGCGTCGAGCGCGGCCAGATCAGGATTCGCCGGGAACGCAGTAGATCCGCTCGACGCCCTGAGCGACGAGCTGGTCGACGAGGATTCTGTCCGCCGGTGCGGGCGCCTTCTTGTGCATGTGGAGCTTGTTCCCGGAAAACAATGGACGAGGCGCGACCTTAGCTTCAGCCGTCGCGGCGGGCAATGTTCGAGGCGCCAATTTCCGTTCTGCTGGAGGCCAAGCGCCAACGAAGCGCGGCAATTGTCAAAAATCCCTCGGGATTTCAGCGGCCAGCGTCGTTTGGGCGCGCACGCACTCGCCTTGCGTCCGGCCCCCCTTCCGCCATTGTCTCCGCCATGGCCGCCTCCGTCTGACGACCCGCCACCAAAAGCGTCGCTTCGCAAACGAAACGCGCACTCGCGCGAAATCTTCCGCCGCATGGTCAAATCCTATCTTTCGACCGGCGAACCGGTCGGATCGCGGCACCTGTCGCGCGTGCTGCCGATCTCGCTGTCGCCGGCCTCCGTGCGCAACGTGATGCAGGATCTGGAGGAACTCGGGCTCATCTACGCGACCGCACGCGAGCGCCGGCCGGCTGCCGACCCAGCAGGGACTTGCGCTTCTTCGTCGACGCGCTGCTGGAGCTCGGGCGACCTGGGGCGCGAGGAGCGGGCGCGGATCGACAGCCAGGTGCGGGCGGCCGCCGAGGGCGGGGGCTTCGAAGGGCGCGCTCGCCGAAGCGACCAGCCTGCTGTCCGACCTGACGCGCGGGGCGGGCGTGGTGCTGACGACCAAGACCGATCGCGCGGCTCAAGCACGTCGAGTTCGTGCGCCTGGAGCCGGACAAGGCGCTGGCCGTGCTGGTCGCCGAGGACGGCTCGATCGAGAACCGGGTCGATCGCCACGCCGGCTGGGCATGCCGGCGTCGGCGCTCTGCCGGAGGCGGGGGGCTTCCTGCCGAACGCAGGGCGTGCGAGGGCGGACATCTGTCGGAGGCGACGGCGGAGATCGAAGTCGGCGCGGCGGAGGGCGCGGCAGGAGCTCGACGAGATCGCGCGCCCGCCTGGTGGAGGCGGGCCTCGCCTCGTGGTCGGGCGGTCGCCGGGATCGCGCGATCAGCTGATCGTGCGCGGCCAGGCCAATCTGCTCGGCGACGTGCGCGCCGCTCGAGGACCTGGAGCGCATTCGGACGCTTGTTCGCGGACCTGGAGACCAAGACGGACGTCATCGACCTTCTGCATCGCGCCGAGACTGGCG